>CAWJFD010000001.1:0-39869 GCA_963841985.1 uncultured Actinomycetota bacterium
TACGACTCCCTGCTCCCGCAGCAGCAGGGACGGCTACCCGCGCAGCAGGCGCTCCCGGATCGTGGACTTGAGCACCTTGCCGACCTTGGAGCGGGGCAGGTCGTCCCACACCTCGACCTGCTTGGGCGCCTTCACCCCGCCGATCCGCGCCTTGACGAACGCGACAGCTCGCGCGCGTCGACGGCTCCGCGCCGGGCTGGGGCTGGACGACGGCGGTGACCCGCTCGCCCCACTTGTCGTCCGGCAGCCCGATCACCGCGGCGTCGCGCACCGCCGGGTGGGCCAGCAGCGCGTTCTCCACCTCCACCGAGTACACGTTGAACCCGCCGGTGATGATCATGTCCTTGGCCCGGTCCACGATGAACAGGTAGTTGTCCTCGTCGAGGTAGCCGATGTCGCCGGTGTGGTGCCAGCCGTCCGCCGACGCCTCCGCGGTGGCCTCCGGGTTCTTGTAGTAGCCGGCCATCACCAGCGGGCCGCGCACCACGATCTCGCCGCGCTCCCCGGCGGCAGCAGCCGCGCCGCCCGGTCCATGATCGCGACGGTGGTCAGCGGCGACGGCCGGCCGGCCGAGGCCAGCCGCTCGGTGGCCAGCGAGCCGTCGGCCCGGAAGTGCTCGGCCGGCGGCAGCATCGAGACCATCATCGGCGCCTCGGTCTGCCCGAACAGCTGCGCCATCACCGGCCCGAACGCGCCGATCGCCTCCTCCAGCCGGGTCACCGACATCGGCGCCGCGCCGTACCAGAAGCACTGCAGCGACGAGAAGTCGGTGGCCGCGAGCCGCTCGTGCCCGAGCAGCATGTAGATCAGCGTCGGCGGGCAGGAACGTGTGCGTCACCCGCTGGCGCTCGACCAGCTCCAGGAACCGCGCCGAGGTCGGGCGTCGCCATGATCACGATCTGGCCGCCGAGGGCCATGATCGGGAAGCACAGCACGCCGGCGGCGTGGGTCAGCGGGGCCAGCGCGAGGTACACCGGGCGGCCCCGGACGGGAGGCGTCGGAACGGGTAGCCCATGAGCGTCAGCGCCGTCATGCGTCTCCAGGTTGTGCCCGGTCAGCAGCACGCCCTTCGGCCGGCCCGTGGTGCCACCGGTGCCGACGATCATCGCGATGTCGTCCCGGCCGGGCGTCGACCCGTCTCGAAGCCGGCGACCTCGCCGAGCCCGCCGTCCAGCTCGTCCAGGCAGACGACCGTCGGCAGCCCGGGCCGGTCGCCGATCGCCGCGAAGCGCGAACGGGCCTGCACGATCAGCGCGACGCAGTCGAACAGCTCCAGCAGCTCGCGGTTCTCGGCCGCCTCGTTCCGCGGGTTGATCGGCACCAGACCGCGCCGGCCCGGGAGATGCCGAACACGCAGGAGAACGCGACGGGTCGTTGCCGGACAGGATGGCCACCTTGTCGCCGGGCGCGACCCCGGAGCGGGCCAGCGCCGCCGCGACGCGTGGGTCAGCCCCTGCACGTCGGCGTAGAGCGAGACGCCGTCGAGCCGCGACCAGGCAGGGCCGGTCCGGCCCGAGCGAGGCCCCCTTGTCCAGGTACTCGACGAGCCGCATCGGTGCGACGCTCTCACATCCCCATGCCGCCGTCGACCGGCAGGCCGCGCCGTTGATGAACCGAGCCGCGTCGGAGGCCAGGAAGGCCACCGCGTCGGCCATGTCGGCCACCTCGCCGAGCCGGCCCGACGGCGTCGCCCGACGACCCCCGCGACGGCCTCGTCCGACGCTGCCGGACAGCCCGAGCCGCGACCATGTCCGCGGCCAGCTTGATGCCCATCGCCGTCGGCACCAGGCCCGGGGTAGACGCAGTTGACCCGCACCCCGTAGCCGAGCTTGCCGGACTCCATGGCCGCGATCCGGGTCAGCCGGTCGACCGCGGACTTGGTGGCCGAGTAGCCGGCGATGCCCGGGAACGCGATGGTCGCGGCCACCGACGCCACATTGACGATGGCCCCGCCGCTGCCCGCCGCGCCGCCGGGGCGCATCGCGCGCAGGCCGTGCTTGAGGCCGAGCAGCGGTGCCCAGCACGTTGACCTCGAGCATCCGCGCGCAGCTCGTCGGCGTCGATCTCGGTGACCAGCGCGGTGACCTCGATCCCGGCGTTGTTGACCAGGACGTCGAAACCGCCGAGCTCGGCCACGGTGTGCGCGATCGCCGCCTCCCACGCGGCGTCGCCGGTCACGTCGAGCTCGACGAAGCCGCCGCCGGGCAGCCCGGCCGCGGTCTGCTCGCCGACGTCCTTGAGCACGTCGGCGATCATCACCCGCGCCCCGGCCTCGGTCAGCGCAGCCGCCATTCCGGCACCGAGGCCACGGGCACCGCCCGTGACGAGGGCACTCCGGCCCGACAGGTCGAACTTGCTCATGGTCGGTACCTCTCGTCATCCACGGTGATGCCCCCACAACCTTGGAGCGGCCCCAAATGACAGTCAAGAAAGGGGGCGGCGGCAGTGATCGTAGGACCGACGGAGGCCGGGCTGACGATGCCTGGCCGAAGTGGCCCCGAACGCCGGACTTCGGATGCCGTCACAAGGTCGCGGGTCGCTCCACGCCGGTACGGCGGCGCACCGACTCACCGTAGACGTAGGTACGAATGTGCAGGATCGGGTCGTCCGACGGCTCGATCCCGTCGGTCACCCGCATCGGATCGTTGACCAGGATGTCGCCGTCGCGCTCGCGCTCGGTGTCCGGGCCGGTCATCTCGACGACACCCAGGTCCGCCCATTCACGATCAGCGGGCCAGCCCTTGCTGGAGTCGGTGGTCTGGTCGTCGTCGTGCGCGAGCTGGGCCATCAACCGATAGCGGATCGGCAGCTCATCGAAGACCCCCTTCATCAAGTAGTGGGGGTCCGCCGTTGCCCGCTGCTCGACCGGCAGACTGTGCTCCCCTCTTTCCGGGGAGAGCGTGAATCGCACGTACTGGCCCGCGCCATCGGCGTTGACCAGCCGGTACGCGTTCATCGAGTGGAACGCCATCGTCGCCCAGGACAGCGGCGGCTGGCCGGACTCGGCCGCGATCCTCGCGCCGGCCGCGCCGATGTCCGGGTTCTCCGCAAGGAACTTCTCCGTCGCCTCCGGGCCCTCGCCCTGAGCCGCGATCAGCCCGAGGAAGCCCTCCGGCGTCCCGGCCGGGAAGACCGGCCACGACTGGCACACCAGGTCGGTGGTCGAACCGTCGGGTAGGTAGAACTTCACGGCCATTCCCCGCGGGTTGTCCTCGGCGGCATCGGGCAGGTGCGGGTCGGAAAGCCGTTGGAGAACCGAACCGTGACGCGCACCGGGTCGCCCTGCATGTGGGCGGCGCGTGTCAGCTCACGGGCCTGCGGGGTAGCCGTGAAGGTGCCGGTGAGGAGGATCCCGTCCTCGTGGGTGACCCGGCAGCCCGGTTGCGAGCCGAGCACCCGTGCAACCGTGTCGACCAGATCCTTGGCCAACGCAATCTCGTCGCGCACACCAGTCATGGAGGCCCTCCCCGGATCGACTTCCGCTGTCGCCGGCACCATCTGCACCGAGGCTAACCCGACCCGCGGCCGCCAACAATGGCCCAGCAGGGCAAGAGCAGGTCAGCGGCGCGTCTGCACCGCGGTGCATCCCCTCGGCCACCGAACGCGCGGGGCTGACCGCCGGCCACGCTGCGAACCTGCTGTGATCGCGCGCTGTCGCTCTTGCGCGACCGCTTCGACGACCGGCAGCCTGGTCGAGGTGACGGCGAAGGCGGCGTACACCACAGGTCGCCGCCTCCGTGCCGCAACGAGCACCATCCCTTGACCCTCCACGGACAACGGAACGGACCCATGACCTACCCGAACACTTCGCTCTTCATCGACGACGACTGGGTCGACGCAGCCGACGAGCGCACGATCCCGGTCCACAACCCGGCGACCGGGCAGGTGATCGGTTCGGTGGCCCACGCCTCGCGCCACGACCTCGACCGCGCGCTCGCCGCGGCCCAGCGCGGGTTCGAGATCTGGCGCGACTACACCCCCGCCAAGCGCGGCACGATCATGCGGCGCGCGGCCCAGCTGATCCGCGAGCGGCTCGACGAGATCGCCCGCCTCATCACCCTCGAACAAGGCAAGCCGCTCGCCGAGGCCCGCGGCGAGACCGCGGCGGCCGCCGACATCGTCGACTGGTTCGCCGACGAGGGATTGCGGATCTACGGGCGCCTGGTCCCCCACCGCTCGAACCTCGCGATACGCCAGATGGTCATCAAGGATCCCGTAGGACCCGTGGCCGCGTTCGCCCCCTGGAACTTCCCGATCAACCAGGTCGTCCGCAAAGTCGCGCCGGGGCTGGCCGCCGGGTGCTCGATGATCGTCAAGGCCCCCGAGGAGACCCCGGCCGCCCCCGCCGCGTTCATCCGCGCCTTCCAGGACGCAGGGTTACCCGCAGGCGTCCTCGCGCTGGTCTACGGCGACCCGGCCGAGATCTCGGGCCACCTCATCCCGCACCCGACGATCCGCAAGATCACCTTCACCGGCTCGACGCCGGTCGGGAAGCAGCTGGCCGCGCTGGCGGGCCAGCACATGAAGCGGGTGTCGATGGAGCTCGGCGGGCACGCACCGGTCATCGTGTGCGAAGACGCCGACCTCGAACTGGCCGTCAAGACCCTCGGCGCGGCCAAGTTCCGCAACGCAGGCCAAGTGTGCATCTCCCCCACCCGATTCCTCGTCCACCGGTCCGTCGCCAAAGACTTCGGAGCGGCCCTGGCCAAGGTCGCCGACGGCCTGACCGTCGGCGACGGGCTGGCCGACGGAACCCAGATGGGCCCGCTCGCCAACACTCGACGCCTCGACGCCATGCAGGTGCTCGGCGACGACGCCATCCAGCGTGGCGCCACCGTGTTGGCAGGCGGCCGCAGGCTGAGCGACACCGGCAACTTCTGGGCCCCGACCGTCTACGAGAACGTGCCCGCAGACGCCCGGCTGTTCAACGAGGAGCCCTTCGGCCCGGTAGTCGGAATCCGCGAATACGACCAGCTCGACGACGCGATCACGGAAGCCAACCGGCTGTCCTTCGGATTGGCCGGTTACGCCTTCACCCGCTCACTCGCCACGGCCGACCAACTCACCCGACGCGTCGAGGTCGGCATGCTGTGGGTCAACATGCCCGCCATGCCCTCGGCGGAAATGCCCTTCGGCGGTGTGAAGGACTCCGGCTACGGCACCGAAGGCGGCCCCGAAGCGCTCGAGTGCTACCTGAACACCCGGGCGGTCAGCATCATGCAGGCCTGACACCCCATCGCGTGCGGCCCGCACGGCCCACCTGAGGTCAGATCGCTTGCTCCATTTGCCTAAGGGCCCGCCGTCGCGGTCGGTGGGTTCGCCGGGGGCTGTTCGGCGAGGGCCGGGCCGCCGAACCCCTGGCTCGGCTTCGCCCTCGGTGCTCCAGGCGGCGGCGGGCCCCCACCGTTCGACGATCTTGTCGCCCGCGATGCGGAAGATGTGGATCCCGCGCAGGACGAGCATCCTGCCATCGGGGGGAGCGCCGAACAGCTCGCCGATGCGGGTGCCGTAGGCGTGGAAGTGCTCGACGACGAGGTCGCCCTCGGCGATGTAGTGGTCGGCCTCGCTGCGCCAGTCGGGTACCGCGGCCCGGATGACCTCCGCGGCCTGGCGCAGGCCCTCCGCGCCGTCGGGCGCGCCGGGGAACGGCGGGTCGTGGTTGATGAAGTCGTCGGCGAGGTAGCGGTCGACGGCCGTGAGGTCGCCCTTGGTGAAGAGCTCCTGGATGAGGCTCTCGACGAGGTGCTTGTTGCGGGTGAGCTGGTCAGTGGTCATGCCGACGAGGTTCGCGCCGCGCGGGCCCGCGGACCATCCCAACAATGTGGGGTTCCCCGCACCCATCCATCCGGCGAGACTGGCTGCCATGGCCGACGCGGCGAGCGCAGAACGCGCGATGCTGCGCGTCTGCCGTAGCGGCCTGGACATCACCGAGCTGCAGCGGCAGGTACTCAGCACCTTGCGCACGGCCATCACGATCGACGCCGCGTACTTCGCGACCGCCGACCCCGAGTCGCTTCTCATCACTGGCGCGGTGAGCGAGGACCCATTGATCGCCATGGCGCCGCTGTTCCTCGACAACGAGCTCACCGGGCGCGACGTCAACGTGTTCAACGAACTCGTGCGGACGCCCGGGCACGTCCGTTCGCTGGACACCGCCACCCGCAGCGAGTGGACAGCCAGCCCACGCTACCGCGACATCATGCGCCCCAACGGGCTCGGCGACGAGCTGCGCGCCGCCCTCGTCGTCGGCGGCCACTGCTGGGGCTACATGTGTCTGCACCGCCTGGACGGCGGCTCGGCTTCACCGACACCGACGCCGACCTGCTGCGCCGCCTCGCCCCGCACATCGCGCACGCGCTGCGCCAGGCCGTCCTCCTGCACCGGACCCTCCAGGACGTCCCGCTGCGCCCCGGCGTCGTGCTGTTGGACGAGGCGATGGAGCTCGTGGCCACCACCCCGGAGGCCGACGAGCTGCTTCCGCTGATCGGGCACGGCTCGACTCGGCTGCCGCTCCCGGTCAGCGTCTACACGGTGGCAGGCGCGCTCGGCACGTCCGACCTCCCGCCCAGCGTCCGGGTGCCCGCCACCACCGGCGGCTGGCTCACCCTGCACGCATCGCGGCTGGTGTCGGCATCGGAGTCGCGGATCGCCGTGGTCGTCGAGCCCGCCGAACCGCAGTCGACGCTCGGGGTGCTGCTGGCGGCCTACGGACTCACGACACGGGAGCTGGACGTCGCCCGGCTGGTGCTGCGCGGCGACTCGACCAAGGCGATCTCGAATTCGCTGCACATCTCCACGCACACGGTGCAGGACCACCTCAAGTCCGTGTTCGACAAGGTCGGCGTACGCAGTCGTCGCGACCTCGTCGGCCACCTGCTATCAGGGCAACGTAAACCTTGACGAGATCCTCGCCGCCGACGGCGCGGAGCGGGCTCTATGGACCTCTGGTGACGTGATGGCGGGTCGGGGTGGCGTGGCGGGTCAGCTCGGGCCCGGTGACCGAGACGACCACGACAGCGGCCGCCACCCAGAGCGCGGTCCAGATCCACCACAGCCGCAGCTGGTCCGCGCCCGCGAACCAGCCCCAGGCGAACGTCACGGTGTTGGTGGCGGCGTGCAGCAGCATCGGCAGCAGCAGGCTCCCGCCCGTGTGCAGCCACATCCACACGGTGACGATCGATAGGCACAGGACGCTGAGCGCCCAGGGGACGCCGTTGGCGAGGTCGTACTCGGCGCCGAACAGCGGCAGGTGCCAGACCGGCGTGGATCAGGCCGACGAGCAGCGCCGCGCCCACCGCGCTGCGTCCCGGCAGCAGCATCGGCAGCGCGCAGCCCCGCCAGGCCGGCTCCTCGCCGAGGCCGACCCAGGCGAGCACGACGACGAACTGGCCGGCCAGAGCCGCCACGCCCGGTGTCGTGCTGCCCGGCAGCGGTGTCGCGCCGGTGGCGACGGTGAGCCCGACGGCGGCGAACGTCAGCGCGGGCGGGCCGAGCAGCACCAGCGCGTACCACCGCGCACCGACCCGCCAGTGGGCGATCTTGCGCAGCCAGGCCGTGACCGCGGGCCGGCCGCCCACGAGCGCGAACACCAGCAGCGCCGCGAGGAAGGGTCCCGCGGGCAGCAGCCCGCCGGGCGACCACAGCCACGGCAGCCAGGACAGGCCGTAGGCGAGCGTCACGAACACCGCAAGCGGGTGGCGGCGGACGAACGAGCGGGAACGGGCGAGCATCGGGTTCTCCTGCCAGGAGGTTCGCTGACCGCTTCAGAGCCGAGTGCCGTCGCGCAGCCGGCTCTCCTCGCCGTGGGGGTGGCCCTCGCGGTCGGATGTCCGCGCCGCCACCGCCGGGCCGAGACCGTGGTTCCGGCGGCGCCACCACCAGATCAGCACGACGTCCACGACGGCCAGACCGACAACGGCGGCCGGCAGGTGCGCGAGCGCCCCTTCAACGCCGTCGTCGACGACGAACGTCCACCCTGTCTTGAACGCGACCGCGCCGTTGACGACGACCAGTCCCCAGCCCAGCGAGCGCCGCCACAGCGCGACGGCGAGGGCGATGAACGTCAGCGGGACCACGACCGCGGCGGCGATCTTCGCCGGCGTCCACGCGCCGAGCAGGTAGTCGCGCTCGACCGCGAGCATCTGCACGACCGCCGGATCTGCTACCGCGGGTGCCGGGAACCACGCCATGCTCGTCACCAGGGCGAGCAGCGTGAGCACCATGCCGGCGACGCTGCGCCGGTAGGCGAACCAGCAGTACGGGAGCAGGAACAACGGACGGATGTACCAGCTGAGGACGTTGTGGTGGCGCTCCCAGGCCCAGGCGGCCAGGGACTCGAGCACTTCGGACATGGGCTCCTCCGTTGGGCGCGCACGAGGCTCGCGTGCTGCCGGTGCGTGATTCAGAAGCGGACGCCGTCCCAGAGGCGGCGTTCCTCGCCGAGCGGGTCGTCGACGACGCGGCTCGGCTCGTCGAGCAGCAGCGTCGCGCGGCGGCCGGGGTCGTACCCGGGCCAGTCGGGCAGGTGCGGGTGGCGTGGCACGCCGGTGCGGACGAACTCGGCCCACGCGCCGTGCACGGCCTCGGCGAACCGAGCCGACAGCGGCCGGCCGACGAGCTTCGCGAGCTGCTCCGCCGCGTCGAGCCGGTTCCACATGAACGGCAGCTCGAGACCGTGGAAGGCGCCCAGGGCGGCGCCGGACGGCGGTGAGCCCCAGGTGAGCAGGTAGGAGTAGACGGCGGCGTGCGGGCAGGCGGCCTCGGCCAGCTGGATCGCGCAGATCCGGAACAGCGCATCGGTGAGGAACCGTTGCCGCCCGTCGAGCTCCGTCCCGCCCGGTGCACCGCGCCGGTAGGCCGCCAGGACGTCGGCCGGGGCGCGGTCGGTCGTGGCGAAGGCCGCGTCGGCCACCGCGGGGGCGACGTCGGCCCATGCGGGCGTGAACACCGTCACCTCGTCGAGGTTCGTCCCGATCAGCAGGTCCACCCCGCGGGCCGCGCCGGCGGCGATCGCGTCCAGGGCCGGCTCGGGCAGCACGTCGCCACCGACGGTGGGCATGCTGTGCACGCCGGGGCCGGTCACGACGCCCATCAGCTGCGGTCGTTCGCCGGCGGCGGCGAGTATCTCGCTCAGCTCTCGCTCGACCTCGCGGGAAGCCGCCAGCAGGGCGTGGCTGTCGAGCGCGGCGAGCGCATCGTCGTCGGGACTCCGGACGCCGGCCCGGCGCAGCACCTCCCGGCCGACCACCTCGCTGATCCGGACGGGCAGCTCGAACGCGGCCGCGCCGCTCTGCAGGATCGCCCGCCGGAAGAGCCCCCGGGCGCGCGGGGCGGCCAGCAGCGACCCGATCGCTGTGCGCGCCCGCGGACTCGCCCGCCACGGTGACGCGGTCCGGGTCGCCGCCGAACGCGGCGATGTTGTCGCGCACCCACTCCAGTACCGCGATCTGGTCGAGCAGCCCGAAGGCGCCCGAGCCGGGGCGGTCGCCGACCCAGAGGTAGCCGGCGGGGTGCAGCCGGTAGTTGAAGGTCACCGTGACGATCCCGTCGCGGGCGAAGGTGGCGCCGTCGTAGATCAGGTCGGAGCCGGTGCCGAACTTCAGGCCGCCACCGTGGATCCAGACCAGCACGGGCATCCCGCCGGCGCTCGGGTCGGGCGTCCAGACGTTGAGGTTGAGGCAGTCCTCGCCGACCGGCGGGCGGCGCTCAGCGGTCACGAGCAGCGCCTCGATGGGGTTGTAGTCCTGCAGATGGCGGTGGCCGAAGCGGGTGGCGTCCAGCACGCCGTCCCACGGCGCCCGGGGCCGCGGCGGCCGGAAGCGCAGCGGCCCGACGGGCGGCTCGGCGTAGGGGATGCCGCGGAAGACGTGCACGCCGTCCTCGACCGTGCCGCTGACCTTTCCGCTCGTGGTGGCGACGATCGTCACAACGCACCTCCGGTGAGGACGATTGTTCGTGGGCGAGATGCGGGCGCTCGGCCGGCCGAGCCCGATTTCGGTGATCATGTCTCCTCCTCTCGGCACGGTGAGGGTGGAGGCACAGCGGGTGCCGGCACACCACCCACCCGGTTTTCCACCCGGGGTGGTCCGGGTGCCACGCCGGCCCTTCCGCCGTCCGCGCCGGGTGAGCTGTCCCGGGCCCGCTCGGGTGACCGTGGTCAGCGCGAGGCGGTCAGCGCCTGACCGTGTAGTGCAGGTGCAGCACGCGATCGCCCTGGATCACGCTGGTCGGGATCGTCGAGGAGCACCGTGCCGGCGTGGCTGCCGAAGAAGCGCACCCCTTCGCCCAGAACCACCGGGACGACGTCCATCGCGACCTCGTCGACCAGCCCGGCCGAGAACGCCTGCCCGCCGAGGTCGCCGGCGGTCACGGCGACGAGACCGTCGCCCGCGAGGTCCTTGGCGAGCGCGATGCCCGCCTCGACCGAGTCGGCGGTGTGGAACGGTGCGTCCGGGTGGTCGGCGAGCCACTCGTCCGGCAACGGCCGGTGGGTGACGACGACCAGCTCGTCCCCGGCGGCCGGCTTGCCGTCCCAGCCGTTCGTCGTGTCGAACAGGTGGCGGCCGATCACCGTGACCTTGATGGCGTCCCAGAAGGGTTGGACGTAGTCGGAGGACGCCCGCGAGACGGGAAAGGTCCAGCCGCTCGGCCGGGCGGACAACTCGGTGTCGCCGTTGAAGTACCAGTCGAACAGCGGCCCGACCGTGTCGTCGGGGTAGGCGATGTAGCCGTCCACCGACACGACCGCCTGCATGACGACCCTCGCCATGTTCTGCTCCTCGGTTCCGAACCGGCTAGCGATCATGTTCTCGCAGCCAGCCAGCGTAGTCCGACACGGTGCGCTCGACGTCGTACTCCGGCCGGAAGCCGGCGTCCGCCCGCAGCCGGGTGATGTCGAGGTAGTTGTCCGGGGGCCGGTCGGGGTTGCGACCCTCCGGGAGGGTGATGTCCGCTCCCGGGACGAGGGCGTTGATCGCGGCGACGACCTCGTCGTAGCGCACCAGCCGTCCACTGGAGACGTTGTAGACGCGGTGGTTCAGCCGCTCCGCGAGCATGAGCAGGGCGATGGCCCGGCCGCAGTCCTTCACGTAGCAGAGGTCCGTGGCGTCCTCGGCGTACGCGGCCGGGCGAGGCGGGGTGAGATCCGGGTCCTCGCCCCGGACCGCCGCGCTGAGCAGGCGGGGCAGCGCGAAGAACGGGTTGTCGGGCGGCCCGAGCGGCCCCCAGATGGTGCCGATCCGCAGGCTCACCGTGTCGAATCCGCCCGTGTCGCCGGCCAGCGCGGCGAACAGCTCCGCGGTCTTCTTGAACACCGGGATCTGGTGTGCGGCCAGCACCGGCAGCGGGGCGTCCTCGCGCCACGGCCGCTCGTCCACCCCGGCGTACACCCCGATGCTGCTGGCGACGGAGAACCGCCGCACGCCCCACACCGTCGCCGCCTTGAGCGCGTTGAGCAGGCCGGCGGTGTCGGCGCGCAGGTACTCGACCGGATCGGGCAGGTCGTAGCGGGCCGCCGCGAGGTGCACGATGCCGGTGATCTCGTGCCGCTTCCCGATGTCGAGGAAGCTCGCCTCGTCCGTGGTGTCCAGCGGCTCGACGACGACCCGGCCGTCCGGCTCGCCGGCGAGGTACTCCGGCAGCCGGGTGGACCGGTGCGCGGTCAGCACGACGGACTCGCCCAGATCGAGCAGCGCCCGCGCGGTGTGCGACCCGATCGAACCCAGACCGCCGGTGACGAGAATCGCGCGTGCCATGATCGCGACGCTAGGCCGGGACCGGCCGCCGCTCTTGTACGAAACGGCCATTCCCGGGTCCCAGCATCGGGACGTAGGACGCGGCGTGGTCGTGCCCGCAGGTGCACGTGGCGCGCGACTGGGCCAAGTACTCGCCGGGCGTCACGCCGAGGAGCCGGCGGCACTCGCGGCTGAGGTGGGCCTGGTCGTGGTAGCCGGCCTCGACGGCCCAACGGGCGAGAGCGACGTCCGGATCGTCCGGCCGGTCGATCGACGCCCGGACGCGGGCGACGAAGCCCTGCAGGCGCAGGATGCGGTGCAGCTCCTTCGGGCCGACGCCGACCGCCGCTCGGCACCGGCGCCGCAGCTGGCGTTCGGAGATCGACAGCAACGCGGGCAGGGTGGCCGGCCCGCGGCCGTGCCACGGCATGAGCTGCCGGACAGCCTCGTCCACCAACGGGTCCGGTTCGCCGGTGCGGTGCGCGACGAACGACTGAAGCACGTCCAGCGCGGCCCGCGGTGTCGCGGCTTCCCCGAGCAGATCCTCCACGCGGGCGAGATCCCGCCAGATGTCGGTGCCCGCGACGTCCTGATCGAGCAACTCGTCGGCGGGCAACCCGACGAGACCACCGAGCACGCCCGGTCGCAGCCGCACCCCGACGACGGTGCCGCCCGCCGGGATCTCCTGGTACGTCGACGCGGTCAGGGGGCCGAGCAACCGGGGCGCCGCACCGAGCACACAGCGCACCTCGGCGCCGCCGTGCGGCTCATGCCGCTGCGCCAGCGGCCGGTCGCCCACCTGCTGGATCCAGACCGACCAGGCGAACGCGGCGAGCGCAGGCCTCGGCGCGTGCTCCACGTAGGACGACTCCCCGGCCACCTCGCCATCCTGCCGGGTATGCCGTCGCGGAATGTCCGTACCCGCTACCGATGCCCGCCGCCGGGTTGTCGGGTGTGCTGACCGGCATGACCATCGAGGCAGGCCGGGCGCCGGCCGGTGCGGTGACTCCGGTGAAGAACGGGATCATCGCCTACGAGCACACCACCGCGAGCGGGACCCGCTCCATCCGCACCGCCACGGCCACCGGCGGAAACGTCAAAGTGGTGGCGAAGTTCATGCACGCGTACGGCAACCCCACCTGGTCACCGGACGGGAAGAAGATCGCCTTCGCCGGCGCCGACCAGGACGGCTTCGCCGACCCCGGGCTCTACGTGATGGACGCCGACGGCGAGAACCGGACCCGGCTCACCGTCGACGACGGCGCCCACCCGGCCGACCCGCACTACTCCCCGGACGGCACCCTGCTGGTCTACACCAAGCTCAAGGGCAACCAGCTGGGAACCGACATCCTGACCATCCGGACCGACGGTTCGGTGATCACCCGCCTGACCGATGGCCTGCCCGGCGTGCACTACCGCGGCCCGCAGTGGTCGCCGGACGGAACGCGCATCCTGTTCACCCGGCCCGGCCAGGACGGCCGCAACCACATCCACGTGATGCGGGCCGACGGATCCGCGGCGCACCAGCTCACCACCGGCGAGAACGACGACCTCGACCCCACCTGGTCCCCCGACGGAACCCGCGTCGCGTTCGCCCGCCGCGAGTTCGGCGCCGGCGTCGTGCGACAGGACATCTGGCTGATGCGCAGCGACGGATCGGGTCAGCACCGGGTCGTCCCGCAGGACGGCCTGCAGAATTCGTTCCCGGCGTGGTCGGGCGACGGGACGTTCCTGTCCTTCTCCCGGCACAACGGCCAGGACTGGGATCTGTGGGCCACGACCCCGGACGGCGTCACCGTCGAGCCCCTCGACGAGGGCATCGGCAGCATCCTGACCGCCGAGTGGCGCTAGCCCTGGAGTGGCTGGCGGATCCCCGGCCCTGGATCCCGGCGCCACGACACCCCTCCGTGCCCACCTCACCTGGTCCGGCCGAGCCGGCGACAACCCGTCCGCGCGCAGCTTCGTGCGATGGCGCTTACGACCGGTCGTGCGCGCCGAGTCAACCGGGTGCGCGCGGTGACATGGGGTGCGCGTCTACACCGCTGCCCGGGTCAATGGAGGGTGGGTCGGTAGATCAGCTCTTGGATGCGACCGTCGAGCGTCCGGTTCTCGACCAGCTCCAGGTCGAAGTCGGCCGCACCCTGGAAGATCGGGTCCAGCCCGGTCTGACCGGTGATGACAGGAAGAGCGTCACCTGTACGCGGTCGACCAGGCCGGCAGCCATCAGCGCCCGGTTCAACGACAGGCTGCCGTGCGAGCGCAACGGCACCTCGGACTCCTCCTTGAGCCGGGCGACGACGTCGACGGCGTCACCGCTCACGACGGTCGCGTTCGGCCAGTCGAGGGGTCCTTCCAGCGTCGACGACACCACCGTCGCCGGCAGGTTCGTCATCCGTGTGACCCATGGGTCACGCACGTCGGACTCCTCGGTGCTGGCGGCCAGCATCCGCACGAACGCCCGAAACGTGTTGGCCCCGAAAACCATCCGCTGCTCCGCGCCGTACAGGGCGAGGCGCTGGTCGAGCAACTCGGGACCCTGCTTACCCCAGTAGCCGGACCAGTCGCCGCTGGCGGCACCGTAGCCGTCGAGGCTGGAGAAGACGTCGAAGGTGTAGGTAGCGGTCATGTCGCTCTCCTCGCGTGCGGTTGATCGGTCTTTGGGTTACAGACCGACGACCACTGCAAGACTCATCGAGGACATGGTCGATCATGCGGCCGGCTGCTCCTCGGCGGCTGGGCGCCGGGCTACGCGCAGGTGGTCTCGCCGAACCACTTCTGGCTGGCGCCGGGAGCGATGCTCCAGTAGCCGACCACCCCGCTGAATCCGTCAGCTCCCCGCTCGTAGCTGCCCCCGCCGCTGATCCGCATGCGGTACTTGTGCGCGGGGTTCACCTTCAGCGTCGCCTCGGCCGCGTCGGACGTGCCCCTCGTGCCGGTCTCGTAGTCCAGGCGCCGGGTCAGCGCCTTCGAGGTGCGCCCGGTCGTGCAGTCGAACAGCTGGTAGACGAACGTCCCGCTCTGGATCCGGCCAACCGAGGACCAGCGGAACTGCATGGTGGCCGTCCCGCCGGCGCGCTGGTAGCAGCCCCGGCCGACGAGCTCGCCGTTCAGCGCCACGTCGCCGGTGTTCCGACCGCCTTGGATCCGGCCAGCCTCGTACCTGGATTTCGCCGGGCCCGACGAGCCGGGCACGGCCGCGCCGGCGAAGGTCTCGGTCGCCGAGAGTGGCCAGGGACCCGCTCGGGCAGCTGCTGACGCCGCCCGGGTCCGGCCGGGCCGCGGCGTCCGGAGCGGCCCCGAACAGCGTAGTGGTGAGGGCCATGCCGGCAACTGCAGTCGTGGTGAGGAATCGGCGCATGTGTGCCTGCTCCTTCCGATGATGTTCGGTGATTGCCAACGGACACGGAGGTTGACGCGCTCCGTTGGACAGATCCGTACAGCTCTGACACGGACGCCGGGCGGGTCGTGTACTGGGGCAAACCCGTCACTCGCGCTGGGCCAACCCCCGGATCCGGTGGGGCCGAGCCCTACCTCAGCCGGCAAGTACCTGCTCGCGCAGGATGTCGGCGTGCCCGCAGTGGTGGGCCAGCTCGCGCAGGACCTGCAGGTACACCCAGCGCAGCGTGCGCGGCCCGGCCCGGTGGCCGGTCACGACGGCGTCCAGCGGCAGGTCGGCGACCGCCGCCCGGGCCGTCGCGCAGGCCTCCCGGTGGGCCGCCGTGACGGAGGCGACGGTGTCGTCGTCGGCGAGCCGGAAGGACTCGTCCGGGCTCTGCACCAGGCCCAGCTCCCGACGGGACGTGCCGCCGACGCACTCCTCGAACCACACCCGCTGCATCCACGTGACGTGCTTGAGCAGCCCGAGCAACGTCGTCGCCGACGAGACGAGCCGGCGGCGGGCCTGCTCCTCGGTGAGGCCGTCGAGGGTCACCTCGAGGGCGCTCCGGTACTCCTCGACGAACGCGTCGAGCTGGGTGCGCTCGTCGTCCAGCAGCACGTCGAACGAGCCCATCAGAGTCTCCCGTCACGCCGCAGGCCGCGGGCCACAACAGCTCGCGCGGGCGGCGGCCCACGCGACGTCGACGATCTTAGATGGCTCGGCCATCCCGGAGCCCGGCCGCAGGCACCACGCCGGACCGGGGCTCAGCTCGTCAGGGAGCGCCGCAAGGCCCCGGTCATCAGCGCGTCGAACGACGCGGCCGTGTCGATGACGTCGCGCGGCACGAGATCGAGGATCTGGAGCTCGTCGGTGGAGCAGCGCCAGGCGAAGAGGTCGAGACTGTCGTTGCCGAACACCAGCATGTCGTCGAACCCCCCGAGCTCCCGATGGTCGAAGTTGGACTCGACAAGGCCGGTCAGGACGACATCCGGTGCAGCGCTGCCGGAGCAGCGGTGGAACTCGGGTACACGTAGAGCCCGTTCCAGTTCAGACCGTCGGTCAGGCGCAGGAAGCCTCCAACTCGGCGGGCATCCCGATCCGCAACTCGTCGCGAACCCGGCCACGAAGCATGCCCAGGCTCCGTTCGTCACAGGGCGGCTGCAGCGACCCGCCGTAGCGGCGCATCTCGTCCGCCACCTGCGCAAGTAGCTGCTCGTACATCGACCTGGCTCTCGTGAAGAACGGTGCAGCGACAATAGTCCCTCGAAGGTCCACCATGGACGATGCACCGCTCGACCGACCGGCTGGCACGGCGCAGCGCCGCGACGGCATCCAGACGACCGCGATGGCGGCCGCCACGTCGAGTTGTGGTGTTGCCGATGCTGCTGAACGCGCTCGCCGCCGCCGCTCGCGAGTGGCGCGCGGCGCTCCCGGCAGGTGTGCCGAGGCGTGCGGTCACCTGGCGTTTGCGAGCGCCTGATACGCGCCCGCACGATATTGCCGCTGCGGTGCTGTTCGTAGGGTCCTGAGATCCAGCGGTTGGGTACGAAGCCGATCGACATCCGAGCGGTGAGGTCGACGAAGGAAGCGAGCCTCCACCGCCACCCCACCACGCGACCCGCGCGCCGTCGGGTACGTCGGGGAAGGGCAAGGTCTCCAGCGCATACCCCATGCCCCACCGGCACGGAATACCCATGACCAGGTCCGCGCCCTCGGATTGCTGCTCGAGCACACGCTCGCGCCCCCGGTCGGACATCAGGCGCACGCCGTTGGCGCCCCCGCAGGCCAGTACTGACTGGAGGGTGGCCAGGCCGCGGCCGTTGCCGTGGCCACCCATGGCGGGCAGCTCCGCGCGCCGCCACTCGACCAGCCAGGTGTCGGCCGGCGTCACAGCGGGGTTGAACAGCGAGAGATCGTGATAGCGGTTGCCGTTGGGCCGCCCCGTCCGCGTGCCCTGAATGAGAAGCGACACTCGGCTGTCGGCCTCCTCGGGCACGCCGAAATAGTAATCGAGTCCCACACCGAGGGGGGCGGCGAGCTCATCGGCCAGGAACCGCCCGATCGGTGTGCCGGTCACCCGGCGCACCACCTCGCCGATGATGTGGCCCTGCGTGTATCCGTGATAGCCGCTGATCCGGCCGGGTTCCCACAGCGGAACCTGTCGCGCGATGAGCCCCGTGGACTTGTCCCAGTCACAGAGGTCGCGAATCGTGACCGGGACATCCCAGCCACACAACGCGGACGTGTGCCCGAGAACATGCCGGATCAGGATGTCCGCCTTGCCTTCGGCGGCGAACTCCGGCCAGTACTTCGCGACCGGTGCATCCAGGTCGAGTGCGCCGTTGTCGGCCAGCAGCAGCGCACACAGCGCGGCGACGGTCTTGGCCGACGAGAAGCCCTGGGCGATCGTGTGCCGCTCGTACGGACGGGTGAACGTGCCGTCGAGATGACCGCCCCAGAGGTCCACGACCAGTTCGCCGTCGACCAGGATCGCGACTGAGGCGCCGATGTCCTGGCCGGTTTCCAGGTTCAGGGTGAATGCCTCGCGTACGGGCAGGAAGGCCTCGCTGCAGGTTCCCCAGATCGTGACCTTCGCCTGCACGCCCTGGATGTCGTAACCCTTCATGTCGCTGCTCTCCTTCGATGTGTCGAGACGTCAGAAACGCGTCCGGTCCCACAGCCGGCGCTCCTCGCCGAGCGGGTCGTCGACGACGCGGCTCGGCTCGTCGAGCAGCATCGTGGCCCGGCGGGTGGGGTCGTAGCCGGGCCACCGCGGCAGCCGGGGGTGGCGCGGCACGCCGCTGCGCACGAACTCGACCCAGGCGCCGTGCATCGCCTCGGTCGAACGCCGGGCGAGAGCGGCCGCCCGGCCAGCTCCGCGAACGGGGCCGCGACGGCATCGAGCGTGTTCCACATGAACGGCAGGTCGAGCCCGTGGAACGCGCCGAGCGCCCGCCCGGACGGCGGTGACGCCCAGGTGAGCAGGTACATGTAGCACGCGGGCGTGCGCGCCGGGCGGCGTCGGCGAGCGGATCGCCGGCACGCGGAACAGCGTGTCGGTGAGCAAGCGCGTCCGCCCGTCCTGCTCGGTCCCGCCCGGCGCTGCTGCGCCGGTAGGCCGCCAGGACCTCGGCCGGCCGCGGCCGGGCCGGCGAACGCCGCCTCGGCGACGGCCGGCGCCGTCTCCGCCAATGCCGGCGGGAACAGCGTCGTCTCGTCGAGGGTGGTGCCGATCAGCAGGTCGACGCCGCGGGCCGCGCCGTCGGCGACGGCGTCGAGCGCGCGGACCGGGCAGGACGTCTCCGCCGCAGGTGGGCAGGCTGGTGACGCCGGTGGCGAGGCCCATCAGGTTGGGCCGCACGCCGGCCGCGTCGAGCACGTCCGAACATCCGCCGCTCGACGTCGCGGGACGCGTCGAGCAGCGCGGCGCTCGTCGATCGCCGCGAGCGCGTCGTCGTCGGGGCGGTCGATCCCCAGCCGGCGCAGCACCTCCCGCCCGATCACCTCGCCTGACTCGACCGGCACTCGAACGAGGCCGCGCCGCTCTGCAGGATCGCGCGCCGGAACAGGCCCCGGGCGCGCGGCGCGGCCAGCAGCTGACCCGACGCTGTGCGCGCCCGCGGACTCGCCCGGCCACCGTGACCCGGCCCGGGTCGCCGCCGAACGCGGCGATGTTGTCCTGCACCCACTCGAGGGCCGCGATCTGGTCGAGCAGCGCCGAACGCCCCCGAGCCGGGCCGGTCGCCGACCCACAGGAAGCCGGCGGGATGCAGCCGGTAGTTGAAGGTGACGGTGACGATCCCGTCGCGGGCGAACGTGGCGCCGTCGTAGAGCGCGTCCGAGCCGGTGCCGAACTTCAGGCTCCCGCCGTGGATCCAGACCAGCACGGGCAGCCCGGTCGCGCCGGGGTCGGGTGTCCAGACGTTGAGGTTGAGGCAGTCGTCGCCGCCGGGCGGGCGCTCGGGCCCGGCCATCAGGCGCGCCTCGACGGGGTCGTAGTCCTGCAGGTGGCGGTCGCCGAACCGGGACGCGTCGCGGACGCCGTCCCAGCGGGCTCGCGGCCGCGGCGGCCGGAACCGCAGCGGCCCGACCGGCGGCTCCGCGTAGGGGATGCCGCGGAAGACGTGGATGCCGTCCTCGACGGTCCCGCGGACCGCGCCGCGGGTCGTGGCGACGACCGTGCCGGTCTGACGCCGCTCTCAGTGCCGTTCTCGCGATCGGACCCCGGTGATCTCGGTGATCATGTCCTCCTTGCGGTGCACCGGGATGGTGGGTGGCGACCGGGGTGGGCCGGGACCACCCGCGCCGGCTTCCACCCCGGGTGGTCGCGTGCCACGCTGGGCCGGCCCGTCCCGCGAGAGGGGATCTCGACAATGGACCGTCGGCCACGACCGACGCCCGTCGGCCGGTCCGCTGCTCGTCGCGAAGCGGCACGTGCCGCGCACGCCGGCCCACGCGGTCGGCCGGCCGCCGGCTGGTGCAGCGGCTGCGGGACTCCGGCGTCCGCCCGGGTGACCGTCGTGGTCGCGCCCGCCGGCTGGGGCAAGACGACGCTGCTCGGCCAGTGGGCGCGCGACCCGCACGAGCGCCGCCGGATCGCCTGGGTCTCGCTCGACCAGGCCGACGACGAGCCGGTGCGGTTCTGGTCCTACGTCCTGCACCGCGCTGGGCGCCGTCGCGCCGGGGATCGCCGAGGGCCGCTGCGCGCGCTGCGGCATGGCCGCCCTGGACCCGGTCGACGTGGTGCTGCCGATGCTGCTCAACGAGCTGGCCACCACCGAGGACCGGCTTGCCCTGGTGCTCGACGACTACCACCTGCTGGCCGACGGCCGGATCCACGAGCAGGTCGAGTTCCTGCTCGCCTACCTGCCGCCCGCGCTGCACCTGGTGATCTCCGGCCGGAGCCGACCCGCCGCTGCCGCTGGCCCGGCTGCGCGTCGCGGGGGGAGCTCCGCGAGCTGCGCGCCGACGACCTGCGCTTCACGCCGGACGAGGCGGCCGGCCTGGTCAACGCCGCCGGGCTGCCCGAGCTGCGCGACGAGGCGATGCGGCGGCTGGTCGAGCGCACCGAGGGCTGGGCGGCCGGGCTGCGGCTGGCCGCGCTCAGCGTGCGCGCCGCGCCCGACCCGGACGTCCGGGCCATGGCGCTGCGCGGCGACGACCGGCACCTGCTCGACTACTTCATCGACGAGGTCCTCGCCCGGCTGACCCCCGAGCAGCACGACCTGCTCGTGCGCTGCTCGGTGCTCGAGCGGATGTCCGGTCCGCTGTGCGACGCGATGCTCGGCCGGGCCGGGTCGGCGCGCCGTGCTCGGCGAGCTGGAGGCCGCCGGCGTCTTCGTCGTGGCCCTCGACCCGCAGTGCGAGTGGTACCGCTGCCACCAGCTGTTCCGCGACGTCCTCGAGCGCCAGCTCGCCGCCACGGACCCGGCGGCGCGCCGGGTGCTGCTGACCAGGGCCGCGGAGTGGTTCCTCGCGCACGACCAGGTCGACGAGGCGATCCGGCACCTGATCGCGGCCGGCGACCACGCCGCCGCGCGCGCAGCTGCTCGTGCGAACATCGCGCTGGTTCATCGACGGCCGGCGCCAGCGGCGAAGTCTTCCGGCTCGGCTGCTGTATCGATCCCGGCGGTGGTGCACGCCGATCCGATGCTCTGCGTCGACCTGGCCTGGGCGGCGACCTGGGGTGGCGGTCGGCCCGACCAGGTCGCGGGGTGGCTGGACGGCGGCGGAGCCGCAGCTCACCGCGGACGTGCCCGCGCTCGAGGGCTGGCACGACGCCCGGTCCGCCGCCGCGTACATCCGCGCCACGACGGTCGAGGCGTGGCGCGGCGGGGTCGAGGGCGCGCTCGCCGACGCCCGGCGGGCGATCGAGCTGGAGGTCGACCCGGCCGAGCGGGGGTACGCCATGGCCCGGGTCGCGCTCGGGCGGGTACTGCTCGGCGCGGGACGCCCGGCGGAGGCGGCGGCGGTGCTGGCCGAGGCGTGGGAGCTGCCCGCTGACGGCGTCGACCTCACCGGTGAACCGGATGCAGGCCGGCCGGCGCGCTCGTCGATGCCTGGGTGCGGATCGGCGAGCTCGAGCGGGCCCGGCGGCTGTGCCGGGAGCTGGCGCCCGCGGCCGACGAGCTGGAACGCGACCTGGGGCGACGCCTCCGCGCCGGCGTTGACGCTGCTGCGCACGGCCGAAGGACAGCTCGCGCACGCCGAGGGCGACCTGGCGACGGCCCGCGCCGTGCTCGCCCGCGCGGTCGAGCTGGCCCGCGCGTGGGGCCACCCCTCCCACCTCGTCACCGCGCTCGCCGCGCGGCGCCCAGGCGGAGCTGGCCGCCGGGCGCAAGGCCGACGCCCGCGCCCTGCTCAACGAGGCGCACGACGTCGCCGCGGACGGCCCCGTCCTGCCCGCGGCGCTCGAGGCGCTGCGGGTCGCCGAGGCGCGGGTCGGGCCGGCAGGTGGTGCAGGACGCCCGTCGCGCGCGAGCAGGTGCTCGTCGAGGAGCTCACCGACCGCGAGCTGGCGATCCTGCGGGCGCTGCAGGGTCCGCTCACGCCAGCGCGAGATCGGCGGCGAGCTGTTCATCTCGCTGAACACCGTCAAGGGCTACACGAAGAGCCTCTACCGCAAGCTCGGCGTCAGCTGCCGGGAGGACGCGGTCGCACAGGCGAAGATGCTCGGGCTGCTCTGACCGTCCGGTCATCAAGACGCTGATCATCACCGCCTGATCGGGTTGGCAGCGGCCATTTAGGTATCAATCCCGACGTGCTCCGACTCTTTCAACCCGGGCGCGCGAGACGGAGGCAGCGATGGCGGCGACGGCGATCTACGTACACGGCAACGGCAACAAGGCTCGGGCAGATCGACTCAAGGCCGTATGGGATCAGGCCCTGTTCGACCGCGACATGGGCGATCGGTCCGTGATGGCCTACTGGGCCAGCGTGCGGTACCCGCAGCCGCTGCCGGACACCGAGTTCGACGAGATCGAACAGATGCCCGCGGGGCTGGGCGACGAGCTCGCCCCGGGCGAGGAGGGCGTGGCCCCGTCCGGCGTCGACCCGGTCGAGCTGCAGCAGGAGGCCCGCGAAGAGGCCTTGCTCGAGGCAGGCGGGGTCGAGAGCACCGAGGGGGTCGCGGGATCGGCCGAGCTCGATTCGTGGCTTCAGCAGATGGCCTACCAGGCCGACGCGATCGTCGAGGGCGAGGAGGCGGTCGAACTGGAGCCGGGCGAAGAGGTGGTGCCGCTGCCCCGAGCGGTCCGGGTGGCGATCTTCCGGGCCCTGGTCAAGGTCACGTTCAAGGACGTGTACGCATACTTCTTCGGCGGCGACGGCGACGCCATCCGCACGGTCCTGCGCAAGGCGATCGCGGAGACCAGCGGCGATCTGGTCGTGGTCAGCCATAGCCTCGGCACGATCGTCGCCTACGACGTGTTGCGCGAAGCTGCGCTGAACGGCCGCAATATCCCGTTGTTCGTCACCGCCGGTTCACCGCTGGCCGTCCAGGAGGTCCAGGACCTGGTCACGACGCCGCTGCTGGTGCCGGCCGGGGTGTCCGCGTGGCGCAACGTTGCCGACGCGCGCGATCTGGTCGCTCTGGACTCCACGATCCGGCCGGAGTACGACCCGGCGAGCCGCTGCTCGGATTTCCTGGTCACCAACGACAGCGAGAACCACCACGGCATCCGCGAGTACCTGCGCAGCGCCCCGATCCGGGACGCCGTGGCCCCCTTCTTCTCCTGACCACATCCGACACCCGGAGGCCGGCATGACCACCGCACAGGACTATCTCGGGCTGCTCGTCCCTCCCGGGGGTGGCCTCGAATCCCTGGAGTCCGCTGGCCGCGGCAGCAACGAGGACGCGCCCCTGCGCAGCGACCTGCTCGAGCGCCTCCGGACCGAGATCGCCTACACCGAGCAGGTGACCGGCATCCAGGCCGACCCCGAGCTGCGTGAGCAGGTGTTGGCGCAGTGCGACGACGGCGTGCGCCGGCTGCTCGCCGACGGTGCCGACGCCGACCTGACCCCCGATGCCCAGGCCGGGCTGGAGGCGGTGGTCCGGACCAACGGCTCCCGCCCGGTGCTGTTCGTGCAGCACGACACCGTCGACCTCACCGCCCCGTCGGTCGGGAACTACGCCGCGGTACTGGGGCTGGTCCAGGAGGTCGGTGAGCGAGGTCTGCCGCAGCGTCGGCCGGGTGGACGACCCCGGTGCCGGGGCGCTGGGCTACCGGGGCACGGCCTGGATGATCGGCGAGGGCCTGGTGGCGACCAACTACCACGTGCTGCAGGCCATCGCGCCGGGCGGCACCCGGGTCGACGGCCGCTTCGAGGGCCGGCTCAACACCGGGGCGGCGGTGCACTTCGGGCACGAGGCCAAGAACCCGCTGCCGGACCGGCGGTTCCCGATCCGCCGGGTGGTCAAGGTGGGGCGGGAGGGCGATCCGCAGTTCACGGTGCCCGGCAGCCGCAGCCTCAACTTCGACGGGCTCGACCTGGCCGTGCTGGAGCTGGAACCGGTCGCCGGCCGGCCGTTCCCACCGCCGTTGCCGGTGGCCCGCGGCGACGACCCGGACACGCTCGGGTCGCTGGCCAGTCCCGGTCGGCAGGTCTACCTGGTCGGCTACCCGGGCGACGGCACCACGCGGGATCTGTTCGTCAAGCTGTTCAAGGGCGTGCAGAGCTTCAAGCGGCTGGCCCCGGGCGAGATCATGCAGGCCCCGGGCACCGTGGACCACGACCAGCGTGGCTGGATCCTGACGCACGACGTGAGCACGCTGGGCGGCAACTCCGGTTCCGCGCTGGTCGACCTCCAGGCCGACGGCCGCACGGTGCTCGGCCTGCATTTCGCCGGCCACCACGAGCGCCGCAACTGGGCGCACGCGACCGAGCAGATCACCGCCGAGCTCGCCCCCGTGTTGCCGCGCGCGCCCGCGGCCGCACCCGGCGGATTGCCATGACCACCACCGTCGGCGAGCAGCTCGCGCGGGACGACACCGGAGAGCCCGACCCGCAGATCGACAGGATCGCCGCGACGATCCGGCCGGATTGGGCGCTGATCGACCTCGCCTGGGACGGCGTGCGGCGCCGCCGCGGCGACATCCACCTCCGCCGGGATGCCGGGCTAGCGACGAGCACGAGTTCCTTCGGCAAGCGCTGATCACGGCGCGCGGGCTCAACTTGATGCGGACCTTCGCGGTCGAGCTGTTCCGGCACAACCTCGTCGGCGCGGACTTCGATGCGGCGCTGGGCGAGCTGCTGCAGTCCAGCTACCAGCTACAGGCCTTCCAGGACAACGTCTTCGTGCCCGTGCACGCCTACTCGGTACGGCCGCGGTCTCATCGACGCGTGTGGGCACGTCTGCCGCATCTCCATCCGCGACGACGACTCGGGCGACTGGATCCACCGCGGCACCGGGGTCCTGGTCCGGCCCAGGCTCGTGGCCACCGCGGCGCACGTGATCTGGCCGCTGGTCGAGCCGCAGGCGGACGGGACACTGCGGGCGGCACCGGACTCGGTCGGCCGCATCACGCTGACCTTCGGCGACTTCCTGGACTTCGTCGAGGAGGGCGGGCAACCCGCGCCGCCCCGGCCGGGACAGACCGCCCAGCTGCACGACGACTGGCTGGTCTGGGGCAGCGCACCCACACCGCTGGAACGCTCCAACACCGTCCTCGACATCGACAGCATCGACAGCATCTCCGCCGAGGCCGGACCGTGGGACGTCGTGCTGCTCCGGCTGGCCGGCACCCTGGAGGACGTGCGCCCGTCCGAGCTGCGACGCACCTCGCTTCCCCCCGGCGACCTCGCCGTTCAGCTCCTGCACCACCCCACGTCGGGCTCCCCGCAACCGCTTCCCATGCTGTTGTCCACCGGCCGGGTCGATCGGCGACTCGGGGACCCACCGTTGCGGTTCCTGCACACCGCCAACACCTTGCCGGGCTCCTCGGGCGCACCGGTCTACGACACCCAGTGGCGGGTGGTGGCCCTGCACCAGGCCGGCCAGCGCCAGCTGCAGAACGTGACCGACGCCGAGCAGCTGCAGACCGATGCCCGGAACCGGGCGGTGCCGGTGGAGCGCTGGCTGACCCAACTCGAGGCCGCGGAGCAGCAGCTGGACGCGGTGCCCTACCTCGACCAGCTGCGCGACGACATGGACAACCAGCCCTTCCCGTACCCGGTCGTCGGACGGCGACAGACCCAGCAGGCCGTGCACGCCGCCCTGCAGCCGGGCGCGCCGACCGAGTCCCGGCTGCTCATCGTGCGCGGGCCGGTCGGAAGTGGCCGGCGATTCACCCGCCGCCTGGTCGGGGTGCACGTGAGCAAGGCCGGGCACCTGTTCAAGCCGCTCGATCTCGCCAACCTCACCGCCCTCGGTCCGGCCGCCATCGCCGAGCGGATCCTGCTCAAGGCCACCGAGACCGAGATCACGCTGCACCCGTCCGGCACGACGACCGGCCAGCGGGACGTCCGCGACGTCATCGCGCCGGCGATGATCGAGCACCTCGGCCGTCTCGGCGGCGGCAAACAGCTCTGGCTGCACCTGGACGGCCTGGCGTCGCCTTCGGGCGAGATGTCCCCGAACGTGCTGGACCTGCTGTCGGCGCTGGTGGAGAAGCTGGCCACGCTGCCGCACCTGCGGCTGGTGCTGGTCGGGTGGTCGGAGAAGCCGCCGACCGGGTTCGAGATGTGCCTCGAGGAACTGCAGATGCCCACGGCCGACGACGTCGCGGCGTACCTCAGCCCCGCCGGGGTCAGCCCCGATCCGGGCGCGCTCGCGGTCATCAATGACGAGCTGGACCGGCTGACCGCCGAGGGATCGGTGACCGGGTATCCGGCCGCCGTCCAGGTGATCGGGAGGCTCGGGACGCAAATGCGGAGGGCGGACGGCGGAGGTCCGGCATGAGCAACACCCCCGACACCACCGCGAACGACCCGCTGGCCGCGGCCGCCGCCGCGCTGCTGCGGGCCTGGGACCGGCGTTCCACCGCCGAGCGCAGCGCGTTCCTGTCCGGCCTGGCCGATACCGGGCCGGCGCGCGACACGACGGAGCTGCGCACGCTCCGCGAACGCGCGGCGCTCAGCGGCGCGGTCGCGCCGCGGGACCTCGCGCGCACCCAACCCGCAGCGGACGCGGACCGGCTGCTGGACCTGACGTCGTCCGACTTCGACCGCACGGCCACCCCGGGCGGTTGGCGCTGGACGCTGCGCTTCGGGGCCCGCCAGGACGCGCTCACCCGCCTGGTGGCCGACGGCCGGGTGGCCGACACCCTGGCGGCGGTCGAGCAGCTGCCGACCGATCCGCCCGGGGAGCTGCTGCGGGAGATCGCCGGCCACCGGGTCGCCGGCGAGCCGCCCACGGTGCCGCCCACCGCCGCCACCTCGGACGCCGTGCAGGCGCTGAGCTGGGCGCGTCCGCTGGGCGGGGTCGCCGCCGAGCTGGCCGAGCTGCGCCGCCGCGCCGAGGTGGCGGCCGCGCGGGAGGCCTACGCCGTGCTGCTGTCCCGGGGCGTGATCGGGCGCGACGCGGAACTGGCGAAGCTGCGGACGTTCGCCGAGGCGCCGACCGACCGCACCGCGGAGGTGCCCCCGTTGGCCACCGTGGTCGGGGCCGGCGGCGCGGGCAAGTCGACCGTGATCGCGGAGCTGATCCGGCCCTACCTGGACCGGCTCGCCGCCCCGGCCGCCGGCGACCCGATCGTGGTGGTCGTCGACTTCGACCGGGTCCGCTTCCGCGGAGACGCTCAGCTCGACCTGTCCTACGAGGTCAGCCGGCAGTTGGGCTGGGCCGTGCCGGAGGCCGGCGCGGATTTCTCGGTGTTGCGCTACCAGCAGCGCAAGCAGCGCAGCGAGAGCCTGCAGGACACGTACTCCGGAGCGAACCAGGTGTCTGAGAGCGACGTGCTGGACTCGCACTCCTTCGACGCGGAGGCGGGCCTGCTGGTGGACCTTCACGGGCTCACCGACCGGCCGGTGCTGCTCGTGCTGGACACGTTCGAGGAATGGCAGTCGAGGCGGATCTACCCGTTCCTGTCGGACCGCACGGGCTACAACGACCCCGAGACCAGGGTCTGGAGCTGGGTCGCCGGGCTGCACGAGCAGATGCGGCTGCGGGGTCTGCGGGTGGTGGTGTCCGGGCGGGCCGACGCCAGCCTCGCCGGCCGGTACGGGGCCGCGCCGCTCGAGGTGCCGATCGAGGATCTCGACCCGGCCGACGCGATCCGGCTGCTCGAGGTGCTCGAGGTGCCCGCCGAGGGTCGCAGCGAGCTGGCCGAGCTGGCCGGCGGCAACCCGCTGCAGCTGCTGGTCGCCGCCCGGTTCTTCCGCCAGCTCTCCACCGCCGGGCAGCGGGCGTTCCTCGCCGGTGGCACCGAAGCGCTGGAGGGCTACAACGCGGAGATGCGGAGCTCGGTGCTCTACGACCGGTTCCTCAACCACCTGCCCGAGCAGCTGCGTCCGCTCGCCCATCCCGGCCTCGTACTGCGACGCATCACATCCACGCTGGTGCGCGAGGTGCTCGCGCCGCACTGCGGTCTCGCCGGCATCTCCGCCGACGAGGCCGAGGCGCTCACCGATCAGCTCGCCGACCAGGTGTGGCTGGTCAAGCGCACCGACACCGGCCTGACCCACCAGCCCAGCATCCGCCGTCGGATGCTGCGGTTGATGCGCGACGATCCACGGCACGCCGCCACCATCCGAGCCATCAACCTCGCCGCGGTGGACTGGTATGGCCAGCCGGACGGCGGCAGCGGGCGCCGGGAGCAGGAGCTGTCCGCGGCCGACGCCGACACCGAGTGGTTCTACCACTCGCTCCTGGTCGATCCGGCCGGCTGGGAATCTCGGCTGGCCGATCCGAACGAGCGGACCCGCTGGACGGTGCCGGCGACCGCGCTCGGGTCGAGCGTCGACGACCTGCCGGCCGCCTTGCGGGCGCTGCTGCTGTTCGTGCGCGGCGACGACGAGCTCACGCCGTCCGACGCGCAGGCGCTGCCCGAGGAACTGGCCCAGAACTGGGTGCTCCGGCGCGGCGAGAACCTGGTCAAACAGGGCCGGGCCGCCGAGGCGGTGTTCCTGTACACCAGTGATCAAGGGCGCTTCCCGTTCGCGGAGCAGCCGTGGACGGCGCAGGCGTTCTGCGAGGCCGGCCGGTGGTCGGAGTACTGGCCCGTCACCGCCGCGCCGGCGGCGCCCGACGCCGACCCGCGGCGCATCCTGTGGCAGACGGGGCGCTACGCGGCCATCGACGCCCTCTGCTCGGACGACCCGACCCACAGGACGAGATACCGGCGCCGGTTGACCACGCTCGCCGAGCGGTGGCAGACGATGGAGGTAGGGCCGGCCGAGCTCTTCGAGCGAACCTTCCTCGAGCTCCTCACAAGCACCTCACCAACCGGTGCGGCGCTTGACGACAGTGCGCCACCGCTCGGGCCCGGGTCGCCCGTGAGCATCCTGCCGATGACCCGGATCGCGTTGACGAGATTCAGCATCAGCACCAACGTCCCCGAATTGTTCCCCGTCGACCAGTTCCGCCGGATGTTGGTGTGGCTGACTGGCCCGCCGGCAACGCCGTTCGGTCTCCGGAAGATCGCTGGGTTGCTCCGTCCGGACCCACTGTGGGTCCAGCGGTTCGGCACGCTGATCGGCCTGTCCGAAGCCAGGATCGCCGAGCAGGTGGGCCACCTGCAGGACTGGGCCGATAGTGCCATCAGAGGCGGCCGTCCCACCATCGACAAGTTGCTCGGTGAGATCAGTTTGCGGCTGGTTCGGCTGGTGAGCGATGAGATCGACGTACTGCCCGAGTCTGTATTCAACGCGGTGCGCACGGACGCCACCCTGCTCGACGCGCTCCGTGGCGACAACCCGGAACTGCGCCCGGCCACCACGCAGGCGCTCATCGAGGTCGCCCAGCAGGACGGCACCTCCGTCCTGGCCGAGCTCGCGCAGTCGTTGCTGCCGATCCACGTCGAAGATCTGCACCGGAGCCGGCCGGCCGCGGGCGACCCGCGGGTCGGGGCGGTGCTGACCCAGCTCGTGCACGTGGTCGATCGGTCCGGAGTGCTGGTGCCCTTCCTGACCGCGGCCGCCGAGCAGCTGCCCGGCGCCCAGCAGCTACAGCGCGTGCTGCGCGCCGTCCGTGCGTGGGACGCGGCGCACGAGCGACTGTTCACCGCATTGGCGGCCTCACTGTCGCAGTGACCCCGGTCGCGTCAACCCCGACGGCGACTACGTAGATGTGCGTACTGTGTTGCCTCAAGTGGCGCCGTAGATTCGGTTGGGAAAGGAACGCATCCGAGTCGTGAGGAGCCGGCGATGATTCCATGGGGCCTGCGCCGGAGGCTCTGGAACCGCATCGCGATCTCGAAGTACCGGGCCAACCGCCCGGTGACGATACCGGTGCCGACCGACGACCGGCAGCGACTCACCGACGTCAGTTTCGTCAGCCAATTCCCGCGAATTCCCATTCACAACATTCGGGTAGCGGACCGGGTTCCGGCCGACGAGGCGTCCCGGCTGAAGTATTACTTCTACGAGTTCCAGGTGGCGTTGTACCGGCTGCTGTCGCCGATGCAGCCGGGCCTGCCGGCGATCACCGCGAACCCGGACCAGGCGCTGCTGAAGGCCTACACCCCGGCCCATCGGCGGTGCTTCCCCGCCCCGGTGCTGCCCCCGGAGTACCTGGGCGAGGTAGACCTCGGCTACCTCGCGGTCGCCGGCCCGTACGCCGGCTACCTGGAGCGCAGCGCCGACGGGGGCTACCAGTGGGACCTGCGGCACCTGGCCGGGTACGAGCACCACCCCGGGCTGCGGTCGTTGGGCGTGCACGTGGTGTTCCGGTTCGACGAGCCGAACGCCCGCCTGGTCGCCGACCAGATCGACTGCGAGCTGGGGACCTGCAAGCCGGGCGACCCGGACTGGCCGCTCGCCCGGCAGCTCGCGCTGTGCGCGGTCACCAACCATGTGTCCCTGGTGCGGCACTTCAACTGGGTGCATCTCGCGGTCGGCGGACCGTTCGCCATCGCCACCCGGAACTGCCTGCCGGCCCGGCACCCACTGCGCCGCCTGCTCTGGCCGCACATGTTCGGCACCCAGTACAGCAACCAGATCGTCACCAAGGGCCAGATGGCCCGCGGTGGCGACTTCGAGACCATCTTCAGCTTCACCCACACCGGCATGTGCGAGCTGTTCGAGGACAGCTACGAGGCCTACGACATCACGGTGCTCGATCCCGAGCGGTACGCCGAGCGCCGCGGGCTGGCCGACGTCGGCTTCGACACCCCCAGCCTCCGCAACCAGCGGGCGATCTTCGACGTGCTGCACGCGCACGCCGCCCGCTACCTGGCGCTCTACTACGCCACCGACAGCGAGCTGGCCGGTGACCCCGCCGTCGTGGCCTGGTTGGCCGCGCTCGAGCGGATGGTGCCGAACGGGGTGCGCGCGCTGCTCGGCACCCAGATCACGATCGCCGGCGCGGCCCGGCTGATCGGGGCCCTCTGCTACCTCGCGACCGTGCAGCACGACGTCCTCGGCACCGGGCTGTGGAACTACCAGATGTGGAGTCACGTGCAGCCGGTGCGGGTGTACGGGAACGGTCAGCGACCGCCGATCGACGTGTACCAGCGATTGGTGAACGCGAACTTCAATCTGAACGTCAAACGCGCGCCATTGATGCAGGACTTCAGCTATCTGGCGCTCGACGATCGCGGCGCCGCCGAGTTTCACGCGTTCCAGAACGAACTGGCCGACCTGCAAACGCGGATGTCCGCGGAACCGTTCGCCTACTGGAAGGTCTATCCGATCATGCTCGAGGCGAACATCAATGCGTGAGCAGGGCTCCGGGCACGCCATGACGGGAGAGCGGCCATGAACAAATCGACCCTGCGGAGGGCGTTCACCAAGCTGGCCGTCGCGATCGATCGACGCCGTCGATGGGACCAATTCCCGACGCCGTTGTCGCTGGCCCTGCTGATGGGCATCCGGGGCTCACTGCGTGAGCACAACCTGTACGACACCGAAGACGCGGCGTCCCGCCCACAGCTTGCCGCACAGCCCGAGCCTCGCTGGCTCACCGCGCGCACGGTCGACGGCAGCCTACAACGACCTGTCCGACCCGGCGATGGGCGCCGCGGGCACCCGGTTCGGGCGCAACGTCCCGCTGCGCCGGGCCCGGCCCGAGACGCGGCGCCCGGCTGCTGACCCCGAACCCACGGTTGGTGAGCACCGCGCTGCTCGCGCGCGGCCCGCAGATGATCCCGGCCACGACGCTGAACGTGCTCGCCGGGGCATGGCTGCAGTTCGAGACCCGGGACTGGTTCAGCCACGGCACCGACCCGGAGCACCCGTTCGAGGTGCCCCGACCGGACGGCGACTCGTGGCCCGACGACCCCATCCTGCTGCCGCGCACCCGGCGCGACCCGAACGCCGCCGGCGACGCGCCGGCCACCTTCGTCAACACCGAGACCCACTGGTGGGACGCGTCCCAGATCTACGGCAGCACGCCAGAGTTCCAGCGCGCGATCCGCCGCCGGGAGCTGGGCCCGCGGGCAGGTGGCGATCGGCGCGGACGGCCTGATCGATGCTCGATCCGGCGCTGCTGGGCAGCTCGGGCGGGGTGGACGGCTGGTGGGTCGGGCCTCGAGCTGCTGCACACCGTGTTCATGCGCGAGCACAACGCGGTCTGCGCCATGCTCGGCGCGGCCTACCCGACGTGGACGGACGACCAGATCTTCGACAAGGCCCGACTGGTCATCGCCGCGCTGCTCGCCAAGATCCACACGGTGGAGTGGACGACGGCCGATCCTCGCCCACCCGGCGCTGCAGATCGGCATGCGCGCCAACTGGTTCGGGCATCGCCGAGGAACGGGTGCGCAACCTCGTCGGGTCGGCTGAGCGACAGCGAGGTCATCAGCGGTATCCCGGGCTCGCCGACCGACCACCACAGCGCCCCGTACTCGATCACCGAGGAGTTCGTGGCGGTGTACCGGATGCACCCGCTGGTCCCCGACGACTATCGTGGTGCGCTCGACTCACCGACTCGCAGCGCCGCGACGAGCTGGAGTTCCTCGACCTCGCCGGCCTGCGCTCACGCGACGTGCTGAAGCGCTACGGCGCGGCCGACCTGTGGTACTCGTTCGGCACCGCCCACCCGGGCGCGGTCACGCTGCACAACCACCCGCGGTTCATGCAGCAGCTGCGCCGCGACGACGGCATGGTGGTGGACCTCGCGGCGATCGACATCCTGCGGTCCCGGGAGCGCGGGGTGCCCCGCTACAACGAGTTCCGCCGGTCGCTGCAGCTGCCCGAGGCCCGCTCCTTCGAGGACCTCACCCGGAACGCATCTGGCGGCCGCCGAACTGGCCGCGGTCTACGACTCCATCGAGGACGTCGACCTGACCGTGGGGCTGCACGCCGAGCCGCCGCCGCCCGGCTTCGGCTTCGGCGACACCGCGTTCCGCATCTTCATCCTGATGGCATCGCGGCGGCTGAAGAGCGACCGCTTCTTCACCACCGACTTCACCCCGCAGACCTACACGCCCGAGGGCATGCGCTGGATCGCCGAGAACGACATGCGCTCGGTGCTGGTGCGACATCACCCCGAGCTGGCGCCGGTGCTGCGCGGGCGTGCGGAACGCGTTCGCGCCGTGGCCGGTCCTGCCCGACCCGGCCACCGGGCTCTGAGCGCTCAGGGCCCGGGCCGCGAACCGGCGGCCAGGCTCGCGCGAACCGGCGGCCAGGCTCGCCAGCGTGGCCCGGCCGGGGTAGAGAAAGAACGCGGTGCCCTTGGTGGTCAAGAAGTCCGGCAGACCCTCGACGGTTCGCTCCCGCGGCTCGCCCGGGATCCGGAAGACGGGCGTCGTGCCGAGAATGGCGCGGTTGCCGGCCAGCGGGTCCTGGGTGCGCCGGCTCGCGCCGAACACCGGGCTGAAGTCGTTGCGGTTGATCCACGCGAACAGCGTGTAGACGTGGCGTCGCAGGTCGGCGCAGAGGAACAGGCCGAGTAGACCGCGATCGACCCCGTCGTCGTCCGGCCCGGTCAGCGGCGGCCCGTATGGCACGCCGCGGCGCAGCACGCGCGGGACGCCGTCGACGACAACCGGGTCGAGCGGTTGGTCCCGGGGGTTGGTGACCCGGATGTGCGCGGCGAACGGGCACCGTTGCCCGGCCGGATCCGGGTCGTGGTAGCCGAAGTCGTTGCCCGTGCTCGATCCGGGGTCCGGGGCGTCGGGTGCCAGCACGAGCGGCGAGCCGTTCCGCCAGCGGCCCACGATCTTGGCCGCGAGCAGCTCTGTGGCATCGGCGGGCGGTAGGTCCGGGAACGTGCGCGGCCCGGCGGTGGCGAGGAACCGCTGGAACAGGGCCACGTCCTGATAGATCCAGCGAAACATGCCGTATGCGCTGTCGCGCACGAGATCGGCGGCGGGACCGACCCGGGGTGCCGAGCCGTGCTCGGGTGTGGCGTAGCCGAGCACGATCCGGCGGAAATCGAGCTGCCCCGGCTGCCGGGCCCCGTCGTCCCAGGCCACGTCGGGCTGCGAGATGCCGTCCCGGTAGCCGAAGTGGACCCGCGAATCGCCCAGCGAGCGGCCGTCCAGCACGGTGCCGTCGGCCCGCGGGACGAGCTCGGTCAGCCCGTTCCGCGCGGCCATCGCGCGCACCCCCGCGGTCAGCCGGTCCAGCTCCGCGTCGGAGTGGGCGTAGGCGTGCACGATGCCGTGTACGTCGCGGGTCGGGAACCGGCGCTCCCACCAGCCCGCGGGGTCACTGCGGCTGCCCGGGACGTCACCCAGCGGAGCCGGCTGCGGCCCGGTCTTGAACACCGCGTCGAACCGGGCCAGCAGGTCGGGCGGTACGCCGAGGGCCTGCAGCCCGCTGAACGTGATGCCGACCGCCAGCACCGGACCGGTCGTCGTGCTGGGGTCGACATCAGCCATGCCGACCTGCGGCGCCAGCTCACCGACGAAGGCACGCGCCGCGCCGCCGGCATCGGTGGCCTCGGTCGCATCGAAGCGGAACAGGAGATGGCGGCTGATCGGTCGACGCATCGGGTGCACGACCAACGCCTGCACCCGGATAGATCGACTCGCGTCACCCAGCACCCGGACTCAGGACCCGGCCGGCTCCTCGGCGACACAGACAGGCCTTGATCTCCCGTACGGTCGCGTCGCCGACCGCCGAGAACAGGTAGCCCTGGCCGTCGGTGCCGATGGCCGTCCCGATGGACGGCAAATTCAGCGAGCCGGCGTACTCGGCGAAGCCGTTGGGATTGTTCAGCTCCTCCCAAGGCGGCGCGCCCTCGGCGAGCGAGAACAACAGCTCGAACACCGGGCCGAGCTCCTGGCGGAAGAACTCCGTGTACTGCATGAAGTCCCCGTCGAACTCGGTGAGGACCTGGATGTACTTCCTGTCGATCACCAGGAAACGCGCGTAGTGCACCGTCTCCGACTTGGTCAGGGCGGCCTCGACGGTCTCCCGGAGGGTGCCCTCGAAGGTGTCGATCACCTGCTGGAGCCGGGCCTGCGAATCCGCGTCCTGCTTCAACGGGGCAGTCAAGTTCAGCGCCTGAACCATTGCCGTTCCTCTTCCAGAAGATGTCATGCGAATGGGAACCCTTACGATACCGGGTGTCCGGAAGCTATCGAACGAAATACGCAGAACTACGAAATACGCAGAACTACGAACTACGCAGAACTACGAACTACGCAGAACTACGTAGCCCGACCTCGGGCGTTGCCTGGCATCACGACGGTGCGGTGCGGCGGCGCTTGCCGAACACGGTGACGAACATGTAGTCCTGCCCCTGCGCGTGCGGGGAGAAGAACTCGACCACTTCGTCGTCGAACGCCGTTGAGCCGACCGCTCCCAGCCCCAGGGCATGCGTGCCCAGGTGCAGCTTTCCCGCGTGCAGAGCGCCTTCGAGCTGGGCGAGGCGGTAGCCGCGGTCGCCATACCGCGCGCAGGATCGACGGCAGGTGCGCGAGGTAGTAGAGGTTCACGTGCGCATCGCCCGCGTACCGCTGGCTCGCCGCGATGCGGGCGGCTTCCTCGCGGAACGTGCCTGCGCGCAGCAGCTCGACCGCGCCCCACTGGGGATGGTGGCGGTAGATGCCCGGTGCCAGTCCCTGCACCGCGTTCACGATCAGGTAGAGCTCGGTGAGCGGGGCACCCGGCGTGAGCACGTCAGACACCACGCCGCGCGTCGAACGCTCCAGCAGCGTGGAGAACGCGTCGAACGGGATCTCCGCGTCGGTGTCGTAGTTCCGGGTCGAGCGGCGGCGGAAGATGATCTGCTCGACGGGGCGCGGATCGAGCCGGTCGTCGGGCAATGGGCGCAGCTCGGTCAGCTCGCCGATCGGCTGCGGAGCCGGTCGGTGCCACCGGCGCGACCGCCACTGCGCAGCCTCCACGCCGGTCCGCAGGCACGGACGCGAGGTGCATGTCGGTGATCGCGTGGAACGTCACCTCCGCCGACGACAGCCGCCTGGTGGGCAGCTCGAGTCGGCCGAACGTCGGCGTGTTCGGCGGCCTGCCCGCGGAGTTTCCGAGCGCGACGAGCGCCACCGTGGATTCGCGCACGCCGTCGATGTCGAGCAGCGCGTTGACGAGCGGGTCGGCGTAGCCGAACACCAGCTCGGTCGCGACGTGCGCCGACGCCGCGGCCGCGAGGATGTGCGACAGCGACGTGCCGGCGTCCCAGTACGTGTGCCGGTAGGCGCGCTCGCGGTAGCGCCACGCGTTGCGCCAGAACGTGCTCGTCATGGCCAGCACGACCGGTGCGGCGGCGATCGACGGCTCGTTCCCGGTCGCGTCGACGAGCGCGGCGCGGAAGTCGCCCCGACGCAGCAGACGCAGGCTGTGGTCGATCGCGCAGTAGTGGTAGACGCCGGCGTCGAGGTCGGCGAGATCGGTGCAGACGAAGTACAGCTCGAGGTGGTACTGCGCGCCGGTGCCCCCTGCCGTGCGGTAGTGGTGCACACGGCCGTCGCGCGTGGTCCAGGTGCGGTCGAGCGAACCGTTCGTCAGCAGCCCGAGCCGGCCGAGCAGCGTCCGGTCGGGCACGACCACGCCCGACGCCTCCGCGCCCGTCGCGGCAATGGCCTCGAGCGCCGGTCGGCCCGCGTCCGGCAGGTCGCGCGCCAGCTCGATCGGGGGCAGCGTCTCGTAGACCTTGTACAGGAAGGGCTTGATGTCCCAGTCCTTCTGCCAGATCGCCTCGGTCCGCATCGCCGGATCGCCGATGCCTATCCGCTCGTCACCCGGATGGGTCTCGCGGAGCGAGTAGTACTTCGTCGCGTCGTGGAATGTGACGGCTTGCTGGGCGTCGTCGGACACCTCGCCCAGTCTGCCGTGAGTGAGGTCTCCTCACAGGTTGCCGGCGTTCATCTCCGCCACGATGTGATCGGCCTGCCGGGTGGCCAGCGCGACGATGGTCAGTGTCGGGTTCGCCGCGGCGCCCGTCGTCATGACCGATCCGTCGCTGACGAACAGGTTAGGCACGTCGTGTGCCCTGCCCCACCGGTCGACGACACCGTCCTCGGGACGCTCGCTGATCCGGCAGGTGCCGAGGTTGTGCGTCGACGGGTACGGCGGCGTGTGGTGCACGCTCAGCGCCCCGACCGACTCGTAGATCCGGTCCGCCGCCGCGTAGCCGTGCGTACGCATCGCGACGTCGTTCGGGTGGTCGTCGAAGTGCACGTTCGGCACCGGCAGGCCGTGCTGGTCCTTGACCTCGGTGTTCAGCGTGATCCGGTTCGACTCCTGCGGCATGTCCTCGCCGACGATCCACATACCAGCGGTCCGCTCGTAGGCGTCCATCTTCTCGGTGAACGACCGGCCCACTCCCCCGGCTCGATGTCGTGATATGCGGCCGTCGACTGCTCGACATCACGTGGTGCCCATGATTATCAGCACGCGATCAAAGAGATCCTTGAGCAACACCTTCGCGCCGTCGACCGGGACGAGACAGGAACCGCAGTCCGGCTTCGCCTACCTCAGTATCCGGCCACCGCCGAGGTCTTTATCGACCCACGCTTCGGCTAATAACCTAGGGTGGCTAATAACCTAGGGTGGCCGATAACCTAGGGTGGCGGTGGCGCCAGCCCCAGATATGCAGACTTAGGTTGTTGCAGCGCATTCATAGCGACATCGAGTGAGTATGTGTGAGCGGTTACCAAGATCCACTTATGGATTTCAACGAGCTTGGCCACCCCGTCACGTAATGCAATGCTATCTAATCTGCTGAGCGCAAGCGCATATCCCCGGGAACCCGGGTAAGTGAGTATCTTGGCTGCTACTTCTCTTGCATCGTTCCAGGTGGCGGTCTCGTAGACGTACCGATGAACTAGGCGATGAATCGTATCCGCATCCTCGTCCCGCGGGGGCGGGTCGGTGTAGCCCGAGAGCTGGACGCGTACTGGCTCACTCAGCCTTCGCCCTGGCGTTGTGGCTCGCCGCCTCCAGTGCTCACGGCCATTGCTTGCCCTTCCCGGGAATGTGTGGGTAGAGCATGACGCACGAGCAATCGGACCGGTAACCCCTGCGGTCGAAGGTTTGAAGCGTCTCAGTCGCGGGTCGCTAAGCGGGCCGAGTCGTGTGATGATCCTCCCCGCCTCGGGCCGTGCCCGTCGGGGTGGGCTGTGACGGAACTGGGCGATCGGGGGTGGCGCGCCGCGTGGACCAGCTCCGCCCGCGCACCGGCGCGTGGGAGGTGCTGCGCCGGCGCGACTTCCGGTGGCTGTTGCTGTCGTTCGGGATCTCGCGGCTCGGCGATTTCCTCTACACCGTCGCGCTGATCGTCTACATCTTCGACCGCACCGGGTCGGCGGCCTGGGTGGCCGCGGCGACACTCGCCCGCTTCGTGCCCTATGTCGTGGTCTCCCCGCTCGGCGGGCTGATCGCCGATCGCTACCACCGGCGCACCGTGATGATGGCCAGCGAGTTGACGTCGATGGCCACAATGGCCGCGATCACGGTGACCGCGGCGATGTCGGGGCCGGCCGTGGTGATGATCGCACTGGTCGCGGTGGCCGCCTGCGCGGCCACGCTCTACCAGGCCTGCGGCATCGCGATGGTGCAGGACGTCCTACCGGAGAACGAGCTCGCCGCCGGCAACTCCCTTTTCTCCACTGTGGACAACATTGCCTTCGTGGCCGGCCCGGCAGGCGGCGCGCTGTTGCTGCTGCTCGGCGCGCCGGCCATCGCCTTCGGCGTCAACACCGCAAGCTTCGTGCTCTCCGCACTGTTCCTGAGCCGGATCCAGACCCGCAGCGACAAGAGCGGCGAGCAGCCCAGGGCCGGGCACGCTCTGCGCGCCGGACTGGACGCGTTCCTGGGCAACCGGGCGATACCGGTGCTGGTCGGATGCCTGGTCGCGGGCAACATCGTCTACGGCCTCGAGCTCGTGGTGCTGGTGTTGGTCAGCTCCGAGCTGCTCGGCACCGGGGCCGAGGGCGTGGGCTGGCTGCTCGCCGCGTCCGGGATCGGCGGGGTGGCCGGTGCCGCGATCAGCGCCCGGTTGGCCACCAACTCGCGAACGCGGATCACCGCCGCGGCGCTCGTGCTGCTCACCGGACTGCCCCTGGCGGCGCTGGCCGTGACCCGCTTGCCGGCGATCGCCTACGCATTGCTGGTCGTGGAGGGCATCGCGATCATCTGTCTCGACGTCCTGGTGAACACGGCCACCCAACGCCTCGTCGCACCCCCACTGCTGGGCCGCGTAGCCGGGCTGACGCTGTCGCTGACTTCCATCGGCACCGCGACCGGCACCCTGCTCGCACCGGTGCTCATCGGCCTGCTCGGCCTGATCCCGACGCTCGTGCTGGTCGGGGTTCTGCCGGTGACCATCGCGGCCGCGGCACTCGCGCTGGTACCACGTTTGAACGCCGAGCTCGACCGCTCCCGTCTCGCGCTGGCTCCGCGAGTGGCGCTGCTGCGCAGGCTCCAACTGCTCAGTCACGCCGACTACGCGGGCCTGGAGCGACTTGCAGCCAGCGCGGTGCCCGAGCGCGCACCGGCCGGCACCGTGCTCCTCCGGCAGGGCGATCCGGCCGACGACCTGCTCATCCTCGTCGAGGGCACCCTCGCGGTGGATCATGAGACCGACGGCGCGACTCGACGGGTCAACAATCCCACCGCACCGGACTACGTCGGTGAAATCGGGCTCGTGCACCACACCCCGCGCACCGCCACCGTGACCGCCGCCTCCGATGTCACGCTCTGGCGCGTGCCGGGGTCGGTCTTCCTCGACGCCGTCAGCGGCAACGCTTCCCCCGCGCTACTCGGCGGCATCGCCAACCGCATCACCGCGCTGCGCGGGTAACGCCGCCCCGATCAAGGCAAGTGGGCGAGCACGTTCACCACGGTGCCGCTGGGATCCTCAACGAAGAACCGCCGGACACCCCATGGCTCGTCGGCCAGTGGATAGACGACGCGTAGCCCCCGGCGCACGGCCTCGGCATGCGCGGCGTCAACTGCCTCCGGATCGCCGACGTCGACTCCGAAGCGCGGTGCAGGGTTCTCCATCCCTCGTGCAGGGATGAGGATCTGAGCCGTGGGGTTGGTCGGTGAGGTGAGGCCAAGGACGGGGTCGTCCATCGCGACTTCGAACCCGAGGACATCGACGTAGAAGTCCCGGGAAGCGTCGAGGTCGTCTCCGTCGGCGTAAGCAACGACTCGCTTGATCACCCGAACAGAATGACAGCTACGGGTACCGACGGATTGGACGAAAGGGAAGCCCTACCCGCACGACCCGTGCACTGACCCGTGCACAG
>CAWJFD010000002.1:0-69560 GCA_963841985.1 uncultured Actinomycetota bacterium
TGTGCTGAGTCGTTAATTCGTTACATAATTTCTGGTGGTCTTTGTCGGTGGCGAGGACGGGTCGACCGACCGCGAAGCTGGTGCTGACCGACGAGGAGGGCGAGACGCTGCGGCGCTGGGCGCGGCGGCCGAAGAGCGCCCAGGCCCTCGCGTTGCGGGCCAAGATCGTGCTGGCCTGTGCAGAGGGTGCGACGAACAAGGACGTGGCCGCCCGCTTCGGGGTGACCGCGCAGACGGTGGGCAAGTGGCGGGCGCGGTTCGTGGCCAACCGGCTGGCCGGGCTGTCGGATGAGGACCGACCCGGCCGGCCCCGCACCGTCACCGATGCCCAGGTCGAGCAGGTCGTGACGGCCACCCTGGAACAGGTGCCCCCGGACGGCGGCACGCACTGGTGGACCCGGCTGATGGCGGCTCATGCCGGCCTGACCCAGACCGCGGTGTCGCGGATCTGGCGGGCGTTCGGGCTCAAGCCGCACCGGGTCGACTACTGGAAGCTGTCCACCGACCCGCACTTCGTCGAGAAGGTCCGTGACGTCGTCGGGCTGTACCTCGACCCGCCCGAACGCGCCCTGGTCCTGTGCGTGGACGAGAAGAGCCAGGTCCAGGCCCTCGACCGGACCGCGCCCGTGCTGCCGATGATGCCCGCCGACCCGAACGGCAGACCCACGACTACATCCGCCACGGCACGACCAGCCTGTTCGCCGCGCTGGACGTGGCCACCGGCCGGGTCAACAGCAGCCTGCACCGCCGGCACCGCGCCACCGGAGTTCCTCACCTTCCTCGACCAACTCGACCGGGAGATCCCCGACGAGCACGACGTGCACCTGGTCCTGGACAACTACGCCACCCACAAGACCCCCGAGATCCGGCGGTGGCTCGTCCGCCACCCCCGGTTCCACCTGCACTTCACCCCGACCAGCAGCTCGTGGCTCAACCTGGTCGAACGGTTCTTCGCCGAGATCACCACCCGACTGCTCCGCCGCGGCGTCCACCGCAGCGTCACCGACCTCGAAACCGACATCCGCCGCTGGATCGAGCAATGGAACACCAACCCACGGCCCTACGTGTGGACCAAGACCGCCGAACAGATCCTCGACTCCATCGGCGCCTACTGCCAACGACTTATGTCGATGACTAACGACTCAGGACACTAGTAGACCGTCGCCACTAATTATTTGGGTATAGGTGGCGGAGTTTGATGCGGGCGTCGGCGGTGGTGAACTGCCAGTGGACCTGGCGGTGGTCGGTGTTGGTGGCGTGTTGCCAGGCGGCGAGCTCGGTGTTGAGGGTGTCGATGTCGGTGATGCGCCGGTCGAGGCACTGGCGGGTGAGGGCGGAGAGTTCGATCTCGGCGATGTTGAGCCAGGAGCCGTGGCGGGGCGTGTGGTGGATCTCCAGCCGTTGCGCCAACGCGAACGCCGTGGCGGGGTCGAATGCGTCGTAGAGCGAGCCGATGCCGTGGGTGTTGAGGTTGTCCATGACCAGCACGACGGTCTCGGCGTCGGGGTAGTCGTGGGTGAGCAGGTGCTGCACCTGACGGGCCCAGTCGATCTTGGTTCGGTGGGGTTGGGCGTCGACGCGGCGCCAGCCGCGCAGCGGTTCGACCCAGACGAAGATCGAGCAGGTGCCGTGGCGGACGTACTCGCTGTCTTCTTTCCGGTCGTGGCCGGGCTCGGCGGGGACCGGGTCGCGGACCTGCCCCAAGAGTTGGTAGGGCTTCTCGTCCATGCACACCACCGGTCGGCGGGGATCGCAGGGTCGGGCGTAGACGGCCAGCACGTCTTCCATCCGGGCGGCGAACTCGGCGTTGGCGTGCGGCGGGATCGTCCAGCACTTCTTCAGATGAGGACGCAGTTTCGTTTTTTTAACACCCGACCGATGGTGGAGTGATCCAGATCGGGCAGATCCTCGGCCAGGGCGACGTGACGCTCCAGCAGTCGCAGCGACCAGCGGGTGAAGCCCTGGGGCGGGGTCGAGCAGGCCAGCGCGATCAGCCGGGCCTCGACCTCGCCGGTCACGATCGGCGCCACCGGCGGCGTCTGGCGCGGTTTACGGCCGATCGTGGCCAGCACGTCGCCGTCGGTGTCGGCGAACCGCTTCGCGACCGCGCGCACGGTGTTCTCCGAGGTCGCGACCCGATCCGCGATCACCGCCCGATCGGCCACCGGGCCGGCGTTCTCGTCCAACTCCAGCAACACCCGCGCCCGCATGATCATCCGCGCCGGATGGGTACCGGACGTGGTCAGCTTGACCAGGAACTCACGATCGGCAGCCGACAAACCGACCGTGAACACCTTCGCGCGAGGCATCGTGCGGGCATCCTCTCAGCAGCAGAAGTGAACTGCTGAGAACCCCTACATCAGAAAGCGACCGATTTAGCCGCGACACGCTACTAGTGTCGCGTGTCGTAAGTCTGTTTACGGTTGGCGGTGCCGGACAATGAGCCATGTCGGTTGCTGCGCCGGTGGTGTTGCGTGAGGGTGATCGTTCTCGGTAGAAGGCGTTGACCCGGTCGAGTTCGATCCGGGCGGGGCTGGCCGCGCGGGCGCGGATCGTGTTGCTGGCCGCTGAGGGGTTGCCCAACGCGCTGCGCGCCGCGCGGGCTTATTTCCGGCACGTGGCAACCGAGCATGTCGAGCAACATCAGCGAACGCGGACTGCGCCCGGTCAAGACCCAGCAGAAGATCTCCGTCGGCTCACGAGCGAAGAGACCACCCAGGACCGCCTGGACATCCGTGATTACATCGACACCATCCGCAAGCACGGAGCCGACGTCCTGACTGGCATCCGCGACGCTCTCACCGGTGTCCCGTGGCGGCCGCCAATTCCCGCGCCGACCTGACCGTCGCACCTCGCCCACGCCGACCGATCTCGCGAACCCAGCCGGTTCTCGGTCTCCCCTCGCAGCAGGGACGTCTGGCTGCGCGGGGTAGCCGATTGCGCCAGATCGACGTGCCGACACCCACCGGGGGTGCGTGAGGTCCATGGCGGGGGTGGGCAGACTGGGCGGATGAGCCCTGTGAGCCGCGGCCGGAAAGGCAAGAACAAGAACAAGACCGCGAAGTCGGCCAGGCAGCCGGTCGCGCTCGACCTGTTCAGCGCACCCGACACCTGTGACTGCCCCGCTTGTTCCGGTGAGGACTTCGACCCGCGTCAGTTGATCGATGAGGTGCTCACCGGTGCCGCGGATCTGGTCACGTCCGCCGACCCACTGGAGGCGGAGATCGCGGGCTCGGTGTTCGTGTCGATCGGGGCAATGGCCGGTGAAGAGTTCAACGAGGCGCTGGTCGGTGAGCTCATCCCCGAGTTCGAGGCCCGGGCCTGTCCCGAGACGGTGGCGATGTTGCTGGCGATCGGCTCGGTTGCCCCCGACCAGGTGGGCAAGGCCGCCTCGGCGGCCGCCGACCGGCTCGTCGAGGCTGGTCTTCCCCGGCCCGGGTGGGCGGGCGAGCTGGATAAGCCGGTCACCGCCGACGAATGCTGGCGCCTGAGCGATCCGGCCGGAACCGGGTCGATGCTGGCCTGCTCGTTTCACCGAGCCGGGCGCTCGCACGCTGTCGTGGTGAGCGTGGATGACCTCGACTGCGGGGCGGCCACGGATATTCTCCTGCTCGAGGCCGACCAGTTGCCGCAGGCACTGGAAATGCTGCGGTCGCAGGCCCGTGCCGATGGGGTTGAGGTCACCGAGGAACCGCTGGACCCGCCCGAGTTGCGCTGGCAGATCGAAAACGCTCTGGACGCTCGGGCGGTCCACGACAGCGACGGTGGCGAGCGTGACATCGATGAGCTGCCCGTCGATGAGGACGGCATGCCGGGCTACCCGGCCATGGCCGCGTTACTCCGAGCCCGCATGCGCACCCTGCCCGCACCGAACAAGGCGCCCGCGGCCCATGCCGACCAGGACGACCAGGACGGGCTCACCCGCGAGAGATGCTGGCGCTGCCGGCCCGCGGCGGGAGCGCTGGGTTCGGTCCAGCCCCGATCCTGTCCCGCAGCCTGCCGACGGCCAGGGCCCTCCCGGCGAAACGCACCAAGTCCGACCAGCCGGCGCCGATCTACCAGCTCAAGGTGGGCTTGCGCGGCGCGACCCCACCGATCTGGCGGCGTATTGAGGTGCCTGCCGATATCAGCCTCGCCCGGCTGCATCGCATCATTCAGGTCGCGTTTGCCTGGGACGGCAGCCACCTGCACGTCTTCCAGACCCCCTACGGCGAGTTCGGCATCGCCGACGCCGAACTCGGCCATCGTGCGGAGGCGCCGGTCACGCTGGAGCAGGTCGCCCCCACGGTACGCAGCGCGATCCGATACACCTACGACTTCGGCGACGACTGGGAACACGATGTCTTGGTGGAAAAGGTTCTCAACCGGGACAACACGGTCAGCTATCCACGCTGCACCGGCGGACGACGCGCAGCCCCGCCGGAGGACTGCGGCGGCATCTGGGGCTACGCCGACCTCGCCCAAGCCCTGACCGACCCCACCCATCCAGGCCACGAAGACATGCTGGAGTGGCTCGGGCTCAGCGACGCCGCCGACTTCGACCCCGCAGAGTTCGACGCCCAAACGGTGACCCAAGCACTGTCTGAGCTGCGCTGACACCCCGCCGACCGGGCACCAACTGCCGCCCACCAACCGCATGACCGACGCACACGACCACCATCACGCTTCGCAGAGGCTGAATGCTTAGTGGACCGTTCCCGATCTTGTAGACAACCGGTCGTAAACTGCCGCTGGACGTAGCGGAGGACATCGCGTGGCGACACGCCGCAACTTCCCCCAGGAGTACAAGGAGGGTTATTCACGCTGCGCGATAGAAATGTAGACCGACGACGGCTGCGATCGTTGTGGCGAACGTGTCGAGCGGTCGCCGGTAGTCGGTGTGCAGGATCCGCCAGGACTTGAAGTTTGCGATAATCTGTTCGATGACATAGCGGATCTTGTTGATCTGCGTGTTGAACTCCTTCTCCCAGTCCAGCAGATCGCGGTGGGCGGGCTTCTTAATGGGGGTAACCATGCCGGTGCCGACGTATCCCTTGTCGCCTGTCCAGTTGGGAGCGGCATCCGATGTGAGGGCGCCGGATTCATGCAGGCAGTAGGTGTCGTGACGGGAGCCGACTATTGGGTCGGAGATCCACACGAGCTCGCCGTCGAGGGTGCCAACGATTTGTACGTTCAGGCCTGTCGTGTGGTGTTTCCCGGAGTACAGCTCCCGATGGTCTGCCCAGGACCAGCACGGGAGCAGCGTGCCATCGACCACGTACTGCTTGCGGGCATCCAGTTCGTCCGCCGTCGGCACGTACCGACGCAGCACCCGTTCGATGAGAGCAGTGATCGCGCTGATCGCTCGGCTAATCGTCGACTGCGACACTTCGAGTGCCTCGGCAATCTCGGCCTGCACCCGATTCCGTCGGACATAGGTCAGGGTGACCACGACCGACTTGTACAGTCCGAGGATCGGCGGCCAGATCCGTTCGTCGGCGGCCGCTTCGCGGTGAATCATTTCGCACAGGTCGAGGATCTCGGCCTTCTCCGGGCCATTGGTATGATACATTCGCGACGGTCCGATCCAGTGAATTGAGTGTGGTAACCCAATTCTTTCTGGAAACGGGCCGTCGCCCTACTTGACGCGCCGTGCAGTCAGATTAATTTCAGGCAGCCTGAATAAGCCTCAAGGACCAGGCCGTTAGCCTCGTCCTCGATTCGGGCCGATCCATCGTCGAAGTGGCGAAGAGTATCGGCGTCCACGAGATGACGTTAGGCAAATGGGTGAAGAAAGCCAGGGAATCCGGAAGGGTTCCCGACAAGGATCTGTCCGAGCCCGAACGGGCCGAGCTGGAACGACTCCGCAAGGAAATCGGCACGCTCAAGATGGAGCGTGATTTCGCAAATAAAGTTGCAGCCTGGTTCGCGAAGGAACAGCCGTGAGTACGCGGCGATCGCGGACTGGGCCACCGACCAGCAATACTCGGTCACGTTCATGTGCGCCCAGCTCGGCGTGGTCCGCCAGGGCTACTACCGGTGGCTGGCCCAGGGTCCATGCCAGCGCGAACGCACCGACGCCGAGCTGTGCGTCTCAGGGCGGGCCGGGCCGCCGCGCCGAGGTGATGACGAGGCGGCGGATCAGCCGCTCGGGTTGGGTTTGCTGGTCGGGTTCGCGGGCGGCGGCGGCGACTTCGACTCGGAGCCGGTCGATGGAGGTGAGCAGTGCGCCGTGCTGCTTCCAGGCGGCCTGGTCGGCGTGGGGATCGACGACGAGGAGGCCGGTGAGCCGGTGTCGCTGGTCGTCGAGGTCGGCCAGTTGGGTCTTGACGCGGAGCCGGGCGGCGTCTGGGTCGGTGGCGGTGGCGATGGGGGCGACGCTGTCGATCGCGGCCGCGGCGGTGGTGAGCAGGTCGGCCAGCTCGGTGCGCTGCTCGGCGGTGTAGGCGGCGGATTGTTCCGCGTCGGGCATGAAGTAGGTGCGGTCGAGCACGGCGCGGGCGAGGGTGCGGAGGGTGAGGTGGCAGCGTTCCAGCCCGGTGAGGGTGCTGCGCAGCCGTGGCTGGGCGTCGCGGCTGCTGCGGGCCCGGGGGTGTAGGCGGGCGCTCTCCTCGGCCCGTGCCAGGCTCAGGTCGGCGCGCGACACCTCCCGGCGCAGGGCGCGGGCCTGGTCGAGCCAGTGGTCCGCGGCGGTGCGCGACCACGGGCCGCGCAGCCCGCCGGCGAAGTTGCGGGTCAGGTGGGCCATCCGTTCGGCGAGCTCGCCTATGGCCTCACCGGCGGGCTGCAGGTACAGCGGGGGTGCGACGAGCACGCTGACCGCGATCCCGACCAGCGCACCGACGAGCGCCTCGGCCACCCGGCTGAGCCCGAGTGCGCCGCCGCCGCCGACTTCAAGCAGGAGCATCGCGGTGATCGGCGCCTCGAACAGGTGCGGGCCCAGCCGCAGGAGCCGGCCGACCACGAGGGACCCGGCGACCACCGCGCCGAGGCTCCACCAGGTGAGCCCGACGACGTTGGCCACCCCGACGGCCACCAGCACACCGGCGAGTACCCCGCCGATGCGGCCGAGCCCGTGGATCAGGGTTTGGTAGAGCGTCAGCTGGACCACGAGCAGCGCGGTCAGCGCCGCGACGATCGGGTGCTCGCTCAGGTGCAGCACCTCGGCCAGCAGGTACGCCGCGACCACCGCCAGGGTGGCCTTCGCGGTGCGCAGGCCGGGCGTTTGACCCCGGCGGATCAGGGTGGAGTGGGCGCGTTCGCGGTACTCGGACGGTCGTAACACGGGTGTCTCCAGCTCATGTCGGCGTGTGACGGGTGGAGGACGACGTCGTCCGAATCGATGGGGGACACAGCGCGCGTGCAGGCCGCAGCCCGGTCACAGCGGCCGAGCGGCGGAGCAGCGCGAGCTGGTGGTGACAGGCGTCGCGGAGTAGCGGGTGTGGATCTGAGGTGACTGCTCCGATCTCCGGACTGCGTACCGGCGAGCTCGTTTCGGCAGTCCCGCCTGTGCAGTGCAGCGGGGCTGTTGAGCTGGACGGGACCTTGGGCTGGAGCTGGGCTGCGGCATTGGTGAGTGGGGGGCGGGCGTGGGCGGCGACTGGGCGGGCCACACGGCGCGCTCCCGAGTCGGTTGCTCGCTGGGTCTCGCTGGCGGGAGTTGAACACAGTCGGGGTCCGGCCGTCGCGGCAGTGCCGGGCCCGTCGCCGCAGATTCCCCATCCGCTGGTCGTCATCAGCATCTCGTCCTCCGTGGTTCGTTCGGGCCCCGGCGCGGTGTCCCCGAGCGTGCGCTGGCTGGCGCCCTTACCCACCCGTTCAGCGTGTCAGCCTTCTGTATCGTTCCAGTTACCAGCGATGGTGAGTGCCCTCACGCCGGCCCAGGGCTCTGTAGTGTCCGTGGCGGAATCCTGACGCGGTGATGCCTTCGGAGGCGAACACGGCATCGAATGACGTGCCGTACTTGGTGTCCCGGTCGCGGATGAGGAACGGGAACGCGGAGGTTCGGTCGTCGAGGTCGGTCAGGAGGTTGCGGGCGGCCTGCGTGGTCCACGCCATGTCGGCGGACGGGACGAGCCACGGATGGACGGACTACCTGCGCCGGATCGTCTGGGTCAACGCATCGTGCGACCAGGCCGAGCGGATCCGCATCCTCGGTCACAAGCTCGCGCACATCCGCTGTGATCACCAGAACCGCGAGATCACCAGGGCCCAAGGTGAGTGTGAGGCCGACAGCGTCGCCTTCGTGGTCTGCCAGTCGTTGGGCCTGGACACCTCCTCGTCGGCCGTTAACTAGGTGGCGACATGGGGCGGCCGGGACGACGCCGAGGTGCTCGAGGAAGCACTGACCGCGGTTCACGCGGCCGCGGCGTCGATCCTGGCCGAACTCGAGCGTGACGAGCAGGAGTGATCCATGGACCGGGTGGAGTGCTGCCGGTTGGCGATCGAGGCCAACCCCAGCCCCAGCCCCCGAGGCAAATGCGCGCGCTGGCGCCGACCGCTGATCTCGGATGGTTCGGCCCACGCACGCAGAATGCGTAGGTTCGCGGTTCGAGGTGGGCTCCCCAGCAAGACTGCCGAGCTCGGTACTGTCCAATGTAGTCGCGAGTCGCTGAGCGATGTTGATCTCCAGTGTGGCACGGTTCGTGGCACGAAATGTAGTCCTACCGCGGTAGGCGATTGAGCACGGAGAACACTTTGACGTGCAGCGATGATGCTAGATGAGCACCGTGTACCCGATGAGCGAAGAACTCGTAATGCGTCGCTCACCGACTGCCCGTGTCGCCGTGTTGGTCAAGGCGCTATCGCGATTGGACGTGTCCCGCATGAGGTATCGGTGCGGGTTGACCTGCAACGGTCCCGCAGCGGGTTCGGCTTGTGGGACAGCGCGACCATGACGAGCAATGCTCGTGGTCGGTGCCCTGCGCAAGCGCGTGGTGTCATGATCGAGCCAGCAGCAGTCGGCGCCAGGCGTCGGAGAGGTGGGCACCGTAACGGGCGGGTGTCCAGCCGCGCTCGGCTACCAGCAGCAGGTAGTACTCGGCGGCGTTCATGGCCCAGATGATGTCGGCGGCGTCGTCGTCGGTGAGGTCGGTGCGCATGTCCCCGGTCGAGCGTAGCCCGGCTACGAACAATCGCATGTTCACCGCGCGGCGTTGGGTGATCTCGGTGTAGAGGGCAGCGCAGGTCGGGTCGGTGGCACCGGCGTCGCGGATCGCGGCGAAGATCGGCGCGGTGCGCGGCAGGATGCTCGCCAAGGCTGCGGCGTACACGTCGATCTTGCCGGCTGCGGTGGGAGCGGCCTGGATGGCCTGGACGTAGTCCCGCTGCGCTGCGGGCACGGCCTGGGCCTGCCCGGAGATCGCGGTTTCCAGTACCTCGCGCAGCAGCACCGGCTTTCGCCCGACCGTGGCGTAGAGGGTGTCCACGTTGACCCCGGCGCGGGCGGCGATCTGGGCGACGGTGGTCGCGGCGTAGCCGCGGCTGGTGAACAGTTCCCGGGCTGCAGCGAGGACCGCGTAACGGGTCTGCGCCGCCTGCTCGGCCCGCTGTGGAGCGTGGTAGCTGCGTGGGGTCTTGACGTTGTCGCTCATCAGGTTCAACCTTACCGCATTCATCCGAATGCAGTTCGGATCGATGAGGAGGAGTGACGCCGTGGTCTACGCCTACACCCAGGACGTCCCGATCGGACCCGAGTTCTACCAGCGGATCCTCGAGGAGATCGGCCCTGAACCGCTGGAGGGCTCGCTGCTGCACCTGTGCGTGCGGACCCCCGACGGGCTGCGCTACATCGACGTGTGGGAATCGCAGGAACTGTGCGCGACAGCGTTCGACGAGCGCATCCACCCAGCCGTGGACCGCGCGTTCGGTGGTGCCCGCCCGCCAGCGGAGCCGGCCGTGCACCGGCTCGATGTCGTGGACATCCGCGGCTCACTCCTGCCCGGCGCCGCACCATGAGCACCACAACCGCGGGCCGCGCCACGACCTCGGGCGCCGCGGCATCGGGCCTGGTGCGAGACGCGACGCGGCTGGTGGCGCTGGTCGCGTTCGGGCTGGCCGCCGGGGCGGCACTGGCCACCTGGGTGACCGATGTGGCGATGAGCAGCTCCAGTGCGGAGGCCTACATCTCTTACCGGCAGGCTACGACCGCGGCGTTCACCGCGACCCTGCCGCCGCTGGGCGGGATCGGCCTGCTCGCCGCCGCGGTGAGCGCGGTGCGCGGACGGGGCCGCGAGCGCGCCCTCGCGGCCGCCGCCGTGCTCTGCGCCGTGGCGGCGATGGCCGTCACCGCCATCGTGCATTTCCCGATCAACGCCGAGATCCTCACCTGGTCGCCCACCGCGCCACCGGCCGACTGGGCGCAGGTCCGGGACCGCTGGTCGGGCGCCCACACCGTGCGCACCCTGCTGGCCCTGGCCGGATTCGGCCTACTCGCAATCGACAGGTGGCGCGAGCGCACCACGCGGCCGTGACCCGACGCCATCGTGCCGATAACGGATCCGCTTACGGGATGGAGCGCTCGGTCGGCGGTGGTGGCCGAGCGCACGGGTACTCGATCTCTGGCCGCACTCTTGGCCACGAATGTCCTCGCTGAGGGTGCCGGCGTGCTGGAGTTCGCCAAGCCCGCGAAGTCGGATGGATCTCCCTTATGCGTCTACTGTGGACTCGCTGTCATTGAATCTGTCAATGGAACTCCCGCTTCGCCCGGCAGCCGGTACACAGATGCCACAGGCAGGGTGAGGTCAAGCGGTGTACGCCGGCCCATGCAAGCGCAGCCGCGGACTTTTAATCCGCGGGTTCGGGGTTCGATCCCCCGGGGGCCCACCAGCTGAACAGCGGAAACGCAGGGCGTTCGATCACGGGCGCTCGGGTGGTGCTGGACGTGGTTCGAACTGCCGGTCCGATCGCACCATGACCCGTTCGGCTGTCGCGCCTGTGGGTCGTGAGCATGAACTCCTCGACGGCCGGACCCTTGCCCGTGGTGTGGGTCATGCCGGGACTCCGGCCGGGCTGAGTGTGGCCGGCATGGTGTCGTAGCCGCGCAGGACGGGGCTCGGCCGCCGGTGTGGTGGCACGGTGAGCGCCAGGTCCGGGAAGCGGTCGAAGAGTGCGCGTAGCGCGACCTCGCCCTCCATCTTCGCCAGCGCCGCCCCGACGCAGTAGTGGATGCCGGCGGAGAACGCCAGGTGCTTGCCAGCTTCGGTTCGGGTGATGGTGAAGTGTTGCGGGTCGGCGAACACGGCGGGGTCGCGGTTCGCGCCGCCGAGCAGGGGGATGACGACCTCGCCGGCCCGCACGCGTTCGCCTCCGATTTCGACGGTCCGGTGTGCCAGCCGGGCGGTGCGCTGGACGGGCGAGTCGAAGCGCAGCACTTCGTCCACTGCGCCCGGCCAGCGTGCGGGTGCCTCGTACAGCGCGTCGAGCTGGTCGCGGTGGCGTGTCAGCAGGGCCACGCCGTTGCCGATGAGGTTCACGGTGGTCTCGAACCCGGCCTCGAGCAGCAGCATCGCCATGCTGCTGAGCTCGTCGTCGGTGAGCCCGCCCGACTCGTCGTGTGCGGAGACGAGCGCGGAGAGGATGTTGTCGCCGGGGTCGCGGCGCAGAGTCTGGAAGTGCTGGAGCATCCAGGTGTGCAAGGAGTCCACGGCGAGCTCGCCGCGGCGGAAGTCGCGGTACCGTATCCCGAAGTCGATCAATGGGATGGCGTCGGCGCTCCACCGCAGGAACTGCTCGCGCATGCTCCGCGGCGCTCCCAGCACCTCGGCGATGACGGTGAGCGGCAGCAGGGCGGCGTAGTCGCGGACCAGGTCCACGCGCGGGCCGCGTCTGGCCATCATGTCGAGGAGCTCCTCGGCGATCTTCTCGGTGCGGGTGCGGAGCGCGGCGACGGCGCGGGCTGAGAAGGCGCGGGTGATGAGCCTGCGGTAGCGGGTGTGGTCGGGTGGATCGGCGACCAACATCGACGGCGGCTCGGCCGCCGAGAGCGTGGGCCGACCGGCGATCCGTGCGGCCAGCCGGACCGGCAGCGGCAGTGAGGCCGGTGCGGGGACGGCGCTACCGAAGTCCGGGCTGCGCAGCACGGCCGAGCACAGGTCGTGATCGACGGTGCAGCGGGCCACGCCTGCGTCCACGAGCTTGCCTCCCACGCGCAGCTGCTCGTAGTAGGGAAAGGGGTCCGCCCGCACCACGGGGTCGAACATGATCCGGGCGCCCAGGTCACCCGCCCGAACCCGCCGCGCCATCACCGCCCGCGGTACGCCGTGCCGCAACCCCCACCGGACCAGGCGCCGCACCCCGCGTGCTCCGGCCATGCTGACCACCCCCACATCCCCACACCCGACGCTACCCGGGAACGTGTTCCCGTCCGCTGATCCCGCCGGGCCCGGGGCGCGTGGGTCAGCTGTGGAGGGCCTGCCAGAACGCGGCGAGTACGCCGTCGGCGCCTCGTGAACCCCGATCTGCGCCGCCGGATCCGCGTGCTGCGCATGCGGCAGCGCGTCGAGGTGTGCAGCTGGCGCGTCTTCACCGCGTGCGTCGGGCCTGCCCGGCCACCAGCCGCACCACACCAGGGTGGCCCGGCGGCTGACCCTGCTGACGGCCTGGGCCGGCGACCTTGCTGCACCAACTTGCCCTCGACGATCTGTCCGAAGCCCAGGAGCTGGACTGGTCTCGGGCCTGTGTCGGCGACGAGGACTTCGTTCCGAGGGGGTATCAGGCATCGCTGAGAAGGGGCGGTCCCGCCGGGAGCCGCCGGCGCGAAACGTTCGTCCGCGCGAATCCCTAGCTCAGGCCGCTGCTGCCCGGGCCAGCTCAACACTTGTCGTAGCGCTACGTCCCGCGCTCTTGCACTTCAGTCCTGCGGGCGGCGCACCGAGTATCGAATGTGCATCGCTGACGGCCAGACCTCGACATCGATCTGCTGGAGGCGGTACGGCCCGCCCGGAGCTACCAACGGCGTTCCGGCGCCGAGCGCGATCGGTGCCACGAACAGGTCCAGCTCGTCGACCTCCCCGGCCTCCAGCAGCGAGCGCATGAGCGCAAGCGAGCCCCAGATCAGGAGGTCACCGCCGGGTTCACGGCGCCGTTCACGCACATACGCCACCGCGTCGGGCACCACATGGGCCGGGGCGAAGGCACCCCACGGCGCCTCCCGCAGGGTCGTCGAGCAGACGACCTTCGGAATTGCGTTTACCGACTCGGCCATCGGCTCGGCCTCGGCCAGCGGCCAGAACCCGGCGAACGACTCGTAGGAACGGCGCCCCAGCAGGACCTCGTCAACGTGCTCCAGTAGCCGCCGGTTGTACTCCTCGCTGCCGGACAAGTCGTCGACCGCAGCGAAGATCTCCGTCTCGTCCGTCGGACCCGCAGCGAAGCCGTCCACGGAGACCCACTGCTGCGCAATCACCCGCCGCACCCGGTTCCCGGTCATGATCCGATGATTCCCGAGCGTCGCCACCGCAAAACGGCCATCGGCGCACGAACCCGGCAGCTAGGAGCGCAACGGAGGGTCGTTCGGGTGGTTCCCGAGCGATTGTTGCGCCATGTCATCGGCCGAGGTTGGCCAGCTCGCGCCGGTAGGTGTCCAGGATCGTGGCCAGCACGCTGGTCACGTAGACGTGCGAGTAGTGCTCCCCCTCCTGGCCGCGCAGCTGCTGGTCAGCGGTGTTCAAGCTCCGCAGGATCGAGAAGATCGCCTCCTGCTCGCGGGGTAGCAGCGTGGAGATCCGCAGGGCGGTGGTCAGCGCGACGGCGCCACGCTGCATCTGGGCGGGGTCCGGGGCGGCGGGGTCAGACACGGTGAGCTCCCTCGGGGCGGGAGTCTCGACCTGGCCCCCCTCCAGGCGACTCGGGTCGCAAGCCTACTCCCGGCGCCTATTACCCGTAGGGTTGTTCCGCGCGGCCTCCCAGCGCTCGTCCACGGAGCTGGGAGGCCAGGTTGATCTGACGACGCCCGCTACTAGGGAAAGGTTGCCGAGGTCGAGACCTCCGGCTCCCACCTGTGACGAAGACCAAACGGGAGCGCGACCGTCATCTCCTTCTCGGCTCCCGCCGCTTCTCTGGCGATTTCCGCCGCTCCCACGGTAGGAGTCGGGTGGTCACGATCTTGCGGCGCGGTCGTTCAGCGCTTGTGCCCGTAGAGCCGCAGGTTGCGGATGTCGTAGGTGAACAGCTTCTCGACCACGAAGAACTCGCCGACCAAGCGGCGCAGCGACTCTGCGTCGAACATCGTGTGGTGCGCGTTCCAGATCCACAGTGGAACGCCACGGGAGTCGACGCCCTTGTGCGCGGCGCGTTCAGAGTGGCCGCCCAGAATCCAATGGTTGGCCTCGGCAGTGTCGATCTCGCCGCGCACCCACTGCTCTGCGACGAACCGGGCATCCGGCACCCCGATGTCCAGCAACCCGCCGGCTCGCAGCACCCGGGCCCATTCGTGCAGCGTCTCGGAGATCAGCTCGTAGCTCTGGTGCTCCAGCACGTGGTTGGCCCGCAGCGCGTCGATCGAGCCGCTGGCGAAAGGCAGCCGGTCGATGCCGCAGCGGACGTCGATCTCGGGCAAGGCCAGCAGGTCGACGTGCAGGTCGTAGTCGGGGTGTGGCCGCTCCCCAGCACCTATCTCCAACCTCATCCGGACGGAGGGGTGAGCTTTTTGATCATCTTCGCCGGCCGGCCTGCCATCACCGCGTAAGGCTCCACGTCCTCCCGGACCAGCGACCCACCGGCGACGACGGCGTGCTCGCCGATCGTGACCGGCCCGTACACCACAACATGGCTGGCCAGCCACACCCCGTCGCCGATCACCACGTCACGTCCTGAACGCGGGAACGCCATCTGCCGGGCCAGCCCGAACTGCTCGATGTCATGGGTCCCGGTGAGCACCGCGACGTCGTGGCCGAAGAACGCGTACTCACCAATCGTGATCGTGCCCCCGGACATGTTGAACAGGGCGTTGTTGACCACTGCGCTGTCCGGGATGTGCAGGCGTGAGCGGTCACCGTGCCAGCGGTAGGAGTACAGCGCGTCGAGCTTGAGCTGCTCGACTTGTTCCAGCACTCGCTCGGTGACCATGGCATCCAGCGGACCACGCAACGCGCGGGTGATCATTCGGTCAAGCAGACGCATACGACAAGCCTCCGGTCGGCGGAGCCCGCATCGTGACATACCACGCGCAGGAATGCCGTTCTGTGTGTAGCGCGCCCGGGTGGCGTGATGGGCTGCGGCGCGCTCCGTCCTCGGCGCGCTGCTGCCGCATCGGGCGCGTGACGGGCGGTGGGTGAGCGTGGTGGCCGACGCGTTGATCGACGCGGCTCGTGTCCTGACACCTCATCCGGATCTTACCCGGAGAGCACCCGACGTGCGATTGACGACGTGAAGGCTTCCGGGTCGAGCGGCAAGGCGTCAGCCTGCGTGCATTCCAGGGTTTCGATCTCCTCGTGCTTGCGTCGCGAGTTCTGGAACGTGGCGTTGGAGTTGTCCGATCGACGCGGTGGCGTCTCGGACGACAACGACCCACGAACTCACACCACGGAGTCTCGTCGTCCGGGGTGATCTGCCGCATCGGCACGCCAACGATGGACCCGCGATCGAGCCTGTCCGTCAGAAGCAGACACGAACCCGACACGTGTGCGGTTCAACAGGCGGCCCCCTTGATCGGGAGCTCAGTCGATGTCGACGACCACCTTGCCGGTCACGCCGGACTCCACGGCCTCGTGCGCTGCGGCGACCTCGTCGAGGGAGAACCGATGCAGTGGCGGCGTCGTGACCGCCCCGGCCGCGACTGCTGCGGTGACCTGTTCCGCCGCTGCTCGCAACACGTCGTGTGGGACGCCGTAGAGCAGCACGAACCGCAGATTCACGTTCGAGGTCATGCAGGCCCGCACCGGCACCGTCGGGTCGGTCGAACCCGCGGCGTAACTGACCACGGATCCGCCTCGACGGATCACCTGAAGCGCTTGGTCGAGGTTCTGCCCGATCGCGACCTCGACGATCCGGTCCACCGGTCCGACCGCATCCCGGATGGCCTGGGCCGGGTCACCCTCCCGGTAGTTGATCACGTGTTCGGCCCCGGCCGCGCGTGCCAGCTCCGCCTTCTCGGGGCTGCTGACCGTGCTCGCCACCCTGGCCCCTGACCAGCGGGCCAGCTCGATCGCGAAATGGCCTACCGAGCCCGCCCCGCCGGTGACCAGCACGGTCAGCCCCTCCACCGGTCCGTCGGCGGTCAGGCAGTGATAGGCCGTGAGGGCCGGCACGCCCAGGCAGGCGCCCAAGTCGTCGGATGCGCCTTCGGGCAGCGGGCACGCCTGGTGCTCGGGCACCACCGAGTACTCGGCACAGGTGCCCCATTCGGCGAGTGGGGCGCCGCCGGCGCCGCCGGGTGAGGCCAGCCAGAGCCACACCCGTTGCCCGACCCGTTCCGGATCGACGCCCTCGCCGACGGCGTCGATCACGCCTGCCCCGTCCTGGTGCGGGATCCGCAGCCCGTCGAACGGACGATCGGTGGTGCCGTCCCGGGTCTTGGTGTCGGTCGGATTGATCGCGGAGACCCGGACCCGGACGCGGACCTGGCCGGGTCCGGGCTCTGGCCGGTCCACCTCGCCGACCGTCAGCACGTCGCGGGCGGCACCGACCGTGGTGTAGCTGGCTGCCTTCATGCGCCCAGCTTTCCCGGAACTCTCGCGTGGTGCCACCTACCGCAGATGGTTGCCACCGGGAGCGTCCATCAGCCCCCGAAGGGTCCGCGGCGGCCCACATCCTCGGCTGCTCGAAGCCCCGAAGACGGTCCTCGGCACAGCGTGGCCGGTGCGCCACACCGTGCATCGTCGGGCTCGCCCACCGATGATGCGGTTCGTGCCTGCCCGGATCATGCTCGGCATGCTGTCCGCGATCACACCGTGGGGCGGGGCGAGATGGGTGCTGTTCAGGCCGGGATCCAGCACCGGCCGGCGGGCGAGCGCGAGCCCGGGATCCGGCGGCTTCTGAAGAGTCCAGGATGTCGGGTACCGGAGGGAGAGCGGCGTGGATCGGGTGGGGCGTGCCGGCGCGGTGGTGCCGCTCGCGATCATCGTGTTCTTCGCCCTGCTGGACATGGCCGCGGACCCACGGCGAATCGTGTTCGGAATGGTGGTCATCGCACCGTTGCTGGCCGCGAGCTTGCTCGGCAGGCGAGCGACGGTGCTGTATGCGATCTTGGCGTTCGTCGTGGCGGGGCTGCTGGGCATCTATGACGAGCAGTACACGGCCGACGCGTGGCCGACCCAGGCGGCGCAGTTGTTCGGAATCGCACTCGGTGGACTGATCGCGTTCGCAGCGTGTACCGCGCGGCTGCAGCGCGAAGTGCAGGTGCAGCGGCTCAGTGCCGAAGCCGCGCTCGCGCAGGCCCAGGCCAGCGACGCCGAAGGCATGGCGGGGCTGGCGGAGTGGCTGCAACGCAGCTTGCTGACCGATCTGCCACCGATCCCGGACGTGGAGGTCGTGGCCCGCTACGTGCCGGCCGCCGACCACGTCAAGATCGGCGGGGACTGGTACGACCTGTTCCCCGCGCCCGGTGGCCGGATGCTGATGGTGGTCGGCGATGTCGCGGGCCACGACGCGCCCGCGACGGCCCTCATGGCGCAACTGCGCAGCGTGCTGCGAGGAATCGGGCAGGTGCTGACCGGGTCGCCCGCGACCCTGCTCACGGCCATGGACCGCGCCATGAACACTCTGCTGTCCAACGGGTTGGCCACGGTGATCCTGGCCGAGATCACCCGCGACCTCGCCCGCGACGACCAGCCGCTCGTGGTGCGCTGGTCCAACGCCGGCCACCCCCCACCGTTGTTGATCAATAATGACGGCACGACACAGCTGCTGGAGTACGACCCGGACCTGCTGCTCGGTGTCGACCTCGACGCCCGCCGGACCGATCATGAATGGGTACTGCATGCGGGCGACACCATCGTGCTGTTCACCGACGGGCTGATCGAAGGCCACGGAGGGTCGATCGATGAAGGTCTACACCGGGTGCAATGCATCGGGGTCAGCGAGGCCCATGCCCCTCTGGAGAAGCTCTGCGAGGCGCTGCTCACCCGACGATGCGACCAACCCGACGACGACGTCGTCGTGCTCGCGCTGCGCGCCCGTCCGGTTGGTACATGGCTGTAGGGGTTTCCTCGGCGTCGGTGAGGAGGGAGTCAGTTACTTCTCGGTGAGCTGCCGCAGCTTGGTGGTCAAACCGGGGAACGGCCAGGCGAACTCGTCGCCGTCGATGACGTCGATGTCGCGCCACCGCAGCGCGGCGGCGTCGTCGCCTGCCTCGCAGTGACCCCGCCAGTCCCGGGCCAGGAACACGATGCTGAGCGACGCCTCGTTCTCCCGGTACTTGATGTTCTGCACCTCGAACAGCATGAGTTCGCCGCACTCGAGGCTGGTCTCCTCACGGATTTCGCGCCGCGCCGCGTCGTAGGGATCCTCGCCGAACTCGACGAAACCGCCGGGAAAGATGTACTTGTCCCGACGCGGTTCTCTGCCGCGCTTGGCCAGAAGCACCTTCCCATCCGTCGTTGAGGATGACCACACACGTGCTGGCGTGCGGCTCGTTCCAGTAGGGATGGCCGTTGTCGCAGATGTAGTCCGTCGAGTTCTGCCGGCGCAACGGAGCCGCGCACTCGGTGCAGTAGTTCAGCTTCATGGCTCCCCGACTTCCGGCACAGTGACGTGCCAGCCGGCGTCGACTCTCGCGGACATGCGAGGAGCCTCGCAGAACGAGGATGTCGCTGTCACCGCGGAGAGGCGGCCTCCACTGCGGCGCAACAGGTTCTGCTTCAGCGGGATCCGCTCCACCCGGCGACCGGGGTGATCGGAATAGGTTCCCGACGACCGAGGTCAAGACGTTCGGCACCGGTGCGATCTACTCCTCGATCGCCAACGGCACCTGCAACTTCGGCGAGATCTTCTTCCCCCAGTACAACGTGTGCGTCGTGATGCGCGACGAGTTCGCCAAGCAGCATCCGGAGATCGCGACCGTCATGCAGCCGATCGCGGAGGCACTGAACAACCAGGAGATGATCGAGTCGGCAAGAAGGTCGACGTCGACGGGCAGGACGCGGGGATCGTCGCCGAGGACTGGATGGTGTCCAAGGGCTTCATCGGAGCCACACGGCGTAGCCACCGCCGACGTCGGCGGGTCGGATGTCGCGCCCATGCCGATCGGCTTATCGCGTGACCCATGCGCCGGACCGGGCCCGCGATCTCCTCTTCTCCCTCGCACCGAGGGTCAGCCGGGATGAGTCTGGTTGACCTCCGGGCGCGGGGAGCGAACGCGGGGCGGCCGTCGATCCTCACTGACGAGCTCGGTATCCCCTTGGTGATCGTTCGTGGGGGAGCTCCGGCTGGGGCTAGTACCAGTGGCGGCGGCCACCGATGGCGCGCCCGGTTCCGCCGAGTACGGCCAGCACGGCCCCGACGACCAGCAGGATGATGCCCACGGTCCAGAGGATCGAGATGTGCAGCACGAATCCCAAGATCAGCAGGATCAGTCCAAGGATGATCATTTGTGTCTCCTTCTGGCCTGTGATTTCCCGCTTCTGCGAGGCAGGCAGGCGCAGCCTAGAGACGACGTCCCTGCCGGGCAGCCCGCGACAGGACCGGATGCGAGATCGTGACCCACCCAAGTCGTTACCGAGATCCTGCGGACGGGAACGTGCCTCGGCGGTCGCCGAGCAGTGCGTCGCCGGTGCGGATGACCGCGATCTGGGACGGGCACAGGACGTGTTCGACGGCGAAGGTGACCGGTCAAGCCGTCGTCGGAGCCGAGGGCGCGAGCCGCTACCCGTCGTGTGACGCTGCGGCGGTTCGGTAGGGCCGGAAGAACGTGCGCAGCTCCTCGGCATAGAGCTCGGGCTCCTCGAACGGCGCGAAGTGCCCCCCACGGGCGGGCTCGGTCACGCGCACGACGTTCGCGGTCCGCTCGAGCCAGGCCCGCGGCGGGCGCACGATGTCGCCGGGGAACAGTGAGAACCCCGACGGCACCTCGACGCGCCTGGCGTGCTGCTCCGGCGGGATCGCGGCGTTCGCCCGGTACATGCGCATGGAGGACCCGATGGTCCCGGTGAGCCAGTAGAGCGTGACGTTCGTGAGGATCTCGTCCTTCGTGAAACGCGCCTCGACGTCGCCGTCGCAGTCGCTCCACGCGCGGAGCTTCTCGACGATCCAGGCCGCGAGCCCGGCCGGGGAGTCGTTCAGCCCGACGGCCGCGGTCTGCGGCTTCGTGCGGTGCACGGCCGCGTAGGCGCCCTCGGCCGCGCCCCAGGTCGCGGCCTCCGCGAGCCACGCGCGTTCCTCCGGCGCCAGGTCGGCCGGGTCGCCCGGGTAAACCGGGACGCCCGCATCGGTGCGATGCACGGCCACGACCCGGTCCGGGTGGTCGAGGCCGAGGTAGCGGCTCACATGGCTGCCGATGTCCCCGCCCGCGGCGCCGAAGCGGTGGTAGCCGAGCGCCGTCATGAGGCCCGGCCACAGCCCGGCGACCTGCCGCGAGTCGAGGGCCGGGCCGGGCGGACGGTCGGAATAGCCATAGCCCGGCATGCAGGGGACGACGACGTCGAACGCGTCGGCGGGGTCGCCGCCGTGCGCGCCGGGATCGGTGAGGAGCGGGACCACCTTCACATAGCGCCAGAACGAGTCCGGCCAGCCGTGGGTCAGGACGAGCGGGAGGACGGGCCCGGCCGGCGCGACGGCGCGCGCGTGGACGGCATGGATCGCGATGCCGCCGAGCCCGACGCGGACCTGCGGGAGTGCGGCGAGCGCCGCCTCCTGTGCCGGCCAGTCGAAGCCGTCGGCCCAGTAGGTGACGAGCTCGCGCAGGTAATCGAGGTCGGTCCCCAGCGTCCAGCCCGCATCCTCGGGCGTATCGGGCCAGCGCGTCGCGAGCAGGCGGGCGCGGAGGTCCTCGAGCGCCGCCGGCGGCGTGCTCGGTGTGAACGGCTCGACGGTCGGCATGGTCGCCACGCTAGGCCAACCACGGCACAGGGTCGGCGCGCCCGACTCTGCAGCTCCGATCGACGCGATGTCCGCGGCCCTCGAAGCTGCCGCTTCGCCTGCGCGGTGTCATCGACCCGGCCGCGAGCCTGACCGCCGAGGCAGGGATCGGTCCTGCCGGGCTCCGCTCACGTCGGGTGACTCGACCCCCCGCGATTCGATGCCGGGGAGGGCGTGGCGGAGCAGGACGGTGGTCCCAGCCGGTCCGGTCTCGATGACGACATCGTCGAGCAGAACCCGCATGAGCTGTAGCCCGAGTCCGCGATCGGAGGGAGCGAGATCGGCGACTTGCCATCTCCCGCGGTCGACGATCTGGACATGGACAACGGAGTTCTCGACCCAGAGGTCCATGTCCACCGTGCCGACGGTGCTGGTGGCGGGATAGGCGTGGTCGATGACATTGGCGGCGGCCTCGTTCGCGGCCAGGACGATGTCGTCGGCCACGTCGACGGGAAAACCGAGCGGTGAGAGCCACGCCCGTAGCTCGGCTCGCAGCCGGGCCAGCGAGTGCGGGACCCTCGGCCAGGAGAGCCGGACGAATTCACGGCGCTCACCACCGGTGACGTGCTCGGGCATGGTTGACCCACCAGAGTCGGATCTACAATCGCAGGACGACGTCACCGGGGTCTGGAGCAACGACGGAGACTACGGTAGCGCCGATCTCGGCGGATCGCCCGGATCGCCGTTTCCCGGGAATGGCACTGCTCGGCTGGCTTCTGCCTGGAATCACGTCCGATGCCGAGTACGAACCACCACTGCCGGGGGAAGAACCATGACCAACCTGCACGACGTCCTGGATGCGCACGTCGGAGACGGGGGCATGCCGGGCGCGGTCGGCCTGGTCGCCCACGGAGACCGGGTGGAGGTAGCAGGCCGTCGGCAGTCGTCGACGTCGAGGGCAGCGCCCCGATGGCCCGGGATTCGATCTTCCGCGTCGCATCGATCACCAAGCCCATCGTCGCCGCGGCCGCATGATGCTGGTGGAGGACGGCCGGATCGGGCTGGACGACCCGGTCGCGCGCTGGCTGCCCGAGCTGGCGTCACCGATCGTCGTGCGGACGCCCGGCGCTCCGATCGACGACGTGGTCCCGGCGGTCCGGCCGATCACCGTGGTCGACCTGCTCACCTTCCGAGCCGGGTACGGGTTCCCCTCCGACTTCTCGTTGCCGGCGGTCGGACCGCTGTTCACCGAGCTGGGGCAGGGACCGCCCCAGCCGCAGCTCGTCGAGCCGCCGGACGCGGTGGATGGCCGCGCTGTCACACATTCCGCTGCTGCACCAGCCGGGCGAGGCGTGGCTGTACAACACCTGTTCCGACATCCTCGGGGTGCTGATCGCCAGGGTCTCGGGCGTCGCGTTGCCCGAGTTCCTGGCCGATCGGCTGTTCGAGCCGCTCGGCATGGTCGACACCGGGTTCGTGGTACCGGCCGGCGAAGCTCGACCGGTTCATCAGCTACTACCGGCCGGATCCCGCGGGCGGTCTGGAACTGGTCGATGCCCCCGACGGCCAGTGGAGCAGCATGCCGGCGTTCCCGTCCGGCGCCGGCGGGCTCGTCTCGACCGTCGATGACTGGTGCCGCTTCGGCCGGATGCTGCTCGCCGAAGGGAGCGTCGACGGCGGCCGCCGATTGCTCTCGCCTGCGTCGGTGCGACAGATGACCACCGACTACCTGACCGGCCGCCCAGCGCGAGGCGGGCGAGCTGTTCCTGGAGGGCCAGGGCTGGGGGTTCGGCGGCTCGGTCGATGTCGAGGCCGATCGACCCCTGGAACGTGCCGGGACGCTACGGCTGGGTCGGCGGCACCGGAACGGCGGCGCACATCACCCCGTCCACGGGCGCGATCACCATCCTGCTCACCCAGCTGGAGATGACCGGACCGACCCCGCCCGCGCTGATGCGGGACTTCTGGAGGTACGCAGCCGGCGCCTGAGGTCCGCCGCCGACGGGTCATCGGCGCCGGGCGGCCGGGGCCTCTCACGCGCGCGTCGAGCTGGTTGGCTGCGCCCATGACCTACTCACTGGTGACCGTCGGTCGCGTCGTCTCGCCGCTGGTCGACGCGGCCTCGGCCCCGAAGCAGGGTGACGAGGGCGCGCCGCCGGCGTCGCTGGTGATCGAACCGGCCTACCTCAGGGGGATCGCCGACCTCGCCGTCGGGTCCGATGTGCTGGTCCTGACCTGGCTCGACCGGGCCCGCCGCGACGTTCTCACCACCCGCCCCCGCGATGATCCCGATCGCGCCGAGCAGGGTGTGTTCAGCACCCGCTCCCCGCACCGGCCGAACCCGATCGGGCTGCATCGCGTCCGGATCACCTCGATCGAGGGCGGCGCCATCGGCGTGGACGGGCTCGAGGCACTCGACGGCACGCCCGTCCTCGACCTCAAGCCCGTACTCGGTGCCGCGAGCGAGCGCTGATCCGTCGGGGCCGTCACGCGGTCACGGGACGAGATCCGCGTTGCGCTCCAGGTAGCGGGCCCTCCGGCGGGCCCGAGCCGTCGGCTGCGGCCGCGACCACGACGCCCGACGCGTCGACACCAGGGACGGCACCGGGCGGGACGGTGTCGGCAGAGGCCACGTCGAGGAAGTTGAAGGAGGCTGCCGCCACTGCGATCAGCGCCTCGCCGGGAGCCGGCACGGGATCGGGCAGCTCGGTGCGACGCAGAGCTGCCGGCGCGCTGGGGTCGTGAATCAGTGCTTGCATGACCGCCAGGCTTCGCCGCGTCGCCCGAGCCGTCCAAGAACTCCTCGCATAACCTGACGGAATGCCGGATCCGGGCGATGCGCACGTGCGTGACCTGCGCTATTTCCTCGCGGTTGCCGACGAGCTGAGTTTCACGCGCGCTGCGGAGGGCCTCTACGTCGCCCAACCGGCCGTGTCGAAGCAGGTGCGCGCGTTGGAGAGGCGACTGCGCACCGAGCTGTTCGTCCGCGGCCATCGCAGCATCCAGCTGACCGAGGCCGGCGCGACACTGGTGCCGCGGGCGCGGCGCATCATCGCGGAATGGGAGAGCGCCGTGGCCGACATGCGTGCGTTCGGCGACACCGCCCGGCACACGATCACCGTCGGCTTCCACACCCGGATCGGCCGCGGGCTGGTGCCCGCCATCTCCGCGGCGCTCGAGGAGCGCATGCCCGGCTGGCGGCTGCGGTTCCGGCAGGTCCCGTGGGGAGATCCGACCGTCGGGCTGCGCGACGAGACGGTCGACGTGGCGGTGGCGTGGCTGCCCGTCCCCGATTCCGGCATCTCGCACCGGGTCGCCGCCACCGAAGAGCGGTGGGTGGCGTTGCCGGCAGGCCATCCGCTGACCGCCAGGCGGGCCATTGCCTTCTTCGATCTGGTCGGCGAGCCGTTCGTGGCGCTGCCCGCCTCGGCCGGGCCGATGCGGGACTTCTGGCTGGCCAACGATCGGCGCGTGACTCCGGCCCTGATCGGGGCGGAGGCCGCGGCCGCGGACGAGGCGTTCGAGGCGGTGGCATCCGGGCTGGGCATCGCGCTGCTTGCGGCCGGCAACGCGGCCATCTACCGCCGGGACGACGTGGTGTGCCGGCCGGTGTCGGGCCTCTCACCCTGCGAGCTGGCGGTGATGTGGCGGAGCGACGACCGGCGCACCGCGGTACGCGTCCTCACCGATGCCTGCTGCCGGTGCGTCGCCGCCGACTTCGGCGCGGCCGGCTGATCGAGCCGCGGACCGGGCAACTGCGACAATACGGACCCTACGTGGCAGGGGAGGGGGTTCAGCGTGCGACGCGACGAGTCCGCAGGCCGGCCCGGTCGGCTCCCGGCCCGGCTGCTCGTGGTCGGAGGTGTCGCTCTTGTGCTCCTCGGCATCGCGCTGTTCGGTGGGGCGCTCCTGATCCTCGGCCCGCTGCCGGACACTTTCGCCGAGTTCGCGCAGCGCTGGGGTGTACGCGGGCTGGCGGCGCTGCTGGTGTCGGCGGGGTTGTGGTGCGTGTGGACCGGGAAGAAACGCCTCCGGTAGGTCGCGGAGCCTCCGTCGTCGGTCGTCCGGGCGGATCCGACCCCGCGGCCAGGGTGGATCACGGCAGTGCGGCGGGCAGTCCGAAGAGCGCGAAGTGGTCGGGTCCGACGAACGAGGTGATCTCGGCGATCCGTTCGCCGCGCAGGGTCAGCACGTCGATCGACCAGCCGAGGTGCGCGCCGGCTGCTGTCGTTCCAGAGGTAGCAGCCCACCGCCGGCTGGCCGTTCGCGCTGGTCGGGAGGTGTCGCCAGGAGCCGCATCCGGTCAGCGGGACCGCCACGGCGAAGTCGGTGACGGCGTCGAGGCCGCGGTACCAGTGCGGCAGCGGCGGCATCGACCAGGTGACGTCCTCGGTGAGCAGCGCGACCAGCGCGTCGGCGTCGCCGCGTTCCAGCGCGGCCGAGTAACCGGCGACGATCTCCCGCAGGCGCGCGTCGTCGAGGTCCGCAGCGTCTGCTGCTGGCTGCGGGGCGGGACCTTCTCGGCCACGATCCGCGGGCCCGCTGCAGGGCGCTGTTCACCGAGGCGGTCGAGGTGTCCATCGTCGTCGGCGATCTCGGCGGCGGAGAAGCCGAGCACCTCGAACAGCAGCAGCGCGGCCCGCTGGTTGCCCGGCAGGTGCTGCAGCGCGGCGACGAAAGCGAGCTCGACGGCCTCGCGCTGCTCGTAGCGTGCGTCCGGGCCGGCCGGGCCGTCGGCGAGGCCCGCGTCGGGGTAGGGGCCCAGCCAGGCGACGTCGGTCAGCGGCGCGTCGCCGACCACGCGCGTGGTCGCTGGACGGGCCGAGGTCGACGGGCAGGGCCCGCTTGCCGCGGCTGTTCGGCGATGTCCAGGCAGGTGCGGGTGGCCACGGTGTACAGCCACGAGCGCAGCGAGCTGCGGCCCTCGAAGCGCGCGAGCCCTCGCCACGCCCGCAGCAGGGCGTCCTGCAGGGCGTCGTCGGCGTCGTGGGTGGAGCCGAGCATCCGGTAGCAGTGGGCGTGCAGCTCCCGGCGCAGCGGCTCCACGAGGCGGGTGAACGCGGCGTCGTCACCGCCGCGGGCCCGGGCCAGATCGGGATCCTCGCGTCGTCCGCGTCACGGTCCGCGGTCCGAGAAATATTCGCTCACGACGCGATGATTCTGCCCGACGGCGAGGGGTCTCATCTCCGACCGAGCATGACCACCGTGTCCAGGAGGCCCCGTGAGCGACACCTCGACCATCTGCACACCGGCGTCCCTCGACGTTCCCGGCGCGCGGCTGCACTACGAGGTGCGGGGCCACGGGCCCGCTCGTGGTGCTCGTCGGCGCCCCGATGGACGCCACGGCGTTCGCGCCGCTGGCCGACCTGCTCGCCGCCGACCACACCGTGCTCACCACCGACCCGCGGGGCATCAACCGCAGCTCGGTCGACGACCCCGACCGGGACTCGACCCCGGAGATGCGCGGCGACGACCTCTCCCGCTGCTCACCCACCTCGACGCCGGCCCGGCCGCGGTCTTCGGCTCCAGCGGCGGCGCCGTCAGCGCGCTGGCCCTCGCGCAGGCCCACCCCGAGCAGGTCCACACCGTCATCGCCCACGAGCCCCCGCTGGACGAGCTGCTCGACGACCGCGAGCAGCTCCGCGCCCGGACCGACGACCTCATCGCCACCTATCTCGCCGGCGACGTGCAGGGGGCCTGGCGGAAGTTCTTGGCCCAGGCCGACATCTCCCTGCCCGAGCCGGTGTTCGAGCAGATGTTCGGCGGCGAACGCGACCCGCAGGCCGCGGCCGACGAGCGCTTCTGGTTCGCGCACGAGATGCGCCCGACCACGCGCTGGCAGCCCGACCTCGCCGCCCTGCGCGCCGGGCCGACCCGCATCGTGGTCGGCATCGGGGAGGAGTCGGCCGGCCAGCTCTGCGACCGCACCTCGACCGCGCTCGCCGCGGCGCTCGGCATCGAGCCGACGGTGTTCCCCGGCGGCCACATCGGCTTCGTCGAGGACCCCGGCCCGGTTCGTCGCCCGGCTGCGTGCCGTCCTGCAGGGGACCTGACAGGAGCTGTTCTGCGCCGTCCCGCCGTCACCCGATTGACGACATCGTGGACGGACGGCGGCGCCACGACGTGATCCAGAACACCGGAGGGCACCGTTCGTTGGATCACATCAGGCGCGGTCACATCCGGCCCGGCGGCTCGGCCCGGCGCCGCCGATCGAGAGCGCCGCGCGCTGGCGTTCGACCCGTGCGTCGACTGGCGGACAGGCACCCTCATCACCCCGGACAAGGCGGTGGACCTGCAGGTTCTTGCCGATCTCGCCGACGAAGCGGCTGACCCGGTCGACGACCGGGATGGCGCGCGCCGGCACGGCAGCGGCGATCCGGCACCCGAAAGAACGGCCGGATCCGGGCAGCGTCGTGGTCGGCGCGAGAAGCGCGCACGAACGACGGTCACCGAGCGGTAACACTCCCGCCACAGGCGCTTCGTAAAGTCGGCGCTCCGAGCTGCTGCGGAGCGTAATGCCCGGAGAGAGGGTGACCGGAATGAGTGGTAATGCTGCCCGTTTGCAGGCGATCAAGGACGTGGAAGCGTACGTCCCGCCGGCCGTCAGCTTTACGGATACCGAATCTCCTGGTGAGGTCTTCGGCGAGAACGTCTTCAGCAAGGCGGTGATGCAGAAGCGGCTGCCGAAATCGGTGTACAAATCGGTGATCGCGACGATCGAACACGGCGCAAAACTCGACCCGATGGTGGCCGACGCGGTGGCTTCGGCCATGAAGGACTGGGCGCTGGAAAAGGGTGCCACCCACTACGCGCACGTCTTCTACCCGTTGACCGGCCTGACCGCCGAGAAGCACGACAGCTTCCTCGAGCCCCTTTCCGACGGCTCGGCCCTCGCCGAGTTCGCCGGCAAGACCCTGATCCAGGGCGAGCCGGACGCGTCGAGTTTCCCGAGCGGCGGGCTGCGCAACACGTTCGAGGCCCGCGGCTACACCGGTTGGGACGTCACGAGCCCGGCGTACGTGCTGGAGAACCCGAACGGCCACACGCTGTGCATTCCCACCGTCTTCGTGTCGATGACCGGTGAGGCACTGGACCACAAGACCCCGCTGCTGCGATCCCAGCAGGCGATGGGTGTGCAGGCCGAGCGCATTCTGAAACTGTTCGGGCACGAGAACCCCGAGCACATCGTCTCGTTCTGCGGTCCCGAGCAGGAGTACTTCCTGGTCGACCGGCACTTCTTCCTGGCCCGGCCCGACCTGCTGAACTCCGGCCGCACCTTGTTCGGCGCCAAGCCGCCGAAGGGTCAGGAGTTCGACGACCATTACTTCGGTGCCATTCCCGAGCGCGTGCTCGGTTTCATGATGGACACCGAGCGTGAGCTGTTCAAGCTCGGCATCCCGGCGAAGACCCGGCACAACGAGGTCGCCCCTGGGCAGTTCGAGATCGCGCCGATGTTCGAGCGCAGCAACGTCGCGGCCGACCACCAGCAGCTGCTGATGACCACCTTCAAGACGCTGGCCAAGAAGCACGGCATGGAGATCCTGTTCCACGAGAAGCCGTTCGAGGGCGTCAACGGTTCCGGGAAGCACGTCAACTTCTCGCTCGGCAACTCGAAACTGGGCAGCCTGCTCGTGCCCGGCGACACGCCCCACGAGAACGCGCAGTTCCTGGTGTTCTGCGCGGCCGTCATCCGGGCGGTGCACAAGTACTCGGGCCTGCTGCGGGCGTCGGTTGCCTCGGCCACCAACGACCACCGGCTCGGGGCCAACGAGGCGCCTCCCGCCATCATCTCGATCTTCCTCGGCGACCAGCTCACCGACGTCTTCGAGCAGATCGCCAAGGGTGCGGCGACCTCGTCGAAGGGCAAGGGCACGATGATGATCGGGGTCGACACGTTGCCCGTGCTGCCGACCGACCCTGGCGACCGCAACCGGACCAGCCCGTTCGCCTTCACCGGCAACCGGTTCGAGTTCCGTGCCCCGGGCTCGATGCAGACGGTCAGCGGCCCGATGGTCATCATCAACACGATCATGGCCGAGGCGCTCGACTACTGCGCGAACGAGCTCGAGGCCGCGGTGGCCGACGGCACCGACTTCGATTCGGCGGTGCAGACGCTGCTCACCGAGATCATCTCCGCGCACGGGGCGGTCGTCTTCAACGGCGACGGCTACTCGGACAAGTGGCAGATGGAGGCGGCCGACCGTGGACTGCCGAACCTGCGTACGACCCTCGACGCCCTTCCCGAGCTCATCAGCGAGCCGGCGATGGAGCTGTTCGAGAAGTACAAGGTCTTCAGCCACCGTGAGATGCACAGCCGCTACGAGATCGGCCTGGAGCAGTATGCGCTGACGATCGGGGTCGAGGCGCGGTCGACCCTCGAGATCGGCTCGACCCTGATCATGCCGGCCGCCATCCGGTACCAGACCGAGGTGGCGCAGAACCTCGGCGCGCTCAAGGCCGCGGGCATCGAGCCCGACACCGCGACGCTCGAGGAGGTCAGCACCCCGCTGGCCGATCTGCGTGTCGCACTGACCGAGCTCAGGGGCGCGTTGGCGGCGGAGCCGGACGAGTCGGGGTCGGCGGAGGCCGAGCACGCTCGGGACACGCTGCTGCCTGCCATGGCTGCGGTGCGTTCGGCCGCGGACAAGCTCGAAGGGCTGGTGGCGGACGACCTGTGGCCGCTTCCGACCTACCAGGAGATGTTGTTCATCCTCTGATCGTCCATCGGCGGTGTGGGGGAGCGGCTGCGGTGCGCGGACGACCTCGAGTTCGACGAGGTCGCTGACGTACCGGCCGCCCTTCACGTCACCGGGCACGTCACCAGAGGGAGTATCCGCCGTCGATGAGGAGTTCCGTGCCGCAGCAGAAGCCGGCCTCGTCGCTCAGCAGGTAGCCGATGGCGCCGGCGATCTCGGTCGGCTCGGCGAACCGGCGCACCACGGTGGCGTCCTTCCACTCCTGGTGCAGGTGCGCCTTCGAGGAGAGCAGCGGCGTGTCCACGTAGCCGGGGGACACCGTGTTCACCCGCACCCCGCGCGGGCCCCACTCCGCGGCCAGCGACTTGACCAATGCGGTCACGCCGGCCTTCGAGGCGTTGTAGGCGCACTGGCGCTGCGGCCTGTTCACCACGTGGTTGCCCGACATCGAGGAGACGGCCACGATCGCGCCCGTACCCGCGCTCGAGCATCGGACGGGCGAAGGCCTGGCAGCAGAGGAAGACACCGCGCAGGTTGACCCCGAGGGTGCGGTCGAACGTGGCGACGTCCATCTCCTCGGCCGGGACGTCGTTCTCGGCGATCCCGGCCCCGGCCACCAGACCGTCCACGCGGCCGGCACGGCGGACGATGTCGCCGGCGGCCGCGCCGATGCTCTCCGGATCGGCGACGTCGCAGGCGATGAACTCGCCGATCTGGTCGGCCGCGGGGCGCAGATCCAGGGCGTAGACGGTCGCGCCCCGCTCCGCCAGCCACGCGCACGTCGCCGCGCCGATCCCGCCACCGGCTCCGGTGACGGCGACATGCCGGTCGGTCAGCTCACCCATCACGTCTCCCTCGACGTCGAGCGGTGTTCTCAGCGGACGCCCGCCGCGATGTCCGCGAGCGTGGCCGTGGTCTCCGGCGGCATCGGGATGTCGAAGACGTCGGCGACCACCTGGCTCCATCCGTGCACGAAGTATCGCCAACCGTCCTCGACCGTCAGGTTGCGCTCCCGCTGCTGGGCGCGCGCCTGGACCAGGAACTCGAGCGATCCGCGGTAGTTGAACTCCCACACCACGGCGTCCGGCGGGAATCGTCCCGCCTCGGTCAGCGGCGAGCCCGGGCGGTCCTTCCCCATCCCGGTCGCGTTCACCACCAGGCTCGATGGCGGCATCGACGCCAGCAGGGCGTCGACGTCCTCCGGGCCCGGCCGTCTTCACGTAGCGCATCAGGCCGGGATCGATGCCGGCCCGCTCGTGCAGCTCGCGCTGGTGGTCGAGCCGGTCGTCGCTGCGCGCGGTGCAGATCACGGTCGCTCGGCCGGTCGCCCCGGACGCCGAGCTGGTGGCTCAGCGCGCACCCGGACCCGCCGGAGCCGAGGACGAGTGCACCCGCTCCGGTGGTGGTGAAGTGGTCGGGCGCCACGAAGTCCTCCAGCGCCAGCCGCACCGTCACCGGATCCTTCGCGGCACCGGTCAGCCGGGTGCCGCGCTTGGCGATCGAGGAGATCTCGCCGAAGGTGCGGGCCAGCTCGTCCAGGTCGTCGAAGAGGTCGCCGGCCGCCTCGAACACGTTGATCTTGTGGGTGGTGACGAGCGCGCCGAGGTGCGTCGCGTCGTTCTTGATCAACGCGACGACGTCACGGTAGATCTGCGGATCGGCGCCCGGCTCGATGTCGTGCCCGACCAGCAACCTGGTGGGCAGGCCGAGCGCGTCGGCCCACTGCGGGAACACCTTCATGATCGACGAGCTGCCGGTGCTGACGCCGACGAAACCCATCCGCAGCCGGGCCGGCTCGACGTCCGGCACAGCGTTCCGACTCATTTCCCTCCTCGGGTCAGCGTTGCTGGGGCGCCGGGAGTTGGACCGGAAACCTCGGCGGTTCGCCGGCGAGCACGGCCAGCAGATCGGCGGTGGCGGTGCCGCCCATCCGGTCCACGGCCTCGACCGTCTGCGCGCCCGTGTGGGGCGTCAGCACGACCAGCTCGGCGAGGTCGTCGGCGAGCAGCGGGCTGTCGGCTCCCGCACCTTCCGACCCGAGCGTGTCGGCCGCGTAGCCCCCGAGCCGGCCGGCGCGCAACGCGGTCGCGACGGCGGCTTCGTCGACCAGGTCGGCCCGCGCGGTGTTGACCACGATCAGCCCGTCGCGGGCCCGGTCCAGCCAGCCGCTGTCGACCACGAGCTGACCGCCGGGGGCGTGCAGGGAAACCGCGTCGCAGCGGGCGGGCAGCTCCTCCGCCGTGGCCGGCCGGGCGCCCAGCGCGCGGATGTCGTCGGGATCGAGGAACGGGTCGTGGGCCAGTACGGTCGCCCCGAAACCGGCCAGCCTGCGGGTCACGCCCTGGCCGATCCGGCCGAAGCCGAGCACGCCGACGGTCAACGAGCCGACCTCGCGCCCCCTGCGCACCGTCCAGTCGCCCGAACGCACCCGGCGGTCACCGGCCACGACGTCGCGCAGCCGGGCGAGCAGCAACGCCACCGCATGGTCGGCGACGGCGGCGCTGTTGGCACCGGGGGTGTTGGTCACGACCACCCCATGGTCGGCGGCCGCGCTCAGGTCGACCGCGTCCACGCCCACCCCGTAGCGGGCCAGCACCCGCAGCCGGGGGGCCTGCGCGAGGTGTGATGCGGTGATCGGACCGGTGCCGGCGATCCAGCCGACCGCTCGGCCGAGCGGCTCGCGCAGCGCTTCGAGATCGTGCGTCGCCGGCCCGCGGACCACGTCGAAGCCGGCGGCCCCCAGCTCGCCGACCAGGTCGTGGGAACCGGACGAGAACGAGCGTGCGGTGACCAGCACAGTCCCGATCATCAACCGCTCTCCGTCCGGTGTCCGACGTGCATGGGTTGGGCCGAGTCGTGCAGCCGACGTCCGGTTCGGCCATGACGAGCTGTGACGTCCAGCCCACCTCGTTGGGTAGTTTAACTACCTCCTGCGGGTCAGTCTTGCACTTCGGGGGGCGGCAAGCTAGTACTACTACAGAATTCGGGGGGCCGGGACGGAGGCAGCCTGCAATGATCATCTCCCACGACCTCGGAACGACGGCGACAAGGCCACCCTGGTCGACGCGCAGGGCCAGGTCGTCGCGGCGGTGACGGCGCACTACGACACGGACTTCGGGCCACGGGGCAAGGCCGAGCAGGACCCGGGCGCGTGGTGGCAGGCACTGTGCTCGGCCACCAGGCAGCTGCTGGAGTCCGTACCCGTCGAGGCCTCCCGGATCGAGGGGGTCTCGTTCTCCGGGCAGATGATGGGTGCGGTCCTGCTCGACGGTGCTGGCGAGCCGGTGCGCCCGGCGATCATCTGGGCCGACACCCGCTCGACCGCGCAGACCGCTGCGTTGCTCGAGCGGGTCGACATGGAGACGGGTTACCGGATCACCGGTCACCGGCTGAACCCGACCTACTCGCTGACCAAGGTGATGTGGGTGCGCGACAACGAGCCTGCCGCCTTCGAGCGGGCCCGGCACCTGGTGCTGGCCAAGGACTTCGTGATCCACCGGCTGACCGGAGCGCTGGTGACCGACCCGTCCGACGCCAGCAGTACCAACGCCTACGACCAAGCTGCGGGCGTGTGGTCCGAGGAGCTCATCGCGGCCGCCGGTCTGTCGCCGTCGCTGTTCCCGGAGATCGTCCCGTCGACCACCGTGGTCGGCAGGGTCGGTACGGCCGCGGCCGCGCAGACCGGGCTGCTGGCCGGCACCCCCGTCGTCGCGGGCGGCGGGGACGGGCCGATGGGGGCGCTGGGTGCCGGGATCGTCGACGCGTCGTCGGGCGCCTACACCTATCTCGGCTCGTCCTCATGGGTCTCGCTCGCCGCCGACGCGCCGCTGCACGACCCGCAGCTGCGCACCATGACGTTCAACCACGTCATACCCGGCCGCTACGTCCCGACCGCGACGATGCAGGCGGGCGGCGCGTCGCTGCAGTGGGTGATGGACGTGCTCGCCCCCGGTGACGAGAGCCGCTACGAGCGGCTGCTCGCCGCCGCCGCCGACGTGCCGGCCAGCGAGGACGGGCTCTACTTCCTCCCGCACCTGCTCGGCGAGCGTTCTCCCTACTGGAACCCGCGGGCGCGGGCCGTGTTCGCCGGGCTGGCGCGCCACCACGGGCCCGCGCACCTGACGAGGGCGGTGGTCGAGGGGGTGGCGTTCAACCTCTACACCGGTCTGCAGGCGTTCATCGAGAACGGCGCGCACATCGACGCCGTCGACGCGATCGGCGGTGCGGCCAACTCGCCGCAGCTGCTGGGTCTGTTCGCCGACGTCTGGGGGATGCCGGTGCGCAGGCGCAACCTGGTCGACGAGGCGACGGCGCTGGGTGCGGCCGTGGTCGGCGGGGTCGGCGTCGGCATGTTCGACGATTTCGACATCGCCGGTCGGCTGTCGGACCGCACCGGCGAGCACGTCCGGACGAGGTGGCCCACCGCCGCTACGCCGCCGAGCACGAGATCTTCCTCGACGCCTACCGGCGGCTCGAGCCGTGGTTCGACACGCTGTGAACGCTCCCGCGACGAACACCACTGCGACGGACACCACTGCGACGGACCCACCCCTGCGACGGACACTCCTGCGATCGGGACGGTGCGCACCGTGCTCGGGGACGTGCCGGCCGGCGAGCTCGGGCGCTGCGACTACCACGAGCACCTGTTCCAGGTCTCGCCGCTGCTCGCGGGCGACGAGCTGGACGACGAGCAGGCCAGCGGTGCTGGAGGCGCAGTCGCTGCGTCGCGGCCGGCGTCGACGCGATGATCGAGGCCACGCCGACCGGCCTCGGTCGTGACCCCGCGGCGGTGGCCCGGATCAGTCACCGCACCGGGCTGCGGCGTGGTGCACGTCAGCGGTGCGCACCGCCAGGAGCACTACGGATCAGGGCACTGGTTGCTCGCTGCGGACGAGCCGGACCTGGTGCGCCGCTTCACGTCCGACGTCCAGGATGGACTGCCCGCTGCAGGACGGCGTCGGACCACGGGAAGCGCCGCGGTCGGACCGACCGGGGAGCCGGTGCGGGCCGGGATGCTCAAGGCCGGCGTCGGCTACTGGCGGATCAGCCCGTTCGAGCGCCGGGTCCTGGCCGCGGTCGCCGCGGTCGCCGGCGCCACCGGGGTCGCGGTGATGGTGCACCTCGAGTACGGCTCGGCGGCGTGGGAGGTGCTCGAAGCGCTGGCCGCGAGAAGGAATCCGGGCCGACAGGGTGGTGCTCGCGCACGCCGACCGGAACCTCGATCCGGGCCTGCACGCGCGAGCTCACGCAAGCCGGCGCCTACCTCGGCTTCGACGGCATGGCACGACATCGGGAAGCGCCCGGACTCGGCGATCGTCGACTGCCTGGTGCGCGTGGTCGAGGTCGGTGATCCGGCGCGGCTGCTGCTGGGGGGCGATGTGGCTCGCCGCAGCCGTTACCGCGCCTACGGCGGCATGCCCGGCCTGGACTACCTGCCGAAACGGTTCCTGCCTCGGTTGCGGTCCGCCGTCGGCCCCGACGTGGTGGCGACGATGCTGGTCGACAACCCGGCGCGGCTGCTCGCGCTGCACCGTTCGTAGTACGGCTACGGAGGACGAGGGATGACCGGTAGTTCAGCTACAGATGCGGGACGTCCGGCGAGCGCGCCGGCGTCCGAGACCCTGCTGGAACTGATCCAGGAATCCGTGCCGAACCTGCGCCGATCGGAGCGCAAGGTGGCCGAGACCGTGCTCGCCGACCCGACCGCTGTCCTGCAATCGGGTATGGCCGCGCTGGCGGCGTCCGCCGGTGTGAGCGAGCCGACGGTGATGCGGTTCTGCAACTCGATCGGGTGCAGCGGCTTCCAGTCGTTCAAGCTGCAGCTGGCCAGGGCACTCGCGTTCGGGATACCGGTGACCCAGTCCGCCGTGGTCGCCGACGACTCGGCGACCGAGCTCGTCGAGAAGCTCTTCGATCACTCGATCAGCAGCCTGGACCGGGCCCGGCGCAGCCTCGACCGGGCCGCGGTCGAGACGGCCATCGACGTGCTGGCGGGGGCCGCTGAGGTGCTCTTCGTGGGGTTCGGCGCCAGCGGGATCGTCGCACAGGATGCCCAGCAGAAGTTTCCGTTGTTCGGCGTGCCGTGCCAGGCCCCGGCTGATGCCCACCAGCAGTTCATCGCGGCGACGATGAGCGGCCCGCGCAGCGTCACGTTCGCCATCTCGCACACCGGCCGGACACCGGAGACGATCCGCGTGGCCGCCGCGGCGAAGGGGGCGGGAGCCACCGTGATCGCGATGACCGGTCAACCGGGCCCGTTGCTGGAGGTGGCCGACGTCGGCCTGGTGGTGCGGACCTTCGAGGACACGGATTCCTACACCCCGACGATCAGCCGGCTGGCCGGCCTCGTAGTGATCGACATCCTGGCCACCGGCGTGCTGCTGCGGCGCGGCGCGGACGGCGTGCAACGGCTGCGGGCGATGAAGCGGCAGCTCGCCTCGATGCGCAGCGGCGAAGCCCCGTAGCCGGCCCGCCGCGGCTGCGACACGCGGCCGGAACTCCGCCGCGCATATGGGAGGTTCACCGCACACACGGTGGGCACACCGCACGCGCGGTGGGCCATGTGTGTGGTGTACCTGCGGTGTGTGCGGTGCACCTGCGGTGATTGCCGTGTACCTGCCGTGTGTGCGGTGTCTCGAGTTGCCCGGCCGCCCGGCGATCGCCCGGAACCCCCGCCGCACATACGGGCGGTACACCGCAACAACACGGTGGCCACGCCGCACACACGGGCGGCCCACCGCACACACGGTGGCCACGCCGCACACACGGGGGCCCACCGCACACATGGCGGGCCATGTGTGCGGTGTACCTGCGGTGAGTGCGGTGTACCTGCATGTGCCCCGAACGCCCGGTCAGGCGCTGAGGACGGTGGCCGGGTCGCTGTAGGGCAGGTCCAGGGCCTCGGCCACCGGCTGGTTCACCAGCTTGCCGCCGATCGTGCTCAGTCCCTTGTACAGCGCCGGGTCGCCCCCGACCACCCCGCGGATCCCGTGCGCAGCCACCCGCGTCAGGTACGGCAGCGTTGCCGAGGTCAGCGCCAGCGTCGAGGTGCGGGCCACCGCACCGGGGATGTTCGCCACGCAGTAGTGCACCACCCCTTCCTCGACGTAGGTCGGGTTGGAGTGCGTGGTCGGGCGGCTGGTCTCGAAGCAGCCGCCCTGGTCGATAGCGATGTCGACCACGACGCTGCCCGGGCGCATCTTGGAGATCATCTCTCGGGTCACCAGCTTCGGCGCCTTGGCTCCCGGCACGAGCACCGCGCCGATCACCACATCGGATTCGGCGACGTAGGTGGCGGTGCGCGCCCGGTTCGGCACCACGAGGTCCAGCCGGCCGCCGAAGATGTCGGACAGGTAGGCCAGCCGGGAGGGGTTCGTGTCGAGCACGCGCACGATCGCCCGCATACCCAGCGCGATCTTCGCTGACTCGGTGCCGGACACCCCGCCGCCGATGATCAGCACCTTGGCCGCCGGAGTGCCGGGCACCCCGCCCAGCAGCAGCCCGGCGCCCCCGGCCGGGCTCTCCAGATGGTGGGCCGCGGCCTGCACCGCCATCCGGCCGGCCACCTCGCTCATCGGGGTGAGCAGCGGCAGCTTGCCGTCGGCGGTCTGCACCGTCTCATAGGCGATGGAGTCGATCTGCTTCTCCATCAGGAACTCGGTCAGCTGCTTGTCCGCGGCCAGGTGCAGGTAGGTGAACAGCTGCTGGCCGGTGCGGAACCGGTGGTACTCCGCGGCGATCGGCTCCTTCACCTTGACGATCAGGTCCGCGCCCGCGAACACCTCGTCCGCGCTGGCCACCATCTTCGCCCCGGCCGCGGCGAACTCGGAGTCGGGGAACCGGGAACCCTCGCCGGCCCCGGCCTCCACGAGCACCTCGTGCCCGGCGTGCACCAGCTCGGCCACCCCATCGGGCTGGACCGACACCCGATTCTCGCTGTCCTTGATCTCCTTGGGTACTCCGACGACCAGCTTTGCCACCACTGAGCTCCCTTCACGTCATTGACGACCCCCACCGTGCCTGATCCACGGCGGAAGTCCGAGAGTTTCGATGCCGGAACGCACAGTAGGGCTGGCACCAGTTGATCAGGCGGGTCAGCACTCGATCAATGGCGGGTTCGCACGATCGATCTTGGAAACGCTTCGGTCCAGGCTTCTCCCGACACCGCAGCAGCGGCTCGAATCCCCCGCCACACCCCCGAGGAGCAGCCATGATCCGCAGCCTGATCGCCCGTACCCTGGTGATCGCCACCGTCGTCGCAGGCGGGTTCGGCGTGGCCGGTACGGCCTTCGCCGAGCCCAACACGCACGGCGACAGCGGCGGCATGGGCGCGTGCCCGGTCGTCAACTCCGACGACAACGGCAACGAGACCACGACCTACGTGCCCAACGGCACCAAGCTCATGGGTCTGACATGCAAGGACGGCACCTGGGTGCTGCGGACGGTGAGGGGGTCGGCCGTCGGTCCCGTACGCGGTGCCCAGATCACGACCGCGACGCTCCAGCGCTGACCCCCGACCTCCCGCGCTGTGGTCGCCGGTATCCGCCGACCGCCGCCGCCCGACCTCCCGCGCTGTGGTCGCCGGCATCGCCGACGGCCGCAGCACTGTATGTGCACCCGGTGCCAATGTCACGATGGCGATCGCTACATCGTCCCCATCGCAGACGGCCGTCCGGGCCCGAACGAGGAGGCAGGAAGTGATCGACGCACCGATTCTGGTGACCGGGGGAACCGGCACCCTGGGACGCGCCGTGGTGCAACGGCTGCGGGAGGCGGGACTCGAGCATCGCGTGCTCAGCAGGCGCAGCGGCCCCGGCCTGGTGTCCGGTGATCTCGCCGACGGCCGGGGCATCGATTCCGCCGTGCGGGGTACCTCGGCGATCATCCACCTGGCCTCGAGCCCGAAGAACGACGTCGGCAAGGCCCGAACACTGGTCGACGCCGTCCTGGCCGAGACGGCGACGGGCGGCGCCCGCCCGCATCTGGTGCTCGTCTCGATCGTCGGGATCGATCGGGTGCCGCTGGGCTACTACCGGGAGAAGCTGGCCGTCGAGCAGCTCGTCGAGGGTTCGGGCCTGCCCTGGACGACTCTGCGGGCCACCCAGTTCCACAATCTGCTCGACACCCTGTTCGGCGCCGTCTCGCGAAGCGGGCTGCTACCCGTGCTGGCCGGGGCCCGGTTCCAGCCCGTCGACGTCCATGATGTCGCCGCTCGCCTGGTGGAGCTGGTCGAGGGCCCTCCTGCGGGCCGGGTGCTGCAGCTGGGTGGGCCGCAGGTCCGCTCGATGGACGAGCTGGCCAGGGCCTGGCTGCGGGCGAACGGTCGGCGCCGGCCGGTGCTGCCGCTGCGGCTGCCCGGCGGGCTGGCCGCCGCCGTCCGCGCGGGCGGCCTCGCGGCGCCGGAGCACGCGGACGGCGTGATCACCTTCGAGGAGTATCTCGCCGCGCGGACCTCGCAGGCCACGGCATGACGAGCGGCACCTCCGTCCGCTCCCGGCAGACCGTGCGGATCGGGCTGGTCGTGCTGGCCTGCACCCAGGCGGTGATCGGGGTGTGGGCGCTGCTCACCCCGCGTGGGTTCTACGACGGGTTCCCGGCCGCCGGGCACGCGTGGGTCGCGTTGCTGCCGCCGTACAACGAGCATCTGGTGCGTGACGTCGGCGGCTTGAGCCTGGCGATGACCGTGCTGCTCGGGGTGGCGGCGATCCACCTGGAGCGCCGGCTGGTGCGGGTCGCGGTCCTCGCGTTCGGGGCCTACACGGTGCCGCATGCGCTCTTCCACGGCCTGCACCTCGAGGGCTTCAGCGTGCTGGACGCCGTCGTGCAGATGATCGGGTTCGCCGTTCAGCTCGGCATCGTGCTCGGCGTGTTGGTCCTGACCCACAGCCAGCGTCCGACCTGAGGCGACGCCGGCGCGCCCCGCTTGCTGTCATTGACCCATGACAACCCACCGCATCGCCCTCATCCCCGGCGACGGCATCGGCACCGAGGTGTGCCCGGCCGCCTGCGCCGTTCTCGACGCCATGGGCCGTCGGCACGCCGTGTCGTTCCGCTACGACGAGTTCGACTGGTCCTGCGCCCGCTACCTGACGACCGGCGCGATGATGCCGGACGACGGGCTCGACCGGGTCCGTGATCACGACGCGGTCTTCCTCGGGGCCGTCGGCGCTCCCGGCGTCGCCGACCACGTCTCCTTGTGGGGGTTGCTCATCCCGCTGCGCCGCGGCTTTCAGCAATACGTCAACCTGCGCCCGATCCGCCTCTTCCAGGGTGTGCGGGGACCGCTGAACGCCGCGAAGCCCGAGGACATCGACCTGGTCGTGGTCCGGGAGAACTCCGAGGGCGAGTACAGCGAGATCGGTGGCCGGCACAACCGGGGCCTCGCGGGCGAGATGGCCGTGCAGGAGACGGTGTTCACCCGGGCCGGCGTGACCCGGATCGTCGACTACGCTTTCGACCTGGCCGAGCGCCGCGGCGGCTCTCTGACCTCGGCGACCAAGTCCAACGGGATCGTGCACACGATGCCGTTCTGGGACGAGATCGTGGCCGAGCGCGCGGCCGAGCACCCCGGCGTGGCCTGGGCTCCTGAGCACATCGATGCGCTCTGCGCGAAGCTGGTGCTCGGTCCGGGACGGTTCGACGTGATCGTGGCCTCGAACCTCTTCGGCGACATCCTCTCCGACCTGGCGGCCGCGGTGGCCGGCAGCATCGGCATGGCACCGGCGGCGAACATCAACCCGACCCGCGAGTTCCCGTCGATGTTCGAGCCCGTGCACGGCTCGGCTCCGGACATCGCCGGCCGCGGCGTCGCCAACCCGATCGGGGCGATATGGACCGCCGCGATGATGCTCGAGCACCTCGGCCACCCGGAGGCAGCCGCCGAGGTGGTCGACGCGATCGCCAGGGTGCTCGCCGGCACGGCCGTGCGCACGCCCGACCTCGGTGGCACGTCCACCACCACCGAGCTCACCGCCGCCGTGATCGACGCGGTCGGCGCCGGGGTGTCGCGGTGAGCGAGCTTGCGAGCGAATTAATGTCACAGCGCCCGCGCGAAGCGCCGACCGAGCGCAGCGAGGGAGAGCGGTGAGCGAGCTTGCGAGCGAATCAATGTCACAGCGCCCGTGCGCAGCGCCGACCGAGCGCAGCGGGTGAGCGAGCTTGCGAGCGAATCAATGTTCCAGTGCCCGCGCGCTCTGCCTGATACCGATGGGCCGACCGAGCGCAGCGAGGGAGAGCGATGAGCCGGTTGCTGTCCGCCGCCTTCACCGCACGCACGATCGACGCGGACGGCGTCGGGATCCACGCCGTTGTCGGTGGTGAGGGGCCGCCGGTGCTGCTGCTGCACGGCTACCCGCAGACCCACCTGATCTGGCACCAGGTCGCGCCGGCGTTGGCGGAGAACCACACGGTGGTGCTCACCGATCTGCGCGGTTACGGCGACAGCGCCAAACCCGAACCGCGCTCCGACGAGCTCTACGCCAAGCGGGCTATGGCCGGTGATCAGCTGGCCGTGATGCGGACCCTCGGTTTCGAGCGGTTCGCCGTGGTCGGGCACGACCGCGGCGCTCGGGTGGGGCACCGGCTCGCGCTGGACGCGCCGGACGCGGTCTCCGCGTTGGCGGTGCTGGACATCGTGCCGACCCGGCACACCTTTGCCCACGCCGACAAGGAGTTCGGACTCGGCTACTTCCACTGGTTCTTCCTGGCCGCCGGGAACGGCATCCCGGAGCGGCTGATCGGCGCGGAGCCGGAGTTCTGGATCCGGGCCCGCATGACGGCCCGGCACGGAGGCGGCGCGGCGTTCGACGAGGCCGCGATGCGCGAGTACGTACGGTGCTTCTCCGATCCGGCCGCGATCGCCGCGTCCTGCGCGGACTACCGGGCCGCGGCGGGAATCGACCTCGAACACGACGACGCCGACGCCGCGGCCGGGCGGCGGGTGCGCTGTCCGCTGCTGGCGCTGTGGGGGGCGAGCAGCTTCGTCGGGCGGACCTACGGCGTGCTCGACGTGTGGCGGCAGTACGCCGACGACGTCACCGGCCACCCGCTGCCCAGCGATCACTACCTCCCCGAAGAGGCTCCGGCCGAGGTCGTCGCTGCGCTGCGCCCCTTCCTGGCCCAGCACTGAGCGAGCGGCGCTCTCGTCCGACATGCTGCGGCGACAGCGCTGTTCCTGCGGCTCGGCGGGCTGCGCGGGGTCAGGCTGCGGAGTCAGGCCGTGGGCTGCGGGCGCAACGCCTGCACATCCAGCAACGCCCTGGCGGCGCGTTCGGCCGGCGGTCCGCCGCCACCGCGGCCGCGGTGTGCCACTCGGGTGCCGGGTCGGCAAGCCGCACGAACCGGGCCGTCGTGGACTTGTGCACGAAGTCCTGCGGCACGAGCGCCACCCCCATCCGTGGCCGACCAGATCCAGCAGCGTGTGCACGTCGTTCACCCCAGGGTGACCCGGTGCGGCACCGCGGCCGCGGCCAGCGCCCGATCGGTCACGTCCCGGGTGACCCAGCCCGGCGGGAAGTCCACAAAGGCCTGGCCGACGAGCTCGGCCAGCGCGATCGGCTCCCGGCCGGCCAGCGGGTGGTCCGCCGCGCAGGCCAGGATCATCGGCTGGCGCAGCAAGGTGGTGTACGAGATGCCGGGCCCCGAAGAGACGCCGGCCGAGGTCGTCGCCGCGCTGCGCCTCTTCCTGGCCCAGCACTGAGCGAGCGATCGACGCGGACAGACCGGACTGGACCACCCGCACCCGCTGCGCGGCCCTGGTGACGGCCGTTCCTCGGCCACCGCGACGAAGTACTCCAACTGCCGCACCTCCGCGGTTCAGCACTCAGGGATCGAGCGTCTCCGGTGATGGCGCGTGTTGGACAGCTGATGGCTCCGGAGCAGAGTGGGCTCCGGAAGCGCAGACGAGGAGGCACGGACATGCAGTACCGCACGTTGGGCGGCACCGGGACCGTGGTGTCGACCCAGTGCCTTGGCACGATGACGTTCGGCCAGGAGAGCGGCGAGGAGGTCGCGCTCGCCCAGCTGGACCGGTACGTCGAGGCCGGTGGCAACATCGTCGACACCGCCGACGTCTACAGCGCGGGGGTGTCCGAAGAGATCATCGGGCGTTGGCTGGCTGCGCGCCGTGGAGTGCGCGAGCAGATCGTGCTCGCGACCAAGGGCCGGTTCCCGATGGGCGACGGACCCAACGACGTCGGGCTGGGCCGCGCCTACCTGTCCCGCGCGCTGGAGGCCAGCCTGCGGAGGTTGCAGGTCGACCACGTCGACCTCTACCAGGCGCACGCCTGGGATCCGCTGACCCCGATCGAGGAGACGCTGGCCTTCCTCGACGACGCGGTGCGGGCCGGCACGATCCGGTACGTCGGGGTGAGCAACTTCGTCGGCTGGCAGCTGCAGAAGGCGGCGTTGCTCGCCGACCTCGGCCGGCTGGCGCCCGTCGTGACCCTGCAGCCGCAGTACAACCTGCTGGTCCGTGACATCGAGTTCGAGCTGGTCGACGTGTGCCGCAACGAGAACATCGGGATCCTGCCGTGGTCGCCGCTGGCGGGTGGCTGGCTGTCCGGCAAGTACCGGCGGGACTCGATGCCGACCGGGGCCACGAGGCTCGGCGACGACCCGGAGCGCGGGATGGAGGCCTACGCGCCGCGCAACGCCCAGGAGCGCACCTGGCAGGTGATCGACGCGGTACGCCAGGTCGCCGACGGCCGCGGGGTGTCGATGTCGCAGGTGGCGCTGGCCTGGCTGGCCGATCGCCCGGCCATCACCTCGGTCATCCTCGGGGCCCGCACGGTCGAGCAGCTCGAGGACAACCTCGGCGCGGCCGACCTGCGCCTGACCGAGAAGGAGACCGAGCAGCTCACCGAGATCAGCGCCCCCGACGTCTCCGACTACCCCTACGGCGCAGCAGGCGTGGCCCAACGCAGCCGCAATGTGCCTGATCACCACTCCGGGGTGGGGAGCTAGGGGAGGGGGAAGCCCGTGATCCGCTTGGCGCGGGGTGGGGCGTACGTGCGCACCTTGGAGGTGCTCAGGCCGAGGCGGACGAGCGACTCCGCGATGGTGACCGCGGCTGCCACCCCGTCGACCACCGGCACGCCGGTCCGTTCCCGCACCGCCGATTCCAGCTCGGCCATGCCCCCGCAGCCCAGGCAGATCACCTCGGCGCGGTCCTCGGTCACCGCAGCGGCGGCCTGGTCCACGATGGCCCGCACCGCCCGGGCCGGGTCCGACTCCAGTTCCAGCACGGCCATCCCGCTGGCTCGGACCGACGCACACTTCTCGCTCAGGCCGGCGAGCTTGAGCCGGTCCTCGATCAGGGGCACGGCCCGGTCCAGCGTGGTGACGACCGAGTACTTGTGGCCGAGAAACATCGCGGTCGACGCCGCCGCCTCGGTGATGTCCACGACCGGGACGTCGAGCAGCTCCTGCAACCCTTCCCGGCCGTGCTCGCCGTAGCCGGCCTGGATCACCGCGTCGTACGGTCGGTCGTAGGCGAGCACCCGGTCCATCACGGCTACTGCGGCCAGGTAGCTCTCGAAGTTGCCCTCCACCGACTCCGCGCCGAAGCGCGGGGTCAGCGCCACGATCTCGGTGCCCGCGGCGGCCACCTTGCGGGCCTGGGCGCCGATGCCCTCGGTCATCGATTCGGTGGTGTTCACGTTCACGATCAGAATGCGCACGGCGGCTCCCCTCCGGATTCGCGGACCCTGCGTACTCGCGAATGTTCTTTCGAGGCGGAGAGGGAGTCAACAGGACGGGTTGTTATTCCTGCATATATTTCGCGATTACCGCGATGCGATCATTCCGAATCGGGCACCGGCTGCAGAACGAAGTCGTACCGGGCCTCCAGCCACGGCGTCGCGCTGCTGGATCCGTCCGGGGTCGGTCCGGGTTCACGGGCCTCGAAGGCGACCACGAGCTCCGCCTTGGTGCCGAACACCACGTCGCTGTCGAGGTAGGGCGCGTCCTCCTGGAAAAGGTGGGTGATCAGCGGTTCGTGCTGCGGATGGCTGATCAGGAAGTGCACGTGCGCCGGCCGGAAGTGGCTGATCGCGGTGCGGCTGATCAGGTCGCCCACCGGCCCGTCCATCGGGATGGCGTACCCCTTCGGGGCGACGGTCCGCACGCAGTAGCTGCCGTCGTCGCGGGCGAAGTACTTCGCCCGCAGCCGCGCCTCGTCGACGTCGAGCTGGGCCTCGTACGCCCCCTCGGGATCGGCCTGCCAGACGTCCAGCAGCGCGCCGGCCACCGGTTTGCCGTCCAGGTCACGCACGGTGCCGGCGACGTACAGCGGGGTGCCGGGTACGCCGTCGGACATGTCGGCGCCGAAGTCCAGCTCCGGCGAACCGTCGATGTGGAAGGGGCCGAGCACCGTCGCGGGGGTGGCCGCGGCGTCGAAACGGTGGTTCATCTGCACCACCAACATGCTCAGCCCGAGCACGTCGGAGGCCAGGATGAACTCCTCGCGCTTGTCGTCGCTGATCTGACCGGTACGGGCCAGCCACTTGATGGCGGCCATCCACTCGGCCTCGGTGAGCCGGACCTCGCGGGCGAACCCGTGCAGGTGCCGCACGAGCGCAGCCATGATTTCCGCCAGCCGCGGGTCGTGTGCGGTGGCCCAGCGCTGCTCCGCGAGGCCGGTGACGTTGTTCTCGGTGACGAGCTGCATCCGCTTCTCCCTACTGTTCCGGAGTCGACTGTTCTGGGGCCGACAGTTCGTGCCGCAACAGCGCCGCGGCGTCGACCATGGCCCGCATCTTGGATTCCGCGGCGGTCCGCGGCAGGTACTTCATCCCGCAGTCGGGCGCGATCACGAGCTGTTCGGGCGGGATCCGGTCGAAGGCCTTCCGGACCCGACCGGCCACCACATCGGCCGTCTCGACCCGGGCATCGGACAGGTCGATGACGCCGAGGATGATCGTCTTGTCCGTCAGGTCGGACAGCACGCCGAGGTCCAGGTTGGACTGAGCGGTCTCGATGGAGATCTGGTCGACGCGGCAGTCGGCCAGCTCGGGCAGGAACGAGTAGCCCGCGGGCCGCTCATGGATGATCGCGGCGTAGCCGAAGCACAGGTGCACCGCGGTGGTCCCGCCAACGCCGTCCAGCGCCGCGTTCAACGCGGCCAACCCGTAGCCGCGGGCCGCGTCCGGCCGGGCCTGCAGGTACGGCTCGTCGATCTGCACGATGTCGGCGCCGGCGGCGAACAGGTCCTTGATCTCGGCGTTGACCGCCGCCGCGTAGGCCATCGCGGTGCTCTCCGCGTCCGGGTAGTGGTCGTTCTGGGCCTGCTGGCTCATCGTGAACGGGCCCGGGACCGTCATCTTCGTCGGACGGTCGGTGTGCGCGCGCAGGAACTCCAGGTCGCGGACCTCGACCGGGTGCGGGCGGTGGATCGGGCCGGTGATGCGGGGGACCGGGTTCGGGTGCCCGCTGCGGTCCAGCGCGGTGCCGGGATGGTCGATGTCCACCCCGTCCAGCGCGGTGGCGAAGTGGTTGGAGTAGCTCTCCCGCCGGATCTCGCCGTCCGTGATCACGTCCAGCCCGGCGCGTTCCTGGGCACGGATCGCCAGCTCGGTCGCGTCGTCCTGCGCCTGCGCGAGCCACTCCGGCGGTACCCGCCACAGCTCCTTGGCTCGCACCCTTGGCGGGAACCGGCCGGCCAGCTTGGCCCGGTCGATCAACCAGTCGGGCTGCGCGTAGCTGCCGACCAGCGACGTCGGCAGCGTGGGCAACGTGGTCATGGGGCCTCCCGGACACCGGTGGGATCAGAGCGTCAGGACGATGCGCCCGGTCGACGACCGCGCCCAGGCCGCACCGACCTCGGCGAGCGGAACCGGCTCCAACTCGGCCGTCAAGCGGCCGGCGGTCGCGTGGTCGGCCACCAGACTCAGCGCCTCGCGGCGCTGCTCACCGGTCAGCGCGTTGTTCGTGTACCCCAGCACCTGCAGGTGCCGGCTGCGGATCACCGAGGACTCGAGCGGCGCGGTCTCGGCGGCGGAGCTGCCCAGGTTGACCAGCCGGCCGTTCTTGCCCAGCGCGCGCAGCGCGGCCGCGGCCGGCACGCCGAACAGCGGATCGACGACCAGGTCGACCGGGCCCGCGCAGGCCTCCGCCATGCGTCCGGCGAGCTCGTCGGTCCGATCGGTGTGATGCAGGGCGACGACGGCGTCCGCGCCGAGCCGCAGCGCCCGCTCGCGGGCCTCCGACGAGCGCGCGGCAGCGACCACGCGACCGGCCCCCGCGAGGCGCGCCAGCTGGATCGCGGACTGCCCGACCACCCCGCCGGCGCCCAACACGAGCACGTGCTCGCCGGCGGCCAGCCCGCCGCGCCAGGTCAGGGCCATCCAGGCGGCCACAGCGGACAGTCCCAGACCGGCGACGAGAACGGGATCCGCCTCCGGGCTGAGCGGTACCACGTCCCGCTCCGGGGCGACGGCGAACTCGCGCATGCTGCCGTCACCAGGAGCCATGCCGGCGGCCGTGGCGAACCAGACCGGGGTCCCGGCCGGGATCGACCCGGTCCCACGCTCGACGGTGCCGACCCCCTGCACGCCCGGCACGTAGGGGAGCGCAGGCTGACCGAAGTAGGACGTTCCGGAGGCGCACAAGCGGTCGAGGGGTGTGATGGGCGCGGCCCGCACCGCGATCGTGAGCTCGCCCGTGGCGGCCGCCGCTGCCTTGTGCTGCACGACCCGGGGTGGACCTCCCGCCGTCGTGATGACCGCTGCTCTCATGGCGTTCGACTCATTCCGGTCCGGCCGGCCCCCACGGCCGGGGTGCGATCGAGCGGTTGTTGCCGTCCACCGACAGGAAGATCTTGTTGGCGACCGGTTGCCGCAGCTCCTCGGCCAACTGTCCGATCAGGCCCGCGGTCCTGGCGAGCAGCGCGAACCCACGCAACAGCTCCAGCGGCAGGCCGAGGTCGGCGAGCGCGGCTCCGCACACCCCGGCCCCGTTGAGCGGCAACGTCCGGCCGATGACCTGCGGGTGCACGCGGCCGATCGCGGCGAACAGCTCCAGGTGCGGCCCGAAGAGCCCCTCCTCGCGGGCGATCTGCATGAGTCTGGGCGTGCGCGGATCACCGTCCTTGTGCACGTGGTGGCCCAACCCCGGGACGAACGTGCCCGCCGCCCGCTGCGCCTGCACGGTGCGGAGCGCGAGCTCGTCCCAACCGGCGTCGTCGAGCGGCAGCTGCACCGCCTGCAGCACGTCGTGCAGGAAGCGGCCACAGTTCTCGGTGACGCCGAGGAAACGCGAGCCGCCGCCGAGCAGCCCGGCGGCCAGCGCACCCTGGATCGAGTCCGGAGCGGACAAGTACGTCAACCGGGTCACGATCGCCGTCGGCGTGAATCCGTGGTCGGCGAGCGCGGCGAGCACCGCCTCGAACACCCGCACTTCACCGGGCTCCGGCCGCCGCTGGGTGGCGAGCCAGAACGCCAGCTCGCCGAAGCCGACGGTGCCCATCACGTCCGCGGCCAGGTCGTGCCCGAGCAGCGTGATCGTGTCCGGGCTGGAGGCGCCGAGCGCGGTGGGGTACTCGGGTCGGTCAGTCACGTGTGTCCTCCGCCGCGTCGGTGAGCCAGCTGCGCAGCTCGGGCCCGTGCTCGTCGAGCTCCGGGGGCGGCAGCCGGTAGTGCACCGGCGTCGCGGAGAAGCGGAACGGGCTGCGGGTGCTCGGCATCGCCCGATCGCCGGCTCCGACCTCCACGATCGGGTCCAGCTCGAAGCGCTCCGCCATCGCGAACCCGCCGTCGATGGTGTTGATCGGACCGCTCGGCACGCCGGCCTCGACGAGCAGCTCGAACCACTCCAGCGCGCCGCGCTTGGCCAGCTGCTCCACCAGGATCGGACGCAGCTCGGCGCGGTTGGCGGTGCGGTCGGCGTTGCGCAGGAAGCGCGGGTCGTCGGCGATCTCACCGATTCCGAGCACCTCGCAGAGCTTGCGGAACAACCCGTCGTTGGCCGCGGCGACGATCAGGTCGTTGTCCGCCGTGGGCAGCGGTTCGTAGGGGAAGACGCTCGGGTGCGCGTTGCCCATCCGGAACGGCACAACCCCGCCCGCCGCGTAGGCCGAGCTGTGGTTGACCAGACCGGAAAGCGCCGAGGACAGCAGGTTGACCTCCACCAGCTGGCCCTCGCCGGTTGCGTCGCGATGCCGCAGCGCGGCCAGGATGCCGATCGTGGCGTGGTTGCCGGCCATCACGTCGAACACCGAGATGCCGGCCCGGTACGGCGGCCCTTCGGGATCGCCGGTCAGGCTCATCAGCCCCGACACGGCCTGCACCATCAGGTCGTAGCCGGGCACCTTCCGCCCGGCGCCGGAGCCGAAACCGCTGATCGAGCTGTAGACCACGCCGGGGTTGGTGGCGCGCACCGACTCGAAGTCGAGTTGGTAGCGCGCCAGCCCACCCGGTTTGAAGTTCTCGATGAACACGTCGGCGCGGCGGGCCAGTTCCTTCGCGATCTCGAGGTCGGCCGGGTCGTGCAGGTCCAGCGCGATCGACCGTTTGCCGCGGTTGATGCCCAGGTAGTAGGTCGACACGCCGTCGCGCACCGGCGGCGTCCAGGTGCGGGTGTCGTCGCCCTGCGGGCTCTCGACCTTGATCACGTCGGCGCCCATGTCGGCCAGTAGCATCGTCGCGTACGGGCCGGCCAGGATGCGCGAGAAATCGGCCACCAGCACGCCGGCGAGCGGTCCTGCTGCCGGCTGGCGTTGCTCGGTCATCGACCCCACCTTGTCCGTCGGACGGACACCTGTCCGCATCTGCCAGTCTGGCACACTGAGCGCTTCATGACGCGGCCGTTCTGGTGACGTGCGGGACGCTCTGCAGCCGCGCGAAGTCGGCGCTGATCTCGCCGGCGGCCTGCAGCAGCAGCGGCAGGTGGTGTTCGATGAGGCACTCGCGCGGGGTCTCCGCGGCGTGCGTGTTGACGTTGAGCGCGGCGATCACGCGGCCCGCCCCGTCACGAAGCGGCGCGGCGACCGAGCGGATCCCCCTGGCGAGCTGCTCGTCGGTCAGGGCCCAACCGCGGGCCCTGACCTCCCGCAGCTCGGCGTCGCGTTCGCCCGGCCCTGGTTGCCAGCGCGGCACCAACCCGGAGCGGCTCGGCTCGGCCAGCACCGCATCCAGGTCGCGGGGGTCGAGCGCGGCCAGCAGCACCTTGCCCAGCGAGGTCGGCAGCGCCGGGAACCGCGTCCCGATCTGCACGGTCAGCGCCACGATCTTGGGCACCGCGACCCTGGCCACGTACACCACGTCGGATCCGTCGAGCTGCCCGATCGAGCACGACTCGTCGGTACGCGCGGAGAGCAGCTCCATGTGCGGGCGGGCCACGTCCCAGATACCCATCGAGCGCACGTAGGCCACGCCCAGCTCGAGCACCCGAGGGGTGAGGGCGAAACCCGAGCCGTCGGGGCGGACGTACCCGAGTTCGGCCAGGGTGAGCAGGATCCGGCGGGCGGTCGGCCGGGCCAGACCGGTCGCGGTGGCGACGTCGGTGAGCGACATCGTCGGGCGGTGCTGCTCGAACGCCGCGATGACCTCCAAACCCCGGGCCAGCGCCTCGATGAAGTCCGGTCCGGCACCCTCGCGCGGCATGGGCCCCCCGCAGGTCGTCGCCTCGTTGCTCGCACCGTACTCGTTCGCCGTCCGCCTCGCGGACATTCGTTCGAATTGGCTCGATATCGGCCATGGTGATCCTTGACAGCTCAAGGGAGACCCCGAAGAGTATGTGTCGGGTGTCACTGACCGCTGCACGGACGAGCGTCCGAACAAGGGAGTTCAGCATGAGCGGACAAGCCGACGACGCAACCGGCCGGCCGGTGATCCTGCGCGGCGGCCTGGTGATGTCGATGGACGACGCGCACCACCTGAGCGCCGACACCGACGTGCTGGTCGAGGGGGACCGGATCGCCGCGATCGGCCCGCGGTTGCCGGCGCCCGACGGTGCGCTGGAGATCGACGCGTCCGACGGCATCGTGATGCCCGGCATGATCGACACCCACCGGCACATGTGGCAGACCGCGATGCGCGGTTACGGCGCCGACTGGACGTTGACGCAGTACTTCGTCTGGTACTACCTCGAGTCCGGGAAGCATTTCCGGCCGCAGGACGTGCGGGCAGGCAACCTGCTGGCCGCCGCCGAGGCGCTCGACGCCGGGGTCACGACCTGCGTCGACTGGTCGCACGGCCTGCAGACCATCGAGCACGCCGAGGCCGCGGTCGACGCGCTGCAGACGGTGCCGGGTCGTTCCGTGCTCGCCTACGGCAACATCCAGCAGGGCCCGTGGGAGTGGTCCACCTCCGCCGACTTCCAGGCGTTCGCCCGCCGCCGGATCGACGAAGCCGACGACATGCTCGGCTTCCAGATGGCCTTCGACGTCACCGGCGACCCGGCCTTCCCCGAGAAGGCCGCCTACGAGGCGGCCCGCGAGCTCGGCGTTCCCGTCACCACGCACGCGGGGGTATGGGCGGCGACCAACGACGACGGCATCCGGATGGCGCACGAGGCCGGATTCCTCGACGAGACCAGCGTGTTCGTGCACGCGGCCACCCTGTCCCCCGACTCCTACCACCGGATCGCGGCCAGCGGCGGCTCGGTGTCGGTGGCCACGGAGAGCGAGCAGAGCGCCGGCCAGGGCTACCCGCCCACGTGGGCGCTGCGCTCGTACGGCATCCCGGTGTCACTGTCGATGGACACCAGCGTGTGGTGGAGCGGCGATCTGTTCTCGGCCATGCGAAGCACCCTGTCCGCCGACCGCTCCCGCGAGCACCTGGAGGCGCACGCGAAGGGTGAGACGATCACGCAGCTCGGCCTGCGCGCCGAGCAGGTCGTCGAATGGGCCACCCGCGGAGGCGCCCACGCGCTCGGCCGCGACGCGAGCCTGGGCAGCATCGAGGTGGGCAAGAAGGCCGATCTCGTGCTGCTGAAGAACGATCACTCGCCGGTGTCGTTCCCGTTGCTCAACCCGTACGGGCACGTCGTCTTCCAGGCCCAACGCGGTGATGTGCACACCGTGCTGGTCGACGGGCGGGTGGTGAAGCACGAGCACCGGCTGGTCGGGGTCGACCTGCCGGCGATCCGTCGCGAGGTGGAGGCGACCGTCGAGCACCTGCGGTCGACGCTCGGCGAGAAGGCCTGGGCGAAGGGCATGTACCCGGACAAGGCGCAGACCGCACTCGTGGACAACCCGTACCAGTACTCCGACTACCGCCAGGACAGCTAGGCTGACCAGCGGCGATGGCCTAGCAGACGGGTCGGGGTACAACGGCGGTACAGCCGAGTGCGGAGTCGACCGGCGATCGGGTCCGGTCGACGGCGTCCGGCCAGTGCCCGACGCATGTATCGAGCGTCGTGGTCGGCGTGGTGTGGCCCATGGCCAGCTGCACGCTTTTCACATCGGCGCCACCGTAGATCAAGTCCGACCGCTGCGTCTGCGGCAACAGAGGGCTACCCCAGGCGAGACGGGACACGCGCCATGGCGATGCGGTAGAACGCCGGTACCCGGTGGGGATTGAGACCGTGCCGGGTCAGCGCCTCGGTGGTGGACAGGTCATCAACGAGCTGCCAGCCGCGATCGGTGAGGTAATCGGCCAGCTCGGCCGGGTCGAAGCCGAACACGAACGGCTCACCCGCCGCAGCCACCGACGTCACCCAGGGACCCGCGTGGGGAAAGCGGACGGTGCCGTCGATCAGACCGCGGTGCACGTAGGTCAGCGCGAGCTCACTGCCTGCGCCGGCGATTCGTGCCGCCCAGCGGACAGTCGCGTCGACGGCGTCCGGAGTCAGGTAGCTGACCACTCCCTCCCACAGGATGAAGGTCCGGCGCCCCGGCACGAGACCCGCTCGGTCGAGCGCGGCGGCAAGGTCGTCGTGGTCGAAGTCGACGGGGACAAAGCGCACGTGAGCGGGGAGGCCGCCGAGGATGTTTCCGACGACCCGCCGCTTGACGACCTGGGTGTCGGGATGGTCGACCTCGAAGACCGGAATGCGACAGGCGCCCGCGAGCCGGTAGGCCCGGCTGTCGTAACCGGCGCCGAGGATCACCAGCTGCTCGGTGCCGTTACCCAGGGCCGCTTCGACCGCTTCGTCGAGCACCTTCGTCCGCGCCACCGCCGACGGCCGCGGGCCCGGTACGCGCCGGTCGATCGCCAACGGCACCACGGCGCCGATCCCCGGTACCCGGGCCAGCGCCGCGACGGCGGCCACAGTGCCGGTCAGGAACGCTGAGGCAAGCGGATCGGCGAACACCCGGCGTTCAACCGGTCGCTGTGTCTCCAGCGCGCGAAACAGCGCCACATACTCGGCGGTGCGACTGCTCTGCCCCTTCAGCACGTCAGGCAGTGTCCCACCGGCGCGATTTCCGGCGTTGCCGTCGGCACAGCGACCGCCGAACACGGACGTGACGGTGTGGACTGCACCGGCCGAGTCTCGGGCGCTGGAGCACAGCTGATCTTCGTTGGTCTCGGTTCTGGTCTCCCGACCCAGGGGTGACGCCCTACTCCACGACGGGTGTGCTGACCGAACCGACCTTCTCGACCTCGACCTCGACGGTGTCGCCGGGCGTGAGGTAGCGCGGCGGGGTGCGCTTGAAACCGACGCCGGCCGGGGTCCCGGTGGCGATCACGTCGCCGGGATTGAGGGTCATCACCTCGCTGAGGTAGGCCAGCACCGCGCCGACCGAGAAGATCATGTCGGAGGTGCTGCCGTCCTGCACGACCTCGCCGTTGACCCGGGCCTGCAGGCGGAGGCCGGCAGCCGGGATCGCCGACCTCGTCGGCGGTCACCAGCGGCGAGATCGGGCCGCTGCGGTCGGCGTTCTTGCCGACAGTCCACAGCCGGGAGTGCATCTGGTGCTCGCGGGCCGAGAGATCGTTGAACGCCGCGTAGGCCAGCACGCCGGCCAGCGCCTCGTCGGCGTCGGCCCGGGTGATCGGCGTTCCGACCACGGCGGCCAGCTCCACCTCCCAGTCCAGCCCGGGCTCACCGACCGGCACGCGCACCGGGACCCCACCCGTCACCAGTGACGCGGTCCAGCGGCCGAAGAACGCCGGATGTTCGGGGATCGGTAGCCCGGCCTCCTCGGCGTGCAGCCGGTAGTTCAGCCCCACGCAGAGCACTCGCGCCGCCGGCGGCACAGCGGGTACCTGCTCCACCGAATCGATCGGCCGCGCGCCGGTGGTCGCTTCGGAGGCCTTGCCCATCCAGTGGGTGAGGTCCGAGTAGAACTCGGTCGCCTCCGCCAGCTCCGCCACGGTGTCGTCGGGGAACAGCCGGCCCACGACTGTCCGGATACCGTCGCGAACTCCGATCAGCTTCATGCTTCCTCCCGCCCGGGACTGTCGAGCACAGCGGGGGAGAACGCAACCTCGACGGGGGTGGCCGGCTGTCGCGGTCCGGCTGCGTGGTTTTCGCCGGGGACGTGTGTCCAGGGCAGGTCCGGCCGGCGTGTGCGCCCGGTCGCGGTGATCAGGCTGAGCGGTGCACCTCAGCGCCGCGCGGAGCGGGGTGCTTGGTCAAACCGGGAACGATCACCGGTGGGGCGAGTGGCCGGGTACCTCGGCATGGCCGCCAGCAGCAGTTGATCGTCAGGTGGCGGCGGCAGCGCTCCCGCCCGGAGCCGTGTGCGAACGTGGCCGGCCGGTCGGTCGGTCGCTCGTTGGCCGGCTGATCGCGGTGAACGTGCGTTGGTGCAGGTCGGATCATGTGCTCGGGCACCGTCGTAGCGATCAGCCGTCGTGTCGGCGGCCCGGGGGTGGTCGGTGATCGTTGTCAGCGTGCGTTCATGCAGGTTGGATCATGTGCAGTGGCGCGCATGCGGCGATCAGTTGCCGGGCGGGCGGCGGGTTGATCGGGTGATCGACGTGTGCGTGTGTTCGTGCAGGTTGGATCATGTGTCAGGTCACGTTCGTGGCGATCAGTTGCCGGGCGGCGGCGGGTTGATCGGGTGATCGACGTGAGCGTGTGTTCGTGCAGGTTGGATCATGCGTCAGGTCACGTTCGTGACGATCAATAGGGGGCGTTGACGGCGTGGTCCTGATCGTTCCGAACGGGGCGCCTGTGCGGTAGCGACCGTGCCTCGCCGTGCGCTCGTCGCGTTCGATACACCACCCCGAGCCGGACCGGCGCTCCTGGACGACGGCACCCCGCCGTGGTTCGGTACGGGCGGCAGGGGCAGGCTGCCCTCCGGCCGCCGGCGACCGAGGGAGCAGCGACAATGACGATCACCGACGACGAGATGCGGCAGTTGTTGCCGACCACCCGCGAGTACACGCTGGTGATCCTGCGGAGCGGTCCGCAGCGTGACCGGCCCGACGCCGACGCCATCGTCTGGGAGCACGGTCGGCGGAACTTCCAGCTCCGGCGCGACGGGCAGCTGGCCGTCGTCTGCCCGGTCGTCGACGGTAGCGCTGTCGCCGGAGTGGGGATCTTCAGCACCGGGCCGGAAGAGACCGCTGCGATCATGGACGACGATCCCGGCGTTCAGGCTGGTGTCTTCAGCTACGAGCTGCACCCCTGCCGCGGGTTCCCGGGCGACGCGCTGCCAGCCTGATCCCGCGCCGTTCCGGAGCGTGATCCAGGGCTCGATCGGCCGAATTCACCGGCCGGCCGAGTGAATTCACCGGCCGGCCGACCGCGGCCGGCGTCTCCGGCCGAACGTCTTCTGCTGGCTTTGTTCCTGGTCGAACCGCCTGTGGTGCCCCGGCTGATCGGTTCCGGTCCGACGGCGGTGTGGTGCTCCGGTTGATCGGTTCCGGCTGGACGGCGGTGTGGTGCTTCGCTATCGGTTGATCGGTTCCGGCTGGATGGCCGTGCGGTGCTCCGGTTGATCGGTTCCCGGCCCGACGGCCGCGTGATTGCTCCGGCTGACTCGTTGCCGGCGATCGGCGCCGGCCGACCCGGCGCTGATCGACTCCTCCGACCGGCGCCGGCCGACCCCGCGCCGATCGACTCCTCCGGCCGGCGCCGATCCGCAGGCGTCCCGACTTCCGCCGACCGGCGCCGATGCGCGGCGAGCTCCTCGATGACTCGACCGCCGCCGGCTCGACCGACTCCCGGTCGACATCTACTGCCGACAACTGCACCTGTCGCCACCGAGCGTTTCCAGCGCTCGGCGAAGGAACTCACGTTCCGCCGCGTTCCCGGCGCCCGCGATCGCCGACTCGTACGCCGCTGCCGCCTCGGCGCGCCGGCCCAGCCGCCGGAGCAGGTCGGCCCGCACGGCGTGGAACAGGTGGTGGCCGGCGAGATGGAGGTGATCGACCAGCGCCAGCGCCACGTCCGGCCCGTCGACCTCGGCCACCGCAACCGCCCGGATGCAGGGCCACGACCGGGCTCGGGCTGATCTCCAGCAACTGGTCGTAGAGCGCCAGGACCTGCCCCCAGTCGGTGGCGCTCGCGTCGGGTGCGTCGCTGTGCACCGCGTTGATCGCCGCCTGGATCTGGTAGGGCCCAGGTTGGTTGCGCCGCAGGCAGCGGCGCACGATGTCCTGCCCTTCGACGATGAGCTCACGATCCCAGCGGCCCCGGTCCTGGTCGGCCAGCAGCACCAGGCTGCCGTCGGCCGACGTACGGCTGGCCTGCCGGGACTCGATCAACAGCATCAGCCCGAGCAGCCCCGATACCTCGGGTTCGTCCGGCATCAGCTCGGCCAGCAGACGCCCGAGGCGGATCGCCTCTTGACACAGATCGGCGCGCACCAGCTGCTCGCCCGAGCTGGCCGTGTAACCCTCGTTGAAGATCAGGTAGACGACCGCGAGCACGGCGCGCAACCGCTCGGGAAGGTCGGCGTCGTACGGCACGCGGTAGGGGATACCTGCGTCGCGGATCTTGCCTTTGGCGCGGACCAGCCGCTGCGCCATGGTCGGTTCCGGGACCAGAAAGGCACGAGCGATCTCGGCCGTGGTCAGCCCGCCCAGAAGGCGCAGCGTCAACGCGACGCGGGCGGCCGGCGCGAGTGCGGGATGGCAGCAGGTGAAGATCAGTCGCAGCCGGTCGTCGTGCACGGGACCCTCCTCGACCGGATCGTCCTGGGCGTGCAGTGCCACGGCCTCGGCGTGCCGGTCGGCGCGGGTCGCCTCCCGACGCATCCGGTCGAGGGCCCGGTTGCGCGCCGTCGTGATGATCCAGCCGGCCGGGCTGGGTGGGAGCCCGGCGGCAGGCCACCGCTGCACGGCCGCGGTGAACGCGTCCTGGACCGCTTCCTCGGCGAGGCCGATGTCGCCGAGGACGCGGACCAGTACCGCGACCGCGCGGCCGTACTCCGCTCGGAACACCCGCTCGATCTCCGCGGTGGGCACGCTCGGCACGGAGGAACTCAGCCCTCGTGCAGGCCTTGGAAGGGTCGCACCTCGATGGGCAACGTGGTGGCCTCGCTCGCCTTCCGGGCCCACTCGAGCGCGGCGTCGAGATCGGCGGCCGTGATCACGATGACGCCTCCGACGTGCTCCTTGCCCTCGACGAACGGTCCGTCGGTCGTGAGCAGCTCACCGTCGTGCTGCCGGACGACCGTGGACGTGCTCGCCTCGTGCAGGCCGCCGGAGAACACCCAGGCGCCAGCGGCCTTCAACTCGGCGTCGAACTTTCCGACCCGTTCCATCACCTCCGCCAGGAACGCCGGGGCGGGCGCCGGGCCGTCGGGCTGGTAGATGCTCAGCAGGTAGTGCTTCATGATTCCTCCTCGATCTGGCTGTCACGCCCTACACGAACGGGCTCGGGCCGGATCGACATCGGGTCCAGAACTTTCTCGGCTGAACCGGTCAGATCGCCGGTTGCCCGCTGCCGTCCAGTGGCAGCAGCTCCGGGCGCTTCGGGGCGAGCCCGTCGCCGATCTGCCGGCCCTGCAACCGGGTCCGCAGGTAGGGCATCACGAAGTCGCGCATCCACCGCAGATCCTCCTGCTGGCGGGCCCGCCACGGCGCGGGATCGGCGGCCGGCAGCGGCGCCCGCCAGTCGTCGACCACCGGCTCGCCGAGCGTCTCCAGCACGCGCAGCGCCACCCGCCGGTGGCCCTCCGCGGTCAGGTGCAGTCGGTCGCGTCCCCAGGAACGGGGATCGGCCAGCGGGGCCATACCCCACAGGTCGACCACCGTGCTTCCGTGCCGCTCGGCGCTGGCCCGCATGAGCTCGTTGAAGCAGGCCACCCGACCGCGCAGGCGCCGGATGATCGGATGCATCCGTCCGAGGTCGAAGCCCGTGAAGATCACCACCTGGGCGCCGGTGGCGCTGATCCGCCCGAGTGCCTCGTCGAAGCGTCGGGCCAGGTCGTCGGCATCGCAGGAGAACCGGATGATGTCGTTGCCGCCGCCGCTGAACGTGACCAGGTCGGGCCGCAGCCGTTCGGCCACCGGGACCTGCTCGTCGACGATCTGGTCGAGCAGCTTGCCCCGCACGGCGAGGTTGGCGTACCGGAAGCCGGGGCGCTCCGCGGCGATGCGCTCGGCGACGCGATCGGCCCAGCCGCGTGGAGTGCCGTCGGGCCGCCAGTCGTCCAGCCCTTCGGTGAAGGAATCCCCGATCGCGATGAAGCTGTTCCAGGTGCGCACGTGCCACCCCTTTCGGACCTCTCGACCTTCACCCCGACGCCAGTGGAGATCACTCAACTATCACCGGCAACGGGTGCTGTGCGCCAGCACTGCTGAGCGATCGTGGGCAATAGGGCACCCTTGGTTCATGGCCCCGCCCGAGCAGCGTTCCGAGCCGAATCTCGGCCAGCTGCTCGGGGGCCGTGGCGGTGCCGTCGATGCCACCGTCCCGGTGATCGCCTTCGTGGCCGGGCTGACCGTCGCCGAGGCGGTGCACTGGTCCCCCTCGGTGGCGTGGGCCAGCGCCGCCGCGATCATGGCCGCCGTGGTGCTGGGTGTGATCCGGATGGTGGGCGGCCGGCCGCCGCGGGCGGTGGCCCTCGGGCTGCTCGGGGTGGCCGTGGCCGCGGTGGTCGCGTTGTACACCGGCCGGGCCGTCGACTTCTTCCTGGTCCAGATCGTGGCCAACGCGGCCAGCGCGATGGTCTGGGCGGTGTCCATCGCAATCAGGTGGCCGCTGCTCGGGGTGCTGGTCGGGATGGCGCTCGGACAGCGCACCCGGTGGCGCCGCGACCCGGATCTGGTCCGGGGCTACCAGCGCGCGAGCTGGATCTGGGTGGGGCAGTACGTGCTGCGGTTGGTCGTGTTCCTGCCGCTGTACCTGGCCGACGAGGTGGTCGCCCTGGGCGTCGCGCGACTGCTGCTGACCTGGCCGCTGGTGGCGTTGTGCGTGGCGGCGGCCTGGCCGTTGGTCCGATCGGCGCTACCGCCGGATCACCGCGGTCCGCTGCACCCGGCTGGTCGCGGAAATCCCCCGGAGTAAGGTGAGAACCCTCACCAACGGTGATTGTGTGGAGCGATCGGTGGCCCGGGGTCGTTGTAAGGGCCTGACCACCTTCGTCGATCGTGAACGTGAACAGGAGCCATGCCCGAGCGTCGCACTCCGTCCCGTCCCACCCCGCCCCGGTCTTCGCCGCCTGTTCGGCCGCCGTTGCCCGGATCCGCCGGGAGTGGGTCCGCCGGCAATGCCGGAAGTGCCGAGCAGCAGGCCGCCGCCAAGGCCAAAGTCGATCTGACGGTCAACAAGGTGCTCGCCGGCGCGGGCGCTGCCGCGACGAGCGCCGTACTCGGGTCTTTCTTCGGCGCGATGGGCACGGTGACCGGCGCCGCGGTCGGCTCGATCGCGAGCACGATAGTCACGGGCTTGTACGAGCACTCGTTGAACCGCACCAAAGAGACCCTTAACGCACAGATCCGCAAGCGCCGCCAATCGGCGACCCGCGGCGGCACCGCTTCGGCCGCCGACACCGATGCGATTTCGGCCGCCGAGACCATGCCGATGGGCCGGATCCCCCGGTCGGTGGACCGGCCGACGCCCCGACCGCGCTGATGCCGCCGGTCGTCGGGACCGGTGCAGCCGCGGGCAACCCTGCCGGATCGGTAAATGCGCCGACCCGGCAGGTCGGCCCGGCGGATGCGCCGACCCGGCAGGTCGGCCCGGCGGATGCGCCGACCCGGCAGGTCGGCCCGGCGGATGCGCCGACCCGGCGGGCGGGCTCCGCGGATGCGCCGACCACGGTGGGCAGACCGCCCGGCAGCGTGTCGCCCGAGCCGCCCGCGCCGCGACCCTGGGGTCGCTGGATCGGGGCCACGGTGATCGTCTTCGTGCTGGGCCTGCTGGTGGTGACCGGGCTCGAGCTGCTGAAGGGCTCCACGCTGACCAAGGGCGAGACCGGTACCTCGGTCGGCCGGGTGATCGAGCGGGCGCCTGCCGAGGACGTCACGCCGACAACGGAGCTGACCTCGACCACGGACCCATCGGCCACCAGCTCGGAGAGTGTCACGCCGACGACGTCCGCGTCGTCCACGACCAGTACGTCGACATCCGTCGATTCGTCCGCCAGGTCCAGCAGTTCGCGGGACCCCGGCGGCGTCGACCTCCGCGGTGCCGACGGCCACCGTCCCGCCGCCCGACCGACGAGCTGATCCGCGCGCTCGGGATGGCGGCTACGCGGAGAGCCGTGCCTTCAGCTCGGCCGCGGCCGCTCTCGGGTCCTCGGCTTCGCTGATCGCCCGCACCACGACGATCCGGTTGGCCCCGGTGGCGAGCACCTCGTCGAGCCGGTCGTGGTCGATGCCGCCGATCGCGAACCACGGTCGTGCCGGCTCCCGGCTCGCCACCGTGCGCACCAGATCGAGCCCGGGCGCCGGGCGGCCGGGCTTGGTCGGCGTCGGCCAGCACGGGCCGACGCAGAAGTAGTCGACGCCGGCCTCGTCGGCGGCCACCGCGGTCTCGTCGGCGCTGTGCGACGACCGTCCGATGATCACCTCGTCGCCGACGATCGTGCGGGCCCATTCGACGGGCAGGTCGTCCTGGCCCAGGTGCAGGACGTCGGCGCCTGCCGCCAGCGCGACGTCGGCACGATCGTTCACGGCGAGCAGGGCGCCGTGCCGGGCGCAGGCCGCGGCCAGCACCTCCAACGCGGCCAGCTCGGCGCGGGCCTCCAGCGCGCCGTCCACCCCCTTGTCCCGCAGCTGGATGATGTCGACGCCGCCAGCCAGTGCCGCGTCGGCGAACTCGGCGAGATCACCGCGGGCGCGCCGGGCGTCGGTGCAGAGGTAGAGGCGGGCGTCGTCGAGGCGGTCGCGCAGCGCCGTTCCGTCCAGTCCGGGCACGGCCGCCGACCCTACGCGAGAGCCGACCCGGGCGTAGGGTGAGCCGTAGGTGACGCACGGGAGCCCGGAACGAAGCGGGCTGAGAGGGGATCGACACGGATCCCGACCGTCGAACCTGATCCGGGTCATGCCGGCGCAGGGAGCGAATGGGTGGCGATGCTGGTAGTGGTCGGAGCGGGCGTGATCGGCATGTCCTGCGCCTGGCGCGCCGCGGCCGCCGGGCATGCCGTGACGGTGTTCGACCCGGCGCCGGCGAGCGGGGCGTCGTGGGTGGCGGGCGGCATGCTGGCGCCGGTCACGGAAGCCTGGCCGGGCGAGGAGGAGCTGCTCGAACTCGGCGTCGCGGCGGTGGGCCGGTGGCCTTCGTTCGCCGCCGAGCTGGCCGAGGCCGCCGGCCGTCCTGCCGGTTTGCGCACCGAGGGCACGGTCGTGGCGGCAACCGGGGCGGGTGACCGGGCCGAGCTGGACGCGCTCGCCACGCACCTCGGCCGACTCGGTCGCGCCGTCGACCGGCTGACCGGCCGGGAACTGCGCCGCCTGGAGCCGGCGCTCGGCCCGGACGTGCGGGGCGGGCTGTCCGTGCCCGACGACCTGGCCGTCGACAACCGTGTGCTGCTCACCGCGTTGCGGATTGCGGGCGAACGGGCCGGGGTGCGGTTCGTGGCTGACACCGCGCTGGCCGTGCTCGACGACGGCGAGCGGATCACTGGGGTCCGCCTCGGGACCGGCGAGGTGCGCACCGAGAGCGTGCTGGTGGCCGCCGGTGCGCACTCCGCAGGCCTGCACCCGGCGCTGCTGGGGCTGGTCCGCCCGATCAAGGGCGAAATCCTGCGGCTGGCGCATCGACCCGGCGCGTTCCCGCCACCGAGCCGCACCGTGCGGGCACTGGTCGACGGGCGCCCGGTCTACGCGGTGCCGCGCGACGGCGGCGGGCTGGTGGTCGGGGCCACCCAGCAGGAGACCGGCTTCGACACCGAGGTGACCGTCGGCGGCGTGCGTGACCTGCTCCGCGACGCCGAACGGGTGCTGCCGGGCATCGCGGAGTACGCGCTGGTGGAGAGCGCGGCCGGGTTGCGGCCCGGCAGCCCGGACAACCTCCCGTTGATCGGGGCGTCGGGACCGGAAGGGCTGCTCGTCGCCACCGGGCACCACCGTAACGGGATGCTGCTCGCGCCGATCACCGCCGACGCGGTGCTGACAGCTGCTCGACGGGGACCCACTGCCGGATCCGGTGCGGGTGGCCGATCCGCGGCGCTTCGTCGCTCGACCGGCTCAACCGGCTCAACCGGCTCGACCGGCTCAACCGGCTCAACCGGCAAGGAGGTAGTCCGTGCAGGTGTGGATCAACGGGTCGTCGCGCGAGCTCGTGGACGGCGCCCGCGTGTCGGATGCGCTCGACGAGCTGCGCGTGCCACGGACCGGGGTCGCGGTGGCGGTGAACGGGGAGGTCGTGCCGCGGGCGGCTTGGGCCGACACCGAGCTGGCCGCCGGTGCGCGGATCGAAGTGCTGACGGCGGTGCAGGGAGGATGAGCATGGACGAGATGATCACGGATGCCCTGGTGGTGGCCGGCCACAAGATCGGTTCACGATTGATCATGGGCACCGGCGGGGCGGCGAACCTGGAGATCCTCGAACGCGCGCTGGTGGCGTCGGGCACCGCTCTGACCACGGTCGCCATGCGCCGGGTCGACGCCGCCACCGGCACCGGGGTGCTCGACCTGTTGCGACGGCTGGAGATCGAGATCCTGCCCAACACCGCGGGTTGTCGGAGTGCGGCCGAGGCTGTGCTCACTGCCCGGCTCGCCCGCGAGGCGCTGCAGACCGACCTGGTCAAGCTGGAAGTGGTGGCCGACGAGCGCACGCTGCTGCCCGACCCGATCGAGCTGCTGGACGCGGCCGAGCAGCTCGTCGACGACGGGTTCACGGTCCTGCCCTACACCAACGACGACCCGGTGCTGGCCCGCAAGCTCGAACAGGTGGGCTGCGCGGCGGTGATGCCGCTTGGCTCCCCGATCGGAACCGGGCTGGGCATCCGCAACCCGCACAACATCGCGATGATCGTCGAGGCGGCGGGCGTGCCGGTCGTGCTGGACGCCGGGATCGGCACCGCTTCCGAGGCCGCGCTGGCGATGGAGCTGGGCTGTGACGCCGTGCTGCTGGCCACGGCGGTCACCCGGGCCGGTGATCCGGAGCTGATGGCGCATGCGATGCGGCTCGCGGTGCAGGCGGGTCGGGCCGCGCACGGAGCCGGTCGAATCCCGCGCCGTTACTGGGCCAAAGCCAGCTCCCCCGACCCCGACCCCGACGCCTGACCGGACCCGGACTCGACGCGTCCGGCATCCGGTCCCGGCTCGCTTCCGCCTCTGACTCCGCCTCACTCCCACCCGCGGCCGGAACGTCGTTGCGCGAACGGCACTTTCGCTCACCAGGTTCGTGCGAGAGTGCCGTTCGCGCAGGTCCGAGGGCTACCGTCGGGCCGCGACCGCCTATGCGGCGGCGGAGATCGGGGTGGGGGCGGGCTCGCGGTCGACTGTCGTGCGGAGCGGGACTTCCTTGATCAGGAGGACGGCGACCAGCGAGATCAGCGAGGCGATCGCCGCGATCCCGAACACCAGGCCGATGCCGTCGCCGTACGCCGCCCGCAGCGCCGCTGCCTCGGCCGCAGGCAGCGTGGCCAGGTCGGAGAGGCCGGCGGCCGAGGCGCCGAGCAGATCGGTCACCCGGCTGCTGAGCACCACTCCGAGCACCGTCACCCCGATGGTGCCGCCGAGCGAGCGCAGGAACGAGACCAGGGAGCTCGCGGCGCCCATGTTGCGCAGGTCGACCGTGTTCTGCACGGCCAGCACCAGGTTCTGCATGGACATGCCGACACCGAGGCCGAGTACCACCAGGAACCCGCTGATCTCGAGGACCGGCGTTGTGTGGTCGATGGTCGCGAGAAGCGCCAGCCCGCCGGTGATCAGCACGGCGCCGGTCACGAGGAACGGCTTCCAGCTCCCGTAGCGGCTGATCAGCTGCCCGGACACGGTCGACGCGACCAGCAGGCCGGCGATCAGCGGCAGCGTGAGCAGCCCGGCGACGGTGGGTTCGAAACCGCGGGCGGTCTGGAAGTACTGACCGAGGAACACCGATCCGCCGAACATGACCACCCCCACGACCAGGCTCGCCACCACCGCCAGCACCACGGTGCGCTCGCGGAACAGCGACATCGGCACCATCGGCTCCGGCACCCGCAGCTCCACCACGATCGCGGCGATCAGTGCCGCCAGCCCGAGTCCGCCCAGGATCAACGACGTGCTGGAGCTCCACGCGAACGCGGAGCCGGCCAACGACACCCATATGAGCAGGGCGGACACCCCGCCGGTGATCAGGGCCGCGCCGAGGAAGTCGAGTTGCAGCCGGCCCGCGCGCGGGGCCGTCGGGATCGCCAAGGTGCGCTGGAGCACCACCAGCGCGATCAGTCCGACCGGCACGCCGACGAAGAAGCACCAGCGCCAGCCGAGTGCCGGCGTGTCGACGAGCAGACCGCCGGCCAGCGGGCCGGAGACGGTCGCGGCGGCCAGGACCGCGCCCATGTACCCGGAGTAGCGGCCGCGCTCGCGGGGCGGGATCAGCACGGCGATGATCACCTGGGCGAGCGCCTGGAGTCCACCGGCGCCGATGCCCTGCACCGCCCGCCAGCCGATCAGGGTCTCGATGGAGCCGGCCAACCCGGCGCCGATCGAGCCGACGATGAAGATCGTGATTGCGATCTGGACCAGCAGCTTCTTGCTCAGCAGGTCGGACAGCTTGCCCCAGATCGGGGTGGTGACCGTCGTGGTGAGCAGGGTCGCGGTGACCACCCAGGTGTAGCCGGTCTGCGAGCCGTGCAGATCGGAGATGATCGTCGGCAGCGCGTTCGACACGATGGTGCTGGACAGGATGGCCACGAACATCGCGAGCAACAGCCCGCTCAGCGCGGTGAGGATCTCGCCGTGGCTACGCTCGGGGAGGGCGGGCGCCGCGACGAGCGGCAGCATCGGCTCCGGTGCGGTGGCGGTACTCATGGGTGCGGTCGTGCCTTTCGGTTCTCGGATTCGTGGAACGGGAGCTGACTGCTGCTTCAGCGCCGCTGTCTCAACGCCGGCGGTGGGCCGATCTCGGCGGCGTGTGCCTCCAGCTCGGCGGTCAGCGCGCCGACCAGGTCGGCGGTGGTGCGCACGTCGGCGGCGGGAGTGCGGCCCAGCGCATCGCGCAGCCAGCTCCGGCGCAGCGAGCGGGCGTGATCGAGCAGTAGCAGCCCGTTTGGGGTCAGCCGGACCAGGCTGGCTCGGCGGTCGAGCGGGTCTGGCCGCCGGCAGACCAGGCCTTGGGACTGCAGGTCGACGATCTGACGGCTGATCACCGACTGGTCGACGCCGCGCAGCTCGGCGAGCTCGTTCAGGCGGTGCTCGCCCTCGCCGATCAGGGTGGTCATCTCCAGCGCGGCCAGGCCGGCGCGGGTGTTCTCGGTGCCGCGCCGGTTCAGGCAGCGGTAAGCACGCAGCAGCGAGAGCACCGCTTCGCCGAGATCGTCGACGGCCTGCTCGTCCGCGTTCGGACGGACGGCTCCGGTCGGGGGAGGCGGGGAGAGCGTCGGCGAATGTTGCATGACACAACCATATTCATAATGTGTGTAGCACGCAAGCAGTGGGTCCGAAGTTGGGTCGAACGGGGCGTCGGGGACGAGATCTGGGCCGACTGCGCGCAATCACGCCGATGGCTCGCCGATGGTCAGCCCGCTGGCTCGCCGAGAGGTCAGTCCGTTGGCTCGCCGCGGGGTCAATCCGTTCGACTAAGGGTCAGTCCGTTGGCTCGCCGAGGTCCGTTCGCTCGACGGGGCGTCAGTCTGTTGGCTCCGCCGATGGGTCAGTCCGTTGGCTCCGCCGAGGGGTCAGTCGTTGGCTCCGCCGAGGGTCAGTCCGTTGGCTCCGCCGAGGGTCAGTCAGTCCGTTGGCTCCGCCGAGGGTCCGTTCGCTCGGCGAGGCGTCAGTCCGTTCGCTCGACAAGGGTGACGCCCGTGCGATGTCGGCGGGCCAGTCCCTCGTAGAGCGCCGGGTTGCCGGCCACCCAACGTCGCGCCGACGCGGTGAGCGGGCCCTTCACCGAGGCCACAGTGCCGAGAACGAGCTGCTCGTCGGGCACGACCGTGTTCGGCGCGACGGTGGCGCCTGCGCCCACGAGCACGCGCGACCCGATCCGGGCGCCGTCCTGGATGGTCGCGCCGTTCCCGATCAGGGCTTCGGGCCCGATGACGCACCCGTGCACGACGCAGAGGTGGCCGATGGTCGCGCCGGCCCCGATCTCGGTGACCGGGTCGTCGCCGCCGTGCACCACGCAACCGTCCTGCACGTTGGCGCCGGCGCGCACGATGATCGGTCCGAAGTCGGCTCGCAGCACGGCGTTGTACCAGATCGAGGCGTGTGCTTCGACGCGCACATCGCCCACGAGCGTCGCCGTCGAGGCGATGAACGCGTCCGGGTGCACGGTCGGCGAGACACCCTCGAAGGAGAACAGCGGCATGGCGCTACGGTGCCATGCGCGGCGACTTCTCGATCACCGTTTCGGGGCCGGAGCGGTCACATACGGCCGGAACCGCCCCGAAACGGCGATCAACCGTCCCGGCCGGGGATCAGTCCGGTGGCACCGACGGTGCCCACAGGCCCAGCGAGCGCAGCTCCAGCTCGGCCAGCCGGTGCACCGTGGCCCGGTCGCCGTGGCGCCAGGCCGCGGCCGGGTCGGGCGCGGCGGTCAGCAGTTGGCGCACGGGCAGGTGGGCCAGCGCACGCAGCGCGAGGAGATCGGTGTCGTCCCGGCGGATGATCACCGCCGAGCGCGCGCGGCGGGCGTAGCGGATCCGGAAGAGCAACCAGACGAACACCACCGGCGCCGCTCCGACGAGCACCACCGATGCGGCGGTCCCGGCGGCCATCGTGGCGATCGTCTCCACCTGCCCCTGACCGGACGCGGCCAGCGAGGCACCCGCCTCGCTGCCGGAGCCGAGCGCGCTGGCCAGCGTATCCCCGATCAGGGGTATCCGGCCGGCGGTCGCGGCCGCCTCGTCGAAGGCGGTGCGCATCTGGTCGCCGGCCCTGACCAACCCCAGCCCCGGGTCCTGCAGCCGGAGCACCACGTTGTAGGACGCGCGGGCGACCTGGACGCAGAGCGCCACCCAGGCGAGGACCAGCACGTCGGAGAGGATCTGCCGCGCCAGGCGTCCGGGTCGTTCCGCGTAGAAGCGCATGTGTGCGGAGCGTAGCCAGTTCGCCGGTCTAGAGCAGGCCGAGCTTCGTCGCGGCGTAGACGGCTTCCGCCCGCCGCGACACCATCAGCTTGCGCATGAGGTTGCCGACGTGAAACTTCACCGTGGTCTCCGAGATGTACAGCTCGCCGCCGATGGCCCGGTTCGACAAGCCGCGCGCGAGCAGCCGCAGCACGTCCAGCTCGCGCTCGGTGAGCCGTTCCCGTTCCGGCACGCCGCCGCCGGACAGCGAGCGCACCATGGCCGACGCGCTGCGGGCGTCGAACGCGCTCTCCCCGCGGGACACGGCCCGGATGGCCCGCACCAGCTCGGTGGTGTCCACGTCCTTCACCACGTAGCCGCGTGCCCCCGCCTGCACCGATTCGACTACGAGCCGGTCCTCGGCGAACGTGGTGAGCACCAGCACCCCGATCCCCGGGTGCGCCGCGCACAGCCGCCGGCAGACGTCGAGGCCGTCGGTCTGGGGGCCCGCGGTCAGCTTGAGGTCGAGCAGCACCACGTGCGGGCGCGAGGCCGCGACCGCGGCGACGGCGTCGGCCGGCGTGCCCGCCTCGCCGACCACGCGCAGGTCGTCCTCGCGTTCCAGCACCGCACGCAGCCCCTGCCGCATGATCGAATGATCGTCGACGAGCACGATCCGGGTGGGCATCGGTCGCCCGCGCGCCGGGGCACTCACCGTCCCACCCCCGCTCCGAGCCGGCGCGGCCCGGCCCCCCGCGGCGTGCGCGAACGGCACTTTCGCGCACCAGGTTCGCCCGAAAGTGCTGTTCGGGCGGGCCGCCGGTGGCGTGGGGGCGGCGTCGTGAGGGGCGGCGTCGTGAGGGGCGGCGTCGTGAGGGGCGGCGTCGTGAGGGGCAGCGTCAGGGGGCAGCGGCACGAGGGGCAGCGGCACGAGGGGCAGCGTCACGAGGGGCAGCGTCACGAGGGGCAGCGGCAGCAAGGGCAGCTTCATGAGGGGGCGCCGGGGACGGGGATGTCGACCTGCACCTGCAGGCCGCCCAGCCGAGCGCGCCGGAAGGTCAGCGATCCGCCCAGCTCACGCGCCCTGGCCTGCATGTTCACCAGGCCACGATGTTCGCCGGACGGGGTGGCCATGGTGGCCGCGCGGAGGCTGCGGCGGACCTCCTCCGGCCGTCCGGCGCCGTCGTCGGAGATCGTCAGCCGGATCCCGTCGCAGCGGTACGCGAGCCGCACCACCGCCCGGCCCGCCTCCGCGTGCACCGCGGTGTTGAACAGCGCCTCACCCGCGATCCGGACCAGCGACTGCTCGCACTCGGTGGGCAGTGCCACCGGCTTGCCGCCGATCCGCACCTCGACCCGCAGCTCGTCGGGCATGTGCACGCCGGAGAGCCGGCGCAACATCGCCGGCAGGTCCTCGTCGGCGCCGCAGCCGTCGCCGTTGCTCAGCGCGTAGATCGCGGAGCGGAGCTGCTCGACGGCGCGGCGGGTGAGGTCCTTCGCCGTGCCGAGCTGGGCCCGCAACCGATCGTCGCCGATCTCGGAGCGGACCAGCTCGATGTGCATCCCGGCGGACACCGCGTACTGGGTGACGCTGTCGTGCAGCTCCCGGGCGATCCGATGCCGCTCGTTGTCCAGCACCTCGCGCTGCCGGGCGGCGCCCAGCTCGGCCTGGGTGTGCAGCAGCTCGTCGTTGCGCGCCTTGAGGGCGTCGGCCTGGCGGGTGGTGCGAGCGTGGAGTCGGGCGGAGTGGTCGAGCAGCGCGCAGTTCTGCAGGGCGGCCGCGGTCTGCCCGGCCAGTATCCGCAGCACCGAGTGGTCGGTGTCGTCGACCTGCCGCTCCGGGGGAGTCCAGGCGATCACGGAGCCGACCACCCGGCCGTCCAGTCGGATCGGGACGTGCAGGTGCTGGCGGACCGAGGTGTCGTCGTGCACGTCGTTGTCCGCGCCGCGGCGGACCTGCAACAGGTGCTGCCACACCGCGGGCGGCACGTCGTCCGGGCCGGCAGCCTCGGTCCCGTCGGGGCCGCGCACCAGGTGCCGGGGAGCGGCGTCCGGCAACTCGCCGTCGACCAGCGCGAACACCACACACTCCGCCGACAGGTGATCCGCCACCGCCTCGACGACGGCTCGGACGAGCGCCTCGGAGCCCTCGGAGGTGTGGACGAGCGCCGCCGAGATGCGGTCCAGCGCGTGGATCACGCGGTGCAGACGTTCGGCCGAGATGCGGTATTCGGGGTAGTAGTGCGGCTTGCCGGAGCGCAGGCCGAGCAGCGCTTCGATGTCGGGCCGGACGCGGCTCGGTGGCGTGCGCCGCGGTGGCCACTGGGCGGTGGTCACGAGCGACCGGCCGACCCGGTGCGGGCGGGAACGGCCGGGCGGCCTTCCGCCGGAGCGCCGCCGTCACCACCTCGCCGGCGCACTACAGCGCCGCGGTGAACATGGTCGCGACATCGGCCACCGAGGTCCGCCGCGGATTGGTGGTCAGGCAGGCG
>CAWJFD010000003.1:0-123891 GCA_963841985.1 uncultured Actinomycetota bacterium
TGAACAAGACCATGGAATACATGGCCTACGAGCTACCCGTGGTCGCGTTCGACCTGGTCGAGACCCGGGTCTCGGCCGCCGACGCAGCTGTCTACGCCACGCCGGGGCGAGTGGACGAGTACGCGGATCTGGTGCTCGCCCTGCTCGACGACGAGGTCCAGCGCAAGCAGATGGGTGCCGCCGGCCGCCGCCGGGTCGAGGACGTCCTCGCCTGGCGCCACCAGATCGCCTCCTTCGTAGGCGTTCACGATCGCCTGACCCGCGGCTGAGGAGCTTCCATGTGTGGCATCGCCGGCACCTACCTCTGGCCGGATGGGGGTCCGATCACCGACCGGCTCACCGCGGCCGTCGCCCACCGCGGGCCGGACGCGTCCGGCCGCTACGACCACCGAGCCGGTCCCGGCGAGGTGCACCTGGGCCATCGCCGGCTCTCGATCGTCGACCTGTCCGAGACCGGCGCCCAGCCGATGGTGATCGACGGGCTCGCGCTGACCTACAACGGCGAGCTGTACAACTCGCCCGAGCTGCGCACCGAGCTGCAGGCCGCCGGCGTGCGGTTCCGCGGGACGTCGGACACCGAGGTGCTGCTGGAGGCGTGGCGCCGCTGGGGCACCGGCCAGCCTGCCGCCGGCTGCGCGGCATGTTCGCCTTCGCGATGTTCGACGAGCGCACCGGCGAGCTCATGCTGGCCCGTGACCAGCTTCGGCATCAAGCCGCTGTTCGTACGCGCCGCGGCGACGGCGGCGTGGTCTTCGCCTCGGAGCTGAAGGCGCTGCGGCCGCTGCTCGGCGACCGGCTGCCGATCGACGACGCCGCCATCGTCGCCTCGCTGCTGTACTACTGGGTCCCCGAGAGCCACTGCGCGTTACCGCGGAGTCGAGAAGCTCCCGCCAGGCAGCTGGCTGCGGGTCGGCCCGGACGGCCGCCGGCGACTGGGGCGGTTCTTCGACCCGCGCGCCGAGGTGGCCGAGCGACGGCCGCGGCAGGTCGCCGTCCAGGAGCTGCGCGCGGTGTTCGAGGACTCGGTCGCCGCGCACCTGGTGGCCGACGTGCCGATCGCCACCTTCCTGTCCGGCGGGCTGGACTCCAGCCTGCTCACCGTGCTGGCCGCCCGCCACGCACCGGGACATCGACCGCTACACGATCTGCTTCCGCGCCGAGGACGCCAAGTTCGAGGCGATGCCGGACGACCTCGCGCTACGCCCGCAAGCTGGCGCGGCCAGCTCGGCGTCGAGCTGCACGAGGTCGAGATCGCCCCGGACGTGCCGACCTGCTGCCGCGCATGGTCCACGCCCTCGACGAGCCGATCGGCGACGCGGCCGCCATCAACGCCTACCTGATCTGCACGGCCGCCCGGGAGGCCGGCGTCAAGGTGCTGCTGTCCGGCATGGGCGCCGACGAGCTGTTCGCCGGCTACCGCAAGCACTACGCCGGCCTGCTGGCGCTGCGCTACCGGCGGCTTCCCGTCGTCGCTGCGCCGCGGCCGGTCGCACGCCGGCGGTGGATCGGCTGCCGGTGGCCGGCCGCGCCGCGGCTACCGCGCCGTGCGCTGGGCCAAGCGTTTCGTCGCCTTCGCCGACCTGCCCGAGGAGGCGGCGTTCCGCCGCAGCTACACCCTCTACGACGGCGGCGAGCTGCACGAGCTGCTCGACCCCGATCTGCTGGCCGACGGTCGACGACCTGGTCGACGAGCACGCCGCCGTCTACGCCGAGGGGCCGGTCGACGACCAGGTCAACCGGATGTGCTACACCGACACGCGGCTGTTCCTCCCCGGGCTCAACCTCGCCTACACCGACCGGGCGAGCATGGCCGCCTCGACCGAGGTGCGCGTCCCGTTCGTGGACAAGGAGGTGGCCGCGGCCGCGTTCGCCATTCCCGGGCAGCGACAAGATCGTCGGCCGGCGAGCGCAAGGCGGTGCTCAAGCAGGCCGCGCTGTCGATCCTGCCCAAGGAGATCGTGTACCGCCCCAAGGGGCTGTTCAGCGCGCCGCTGCGGGCCTGGATCCGGCCGCGACCTGGTCGACATGGTGGAGAGGTCGTGGACGACGGCGTGCTGGTGACGTCGGGATTCCTGCAGCGCGAGCGCAAGCGGATGGTCGCGGACGATGCTCCGGCGCAGCAGGACCGCGCGCAGCACCTCTGGCCGTCTTGACCCTGGAGAACTGGTCCGCGGCGCGACCCTCGAGCCGTCTCGGTGACGGCCAGCAGGAGTCGAGCCCGATGAAGCAGATCGCACAGAACTACAAGTCCGGCGAGCTGGCCCTGCTCGAGGTCCCGGTGCCCGCCGGCAGGCCCGGCGGCGTGCTGGTGCGCACCCAGTTCTCGCTCATCTCCACCGGCACCGAGATGATGAAGATCACCGAGAGCAAGCTGTCGCTGATCGGCAAGGCGCGGGCCCGGCCCGACCAGGTGAAGAAGGTCATGCAGAGCGTCGCCCAGCAGGGCCTGCGCGCCACCTACCGGAAGGTCATCGACCGGCTCGACTCCTACACGCCGCTCGGCTACTCGCTGTGCGGCGAGGTGGTCGAGGTCGGCGCCGGGGTGGAGGACCTCACCGTCGGGCAGCGGGTCGCCTGCGCCGGCAACAGCTACGCCCTCCATGCCGAGTGCAACTGGGTCCCGACGAACCTGTGCGTGCCCGTGCCCGACGGGGTCGACCGGCGAGCACGCCGCGTTCACCACGGTCGGCGCCATCGCCATGCAGGGCTACCGGCAGTCCGAGGCGCGGCTTGGGGAGACCGCCTGCGTCATCGGGCTCGGCCTGGTCGGGCAGCTCGTTGGTGCAGATCCTGCGGGCGGCCGGGGTCAACGTGGTCGGGCTGGACCCGTCGCCCGACGCGGTGCCGGCTGGCGGAGCGGCGGCGCGGCCGCCTGCCGCCGCCCGACCCGGCCATCCGCGACCCGTGCTCGAGACGCGTCGCCGAGCTCACCGGCGGCGCCGGCGCCGACCACATCTTCCTCGCCGCCGGCGGCGACACCAACCAGCCGGTCGAGCTCGCCGCCGAGCTGGCCGCGACCGGGCCCGGGTCGTCGACATCGGCAAGATGCCGCCTCGACCTGCCCTGGAACGAGTACTACGACAAGGAGCTGGACGTCCGCTTCTCGCGCTCGTACGGCCCGGGACGCTACGACCCGACCTACGAGGAGGGCGGGGTCGACTACCCGATCGGCTACGTCCGCTGGACCGAGCGGCGCAACATGGCCTGCTTCCTCGACCTGGTGGCCGAGGGCCGCCTCGACCTCGACCCGCTGGTCGTCGCAGGTGCGTCCCGTTCGACGACGCGGTGCCGACCTACGAGCGCTCCAGAACGGCGAGCTAGGGCGGCGTCGGCATGCTGTTCGGCTACCCGGGGACGCCGCCGACGCGCCGTCGACGCCAGCGCCGGCCGGGCACCGGTCCGCGCCGACCCGCGCCCCGCCCGCCCGGTCCCGGCCGACCCGGCCGGCGCGTGCGGCTCGGCGTCGATCGGGGCCGGCAACTACGCCACCAGCATGCTCCTGCCGCACCTGCGCGAGCGGCGCTGACGTCACGGCTGGTCGAGGTGGCGACCGCCACCGGGCTGTCGGCGACCAACGCGCAGCGCAAGTTCGGCTTCGAGCGCTGCTCGACCGACCTCGAGGCCTGCTCGCCGACGCGGACGATCGACGCCGTGTTCATCGCCACCCGCCACAACGCGCACGCGGCGATGGTCTGCGACGCCCTGCGCGCCGGCAAGGCGGTGTTCGTCGAGAAGCCGCTGGCGCTGAACGAGGCGCAGCTGGCCGACGTGCTGGCCGCGGTCGAGCGAGAGCGGCAACGACCGCCTGATGGTCGGCTTCAACCGCCGCTTCGCGCCGCTGCTGCGCGAGGCCAAGCGCGGCTGGGCCGCCGGGTCGCGGCCGGCCAGGTCCGCTACCTCGTGAACGCCGGGCCGCTGGAGCCGGCAGCTGGTACGCCCGGCCGAAGGAGGGCTCCCGGTTCGTCGGCGAGGGTGGGCACTTCGTCGACACCGTCAGCTGGCTGCTGGACGGCGACCCCGAGTCGGTCTACGCCTGCGCGACACCGGGCCGCGGCGATCTGCAGGCCAGCTTCCGCTACCCGGACGGTTCCACCGCGGTGATCACCTACGCGGCGTCGGGCGCCGCCGGCTTCCCGAAGGAGACCCTGGACCTGCTCGCCGACGGCAAGGTGCTGCGCCTCGACGACTTCGCACGGGTCTCGGTGGTGCGCGGACGCAGCCGCTGGAGCACGCCGCGCATCCCGCGGGGCAAGGACAAGGGCCAGCACGCGCAGCTCGACGCGTTCCTGGACGCGGTCCGCGCCGGCCGCCCGATGCCCATCTCCCTGCCCTCGCTGGCCGCCACCGCCCGCGCCACGTTCGCGGTCGACGCCAGCCTCGCCGCCGGGCGTGCCGGTGCCGATCCAGGCACCCGTTGGCGTCATGAGCATCCCCGGTACCGGCATGACGTCCGAGACATCCACGCCACGAGCGGTGGCTGTGGTGTGGGCACTCCTGCTGGTGAACGCCCTCGGTTACAGCGCGGTCGACCTGGTCATCCCCTTCCCGCGAAGCGTCGCGCAAGTCGTGACGATGGGGTCCCTGGCGGTCGCATTCGGGCTGGCACTCGTGCTCAACCCGCGCGTCAGGGTCCGCCCCAACCCGTACCTCCTGCTGCTGAGCCTGCTGGCGCTGATCAGCGTGGTCTCCAGCCTTCCGCTGCAGGCGGGTCTCGGCTCGTTCCTCCGTTGCTCGCGGCTGGTCATGTTCGTCGCGACGTTGTGGCTGATCTCCTGTTGGTGGCGGGGCGATCTGCGGTTTGCTCGCTACCACCTAAGGCACGTGAGCGTCGTCCTGCTCAGCGTTTTGCTGGGCGTCATCATCGCCCCGGGATCGGCTTTCTCCGGTCCCGGCGACCGGCTGATCGGCGTGCTGTGGCCCATCACAGCGCCCCAGGTCGGCCTGTACTGCGCGGTCGCCACCGGGCTCGCTGTCCTGCTCTGGCTCTCCCACCGGATCGACGGACGCAGCGCCGCCGTGATCGCGGTGCCCGCCTTCGGCCTGCTGCTGCTCAGCCACACCCGAACGGCACTGCTCGCCCTCGTCGTGGCCCTCCTGTTGGCCTGCCTCAGCCTCGTCTCCAGCACGGCACGGGTCAGGCGATTCCTCGCCACCGCGGTCGGTGTGGTGTCATCGGCGGCGCTGGTCTTCGCATCTGCCATCCGGACCTTCATCCTGCGCGGTCAGGACGCTGAGCAACTGTCGAGCCTCACCGGGAGGGCCAAGGTCTGGGATCTGCTGCTGGCCAAGGAGCGGACGATGCGCGAACATCTGTCTTCGGCATCGGTCTGACCGACAAGTCCTATGCCGGTCTCCCGATCGACAGCAGCTGGTTGTCCATCTACTACGAGCAGGGTCTTGCGGGCATCGCGGTGGTGGCGACCCTGCTCGTCGCTCTTCTCGGCGGCACGCTCCTGCGACCGCCGTCGCCGCAGCGCGCATGCGCGCTGTTCCTCATCAGCTATTGCATCATCGCCTCGTACACAGAAGTCGGACTCGGCGATGCCTCGCCGTATCTCCTCACCCTGGCTGTGGCGGCGTCGTTGCTCTGTGACCCGCCTGCTCGTCGAGATCCGACTGGTGCGGGTAACGGAGCGAAGCGACGGCAACGAGTCCATTTCTGCGATCGGTGTCGCCCGGTTCCTACGGGCGGAACAAGATTCTCGCGTCCTCATCCGAAGGGTGATAGTTCATGAGCCAAAGCAGGGGTCCTTCTCGACCGGGACGGCACGATCATCGTCGATCGCGGGTACGTCGGGTCGGTCGACCGCGTCGAGTTCATCGACGGCTCGATCGAGGCGATCGCCGCGCTCAACCAGGCCGGCATCCCGGTGGCCGTGGTCACCAACCAGGCCGGGGTCGCCCGCGGCTTACTACGGCATCGAGGACGTGCAGCAGGTGCACAAGCACATGATCGCCGAGCTGGCCCGCCACGGCGCGCACGTCGACCTGTGGCTGTTCTGCCCCTACCACCCCGACGGCATCGTCGAGGCCTTCGCCCGGGCCAGCTCCGACCGCAAGCCGGGCCCGGGATGGCGCTGGCCGCGGCGCAGGCACTCGACCTCGACCTGGCCGCGTCGTGGGTGGTCGGCGACAGCGCCGTCGACATCGGGCTGGCGCGGCGGTCGGGGCTCGCCCGCTGTACGTCGGCCGCCCCGGCCGGCCGACCCGGACGTGCCGTCGTTCCCGGACCTCGCGGCGGCGGTCGAGCACATCCTGGAAGCCGACACCGGAGCCGGACGTCGGACCGGGCAGCACCCGGCACCGGTTCCCGGCGCACAGGTTCGACAGCGCCGACGAGTTCGGCGCCGCCTACGCCGCCGAGCTCGCCCGCGCGCTCGGCCTCCGTCGATCTGCGCGCAGGTCGCGCGGCCGCCGAAATCCTCAGCGCCGCCTATGGCCGCGACGCGGCCGTGTTCGCCTGCGGCAACGGCGGCTCAGCCTCCATCGCCAACCACCTGCAGTGCGACCACGTCAAGGGTGTCCGCAACGGCACCGAGGCTCACGCACCCGGGTGTTCAGCCTCAGCACGAACGTCGAGCTGTTCAGTGCGATCGCCAACGACCTCGGCTACGAGCTGGTGTTCGAGTACCAGCTGCAGTCGCTCGGCCCGGCCCGGTGACGTGCTCGTCGCGGTATCGTCGTCCGGCCGTTCGCCGAACATCGTCCGGGCCCTCGAGTGGGCTAAGGCGAACGGGATGCAGACCATCGCGTTGACCGGATTCGACGGCGGCCCGGCGCGCCGGCGTCGCGGACGGTCTCGATCCATGTCGACTCGGACAACTACGGGATCATCGAGGATGCCCACCAAGTCATGCATGCATCTGCTGGCCCAGTACGTCCGGCAGTCGCGGATGAGCCCGACGCCGTCGCGGCACAGGTCTTCTGAGGACCATGCGCGTCGCGATCAACCTGCTGACCGACGATCCGGCCAACCCTTCAGGCGCCCACTGGTTCTGGACCCGCGTCATCCCGGAGATGGCCAAGTCGGCTGACCGACGACGAGGAGTTCCACCTCCTGGTGAGCCCGAGGTCGCGCCCGCGCACGAGGGGTACGGCCGGGCGTCCACTACATCACGTTCCCGTGGTCCAACGAGCGGCAGCCGCTGCGGACGCTCAGCGAGCACCTTTACTCGCCGATCCGGCTGCCGCCGGGCGAAGATCGACGTGTTCAACACGCTGATGGCGCCGATCGTCAAGCCGGCGCCGTCGCTGGTCGTGCCACTTCAAGACCATGCACGCCTACACCGCGCCGGCGGCGATCGCGCCGGCCGCGCGGCTCTATCGGCGGATGAGCTACCCGCGCACCGCGCAAGGCTCGCCGACGCGATCATCATCAACTCGGAGAGCCTGCGGCAGGAGGTCGAGCAGCTACCTGGACGTCGACCCGGCGAAGCTGCACCTCATCCCGGAGGCGGTGGACCACGAGCTGTTCCGGCCGGGGGACCGGGACGAGGCCGTGGCACAGGTCAGCCCGCGCTACGGCGTCGACGCAAGCCGTTCGTGCTGTTCGTCTCGTCGCTGTGGCCGTACAAGAACTGTGCCGGCCTGCTCCGGGCCTTCGCCGCGGCGAAGTCCGAGCTCGGCGACCGGCAGCTGGTCGATCGTCGGCCCCGGCCGCGACAGCCGAGTACGTCGCCGAGCTGCACGCGCTGGCCGACGAGCTGGGCATCGCCGAAGGACGTCGTGTGGGTCGGTGGCGTGCCGCTGGAGGAGACGGTGCACTTCTACCGGTCGGCGGACGTGTTCGTGTACCCGTCGTTCAACGAGACCTTCGGGCTGCCGATCCTGGAGGCCATGGCCTGCGGCTGCCCGGTGGTCACGTCGAACATGAGCGCGATGCCGGAGACCGCCGGCGGTGCCGCCCTGCTCGCCGATCCGCACGACCCCGAGTCGATCGCCGACGCGATCGTCGAGGCGTGCGGGCCGGAGGCCGGGAGCGGCTGCGCGCGGGCGGGCCCGTGCGGGCGGCCGAGTTCACCTGGGCGGCGACCGCCGAGCGCACCCTGGAGGTGTACCGCGAGGTCCACGCGCGCGACGCGAGGAGGCCGGCCGATGAGGATCCTCGTCACCGGCGGGGCCGGGTTCATCGGCTCGCACACCTGCGACCGGCTGGTCGAGCTGGGCCACGACGTGGTGGTGCTCGATGCGCTGACCGCGCCGGTGCACCGAGACGGCGAGCCGAGCTACCTCACGCCCGGCGTCGAGCTCTTCGTCGGCGACGTGCGCAACCGGGACCTGCGTCGCCAACCTGCTGCGCCGGGTGGACGCGGTCTACCACTTCGCCGCCTACCAGGACTACCTGCCCGACTTCGCCCGCTTCACCGACGTCAACGTCACCTCGACGGCGATGATCTACGAGATCATCGTCGCGGAGCGGCTGGATCTCGGCCGGGTCGTCGTCGCCTCGTCGCAGTCGGCGATGGGGGAGGGCCTCTACCGCTGCCCCGAGCACGGCGAGCAGACCCCGGACATGCGGCCGGAGCGGCGCTGGAGCGGGCGCGAGTGGGACCTGCGCTGCCCGGTCTGCGCGGGCCGCTGGAGATGCTGCGCACGCCCGGAGCGGGTCTCCAACCCGCAGAACGCCTACGGGATGTCCAAGCACGCCGAGGAGATGGTCGCGATCAACCTCGGCGGCGCTACGGGATCCCGACGGTCGCGCTCCGCTACAGCATCGTGCAGGGACCGCGGCAGTCGGTCTACAACGCCTACTCCGGGCGCCTGCCGGATCTTCTGCCTGCACTACCTGCTCGGGCGGCGCGCCGACCCTGTACGAGGACGGGCAGGCCATCCGCGACTACGTCAACATCCACGACGTGGTCGACGCCAACGTGCTGGTGCTGACCGACGAGCGGGCCGCGGGCCGGGTCTTCAACGTCGGCGGCGGGACCGGCATACACCACCGCAGCAGTTCGCGGAGATCGTGCGCCGCCACTACGGCTCCGACGCTGCCCGGTCGGATCAGCGGCGAGTACCGGTTCGGCGACACCCGGCACATCTTCTCCGACATCGACGCGCTGCAGCAGCTCGGCTGGGCGCCGCGGCGCACGCCCGGCGGACTCCGTGGCCGAGTACGCGGCGTGGCTCGAGGGGATGCCGGGTCTCGACGAGGTGCTCGCCGAGGCGGACGCGCAAGATGCGCTCGCTCGGGCGTGGTCCGGCAGACGGCGCGGTCGCGATGAAGGCATTCCTGCTGGCCGCCGGGCTCGGCACGCGGCTGCGCCCGATCACCGACACGCACGCCGAAGTGCATGGTCGAGATCGGCGGACCGGCCGCTGCTCGACATCTGGCTGGACGCGCTGGCCGGGCGGGGGTCGACGAGGTCCTGGTCAACCTGCACCACCTGTGCCTCGGTGGTGCGTGCCCACATGGCGGCGCGCAGCGGCCCGCCGAGGTGCACTCGGTCGAGGAGCCGGTGCTGCTCGGCAGCGCCGGAACGTTGCGCGCCAACCGCGACTTCGTGGCCGGCGAGGACATGTTCCTGGCGGTCGTACGCCGACAACCTCACCGACTTCGACCTGCGGGATGCTGATCGACGCGCACCGCGACGGCGGCGCGCGATCGCGACGCTGTCGCTGTTCCGGGCCCCGCGCCCCTCCGAGTGCGGCATCGTCGAGGTCGAGGACGGCCGGGTCGTCGGTTTCGTCGAGAAGCCGGCCGCACCCGCGGAGCGACCTGGCCAACGCCGGCATGTACGCCTTCGAGCCCGAGCGTGCTCGACCTGATCGACGGGCCGCCGCCGAAGGACATCGGCTTCGACCTGCTGCCCGCGCTCGTCGGTCGGGCGCGCGCCGTCGACCTCGGCGACAGCTACTTCATCGACATCGGTACCCCGGCGGCGCTCGAGCGCGCCCGGGACGAGTGGCAAATGAGGTGCGCGCCGTGATCATCACCCAGACCCCGCTGCGCGTCGGGCTCGTCGGTGGCGGCACGGACCTGCCCGCCTACTACCGCGAGCACGGCGGCCGCGTGCTGAACGCCGCCATCGACAAGTACGTGTACGTCATCGTCAAGCAGCGCTTCGACGACGACATCTACGTCAACTACTCGAAGAAGGAGATCGTCTCTCGCGTCGAGGACCTGCAGCACGAGCTGGTGCGGGAAGCGATGCACATGGCCGGGGTGCGGGGCGGGGTGGAGATCACGACGCTGGCCGACATCCCGTCGGCCGGATCGGGCCTCGGCTCGTCGTCCTCGGTGACCGTCGGCCTGCTGCACGCGCTGTTCGCCTACCAGGGCAAGCAGGTGTCGGCCGAGGAGCTCGCCGAGCGGGCCTGCGCGATCGAGATCGACCGATGCCGCAAGCCGATCGGCAAGCAGGACCAGTACGTCGCCGCCTTCGGCGGGATCTGCGACATCCACTTCGGGCCCGGCGACCGGGTGGGCGTGGACGGATCTGCGCTGCCGCCGCCGATGCGCCGGCGGCTGCAGGCCGAGCTGCTGCTGTTCTTCACCGGCATCACCCGCAGCGCCGACACGATCCTCGGCGAGCAGACGGCGAACATCGTGCTCCGGATTCCGCAGCTCGACCAGCTCCGGGACCTGGCCGGCGAGGCGGCGGAGCGGACTGCGCGGCGGCGACGTGGACGCGCTGGGCACGGCGCTCTCGAAGAGCTGGCAGGCCAAGCGGATGCTGGCCACGGGCGTGTCGAACAAGGAGATCGACGACGCCGTCGAGGCGGCGCTGGCGGCCGGCGCATCGGGCGCCAAGGTGACCGGTGCCGGTGGCGGCGGTTTCCTGCTGGTCACCTGCCCGGTGGAGAATCAGCGGGCGGTGCGCGAACGCTGGCCGGCATGAAGGAGCTCCCCATCAAGCTCGAGCCGCTCGGCTCCCGGATCATCTTCAACGTGCACCGTGACATCTGGGGCTGATCGCCGGGTCTCGCGCATCCGCATACGCCCGCTGATCAGGCAAACCTGATCAGCGGGTCCGGCTGCTCAGCATGCCTGACCAGCCGGACCGGGTCGAAGGTGCTCCCGACATCCTGCTGGCTGGGCTCCGCCTGCCACTGTGTGACGTCGACGACCACGTCGACATTGTTCAAGGTGAACGACCACGGACCGACATAGGTGTTGTCCCGCCAACGGACATCCTGGCGGTAGGTGATCGCCTTCTGGACCACGTCGTCCATGTACGGCGACCAGTCGGGCGATGTGCCGTAGTTGGCCAGGATGGCCATCCGGCCGCTGTAGCCGGGTTCGCAACCGACCACGTCCGTGCTGTCGATGAACCTGTTGTTGCGAACCTCCACCCGCTGGGTCTTCCAGCGGCAGTCGCTGTAGAGCGGCTCCCGCGAGATTCCGGGAGGCGAGCACTTCTTGGGGTCCTTGACCACGAGCGTGCAGTAGCCGGTCGAGGTGTTGGCGATGCTGTTGCAGAACCGATCCGAGTTCTCCCACGCGACGACGCCTCCCCAGTTGTTCTCGAAGAGGTTGTCGTAGATCTCGATCTTGTCCGTGCGGGCCTTGACTCTCGGTTCACCGCCCGCCTCGCTGAGGTACACGGTTCCTACCGGGAAGTTGTCGCGTCCCTCCGCGAAACCTTTGCCCTTGACGATGGTGTTGTTGCGGACGACGTTGCCGCGGAAGATCATGTTGTAGCTGATCTCGTAGAAGAGGGCCTCTCCGTCGTTGTTCTCGATCACGTTGTTCTCGATCAAGAAATCGTTGTTGTTCGTGTCCGCCCACAGGCCGACGCCGCGGTTGTCGTGGATCCAGTTGTTGCGGATGTCGGCGCCGTTGACCGCCCAGAACTTGATCCCGCCGCTGCAGCCGCAGTCGGGATTCTTGGCCTCGGTGTCGTCCGAGTTGTTGCCGACGATCTCATTGTTCTCGACGACCAGCCCGACGATGTCATCAGCGGGCTTGTAGGCGTTCATCGCGTACTGGCCGTTGTTCCGGAGGCAGTTGCCGCGAACCTGCTGGTGCGCTCCTGCCATCATCGCGGCCCCGCGGTTCTCCTCGATCACGTTGTTCTCGATGATCCAGCCGTCGGCGGAATCGTGGTTCACCACACCCTCGTCGTTGGGTGCGTCGAACCCTTGATCGTGAGGCTGCGGATGGTCACGTTCTCGGCGTACTGGGTGAAGGCGTAGCGGTTGATCCCGCGGCCGTCGAACACGGCTCCCGGCGCGCCGATGTAAACGTTGCCGGCCTTCGGGACGACCTGGGAGAACTCGTCGTCGAGCAGCCTGTGGACGCCGGGAGCCAGCCAGAACGTCGTCCGCGCCGGCTTCGCCTCGGTCTTGGCGGACAGGTCGCCGGTGATGTCGGGGTTGACGACCACGGCTCCGGGTGGCGGGGCTTCCGGCCCGAGAGGTTGGTTGCCGCAGACGGCCGCGGGCTGGACCGCAGGCGCGGGGGTGGCGCTGCCCAGGGTCGCCGTCTCCGGTCCTGGGGTGGTGGCTTCCGGCGTTGACTGGCACGCACTGGCCAGAACGCCCAGCACGGCGGCGAGAATCCAGTAGGTCGTTCGGCGCGGGCGTCGAGCAGCCAGCAAATCGTTCCTCGTCTCTGCATCGGTGCACATCACTGTGACTCCGCGGTCCGCCTGTCGCCGCTCGAGTGGCACCCGATCAACGCCGTCACCTCGTCGCTGGTGACCGATTGCTCAGTGGGGAGGTCGTCTCCATCAAAGGCGATGTTACAGAGGGCGAGCACAGCAACGCGAGGAGGCCGTGGAACCGTGCGGTCCGACTACACGGAGTTGATTCCAGTCGCACAACGTCAATCCATCACGTTCACCCCGGGCAGTGTGGAACAGGGCAGGGCGGACGAGCGGGCAATACGGCGAGAACGAGAAACCGGCTTCCATTCTCGTTGTGGGGCGGTCTTCACCGACATGACCAGCGGAAGGTGGAGTGCCCGCGTCATCGCCTGCTGGCGACGGCCGAGGCCGGCTTCTCGCTCGCCGTGTCGGCCAGCAGCAGCTCCGACAGTGCTGCGAACTGCCGGTCGACAGCGTCCATGCTCGTCCGATTCCGTTCGTTCATGGTCTCGACCAGCCCCTCACGACGGCTCTCGAGGTTCCGGAACAGCTCGATGAGCCGCTCGAAATCGATCGATCGCGCGGGCTCGCAGAAGGCTCCCATACCCATGTTGGCCATCAGGACGTCGTTCTTGCGGGCATAGCTGATCGACAGCGTCGGGATGGCGAGCTTCAATGCGCTGAGCACGTTGTGATACCTGGTCGCGACGACGACGTCGACGCCGGCCATCACCCGCATCAGGTCCGCCAGCGTGCTCACCCGCTCGGCGACCACCAGCGGAGCCCCGCCCTCGCGCTGCCCAGCCCGCCCCGCGGCCAGCACGGCCTCGAGGACCTCCACATCGGCTTTGTCGCCGGTGAACAGCCGGACCTCCCGACCTTCCTCCACCAGCAGGCTGACGAGACGCTTCACCGTCTCGAGATAGGCGGCATGGATCTCCGCCGCCCGCCCGCGATCGTCGTTGTTGCCGTGGTAGTCCATGACGCCGACGCCGACGACTCCGGTGCCGGGCGGGCGCACGACGGGACGTCGAGTGCGAAGGCGAGGTCGGGGCAGACCTGTCGCGCGGTGACGTCGACGCCCATCTTCCGCATCGCGTCCCGGGAGAGCTCGTCGCGGTAGGAGCGGTAGTGCGCGAGCCGGGCGCCGCGCGACGATCAGCCACCGGGTGGCCCGCTTCGTGATCACGTCGGCCCCGACGCACACCAGCGCGACCCGGTGTGCCGACCAGCCGGGCCGACAGCACAGAGCCGGAACAGGCCGTACGGAAATCCCCACGGCCGCATCGGGAGCGTCGTCTCCAGCACGCCCATCCCGGGCACGATGACGACATCGTAGGCGGCGGACCCAGGCCAGCGTGCGGACGGGTCGAGCAGCCTGCCCACCACCTTCGAGCATGGGCGACGGACCCGGCCGAGCCGTCCGTAATGCGCGCGTACCAGTGCAGCGGGTCGGCGGCGCTGCCATAGCGTTGCTCAGCGATCCGGGCCCATCGCGAGGAAGCCGAGCGGTATCCGGATGGCGTTCAGGAGGATTCCAGCAGGCCTCCGAGCGAACCGTCGTTGCCGAGGTTGCCCGATCCGAGAACCCGAAGAAGCCGACCCGCGCGGCGCTTCCGGCCTGCACCTCAAGACCGGCTCCCGCTTCGACCCCGCGGTGGCGGATCGCGCGCGGCGCTTCCGCGGCCACGCCGACGCCGGACCCGGTTCGGTGCGTCGGCGGAGCCAGCCAGCTCGGCAGGTGGCGGTAGCAGGCGAGCCGGTCGGCGGTCGCAGCGGGGCGCGCCGGATCCCCCCGAAGAACCCACAGGTACTCGGCGAGCAGCCGGGCGGTCGGGTGCCGGAGGCGGTTCGCGCGGCGCGGATCGATGTTCGCGCAACAGCTGGCGCGGATCGTGCGGCTGCCGCCCGCCGCGGTCCGGGCGGTCGCGGCGGAAGTACAGCAACTCGGGGACCTGGTGGAACGGTCCGTACAGGGCCAGTCTCGGCGACGAACGGCCGGTCCGCGTGGTAGTAGCTGCCGCAGCGGCGGGACCGGCGCAGGACGTCGATCCGCATCACGCCGTAGTCGTCGTCGCCGCTGACGGTGAACAGCAGGCTCCGGAAGCGCTCCGGCAACCTGCGGCGAGTCGGTCCAGTCGGGTACGCGTAGCGATGACATCGTCGCCGTTCGCCGTCGATCAGCGCCGGTCCAGGCGTGGCACGAGCACCGCCTCGGGGTGCTCGTCCAGCAGCTGGACGCAGCGCCCCAGCAGGTCCCGGCCGTAGAGATCGTCGTGCGACGGCCCACTTGAACAGCTCCCCGCGGCGCCTGCCGAACACGAAGTTGTGGTTTGCGGAGATGCCGATGTTGCGCGGGCTGCCGGAGGTAGCGGATGCGGGCGTCCTGCGGCGGCGTACTGGCGGCAGATCTCCTCCGTGTCATCGGTGGAGGCGTTGTCGGAGATGATCAGCTCGAAGTCCGGGTAGCTTTGGCCGAGCAGGGCGTCGAGCGACTGCGGACAGGAAGTCCTGCCCGTTGTAGACGGGCAGGCCGATGCTCAGCCGGGGAACGGCGTTCATCGTGGCCTCATTTCTTCGTGGTCGGCCGCGCTGCGGTGTGTCGGCCGGCGGCGGCGTGGTCGTTGGATCGGGTTGGAGGTGCTCGCGCAGCCCGCGGCGGAGGTGCCACCACGCCACCCCGGCGCTGATCAGAGGTCGCGATCGCCACCCCCCATGCCGACCCGTGGGCGCCGTCGATCGCGGCGCCGATCAGGCCGCCGCTCACATACGCCGTGGCGGCGAACAGCTGGGTGCGCAGGCTGCGCGAGCGGCCCCCCAGGGCCCGCAGGCCGGCGAGCGCCCCGTCGGACAGGCTCCCGCCCATCACCCCGACGGTTGTCGGCAGGATCAGAGCCGACGGCCGGTGCCCAGACGTCGCCGAGCAGGAACACCCCGGCCGCTCCGGGAAGCAGGATCAGCAGCGCCGAGCCCCCACAGCAGCCCGGCGGTGGCCTGGCCGCCGCCGAGCAGCAGGCAGAAGTGCGGTCAGCCGTCGCGGGGCGCGGCGCAGCACCCGCGCGGCTTCCGGGACCGCGACCAGGCTCATGCCCATCAGGAGAGCCAGGAAGGGTCCGAGCAGGAGCTGGCCGCCGCGGACCGCGCCGACGTCGGCGAGTCCGGCGATCGCACCCAGTCCGTACATCCGCAGCTGGGCGGCGCTGCTGATGCTGACGTTCTCGACCATGTACCGCAGCCCGAGGTCACGGTGCTGGCGCATCCAGTCCCGATGCCGGACGGGCCGGGCAGCATCCGGGCCTGCAGGCAACCGAAGACCGCCGCGACGGTCGCGGACAACCCCCACGCCAGCAAGAAGGCGAACACTGATCCGTGGCCGGCCGCCAGCGAACATCGCCGGAACCAGGGTCAGCGCCCAGACCATGTCGTTGCTGAACGCCTTGCGGCCCTGCCCGGCCGCGAAGAACGCGAATCGCCAGCTGTCCTGCAGCAGCAGCGCCGGCAGCACCAAGCCGAGTGCGACGAACGCGGAGCCGGCCGCGCCACCGATCGCCAGGCCGGCCAGCAGGCTCACCGCCCCGGTGGCCACGCCGATCAGCAGGGCGGTGCCCGACGGCGCGACCGACGGCGCCCCGCCACCGATCGACCTGAACCCCGCTGAACCGCACCGCCAACGGGTCGGTGGCGAGACCGCGCGAGAGGTTCAGGATCACGCGTAGGTCACCCAGGCGAGACTGAACATCCCGAACTCCGCGATGCTCAGCGATCGCGCGACGACGATGCCCACCATGAGGTTCGTGATGCTGGAGACGGCCTGGTCGGCGATGCCCCAGCTCAGCCGGCCGGCAGCGGAGCGCACGGACTGCGAGAGGGCGGCCGAGCGCAGGTTCCGCCGCCCTCGGCGGTGTCGCGGCCCGGTATTCTCTTTGTCGGCTTCGCGCAGGGTGGTGTCGGTCATCGGGGCGCGCAGCCCGACGGGAGTGCGATGGTCATCGGTCGGCGCCTGCCACCTGGCCGAGGTCGCAGCAGACCTGGTCCGGTGCCGGTCGGCAGTTGGCGACGATACGGTCGCCGGTTCGGTCGATGAGCAGCGCAAGCGGCGGGACGACGGCGAGCGCCAGGCAGAACCCGCCGATGGTGTCGCTGGCGTAGTGCGCGACCAGCCAGATCTGTGCCAGGGCTGCGGTCGTGCCGATCGCCGTGACCACGCCGAACACGAGCAACAGCGCGATCGGTCGGCCGACCCGCAGCAGGTCGACCACGAGCAGGGCCAGCGCGAGCGCGAGCGCGGTGGCGCCCGCTGTGTGCCCGCTCGGATAGGCCAGGTCGCCGTCGTGGATCGTCCGGTCGAAGACCGGCTTCAACAGGTGGGTAGCCCCGCCGACCACACCCTGGACGGTGACGGCCAGGACGGCGAGCCGCCAGCGGCGGGCCAGTAGGCAGGCCACGGCAAGGAGCCCGGCCAGCACCGCCGCCCCGAGCGGCTCGCCGCTGAAGTCGATCACCAGGGCGATCGACAGCGCATCCGGGAGGTGGCTGTGCAGGGCTGCGCTGGCCCAAGCGTCCCACGGTCCGGCGCCATCGGAGCCGGTGAAGTGGACACCGAGCAGCAACATCAGCAGGGCGCACCCGAGAGCCGCGAAGCCGAGGGGTTTGCGCAACATCGGAGGCAGCGCAGTAGGTCGCGGGCCGTGGCCCGTGCCACGCGCCCCTTCTTCATCCTGCGCTCACCCCCTCCGTCCTCCGTCATCCCCTTCCAGCGAGTTCGGGCTGGCCAGGCAGCCGTTGTGTCGGCCATCGCTGTGCTCGTACGGCTGGCGGCGTTCGTACCGGTCAACAAGGTGCTCGCGATGCGGGCCGTGCGGTGGGAATGATCCACATCGAGGGCTCGGCACCCCGACGGAGTGCCTATTGCGCACGGTGCATCAGTGGCCCTGGGCCGCGGGCTCACCGAGGTGGGCGAGCAGCTCCGGCCACGACCCGGCGGCCAGGTCCCGATCGCTGATCGCCGCCACCGGCAGCGGCCACTCGATGGCCAGCGCCGGGTCGTCGTAGCGGACCGAGAGGTCCTCACCCGGCGCGTGCTCGCGGTCGATCCGGTAGCAGATGTCGGACTGCTCGGTGAGGGCCTGGAACCCGTGCAGCAGGCCCGGCGGGACGTAGAGGTGAGCGAAGCTCGTGTCGTCCAGCGTCACCGACAGCTTCTGGCCGAACGTCGGCGAGTCCGGGCGCGCGTCCACCAGCACGTCGAACACCGCGCCGCGCGCGCAGCGCACCAGCTTCGCCTCGCCGCGGCCGCCACGAAGGTGCATGCCGCGGACCGTGCCCAGCCGCGAACGCGACTGGCTGTCCTGGACGAACTCCTCAGGAGCCAGCCCGTGCTCGCGCGCGATGGCGGCGTCGAAGGTCCGGGTGAACAGCCCCCTGTCGTCGTGATGGGGGGTGGGGAGAAACAACATCACCCCGTGCAACGACATCGTCCGTACCTGCATGCACGAGGTATCGGCCTGTCGAGGGGAAATGTTATGCCGGCGCTGCGCTGCCGCTTCTGTCGAGCCGAGGACGGCGCCATCGTGCTCGATCTCGGCCTGCAGCCGGCATGCGAGTACTTCCCGCCGCTGGCCGACGACCCCAGCGCCGACCCGGTCTTCCCGCTGCGGCTGTGGCTGTGCGCCGATTGCGGGCTGGCCCAGCTGGCCGACGACGCCGAGCTGCCCGACGAGCCGGAGGGCATCGAGCCAGCCGCGCTGACCCGGCAACGCCACGACGCGGTGCTCGCCGCCGACGCGGTCGGTCTGCTGCCGACCGGATCGACCGTCGCCGAGGGAGCCACTCCGCACGGTGGTTCCTGGCGAGCCGAGCTGGAAGCGCTCGGCCTGCGGTGGGCCGCGGACGGCGAGCGGGCCGACATCGTGGTCGACGCCTCCTTCGGCCTGATGCACGCCCCCGACCAGGCCGCGTGCGCTCGATGCGCTGATCGCTCGAATGACTCCCGCCGGCACTCTGCTGTTCGGATTCCACAGCCTCGCCGCCATTCTGCGGGAGCAGCAATGGAACGCGGTGCGGCTCGGGCACTACGCCTACTACTCGGTTCCGGTGCTGGCGCGGATGCTCGGCGAGCGCGGTCTGACGATCACCCACGCCTTCCGGTTCCCGCTCTACGGGGGCACCGTGCTGCTGGCCGCGACCCGGGGCGGGGAGTCGGACGGGTCGGTGGAGAAGATCATCGAGGCCGAGCTCGCCGTCGGTGTGCTCGAACCGGCCGCGGTCGCGACCCTGCAGGCCCAGGTCGACTCCTCGATCACGGCGATGCGCCGTCTCGCCGAGGACGCGGTGGCTTCCGGGGACGCTCTCTACGGCTACAGCGCTGCGTCCCGTGCCGTGTCGTTGATCTACCTGGCCGGGATCGGCGAGGACGTGTTGCGTGGCGTTGCCGACGCCTCGCCGGGCAAGCAGGGCTGCCGGATGCCGGGGACGGCGATCCCGGTGCTCTCGCCTTCCGATCTGGTTGCCGCCCACCCCGACCTGGTGCTGCTGTTCGTCTCCGACCTCATGGCGGAGGTGCGGCGGGCACTGCCCGAAGTGGAAGCCGGTGGCGGCCGATGGGTCGATGTCGGCTCGGGCCGGCCGGAGCTCGGATCGGCGTCACGCGTTGGTGTGTAACGCTCATCCACAGTCCGCCGAGTCGATCCGTGGGTGCAACGCTGGACCCATCGTCGACATCCAGCAAACGAGGACTCCGGGTTGAACACCACTTCCTTCGAGCGCTCCAACGAGCTCCAGGACCGGCTGCACCAGCTCGTCCCCGGTGGGGCGCACACCTTCGCCAAGGGCTCCGACCAGTACCCGGAAGGCATGGCACCGGTGCTGACCAGGGGGCACGGAGCCCGGGTGTGGGACGTCGACGGCAACGAGTTCGTCGAGTACGGCATGGGCATGCGGGCCGTCACGCTCGGACACGCCTACGAGCCGGTGCTGGAGGCGGTCCGCAAGGTACTGGTCGACGGCATCTCCTTCAGCCGGCCCACCGAGCTCGAGCTCGCCGCGGCCGAGGACTTCCTCGCCGTGGTGCCGACCGCCGACATGGTGAAGTTCGGCAAGAACGCCTCCGACGCGACGAGCACCGCCGTGCGGCTGGCCCGAGCGGCCACCGGGCGCGACCTGATCGTGCTCTGTCACGACCAGCCCTACTTCAGCGCCCAGGACTGGTTCGTCGGCACGCTGCCGATCAACTCCGGCATCCCCGACGCCGTCCGATCGCTGGTGAAGTCCTTCGGCTACAACGATCTGGAGTCGCTGCGCACTCGTGCTGGAGCAGCACGAGGGCCAGGTGGCCTGCGTGATGTTGGAGGCGGCGAGCGCGCTGGCCGAGCCGGAGCCCGGCTTCCTGGAAGGCGTGCGCGAGCTCTGCGACCGCCACGGTGCCGTGTTGGTCTTCGATGAGACGATCACCGGCTTCCGCTGGGCGGCCGGCGGCGCGCAGTCGGTCTACGGCGTCATCCCGGATCTCTCGACCTGGGGCAAGGCGATGGGCAACGGCTTCCCGATCGCCGCCATCGCCGGTCGCCGGGAGTTGATGGAACTCGGCGGGCTGAACACCGACCGGCCGCGGGTCTTCCTGCTGTCCAGCACCCACGGCGCCGAGACGGTGTCGCTGGCCGCGTTCCGCGCGGTGGTGCGCGGCGTACGCCGAGACCGATCCGATCGCGACGATGGAGCGCCAGGGCGCCGCGCTCGCGGCCGGGGTGAACGCGGTCGCGGCGGAGGCCGGTATCGGGGCCGAGCTGTCGGTGCTCGGCCGGCCATCGTGCCAGATCTTCCGCACCACGGATGCGAGCGGCGCCCCGAGCCAGGCCATGCGGACACTCTTCCTGCAGGAGATCCTCCGCCGCGGCGTGCTCGGGCAGTCCTATGTCATCTCGGCCGCGCACACCGATGACGACGTCGAGCTGACGGTCGAGGCGGCCCGTGGAGCCACCGTCGCGTACCGCAAGGCGCTGGAGATCCGGCCGCCCCGAGGATCTCTTCGAGGGCCGTCCGGTGGCGCCGTCGCACCGGCTGCACGCCGCGCCGCGCCGCCTTCACGCCTGACGCGGCGCGCCGGAGCTCGCTCGGGCGGTTCGGAGCTCGGTTCGGGCACACCGCACACACCGCAGCGACACCGCACACCCCGCCGGCATTGTGTGCCGTGTCCCGGCGGTGTGTGCGGTCACGCGGACGTGGCGGCCGCCGTGATCAGCGTTCGTGCTCGGTGGAGCTCATGCTGGCGATGGCCGACTGCAGCGGGTCGCGCTGTTGCTTGGTCTCCCAGAGCATCCAGGGGCAGTTGCCGGAGCGGTAGTACGCCTCCAGTGCGGTGCGCTCCTTGACCGTGTCCGCCGGGTGCCAGAAGCCACGGTGCCGGAAAGCCAGCATCCGGCCCTGCTCGGCCAGCGGGGTGCAGGCGTCGCCGATGAGGTCGCCGTTCTCGGGAAGGTGGTCGAAGATCTCCGGACGCAGCGCGAAGTAGCCGCCGTTCTCCCACAGCGGCAGCTGCTGCAGCGACCGGATGGCGGTGAGCGACCCCTCCTCGTCGACCTCGACGCAGTGGAAAGCCGACTGCGGCGGCACGGCGACCAGCGAGCCCACGGCGTCGCTGGCCTTGAACTCGTCGAGCATGTCGTTCAGCGGCACGTCGGTGAGCACGTCGGCGTAGTTGGCGAGGAAGATCTCCTCGTTCTCGACGTACTGGCGCACCCGGCGCAGGCGCTCGCCGATCGGAGAGTCCAAACCGGTGTGCACGAACGTGATGGTCCAGTCCTGCACGTCGGATCCGAGCAGCTCCACCTGGCCACCGCGCATCACGAAGTCGTTCGACTCGGTCTCGGCGTAGTTGAGGAAGTAGTCCTTGACGTGATGTGCGCCGTAGCCGAGGCAGAGCACGAAGTCGGTGTGCCCGAAGTGGGCGTAGTAGCGCATCACGTGCCAGATCAGCGGCCGGGGACCGACAGTGGTCATGGGCTTGGGCACGTCGGACTGCCCGTCGCGCATGCGCATGCCGTAGCCACCGCAGAACAGGACGACCTTCATGGATGGAACCTCTCGTGACGGACTTCTCCGTATGGCGCTCTCGACTAGGGTTCGCGGCGTCTGATCGCGGCGTTACGTCCATGCGGGCCTCGTACGGGGGACCTTCGTGGTCTAGGTTCTTGATCGTGAGCGTATGGGAGACGATCCTTTACTTCGTGGTGCCGAGTGTCGGGCTGTACGTGCTCATCGCGTTGCTCGTGGCGGGGCCGAAGTTGTCCCGCCGGCAGCGGTACCGGGTCGGCCAGCCGTGGCCGTACGAGCCACTGTTCTGGACGGCCAACCCCGAGGGTGCGCACCTGCCCGCCGCTGATGATCATGCGGTGGCCGGGGCACGGGTCGGGGCCGAGCGAGGAGGTGCCCGTGGCAGCTGGTGAGCACGGACACGGCGCTGTCGCCGTGCCGGACCAGGACGACCTGCCGGTGGGTGCCGTCGTCACCCCGTCGGGCCGGGTTTCGGCGGCCGAGGACTTCGTCGAACCCGCCGGCGACGAGCACCCGTTCACGCCGGTGCAGCTGACCCGGCTCGACGAGGCGCTGACCTTGGCGAGTCGCGAGACCGGGTTGCGCTTCAGCCTCTACGTCGGCGATCTCGGCACGGACGCGCCGTCGCGGGTGGCGCAGTTGCACGACGGCTGCTCGACGGTTCGAGCGACGCCGTGCTGGTCGCGGTCAGCCCCGAGCAGCGGGTGGTCGAGGTGCTGACCGGGCCCGAGGCCCGGCTGCGGCTGCCCGACCGCGGCGCCAAGCTCGCGGTGATGAGCATGGTGGCCTCGTTCAAGGAGGGTGACCTCTTCGGCGGGCTGCTCAGTGGCCTGCGGATGCTGGCGGATCAGGCCGGAGGCCGCCGCCGCACCCGCTGACGCCTGCGACGTCACCGCGGCGGCTGCAGCCGGTCCCACCTGCGGACCGTGCTGCGCCGGAGCGTGCCGAAACCACGAACGGGCGACCTCGATCCCCTTCACATGACCGTGGGTCGGTTTCGTTGACGTGTGAATCACCCGGTCGGCGCTCGAACCGGTCGGGCCGAACCGCCCGCCCGGTGCTAGTCGTTGGGGCAGAGACGTAACCCGACTCCGACAACCGGGACGATGACAGCTTCCCCACCTCCTGCGCCGCGACCAGCCGAGCTCGCTGGCCCGCCCGTCCTCATCGTGGATGATCACGAGCTGGTCGGGACGTCTCTCATGCTCGGACTGCGGTCCGAGGGGCTGGCCGCGCACTGCATTGCGGACCGCGGGAGCCCGACCGCCGTTCTCGCCGCCGCCGCCACGCTGCCGCCCGGGCTGGTCGTCCTCGATCTCGATCTGGGCCGCGATGCGGCGGGCCGCCGCATCGACGGGGTGGGTCTGGTCGAACCGCTCGCCGCGGCCGGTTGGAAGGTCCTGATCCTGTCCGGCACCGCCGACCACGCGCGCGTCGGCGGCGCGTTGGCCGCCGGTGCGGCGGCGTGGGTCCCGAAGAGCGCGCCGTTCCCGTCGCTGCTGCGGGCGGTCAAGGACCTGCTGGCCGGCCGCGAGATCATGCCGTCCCCGCGGCGCCGGCAGCTGGTCGAGCTGCACCGCGTGCGCTCGGCCGAGCGCCACGAGCTGCTGACGAAGATCGATCGGCTCACCCAGCGGGAGCGGGAGGTGCTGGCCCAACTCGCGGCGGGTCAGCGCGCGCAGGCCGTGGCCGCGCACTTCGTGGTGTCGCTCGCGACGGTCCGCACACAGATCCGCGCGGTGCTGACCAAACTCGAGGTCGGCTCACAGCTCGAAGCCGTTGCTCTCTACAGGAGGGCCACCGAGCGCTGAGAGGCGCCCTTTCGGGGCTGAGCGTGAGCATCCGGTCACGTTGTGCGTCTACCATCGCACTCCAGCGATGGGGGACCTGCGCGGAGGTGTGACCTTGGGGGGCCAGTGTCGAAATCCGGGGTGCGACCGGATCCACGGTGCTCGACGGGGCCGTCGGATCATCGTCGAAACATGCGCCGCGGCCGTGCTCTGCATCGCGGTGGTGGTGGTTCTGGACTCGGCATGGATGTCGGCGGCCGTGCCGGTCGGCGCCGCGCACCTGCTTCTGACGCTGGCCGCGGCTGCGGTCGGGGCCGCAGCGGCGATCCTCGCCCTGCGTCGCTGCCCGGCTGCTCGGCGACCGTAGCCCGACCTGGATCGCCGCCGCCCTCGTCCTCTACTGCGTGATCGTGCTGCCCTGGATGACGGTCGCGCCCTCCGCTGGTCTCGACCTGCCCGAGCGGCTGTCGCGACTGATCGTCTACCTCACCGCGCTGGCGCTGATCGTGCTGTCCATCCGGCCACCGCGGCGGCTCGGGTCGTGGGGAGGCTGGGTGCTGACGGGCGTCGGCGGGGTGCTCGCTGTCGCGGCGTCGTGGTTGCCGGCGGGCCCATTCATGCGCTGGATGGTGGAGGGCCCCGTGCCGACCGCCATTGTGCTCATCGGGTGGACGGTTGCCGCGATCGCGTTCGTCGTCGACGGCGCCCGAAAGGTCGACGCGTCCCGGCTGCGGTTCGGGGTCGGGCTGGTCGTGCTGGCCGCCGCGCAGCTGTACCGCGTGGCCATGACGGGTCCCACCGCGAGCGGCGACCTGGCTTTCGCCGGCCTGCGGTTGCCGGGCTGTTGATCGTGCTGGCTGGGTTCTTCCAGTGCGTGCAGCGGGAGCTGCGGGAGCTGCGGAGGAGCAGTGGCAGCAGCAGGAGGATCTGACCGCTGCCGCGTTGCACATGGAGCGGGCCGGCGAGCTCGCCGCCGAACGGGATCACGAGCTGCGCAACGGGTTGGCCGGGCTGGCCGGGATCACGCACCTGCTCGACGCCGGAGCCGACGGTGCCGATCACGAGCCGCTCAAACACGCGGTGCTGGCCGAGCTGGGACGGCTGCACCTGATCCTCGACGGACCCGTGATCGAAGCGGACCGGGCGAAGAGGGCCGGCCGATCCCGCCGTCGACTACCCGGTCGAGCCGGTGCTGTCCGGGCTGGTGACGCTGCGCCGCTCGCGGGGTGGACGGGTGCGCCTGCGGGTGGAGCCGGACCTGCGGGCGCGCGGGCACTCGGCGGTGCTCGCCCAGGTGGTGACCAACCTGCTGGCCAACTGCGATCGGCACGCTCCCGGGTGCGGCCGTCACCGTCGGGGCCCGGCGGGGCGATGGTATGATCGTGTGGAGGTGCGGGACGAGGGCCCTGGGCTGCCGGGCGGCATCGAGAGTTCGGTGCTGGAGCGCGGGGTCCGCGACGAGTCGGCCGGCGGGTCGGGGCTCGGCCTGCACATCAGCCGAGCGGCTGCTCGCCCGCGAGGGCGGCACCCTCGCCCTGCGCAGCGTCGAGCGATCCGCGGGGCTGCCTGGCCACGGTGACGCTGCCGGCGGCCGGGACCGCGGGCGGCGACCGTACGGCCGGCGGACCGGCCCGCCGGCGCCGGCTACCACGTCGGCGACCGGTGCATCGGTCTCACCGCCGGTGACCGAGACGCGTACGAATCGGCTACGCAGCGCCGCTCAGCATGTCGAGGTTCATCAGGCCGAGCGATTCCGAGATCGGCGAAGAACCGACCTTAGACTGTGGCCCAGCTCGCAGGGAGCTACCACGACGGAAGGCAGGGTCCCCTCATGGGTGACACGGCAACGGGGCGTCTGGTGGCGCGGAGTCGCGTCGTGACCGGCCCCGCAGCACCGGCTTCGTCGGTACTGACGCCCGCCCAGGGGCTGCCGGTCTTCCCGGACCTCGCGGGACGGCCGCCGCGGAGCGCGCCGACATCATCCGGTGCTGCCGGCAGGGCGGCCCGGGACCGGTGATCGACCCGTGCGTGTGCGGGCACGGCCGAAGTCCGCGCACGAGCACTACCGGCCGGGCTGGGACTGCGGTATCTGCGGTGCGGTGGCCTGCGTGTGACTACCGGCCGAGTCGACGGTGGCGCGCTGCGTCGTGCGTTGCGCTGGGCGTACGGCCTGGTCGGCCTGAGCCGGCCGCGGGCTCTCGGCCAGCCGGTCCAGCGCAGGGCGGCGGCAGCACGACGGCCACCGCCGTGCCGAACCCGCCGATCGTGTCGGTGGGGTAGTGGAGGCCAGCGCGGTCAGCGCGACGGCCATGGCACGAACCCGGCGCCGAGCGCGGCTGACCGCGACCGAGTGGCCCGGTGGCCGTCACCGCCGGCCGGAGCAGGCTGACCAGCAGCAGCGCGGCCACGATGGCCAGGGCGGTGAGCGCGGCGGTGTGCCCGCTCGGATAGGCCAGCTCCCCGCCCAAGGTGCGGTCGAAGAGCGGCTTGAGCAGCGCGGTGGTCGCGAGGCCGGTGAGCCCGGGCCCGAGCAGGGCGAGCAGGGCGAGCCGGCGCCGGCCGGCGAGCCAGCGCGAACCCGGCGAGCAGGCCGGCGAGCACGATGACCGTCTGCGGGTTCCCCAGGGTCTGGACGAGCCAGAAGCCGCTGCTCCTTCTCCGGGATCCAGGTCTCCACCGCCCACCACAGCACTCGATCGGTGCGGGTGGAGGCGCCAGCCCTGGTAGCGCACGCCGAGCGCGGTGACCGCGAGGGCGGCGATGGCGGCGAGCCGCGGCGGCCGGGCGGCGCAGCGACGCGGGCACGGCGGCCGGGTCGAACTGTCGCGCTGGTCACCGGTTCGACCATACCGCGGGTCCGGTGCGCGGTGAACACGATCGTCCTCTGCGGTGGGGCGGCGGCTCGTCCCGGCGGAGCGCCAGGCCCATGATCCGGCGCCGCGGGGAACCGGGCGTCCGTTCGCCCGGGGCCGCCGGTCGGGCTTACCTCGGAGAGGGGGACGGGCTCGGGTTCGGTTCGCTCGTTGTCGGTTCGGCTCGGTTGTCGGTTCGCTCGTTGTCGGTTCGGTCGTGGTGCTCGCGGTGGTGCTCGTGGAACTGGTCGGGCTGGTGGTCGTGGTGGACACCCGGGGGGATGTCGTCGTGGTCCGAGAGGTTGCGGTGTGGGGGCCGGCGGCGTACTCCGCGAGGTGCGGGCCGGCGTGGTGACGTCGGTCGCCGGGGGTGGGACGGGTGCCGCGGTCGGGACCGGGGCGGCGACCGGGCCGATCCGGCCCCGCGGCCGCACCTTCGCCGCCAGCACCACCGGGCGCCGTGGCCCGGCGACCGTGGTCTCGGCCGGCGCCTCACCCGGTCCATTCGTCGACCACCGGCAAGGCGCTGCCCCGATCTGGGGCCGCCCAGTCGCCGAGGCGAGCAGTCGGCCGCCGGCGGTGGTTCGCGCCGCGTCGGCCCCGGAAAGGACAAGAGCGTCATCCCCGCCACGATGGAGGCGGCCAGGCCGAGCCCCGCGCCAGCGTGGCGGCCCGATGCCGGCCAACCGGCTGCCGGCCGCGGTGAACGTGTCGCCTGCGCACCGGCTCCCGTCGGGCCGTCGGCGGGCCGGGGCGGCCGGTTTCGTGAGCGTCATCGAGGGCTGCGGCACGGGGGCTGCGGCACGGGGGCTGCGGCATCGGCTGCCCCGTTGCTCTCGGCCCGGCCGCGCCCCGCCGCGCTGCGGCGGGTCCCGCCGCGACCGGGCGTGCCGCCGAAGCCCACGGGCGGCGATCGCCGCGCCGGTCGCGATCACCGATTTCGGGTCGGCGTCGACCGCCACCGGGCGTCCCAACTCGGCCGAAACCAGCTGGGTGATCAGCGGGATGCGGGAGGAGCCGCCGACCATCAGCACCGCGTCGAGGTCCGCGCGGCCCGGTGCCGGCGGCGTCGAGCGCTCGACGCAGTGCCTCCACCGTCTCCGCGAGGGCCGGCCGGATCTGCTCCTCGAACTCCGCACGGCCCAACCGGACCTGGGTGTGCCGGCCCGGCAGCATCACCGGGATCATCACCTCGGTGTCGGCCGACAGCGCTTCCTTGGCCGCGGTGCACTCCCGGCGCAGCCCGGCCACCGCCGACTGCACGGCCGGGTCGGCCGGGATCGAGCTGCTGCCAGGCCGTCACCGATACGGCCCGCGACGTGGTCGAACACGATCTCGTCGAAGTCGACGCCGCCGAGATGCTCGATCCCCACCGGCTTGCCCGACCAGCTCGAAGCCGCCGTCGGGCAGCTTGCGGACCACCGCGGCGTCGAACGTGCCGCCGCCCAGGTCGTAGACCGCCACCGTGCCGCCGACCTCGACCCGCTCGGTGCTCGCGTAGCCGATGGCCGCGGCTTCCGGCTCGGACAGCAGCGTCACGTCGGGCACGCCTGAGCGCCCAGCGCCGCGACGACGGCCGCGCTTGTGCGGGCCCCACTCGGCCGGATGGGTCAGCGCGACCCGCGCGGCCGGTCCGCCCTCGCGCTCGGCGACCCGCTCCAGGACCCAGGCGACGAACCGGGCCGCGACGACCTCGGCGGCCACCGGGGTGCCGCCCACCACGAGCGGCGTGCCGTCGCCGATGCGCCGCTTGAACTCGCGCATCACCCGTCGCGGATCGGTGACCGCCCGGCGGTGCGCCGCCTCACCGCACAGCATCGAGCCGTCGGGCGCGAGGTAGACCATCGACGCGACCGCCGCCGAGCGCTCGCCCAGCGGCAGGGTGTCCGGCTTGGACTCGCCGTCGCGGCACACGGCCGCGGCCGAGTAGGTCGTGCCCAGGTCGATTCCTACGCAGTAGGAGGGTTGCGGCATTGCATGACCTCACGGTGACGTCGAAGATCGATGAGTTCAGACGCGGCCTCATAGCGCCATCGCGGTGCGAGAGGGAGCCGTTAGCCCCCGAATGGTTACTGTTGGCGAGCGGTAGATTGCGCACGGTGTCCGGAAGACGTGCGGCGGGAGGGGGCTTTCGGATGGCGCTGGCGGGTGCGGTCGTCGCTGGCGCATGTCGCGCTCGTCGCGCTGCTGGCCGCCGGGTGCGGCGGCGCCGGCTGACCGGATACCGGCCGTGCCCGTGATCGAGCAGGCCCGCAACGCCCGCGCAGGCCGACCCGTGCCGGCTGCTGACCGACGCGCAGCTCGGCGGGCTCGGTCTGGCCGGTCCCGGCGAACGGCAGCCGGGCGGCGAGGGGCCTCGCTGCGAGTGGCGCGGGGCCGGGGACGTCGGCCCTCGGGCTGACCCTGTTCACCGACGGCGGTGGGCTGGAGACGCTGGCCGACAACAGCGAGCCGACCACCCGTCGGGTTCGGGTGTCCGGCTATCCCGCGCTCGAGACGTTCACCGGACGCGGCGAGTTCTGCCAGTACGACGTCGGGATCGCCGAGACCCAGGTGGTGATGGTGGCGATGGACGCGCTCGACCGCCGACTCCTGCACGACGCTGCAGCGGTGCGTGCCGATGGTCGCGGCCAACCTGCCGCCGGCGGGCCGGCAGTGACGAACCCGGTAGCGGCGCCCCCAGCAGTTCGATCCGGACCACGGGTCTGACCGACGCGGCGCGCAACGCACTGCAGGCCGCGCTGCGGATCTACCGGGACGACCTGCGGACCGGCCGCTGGCTCCCCGGGCAGCTGGAGCGGCTGGACGAACCGCTGCGCATCGCGATCGCCGGCAAGGTCAAGGCGGGCAAGTCGACGCTGCTCAACGCCCTGGTCGGGGAGCAGGTCGCGGCCACCGACGCGGGGGAGTGCACCCAGGTCGTCACCTGGTACCGGGACGGGCACAGCCCGCGGATCGTGGTGCATCCGAAGGCCGGCCCGCCCGTCCCGCTCTGGTCGACCGCCGCGACGGGCGGCTGCTGATCGACCTGAACGGGCACGCGGCCGCCGACCTGGACCGGATGGTGATCGACTGGCCGTCGCAGAGCCTGCGGATCGCCACACTGATCGACACCCCGGGCACCGCGTCGCTGTCCACCGACACGTCGCGGCGCACGGTCCGCTTCCTGCAACCCGGAGGACGACACCCCGACCGAGGCCGACGCCGTGGTCTACCTGATGCGCCAGCTGCACGCCACCGACTCCGAGTTCCTGGAGGCGTTCCGCGACCAGGGGGTGGCCCGGGCGGCGTCGGTGAACACGATCGGTGTGATCTCGCGGGCCGACGAGATCGGCGGCGGCCGGCTGGACGCGATGGCCTCGGCGCGGCGCGGTGGCGCAGCGCTACCGCGGCGAGCCCGCATTGCGCGGGCTGTGCCAGAACTTCGTCGCGGTGGCGGGGCTGCTCGCGCAGACCGCGCGCACGCTGCGGCCAGACCGAGTTCACCGCGCTGCGCGAGCTGGCCCGCGCCCCGGCCGACCGAGCTCGCCACCGTGTTGTTCACCGCCGACCGGTTCGCTGTCCGACGACCGGCTGGCTGGTGCGGTGGGTGGCTCGCCGCCGGAGGTGCGGCGGGCCCTGCTGCTGCGGTTCGGGCTGTTCGGGGTGCGGCTGAGCGTCGCGCTGGTGCGCCAGGGGATCGACAGCCCGGCCGCGCTGGCCGCCGAGTTGCTCGGCCGATCCGGGCTGACCGAGCTGCAGCACGTGCTGCACAACCAGTTCGCCGAGCGCCGCGACCTGCTCAAGGCCCGGTCGGCGCTGCTCGCGGTGGACGCCGTGCTGCACGCCGATCCGCGGCCGGGCGGCGCGGAACTGGCGCGGGAGGTCGAGCGGATCTTCTCCGGTGCCCACGAGTTCGCCGAGCTGCGGCTGCTCGCCGCGCTGCGCTCCGGCGCGGTCCCGCTTCCGGCGGCGGTGGTGGCCGAGGCCGAACGGCTGCTCGGCGAGAGCGGCGCCGCCGTGCGGACCCGGCTGGCCCTGCCTCCCGACGCCGGCCCGGACGATGTGCGGGCGGCCGCGTTGGCGGCGCTCGGTCGCTGGCAGGACCTGGCCGAGAACCCGATGACGGCACGTGCCGCGGCCGATGCGTGCCGCGTGATCGTCCGTACGTGCGAGGGAATGCTCGTCGGCGCTGCGCGGTAGCCGCAGCGGCGCCGACGGGCTGTGATCACTCAGCGTGCCTGACCTGCCGTTCGGTGATGACCCCTAGCGGGCCGCGCGGTGCCGGGGGCAAGCCCCCGAAGGTCCGTCGCACGGTCGAGGGCCGCTCCCCGATGGACGGAGCGTAGCCAGGTCATAACTTTGGGCATGCGCCGCCGGAAGTCGGCTGGGCGCGACCACGTTCCCGATCTCTGAGAGGACTTCTCCATGGCTGACCGCACCGCCTACGACGACCTGCGCGAGGACATCGACAACGAGATCGACGACATCGACGAGGACGAGACGTCGGAGGAGGCGACCGCGCGGTTCGTCGGCAACGGTGAGGACGGCGACGAGCCCGGCGAGAGCGGCACCGACGGGGCCCTGATCCTGGGCAACGGTGGCAACGGCGCCGACGGCGACGAGGACGACGAGGACGGCGGCGACGGCGGCGACGGCGGCTTCTTCGGTAACGGCGGCAACGGCGGCGACGGGCGTCTCCGACGCCGACGGCGACGCCGAGGCCGGCGACGGCGGCGACGGCGGCAACGCCGGCTACGTCGGCGACGGCGGCGACGGCGGCGACGGCGGCGACCACACCGGGGTCGAGGACGCCGAGGGTGGCGACGGCGGCGACGGCGGCGAGGCCGTGAACGGCGACGGTGGCGACGGCGGCGACGGCGGCGACGCCGAGGGTATCGGCGAGGACGCCGGCGACGACGGTTTCGGCACCGGTGGTGACGGCGGCGTCGGCGGTAGCACGGTGAACGGCGACGGCGGCGACGGCGGGAACGGTGGCTTCGGCGCCGGCCTCGGCGGCAGCGACGGCAAGAGGTCGGCGACGGCTTCGGCGAGGGCGGCAACGGCGCCGAGGGCGGCGACAGCGTCAACGGCGACGGCGGCCGGGGCGGCGACGGCGGCGACGGCATCGGCATCGGCGACGAGGCCGCGGCCTTCGGCGGCGAGGGCTCGGCCGGTGGCGACAGCGAGACCGGGGACGCCGGCGACGGTGGCACCGGCGGTGCGGGCATCGCGATCGGCGTCTCGGATGCGGAGTCGGAGGGCGGCACCGGCGGCGAGGGCGGATTCAGCGAAGAGGGCGACGGCGGCGAGGGCGGCATCGGCGGCGAGGGCTACGCGTTCAGCGTCGACGGGGACGCGGAGTCTGACGGCGGCCAGGGCGGCGAGGGCGGCGAGAGCATCGAGGGTGACGGCGGCGACGGTGGCGACGGTGGCGCGTCCGAAGCGGTGAGCCCTGAACGGCCTCGCGGTCGGCTTCGGTGGCGACGGCGGCATCGGCGGCGACAGCGATCTCGGCGACGCCGGCGACGGTGGCGACGGTGGCGAGGCCGACGTCTTCAGCCAGTTCGGTGTCGCGCTCGGCGTCGGCGGCTTCGGTGGCGACGGTGGCAACAGCAACGAGGGTGACGGCGGCGACGGCGGCGACGGCGGCGACGCCGACTCCGAGGGCTTCTTCGGGCCGGCGCGCTCGGCGGGATCGGCGGCAACGGCGGCATCGGGGTCGACGGTGGCGACGGTGGCGACGGCGGCGACGCCGAGGCGGACGCCGACGACGACTTCGGTATCGCCGGGGCCGGCGGTGGCTCCGGCGGCGACGGTGGCCTCGGCTTCGACGACGGCGGCGACGGTGGCGAGGGCGGCGACGGGGACGCCGACGGTGCGTTGAGCATCGCCGGGGCCGGTGACGGTGGCTTCGGTGGCGACGGCGCCGATGGCGGTTCCGGTGGCGACGCCGGCGACGCCGACGGCGACATCGAGATCCCCGGTGTCGACGGCGGCGACGGCGAAAACCTCCTGTTCGAGGACCTGGACGACGACGGGGACGTCGACATCGACGACTTCATCCTCTACGTCGAGGACCTGCTCGCCCCCTGAGATCCAGCGCCTGGCGGCCGCGACCGGACGGTTCGGTTGAGGATCTGCCGGATGCAGGATCAGCAACTCAACGACTCCGCCGCCTCCATCAGGAGGTGGCGGAGTCGCTGCGTGCCGGCCGTTGGGCCGCAGCCGGGTGCGGAGATCACCGCACCGGCCTGCACTCTGAGTACTGGCTCGGCTACTCTCGAACGTCGGGTGGCACGCTCACCGGCTCTCCCCGCTCGCGCAGCGCGGGCGGCGGGGCCGCTGCGGTCCGGTTCCCGACGAAGGAGAAGCAGTGTCGCAAATCCTGCCGATCGAGATCCTCGACGTCGCCCTCGCGACGATCGCTCCCTACCGACGCCCCGACCTCGACGCGCGGCTGCAGCAGGCCAAGGTCCGGCTGCTCGACGACCGGGTCCGGGTGCTGGTGGTCGGACAGTTCAAGCAGGGCAAGAGTTTTCTGGTCGACTGCCTGGTCGGACGCGCTGGTCTGTCCGGTGCACGACGACGTGGCCACCTCGGTGCCCACCGTCGTGCGGCACGCCGAGCAGCCGTCGGTGGCCCTGGTGCGCGCCACGGATGCCACGGACGCCGGCTACCGGTCGCGGGTCGAGCACCGCGACCTCCCGATCACCGATATCGCCCGCCACGTCGCCGCCGCGTCGGCGCCCGGGGAGCGGTTCAGCCACGTCGAGGTCGGCATCCCGCGGGCCATCCTCGGCGGTCGGCCTGGAGATCGTCGACACCCCCGGGGTCGGCGGCTTCAACTCGGTGCACGGCGCCGCGACGATGGCCGCGCTGCCGTCGGCGGACGCGGTGCTGATGGTGTCGGACGCATCCCAGGAGTACACGGCGCCGGAGCTGGAGTTCCTCCGGCAGGCCATCACGGATCTGCCCCAACGTGGCCTGTGTGCTCACCAAGGTGGACCTCTATCCGGAGTGGCGGCGCATCGCGGAGATCGACAAGGGCCACCTGAGGAGGCCGGGATCGAGTGCCCGATGTTCCCGGTGTCCTCGGCCGTGCGCTGGCAGCCTCGTCGGGGAAGACCGTACCGAGGTCGACGCCGAGTCCGGCTTCCCGGAGCTGATGCGGTTCCTGCGCAGCGGGTGGTCGGCCAGGCCGACATGCTCGCCCGCCGGTCGACGGTGAACGACGTGCTCGCGGTGACCGGTCAGATCGTGGCCGGCCTGAGCTCCGAGCAGAGCGCGCAGCGCAACCCGGAGCAGGTCCAGGAGCTGATCGGCGAGCTGACGGAGTCGCAGAGCCGATCGGCCGCGCTGAAGGAGCGTTCGGCGCGCTGGCAGCAGACGCTCAAGGACGGGGTGGTGGACCTCAACGCGGACATCGACCACGACCTGCGCGACCGGATGCGGGACATCGTCCGGCTGGCCGAGGAGGAGATCGACGGGAACGGCGACCCGACCAAGATCTGGGAGCAGCTGCAGCGTGCTGGGCCGAGCAGCAGGTGGCGACGGCGGTGTCGGCCAACTTCCTGTGGGCGACGCAGCGGGCGCAGTGGCTCGCCGAGCAGGTGGCCGAGCACTTCTCGGAGGACCGCGAGGCGGCGCTGCCGGCGCTGCGCACCGAGTGCCTCCGACGCGCCTGACGTCGGTCCGCGGCATGAGCCTGCGCGACGACGAGCGGTGGACCATCGGCCAGAAGGCGCTGACCGGCGCTGCGCGGCGGCTACGGCGGCGTGCTGATGTTCGGCCTGCTCGGCACGATCGTCGGGCATGTCGATGATCAACCCGTTCTCGGTCGGCGCCGGCCTGCTGATGGGAGGCCGGGCGATCAGCGACGAGCGCAAGCGGGTGATCGCCCGCCGGCAGGCCGAGGCGCGCCAAGGCGATCCGTCGTTACGTCGACGACGCGACGTTCCAGGTGGGCAAGGACTCCAAGGACATGTTGCGGCAGGTGCAGCGCGATCTGCGGGACCACTTCATGGGCTACGCGGAGCAGATGAACCGCTCGCTGAAGGAGTCCCTGCAGGCGGCGGAGCGATCGGTGGAGAGCAGCACGGCCGATCGCAAGCAACGGCTCGTCGAGATCAAGTCCGAGCTGGAGCGGCTCGAGCAGCTGCGCACGCAGGCGCGCACGTCTGCTGCCCGCCGCCAGCCGGTCCGCGGCGCGCGGCACCGAGCACATCCCGGCACAGCAAGGACTCGGCGCTGGTCTGACGCGTGCCGTCGGCACCGCGCCGGCCTCAGACCAGCGCGCGGAGCCGGCCGAACAGGTCGTTGCGGGAGCTCACCCCGAGCCGGTCGCGCATCCGGGCCACGTGGTGCTCGACGGTCTTGGCCGAGATGAACAGCTGCTCGCCGATCTGCTTGTAGGTGAGCCCGGCCAGCACGAGCGAGCCGATCTCCTGCTCGCGGTCGCTCAGGATCGCGCGTCGCCGGCCGCCGGACCGCCGCCGCGTCCACGGCGGGCTCGCCGGCGCCCCGTCCGCAGCGGCGCGGCGTCGTCCTCGATCGCGACGTCGCCGGCCGCCGCCGGCTGCTCGGCAGCCACGGCCGTCTCGGTCGGCCCGGCCAGCGCGCGGGCGCAGGCCTGCAGCGCCACCACCGTCCGGCGGTCGGAGGCGCGCTGTCCGGCCTGGCCGGCCAGGTGCGCGGCCTCCCAGACCGAGCCCGACGCCGTGCAGCCGGCGGGCTGCGGCCTGCACGGCGTCCGCATCGATCTCCCCGGACAGCACGGCGCTCCACGACTCGGCGGCCGCGGCGAGCGCGGCGTGATAGCGGCCGGTCGGGGCGGTGCGCGGCCAGCGCGGCAGCTGCCGCGCGCCACGAGCTCCGGCGTCCTCGCCCGCCGCGGCCGCGTGCATCCGGTACCAGTGCAGCGTGGCCGTCCACAGTGGGGGATTGCCGAGCGCGGCCAGCAGGGCGTCGGCCTCGTCGAGGTGCGGGTCAAGCCATTCCCGGTCGCCGAGCCGGGCCGCGGCCACCGCGCACTCGCCGAGGTACGGCAGCGAGTAGAGGTCGACCGGATGCTCGATCAGCGCGCTGCGGGCCCGGGTGCTGGCCGTGGCCAGCGCGGCGTTGTCGTTGTCGCGGCGGGCCAGCCCGATGGCCAGCGCCGCGGCCACCAGCTCCTCGCGGGGTTCGAGCCGGGTGTCGTCCGCCTCGAGCAGCCGGCGCGCGCGGCTCGGGCGGCCGCGGCCCATCGCGACCCAGGCGTGCAGCAGCCGATGCCGGACCTGAGCCGACCGGCCGCCGTGCCGGCCGGTGATCGCCCGTCGCAACGTGGACTCCGCCACCGCCGACTCGCCGCACTGCATCGCGACAATGGCGGTGAGCGCGGCCGGGGTGTCGGGCAGCAGCGTCGCTGGCCGCCACCGGCTCGAGCAGCACCGCTGCGCGGGCGAGCTGGGAGAGCGCCGCCGAGCCGGAGCCGACGACCGAGGTCAGTATACCGCCGGCGAGCAGTGCCGCAGCTCCGGCGAGCAGCGTCGACGGACCGTCCGCGCGCAGGCCCGCGTCGAGCACCGCGCGGGCGTCGGCCAGTGCACCGGTGCCGATCAGCGGCGGCACGGCGAGCGGCGCCTGGTCCGGCGGCAGGAAGCGGAGCAGCTCGGCACTGCTGGCCAGCAGGCCGCGGTGGGACAGCACGGTGGCGGCCGTGGTCACGGCGTCGGACGCGGTTCGGCGCCGTCGGGATCGGCGATCACCTGATCGGCCAGCGGCAGGGCCCGATCGAGGTCGCCGATCAGCGCGAACGCGTAGGCGCGGCGTCCGGCCACGGACAGCGGGCGCAGGCCCGCCTCGACGGCCGCGGTCAGCAGTTCGGCGGCCAGCGCCGGCGACTCGGCCTCGGCCGCCGCGCCGCGCGAACACGGTGGCCACGCGCTCCCCGACGACGCCCGTGCCGAGCAGCCTGCGGCCCGCGGTCAGCACCGAGCCTCCTCGATCGAGCTCGATCTCGGCCAGCCGACGCTGCAGGTCGCGAGCGCGCAACACCGGGGTCATCCGCAGCACGAGGCTGCGGATGATCGGGATCAGGGCACCGGTCTCGGTGAGCAGCCCGGTCGCCACGGCCGCCTCGACGGACTCGATCAGGACGTCGGAGCCGGCCGCCGGATCGACGGCGAGCAGCTCGCGCAGCACGTCCACGTCGAGGGGCGCCCCGAACGCCATCGCCGTGAGCAGGGACTGGACCAGCGGGTCGAGCGCGTCCACGTGGTGCCGCATCCGCTCGGCCAGCGCCGGTCGACACCGACACCCGGTCGGGCCGGCGGAACTCCTGCGGGCGGGCCACGTCGTACCGGCCGGCGTCGCACAGGGCCTGGGTGACCAGATCCACCAGCGCCGGCAAGCCGCCGGACTGCTCGTGCACCAGGTCGACCAGGCTGTCGGGCGCAGGACCGCCCAGCCGGGCCGAGATCCGGGCGGTGACGCCGGCACGGTCGAGATGGCTCACCACCACCGTGATCCGATGCGCCGAGCCGCCCGTCGTGACCGCTCGCAGCACGCCGGACCGTGGCCACGGCCGGTAGGCCAACACGAGCCGGGCCGTAACGCCGGCGCAGAGCCGACGGAGCGAGTCGAGTTGCCGCGGGTCGAGGCGGTGCGCATCGTCGATCAGCACCGGATGCGCCGGCTCCGGCTCGTCGGTGGGCAGCTCGCAGGGACCGGGTCGCAGCACCTCGATGCCCGCCTGCTGGTAGCCCGTGGGCCACGGCATCGAGCGTCGCGCTCTTGCCCGTACCGCCGGGGCCGACGATGGTCGCGATCAACGGGGCGGCCGGGTCGGTGGCGATCCGGCGCAGCAGGGCTGCCGCGCCGGGGATGCCGGGCCTGCGTTCCGACGGTCTCGAGATCGTTCGGGTCACGCAGGCTCCTCCGCGACGAGTGCGTCCTTCCCCACAACGTCGGGCCATGTGCGTTCTGTGTTACCGAAGCTACTAAGAGCTACAACTCGGAGTCGGACCTCCCGCTGGGCCGTCGCGGGACCGGTCCGAGGCGGGTCTACGAACGATCGAACTCGCGCGCCCCCAGCGCCCTGACGATGCCGGCCCGGCCTTCGGAGACCAACCGGCGCAGCGCCGGCGGGTGGGACTCGTCGGCCAGCCAGGCGTCGGCGGCGTCGACCGTTTCCTGTCGCACCGCCCAGGACGGGAACAGCCCCACGACCACTGCCTGCGCCCGCTCACTGGTCCGCCGCGACCAGACCTCGGCGACCACGTCGAAGTAGCGCTCGACGAAGCCGCCCAGCAGCTCGCGCTGGGCCGGGTGGCTGAACCCGCTGATGATCGCTTCCTGGACGGCGTTGGGGATCTCGTCGTCGTACACGGCCCGCTGCCATGCGCGTTCCTTCGCCTCCGCCGTGGGCACCAGCGCCCTGGCCCGCTCGGCCTGGCGCTGACCGGTCGACGTCGGATCGCGCTGCTGCTCCTCGTCGACCTCCGCCTCGCCCGCGAAGCCGTGCGCGACCAGCGCGTGCAGCAGCCGCCAGCGCAGATCGGTGTCCACCGTGAGGCCGTCGGGCACCGATATGTCGAGCAGCCAGCCGCGCATCTGCTCCAGCACCGACGTCGGCAACACGCTGGTGGTCAGCGCGTTCACCACCGTGAGCTGCGCGTCGGAGCCGGCGGGTGCGGTGCTCAAGCGGAAGCGCAGCGCATCGACCAGCAACGGCCAGCCGCGCTCCGCCGCCCACTGCTCGTCGGCGTAGGAGATGACGGTGGTCTGGACCTGGAGCAGCAGGCGCTGCACCACACCGACCTCGGACTCGGCGCCGAAGCCGCCTGCCACCAGCGTGGTGAAGTCGCGGGCCTTGAGCTCGGCCTCCCGGGTCATCTCCCAGGCCGCCGACCAGCACAGCGTGCGCGGCAGCGGCTCGGCGATGTCCCCGATCCGGTCGACAAGGGTCGCCAGCGACCCGGGATCCAGCCGCAGCGCGCAGTAGGTCAGGTCGTCGTCGTTGACCAGCACGAGCTGGCCGCGCGGTGTTCCGACCAGCTCCGGGACGCTCGGTGCGCTCGCCGCTGACGTCGACCTCGACCCGCTGCGTGCGGATCAGCTTGCCGTTGCCGGCCTGCTCGTCCCCGTCGTCGTAGACGCCCGACCGCGATCCGGTGGGTCCGCATCTCGCCGGCACCGGGACGCGCCCCGCCCTGCACCACGTCGAACCGGGTGAAGCGACCCTCGTCGTCGACGTCGAACGAGGGGCGCAGCAGGTTCAGTCCGGTGGTGCGCAGCCATTGCGCACCCCAGTCCGACAGGTCGCGCTCGGAGGACTTCTCCAGCGCGCCGAGCAGGTCGTCGAAGGTCGCGTTGCCCCAGGCGTGCTGGGTGAAGTAGCTGCGCAGCCCGGCCAGGAACGGCTCCAGCCCGACGTAGGCCACCAGCTGCTTGAGGACGGAGGCACCCTTGGCGTAGGTGATGCCGTCGAAGTTGACCTCCACGGCCTGCAGGTCCGGAATGTCGGCCGCGACCGGGTGCGTGGACGGCAGCTGGTCCTGCCGGTACGCCCAGGACTTCTCCACGTTGGCGAACGTCGTCCACGCCTCGGTGTACTCGGTGGCCTCGGCCTGGCACAGGACGCTGGCGAAGGTGGCGAAGGACTCGTTGAGCCACAGGTCGTCCCACCAGCGCATGGTCACCAGGTCGCCGAACCACATGTGGGCCATCTCGTGCAGCACGGTCTCGGCGCGCCGCTCGTAGACGAAGCGGGTCACCCTCGACCGGAAGACGTAGTCCTCCAGGAAGGTCACCGCGCCCGCGTTCTCCATGGCGCCCGCGTTGAACTCCGGGACGAACAGCTGGTCGTACTTGCCGAACGGGTAGCGCACGCCGAAGTTGCGGTGGTAGAAACCGAAACCCTGCTTGGTCTCGGTGAACAGTCGTTCGGAGTCCATGTGCGGGGCCAGCGAGCTGCGGCAGTAGATGCCGAGCGGGATCGCGCCCTGCTCGTCGACGTACTCGTCGTGCCAGTCGGCGTACGGGCCGGCGACCAGCGCGACCAGGTAGGTCGAGAACACCTCGCTGGTGGCGAACCGGTGCACGGCGGCGCCACCGGGACCCTCCGAGATCTCCTCGACCGCGGCGTTCGAGACGACCTTCCAGTCGGCCGGAGCGGTCACGGTCAGCTGGTAGCGCGCCTTCAGGTCGGGCTGGTCGAAGCAGGCGAACATGCGCTTGGCGTCGGCCGTCTCGAACTGGGAGTAGAGGTAGACCGCGCCGTCCACCGGGTCGACGAACCGGTGCAGCCCCTCACCGGTGTTCATGTAGCGGCCGCTGGCCTCGACGCGGAGCTCGTTGTCCGCGGCCAGCGCGGGCAACGGGATGCCGTCGTCCTCCCGGTAGCCGGAGACGTCGAGCGGCTCGCCGTTGAGCGTAGCCACGGCGATCTCGGCGGCGATCAGGTCGATCCAGCTGTCCGCGCCGGGATCGGAGCACCGGAAGCGGACGGTGGTCGTGGTGGTGAAGGTGGCATCGCCCGGCTTACCGCCTCCGTCGGTGAGGTCGAGTTCGACGACGTAGTCGACGACCTCCAGCAGGGCGGCCCGCCGCGCGGCGTCGGTCCGGGTCAGGTTGGGCGGGGCCATGCGCTCTCGCCACTCCGTTCGTCAGCTGTTCGCCATCACGATCGAGCTGATCCAATCACGTCCGCTCCGCCGGACGCTTCGGGAATGGGCCGTACCGGGAACACCGAGGTCTCAGCACAGGTTGCACCCGGGAGCGTGTCGCACCCGCAGAGTGCCGCCGCCGAAGCCTGATCACGATCGGAGAAGCAGTGACGAGCACCGAGACAGCCCGCGTCGACTTCTGGTTCGACCCCATGTGCCCATGGGCCTGGATCACCTCGCGCTGGATGCTGGAGGTACGTGAGGTCCGCGATGTGGAGATCCACTGGCACGTCATGAGCTTGGCCGTGTTGAACGAGGACCGCGACATCTCGGACGACTACCGCGAGAAGATGAGCCGCGCGTGGGGTCCGGTGCGCGTGGCGATCGCGGCGGCCGCGTCGGAGGGCCCGCAGATCCTCGAGCCGCTCTACACCGCGCTCGGCACCCGGATCCACAACCAGGGCAACAAGGACTTCGATGTGGTGATCAAGGAGGCGCTGGCCGAGCTCGACCTGCCGCCCTCACTGGCCGAGGCCGCAACGAGCACCGACCACGACGAGGAGCTGCGGGCCAGCCACCACCGGGGGATGGACCCCGTCGGGCTGGACGTCGGCACGCCGACCATCCACATCGACGGCGTGGCCTTCTTCGGGCCGGTGCTGTCCCGGATACCGCGTGGTGAGGATGCCGGCAAGGCCTTCGACGGCGCCCGCCTGCTCGCGAACTACCCGCACTTCTTCGAGCTCAAGCGGACCCGCACGGAGGGCCCGGAGTTCGACTGACCCCTCGTGAGTGCGGAGCCGTGTTCTCACGCGGCTCCGCACTCACGGCGGCTCTACAGATGGGCGATCGCGCGGTCGCGCAGCACGCCGACCTCGAGCTCCATCTCGCGGACGCGGTTCTTCACCAGGTCGCCGATGCTGACCAGGCCGACGATCGCCCCGTTCTCCACCACCGGAAGGTGGCGGTATCGGCCTGCCGTCATCCGGGCCATCGCCCTGTTGACCAGCTCGTCCGGGGTGCAGGTCTCCACGTGCTGGGTCATGATCTCGGTGAGCGGCATCGTGAGCAGTGCGGTCCCGTGCCGGCCCAGCGCACGCACGATGTCGCGCTCGGACACGATGCCCCGCACACCGCCCTTCTCGTCGCAGACCAGCACCGCGCCGATGCCGAACCGGCCGAGCTGCTCGACGACCTCGCCGACCGTCAGCCACGGCAGGACGGAGTGCACGACCCGACTCTTGTGCTGCAGGATGTCCGCGATCCTCATCTGAACCTCACCTCTCGGCCGGTGCGCCGGCGACCCTAGTGGAATGGTGCCTGTCACTCGCGCTCGGCGCACCCCTGACATTCGGTACTGACCCCTCCGATTCCGTCGGGCGGTCCGTTTCTGTCGGTGGGCCGTGTTGTGATGGCCTCGTGGCGGCACCGAGCGGCACCTCCCAGGAGGGATCGGCGACGTGAGCTCGGTCGCTTCGGTCTCGAGGAATTCGTGGAGGTGAAGTCGAGACAGCGCTGATCAGAGGCCGATCAGCGCGGTGGTACGAGCCCGTTCGTCGGTGTCGGCCATGAGGGTGGCCCCGGCCACCGAAGCCTGGCCCAGCGCGGCAAGGTCGCTACGCTGAGAGTCGATGACTCCCTCCTCCGAACCACTGACCACCCGCATCGGCGACCGCTACCGCTTGGACGAGCGGATAGGCGCCGGAGCCATGGGTGCGGTGTGGCGTTCCACGGACGAGTTGCTGAACCGTACGGTTGCGGTCAAGGAGCTGCTGTCCGCAGCGGAACCGCCGACCGCGGCCGGGGGTGACGCGCTGGAGGAATCCCGGCAACGGATCCTGCGCGAGGGACGGATCGGGGCCCGCCTGCGGCACCCGCACGTGATCAGCATGTTCGATGTGGTGGTGCACGACGACCGGCCTTGGCTGGTGATGGAGTACCTGCCATCCCGGTCACTGGCCGGCGTGCTCTCCACCAGCGGCGTGATGCCGATAGCCGAGGTGGCCGCGATCGGCCGTCAGGTCGCCGACGGGCTCGCCGCTGCGCACTCCGCAGGAGTGGTGCACCGCGACGTGAAGCCGGGCAACGTCCTCATCGCCGACGACGGGCTGGTCAAGCTCACCGACTTCGGCGTCTCCCGCGCGGTCGACGAGGTGCAGCTCACCCGCACCGGCTTGATCGCCGGCACGCCGGCGTTCCTCGCGCCCGAGGTGGCTCGCGGGCAGGAACCGACAGCCGCCTCGGACATCTTCGCTCTGGGCGCCACGCTGTACGCGGCCGTCGAGGGCAAGCCCCCGTTCGGGCTCGACGACAATGCCTACGCGTTGCTGCACCGGGTCGCCACCGGGGCCGTGACGCCACCGGAACGGGCCGGCCGGCTCACCCCGGTGATCATGCGACTGCTCAGCCCGGAGCCGGGCGACCGACCGACCGCGATCGAGGCGCGGGACGCGTTGGAGAAGCTGATCGACGTTCGGGGTCCGGAGGCGCAGCCGACGTTGGCCGCAGCGGCACCTGTGAGCGCCCCCCGTCCCCGACGGCGGCACGGGCACCGTCTCCGACCTGCCGAGCACCGCAGGCTCGGGGGAGCCCGGCCGCGATCGGAGCCGGTCACGGTTCGTGGCCAGCCGGCTGCTGCCGGCCGCTCTGGTGCTGCTGGTGCTGGTCGGGGGGATCATCGCCGTGGTGGCGACCTGGGGATCGGCCGACCCGGGCGGCGCCCCGCAGGCCGCCCCGCCCACCGCCACCAGCGTCGCCGCCCTGCCCGCGACGGCCCCGGCGACCACCGCTCCTGTCGCCAGCACGACGCCGGTGCCGCCGCCGTCCAGCCCGACCCCCACTCCGTCGAGCCCGCCGCCCGCGGCCGGGACCGACCCGGTCGCGTTCGTGCAGAACTACTACGCCCTGCTACCCGGCAACACCGAGGCCGCCTTCGCGCTGCTCGGAGCGCAGGCGCAGGCGGCGTCGGGTGGGCGAGCCGGGTTCGACGGCTTCTACGGCGGCCTGCAGTCGGTGAGTCTGCAGAACCTGCGGCGCACGGGCGACAACACGGCGGAGGCCACGGTGGTGTTCGTCCGCAGGGACGGGCGGAGCAGCAGCGAGCCCTACCGCTTCGTGATGTCCACCGGCCCCGACAACCGCACGGTGATGGAGTCGTTCAGCCGGGCGTGAGTTGCCGGGCCGCACGACGCCGCACGACTAGGCCGTCTGTACGTCCAGTTCGAGCAGCTGGGCGGTCACCCACCGCACCACCTCGCGCACGAACATCGAGCGGTTCTCGGTGCCCTTGACCTCGTGGCCCTCGTCGGGGAACAGCAGGAAGCCGGGCGCCGCCCCGCGCTCCCGCAGGGCGTCCACCACCTGCTGCGCCTCCACCAGCGGCACGTTCGTGTCGTGCGCCCCGTGCACCACCAGCAGCGGTGCGGTGATGCGGTCCACGCGGTGGATCGGGGACAGTTCCCGCAGCAGCGCGGCGTCGACGTCCGGGTCGCCGTACTTGGTGATGGCCGCCTCGGCGATCCACGGCTCGGTCTCGGCGTAGAACGTCGCGAAGTCGGAGATGCCGCAGATGTCGACCCCGACCGCGAACAGCTCCGGGTACCAGGCCAGCGCGATCAGCGTCAGGTAACCGCCGTAGGACCGGCCGGACACCCCGATCCGGGTGCTGTCGGCGAGGCCGTTGCCGACCAGGAAGTCGACCGCGGCGCGCACGTCGGTGATCGCGACGAACCGCCGCTCGATGTCGTCGGCTGCGGCGAAGGTGCGCCCGTAGCCGCCCGAGCCGCGCACGTTCGGCGCGAACACCGCGACGCCCTCGGCGACCAGCGCCTGGAACAGCGGCTGGTAGATCGGCCGCTCCTGGGCCTCGGGGCCGCCGTGCAGCCACAGCAGGGTGGGCAGCGCGCCGAGCGCACCGCGCGGGCCGGTGCAACCAACCGGACAGCGTGAGCCCGTCCTCGCCGCGGAACTCGTGCAGGGTCGGGGTCACCAGCGTCTCGCTGTCGGCCGGCCGGCGCGGCCAGCAGCGCGGTCGGCTCGGCGGGTCCGTCGAGCGCGATCCGGCTCAGCCGCGGCGGCACCGTCGGGCCCTCGCTCGCCGCCAGCAGCGCCTGGGCGTCGCGGGTGAACGCGGGCCCGCTGACGACGGCGCCGGGCACGGCCGCGAGCGGGGTCGAGCATCCCGGTGCGCAGGTCGAGCAGCTCCACCTCGCTGCGCCCTCGACGTTCCAGACGAGCGCGGCGCGGACGCCGGTCGGGTCGAGCGCGGCCAGATCGAGGTCGTCGTCGGGGCGCTCGGCGATCGTGTACACGCTGGACACCGAGGCGCTGCCGCGCAGCGTGACGGCGAGCAGCGCCGGGCGCTCGCGGCCGGCGTCGGTGTGCACGTAGAGCTGCCGGCCGGTGACGGCGAAGCGGGCGTCGGCCACGTTGGCCTCGCCGCCGGGCAGCAGCTCGGTGCGCCGCCCGCTCCACAGGTCCACCAGTTCGAGGTGGCGGGCGCCCCGGCGCCCGAGCCGGACCACGGCCCGCCGCCCGTCGCCGCTCACCGCGCAGACCCGGGCGGCCGGGCCGGCCGCCAGCACGGTGGAGGTGCCGTCGCGCAGGTCGATCAGGCAGGCCTGGCCGTCGCCCGCGCCTTCGGGGAAGACCGTCACGCCCAGCTGACGGCCGCCGGGCGACCACACGCCGAGGGTGACCGCCGCCGCTCCCGGTGCGATGTCGCGGATCTCGGTGCCGTCCGGGCTGACCAGCCGCACGCTGGTGCGTTCCCCGCCGAACGGGGCGAGCTGGCAGGCGATCCAGGTGCCGTCCGGTGACCAGCTCGCGGCCTGCACGTCACCCGCGTCGGCGGGCATCAGCGGGAGCTCGGGCTCGATGATCGGCCCGCCGTCCGCGGGGAGCGCGGCCACGAACGCCTGCGGGCGGCCGTCGCGATCGGAGATCCAGGCGAGCAGGTCGCCGTCGGGTGAGGGGATCGGATCGGAGTACGCCGTCGCGAACAGATCAGACCCACCGAGGCGGGCCAGCCTGCGTTCGGTGAAGCCCACCGTCTCCCGTACCCCCATGGTTACAACCCCCTCTCCTGCAGCCACAGCTCGAGCAGTGCCACCTGCCACAACGCGTTCGATCCCAGATTCGTGCGCCGGGTGTTCGGGTCGGCCAGCATCGCGTCCAGCCAGTCCCCGCGGACCAGCCCGCGGGCCTTGGCCACCGGGTCGGTCACGGCGTCGCGCACCCGGTCGAGGAACGGTCCCTCGAGGTGCCGGATCGCCGGTACCGGGAAATACCCCTTGGGCCGGTCGATCACCGCGTCCGGCACCACGCCACGTGCTGCCTCCTTGAGCACGCCTTTGCCGCCGTGCGCGAGCTTCAACTCGGGCGGGCAGGCGGCGGCGAGTTCCACCAGCTGATGGTCCAGGAACGGAACCCGGGCCTCGAGGCCCCACGCCATCGTCATGTTGTCGACCCGCTTGACCGGATCATCCACCAACATGATCGTGGAGTCGAGCCGGAGCGCGGCATCGAGCGTCGTGTCGGCGCCGGGGGCGCCGAACTGCTCGGCGATGAACGCGCGGCTCGGGTCGTGATCGAGCAGCCACTCCGGCTCGAGGATCTCCGCCAGCTCCGCGTGCGGGCGGTCGGTGAACACGTCGGCGTAGGCCTCGACACCGCGCTCCCGCGGCACCGCCGTCAGCGGCGGGTACCAGCTGTAGCCGGCGAACACCTCGTCCGCGCCCTGGCCGGACTGCACCACCTTGACCGACTTCGCGACCTCCTCCGACAGCAGGTGGAACGCGACGCAGTCGTGGCTGACCATCGGCTCGGCCATCGCGGTGATCGTGTTGTCGACGGCGGGCAGCATCCGGGCCGGGTCGACCAGGATCTGCTGGTGATCGGTGCCGAAGTGCTCGGCGATCAGGTCGGAGTAGTCGAACTCGTCGCCGGACTCGCCCGCCGTCGCGTGGAATCCCACGCTGAACGTCTTCAACCCGGTCTGGCCCTCGGCCGCCAGCAGGGCGACGACCAGCGAGGAGTCCAGGCCACCCGACAGCAGCACCCCGACCGGCACGTCGGCCACCATCCGGCGGCGCACGGCGAGCCGCAGCGCCTCGAGGGTGGCGTCGCGCCAATCGTGGGCGCTCATCCCGGCGTATTCGGGCTTGCGGACGTGCTCGGGGCGCCAGTAGACGTGCTCGGTGCTGCTGCCGTCCGGCTGGATGGTGCGGACGGTGGCGGGCGGCAGCTTGCGGACGCCGGTGAGGATGGTCCGGGGCGCCGGCACGACGGAGTGGAACGTCATGTAGTGGTGCAGGGCGATCGGGTCGATATCGGTGTCGACGCCGCCACCGGCGAGCAGCGCGGGCAGCGCGGAGCTGAACCGCAGCCGGTGGGAGTCCTCGGTGACGTAGAGCGGCTTGATCCCCAGCCGGTCCCGGCCGAGCGTGAGCACACCCGTGTCGCGCTCGGCCACGGCGAACGCGAACATCCCGAGGAAGCGGTCGACGCACTCGGCGCCCCAGCGGTGGAACGCCTTGACCAGCACCTCGGTGTCGGAGGTCGAGAAGAACCGGTAGCCAAGCCCCTCCAGCTCGGCGCGCAGCTCGCAGATAGTTGTAGATGCAGCCGTTGAACACCGCAGCCAGGCCGAGCTCGGAATCGACGATGGGCTGGGAGCCCCGCTCCGACAAGTCGATGATCTTCAGACGGCGGTGCCCGAGCGCGATCGATCCGGCGGCGTGCAGGCCGGCGCCGTCCGGTCCGCGGCGGGCCATGGCGTTGGTGATCCGAGCGACTGCCTCCACGTCCGGGCCGCTGCCCGTGAACCGGATCTCCCCGGCGATGCCGCACATGGGCGTCCTCTCGATCGTCGTCCTGAGAGTGGACAAGGCGATGGCCCACCGGCGCAACCCGCTGCATGTTTCCAGCGTGTGACGTAGCTTGCGGTGTCGAGGCGGATACCGGGCGGCAGGCCTACGACGCGGCGGGCTCGGAGAGCAGGAAGTGGTCACGCGGCGGAGCCGTCCCTGTGGTGCACTTCTCGGATGGTGGAGCCGATCTTGGGTGTGACGTTCCGGCCGCAGCTGCCTCCCGAGCGGCTGCGCGACGTGGCGCAGGCCGCGGACGCGGCCGGGGTGTCGGAGCTGTGGCTGTGGGAGGACTGCTTCCTGGAGGGCGGGTTGACCGCGGCCGCCGCGGTGCTGGCCTGGACCGACCGGTTGCGGGTTGGCGTCGGGCTGCTGCCGGTGCCGCTGCGCAACCCGGCACTGTCGGCAATGGAGATCGCCACACTGGCCCGGCTGTTCCCCGGCCGGTTCGTACCGGGCCTCGGGCACGGGGTGCTGGACTGGATGAAGCAGGTCGGGGCCGGCGTCGACTCGCCGATGGGACTGCTGAGCGAGTACACGTCCGCGGTTCGCGACCTGCTGCACGGGCGCACGGTCGGCGTCGTCGGCCGGTACGTGCACCTGGACGGCGTGGCGTTGGACTGGCCGCCGGAGCAGGTGCCGCCGTTGCTGGTCGGGGCGCGCGGGCCGAAGACACTGCGGCTGGCCGGCCAACTCGCCGACGGCGTGATCCTCGATTCGGGCGTCACGCCGGACGGTGTGCGGGCGGCGCTGGCCCACGTCGCCGAGGGCCGGGCTGCGGGTGAGCGCACCGAGCCGGCTCGGGTGGTCGTGTACCTGGAGGTCGCCGACGCCGCGGCCGAGGGCCTCCGGCAGCAGGTGCTCGATCTCGGAGCGGCGGGTGCCGACACAGTGGTGCTGCAACCTCCCGGCGACACCCCGGATCCGCGCCCGTTGATCGACACCTGTGAACGGTGGACGCAGGACTGAGAGCGTCCAGGAAGCCCGGGGCCCGCGCCGTCGATCTGGATCCGATGGAGTGGCACCGGTGCCACCTACCGATAGATCTCGCGCCGGTGGCCGAGCGCGAGTACGAGCACGAGCAGTACGCCGTCGTCGATCTCGTAGACGATCCGGTAGTCGCCCGTTCGGACCCGCCACTCGCCGGCTCCGCCAACCAACCGGGTTGCCGCCGGCGGCCTCGGCTCGTCGGCCAGCAGCTCGATCGCGGCCTGGATCCGGCGCCTGGCCTGCGGATCCAGCTTGCGCAACTGACGTGCGGCCGCCGGAGCCAGCGAGACGCGACAGGTCACAGGCCGAGATCCGCCTTGACGTCCTCCCACGGGATCGGAACCTCGCCGGTGCTCGCCATCTCGGCCCGCGCCGATTCGGCCGCTCGAATATCGGCGAGATCCTCGGCGAACCCGAGGAGCCGATCCAAATCATCGGCGTCGATGAGCGCAGCAACACGATGGCCCCGACGGTGGAGATAGATCGGCCGGTGGTGGTGCCGTACCCGGTCGATCACCGACGCGAGCTGCTCGCGCGCATCGCTGATGCTGAGCGAATCCTCGGACATGACACGACTGTACATTCAGGCGAAGATGTACAACACCGCGTTCCTACCGCAGCACCCAGGTGTCCTTCGCGCCCCCACCCCGCGACGAGTTGACGATCATGCTTCCGGCTGGCGCCATCCGGCTCAGCGCGGCCGGGGCCACCTGGACGATGTTCTGCCCGCCCAACCGGGACTGCAGCACGAAGGCGCGCAGGTCGACCGCGCGCGGCTCCAGCTTGCCGTCGGCGTAGGTCGGGTGGGTCGACAGCTGCACCATCTCCTGCGCCACCCAGCCGGCCGGGTCGGTCCGGATCGCCTCGGCCACCTTGGCCAGCTCCGCGCTGTCGGCGTGCGGCCCGATCACGATGCCCTGCCCGCCGTAGCCGTCCACCGGCTTCAGCACCAGCTCGTCGATCCGGTCCAGCACCTCGGCGCGGCGCTCCGGGTCGACGCAGGGGTAGGTCGTGACGTTGTCCAGCAACACCTCCTCGCCGAGGTAGTAGGAGATCATCTGCGGCACGTAGGCGTAGACCAGCTTGTCGTCGGCCACGCCGTTGCCCATCGCGTTGAGCAGCGCGACCTTGCCGCGGGCCACGGCGTTGCACATCGCCCGCCCGATCGGCCGCAGGTCCGCGCCCTCCGCGGTGAGCAGGGTCCGCTCGTCGAGGCGCCGGTAGAGCGCGGACAGCCGCCGCTTGGCCCCGGTCCCCACCAGGTAGACCCCGTCCTCGGTGACCTGCAGCTCGCGCGGCGTGACCAGCGGGATGCCCATCCGGTCGGCGAGCAGCCGGTGCTCGAAGAACGCGGAGTCGACGGGCCGGCGGAGAGCAGTGCCACCTCGTCCGCGCCGGGCTCGTCCGCCGCGGTGGCCGACAACAACGTCGAGCGCAGCATCCCGGGCACCGGTTCCAGCCCGACCACGCCGGCCGGCGGCTCCAGGTCCGGCATGACGCTGCGGATCAGCCGCCGCGACATGATCGAGTATCCGATGCCGGACGGCACCCGCAGGTTGTCCTCCAGCACGAGCCAGCGTTCGGCGTGGTCGCGCACCAGGTCGATACCGGCCACCGCGATGCGCACGGCGTCGGCGGGGAAGAGCTTGCCCAGCCGGTTCCAGCCCGGCGCGTCGTCCACCATCCGGCTCGGGATGACGCCGTCGGCGATGATCCGTCGGTCGCCGTACACGTCGCCGACGAACGCCTCCAGCGCCCGCACCCGCTGGGTCAGCCCGGCGGTCAGCCCGGCCCAGTCCTCCGCCGTCACGATGCGCGGTATCAGGTCCAGCGGGAACAGCCGGTCCGGCTCGCCGTCGCCGACGCGGAACGTCACGCCACGGGCCCGCTGCTCGGAGCGCAACGCCTGCTGGGCGGCAGCCAGGCCACGAGGTCCGAGCCGGTCCAGCGCCCGGAACATCCAGCTGTAGTGCGGCAGCACCATGCCACCGCGGCTGACCGCCTCGTCGAAGGACTCCGGGTGGTAGGCGGTGAGCAGTTCGGATGAGGTCGGAACCGGCACCGCCGAGTCGCGCGCCGGCATGCGGCCCTGGGTGTGCGCCAGCAGCGAATCGACGACGTCGGTGAGCTCGCCCCGCCTGCCGTACGCGCGCCGCTGTCCGGCCGCCCCGCTGCCCCGGGACAGGGTGGACTGGGAGAGCTCCAGCACCTGCTCCCAGTCGCCGGTGGCCTCCAGGTGCGGGCGCAGCTGGTCGACCAGCTGCCCGACCAGGATCGCCGGCGCCACCAGCGACGGTCCCACCAGGTCGACGAGGTCGCCCTCCAGCCCGGAGCGGGCCGCACGCCAGCTGGCCGCCCGCAGCAGCTCGTGGCGCGACTTGGGCAGCGGCAGGCCGGCGTCGAGCTCCGAGCGGGCCTTGCCGACCAGCGCCCGGAACAGCCCGGCGATGAGCACCACGTCGTCGACCTGCGGGCAGGCGTCGCACACCCGCAGCTCGACGGTGGGCAGGTGCGAGCTGGGCCGGATGTCGAAATAGACCATACCCGGGTCGCTGATCGTGCCGGACGCGATCAGCTCGGCGACCATCGCGTCGTAGTCGGCGCCGGTCTCGACGTTGCCCGGCGGACCGGCCGTCGGCCAGCGGGACCAGACCATCGACCGGTAGCTCGCGTAGCCGGAGTCGCGGCCGCGCCAGTACGGCGAGCTGGCCGAGAGCGCCAGCAGCGTGGGCAGGTAGGGAGCCACCCGGCGGACGACCTGCACGGCCACGTCCCGATCGGGCACGTCGACGTGCACCTGCGCTCCGCAGATGTGCTGCTCGCTGACCAGCAACTGGTACTCGTGCTGCATCTTCTCGTAGCGCGCGCCTGCCGAGATGGCGTCGCCGGTCTGGTCGACGAGCGGCACCGTGCCGGCCGCCACCACCCCCAACCCGAGCGGCGCGGCCACCGCATCGAGCGCGCCGCGCAGCCGCTGCAGATGGTGGCGCAGCTCGTCGAGGGTGGCGCAGACCGGCGTGTTCGTCTCGACGAGGGACCGTTGCAGCTCGGGTGCGAACTCGTCGCCGTCGAGCTGGTCGAGCAGGGCGTCGACCTCCGGGGCGGAACGGCGCGTCTGCAGGTCGACGACGTGGAACTCCTCCTCCACGCCGAGCATGGGGAGCTCGCTCATGGCGCGGACGCTAGAACCCGTTTGTTACGACTGTGGTCGTCGAGGGCGGTCCAGCAGGGGTTCGACACAGATGAAGGGTGCACGTTCGGCGGCCGGCGTGCAGGCACCGGGTCCTGCGTGACCCGTCCGGCCGAAGGGAGCGCCGACCAGCCAGCCGTAGCGGACACCGTTCAATAGGTCTCGTGCCAGGTCGCCGGCAGCTCGGCCACCGCGTCGGCGACCGTGACCTGCTTCCGCCACCCGCGACCGTGCTCGATCAACACCTCGCGGAGCTCGGCCAGCCGGCCGGCCGCGGTCCAGGCGCCCTCGGCCCGCCGCTGCGCGTCGTACCGACCCACGGCATCACCCCAGATCGCCCGGCCGGCCATGAAACCGCAGGCGCCCGCGCCGGCCGCGATCCGCAGCTGGCGTCGGAACTGCTCGTAGGTGGCCGAGGACGAGAGCAGGACCCACGGCACCGAAAGCGAGGCGTCGAGCTGGGCGCAGGCCTCGGTCGCGGCCTGCTCGGCGGCGGCGTCGGTGACCTGGCCGGGGAACTCCACCTTCATGATGTCGGCCCCGAGATCGGCGAAGTGGGCCGCCGAACGCAGCATCGCGGCGACCCGGGCCTTGGCCACCGCGGGATCGGCCGGGTCCTCGCCGGTCAGCGGGTACCAGAGGGGCTCCACCACCAGAGGCAGCTCCGCTCTGTCGCACTGCGCGACGATGTCCGCCACGAGCGCGTCCTGGCCCGCACTGATGTCGGCGAGCTCCTCGCGGTGGAAGACCACCAGCTTGGCCGCGTCCACCCCGAGGCGGACGAGCAACGGCACCGTCCACTGCTTGCGCAGGACCGTCTCGGTGCCGAACCCGGCGGGGGAGTAGGCCAGCTGCTCGAGGCCACTGATGATCCCGACACCGGCCGGGATGCTGCCGGTCAACACGCCCTGACCGAGAGACCACACCGGGTCGACGAGCACGGCCGAGGCCTGCTCGGACATCGCCTCGATCAGTTCGAGCTTGGATTCCACCACCTCGCCGAAGCCCACCGCGGAGATGTCGGAGTCGAACAGCGCCAGATAGTTCTCGGGGTGGTCGATGGCGGCCACCCGGATGAAGCCGTCGGCGTCGGTGATGCGCTGCAGCCGACGCAGCTTGCCGAGCCGGGCTGCGGACGCCGGAACCGCTGCGGTCATAACGGACTCCTTGCGAAGTTGGCCGAAGCTATTGTCAACGTTGACACGAGGCCTCACTATAGGCGCCGGTCCCGCGCCCCACAGTTGTCCGCACCGCACGCCCCGACCATCGTCAAGGAAGATGATGCTCGTCGTCACCGCGAGTTCGTGCATCGATCCCACGGATCGGCTGGACCGGTTCGCGGGACCGGCGGCGGCGATCCGGGCGACCGGCCCGGACGCCCTCTCGTGAAACGACCGACCCTCAACGACGTCGCCGCCGAGGCGGGCGTGAGCGCCAAGTCGGTGTCCCGGGTGATCAACGGTGCGTCGAACATCAGCCCGGGGCTGCGCGATCGGGTCGAGGCGGCCGTCGAGAAGCTCAACTACGTGCCGAACACGCTGGCGCGCACTCTCAAGGTCGGCACCGGCGACACCATCGGAGTGGTGATCGACACCATCTCGGATCCGTTCTTCGCGGCCGTGATGAGTGCCGTCGAGACGACCGCGCTCGACGCCGGGCTGGGCACCGTGTTCGGCAGCACCGGCTTCGATCCGGATCGCGAGCGCCGGCAGATCGAGCGGATGGCGATGCAGCAGGTCAGGGCGCTGATCCTGGCCCCGGTGGCACGGTCGCACGACTACCTGCGCCGCTTCGCGGCCGGGCTGCGCATCGTCATGATCGACCGGGCCGCGGAGATCGGCACCTACGACACCGTGCGGGTCGACGACCGGGGGGTGTCGAGGGACGCGATCGAGCATCTGGTGCGGCACGGGCATCGTCGGATCGCCTTCGTCGGCGCCGATCAGACGATCTCCACCGCCCGCGACCGGTTCGCCGGCTACGAGGACGTGCTGGCCGAGCACCGGATCGAGCTCGACGACGGCCGGTGCTGCCTGGAGCCGGCGACCGAGGCCGAGGCGGTGGACGTCCTGGAGCGGCTGATGGCCGTTCCCGACCCGCCGACGGCCGTGTTCACCGCCAACCCGCGCGCCGGCAGCCGGATGGCGTACGCGCTGCACACCACCGGCCGAGCGGGGCTCGCCTTCATCAGCTTCGGCGACTTCCCGCTGTCGGGTCTGTTGCGCCCGGCGGTGACTTATGTGGATCACGACCCGTGGGCGATCGGCCGGGTCGCGATGCGGCGCGTGCTGGAAGGCCTCGGCGGCGACCCGGGCCCGCCGCGCGACATCTTCGTCGACACGGTGCTGGTCCCACGGGGGTCGGGAGAGATCGAACGGATCGAGGTGGCGCGATGAAGCCGGTGCAGCTGAGCCCCAATCTGATCGACCATTTCTACCGGGGCGGGGCGAAGATCGCGGCCCTGCGCGGGTTGGCGGCGGCGGGTGAGCGTCAGCCGGAGGAGTGGATCGCGGCCACCGTCGGCCGGTTCGGCGAGGGTGACAACGGCCTCGCCAGGACGCTCGAGGGCGAGCTGCTGCGGGACCTCGTCAGCGCCGATCCCGCCGGCTGGGTCGGTGCGGCCGGCGGTCGCTTCACCCCGGGCGACACCGGGATGCTGGTGAAGCTGCTCGACGCCGGGCAGCGGCTGCCGGTCCACGTGCATCCCGACCGGGAGTTCGCCCGCAGCCACCTGCAGTGCCCCTACGGCAAGACCGAGGCCTGGCTGGTGCTCGACGCCGACCCCGGCTCGGCGGTGTGGCTCGGCTGGCGCGAGGACGTCGACCCCGGCGAGCTCGCCGCCCGCCGGGACGAGCAGGACGGCGCCTGGATGCTCGAGCGCATGCACCGCATCGAGGTGGGCCGGGGCGACGGCATCCTCGTGCCGGCCGGCGCGGTGCACGCGATCGGCGAAGGCGTGTTCGTGCTGGAGGCGCAGGAGCCGACCGACTGGTCGATCCTGCTGGAGTGGTCGGTCACCACCGAGACACGGGAGGGGTCGCACCTGGGTCTCGGGTTCGACACGGCGATGGGTGCGGTCAGCCACCGGCAGCTCGCGAAGGACCGGCTGACGGGCCTGATCAGCCACGTGGATCTCGACGCACCCGGCCCGGCATCGTGCCTGGTCGAGCAGGCGGCGCCGTTCTTCCGGGTCGACCTGGTCGGGGCCGCGGCACCGGTGCCGGCCGGGTTCGCGGCGCTGATCGTGCTCGCCGGGGACGGCACGGTGACGAGCGGCGACGATGCGGTCGAGGTCGCGGCGGGGCAGGCCTGGGCGGTCCCGGCCGGCTTCGGGGAGTGGACCGTCACCGGCCGCGCCCACGTGCTCGCCGCCCGGCCCGGCCGCGACTGGCCCACGGACCTGGTCGGCATGGATGCGGGCGCAGTCGAGGCGGACACCGGATGAGCGCACACGTCGTCGGCCTGGACATCGGATCGACCTACCTGAAGGCGCTCCTGCTGAGCGCCGAGGGTGAGCAGGTGTGTGAGGCGCGCCGCCGCACGCCGTGGCGCACGTTGCCCGGCGGCCGCACCGAGATGGCCGCGAGCACCCTGCTCGCCGACGTCGCCGACCTGCTCGCCGAGCTGGCCGCCGCGGCCGCGCCGACCGGCGTCACGCAGGTGAGTGGCATCGGCATCTCCGGGATGGCCGAGGCCGGGGCCCTGATCGACGAGGCCGACCACGTCGAGCTGCCGGTGGTCGCCTGGTTCGACCCGCGTGGCGACGAGGAGCTCGCCCGGCTCGAGCCGCGGTTCATCACCGAGTTCCCGGGCCGCACCGGGCTGCCGTCCAGCCCGCTGGCCAGCTTCGCCAAGCTGCTGCACGCCCGCGGGAACGGCGTGTCGCTCGCCGGACGCCAGTGGCTGAACCTGCCCGAGTACGTCGCGTACGCGCTGGGCGGCGGCCGGTTCGGCGAACCGTCGTTGCTGGCGCGTACCGGGCTGATCGACCAGGACACCGGCGCCGCCTGGCCGGAACCGCTGGAGCTGCTCGCCGCACCCGCGGACTTCCTGCCCCCGAGCCGGGACGCCGGACAGCCGTGGGGGACCGCGACCCGGCTGGTGCCGCCCGCATTCGTCGACGCGGTGCTCACCGTCGCCGGGCACGACCACCTGGTGGCCTCGGTGGGCGCGGGATGTGTGGCGCCTGAGGACCTGTACGACTCGCTCGGCACCGCCGAGGCGCTCGTACGGGTACTGGACAGCACGCTGGACGCCGGTACCCGGGCCCGGCTGGCCGGCCACAACATCAACGTGGGTCGGCACCTGCTGCCCGGCCACGGCGTCCTGCTCGCGGGCATCAAGACCGGTCTGCTGCTGCGCCGGTTGCTGCAGCTGGTCGGGGTGACCGATGCGGCCGGACGATCGCGGCTGGACGAGCTCGTCATGAAGCTTCCCGCCGACGCGATGGCGGCGGGCGCGCTGCACGTCAGCGGGGCGGACAACAGCGACGGGGTGCTGCGCGTGCACGCCGACGGCGACGGGCTCAGCCCGGAACTGTTCTTCGCCGCCACCCTCGAACACTGCACGCAGACCCTCGCCGGGGTGCTCGGCCTGATGGACGCCGAGGTCGGGCGGGCGACCCGCACCGTGCTGTCCGGCGGCTGGTCGTCGATGCAGTCCATCCGGCGGGCGCGCGCCCGGATGATGCCCGGTCTGCACGTCTCGACACAGACCGAGGAGACCGCGTACGGCGCGGGCCTGATCGCCGCGTTCGCCTGCCTCGATCATCGGCATGGCCAGGACCTCGTCGCCTTCGCGAGTGAGTTCGGGACTGCCCGCGTCCCCCAGCCCTCGAAAGGACGGTCAGCGTGACAGCCCGGATGGAGGCCGGCGGGTCGCCGGCCTCGCTGCAGGACATCGCCAGGTCGGACGGCACCTTCGCCGTGGTCGCGATCGACCAGCGCAACACCCTCAAGCGGATGTTCACCGCGGCGGGCCGGCCCGACACGACCATGGACGAGCTGGTCGCGTTCAAGGCCGACGTGCTCGGCGCGCTCGACAACGCCAGCGCGATCCTGATCGACCCGACGATCGGGGTGCCGGCGTTGGCCCTCCTGGATCCCGGGCGTCGAAGGACCGGCGTGCTCATCGCCGCCGAGCCGTCCGTCCGCGGCACCTACGGCGACGAGCCGCGGGCCACCCGCGACCCTGCACTGGACGCGGCATGGGTGCGCGCGCAGGGCGGGGACGCGTTGAAGTTCTACCTCCAGATCCGGGCCGACCGGCCGACCGTCGACGGCGAGCCCGATCTCGCGGCCGAGGCCGTCGCGGTGGTGCGGGAGGTGGTGGCCGACTGCCGGGCGGCCGGCGTTCCGTCGGTGATCGAGAACCTGATCTACACGCTGCCCGGTGAACAGCTGGATCCGGACCGGCGGGCGGAAGCGGTGATCGCGGCCGCGGTCGCGCTCGACGAGCTGGGCCCTGACCTGCTCAAGCTCGAGTACCCGGGCAGCCCGGCGGCCTGCCGCCGGCTGGCCGCGCGGATCGGCACGCCGTGGGCGGTGCTCTCGGCCGGCGTCGACTTCGACGAGTTCGCTGAGGTGCTGCGGATCTCCTGCGACGAGGGTGGCGCGTCGGGCTTCATCGCCGGGCGTGCGGTGTGGAAGGACGCCGTCGGGATGAACCCCGACGAGCGCAGGCGATTCCTGGCCGACGAGGGCAGGCGCCGTCTGGACGGATGTCTGCAAGCGATCGAGGGCCGAGCCCGGAGCTGGAAGGAGGGGATCCGACCGTGACCCCAGTACTGGAAGCGCATGGACTGACCCGCAGGTTCGGCCAGGTGACGGCGCTGGACGGCGCCGACTTCGACGTCGAGGCCGGCGAGGTGGTCGCGCTCATCGGCGACAACGGCGCCGGGAAGTCCACCTTGGTCAAGGCGCTGTCGGGCAACCTCGAGGTGGACAGCGGCGAGGTGCTGTTCGACGGCAAGCGGGTGGACATCAACACGCCGATGGTGGCCAGCGGGCTGGGCATCGAGACCGTGTACCAGGATCTGGCTCTCGCCCCGCATCTCGATCCGGTGCAGAACATGTTCCTCGGGAGGGAGATCATGCGTCCCGGGCTGGCCGGCGCGCTCGGGTTCATGGACAACAAGGCGATGCGGGCGGAGGCCCGCACGGCCTTCGACCGCCTGGGCGCCACCGTCCGCAGCCTCATCTCGCCGATCGGATCGATGTCCGGCGGCCAGCGGCAGGCCGTCGCGATCGCCCGCGCCGTGCACTGGGCGAACCGGGTGGTGTTCCTCGACGAGCCGACCGCCGCGCTGGGCGTGCGGCAGACCGCGAACGTGCTGGAGACGATCCGCCGGGTGGCCTCGCACGGCATCGCGGTCGTGTTCATCAGCCACTCGATGCCGCACGTCATCGAGGTCTCCGACCGCGTGCAGGTGCTGCGGCTGGGCCACCGGGTGGCGACCTTCCAGACCAAGGACACCTCGATGGAGGAGCTGGTGGCCGCCATGACCGGGGCGATCGGGAAGGCGGCGGCATGAGTACCCAGACCACCTCCGCACCGTCCGGCGCCACGGCCGAGGACCACCACAACGAGTCGCTCTGGGCGCGGCTGGTGCACATGCAGGCCTTCCAGATCCTGCTGGTGCTGATCGTGATCGTCGGGGTGTTCGCGACACTGGCCCCGATCAGCTTCGCCAACATCGGCAACGCCCGGCTGATCGCGCAGAACGCGTCGATCCTCGCCGTCCTGGGCGTGGGCATGACGTTCGTGATCGTCACCTCCGGCATCGACCTGTCGATCGGCTCGGTGATGGTCTTCTCCGGGGTGGTCGCGGCCAAGGTGATGCAGGCCGTCGGCGGCGACGGCTGGGGCACCGCGTTCCTCGGCATCGTCATCTCGGTGCTGATCGGGCTGGTCTGGGGCCTGGTGAACGGGACGCTGATCGCCAAGGCCAAGATCCCGCCGCTGATCGTGACCCTGGGTTCGCTCGGCATGGCGCTGGGGCTGGCCCAGATCATCACCGGCGGGGTCGACATCCGGGACGTCCCGGTGGTCATGCAGGACTCCATCGGCTACGGCAACGTGATCGGCCAGGTGCCGGTGCTGACGTTCATCGCGCTGATCGTGGTGGTCATCGGCGGCGTGGTGCTGCACGCCACCCGCTTCGGGCGCTACACCTTCGCGATCGGCTCCAACGAGGAGTCGGCGCGCCGGGTCGGGGTCCGGGTGGACCGCCACCTGATCATGGTCTACGGGCTCTCCGGGTTGCTCGCCGGCTTCGCCGGGGTGCTGTCGCTGGCCCAGTTCGGCACCACGGCCATCGCGGGCCAGACGCAGACCAACCTGAACGTGATCGCGGCCGTGGTGATCGGCGGGACCTCCCTGTTCGGAGGCGTCGGGACGATCTTCGGTACCGTCATCGGCCTCTTCATCCCTGCCGTTCTGCAGAACGGCTTCGTGATCGTCGGCGTGCAGCCGTTCTGGCAGCAGGTCGCGGTAGGAGCGGTGCTCATCGCCGCTGTGTACGTCGATCAACGTCGCCGCGCCGCGGCGGCGCGCGGGGGAAAACGCTCATCGCTCCGGTTCCGGGGCGCCAGAAAGGCCTCGCCCGAGGCTCAAGGAGGAGAATCGTGAGGTCCACCAAGCGCAACCTGACCGCCGCTGCGGCGGCGGTCCTGGCCACTGGGCTGCTCGCGGCCTGCGGTGCCGCCGAGCAGGGCGGCTCGGCGCCGGCGCGCAGCGGCGGCGCCACCGCCGGCGGCGCCGGCCACGAGCCTCGTGTTCGTGCAGGGTGTCGCCGGCGACGAGTTCTACATCACGATGCAGTGCGGCATCCAGGAGGCCGCGGCCAAGGCCGAACATCACGGTCGACGTGCAGGGCCCGGAGAAGTTCGACCCGACCCTGCAGAAGCCGATCATCGACTCGGTGGTGGCCAAGAAGCCGGACGCGATCCTGGTCGCCCCGACCGACGTGACCGCCATGCAGGCGCCGCTCAAGGCGGCGGCCGACGCCGGCATCAAGGTGGTCCTGGTGGACACCACGCTCGACGACCCGTCGATCGCGGTATCCGAGATCGCCTCGGACAACGCCGGCGGCGGCAAGGCGGCCTTCGACGCGCTCAAACAGCTCAACCCCAATGGCGGCAAGGTGCTGGTGATCTCGGTGAAGCCGGGGATCTCGACGACCGACGCCCGGGTCAAGGGCTTCGAGGACGCCGTGAACGCCGACCCGAGCTTCTCCTACGTGGGCGTGCAGTTCAGCAACAACGAGCCGTCGCTGGCCGCCCAGCTGACCACCGCGGCGCTGCAGAAGGACCCCGACATCGTCGGCATCTTCGCCACCAACCTGTTCTCCGCCGAGGGCACCGCGACCGGGGTCCGGCAGGCCGGCAAGCAGGACCAGGTGAAGATCGTCGGCTTCGACGCCGGCCCGGCGCAGGTCAAGGCGCTCAAGGAGGGCACGGTGCAGGCGCTGGTCGCCCAGCAGCCGGCCACCATCGGTCAGGACGGGGTGGCCCAGGCCATCCTGGCGCTGGACGGCAAGCCGACCGAGAAGAAGATCCAGACCGGCTTCTCGATCATCACCCAGCAGAACGTCGACACCGACGGCAAGGACGCGCTCTACAAGTCCAGCTGCTGAGTTGGTCGCTCACCCGGGTCCGGGCGGACGCTTCGGGCCCGGGTGGGCGCTCCTTCGGATGGGCGGTTCGCGGGATGTCCGATGCCGGCGGGCGAGCCCCTCACCGTGACGCTCCTCCCGGCCGGCCCGGCCATACCCCCTGGGCGTATGATTGCGGCGGATGGTGTTGGACCGGACCGCGGAGTGACGATGTACGGCTACGGCGACCACAAGGAGAACCACCTCAAACGCCTGAGGCGCATCGAGGGGCAGGTCCGCGGGCTGCAGAGGATGGTCGAGGACGACCAGTACTGCATCGACATCCTCACCCAGGTCGCCGCGGCGACCCGAGCGCTGCAGTCGTTCTCGCTGGAGCTCCTCGACGAACACATGGCGGGGTGTGTCGTGGATGCGGCGGCGAAGGGCGGTCCGGACGCCGAGGTGAAGATCCGTGAGGCCTCGGCGGCCATCGCCCGGCTGGTCCGCTCGTGAGCGGACGCCCGCACCGCCGTTGAGTGCGGTTCCGATATGACCGGCCGGCTGTTCCCCCGCGCGGCGGTGGCCGTCATCCGCCGGTCAGCATGCCGGCCCGCAGCCGTGGCGCTGCGGTGCTGACGTCGAGCGCCGCAGCCAGCTCGACGTCCGCGCCGTAGCCGTCGGCGACCAGCTCGCGGCCCGAGCTCACGGCGGCCAGCACGACACCCAGCCCGCGCTCCCCGCACGCACGGAACTGCGCCACCGCGAGCTCGGCTTCGGGTGATCGATCGTCAGGCGGCAGGGCCGCGGCGATGGCGCCGGCGCCGATGGCGTCCTCGGCTGCGACCCGCATCGTCGCGTCCGGCCAGCGTTCCCCCGCCGGCACCAGCCCGATCGGACCGCCGACGGCCAGCGCCGCCGCAGCAACCGCGGAGGCGTTGCGAAGGCACCCGGAGAGCACCACGGCTGTCCCCGTGGCGGCCATGGCACACAACGTCGCACCGTTCGGTGACGGAAGCGCCAGTCGGCTGCCGGTGGCCAGCTCGAGCAGCGACGACGGCCGCAGCGACGGCCCGTTCCCGTCGCGCGGGCCGGCCGGGACGGCGCCGAGCCGCACAGCCTCCTGCACCGCCGCCGGATCGAGCACCGGCTGGGCCGACGCCGCGGCCGGGTCCGACCCGACCGGGTCGAGCGGCGCCCAACGCTGCGGCAGCACCGCGGCCCCCCGCCCGACAGCGATGTCCACCGAGGTGCAGAACGAGAGCACGTCGACCACGATCACCACCGCGCAGGCGGCGGCCAGCAGCTCGACTCCGGCAGGCCCCCATTCCAGCCGCACCCGGTGGTGCTCCTGACGGTGTTCGGCACGCGGCACGGGCACCGGCCGACGCTACCGTGCCTCCATGACGGTTCAGCGGTCGATGGGCCGCGTCGGATTGCCGATGCCGGTGGCGGAGCTGGCCGCACGAAGCTGGGACGTCGTGGTGGTCGGCGGTGGGCACAACGGGCTCACCGCGGCCGCCTACCTGGCCCGAGCCGGCCGCTCGGTGCTGGTACTGGAGGCGCGCGAGCAGCTCGGGGGAGCGGCCACCCTGCAACGCCCCTTCGCCGATCCGGGCTACGTGATCAGCCCCTGCGCCTACGTCGTCGGACTGCTGCATCCGCTGGTGGTCGCCGAGCTCGACCTGCGCCGGCACGGGTTCGACGTGGTGCTGCTCGATCCGAGCCTGTGGTGCCCGTTCCCCGACGGGAGCTCGGTCGCGCTGTGGTCCGATGTGGACCGCACGGCTGCCGCCGTGGCGGCGGTCGCGCCGTCCGACGTGCCGGGTTACCTGGCCTACGAGGCGCTGTTCGAGCGGATCCGCCGCACGCTGCGGCTGGGGGCGCGCGACACCTGGGTCGGCGACAGCCCGGACCGGGCCGAGCTCGCGGATCTGTTCGCCGCCGACCCCGAAGCGCTCGAGGTACTGCTCGAGCGCTCGATCGCCGATGTTGTCTGCGCGTACGTCCGGGACGAGCGGCTGCGGGCGCTGCTGCACGGGCAGGGCGTGATCGGTACCTGGGCCGGGCCGCGGGATCCGGGTACCGCTGGGGTGCACGCGATGCACGCGATGGGCACCCTCGCCGAGGGCCGCTGGGGGTATGTGCGGGGCGGCACCGGGAGGGTGTCCTTCGCGCTCGCCGACGCGGCCGTCGAGCACGGGGCGGTGCTGGCGAGCGGGATCGAGGTCGGTGCCATCGAACCGGGCGAGGGTGTCCGGTTGGCCGGCGGGGAGCTGGTCCGGGCGGTTGTCGTGGTCTCGAACGCCGATCCGGTTCGCACCACCGCGCTGTGCGGACCGACCGTGCCGGGGCCGTGGCGGGAGCGGGTGGCGGCGTGGCGTTCGACCAGCCCGGTCGTGAAGATCAATTGCGGATTGCGGCGGCTGCCGAACTTCACCGCCGCTGCAGGCTCGGATCTGCCGCACCGTTCGATGGTGACGATCACCTCCGGGATCGACGCGACTCAGGCGGCCTTCGAGCGGGCCTGCGTCGGAGAGCCGGCGCCGTCGTGGGCCGAGGTCTACTTCCCGTCGAGCTACGACCGGTCCGTCGCCCCGGACGGCAAGCAGGTGATGAGCGTGTTCGCCCAGTACGCGCCCTACACGCTCGCCGAGGGGACCTGGGACACGCGACGCGACGAGATCGGCGACGCCGCACTGGCGGAGGTCGCCCGCTTCGCTCCGGACGTCGTCGACTGCATCGAGGAGCGCGAGGTGCTCGGCCCGCCCGATGTCGAGGCCCGGATCGGGCTCACCGGCGGCCACATCTTCCACGGGGACTGCCTGCCGGACCAGATGTGGGACCGGCGGTTCAGCCCGCGGACGCCCATGCCGGGCGTCTACCTGTGCGGCGCCGCCACGCATCCCGGCGGCAGCGTCATCGGCGTGAACGGGCGGAACGCGGCGATGGCCGTGCTCGCCGACCTGGACAGGCCGTGATCAGGCCCGATTACTCTCGGTCGCTTCGGCATGCGGCGAAAACGGCCGATCCACTCGATCGGGTGGGATCGAAACCAATGGCTGCACAAGGTGGTCAGACAGGACACACTAGGTAACGACGCTCCCCGATCGAGAGGAACCTCGATGGCCTCAGCCCGTCCGCCCGGCTCGCCGCCCGCCGTCCGCACCGTGCTCCTGATGTCGATCGTCCGGTGAGGAGGATCTTGCAGGGGACTCTCATGGATGACACCTCGGCCGGAGATCAACCTTCCGGTGAGCCGGCGCGGCAGCTCGCAGAGTTCTCGACGTTCTACACGGCAAGCGTTCCGCGCCTGGTCACCTTCCTCATCTGCCAAGGCGCCACGCTCGCCGACGCCGCGGACTGCGTTCAGGAGACGCTCGTCGATCTGTCGCCCCCGGTCTGGTCCACAGTGGAGAACCCGTACGCGTGGTGCCGATCGCTCGCGTACCGCAAGCTGTGTGCACTGTGGAGCCGCAGGGCGCCGACAGCGCACGATCCCGAGCCCGCCCGCTCCCCGTTGATCGCGCCCGACCACGACCTGGATCTCGGTGATTACCACCTGGATCTCCGCTACTGGCTCGATCAGCTCCACGGTGACCGCCAGCGCGCCGTACTGGTCTGTACCTACGACGGGGCGACCGTCGCGGAGATCGCCGAACTCCTGGACATGGCTCCCGCTACTGTCAGGCCGACGTTACGCAACGCGCGAGAGTCGTTACGCCGTGTCCGCAGCCGGAGTCCGCTGGGTGGTGAGCGCGGTGAACGATGACCCCTGCGGGGCCATCGGCGACGAGCAGCACTACCGCGACCTGAGCGCCGTGGTGTCCACGCGGCTCGATCTTGACGCCGGGATGGACGAGATCATGTATCGCACCCGCTACCCCGCGCTTCTCAACGGTGTGACCCGATGCCTCGACCTGGACGCCGGACTGGGCGCCGCCCTCGCCGTGGCGGGCCGGCGACCGGAACCGCCGTCGGCGGATTCCTTCCCTCGCCCCGAGCTCATCCCCGCCCAGCCGTCCAGCGTCGACCGGGCGCTCGTCGCAGCCGAGCCGCACATCGGTGCCCAGCGTCGCATCGCAGCGGACGACACGGGCATGTCGGTGGCCGTCGACGACCGCACGTCCGCGCGGTCGTCGGCCGCAGCGGAGTCGGCCGCGCTGTCACCGGATCTGGTGTCCCGTGCGATGGCGGGGGACCGGGGGGCCGTCGAGGACGTGATCACGAGGATCCGGCCGTTGGTCGTGCGCTATTGCCGGGCGCGGTTGGGTCGGTTCGATCGTTCGTCGGTGTCCGCGGATGACGTTGCGCAGGAGGTCTGTTTGGCGGTCCTCACGGCGTTGCCCGGTTATCGGGTGCAGGGTCGTCCGTTTCTGGCGTTCGTCTATGGCATCGCGTCGCACAAGGTGATCGATGCGCATCGGGCGGCGACGCGGAATCGGTCGGAGCCGGTGTCGGATGTGCCGGATCGGGTGGAGTCGGCGGACGGTCCTGAGCAGCACACGTTGCGGGTGGAGCTGTCGGAGGAGATGGGCCGGTTGTTGGAGAAGCTCCCCGAGAAGCAGCGAGAGATTCTGGTGTTACGGGTGGTGGTGGGTTTGTCCGCGGAGGAGACGGCGGAGGCGGTGGGTTCGACGCCGGGCGCGGTTCGCGTCGCCCAGCACCGGGCGCTGGCCCGGCTCCGCTCCTCGATGCCCGATCGGCGCGAGCTCTGACAGCTCGGCCATGATCCGGCTCACCGCCGATCAGCCCACCGCCGCCAGCGGCGCGTCGTCCGGTTGGTCGAACTGGGTGCGGTGCAGCTCCGCGTAGCGCCCGCCCCGACCGATCAGTTCGAGATGGGTGCCGCGCTCGATGATCCGGCCGGCCTCCAGGACGAGGATCTGGTCGGCCGCGCGGATCGTGGACAGCCGGTGGGCGATGACCAGAGCGGTGCGTCCCGCCAACGCCTCGGCGAGCGCCTCCTGCACGGCAGCCTCCGACGTGGAATCGAGGTGCGCGGTGGCCTCGTCGAGCACCACGACCCGCGGTCGGACCAGAAGCAGCCTGGCGATGGTGAGCCGCTGCCGCTCGCCGCCCGACAGTCGATATCCGCGCTCGCCGACCACGGTGTCCAGCCCTTCGGGCAGTGCGGCCACGAGGTCGCCGAGGCGCGCCCGGCGCAAGGCGTCCCAGAGCTCCTCGTCGTCGGCCTCGGGCCGTGCGAGCAGCAGATTGGCCCTGATCGACTCGTGGAACAGGTGCCCGTCCTGGGTGACCAGCCCGAGCGCCCCGCGGATGGTGTCGAAGGCCAGGTCCCGTACATCGATCCCGCCGATCCGCACGGCGCCGGCGTCGACGTCGTACAGGCGCGGCAGCAGCTGGGCGATCGTGGATTTCCCCGCGCCCGACGAACCGACCAGGGCGATCAGCTGCCCCGGTTCGGCCCGGAAGGACACCTCGTGGAGCACCTGGTCACCGGCCCGGCTGTCGAGCTGCGCAACCTCCTCCAGCGAGGCCAGCGACACGGCGTCGGCTGCCGGGTAGGCGAAGTCCACCGCGTCGAACTCGACCGAGAGCGGCCCGTCCGGGAGTGGCCACGGGTCGGCAGGCTCCATGATGAGCGGCTGGAAGGTCGAGCACCTCGAAGACCCGCTCGAAGCTCACCAGCGCGCTCATCACGTCGACCCGGGCACTGGCCAGGGCGGTGAGCGGGGCGTAGAGCCGGGTGAGCAGCAACGCGAGCGTGACCACATCGCCCGCAGCCATCCCGCCGGAGAGCGCCAGGTAGCCGCCGAGTCCGTAGACCAGTGCCAACGCGAGTGCGGATACCAGGGTCAGGGCCGACACGAAGATCCACTGGACCATCGCGGTGCGCACCCCGATGTTGCGAACCCTGGCCGCGCGGGCGACGAACTCCCTGGTCTCGTCGGCCGGCCGCCCGAACAGCTTCACCAGCGTGGCGCCCGGCGCCGAGAACCGCTCGGTCATCTGGGTGCCCATCGCCGCGTCGTGCGCGGCCGCCTCCCGCTGCAGCTGGGCCAACCTGCGTCCGATCCGGCGCGCCGGGATCACGAACACCGGCAGCAGAAGCAGCGCGAGCGCGGTGACCTGCCAGGACAGACCCATCATCACGACGAGCGTGAGCGTGAGCGTGACCAGGTTGCCGACCACTCCCGACAGGGTGTCGCTGAAGGCCCGCTGGGCTCCGATCACGTCGTTGTTCAACCTGCTCACCAGCGCACCGGTGCGCGTGCGGGTGAAGAAGGCCACCGGCTGGCGCTGCACGTGGTCGAACACGGCGGCGCGCAGATCGAGGATCAGATCCTCCCCGAGGGTGGCCGAGAGCCAGCGCTGCACGACGCCGCCGAGCGACTCGGCCACGGCGATCCCCGCGATCAGCACGGCGAGCCAGACGACCAGGTCGAGCGGCCCACCACTCACGATCGCGTCGACGATCCGGCCGGCGAGCACCGGCGTGGCGACGGCCAGCACCGCGCCCACGACGCTGACGAGGAGGAACGCGACCAGCCGTGACCGGTGCGGGCGGGCGAACTCGGCGATCCTGCGCAGCGTGGCCATCGAGAACCGACGCTGCTCCTCGTGGCCGTGGGCAGCGTTGTACATCGACTGCCAGGCCACCATCTCCATGCTCATGCGTGCACTCCCTCGCTCCGGCGCCAGTGTGCACGGAGGCACCGACAGTTTCGGTCCGGTCGCCCGGACCTGATCAACGACAGGCTAGAAGTTGAAGTGGACTCGAGGTCAAGCGACGCGAGACCGAGAGCGTGAGCCGTTCGGGAAGCGCACGGATCTCCTGCCGCCGATGATCATTGACTCGCCCCGCGGAGCCGGTGCCGACACCGCCCACCGGCCCGGCCGGGTCGGGGTGCCGCGGACCGGAGCGAGCGGGCCGGGAAAGATGGCGTGGTCAGCCCGATCGACGGTCAGGTCGAGGCCGTGCCGGGACGGTGTACCCGCACCATCGCCGCACCACCCAACACCGTCGCGCCGAACACAGAGGAGATGCCGTGACGTCGAGCGAGCAGCCGGTCCGCGGCCGCGGCACCGCCATCGGCGAGGGGATCACCTGGGTCGCCCGCTGGAGCCTGCGGATCGGGATGGTGGCCCTGGGTGCCACGCTGCTCTGGCTGATGATCGGCTACCTCTGGTCGATCGTGCTGCCGGTCGTGATGGGAGTGATTCTGGCGACGGTGTTCTGGCCGCCTGCGGCGTGGCTCCGTCGGCACAACCTGTCGCCCGCGCTGGCCGCCACCGTGGTCCTGCTCGGCGGGATCATCGCGCTGGTCGCGCTGCTCGCGCTGATCGTCATCTCGGTGTCGGGCAGCCTGTCGGCGATCGTCCAGAGCGCGCTGCAAGGCATCCAGTCGATCCAGGACTGGCTCGCCGGCCCGCCGCTCAACCTGCAGCAGACACAGCTCGACGCCGCACTGCAGGAAGTGACCAGCCGGCTGCAGCAGAGCATCTCCACGATCACCTCCAGCGTGCTTACCGGGGTGGGCAACTTCGCATCCGGAGTGGTCACCGCCCTCCTGACGCTGATTCTGGCGTTCTACTTCGTCAAGGACGGTCCGCGGTTCCTGCCGTGGCTGCGCGGGGTGGCGGGCGACGGGGCGGGTGGGCACATCGCCGAGGTGCTCCGGCGGGTGTGGAAGACGCTCGGCGACTTCATCCGCACCCAGGCCGTCGTGAGCCTGGTCGACGCCATTCTGATCGGCATCGGGTTGGTGGTCCTCGGCGTGCCGCTGGCGCTTCCGCTGGCCGTGCTGACCTTCATCGGCGGATTCATCCCGATCGTCGGCGCCGTGGTGGCCGGCGTGCTCGGGGTGCTCGTGGCCCTGGTCAGCAACGGGTTCACGACCGCGCTCTTCGTGCTGGCGCTCATCGTCGCGGTGCAGCAGCTCGAAGGCAACGTGTTGCAGCCGATGCTGCAGTCACGCAGCCTCGGGCTGCACGCGGTCGTGGTGCTGCTCGCGGTGACCGCTGGCAGCACCCTGTACGGCATCGCAGGCGCCTTCCTCTCGGTGCCGGTGGCGGCGGCCGGCGCGGTCGTGTTGCGCTACCTGAGCGAGCGGGTCGACGCGAGGGCGGCCGGCGGTCCGGCTCCGCGGGTCGACCCGCCGCTGGAGACCGTGCAGGCCGTCGTCGGCACGCCCGGTGCGCCGGCCCCGGACGCCACGCGGCCCGATCCCACCGCCGATCCGCCCCCCGGCCCCGCCACCTACACCGAGGACGACACCACCCCCGAGGACGACATCGCCCCCGAGGACGACACCGTCCGAGGCGACACGTCACGCGGCGACACCGTCCACCGCGGCGACACCGTCGACGAAGGCCGCACCGCCCGCGAGGACGACATCGCGGCCGAGATCGACATCGCTCCCGAGGACAGGGACACCCACCGGTCCTGATCGCGGTGGCGCTCTGCGCACTCTCGGTGTCGCCCCGTGTCCGCGGCTTCGTAGGCTCGTGCGCACCGGCCCGGCGCGTGGCGGCCCGGATCGCTGTGAGGTGACGGAGATGGCCGGGTCGAGCCGCCTCGTGCTTCACGCCGGGTTCGCCGGGCCCGCTGCCGGCCTCGACGAGTGCGCGACGTCGCGTCGGCGCGGCTTCCGGCCGGAACTGCAGGGCCTTCGGGCGCTGGCGGTGATTCTGGTCGTGATCTACCACGTCTGGCTGGGCCGGGTCTCCGGCGGTGTCGACGTGTTCTTCGTGATCTCCGGTTTCCTGCTGACCGCGCAACTCGCCAGTGCGGTCGAACGCGGGCCGCTCGACCTGCCGCGCCGATGGAGCCGGATGATCGTGCGGCTGGTGCCGTCGATGGTGTTCATCCTGGTGGTCACGGCGGTCGCCGCCGCGACGCTGCTTCCCGAGGGCAGATGGCCGCAGACCCTGCGCGAGGTGGTGGCCGCCGGATTGTTCCTGGAGAACTGGCAGCTGGCCGCCGACTCCGTCGACTACGCGGCGCGCAGCAACATGGTCAGCGTCGTGCAGCACTTCTGGTCGCTGTCGATCCAGGGCCAGTTCTTCCTGCTGTGGCCGCTGCTGATCGCCGCGGTCGCGCTCGGCACCCGCGGCTCGATCAGCCGGTTCCGGTCGCACCTGACGATCGTCGTCGCCGGGGTGTTCGCCGTCTCGCTGCTGTACTCCAGCGAGCTCACCGCCGCGGATCAGCCGCTGGCCTACTTCCACTCCCTCGACCCGGCTGTGGGAGTTCGCGCTCGGGGCACTCGTGGCGCTGTACCTCGATCCCGTCGGACCCGTGCCCGCCGCCGAACTGTCGGTCCGGGTCCGCGTTCTGCTCGGCTGGATCGGCGTCGGCGGGTTGCTGGTGTGCGGAGTCGTCTTCTCGGTCGGCAGCGTGTTCCCCGGCGCGGCGGCGCTGTGGCCGACCGGCTGCGCCGCGCTCGTACTGATCGCTGGGACGACCGATCACCCGCGTGGCGTCGACCGCTGGCTGGCCGGTCGGCCGATGCGCACACTCGGTGACCTCAGCTTCACCCTCTACCTGTGGCACTGGCCGGTGCTGGTGCTCTACCTCGCCGTCGAACGGCCGGAGCGGGTCGGCCTCACCGCCGGACTCGCGGTGATCGGGCTGTCGTTGCTGCTCGCCATCGGCACCCACCAGCTGCTGGAGAAGCCGCTGCTGGCCCGGCGGATCGGGGTCCGCGACGGCTACCGGCTGGGCGCGCTCGGCCTGGTGGTGCTGCTGCTGGTCGGCTTCGGCTGGCAGGCGCGGATGGTGCTGCGCGCCGAGGCGGGCGGGTCCATCGGCGACGCGCACCACCCCGGCGCGCTCGCACTGGCCGGCGGGGCCGTCGACACGGCTCCGGTGCTGCCGGCGCCGGTGACCGTGCTGGAGGACTGGGTCCGCATCGAGCACTGGGACTGCACGCCGATGTCCCGTTTCCCGATGAGCAGGTGCGCGTCGCCGGTCGAGGGCGAGCCGACGAAGCGTGTGGTCGTGGTGGGTGACTCGCACCTGCAGCAGCTGTCGGGCGCGTTGATCCCGACCGCGCGCAGCCACGGCTGGCAGCTGATCGAGATCGTGCGCGGCGCGTGCCCGTTCTCCACCGCATCCGAGGTGAACCCCGACGAGCCGGATTGCCTGGCCTGGAACGACGCGGCCACCGCGGAGATCGCCGACCTGGCGCCGGACGCGGTGGTCACGCTGGCCAGCCGGGACGTCCGGGTCGGGCTCACCGAGCAGACTCCGCCGGGCTTCGTCGAGCAGTGGCGCCGGCTCGACCGGCTCGGCATACCGGTGCTGGCCCTCCGCGACAACCCTCGGTTCGGCAGCTCGATGCCCGACTGCGTCCGGTTCACCGGCGGCGGATGCGGGGCGCCTCGCGACGAGCTCTACGCCGCGCAGCCGCCCTGGACGCGGATCCCGGACCTGCCTCCCAACGTGTCGTTCCTCGACATCGCCGACGCGGTGTGCACGCCGACGTTCTGCCCGGCCGAGATCGGGAACGTGCTGGTCTACATCGACGACAACCACCTGAGCGCCTCCTACAGCACCTCGATGGCCGCGTTGCTGGCGAACGTCGCCGTCGATGTGCTCGATCCCGCCCGGTGACCGTCCATCCGCCCGCTCCGGCCCGGATCCGGCATCCTTCCGCTCCGGACGGCACGACATGATCTCTGGCTAGGCTGACGTGTTGTCACCAGAGCGGTGGCAGGGGAAGGGGTGACGATGAGCGCCGTCGACGAGATCCTGTCGCAGATCCCGATGAATCAGCTGGCCGGCCAGCTGGGCGTCGACACGGAGACCGCGGAGCAGGCCAGCCGGCAGGCGCTGCCGGCCCTGCTGGCCGGGATCCAGGCCAACACCGACGACCCGGGCGGCGCGTCGTCGTTCGCGCAGGCCGTGGAACAGCACGACGGGGGACTGGTCGAGGGTGGGGTCGATCTCGAGCAGGTCGACGCCCACGACGGCGACAAGATCGTCTCGCATGTGTTCGGTCCGAACCGGGACCAGGTGGTGGACCGGCTCGGTGCGCTCGGCGGTGGCGCCGGTGGGGGCGGGGCCGGTCAGGACCTGATCGCGAAGCTGCTGCCCATCCTGGCCCCGATCGTGATGGCCTGGCTGTCGAAGAAGCTGTCCGGGCCGGGGCCGGGGCCGGGCCGGGCTGGGCGCGCCGGCGGGCGGCGCCGGAGGCGGCAACCCGATCGGCGACATCCTCGGTGGGATCCTGGGCAGCGTGCTCGGCGGCGGTACCTCCGCCGGAGCGGGCGCCGGAGCCGGTGGACCGGGTGGCGGCCTCGGTGACCTGCTGGGGGGACTGCTGGGCGGCGGTCGCCGCTGACCGCGAGGCGACCCGCTGAGGAGACGACGCTGAGCGACGCTGAGGCGACGCGGTCACACCACGACGCACACCCGTCGACCCCGGTCATCCCTCTCCGCGCCGAGAATCTCCGCCGCACCCCGTGACCAGCGGGTGGCCGACCAGGCCGCCGCGAGCGCGTCGAGCACGTCGTCGAGGCGGGCGCCGGTCGGGAGGTCGGCGAGCGCGACGCGCCGGGTCCAGCCAGCCGGCCAGCGCGGCGATCCGCTGCCCGGCTCCGCGCGCCGTCTTCTTCGACACGAACCCGACATCGGGCGCGAGGCGGCGGAAGGCCAGCTCGGGGTGCACCTCGACGACGCGTGCGGGACGCTCGTCCAGCATGTCCCAGTCCAGGATCTTCGGTCCGATGTGGAACGTCTGCAGGCTGATCGCCCGGCCGGTCAGGCTCCGCGCGATGCGCGCACGCATCGGCGTACGAGGGGGCGTCCAGCACGGCCCGCGGCGGCGCCGGGAACACCGACGACCGGGCGCGGCCCAGTGCCTTCGCCGTCTCCTCGTCGCAGGCCCGGCGACTGCCGCCGGAGGGGAGCCCGAGCGGGACGTCGACGCCGACCGCTGCGCAGTCGAGGGTTGCCGCGAGCACGCCGGTCGCGTCGGGCTGCACCGACCACTCGACGCCCGCGGTTCCGATCCGGACCACGCACCCATCCACCGGGAACCCCGTCCGCCCCGGCGACCGCCCCGATAGGGCAGGATCTCGATTCGTGCGCGTCTACCTCGGTTCCGATCACGCCGGCTTCGAGCTCAAGGCCCATCTCGTGGCGCATCTGACCAGTCTGGGTCATGAGGCGATCGACGTCGGCCCGGCCCACTACGACGCGGAGGACGACTACCCGCCGTTCTGCATCGAGGCCGCCGGCCGGGCGCTCGCCGACCCCGGCAGTCTGGCCATCGTGATCGGCGGCTCGGGCAACGGCGAGCAGATCGCGGCGAACAAGGTGCCGGGCGTGCGCTGCGCGCTGGCCTGGAGCGTCGAGACCGCCACCCTCAGCCGCCAGCACAACGACGCGCAGGTCGTCGGCATCGGGGCCAGGATGCACAGCCTCGACGAGGCCGCGGAGATCGCCGCCGCGTTCGTGGCCACGCCGTTCTCGCACGATGCGCGTCACCAGCGCCGCATCGACATCCTCACCGAGTACCAGCGCACGGGCGTACCGCCGGCGTTGCCGCCCGACCAGATCCCGTAATGCCCGAGGGCCACACCCTGCACCGACTCGCACGGCTGCACCGCGCCGGTACGCGGGCCGTCCGGTCTCGGTGTCCAGCCCGCAGGGTCGATTCGCCACCAGCGCCGAGATCGTCGACGGGCGGGTGCTGGAGCGCACCGAGGCCCACGGCAAGCACCTCTTCCTCCACTACGGCCCCGATCTCGTGGTCCACGTGCACCTCGGGCTCTACGGGACGTTCAGCAACACGGCACTGCCGGCGGCCGAGCCGCGGGGCCTGGTGCGGATGCGGATGGTCGGAGCGACGCACTACGCCGACCTGCGCGGGCCGACCGCCTGCGAGCTGATCACCGACGCCGAGGTGACCGCGATCCGAGCGCGACTCGGTGCCGATCCGCTGCGCGGCGACGCCGATCCGGATCGGGCCTGGGCGCGGATCTCCCGTTCCCGGGCGCCGCTCGCCACCCTGCTGATGGACCAGTCGGTGATCGCCGGGGTCGGCAACGTGTACCGGGCCGAGGCGCTGTTCCGGCACGGCCTCGATCCGCTGCTGCCCGGCCGGGCGTTGCGCAGGGAGCAGTGGGACGCGCTGTGGGGCGACCTGGTCTCCCTGCTTCAGGACGGCGTGCGCCGCGGCAAGATCGAGACGTTGCGGCCGGAGCACGATCCGCGGATGCTGGCTCCGCCCGATCGCGGTGCGGTGTGCGCGCGCATGGTCTACGCGTACCGCCGTACCGGCCATCCGTGCCTGGTCTGCGGCACGCCGATCGCGCGCCAGGTGCACCTGGCCCGCAACCTGTTCTGGTGCCCCACCTGCCAGCCTGCCGTCGGTGCATGATGGCGTACCCCGTCCGTTCCGAGTGCCGCAATCCGCCGCAGGCGATCGCCGAACCCGCATCGTGTGGCGCTCGGGTGAGAGGTTCGCCGACGCGACGGGGGTTGGCGCGCAGTGATCCGGTGACGAACTCGATCACGGCAGCTGCGACGTTGTAGGGGAGCTTGTCGTGGAGGGCGCACGCGGCGGACGCGGCGAGTTGGACGTCGTAGGGCTCGGACACGGCCGCCCTCAGCGGCGGTGCAGCGCCTTGATGGCGCCGGAGCCGCGCACCACATCGCCTCGGGCGACCTCGGCCTCGGCTTGGCGGATCGCGTCGAGACCCTCGGGGTCGGACAGGACATCGAGGGTCTCGTCGAGGCTGGCGAGGTCGTCGTAGCCGATGAGGACGGCTGCGGGGCGTCCGTTCCGCGGGACGACGACGCGTTCGTGCTCGCGTTCGGCGCGATCGACGAACTCGGAGAGGTGATCGCGAACGGTGCGCAGCGGCTCAACGGACATGGCCACAATTGTGGCCCCGGGTCGGCGGTGTCGGCAAACCCTCGGCACGTCGCTTGATCGTGCGCCATCGGTCCGGCTGACGCGTGCCCTGACCTACGGTGCACGGACTGCGTTGCGTGGCTGTTCGACGAAGGGAGACCGGTGTACGTCGGGGTGGACTGGGGCGGTACGAAGATCGAGGCGATCGCCCTGGCGGAGGACGGCAGCACGCTGTCCCGGCGCCGGGTCGACACCCCGCGGTCCGACTACGAGGGCTGTCTCAGGACGATCGTCGACCTCGTCGAGGTCGTGGAGGCCGAGGTCGGCCGCTGCGAACGGCTCGGGATCGGGCTACCCGGTTCGCTGGATCCGCGCACGGGGATCGCCAAGGGTGCCTCGTCGACGTGGATGAACGGCAGGAGCGCCGAGGACGACCTGCGGGCCGCGCTCGGCCGGCCGGTGCGGACGAGCAACGACGCTGACTGCTTCGCCGTGTCCGAGGCGGTCGACGGCGCAGGCGTGGGACATCGAGTGGTCTTCGCCGTCATCCTGGGCACCGGCGCGGGTGCCGGTATCGCGATCGACGGTCAGGCCCACCACGGCCCGAACAACGGCGCGGGGGAGTGGGGCCACAACCCCCTGCCGCTGCCCGACGTCACCGAGGTTCCCGGGCATCCGTGCTACTGCGGGAAACACGGGTGTCTGGAGACCTGGGTCTCGGGGCGGGCGTTCTCCCGTGACTACCGGCAGCATGCCGGCATCGATCTGGCCGAACCGGTGCAGCTGAGCCCCGCGCAGATCGTGGAGCGGATGCGAGGGGGTGACCGGCTGGCCCGGCTGGTCTGGCAGCGTTATGTCGACCGGGTGGGCCGCGGCCTGTCGCTCGTGCTCAACGTCCTGGATCCGGACATCTTCGTGATGGGTGGTGGCATGTCCAACGTCGACGAGCTCTACGCCGATCTGCCGCCGGTGCTGGCGCGCTACGCGTTCTCACCGGTGTTCCACACTCCCGTGGTGCGCGCGGTGCACGGCGATTCCAGCGGAGTCCGCGGCGCGGCCTGGTTGTGGAAACCGTGAGTACCCGCGACGGCGAGCTGTCCGAGCGATACGACGCCGGCAGGGAACTGGTGCTGCGGGCCGGGGGGCTGGCTGCCGAGTACGCCGGCGCGCTGTCCGGTCTCGAGGTGCGCAGCAAGGGCCTGCAGGACATGGTCACCCAGGCCGACCTCGAGGTGGAGCTGCTCATCAAACGGGGGTTGGCGGATTTCGCCGGCGACGGCTTCCTCGGTGAGGAGACCGGGGGCGCCGACATCGTCGACGCCGAGGGCATCTGGGTCGTCGACCCGATCGACGGCACCCAGCCGTTCGTCAGCGGGATGCCCAGCTGGTGCGTGTCGATCGCCTACGTGCGCGGTGGGACGCTGCAGTTCGGGTTCGTGCACAACCCCCCGCAGGAGGAACTGTTCGAGGGCGGGATCGGGCGGCCAGGGCTGCTCAACGGACAGCCCATCGCCCCGCACCTCGGGCAGGCGCTGACGGACGGCATCGTGTCGATCGGGTACTCGCCGCGCATCGGTGCGGACGAGATCCTGCCCGTCTTCGACCGGCTGCTGCGGCAGGGCGGGATGTTCTACCGCAACGGATCCGGGGCGCTGACCCTGTGCTACGTGGCGTGCGGGCGGCTGCTCGGCTACGTCGAGCCGCACATCAACTCATGGGACTGCCTCGGCGGCATCGCGGTGGTCGCCTCGGCGGGTGGGCGGACCAACGACTACCTGCGCGGTGACGCGCTGCTCGCCGGGAACCCGATCGTCGCCGGCCCGCCCGCCGTCTACGACGCACTGGAGGCCCTGCTCGGGCGATGAGTCTCGCGAACCGGGCGCGGTGCCGGTCGGTCAGGACCGGCCGTCGTCCGGAGGGCCGCCCGCCGAGCCGTCCTCGATCGCCCCCAGCAACGCCAGAGCGGTGGGCATGTCGGTGACCAGCTCGTGGAAATAGCCCGCCCGCGCGCCGGCGAGAATGCCGCGGACCCGTTCGGTGCCGGCGGCGACGGCGATGGTCACCGGCACCTGGCGCAACAGCTCGAGGGAGATCGCCAGCAGCCGTTCCGAGCCCGGGTACTTCAGGGGCACGCCGTCGTCGTCGTAGAACCGCGTGCAGACATCGCCCGCTGCCGTGCGAACCGCGTCGCTCTGGACGAACGACGGCAGGGAGGTCCGCAGCGGCGGCGGGGCGCCGATGCCGACGAGCGCGCACCGGGCGGTCTGCCACAGCTCGAGCACCCGCTGGGTCGGGTGATCGACGATCAGCCGCTCGTGCAGGTCCGGTCCGGGCAGGGCAGGGGCGTAGAGGAAAACCGGCGTGCCACCCACCTTCGCCGCGACCTGCCGGACGATCTCGTTGGTCTGGTACCACGCCTCGGGTTCGTCCAGGCCGCCGACGGTCGGAGCGACCAGGACGCCGGGCAGGTTCGGCAGGTGGGCCTGGGCGGCCTCGTAGATCGTCCGGCCCGACGAGACGAGCAGGGTGTCACCCGGGTGGAGCTGTCCCCGGGCCAAGGCCATCGAGAGGGCGGGCGCCAGTGCCGCCGCCGTGGCCGCCCGGACCGTGTAGGGGGCCAGGTGCACCGTGCGCAGGCCGAGGGCCGCGGCGGTGCGGGCCGCGAGGTCCGTGCCGTCGCCGACGATGGGGGAGACGACGTCGATGCGGACGATGCCCTGCCGTCGGGCCTCCGACAGGATCCGGCTCACGGTCGCCCTGCTGGTGCCCAGCTGTTCGGCGATCTCGGCCTGCGTGGCGTCCTGCAGGTAGTACAGCGACGCTGCGGAGTACATGAGCTCCGGAGTGAAGCGGCCTTCGTCGGGTCGTTGCCCGTAACGATCTGAACTCCCGTGGATCACCCGCCGCCTACTTTCCGTCCCGCACCGTAATGTTTCCGGCACGCTACCGTGTGACACAGGCCACTGACAGATGTTGTGCGCAATTGTGCGCACAGTTGTTCTGGACAGATGATCGGCAAGCACCTACTGTGACTCGCGCAACAGGACCGTGATCGCGGATCTCGACGGGGAGGTCGCTGTGCCTGACCGCACCATGCAAGCAGTCGTCTGTCACGGACCCAAGGACTACCGCCTGGAGGAGGTCCCGGTGCCGAGGCCGGGTCCGGGTGAGGCGCTGGTGCGGGTCGAGGCAACCGGCATCTGTGCGAGCGACCTGAAGTGCTATCTGGGCGCGGCGAAGTTCTGGGGTGACGAGAACCGCCCGGCGTGGGCGGACACCGGTCGGATCCCGGGCCACGAGTTCGTCGGGGAGATCGTCGAGATCGACGACGCGGCAGCCGAGCGCTGGGGTGTCCAGGTCGGTGACAGGGCGGTGTCGGAGCAGATCGTGCCGTGCTGGAAGTGTCGCTACTGCCTGCGCGGGCAGTACTGGATGTGTGCGCCGCACGACATGTACGGGTTCAAGCGGCAGAACGGCGGCATGGCCTCGTACATGGTGTACCCGGCGGAGTCGCTGACCTACAAGATCTCGAAGGACCTCCCTCCTGCGCACGCCGCGTTCACCGAGCCGCTGTCCTGCGCGCTGCACGCGGTGGAGCGTGCGGACATCCAGTTCGAGGACGTCGTCGTCGTGGCCGGTATCCCCGAGTAGTGCCGACGGGAATCGTCGTGTCGGCCGCGTCTCCTCTCGGCGTGATCGTGCTGCCCGCGGCTTCTCTCCTGCTGTCCGACCGGGTGGCACTGGTCGTTCCGGCATCCGACCCCGTCCCGAGCTAGCCCGACAGGAGCACGCCAGATGGAACTCACGCAACGATCTCCCTCGCGCACCCGCCTCATCGTCGGCGCTCTGCTGGCGGTCCTCGTCGTCGTGATGGCGCTCAACACCAAGTTCCTCACGCCGGCCGAGGTGGCCGCCATCGCGCCCAAACCGTTCGATCCGGCGCAGACCGCGGCCGAGCTGTGGGGGAGGGCCCAGAGCGACCTTCCCGGGCAGGCGGCGCCACTGGGTGAGGTCGTTCCGGCCATGCAGTCGGATCTCAAGGGTGCGGCCAGCACCTACAAGGCGACGACCCCGAACGAGGGCGCCTACGTCTTCCCGGTCTCGTTCGACGGCACGGTGGTCGAGGCCTCGGACGCGTCGCTGAAGCTGCAGGTGGCCGGAGTTCCGGGCGAAACGCCGGTGCTCGTCCCGCTGACCACCGGCCTGAACGGCACCGTGCTGCGGGACGCGATGGGCTTCAAGTTCGCGCAGGCGCCGGGGCAGACCGCGTTCCAGTACGTCGGTGACGAGCTGCGCAAGCTGATGAGCGCCGAGGTCCAGTCCCTCGGCCCCGCCGCCGCGTTGCAGGGCAAGCAGGTCAAGGTCGTGGGTGCGGTGAACGTGATCGCCACCGGCAACACGGTTCCCCCGGCCAAGCCGGTCACCGTCCAGCCGGTCTCGATCGAGGCGACCTGATGAGCGTGGACACGTCGAGCGTCGCTCCGCCGCCACCGGTCCAGGACGGCGAGGTCGTCCTGCGGGCCGTCGACATCGCCAAGACCTACGGCGTGACCAGGGCCCTCAAGGGCGTGAACTTCGACGTCCGCCGGGGCAAGGTCACCGTGCTCTTCGGCGAGAACGGCGCCGGCAAGTCCACCCTGATGAAGATCCTCTCCGGTGTCGAGCAACCCACGGCGGGCCAGCTGATCCTCGACGGCGAGCCGACGAAGCTGGCCTCGACGAACGACGCGGTGGCCAAGGGGATCTCGATCATCCATCAGGAGCTCAACCTCTGCTCCAACCTGAGCGTCCGGGACAACATCTTCCTCGGCCGTGAACTGCGAACCGCGACCGGCGGGATCGACTACAACCGCGAGCGCGAGATCACCCAGGAGCTGATGGAGCGGCTCGAGGAGCCGATCATGCCCAGCACGCTGGTGCAGGACCTGCGGGTCGGCCAGCAGCAGATCATCGAGATCGCTCGCGCGCTGGCCGCCGACGCCCGAATCCTGATCATGGACGAGCCCACGTCCGCGCTGAGCGCGAGCGAGGTCGAGGTCCTGTTCGCCGTCATCCGGGACCTGACCTCCCACGGCGTGGCCATCGTCTACATCTCCCATCACCTCGAGGAGGCGCTGGAGATCGCGGACCACGCGGTGGTCTTCCGCGACGGCGATCTGGTCGCCACCGAGGACGCCGCCAACGTCGACCTGAGTTGGGTCGTCCGGCAGATGGTGGGCCGGTCGGCCGACTACGACTTCCGGGACGAGCCCCGTGACTACGGCGACGTCGCCCTGTCCATCCAGGAAGTCACCGTCGCCGAGCTCGAGACCGGCCGGATCACGGTCAACAACCTGTCCCTCGACGTCCGCCAGGGAGAGATCGTCTGCCTGTACGGGCTGATGGGCGCCGGTCGGACCGAGCTGATGGAGGCGCTATCGGGCCGCGACCCGATCTCGGGCGGCCGCGTGCTGCTCGGCGACCAGGACATCGCCGGGCGCAGGGTTGCCGAGCGCATCGACATGGGGCTCGGCCTGGTGCCCGAGGACCGGCAGCGGGACGGCCTGATCCAGATGATGAGCGTCGGTTCCAACTTGTCGTTGGCCAGCTTGCTGTCGACGGTGCGCAACCAGTTCATCAACCGCAAGGCCGAACGCGAGAAGGTCGACCGGCAGATCCAGGACGTCCGGGTCAAGACGGCCGGTCCCAGTGCCTTGATCACATCGCTGTCCGGGGGGAACCAGCAGAAGGTGGTGATCGGCAAGATGCTGCTCACCGACCCCAAGGTGCTGCTGCTCGACGAGCCGACGAGGGGCATCGACGTCGGGGCCAAGGGCGAGATCTTCTCGCTGCTGTTCCGCGAGGCGGCCAACGGGCTCGCGGTGCTTTACGTGACCTCCGAGATCGGCGAGGCGATCACGGCCTCGCACCGCATCGTCGTGATGAGCAAGGGACGCATCATCCGGGAGTTCGACCCCCGCACGTGCAGCCGGGACGAGATCATGGCTGCCTCCGGCGAGCACGACACCGCCTACCACCCCGATGCGGACGATCCGCCGGCCAGCCGTTCGAACGGAGACGACCAGTGAGCACGACAGCCACGACCTCACCCGCACCGAACCGGCCGGCCCCCTCCGACAAGCCGGCCGGCTCGTCGTTCAACCTGAACTCGGTGCTGGTCGAGGGCAGGGCGCTGATCGCGCTGATCATCATCATTGCGATCTTCGGCCTGCTCAGCGACAACTTCCTCACCGCCGGCAACATCGTCACGATCATCAAGCAGGTGGCGTTCAACGCCATCGTGGCCCTCGGCATGCTGCTGGTGATCCTCAACGGCGGCATCGACCTGTCGGTCGGTTCCACGGTCGGTCTCACCGGGGCGGTCGCCGGCAACCTCTTCCGCGGGGTGAATCTCCCGCTCACCGAGCTGATCATGTACCCGACGGTCTGGGTCGTCGTCATCGTCGCGGTGGGTGTCGGCATGTTCGTGGGTTGGCTCAACGGGTTGCTGATCGCCCGCCTCAACCTGGCGCCCTTCATCGTCACACTCGGCATGCTCTATGTCGCACGTGGTCTGACCCAGGTGTTGCTCAACGGTCAGAACATCACCAACGAGCTGAGCGGCCAGCCGTATCTCGGCAACACCGGCTTCTTCGACGTGTTCGCCAGCCGACCGCTCGGGCTGCCGATCTCGGCCTGGGTGATGATCCTGCTGGCCGTGGTCTTCTCACTGCTCCTCACCCGCACCCCGTTCGGTCGCTGGCTGTACGCGACCGGCAGCAACGAGCGGGCCGCGCAGCTCTCGGGCGTGCCGGTCAAGCGCGTGCAGTCCCGCATCTACGTGCTGTCCGGGATGTGCGCGGGGATCGTCGGCATCCTCCAGGTCGCCAACATCAGCTCCTCGACCGCCGACCTGGGTCAGTTCTACGAGCTGAACGCCATCGCGGCCGTCGTCATCGGTGGCGCGGCGCTGTCCGGTGGCCGGGGCACGGTCCGCGGCACCATCATCGGCGCGTTCGTGATCGGATTCCTGGCCAACGGCCTCGTCATCGTCGGCGTCTCGCCGTTCTGGCAGCAGGTCATCACCGGCGCGGTGATCATCCTCGCGGTGGCCATCGACCAGATCCAGCAGATCGTGCAGAGGCGGCGCAACGCCCGGCGGGCCGAGGCCAGCGCCCGCGCCGCCAAGAGTGAGCGCGCGACCGCCGAGAGCGCCGACGAGTGATCCGTCCTGTGCACGACCCGACCGAACCCGTTCGGTCCATCCCCGAGAGGAACACCATGTCCCATCGTCCGAAGGTCGGCCAACGGGTGCTGGCGCCGCTGTTCGCCGGCGCACTGGCTCTGAGTCTCGCCGCGTGCGGAGGCGGTGGCACCGCCGCCGCCCCGGCACCCGCGTCCGGTGCACCGGAGGCGAAGCCCGCCGGTGGCACCATCGCCATCATCACCGTGGACCCGTCGAACCCGTACTGGAAGGCGGAGATCGACACCGCGGAGGCCGAGGTCAAGAAGGCCGGTTACCAGGCAACCACGTCGGCCCACAAGAACGACCCCGCCCAGCAGAACACGATCATCGAGACCGCGATCAACGACAAGGTGGCCGGGGTGATCCTCGACCCGGCCGGTGCCGACGAGAGCGTCGCCGCCGTGCAGAAGCTCGTCGACGCGAACATCCCGGTCGTGCTGGTGAACGCCGAGATCGCCAAGACCGGCCTGGCCAAATCCCAGATCGTGTCCAACAACGCGCAGGGCGCCACCCTCGGCGCCGAGGCGTGGGCCGAGGCGATGGGCTACAAGGGCACCTACGTCGAGCTGCTCGGCAAGCCCAGTGACAACAACGCCCAGGTCCGCTCGGACGGCTACAAGGGCGTCATCTCCCAGTACCCCGACCTCAAGCTGCTCGGCCAGGAGATCGCCAACTGGGACCGCCAGGAGGGGCAGCAGAAGATGGAGGCGCTGCTGTCGAAGAACCCCGACGTCAACGGGGTGATCGCCGGCAACGACGAGATGGCCCTCGGCGCGATCAACGCTCTGAAGGAGGCCGGCAAGCTGGCCCAGGTCAAGGTGCTCGGCTTCGACGGCAACCAGGACGCCGTCAACGCGGTCCAGAACGGCGAGCTGGTGGCCACCGTGCTGCAGCCCATCGTGGAAGGCACCACCAAGGCCGTCGCCCAGCTCAACAGTGTGATCACGACAGGTCAGACGGGTGTCGGTGAGGAGAAGCAGGCACTGGACTGCACGCTGATCAACAAGGACAACGCCGCGAAGGTGAGCAACTTCGTCATCAGCGGCACCTGATGACGACCCCGACGGTCGGTGACGGAATCCGTCGCCGACCGTCGGGATCCTCGGACGGCCTCTATCCTGCCGGCGGTCAGCCGGCGGGCTGCACCTGCTGGGGTTCGAGCCGCAGCATCTTGGCGATGTTGCCGTCGAGCTCCGCGTCGTCGAAGATCCGCTTCCAGTCGTCCTTGATGAGGGTGTCCCGGCCGTAGTCCATGGCGATGAGGCACGCCTCGGAGAACGGGTTGTCCCCGCGCAGCCCGTTGGCCAGTGCCACCTGGATGTGGCCGAAGAGCATGGCCTTGGCGGCCGGCTCCGGAACGCCGACGCCGTGCACGGTCTCGTGCAGCGCCTCGTTGAGGAGCGCGCCGATCATGCAGGCGACCGTCTCGACCAGGGTCGGCTCCAGCACCGCGAGCTGCTTGACGGTGACCCAGTGCACGTCGACGACCGGCGCGTACATGGCCCGGATGACGGTCTCGGTGACCGCCCTGTCCTCCGGGGAGCCGGTCTCCAGCGCGGCCACGACGTCCTGCGGTGCGGCGATCCCGCCGAAGGTGTCGGCCCACTCCTCCTTGCTGGTGCGCTCGTAGAAGACCGAAGGGTGGCAGGGGTGGGCGACGGCGAACCGCAGGTCCGCGCGCTCGGTGAGCAGCCCGGCGTAGGCGGCGGCCGGGTCAAGGGTGAGCACGATCGCGCCGGAAGCCAGCTTGGGCACGACGTCGGCGGACACGGCGCCGAGGATGTGGTCGGGCACCGCCAGGATGACGACCTGGGCCTGCGCGACGGCGGTGTCGGTGTCGGTGACCTCGCGGCCTTCGGCGCGGGTCCGCTCCTGGCCGGCCGGCGAGTTCTCCGCGTAGTAGACGGTGTGCTCGGTGCGCTGCAGGTTGTTCGACACCCGCATACCCATCTTTCCGCCGGCTCCGACGACGGCGATGGTCAGGGGAGTGGTGGTCATGACTGTGTGCTCCTCAGATAGCGAAGGTTGTGATCTGTCCATTGCCGTTCCATGGCGCAGGTGGCGTCCGCGGTGCCCTGCCATGGCAGCCAGTGTTCGATGACCTGGCTGATGCCGCGCGCATCCGGCGTGAGGCGCGCGACCATGGCGGGGTAGTCGAGCAGGCCCTCGCCGAGTGGTGCGCCGATGAGGTTGAAGCCGACCCAGCCCTCCTGCCGGGTGAACGTGAAGTCCTTGACGTGCAGGTTGGCCACGTAGGGCGCGACCTGGTCGATGACGTCGGCGGGCAGTTCGAGGGCGGCGACGCAGTTGGCCGGGTCGGCGCAGATGCCCAGATTGGGGCTGTCGGCCCGGCGGACCACGTCGACCAGCACCCGGGTGGGCACCTGCTCGTAGGTTTCCAGGGCCAGCGTGACGCCGGCCTTCTCGTAGTCCGGCAGCACCGCGCGCAGCCGGGCTTCGGCTTCGTCGGGCGTCGGTCGATCGGTGGCGGTGTAGAGCATCGACCGCACGACGACCGCGTCGAGCGCTCGGGCCAGGTCGAGATACCGCGCCAGGTGGGCGGGCTCGACACCGCGGGTGCCGAGCTCCAGGCGGATCCCGGCGCGCTCGGCTTGTTCCCGCAGGTCGCGCAGCTGGTCAACGGAGAGGTCGGCGACCGCGGGGTAGTCGCAGATCTGGAAGACCTCGACGCCGTGTGCCGCGGCCGCGTCGACCATGTCCGGGAGGGCCATCGGCCGGTCGACGCGGTCGGAGGCCTGCCAGAAGAAGGCGTAGCTGCTCAGCCCGATGGTGGTCATGACGGCGCTCCCACGGTGGTCGCGACCTCGTCGAGAACCGCGGCGAGGGCGGCGGGGTCGTGCGCGAACCGGCCGAGGAACAGCCCGTCGACCGCGGTTCCGAGCCGGGTGAGCAGGCCGGGTCCGGCGCTGCCGCCGTAGATGACCCGGCTGCCGGCCGAGCTCGGACGTCCGGCGAGCCATCCGGTGATCGATCGGCACACCGTCCGGATGTGGTCGGATGAGGCGGGTTCGTCGGCTCCGATCGCCCAGTGCGGCTCGTACGCCACGACCAGCTCGGCCGGCACCGCTTCGGCGTCGGCCGCCGCCAGGACGGTGGCCAGCTCCCGGATGCAGGACTCGGCGGCCCGGTCCGGAGTGGTGAGATCCGCCTCGCCGACGCACAGCACCGGGGTGAGCCCGTTGCGCAGGGCGGCGACGGTCTTGGCCGCGACCACCTCGTCGGTCTCCCCGAGCAGGCGGCGCCGTTCGGCGTGCCCCACCTCGACGTAGCGACAGCCGAGCTCGGCGAGCGTCGCGCCGCTGACCTCCCCGGTCAGGGCGCCGGCGTCCGCCCAGGACAGGTCCTGTGCGCCGACCGCGACGGGACCACCGGCGAACACGGTCAGGCAACCCGGGATGCTGGTGAAGTCCGGGAGCACGAACAGCTGCGCGGCCCCGCCGGTCACCGCCGGATGTCCGGTCGCGACGGCGGCGATCCGTTCGCACCAGCGCAGGGTGTCGGCGTGGCCCATGTACATCTTGAGACTGACACCGAGCAGGGTCGGAGTGGGCCTCACGGTGACGCCCAGAGGGCCGCGTCGACGGCCGTGACGATCATCGCGAGGGAGGTCGCGCCGGCGTCGGGCGTGCCCACGCTCCGCTCGGCGTGCGGTCGGGCGCGGCCCATCAGGGGCACCAGGTCGGCGGTGTCCTGGGCCGCCTTCGTGGCGGCCTCGGCGGCGCGGGCCCATGCGGCGGGCAGCGGGTCGCCTGCGTCGATCGCGCCGGCAAGGGCATCGGCGAAGGGAACGAGCACGTCGACCATCGTCTTGTCGCCGACCTTGGCCTTGCCGAACTCCATCACGGCCGCGGCGGCCTCCCGCACCGCCGTCGCGACGTCGCCGGCCTGGGGCATCGCCGTATCGCCGAACCTCGCGCCCAGGGTGCGCAGGATGAGTCCCCAGAGCGCGCCGGAGGTGCCGCCCGCGCGGTCGGACCACGCGTCACCGGCCTGGTCGAGCACGGTTCCGGCGCCGGCACCACGCTCCAGCGCGGCGGCGCCGGCCGCGGCGCCCGCGGTGGCTCCGCGCTGCATGCCGATGCCGTGGTCGCCGTCGCCCGCCACCGCGTCGATGCGGCCGAGCTCCTCGACGTTCGCGTCGATGACGTCCCGGATCGCGGTCAATGCGGTGACCACGCGGGCCCCGGCGGCCCTGGATTCCTCGGTCGACTCCCCGATGGTGGTCTCGCCGACCACGACGCTGCTCGCTTCCACGGCCTCGTCGGGGCTCGTGTTGCCCTTGCGGAAGGCGGGGGTGTCGGCCGGCGCCGACCACAGCCGTTCCAGCTCGTCGTCGAGCCAGAACAGGGTCAACGAGAGCCCGGCCATGTCGAAGCTGGTGACCAGCTCACCGACCTCGGGCTCGACGATCTGAACTCCGGCCGCGTCGAGCTGCCGGGCCACCGAGCCGTAGACGACGAAGAGCTCCTCGTACTTGATGGTGCCCAGGCCGTTGAGCACGACCGCCACGCGGGCGCCTTCCACCTGCTCGATGTCGTCGGGGACCTCGGCGAGCAGCCGATCGACCAGATCGCGGGCCAGCTCGTCGGCGGTCGGGACGTCGGTCTCGCCGATACCGGGTTCGCCGTGGATGCCAAGGCCCAGCGCCATCCGTCCGGGCGGCACCTCGAACAGCGGGCTGGGGGCGCCGGGCAGCGTGCAGCCCGCGAACGCGACGCCGTAGGTGCGGGTGCGGTGATTGGCCCGCTGCGCGACCGCGACCACCTGGTCCAGGTCGTACCCGGCTTCCGCGGCGGCACCGGCGGCCTTGAGGACCGGGACGTCCCCGGCCACCCCGCGGCGCTTGCCGATCTCCTCGACCGACGCGCTGGAGATGTCGTCGGTGACGGCGACGGTCCGGGTGCGCACGCCCTCGCCGTTGAGCCGGTCCTGGGCCTGGTCGAAGTGCAGGACGTCGCCCGCGTAGTTGCCGTAGCAGAACAGCACGCCCGCGCCGCGGTCGGCGGCCTTGGCGACCGCATACACCTGCTGGGCCGACGGGGAGGCGAACAGGTTGCCCATGGCCGCTCCGTGGGCCACGCCCTGGCCGACGTAGCCGGCGAAGGCCGGGTAGTGGCCGGACCCGCCGCCCGTGATGATCGCGACGGTCGGTCGGGCCGAGCGGGTCGCCCGGATGACCCCGCCGGGCACCCGGAGCACCCAACGCCGATGGGCGGCGACAAAACCGTCGGTCAGCTCGTCGGCGAAGTCTGTCGGGTCGTTGAACAGTCGGGTCATGGCGAATCCAGCTCCTGAGCGGCTCTGATCATGCCGACGGTGGGTGTCGGCGCGGAGGGGGAGGTCGAACGGCTACCGGCCGGGCGGCTCGCCGGACCGGCGAGCCGCCCGCTGGCGTTCGATTGCTGATCAGTGCAGTTGCGGCTCGGCGCCGCTGGCTGCCGGCTGATCCACGTCGGACCGGCCGTTGCGGGCCAGCGCGATCATGAGGATCGCTGAGACCAGCATCAGACCGCCGACGACGAACATCGGCAAATGGTAGGAGCCGGAGGCGTCCTTGAGCCAGCCGGTGACGTAGCCTGCCGCGAATCCGGCGACGTTGCCGAACGTGTTGATCAGGGCGATGCCGGCGGCGGCGGCCGCGCCGGTGAGGAAGCGGGAGGGCACGGTCCAGAAGTTGGGCAGCGCCCCGAAGATCGCGCAGGCGGTCACGGTGATCACCGCGACGGTGGCGGCAGGGGATCCCATGAACAGGGCCAGCGGGATGCTGACGGCTCCCGCGACGGCCGGGCCGGCGATGTGCCAGGTGCGGACCCCACGCTTCTGGGCGTCCTTGGACCAGAACCAGAGGAAGACGGCGGCCGGCAGGTAGGGGATGGCGGTGATCAGGCCCTTCTCGATGAACCCGAACTTCGTGCCGAACTGGGCTTCGAAGCCGGCGATGATGGTCGGGAGGAAGAACGCCAGCGCGTACAGGCCGTAGACGAATCCGAAGTAGATCGCGCAGAGCGTCCACACCCGACCGTTGCCGAGCACGGTGCGCAGCCCGCGGTGCTCACCGGCGGTCTTGGTCTTCGCTTCGGACGCCAGTGCCGTGGTCAGCCACTCCTGCTCATCGGTGGTCAGCCACTTGGCGTCCTTCGGCCGGTCGGGCAGGTAGTACCAGGCGATCACCCCGACCACGATGGCGGGCAGGGCGACGGCGAGGTACATGAACCGCCACCCGGCCAGCCCGAACGCGCCGTCGGCGCCGATCAGGGCACCGGCCAGCGGTGCGCCGATGACGGTGGTCAGCGGTTGGGCGAGGTAGAACAGGGCGAGGATCTTGCTGCGGTGCTGGGCGGGTACCCACAGGCTCAGGAAGAGGATCGCGCCGGGGAAGAACCCGGCCTCCGCGACGCCGAGCGCGAACCGGAGGATGTAGAGCTGCTCGGCGTTCTGCACCCAGGCGAACAGCGCGGCCACGATGCCCCAGCTGACCATGATCCGGGCCAGCCAGCGGCGGGCGCCGAACTTGTACAACGCCAGGTTGCTCGGCACTTCCAGGATGATGTAGCCGACGAAGAAGATGCCCGACGCGAAGCCGAACTGGGCGGCGGTCAGGGCGAGATCGTCGTTCATCCCGTTCGGGCCGGCGAAGGAGATCGCGGTCCGGTCGAGGTAGTTGATGAAGAACATCAGGGCCACGAAGGGCACCAGCCTGATGGAGATCTTCTTGATGGTCGACCGTTCCACGGTCGATGACACTGCCAAGTCCACGGTGACTCCCGAATGGTCGGCCTGGGCCGGGAAAGCAGGAACAGGAGGGCCGGTCCGTCGCCGATGTCCTGGCGGGTTGGCCCGCTCGCCGAGGTCCGGGGCGAGCCGCGCTTGTGCGATGTCGAGAAGAGTAGGGCGACCTGTCGACCGGTCAATTGGTCGACCAATTTGCCACCCGGTTGGACCAAGTGCTCAACACGTCGACCGGTCGACCAACGGACTCGCCCTCGGGTACCGTCGGCTCTGGAGCGTGTCGAGGTGCGGGAGGTGAGCGTGAAGGCTCAGGACAGCGACGGCCGGCCGGAAGTGACCGGGTTGTCCCCGATCGTGCGGCACTCGACCGTCGGTGCCGTGGCCAAGCAGCTGCTCGACAACCTCACGACGGGCAACTTCGCGCCGGGGACCCGGCTGCCTCCCGAACGTGCGTTGGCGGCCTCTCTCGGCGTCGGCCGCTCGACGGTCCGGGAGGCCATGGCGGCGCTGGACGTGCTCGGGATCATCGAGGTGCGCCCCGGCTCCGGCGCCTACCTCACCTCGGACAGCTCGGAGCTGCTGCCCCAGGCCATCAAGTGGAGCCTGATGCTCGGCCAGCCGCAGACCCGGGACCTCGTCGAGGTTCGCGAGCACCTGGAGGTGTTGAGCGCCCGGCTCGCGGCCGCTCGCGCCACGGACGACGGGGTGGCGCGGCTGGAGAAGCATGTCGTCGGGATGCGCGAGGCAGGAAGTGACGTCGATGCCTTCGTCACGGCCGACATGGGCTTCCACTTCGAGATCGCGCACATCGCCGGGAACTCCGTTCTGCAGGACATCCTGCACAGCATCAGCTCATTGCTGCACGTCTGGTTCGACCGGACGCTTCGGGTCCCGGGCACCATCGAGGCAACCCTGGCCGAGCACGAAGCGGTCTTCGATGCGATTCGGGAACGCAACCCGCAACGCGCGGAGGACGTCATGAAGGAACTCATGGAAATGGCTGATCTGCGTCTCAGGAAGACGTTGGACGGCCGGGCCGAAAGTTGATGTGAGCGGCGGGTCACAGACTCGTCATGCCACCGTCGACCCGGAATATCGCGCCGGTGGCGTAGCTGGACTCGTCGCTGGCCAGGTACACCATGATCCCTTCGACGTCCGCGGACGTGCCAGGGCGCCCCATCGGGATCCTCGAGATGATGGCTGCCCGGTCGACCGGGTCGGTCGATATCGCTGTGACCAGCGGGGTTTCGGTGTATCCGGGCACGACGGTGTTGACCCGGATGCCGCGCGAGGCGTAGGCAGCGGCGACCGTTCGGGCCATGCCGTGTATCCCGGCCTTCGAACTGCTGTAGGCCGTGAAGTCCTTGCCCTCGCCGTTGAGGCCGGTGGGTGATCCGGTGACGATGATGGATCCGCCTCGGCCGAGCATGGCCCGAACAGCGTGTTTGACGGTCAGGAACGTGCCGGTCAGGTTGATCGAGATCGTCTGTTGCCAGGTGGCGAGCTCGAGGTCGGCGATCGGGGCGTCCTGGCCGAACAGCTGCACGCCGGCGTTGGCCACCACGATGTCGAGCTCGAAGCCGCGGGCTCGCGGCCTCGGCGAAGCCGGCCTGCACGCTCTCCTCGCTCGAGATGTCCATCTCGACGGCGAGGGTGTCCGTCGTGGTCTCCGGCCGCGGCGGCAGCGGCCGCGACGATCGCGGTCGGAGAACACCACCCGAGCGCCTTCCGCGACGAATCGGGTGGCGACCTGCCGGCCGATCCCCGATGCGGCGCCGGTGATGAGCGCTGTCTTGCCGGCCAGGCGGTCGGACATGGCATCCTCGCTTTCGGATCATCGATTCAGGCATCCATTGCGGCAGCGTGCGGACTCGGAGTAGATCACCCACTATGACGGACGGCCGGCCGGGAACGTGGACCCGTGGAAGCTGGTCGTTGGATGTTCGCGGTGACGAGATCGCGGATATCTGCTTCGACGGTGTGTACCTGCTGCGGGCCGTACGGCCCGTGGTGCGGGACCGCGACTGGAACACGGTCCCGGTCCAGGTCGTCGCCCGACGATCGCCAGAAGGCGCCGACTCGACGCTTGTCACTCAACTGCTGTTCGAGGCCGATGGCATCCGCTACGAAGCGTCCATCAGCGTGCGCTTGCGCGACGACGAGCTCGCGGTGGACTTCGACGGTCGGGCGCTGGTCGGTTTCGAGCGGAACCGCATCGGGCTCGTCGTCCTCCATCCGGCCGCCGACGCCGGGCACGCCGTCCGCGTCGAGCACACCGACGGCAGCCACACCGCCGGACACTGGCCGATCGAGATCAGCCCCCATCAGCCGTTCGGTGATGTGGCCGGCTTCGAGTGGAGCAAGGACGGCGTCACCGCGACGCTGAGTCTGACCGGGGACGTCTTCGAGACCGAGGACCAGCGCAACTGGACCGACGCGTCGTTCAAGACCTACAGCACGCCGCTGGCCCGTCCCTTTCCGGTGGCGGTTGCGGCGGGCGAGCGGTGCCACCAGGGCATCCGCCTCACGGGCACCGGGCACGCCAGGACATCAGGGGTCGGTACCACCGGCTCCGGCGACAGCGTGACGATCTTCTCCACCGTGACCGGTTCGCTGCCACCGCTCAGCGTGGGGGCGTGTCTCCATCCCCCGCCTCCCCGGCTGCCGGAGATCCCCGCGGCCTTCGAGACCGTGCTGGTCGAGCTGACGGGCGACGAACGGCACTGGCCGGACCAGCTGCGATCTGCCGCCATGCAGGCCGAGGCGTTGGCCGCTCCGCTCGATGTCCGGATCGTCACGGCCGATGCCGAGGCGCTGCAACGATGCGTCGCGGGGCTCGCAGGTCTGCCCGTGGTCCGGCTGGGCGCGTTCGATCCGCACAGCCACATCTCGACTCCGACCCTGTGGCGTGCCCTGCGCGACGGCGCCGGCCGCCACGGGTTCACCGGACAGCTGGTCGGCGGTACGCGGGCGCATTTCACCGAGTTGAACCGGCAGATCGAGCAGATCCCCGCCGACGCGCAGGCCCTGTCGTTCAGCATCACGCCCCAGATGCACGCCACCGAGGATCAGCATCTGGTCGACAGCCTGGCCATGCAGCGGGTCGTCGCGGAGAACGCCCTCCGGTTGGCCGGCGGCCGTCCCGTGTTGGTCGGGCCCATCACGTTGGCCCGGCGCTTCAACGCGGTCGCCACCAGCGCAGCCCCCGACCCCGCCCTCGATGCCCTGCGGGCCATCGACCCTCGGCAGGCGACCGAGTTCGCCGGAGCGTGGACGCTGGCCAGCGTCGCCTCCCTCGCGGCGGCCGGTGTGGCGGGCCTCTGCTACTTCGAGACCTGCGGGCCTCGCGGCATGGTCGCCCCGGACGGATCGCTGACACCCGCGGGCCGGATCCTGACCACGCTGGCCCAGCTGCGCGGTCGTCCGGTCCTGCACTGTGTCGGCCCGGTCGGCGTCTCGGCGCTGGCGATCCGGACCGACGACACGTCCATCGAGCTGCTCGTCGCCAACCTGGCTCCGACGCGACGCACGATCGCTGTACACGGTCCGGTCCGGAGCCATCCGCCGATGAACCTCGACGGATGGTCCGTGGCCCGCAGCACGCTGCGGGTGTGACGGCTCCTCCGGGCGTCCTCCGGGCGAGGAGGTACGGACCCGGTCAGCGGGCCAGCTTGTTCTCGTAGGCCTCCAGCTCGGCGACGTTGGCCTGGGAGTGCGACGTCGGGTCGAACTCGTAGGTCAGCCACTCCTTGGCGAGGCGACGGGCGAGCTGGAGTCCGATGACCCGCTGGCCCATGGTCAGGATCTGGCAGTCGTTGGACAGGATGGAACGCTCGACGCTGAAGGAGTCATGGGCGACGGTGGCGCGGATGCCCGGCACCTTGTTCGCCGAGATGGCGACACCGATTCCGGTCCCGCAGACGAGGATCGCCCGATCGGCCTCGCCCGCGGCGATCCTGGTGGCGGCTTCGATGGCGACGCTGGGATAGGTGCCGGCCGAGCGGTCCTCGTCGGGGACGCCGAGGTCTTCGACGCTGGCGACGTGCGGATCTTTCTGCAGGTCGGCGAGGATGGCGTCCTTGTAGTCGAAGCCGGCGGCGTCGCTGCCGACGAGGAGTCGGAGTTCCTGGGGCATGGTTGGTCCTTTCGGTGCCGGCCGGATCGGGACGGCGTGATCATGCGAAGGGCATCAGAGCAAGGCTGCCATCTCGGTCGGGGTCCGCGCGAGGTCGCGGACCCCGACCGAGTCGGCTGTCAGCGCAGCACGACCGCTGCCGAATCCACCTCGTCCAGGTGTCCGGCCTCGATCTCGTTCGCTTTCTTGAACAGGCCGGTGAGCGCGAACAGGATCGCCCCGATGACGGCTCCCACCGCCAGGGAGTACAGGCCGGCGTTGCCGCCGACCGCGTGGTTGAAGAAGTCGCGCATGTTGGGCGCGAGGAAGCCGCCGAGGTTGCCCAGAGAGTTGATCAATCCGATGCCCGCGGCCGCGGCGAACCCGGTCATGTACTCGGTGGGCAGGGTCCAGAAGATCGGCTGCATGGCCACGAACCCGATGGCCGCCAGTGACAGCCCGCCGATCGCCAGCACCGGAATGTCGCTCAGGGCGCCGGAGATGATGATGCCGACCGCGGTGACCAGCAGCAGCGTCGTGCCGATCAGCCGGTGCTTGCGCGTCCGGTCCGCCAGACCGGGGAAGAACGCGACCGAGGCGAGCCCGAACACCCACGGGATGGCGGTGACCAGCGACGCCGCGAAGCCGAGCTTCTGGCCGGTGATCGCCGTCACCTGGGTGGGCAGGAAGAACGTCACGCCGTAGACCGCGATCTGGATGCAGAAGTAGATCAGGGCGAAGTACCAGACCCGCCAGTTCCCGAGCGCCGCGAGCACCTTCTGCGGGCCGTGGCCCTCGGACTTCGCGGTGTCCTCGGCCGCGATCGTCTCCACCAACGCCTGTCGCTCGTCGGCCGGCAGCCAGGTGGCGTCCTTGGGCTTGTCGGTCAGGTAGAAGTAGGACCAGACACCCACCACGACGGCGATCAGACCCTCGATGAGGAACATCCACTGGATGCCGCGCAGCCCGAAGAGCCCATCGAGCTCGAGCAGTCCACCGGACAGCGGGTTGCCCAGGATGCCGGCGAGCGCGATGCCCATGTAGAAGTAGCCGCGGGCGCGGCTCAGGTGACGAGCCGGGATCCAGTACGTGAGGAAGAGGATGACGCCGGGGAAGAAGCCCGCCTCGGCCACCCCGAGCAGGAACCGCAGGATGTAGAAGCTGATCGGACCCTGCACGAACATGAACGCGGCCGCCGCGATGCCCCACGTGACCATGATGCGGGCCAGCCACCACTTGGCGCCGACCTTGTGCAGAAGGATGTTGCTGGGCACCTCGAAGACGGCGTAACCGACGAAGAACAGTCCCGCGCCGAAGGCGTAGGAGGCGGCGCTGATACCGAAGTCGATCTCGAATTCCTTCTGGGCGAAGGAGACGTTGCTGCGATCGAGGAACGCGATGATGTACATCAGCAGCAGGAACGGGATGAGCCTTCGGAAGACCTTCTTCGTCGCCCGTTCGCTCAGATCGTGGCGACGCTGTGCGTCCGTCGCAGTCTGGTCAGACATCGATGTCTCCATGCTGGTTGTGGATCGGCGAGGTGCTCGTGCTCTTTCCACGGGGTGATGGGATCGCCCCGGTCAGTGCATGTACTTGCCTCCGTCGACCTGAATGGTTGCTCCGTTGATGTAGCCGCCGCCATCGGAGAGCAGGAAGGCCACCGTGGCGGCGATCTCGTCGGGCCGACCGACCCGACCGAGCGGGATGCCGGCCGACATCGAGGCCTTCCGCTCGTCCGTGAGCCGGCCGCCCATGATCTCGGTGTCGATCGGGCCAGGGGCGAGCACGTTGACCGTGATCCCGTACGGCCCGAGCTCCCGCGCTCCGCCGTGGGCCATCCCGATCACCGCGGCCTTCGCGGTGGCGTAGACGCCCTTCGAGAAGGTGCCGCCGCCGTCGAAGGCGGTGATGGAGGAGGTGTTGAGGATCCGCCCGACTCCCTGGGGGATCATCCGGGCGGCGGCCGCCTTGAGCATCAGGTAGGAACCGGTGACGTTCACCGCCATCACCCGCTCGAACTCGGCCAGCTCGCACTCGTGCAGGGTGGCCGTGCAGGCGATGCCGGCCAGGTTGACCAGGGCCACCACGGGCGGCAGCTCGGCGTCGATCCGCTCGAAGAGCTCGGTGACCGAGGCCTCCGATGCGATGTCGGTCGGGATCGCGAGCACGCCCTTGTGGCCCTCGTCGCGCAGCTCCGTCTCGATCGCGGCGAGGCCGTCGGCGTTGATGTCGACCAGGGCGACGTGCCACCCGCTCGCGGCCAGGAGCCGGGCGGTGACCCGGCCGATCCCGGCGGGACCACCCGCTCCCGTGACGACGGCAGTGCGCTGGTCGGGCAGGTTCCCGGAGACGGTCGGGGATGGTGCGGGGGTCGTCATGCGGCGCTCCTTGGCAGCGGTTCGATCAGTCGATGACGGTGGCGAGGATGTCGCGGATGTAGGCGCGGTTCCTGGCGATCACGGTGATCGCGTCGCTGCCGTAGTGCTCGCAGAGGAATGCGCCTCGGTAGCCGAGGCCGATGGCCTGGGTGATCGCGGCCCGGTAGTTGATCAGGCCGAAGTCCATCGGCACCGGGAAGGTCATCACCTGGCCGGTGTCGGGGTCCTCGTCGCGCAGGTAGTTCTTCACGTGCCAGTAGTTGGTGTGGGGGAGCAGCTTGTCGAACATCTCCGTAACCGGCTCCAGCGGACGGTGCAGCCGGACGAAGTTGCCGATGTCGGGGTTGAGGCCGCAAGCCGGGTGGCCGACCTCCTCGAGGAAGGCGATCGCGCCGTCCGCGGTGCCGACGTAGGTGTCCTCGTACATCTCGAGGGTGATCTGCTGGCCGTTGCTCTGCGCGTGCTCGGCCAGCTCGCGGATCAGCGACGCGGCGCGGCTGCGCACCTCCGGCGTCTCGTCGTCGTGCCAGCCGTCGGCCAGCCAGAACCACAGGGCCTTGCGCTGCGCGGGGGTGAACTCCTGGAAGAAGCCGAAGCTGACCATGGGTACGCCGAGCTCGGCCGACACGTCGAGCAGCCGGTGGCTGTAGGCCAGGTACTCCTTGCCGCGCTCGGGGTCCATCACGCTGCGGCGTGAGGTGGAGATCGCGGGGATGGTCAGGCCGGCGTCGGCCAGCACGCCCCGGAAATCGGCGAGCCGCTCCGGGCTGAGATCGGCGACCCGGACCCAGGTGTCGGTCGGGTCGACCTCGGTGAAACCGGACCGGGCGACCACGCGCAGATGTTTGGCCCACTCCTCGGGCTCGGCGTCGTGGATGGGTCCACCACGGGAGTCGACGCCCCCGAACGGCAGCATGGCGGCCGCGATCGGCCAGTTCTCGGCCGTGTAGGCAGCATTGGTCACGGACGTCTCGCTCTCTGTAGCGGGCTCGGTGAACGGTGCGGGACCGCGATCGTGGGCGTGGCTAGAGCGGTGCCGGCCCGAGCTCCCGCAGGAGCTGGCCGAGCCTGGCGTAGGCGGTGTTGCGATAGGCGATGAGCGCGGCCTGGTCGCCGGCCGGGATGACGAACCCGCCGCCCTGCTTCACGCCGTAGCTGCCGCTGTCGACGAGTTCGGTGAGCATCTCGGGCGCCGCCAGCCGCTCGCCGTAGTGCTTCTCGAACGTCCGGAAGCAGGCCTGGTAGACGTCGAGTCCGGCCATGTCGGCGATGGCGAACGGACCGAAGAACGGCAGCCGGTAGCCGAACGTGGTGCGCACGACGATGTCGATGTCCTCGGCGGTGGCCACGCCCTCCTCGACGAGGTTGATGGCCTCCTTGAGCAGGACGTACTGCAGCCGGTTGAGCACGAACCCGGCCTTGTCGTTGACCCGGGCGGCGAGCTTGCCCGTCCTCGCGATCACGGCCTCGACCGCGACCACGGCAGAGTCGTCGGTGCCCGCGTGGGCGATCAACTCGACGCCGGGGATGAACGGCGCCGGGTTGGAGAAGTGCACGCCGAGGAAACGCTCGGCACGAGTCAGGTTCGCGGCGAGGTCGCCGATCGGGAGGGTGGAGGTGTTGCTGCCGATGACCGCGTCCTGGCGGGCGGCTTCCTCGATGCTCTTCAGCACCGGGCCCTTGACGTCCGGCTGCTCCAGCACGGCTTCCTCGATCAGGTCCGCGTCGGCGACCGCCTCGGGCAGGCTGTCGGCCGCGCGCAGGTTGGCCCGCACCAGGTCGGCCGCCCCGGGATCGAAGAGTCCCTGGGCCTCGAAGTCCTCGGCCTCCCGGTACAGCCGGTCGAGGTGCCGGCGGGTGAGTGCGGCGTCGGCGTCGACGACCACCACGTCGAGGCCGGCCATCGCGAAGACCTGGGCGATGCCACCACCCATGTAACCGGCGCCGACGACGGCGACCCGCTCTATCCGATGAGTCACGCTGGGCACGACCTTCCCTCGTTGGACGTTCGGCCGAACGGCGCGCAGGCGGGAGTCGGTGTCCCGGTAGGGACGCGAACCGACCCCGTGCGGAGCGGGGCCTCCTCGGCCGCGACATGACGCGCCTGGTGCCCTCCGGAACCGGTGGGAATCGGGCCCGCATCCTGCGCGTGATCCAAGATGCTATAGGATCGATGGAACAGGATCAATGGGTAAATGCCGCCCCGTCCGGACGGGGGCGGACACCGCGATCGTGCGGGGGAGCGGCGGCCCGTCGGGATTGCGCGGGCGCCTGCGCCGCTTGCTATCCGTCCGCCAGTGCGCGGGAGCGGACGGCGGACAGGTGGGCTTCCATCGCCGCTGCGGCGGATTCCGGGTCGCCGCCCTTGACGGCGTCGAGAATGGCGGCGTGCTCCGCGACGGCCTCCTCGACGTCGACCGCCCCGTGATGCATCGACTGCCGAAGACGGTGGACGTACGGGGCGAGCCTCTCGGCCATGTCGAGCAGGTAAGGGTTGTGGCAGTTGCGCAGGAAGACCAGGTGGAAGGCCCAGTCGACCGTGTAGTACTTGCGAAACGTCGCCCATTCGAGACCGGGATGGCGCTCCATCATCGTGAGCACGCGCTGGGCCGCGCTCCGGTGCTGGACGCCTATGGCCTCCAACTCCGCGACGACGTCCGGTGAGACCGGCATCGCCCGCCTGACCGCGGCGACCTCGATGACGGCACGGGCGTCCATCAGCTCGGCCATCCGCGCCGGGCTGAGCGGCGGCGAGACCCGATAACCCTTGAGGGCGGCCCGGCTGACCAGCCCGGTGTGCTCCAGTTGCCCGAGCGCCTCGCGGACGGGGGTCGGGGACACCCCGAGTCGGCGGGCCATCCCGTCGATCGAGAGCGACTCACCCGGGGCGGCCTGGCCGTCCAGGAGCATCTCCAGTATCGCGTCGTAGACGCCGTCGCGAAGCACCCGGCGCTGCACGACGGTGCCGACGGGCGGGTCTGCGCCGGAGGCGGGCAATGGCGGGGAGTTCATGACGCCGGGCCTCCGCCTGCGTCCGGCGGAGTTGTTGCCATACCAGCGATCCTATAGCATGCATGAAGTTCACAGGAGAGGGCTCCGTCGGGTGACCTCGGCTCCTGTCCGCATCGCCGACCCCGGCAGGCCCAAGATCCCGATCTGTTCCTGCGGAGCGACCCTGCTCAAGGAGTGCCTCGATGATGAAGCACCGGTGTGCGCTTCTGCGGGAGACGCGACCCGTGGCCCGCGGCGGCAGCGGGACCGGCACGGGCGAGTTCCCGTGAGGGAGATGTTGTCGGTCGACGATCTTCCGCCGCGGCAGCGTCTCGCGGCGTGGCAGGAACTCGTTTCGCGCGCCATGCTCCCGGTGGACGTGGCGACGGACGTGCGGATCGGCTTTCATGGCCGGATCCAGCTGACCGAGTTGGGTCCGCTGTTCCTCTCGGAGTTGACCTCGGCCGCGCAGATCGTGAACCGGACGCAGCGCACGATCTCGGCGCGCGACCCCGAGTGCTATCTGGTCGCCGTTCCACTCAGCGAACGGGCCGTGCTCCGCCAGGACGACCGGGAGGCGGCCCTGTCCCCGGGCGACATCGCGATCTACGATTCCACGCGGCCGTACGAGATCGCGTCGGGCGGCGCCTTCCAACTCCTCGTGATCATGTGCCCGCGCCGCCTCCTCCGGCTGCCCCCTGCCGACGTGCAGCAGTTGACGGCCGTGCGCTTCTCCGGCCGCAAGGGCATCGGGGCCCTCGTGTCGAGTTTCCTGTCCGAGATGCCGACACAGCTCGCGGAGTGCGACGAGCGCAGTGCGGTGCAGCTCGCCGACATCGTCGTGGACCTTCTCCTGACGACGTTCGTGCAGCATCTGCGGGACACCGACCTGGTTTCGGACTCGCGACAGCGGTTGCTGAGAAAGGTCGTCCGCTTCGTCGAGGACAACCTGCACGACCCCGAGCTCGGCCCGGCGGCGATCGCGGCGGCCGTGCACATCTCGACCCGGTACGTCCACCGGCTGTTCGAGGTCGAAGGTACGACGGTCGGCGCGTGGATCCGGTCACGCCGGCTCGAGTGCTGCCGTCGCGATCTCGCTGATCCGGCGCTGCGGAGCAAGCCGGTGAGCACGGTCGGCGCCCGCTGGGGTCTGGCCGACCCGTCCCGCTTCAGCCGCCTCTTCCGGGAGACCTACCAGCTCAGCCCGCGCGAGTACCGCATGCGCCACACCCCCGACAGCGTGGTGAGCGCGTCCGGCGGTCCGGGATAGCCCGAGCCGCTGCGGTCGACCTCGTCGGCGGGCACCATGTCGTCGTCCTGGACGGCCGGACGTTCGTGGCCCTGCTCCCCGAAGCGCAGGAATCGCATGGTGTGCCTCCAGAGACGCTTCAGTGGGTGAACGGGCGTTCGAGCGTGCTGGCCGGATCGATCTCGACGCCGAAACCGGGCTTGTCGGGCAGCGTGAGGCGGCCCCGTTCGGGAACCGGTTCGCCGGCGAGAAGGGGCGAGAACATGGGGATGACCTCGTTCGGCACCGGGTGCATCATGAGGAACTCCGCGAACGGGCTGTTGTGCTGCGTGATCACGAAGTGGTACGAGTACACGCTCGATCCGTGCGGGATCACCAGCTTGCCGTGGGCGTCGGCGAGCGCGGAGATCCGGCGCAGCTCGGTGATCCCGCCGCACCATCCGACGTCCGGCTGGAGGATGTCGCAGCAGTCCATGTCCAGTAGCAGCCGGAAGCCCCAGCGGGTGGCTTCGTGCTCGCCGGTGGTCACGAGCATCTCCGCGGGGGCCCGGCGCCGGAGCTCGGCGTATCCCCAGTAGTCGTCAGGGAGCAGCGCCTCCTCGATCCACTTCAGCCCGTACTCCGCGCTGCGGTGCGCGAGCCGGGTGGCGTACTCGAGGTCCAGCGACATCCAGCAGTCGAACATGAGCCAGAAGTCGTCGCCGACGCGTTCGCGCATGGTGCGCAGCTTCTCGATGTTCTGGTTCAGCCCCTCCTCGCGCTCGGCCGGGCCGTGTTGGAGGGGCATCTTTCCGCCGAGGAAACCCATCTCCTTGGCGAGATCGGGTCGGGCTCCGGTGGCGTAGAAGACGAGCTCGTCCCGGACGGCGCCGCCCAGGAGGTGGTAGACGGGCTCCTGGCGGATCCGGCCGAGCAGGTCCCACAGCGCCAGGTCGACGCCGCTGATGGTGTTGAGGACGATGCCCTTGCGGCCGTAGTACAGCGTCGCGAGGTACATCTGGTCCCAGATCTTCTCGAGGTCGGTCACCAGCTGGCCCTCGACGAAGCGCGCGAGGTGCTTCTCGATGATCCAGGCACCCAGCTCCCCGCCGGTTGTGACGGCGAAACCGGTGGTGCCGTCGTCGGCCTCGACCTCGACGACCAGTGTCCCGAGCACGTTGATCCCGAACGACTGGCGGCTCTGGCGGTACTCCGGGTACTTCCCCATGGGCGTGGAGACGTGGTCGTCGATCCAGTGGCCGGCCTGCTGGTCGTGGTAGTCCGCGCCGCCACCGCGGACCACCGAGGCGCGGACGTACCGGATGCGCGGAACGGTCATCCCGTGCCGGTCCCGTGTCCTGGGCCCCGGGGGAACACCATGATCTTGCTGGCGTCGAGGTCGCCCGAGGCCAGCCGGGCGAACGCGTCGGGAGCACCGTCGAGCCCGACGCGGTCGTCGACGAGGTGCTGCAGCCCGTCCGGACGGGAGGCGACCCACTCCGCGGTCTCGCGGAACTCCCGCGACGGGTAGGTGAACGAACCGATGATCGACCGTTCGAAGGTGCTCACGTCGAAGGCGGCGAGGCTGAACTCCCTGGCCCCCATCCCGACCAGCACGAGGCGGGCTCCGAGGGTGGACGAGCGGAGACCGTCGCCGACGGTTCGGCCGGTGCCGACGGCGTCCAGCACCGCCGATGCCGGACGCCCGAGCGCCGCCCCGACCTGCTCCGGGAGATCACCGCTCATCGGGTCGATGGTCGCGAATCCGAGCTTCTCGACGAGTCCCCGCCGCGCTCTGCTCGGCTCGGAGACCACCACCCGCTCGGCCCCCAGCCTGCGTCCGGCCAGCGCGCAGGCCTGACCGATCGGCCCGCCCCCGATGACCAGCACGGCGTCACCGGCGTCGACCCGGCCGCTCCTCGCGGCGTGGAAACCGACGGCGAGCGGCTCGATCAGCGCGCCGTACTCCTCGGGCAGGTCGCCGGGCAGCACGACGACATTCCGTGCCGGAGCGAGCATCAGCTCCGCGAACGCGGAGGCGATCTCCCTGTCGACCCCGATCACCTTGCGCCGAGGGCACAGCTGTTCGGTCCCGGCCACGCACTGCGCGCAGTCACCACATCCGATCACCGGGTTCACCGTGGCCACCTGCCCCGGTTCCAGCTCGTCGCCGCGGACGGCCGAGCCCACCGCCTCGATCCTGCCCACCGTCTCGTGGCCCATGACCTGGCCGGGATGCCGTCTCTTGTTCTCCCCGGTGTAGCCGTGCAGGTCGGAGCCGCAGATGCCGGTCGCGGTGATGCGGAGCAGCACCTCGTCGGGTCCGGGCCGGGGATCGGGGCGGTCCTCGACGCCGATGTCGTGGGGGCCGCGGTAGACCAGTGCGCGCATGCGTCCTTCTCTTCGGATCATCCACACGTGACGGGCAGGTCGTCCAAGAGCACCACCCGGATGTCGCCGCGGTCTTGTCCATGGCGGAACAACCATGGACAGGCAGCGCACATCGGCCTCATGCTGCTGTCCGCGTCGCTCCGGACTCGTGCGCTCCGCATACAAGGCTGTTCCCTGAGAGGCAAGACCAGGTTCGAGCGACCCGCCACGCTGTGCCCACCACCGGACACAACCACCCTGCGACAACCACCCGGCACACCTCCGAACGGATGCGAAGCCCATGACGAGCCCGACCGCGGACATGACCGCCTACCCGCCGGTGCGGGTCGAGCCGGACGCGCGGCAGCGCATCAGGAAGGCGCTGTCCGACGCCGGTCGCCGGATCGCCGTGCTCGACGACGACCCCACCGGATCGCAGACCGTGCACGACGTCGCCGTGGTGACCGTCTTCGACGCCGACGAGATCGCCGCAGGCCTCGACGGGCCGGGCTCGACCTGCTTCATCCTCACCAACACCCGCAGCATGAGCGAGGCCGACGCCGTCGCGCTGAACACCCGCGTCGGCCGCACCGTGTTCCAGCTGAGCAAGGAGCTCGACGCGCCCGTCGAGGTGATCAGCCGCAGCGACTCGACCCTGCGCGGGCACGTCATCGCCGAGGTCACCGCACTCGACGCGGTGCGCCGAGAGGTGCTGGGAAGCGGGTACGACGGTGTGCTGCTGATACCGGCCTACCTGGAAGCCGGTCGCTTCACCGCGGGCGACGTGCACTGGGCCATGGTCGGGGGAGTGCCGCAGCCTGCCGGCGAGACGGAGTTCGCCCGTGACGCGACCTTCGGCTTCTCGGCCTCCGACCTGCGGGAGTTCGTGGCCGAGAAGAGCGGCGGGACCATCCGGCCGGATCAGGTGCACAGCCTCACGCTCGACGACATCCGCGGCGGCGGGCCGCAGCGGGTCGCCGAGATCCTCGCCGGGGTGACCGACGGCGCGTTCGTCGTCGTCAACGCGGTCGAGTACGCCGACCTCGACATCGTCGTGCTCGGCCTGCTCGACGCGCAGGCCGCCGGCAAGTCCTTCCTCTACCGGACCGGCCCTTCGTTCCCGCAGCCGCTCGCCGGGCTGGACCCACAGCCGCCCCTGCAGGCCGGCGACATCTGGCCCGGCGGGCGACCCGACGGGCACGGACTGGTCGTCGTCGGCTCCCATGTCGGCCTCACCAGCCGCCAGGTGGCGGTGGCCCGCGAACGCGGCGGCCTCAGCGAGATCGAGCTCCAGGTTCCCCTCGTCGCCGATCCGGCCCGCAGGGACGCGCACGTCGCCGAGATCACCGCTCGGGTCGTGGACGCGCTCGCCGGGACCGACGTGCTCCTGTTCACCAGCCGGACCCTGCTGCGCGACCCCGACCCCGCGGCCAGCCTGGAGATAGCCCGGCAGGTCTCCACCGCCGTCATCGACGTCGTGCGCGGCGCTGTCGGGGCCGAGCCGGCGTGGATCGTCGCCAAGGGCGGGATCACCTCGCACGACGTCGCGGTGCGCGGACTGGGCATCCGGCGCGCCACCGTCCTCGGCCAGCTCCTTCCCGGCCTGGTCTCGGTGTTCCAGCCCGTCGAGGCCCTACCCCAGGTCGTCGGCACGCCCTACGTCGTGTTCGCCGGCAACGTGGGCGACGAGACCACCCTGGCCTACGTCATCGACCTCTTCCGCGGAAGGACGGCCCGATGAACGACAGCCCAGTGAGCACGGACGGGACCGGTACCCGAGTCGGGTGGGTCGGCCTCGGTGCGATGGGCGCACCCATGGCTGGATGCGTCGCCCGCGCGGGGTTCGACGTCATCGCCTACGACATCGACCCCGCCCGAGCCGAGGCGCTGGCCGCCGACGGGGTCGAACCCTCGGCGGCGATCGGGGAAGCGGCCGGCGGGGTGGACGTGCTCGTCGTCATGGTCGCCACGCCCGACCAGGTCGAGAGCGTGCTCTTCGGCGACGACCCGGCTGCGGCAGCGCTGGCGCCAGGGACGGCGGTCGTCGTGATGGCCACGGTCGGTCCCGCTCCCGTCCAGCGGTGGGCCGAGCGGCTCGCCCAGCAGCAGGTCGACCTGGTCGACGCGCCGGTGTCCGGTGGCGCGGTCCGAGCAGCCGACGGGGACCTGCTCATCATGGTCGGCGGCGCGAAGCCGGCCGTGGATCGCGTACAACCGCTGCTCGACGCGATGGCCCGCACGGCACCTCACGTGGGGTCGAACCCGGGCGACGGTCAGAAGGTCAAGCTCGTCAACCAGCTGCTGTGCGGCGTCCACATCGCCGCGGCCGCCGAAGCTCTGGCCCTCGCCGAGGCGATGCACCTCGACCCAGCCGCGACCTGGGAGGTCCTGCGGGGCGGGGCTGCCGCGTCCTTCATGCTCGACGACCGCGGAGCACGCATGGTGCACGGTGGCGACGAGGTCAAGAGCGCGCTCGACATCTTCGTCAAGGACATGGGCCTCGTCACCGACGCCGCCCGGGCCAGCAACTACCCCGCACCGCTGGCGTCCGCGGCCGAACAGCTCTACCTCGCCGGCCGCCGAGCCGGACTCGGCCGACGCGACGACTCCACCGTCATCCAGGTGCTCCGCGGCGCCCCGTCCGCTTCGACGGCGCAGGGGGAGGCTCGCTGATCGGACCACCTCCGGCGCCGGGTCCACCGTGATCACGATGTCCGCCCGGTCGCGACCCCAGGCGGAGGTCGGGCTCAGGAGAACCACATGCCTCCGTCGACGACGATCGACTGGCCGGTCACGTAACCGGAGTCGGGTGAGGCCAGGAAGGACACGACGCCGGCGACGTCGGCCGGGGTTTCGAGGCGGCCGAGCGGGATCGCGGCGACCATGCCCGCCATCTCCGAGCCGATCGGCGTGCCGCGCCGCTGCGTCATCTCGTCGTCGATCGACTCCCACATCGCGGTGTGCACGACGCCGGGGCTGTAGACGTTGACGGTGATGCCGTGCTCGGCGAGCTCCTGGGCGACGGACTGGCTGAGGCCCCGCACGGCGAACTTCGAGGCCGAGTAGGCGCCCTGCCACTTGCCGCCCCGGTGCGCGGCCACCGAAGCGGCGCCGATCAGCCGCCCGCCGCGGCCCTGGGCGATCATCTGCCGGGCCGCGGCCCGATAGCAGTGGAAGACGCCGGCGACGTTGACGTCCATGACGCGCTGCCACTGCTCGGCCGTCGTCTCGATCATGGGTGCGGTGACGGCGATGCCGGCGTTCGCCACCATCACGTCCAGCCCGTCGAACCGACGGACGTGGGCCGCCACCGCGGCCTCGACGGCGTCCATGTCCGATACGTCGAGTGGCAGGGCGATGGCGGGCGCCGCGGACCGCGTGAGCTCGGAGACGACGGCGGCCAGCGCGTCGGCGGCCGAGGGCAGGTCCGCCACGGACACCGCGAACCCGTCGGCGGCGAGCCGCAGGGCGATCGCCCGGCCGATGCCGCGGGCGGCGCCCGTCACCAGCGCGGACCGCTGGGGCTGATCGTCATCGATCGGCATCGCGTCTGCCCTCCCTGTGTCACTGTACTCAAGCGAGCGATCAGCACTCGAATGAGAGCGGTCGTCATTCGGCGGCGAGGAGCAGTTCGGCCAGCTCGCGGGGCGCTGTGATCATGGCGTCGTGGCCCGTGTCGAGGGCGGCGGACCGCCACGACGGGTCGGTCGCGGCGGCTGCGGCCATGCCGGCGAAGCTGTCCCCCGCGGGTTTGACCGTGCAGTGCAGGAATCTGCGCGGCAGCTCGGGGAGCGGCTCGGACGGCAGCGGGTCGCTCAGCGCCCGTACCGGATGCGGCCGCAGCCGGGGCCGCAGCCAGGCCCGGTCGGCCGGCTCGGTGACCGCCCAGCCGTCCATGGCGGCGTTCGGATCGAGCACGATGCGCCCCCGGTCGTCGACCAGCCGCAGGAAGTGTTCGCGGCGCGGTGGTGGAAGCAGGTCGAGCACCGACTGCCCCGGCTCGGGGACGAACGCGTCGAGGTACACCAGCTCGCGCAGCCTCTCCGAACAGCGCTGGGTTACCCCTTGGACCACCGCGCCACCCGAGCTGTGCCCGACGAGCACGACATCGTGCAGGTCGTCGAGCTCCAGCACGGCGAGGACGTCGGCGACGTGCGCGGCCACGCCGGTGTCCGGGTGGCCAAGGTGAGCCCGGTCGCCCGTGCCGGTGAGTGTCGGGGTGTGCACCTCGTGACCGGCGGCCACCAGCAGCGGCACGAGCCGCCGCCAGCACCAACCGCCGTGCCAACCCCCGTGGACCAGCACGAAGGTCGTCACGACGTGCGCTGGTCGCGCGGCGGGAAGTCGGCGTGCCGGTGGACCAGGCGCCATGTGCCGTTGAGACGGCGCAGGACGTGCGTCACGCGCAGCGTCATCGGTCGCAGGTCGCCGCCGTCGACCCGCACGTCGCCGTGTTCGAGCCCGACCGTCACGGCCAGGTCGCCTTCGACGTGCACCACGTCGTGCCGGGGCACGATCGCCCCGTCGGAGAAACGGCTGCCGACCCATTCGAAGGTGCGCGTGACGTCGGCGTGGCCGCGCTCGATCGGTCCCCATGCGCCGTACAGCGTGACGTCCCGTCCCGGGCCCCAGAGCGAGGCGTAGGGAGCGGGATCACCGGCACCCATGGCACTCAGCCCCGCGGCGAGCCGTTCGAGCGCAGGCTCCAGGTCCTCCGGCTCCTGCGGTGTCGGATCGTTCATCATGATTCGCCTCCCTCCGGCCGCACCGGCAGTGCGGCCAACCCGTTCATCAGCAGACCTGGCAGCCGGACCAACTCCGTGGCCGGCCGCGCCAGGCACATCCGCGGGAAGCGCAGGAGCAGGCTGCCGATCGCGATCCGTGCCTCGATCCGGGCGAGCGGCGCACCGAGGCAGTGGTGGATCCCGTGCCCGAACGCCAGGTGCGGCGACGCCGGCCGGGACAGGTCGAGCCGGTCGGGGTCGGTGATGCGGGCCGGGTCGCGGTTGGCCGCGAGCAGCGAGATGACGACGATCTCGCCGGCAGGGATCGTCACGTCGCCGATCTCGACGGCCGCGGCGGTGATGGCCGGGATCGCCGACTGCAAGGGACCGTCGAAGCGCAGCAGCTCCTCTGTCGCGGCGCCGATGCGCTCCGGCTCGGCGCGCAGCCTCTCCAGCTGCTCGGGGTGCGTGAGCAGCGCCCGGATCCCGTTCCCGATCAGGTTCACGGTGGTCTCGTGACCGGCCAGCAACAGCAGGTAGACCATCGAGGTGAGCTCGTCCTCGCTCAGCCGGTCGCTGCCGTCGCGCACGGCCACCAGCGCGGAGAGCAGGTCGTCGGCCGGCTCCCGACGCTTGCGGGCCAGGAGCACGCGCACGTACCGCACGAGCGCCGTCGCGGCCTCGGAGTACGCGTCGAGGCCCGCCATCCCGCCCGCCACCAGCGGCGCGGTCCAGGCTCGGAAGTCGGTGCGGTCCTGCTCCGGAATGCCGAGCAGCTCGCAGATCACGGCGATCGGGAGCGGGTAGGCGAACTCGGTGATCAGATCGACCTCGGCGCGGCCCGCGATGGCGTCGAGCAGGCCGTCGGTGAGTTCCTGGATGCGTGGCGCCAGCAGCTCGGAACGCCGCCGGGTGAACGCCGCCGACACCAGCCGGCGCAGCCGGGTGTGGTCGGGCGGATCGAGGGTGAGCATGTGGCGGTCGATGGCCGTCGCGATGTCCGGCGGGAGCTCCGTGATGAACGGGCCGTGTCCTGGCCCGCCCTTGAGCACCCGAGCGTCGGTGAGCATCGCCCTGGCCGCCTCGTAGCCGGTGACCAGCCAACCCTGCTGGCCGCTCCCGGGGAGCGGAACCCGGTGCACGGGCCCGCGGGCCACGAACGCGTCGTAGATCGCATGTCGATCACCGTCGGCGGTGGCGATGAACGGGTCGGCCGGGGCGCCGGGGCTCGCAGGAATGGCGGCGCTCATCCTCACAACAGCTCCTCCCGAGCCAGGTACCGCGGCTCGACGCGCTCCGTTGCGGTGGCGTGCCGGAAGACCACGGTAGGAGCAACGGCAGCAGGGTCAACCGCAGATCGCGGCCGGGACGGCCGGACGTACTATCTCGACATCCGGCTCGCCCGGCCCGCGCCACGAGGTCGGTCATACGGTCGATTGCAGCGCGCGATGCGGCGTCGCGAATCGGTGAGGCCTACCGAGATACGTCGTCGCAGGGAGCGTCGTGGCGGGGAGCATCGTTCCGGTGCGCTTCGAGCACGGATACCCCCGCGCCGGTGGGCAGTATGCGGCTGAGCGTAAGTCCGGCGGCCGCGAGCAGCGCGGTGAATTCCGCCTCGGTGCGCTCGTGACCGTGCAGCAGGGCAAGCATGTGCAGATCCATCCGCACCGCTTCCGGATCGTCGACGGCACGTGCCGGGAGCACGGCCTCCACCAGCAGCAGGGTCGCCTCAGGCGACATCGCTCGCCGGCAGGTGCGCAGCACCCGCAGCCCATCGGCATCGTCCCAGTCGTGGATCACGCGGGAGAGCAGGTAGGCGTCGGCGCCGCCCGGGACGTCCGTGAAGAAATCGCCCCCGACGGCCGGGAGCGTGGCGTCCTCGACCACGTCCGGGCGGTCGAACAGCAGCCCGTCGAGATCGGGCGCGGCGGCCATGACGGCGCGCAGCAGCACCCCTGGCCCGCCGCCGACGTCGATCAGCCGCCGGAACCGCGAGAAGTCGTAGGTCGAGACCACCGCTCCGGCCTCCCGCGCGGACCGGGCCGCCATCGAGGCGCGGAACGACGCCGATTCGGCGGGCCGGACCGCGAGGTAGTCGAAGAACGACGTGCCGTGCACCAGTTCGAACGCCGTCCCGCCGCCGCGGACCGCGCCCAGCAGTGCGCCGAACGCGCCGTAGTACAGCCGGCCGCGGGCCAGCACGGCACCGCGCAGCGAGCCGGCCGCCCCGTCGACGAGCAACGCGCCCATGGGCGTCACGCAGAAGCGGCCGTCGGTCAGCTCCTCGAGTACCCGCTCGGTGGCCAGTCCGCGCAGCACCCGGTGCAGCGGGCCGGGTTCGGCCCCGACCCGGGTGGCGATGTCCGCGGCCGACGCCGGACCCTCGACGAGGACGTCGGCTACCTGCAACTCCGCTGCCACGTACAGCAGCTGGGTGGTCAGGTAGCCGTCGGTGAGCCGGGCCAGATCGCGGGCCGGATCGGTCATCCGCGTCGGGCGCGGCGGGTGGCCAGCACCATCCGGAGCAGGTAGGGAGGCGACGGTGGGGTCCATCCGAGCTGCTTGCCCATACCGAGATCGTCCCGGTTCGCCCAGTGCTCGATCACCATTCCCTCGGCGATCCGGAACCAGTGGGTCTGGGTGGTGGCGAACGTCCGTCCGGTGGCCGGGAAGGCCTGTGCCGGGCGGGCGTCCGGTCCGTACGTGACGAAGGTGCCGGTCTGGCGGCCGGACATCGTGCAGTGCAGCACGACCAGATCGCCCTCGTGCACCATCTCGTGGATCTCCCAGGTCAGGTCCGAGAAGGCGGCGCGCAGCCACAGCGCGGTGGCGTGGAACGCGGCCGGACCCCGGCCGCGGCTGGCCGGTGGTTCGTCGACGTCCTCGCGGTTGCGGGCGTTCGGGTGCACGACCTGCTCGAACTCGGCGAGGTCGCCGTCGACCATGATCTCCAGGGAGCGCTCGACGATGCGCCGGGCCTCCAGTTGTGTCGTTGACATGCCAGCTGTTCTACGACAGCGCAGGGGGGTGGTCATCGGTAACCGTCACGGAGATGTCGTTCAGAAATCGCCGCCGCCGAAGTCCCCGCCGCCGAAGTCGCCCCCGAAGTCGCCGCCCGTGTCGCCGCCGTTGTCGACACCGTCATTCGCGTCGGCGTCACCCGAGCCGTCATCTGCTGTGCCGTCGTCCGGCCCGTTGCCGTAGGCGGCTCCGTCGGCGAATCCATCGGCGTAGGCCACGCCGGACATCCCGGAGAACATCGAGCTGAACAGCAGCGCCGAACCGACACCCCACGCCCCCGCGACCAGTGCAGGGCGCCACCACGGCTCGGAATACCAGCCTTGCGGCACGGGACGACCGGCCACCGTGCCACCGGGGAAGTAGTGCTGGTTGCGCTGCGACGGTTCGGGGGAAGTGCTGTAGTGCTGGCCGTCGAACTCGATCTCCCGAGCCTCGCTGACCGCCCCGGCACGCTGCTGACCGGGGAGCGGGGGCAACTCCGGGCCGAGGTCGAGGCCCATCGCCGCGCGGGCGGCCCGGACGTAGTAGAGGCCCTCGTAGGCGGATTCGGTGATCTGCCTGGCCTGGGCCGGGCTGCGCAGCCGGTCGAGTTGCGCCGCAGCCGCGTTGTGCCGTTCCGACGCGTCGGCCAGCGCTTGCTTCGACGCGTCGTTGTTGCCCTCGAGGATGTAGATCTGTCCACCCAGCCGCTCCACCCAACGCCGCGCCTCGAACCTGGCATCGTCCAACTCCCGAGCCTGCTTCACCGAGCGCTGTCGGATCAGCCACACGATGCCCACGGCGATGAGGGCGACCACGACGAATGTCAGGACCGTGCCCACGCTGCACCACTCCCATCGTCCGCACGTCGTTCGACGGCGGCCCCCGACCGTTCGTTCAGCCCGGGTTTCGTCTTCGGCCCGGGCTCCTTGCTGCGTGCCGTGACGACCCTAGGCCTATTGAATCTTGCCTGACCGAATTGGACGTAATCGGTGTGCGGGCGTCGACGTCGGAGGCGTGATCAACAATCTCGATCGTCGAAGCACCCGACGGATCCCGGCCGTGGGGTGGTCCCACGCCGACGGGCACGCCGGCGTGGGACCGACCGATCGAGGGAGGGGACGACCGGCCGGGGTATGACTGCACCGCTCGCGCGAACGCCGATGCCACCATAGCCCGGGGATTCACTCGGATGGGGGCAACTAGGTGTTACTAGCGGGCGAGATGCCGACGTTTGCGGTGACGCTGAGTCAGCGTTCCTGAAAATGACAGGGGTGTCATTTACCCTGCGGTCATGGATACATCGATGACGACCGGTTGGTGGACGTGCTCCGGGTGCGGGATCGAGGCCGAGTTGCCGACGGCGGCGACATGTGGCTGTCAGGTGCCGTGCCCGGACTGCGAGCAGGGCATGTCCGAGCAGTGGTGCTGGGAGTCCGTGGCCGCGTGACCGCGGGCCTCGCCTACCGCACGTAGGCCGTCGGCTGCTGCGGAACGCTGCGGCAAGCGGCCTGATCGCGCGCCAACAGCGTCGCGTGAGCGAGCTCGGCGAGCCGGCGGATCGAGCAGGGATGACGCTCGGCGTGGCCATCGTGTGCCTGACACCAACCAAGGGGCGTCGGGGTGTGGTCCGTGAGGAGCTGCCGAACCAGTATGGGCGTCGCGGCCAGTTCCTCCGCGCATGCCGTGAACGGGTCCACTGCCACGACGAACCTCCTTCGTGTGCCTGCCCGACTCCCATCAAACACCATGTTGGACGAACGCCCAGACATGATTCGGCCGTTCGCTGAAATCCAGCCTGCTGGGTGAAGCAAGGTCTCGTCGCAACTGCGGAGCGTGCTGAGGATCAGGCGACGGCTCCTCACGGTTTCGCCCGATCGTCGGTAGTGTTCTCGGCTGCTCCCGTACTCACCCGGGTCAGGACGTGGCCGTCTCACTCCGCCAGTGCTTGCGCGGCCCGGGCCAGGTCGTCGACGCCGCGGGCCAGAACGTCCGGCCGATCAGTGGTCAGGTCGAGATGGAACCCGTAGAGCGCGGAGTCGACGAGGGTCACGATCCGGGCCACTCGACCGCCCGGCGCGCCACAGCGCACGAAGTATTTCCGGAGCTCGGCCACCCAGCGGTCGTTGCTGGCGCGGGCGTCGGAGAGGTAGGGCTCGCGCCCGATCAGCCCGGTGGCGGCGGCCTGCACGTAGACGTCGAGGCAGCTGGAGAGTGGCTTGGTCTGGTAGGCGGCCCACAGCTGATTGACCGCAGACCGCACATCGGGCGCTGTCGCAAGGGTGCCGAGCGTAGCTCCGGCCCGCTCGGACGCTCGGGAGACGATGGCCGACACGAGCGAGTCGCGGCTCTCGAAGTGATAGATCAGCATCCGATCGCTCGTGCCGATCGCCGCCGCCACCGGTCGCAGCGTGAGGCCGATCAGGCCGTGCTCCAGGACGTGGTCGGTGGCGGCGTCGAGAAGGGCGTCGCGACGATCCATGCCGGCAAACGTAGCATTTGCTACACTGAACCCTGCATGTAGCGGTCGCTACAGTCAGGCGGAGAGGGAAGGCAGACCGATGTTCGGCGCGGTGGTGTTGCTGTTGGCGGCGATCGGTGCGGAGGTGGCGGCCACCGCCCTGCTCCCACGGGCCGCCGGGTTCACCGACATCGGCTGGAGCGTTGTGGTTCTCGGTGGCTATCTGCTGTCCATCTGGCTGCTCGCCCTGGTCGTGCGCACGATGCCGGTCTCCATGGCCTACGCCGTGTGGTCAGGTCTCGGCACGGCCGCCGTCGCGGTGATCGGTTATCTCTGGCTGGGTGAGTCGATGGGCTGGGTCAAGGCGGCCAGTCTCGCGATGATCGTTGCCGGTGTCGTGGGGCTGAACCTCGTCGGGGGCTGAGTGCGGGGGTTCATCGTGCTCACCGGACGTCCGGGCTCTTGTCCCGGGAGGCTGGCTCGGTGTCGGTCGACGCCGCTCTCGCCCTGCTCGCCCGCACCCTGCTCGGTCAGCCCAGCAGCTTGTGCAGCGTGCGGCCGGCCAGATCGACGATGCCGGGCTCGTGCCCGTTGGTGACCAGGTTGACGATCAGCCCGTCGACACCGGGGTCGAGGACCCGGGCCTGCAGGTCGGCCGCGACGCCGTCCGGGTCGCCGACGAAGTGCCGCGAAGTGGCCGCCGCGCGATCGTCGTCGGACAGCGAATCCAGGTCCACGCCCATGCCGCGCAGGTAGTTCCGCTGCTGCTCGCGCGCGCGATCGCCGTTCTCGTCGATCATGACGAAGGCCAGGAAGCTCGTCTCGAGGGTCGACCGATCCCGATCCGCCTCGGCACACCGCTGGGCGAGGGCGTCGAGCTTGCGGGGCAGCTCCGCGGGGTCGCAGATGATGTTCAGGTGCTGGGCGAAGCGGGCAGCCAGGGCGAAGGTCTTCTTCTCGCCGCTGCCGCCCAGCAGCACCGGCAGGTCGTCGCGCATCCGTGGCTCGTTGATCGCGGTCTCGGTGTGGTACCACTTGCCGTCGAAGGTCGGACGCTCGCCACGCAGCATCGGGACGATGATCTGCAGCGCCTCGTCGAGCCGCTCGAACCGCTCGGTGAAGGTCCCGAACTCCCAGCCGAACTGCCGGTGCTCCAGCTCGAACCAGCCGGCACCGATGCCCAGCACGGCCCGCCCACCGCTGACCACGTCCAGCGTGCTGACGGTCTTCGCGAGCATCGGGGGATTGCGATAGGTGTTGCCGGTGACCAGCGCGGACAGCTGGATCCGTGAGGTGGCGGTGGCCAGCGCGCTCAGTGCCGAGTACGCCTCGAGCATGGGCTCGTCGGGGGCACCGAGGCCGGGCAGTTGGTAGAAATGATCCATCACGAACGCGGCGTCGAAACCCGCGTTCTCCGCCTCCCGGGCCTGCTGGATGACCGTCGGGAACAGATCCTGGACCGGACCGGAGTAGCTGAAGTTCGGCATCTGGTAGCCGAGACGGATGCTCACGATCTTCAGGCTAACCGCAGACGGCTCGCCGTGCCCAGGTCGTGATCATCGGGCCACCAGGGTCCTCATCGCCGAATGATCCCGCTGGAATCAGGCTCCGATGGATGCGCGCTGCGCCGGGCGAGGCCCTGCATCGAGTCGTCGTGAGTGGGCTGCGCCATCGGGCAGGGTGTCATCGTCGAGATGGCTCGGAGGCAACCGGGTCGAGCTGGCCCGCTTGGCGAAGCTCGCTGAAGGAGATGCGGTCCTTCGCCAGGGACGGAACCGCAGCGCGCGCCGTGAACGGTGTGGCCCAGTACGGCCAGCCTGGCGGCGGCGGTCGGAACGTGATCGCTGTACCAGGGCGCGAGGTTCCCAAACCGGGGTCCAGTCGTCCGGCGTGGCTCAGCTTCATGTCAGGGGAGCCGGGACGACTTTCCTGCCGCGACCGTGACGCGCGACCCGGTCGCCACCATCCGGGAGCTCAAGGAGCAGAATGGCAAGGACATCTGGCTGTGGGGGAGCTTGAAGCTCATGCACTCCCTGCTGGACGCCGGCGTCGTCGACGAAGTCCGGATGCTGGTCTGCCCGACGTCACGCGGTTCGGGAACGCGCGTTTTCGAGGATCGGCAGGACCTGAAGCTGGTCGAGGCCACCTCGTTCGAAAACGGCGTGGCACTTCTGTGCTAGGAGATCAAGAAATAAGCGGAAAGTCCGCGCAGGTCGCCGACGTACAGCTCCGACTGCTCCGTCGCGGCGAAGTGCGCGCCTCGGTCGAACTCCGACCAGCGAGGCATCCCAACCTCATGTCGGCCGGCGAGGATCAGCGTGTGAACGGCCATGCCCCGGTCCCTCCGGGTTGGGCTGGAGGCTCTCAATGAACGATGTGGCCGGGATGTCGAGACCGGTGGCGGCTCCGTCCCCGGGACAGATGCGGCCGGCGCGGCCGCACCATCCCACGTACGCGCCCCCTCGTGCTCGCCACGACCGGACGCCGGACCGGTACGCCTCGCCGCACCTGCCTGATCTACGGCACCTCGGGCGGCGAGTACGTCGCTGTCGCCTCTAAGGGCGGTGCCGAGGAGGACCCGCGGCTGCCCTCGGGTTACGACATCTCGGTGAACGATGCGTTCCGGCCGTTGTCGCGGTTCTTCGACCGGGTCTGGCGCCCCGGCGCAGCTTCCGGCGGCGTTGTCGGGTGCGATGCGGGTGTTCACGGACCCGGCGGAGACCACCTGCATGCCGGAGTTGTTCCACCGGACGAGGACCGGACCCGGGTGTGTCATTGATCAGTTTCCGGGCTTGCAGGAGATCGTGAAGATCGGGTGGGCCGTCGCGCCGGGCTTGACGGTGAACACGAGGGTCGAAGAACGAGCGTTGTTGGTCTGCTTCTTGGTGAGCAGATTCTCGGTACCGGTGAGCGTGGTCGTGGTCCGGGTGTCACCCTCGGCACATCCCGCCTTCATGGTCTGTGGCCCGCCGCTGTAGTAGCCGCCGTAGACGACCGTGTAGGGCTTCGGCGTCAACTTCTTGCACTTCTTGGTCTCGGCCGCGACGAACGCGGCCCTGTCCGGGTTGGGAATCGTCCACGACGCGACCTGAACACGATCGATGCAGTCGCTCTGGGTGGTCGCATTTGCGACTCCCGTGAAGCCGACGGTTGCAACGACCGCCACCGCTGCGGACGTGATGAACTTGGTGACGAGATTCATGGCTTTTCCGATCTCTTGTGTGAGTAATTCTTTACGGGATGGCACGGCTTGACCCACCGTGTCCGAGCGCCGGAGTTCCTATGCATTCCGACGACAGGTCACTTCTTGCGGGGTATGTAATCCTTGGAGCCATCTATCTCAGGCGGGCGCAGACCCGGGCGGGCTGGGGATTTCCTGTTCGTTGTTCTGCTGCCGGATCAATCGGATGCGCGGGTCGTCGTCGGAATACTTCTCGACGATCCCCCCGCCTCGTCCGAAATGCCGTTGTCGACCAGGATCAACTCCGGGTCGGTGAAGGTCTGCGCAACGACAGATTCGATCGTCTCGGCGAGATGGGCCCCGGTACGGAAAACCGAGGACACGACGCTGAAGGCGGGCTGGGAAACTGTTGTCACAGCGATTGAATCGCGACCGCTAGGCCGTTCGTTACGCTCGGCCACTGCCCTCCGGGCAGCATCAGCCGATCGAGTGACAAACGCTTACCCCACACGTGTCTATCGGCTCTTCGGCACCACCGCGCACCGTCATAAATGGCCGTGATTCACCCCATTGAGCCTTTGCCAACCTGGTCCAGACGCTGGAGATCACGAGGGTCTGAACGGCTGCGACGAGCTCGCAGGCGCGGCTGGGGCTTGAGCGGATTTGAGAAGGATCTTCCAGTTCTTCAGCTCGGCGTTGACCCGCTCGCCTGGACCGCGTTGACGGGCGTGGGCGGCGTTGACCTGCTTCTGGTTGCGCGATGGGTCCGGTAGCGGCCGGTCGCCGGGTCGAGGCGGCGACGCCGCTGCGGCACGGCCACGTTCGGGCCGGCGCCCTGGTCGGCGGTGTCGGCCCGAACGTGGACGCCGGCCTCGGCCAGGGCGTCGAGGACGCCAAGTTCGCGGGCGGCGCCCGTGTCGTGGCGGGCACCAGACAGGGCCGGTGAGATCCACACCAGCCGCCCGATCGAGGCGATGACCTGCACGTTCACCCCGTGACACCTGTGCTTGCCCGAATAGAACGCCCGGTCGTAGCGCAGATACCGGTAGACCGTGAAGTACCGATCTTGAATCCGCAGGCCAGGTCGGTGCAGGTCTCGCCCTTGCGCAGGTAGGCCAGCGCGAGCAGCGCCAAGCCTGCGCCGAGCCTGCGCCACCGGCTCCGTGAAGATTGGGCGACTTCGCCGGGTGCCAGTCGGTGCGCTGGACGGGTTCGTGGCGCGATTTGTCGGGACGGGGGAGCGGACGTGAGCAGCCGGCGAAACGCGAACGGCGACGGCTGTGTGGCTCCGTCCGGAGTGGCGTTGGTCGGGCAGCGCCTACGTGCGCACCGGCGGCAGCCGTGTGGAACGCCGCCACGTCTATGGCCAAACTCGGCGTGAGGCGGTCGCCAACCTCGCAGGTCTCCAGCGCCGGCTCACGAGGGCTGGGGGCAGGGTCGAGGACACTCACCGTCGAACGGTTCCTCGCCGAGCGGTTGGCGCACGTGGCGAATCGCGTTCGCCCGCGACCCATGCCGGCTACGAGAACAACGTCCGTCACGACGATATATAGCCCGTTCACCGTGGACGAGGCGCGAGAGTTCCTGCGCAAGCGAAGATCACCGGTTGTACGCGCTCTGGGTGACGGTGCTCATGCTGGGTCTGCGGAGGTCCGAGGTCTGCGGATTGCGCATGTCCGACGTCGATCTGGATAAGGGCATCGTGCGCATTTCCGCGAACTTCAGCGGACCGGGGGAGCTGCGGGAGTTGCCGCCGAAGCCCCGACGCTCGCGGCGAACGGTCCCGTTGCCGGCCCTTGTTGTGCAGGTATGACCGAGCATCGTGATCGTCAGGCCAAGGAGCGAGCCGGTGCCAGGTACTGGCAGGACACCCCGTACGTGTTCACCTCAACAGTCGAGACGCCGCTCGAACCGCGCACCCTGACGCGCACCTTCCACGCGCTGTGCGCGCGGTACGGGCTACGCCGGGTCCGGCTGCACGACACGCGGCACAGGTGCGTGAGCTTGCTCCCGGCCTTCGGCGTGAGTCCTCCGGTCGTGATGGAGATCGTTGGGCACTCCGCCATCGAGATGACGATGAACGTCTACGCGCACGTTTCGCTGGACAACCAGCGCGCCGCGCTCGACTTGATGAACGCGCAGCTGATCTGCGACAGCGCGGCGGTCGAGTAGCCGTCCGTTGCTGTCAACAGTCACTGTCGACCAGGCATCAAGATCACCTGGCACTTGTCTGACCTCGGTCGGGGTGGCGGGATTTGAACCCACGGCCCCTCGCTCCCAAAGCGAGTGCGCTACCAAGCTGCGCCACACCCCGTGGCTTGTCCTACGACGGACGCCGTGAGCGTAGCGTGCCCGATGTCGTGACCACCCTGAGCACATGCCCACGCTGGCTGAGGAGCCCCCGGCGGCGTCGGCTAGTCTGAAGCCCGTACAGCGCCACGCGGGCGTAGCTCAATGGTAGAGCCCCAGTCTTCCAAACTGGCTACGCGGGTTCGATTCCCGTCGCCCGCTCCAGCTCCTGACCAGCGGTTACGTCCCCATCGATGATCCTCACCGGCGGCCGATCGCCGGCTGCGTGCAATTAGCGTGCAACTAGTGCTCGGTGTCCCCGCCGTCTGGCATGGCTCTTGACGACTCGACGAGGTCGCTCAGCCGGTCCGCGATCTGCCGGTCCCGCTCGCGACTGGCGTGCTGGTAGATCAGCGCAGCGCGCATCGAGCCGTGGCCCATGCGGTGCATCAGCTCGCGCGTCGAGGCGCCCGCGGCCGCAGCGAGTTGGTTGCCCGTGTGCCGCAGGTCGTGGAAGTGGAAACCACGGGGGAGCCCAGCCCGGACTACGGTCGCCGTCCAGTCCGTGCTTCGGTGGAAGTTGCCGCGCCGCAGCGGTCCCTCCCGATCACCGATGAACACCAGGCCCTCCGCCCCGTCCTGGGCGTACTCGTCGAGGTGAGTGCGCAGCTCGTCGACCAGCACCGCCGGCAAGGCAACTGAGCGCGCGCCGGCCACAGACTTCGTCGGTCCGGCCAGCATCTCGCCCCGCCGAGTCTGAGCGATCCGTCGATAGACATGCACCACCTGAACGGACAGATCGAGGTCGCAGCGGCGCAGCGCGATCAGCTCACCCCAACGCAGGCCGGTAGTCGCAGCAGCGAGCACGAGCACCCGATAGCGGGGCGGCATCAGGTCGGCGAGCCGATACACCTGCGCGATCGTCGCCGTCGGACGCTCGGGGGTCCGGTACTGGCCGGCGCCCTTCACCCGGCACGGGTTCCGCTTGATCCGGCCGTCATCGGCCGCCGTATTCATGATTGCGCGGAGGAGCCGGTACGCCTTCGCTGTCCGATCCTCCGAGCGTCCATCCCGGAGCAACGCAGAACGCCAGGAACGAACCCGGTCGGTGGTGAGCTGCCCGATCTCCAGGTCACCGATATAGGGCTCGACGTGGTGGCGGAAGAGGCTCTCGTACTCCTCCCGGGTCCGCTGCCCGATCCGATGCTCCGCGATCCACTGTGTGCCGAATTCGCCCACGGTCACTTTGCCGAGCTGTGGGTCGGTCCACTCGCCTTGTGTCAGCTCCGCCTCAGCCAGCGACAGCCAACGCTCCGCGTCCTTCTTCTTCGCGAAGGTCTCAGGAGCCGTCCGCCGCCGGCCGTCGGGTGCCAGGTAAGACGCCTGAAATCGGCCGGACGGAAGCTCGCGGATCAAGCCGAACCGGCGGTGACCTGGCCGATTGCCCCGCGCCATCACGCAATCCGTCGTACGTGTCGCCGGACATCCTGCGCCGTGATCGGGTCGACCTGCCCGGCGACAACGAAGGACCGCAGGTCGGTGACCGAGAACCGGATGTGCCGGCCTACCCGGTAGAAGCGGATGCGCCGCTCCGCGATGAGTCGCCGGACGAAGCGCTCAGAAGTCGACAGATACGCCGCCGCTTCCCGCACCGTCAGGTACTCCGCTCCCGCCTTCATGCTGCCCTCCTGTCGTTGATCTTGCTGCGGGCTTGCTGGCGATGTCGTTCGGCGATGGCGGCGGCGAGTTCGCGTTCGCCGTCGTCGCGGTGTCCGTGGTGGATGGGCCGCCAGTCGTTGATCACGGTGACGCTGTCCAGGTCGGGTGGGCAGGTGCCGGGGTCGTCGGTGTCGCGGCCGAGTTGGGCGAGGTCCTCGGCGAGCCGCCAGGTCCGGCGCTGCCGCGGAGGGCGGTGAAGGTGGTGGAGTAGCGGTGGCTTTTGGTGAGGAAGTGGCCGCGGAACCCGAGCATGTGCGCCCACCGCCGCAGGTTCAGCCCGCTCGTAGTCGGCCAGGCCGCCGAGGTCCCAGGCGGTGGTGATCATGCGTCGGTGGTGGTCGGGGATGGCAGGTGGTCGATGTGGGTGCGGTCGCGGATGGGCCGGTCGGCGCCGTCGGTGGCGCCGGTGGTTTTGGTGGCGTACTTGGCGATGTAGCCGGCCAGGGCCAGGTCGGTGATCTCGCCGTGCTCGTCTTCGATCTGCCGGCGCGCGGTCGGGGTGACCTCCCGTAGGTCGAGCTGGACGCCCCAGCCCAGCACGAGCGGTGTCCCGTCCGGCCGGGCGACGGTGAGGGTGGTCGGCGCGGGCGGCTGCGGTGATGGCCGCGCGGAACGCGGGCAGGTCGAGCCCGGCCGGGTGGCGGGTCGGTGGGTCCGTCGGGGCCGTCGATGCGGAGGACGGCGTGGAAGTGGACCAGGCCGCGGCGTTGGTACTCGGCGACCTTGGCGTAGGACAGCCGGGCGTGCTCGCAGAACTGGGCTGCTCGGACGCCGAGCTGGGCGGCGAGGGTGCGGCGCAGGGTGGTGGTGAACCGGGCCCACAGCGCGCCGGCGTGGGCCTGCCACAGCACCGCCCCCTCGTAGTCGTAGGTGTCCGGGTCGACCGCGGTCCCGACCCGCGGGTCGTCGGCGCGGTGCCGCTCCCCGCACCGGCACGGGATGACGTGCCCGCGGCGGGTCAGGGTGCGGGTGTGCACCGGCCCGAACGACGGCGCGGTCAGGGTGAGGAACACCCGCGGGTCGGTCGGCGACGGTGTCGGGGACGTTCTTGGTGTCGTCTCCGGCGAGGCCGGCGCGCAGCAGGTGGAACGCGTCGGTGCGGTAGCGGTCGGAGCAGGCCGGGCAGACGGCTTCGCGGCGGTTCCCGCAGGGGGCGAGGACGGTGCCGGCCCGCTCGAGCAGCACCGCGCCGTCGCGGTCCCGGATCTGGGAGCCGCCGTGGAGGTGGATGGGCATGGAGCAGCCGCGGGTCTGCTCGACCTGGGCTGCGCCACTGCCGGTAGTCCGCGGCGCGCAGCCGGGCGCTGAGGAGGTCGGTGGGGAGGTCGGTGACCGGGGTGTGGGTCATGGGCGTCTCCGTTGCCGATGTTGGTCGAGGTCGACCACCCCGCCACCACTGCCGGTGCTGGCGGCGTGGCGGGGTTGGTGGGCAGGTGTGGGCCACGACGAGGGGCGTTGCAGGCGTTCCCAGCGGGTGATCTGCTCGCGGGTGGCCTTCGGGACGAGGACGGCGGTGCCGGGCAGGCGACGCGGCGCCGCAGCTGATCCGGTGCTGGGAGCCGCGGGTGAGCCAGTGGCGGCGCAGCAGCTGGTGCACCGCGTCGTCCTCGTAGCGGGGCACCCGGGCGACTTCGTGGTGGTGGTCGGTGCGGGTGTAGACCCGTTCGCTGGTGCCGACCAGGAGGTAGCCGCAGCGGACGGCGTTGCCGGCGATGGTGTGCATGAGGTCGATGTCGTTGCTGTCCACCCGACCCCGCCCGGACGGCGCCGGGATGGTGGTGACGGGGTTGCCGAACAGATCGGTCTGCTGCTGGTTGCTGGTCATGGTTATCGCCCGCTGCGGCCGTGGCGGTGCAGCTGGCGGGCCAGCACCAGCAGGTCGTGGCGGTATTGTGAATGACGGCGTCGGCGCGTTGTTCGGCCCACGCCACGGTGCGGCCGGTGCCGGTGAGGGCGTCGCCGGCGATCCGGTAGTCGACCTCGCCGCCGCTGGTTTCCTGGCAGAACCGGCGGGTGGCCTGCACCCCGGCAACGGAGATGACCGCGGAGGTGACACCGGTGGTGGTGTCGCATTCGGTGATCCCGATGCTGCCGTCGCGGCTGACCACGACCGCGGTGACGCGGACGCCGAGGTGTTCGGCGACGACGGCGTGCCCGGCTTCGTGGATGCAGGTGATGACCCGCTGCCAGCCCGGGTCCCAGCCCCGCGCGGTGATGGCCCGGGAGTGCCAGGCCGCGGGTGGCGGGTCGAGCCACCAGTCCAGGTCCGCCGGGTCACCGCGCTCGCCCAGCTCGCGTAGCGTGCGGTCATGGGGTCCACCACCAGGACATGCGGGCTTCGCTGCACCATTCCCGGACCAGTGCGCGGGTCACATACAGTTCAGCGGCGGTGGCGGCGAGGCAGGCGAGGGTGAACGCGCCGGAGCCAGCGCCACAGAGCCACCAGGCCGCGGCGAGGGCGGCGGCGAGGGTGATGCTGGTTTTCAGCCAGGTGGCGATGGCCCATCCGGTGACGGCCCACATCACGCCACCCGCCCATCGTCGTCATCTCCGCCCCGCTGGCGGGCAGCTGGATCACGTCGGCGGGGCGTGGGCGGGGGTGGCAGGTGGTGGCGAGTTGGTCGATGTCGTGCGTCGGTGCTGTAGCCGGCGCGGAACCGGACCGGGAGCCGGGTGATCGGGTCGATGGTGAACCCGATCCCGGCGTGCCGCGCGTCGCCGGGGATCTCGTCGGCGAGGGCGCCGCGGTCGCGGGCCCCGTCGCCCAGCACCATGTCGACGTGGGAGGCGGTGGTCACGCCGAGGCAGACCCGGGTGGTGAACAGGTCCCGCACATCCAGGATGTCTTTGGAGGGTTCTTGGATGTAGCCGGCGACCGAGAACCGGGGTGCTCGGCCTTGGGTCATGATCTCCGCGAGCAGCCGCAGGGCTTCGCGGACGTCGGAGCGGTCGCCGTAGGCGGTGAGCATGGCCAGCTCGTCGATCAAGCAGCAGCTCGAACGGTGTCTCCAGGGTGATGGGGCAGGCGCGTTGGCCGCCGTGGGTGCGCATCCACTCCAGCCGGGCGCGCATCCGGTCGCGGAAGTCGGCGACCAGGTCGAGGGCGTCGGTGGGGGTGATGGCGTAGCTGCTGAACAGGGGTCGGCCGCGTTCGAGCTCGGCGCCGCCTTTGAGGTCGATGCCGTGCACCCGGATCAGCCCGTCGCGGATGGCCGGGCCCATCGCCCGCAGGGGTCCCCACATCAGCGACCCTTTCCCGGCTCCGGAGGCGCCGGCGACGAGGAGGTGCTTGCCGAGCAGGTCGATGTGGAAGGGGCCGCCGTACTCGTTGTCCCCGACATCCAGCCGGCGCAGGTCGACCAGGTCGGCGGTGGCCGGGATGTCGGGTGCGGGGATCACCTCGGCGAAGGGCAGCTCCCGCTCGACCACCACGGTGAGCACCGAGGGGCGGCGTTTGCTGATCGCGACCCGGTGCGCCATCAGCGCTTCGGCCAGAGCTTCGGAGCGGTCGGTCCAGGTCTTGAGGTCCTGCCCGCGGACCAGGCGGACGGTGAGCACGTCGATCGACGGGGTGACCGCGCGGGCCCGGATGACGCGGGGGCAGAGGATTTCCCCGGTGCGGCGGCGGTGCTTGGTGAGCCCGACGTCTTCCAGGGCGTCGCGCCAGTGGGGGCCGCGGTAGTCGGTCCAGCGTCGCCACGCCGACCGCAGCCAGGGGGCGGCGAACCGGTCGAACGAGGGTGGGTGTGTCCGCCACCACAGCAGCACCACCGCGACCAGGCCGGCCAGGGCGCTGCCCGTGACCAGCCGTCCCCACCGGTAGGTCGCCCACGCCGAGGCGAGCGGGGAGCAGGATGAAGCCGGGGTGGCGGGCGCAGCCAGATCAGGCCGCGGATTTCGCGGCCGATGGGGCGGGTGGAGCGGCGTTGCGGTGTGCGGGCCGGGTCGGTCCCGGCCAGGCGTTATAGCTTCATCGCGCTATCGCCTCTCACGATCGGTCGCATATTGGTGTGTGGTGGGTTGGTAGTGCGGGGCGCCCGCCCGTTTCCGCCAAGAACCGCTGGCGGGCGCCCCACCCTTGTTAGCGTCCGCGGAATTGTCCGCGGGCGGATTCGAGTTGGACCATCAGGAACGCCACATCCCGGGTGAGGTTGGCGTGGGTGTTGCGGAACCCGCCGGCCCGATGCGGGATCCCCTTCAAAGCACCGCGCAGCGTGCGCATGCCGACGCGGATGTCGTCGACGGTGCGATCCACAGTCCTGGACATGGTTTATCTCCATTCTCTTGAGGTGAGTTCGGCTTCCCACCGTTTCGCGGTGGTGGCCATGACCCGCAGCGAGTCGTGGGCTTTCTTCGCCGCCGCCTTCAGCTCCTCCGGGGTGGCCGCCGACCAGGTCAGCCGGCCCCCGACCCCGTTGCTGGCCCGCGCCCCGCCACGCCCACCCGTGCTGCCGTGTGGTGGCGCTGGTGGTCGCGGAGCTTCGCGGCGAGCTGCTCGGCCTGCATCAGCGCGTCACCCACGGTTTGCAGGGCGAACCAGAACTCGTCGAACTTCCGCTTCGACCGGCGGTTGATCGCCGCCTTGATCGGCCCGGTCACCGGCTCACACCCCCTTCCGGATCGCCAGCCTGGGCCAGCCGGAGCCCTCGGCGATCCCGGCCCGCCACGCCACCTCCGTCGCCACCACCGGTTCACCCGTGGTGCGGCGCGCCCAGCTGCGGCGCTCCCGTTCCAGCCGACGCACCAGCCGCCCGACCCCGGCCGGCACCCGACGATTGTTTGTGCTGTTTGCGTTCATCACACCCGCTCCTTGTTTGTCTCGTATCCGATTCCGGTGATCCCACCGATCACCGGTATTGCTTCGCCGTAGCAGTCGGGGCACAGCCCGCTGCCTGCGCAGGCCTGGCATTCGATGCCGTCCCCGGCGTTCGGGTAGCTGTCCGGGGTGCATCCGTAGCCGTCGCACACATCACACGCCCCGGACCCTGAGCATTCCGTACAGTTCATCACTCACCTTCCCGACCTGATTTCGGCATAGCCGGTACCGACACCCGCATTCAGCGGGTCTCGATAATTGGTGGTGGCGGTGATACCGCCGGAACGTGTGCGGGACCGGCGCCTATTCGGCCGGAGTTCCCGCCACTGGCGAGGGCGCGGCCTGCGCGCCGATCAGTTCCCCGGCCACCGCGGTCAGGGTGTCCCGCAGCCGCAGCAACTCGGTGTGCGGCAGGAACAGCGTGACCTGCGCGGAGTTCGCTGCCCTGCACGGTCACCGTCACCCGGTCCTCGCCCGGGTAGAGCCGGTGCGAGATCAGCGTGTGCTCGTTGAGTTGGGCGTCCACCCCGAGCGGCATGAACGTCTCCCACTCCGGCGCGGTGCTCACCGCGCACCCCGCCTGGCTGTCACGAGCGCCGGCCGGCCAGCCGCCGGGACCGCGGACCGCGGACTGGGCGGACGGCGGGACAGGGATGCCGCGGGCGGCCAACCGGGCCAACAGCACCTGCTGCTCCCGCCGGTCCGCCCGATAGGCCAGCACCTCCCGGGTGACCGCCACCCCGGCCGCCGCCAGCACGCCCACCCCGCCGACCACGGCCAGCGCCCACAACAGCGTGGACAGCAACGCCGCCACCGCCGTGACCACCGAGCCGATCACCGACACCACCAGCGCGACGGCCCCACCCGCCAGAGCCAGACCGACCACGGCGCCGCCGCCCGAGCCGCCGCAGCTGCGCACGTTCACCTGACACATCACCGGCACCCCCGGCTACTTGTCGTCCGGCCGCGGCGACGGCGACACCGGATGCCGGGCAGCCACCGGGGTCAACCCGGTCGCCTTGAACGAGATCCCCGAGATCGACCGCCGTCCGGGGAGTCGATCTGATAGGCGTTGATCCGCGGGTTGATCAGCTCCACCCGGGCGTCCTCCTCGAACCCCGGCCCCGGGTCGGTCTCCAAGGTCACCTTGATCTCCTCCCCCTTCGGCGCCCGCACCCCGCCCTCCACCCGCAGCTTCGCGAACAGCGACACCACGAACTGGGTCACACCCTCCCGGTCCGTCACCACCACCAGACCGCCCTGCCCGTCCTCGCGCATCTTCGGCGCCGGCGGCTCCACCACCGTCAACTTGTAGTCGTTCAACAACACTTT
>CAWJFD010000004.1:0-167304 GCA_963841985.1 uncultured Actinomycetota bacterium
AGCGCCGCCCGCGGGTATCGCTGCCCGACCACTCGGGGCTGGTGATGTCGCCGGAAGCCGGAGGGCCTGCGTGTCGGCGAAGGTGATGCGCTTCTCCTCACTGCCCTCGGCGAGGTCGGCGAGCGGAGTACCGGTGCGCCGCTCCAGCTCTCGGAAGCCCTGCACCGCGAGGCGCCCGTTTGTCGTCGCGGACAGCGCGAGGATGGCCTCGGCCATCTTGGCGTCGGTGTCGATCGCCGGGCGCCCGTCGCCGGCACCGCCCAGCATCACGCCGTTCTTCGCCGACAGGTAGGTGATCTCCTCGTCGGGGTGGTAGGTCACCGCCTTCGTCGTCATCCCCAGCCGGTCGACCAGCGGCCCGATGCTCGCCATCTTCTCGGCGACGGCCGGGTAGTCCCGCTCGACAGCCACGAAGTTCGGCATCGTGCGCCCCGGGACCGCCTCCACCTCACCGGCGCGCCAGTCCAGGACCCGGCCACCCGGCTGCGCCGTCTCGCCGGGCGTGTCGTGCTGCAGCGGCACGGCGACGACGTCGCGGCGCACGCCGAGGTGCGTGCGGGCCAGCTCGCTGAACCGGCGGCCGATGGCGTGGAAGGCGTCGAAGTCGGTGCGCGACTCGAAGGGTGGATCGATCGCCGGGCTGAACGCGTGCACGAACGGATGCATGTCGGTGGTGTTCAGGTCGTGCTTCTCGTACCAGGTCGCGGCCGGGAGCACGATGTCGGACAGCAGCGTGGAGCTGGTCATCCGGAAGTCCAGCGACAGCAGCAGGTCGAGCTTGCCCTCGGGTGGGTCCTCGTCGCGCCAGGCAACGTCGCGGGGTCGGCGGTCGGGCGGCGTCAGGTCGGCCATCAGGTTGTTGTGGGTTCCGAGCAGGTGCTTGAGGAAGTACTCGTCGCCCTTCCCCGAGGAGCCCAGCAGGTTCGCCCGCCACAGCGTGAGGCAGCGCGGCCAGTTCTGCGGCGCGTCCGGATCCTCGATCGCGAACGTGAGCGTCCCGTCGCGCAACTGCTCGGCGACGTAGGCCGGCACCTCCTGCCCGGCCGCCGCGGCGTCGTCGGCGACGTCGAGGGGGTTGCGGTCGAACTGCGGGTAGGACGGCATCCAGCCCAATCGCGCGGACAGCGCGATGGTGTCCATGGTGTGCATGCCGGCGAGGTGGCCCCTCGCCAGCGGCGAGGTGAGCGCGTCGGCGCGGTAGCCGTCGTAGCGCCACTGGTCGGTGTGGGTGTACCAGTAGGCCGTGCCGATCATCTGGCGCGGCGGACGCTGCCAGTCGGTGGCCATCGCCATCGTGGCCCAGCCGGTCACCGGGCGGCACTTCTCCTGGCCCACGTAGTGCGCCCAGCCGCCGCCGTTGCGCCCCATCGAACCGGTGAGCAGCAGCAGCGCGAGCACCGCGCGGTAGGTGGCGTCGCCGTGGAACCACTGGCAGATCCCCGCCCCCATGATGATCATGGTGCGGCCCTGCGACTCCTCGGAGTTGGCGGCCATCTCCCTGGCGATCCGCACGACCTGCTCGGCGGGCACCGAGGTGATCGATTCCTGCCAGCCGGGCGTGTACGGCTCGGCCGGGTCGTCGTAGCCGGTGGGCCACACTCCCGGCAGCCCGTCGCGGTGCACGCCGTACTGGGCGAGCATCAGGTCGAAGACCGTGGTGACCAGGCGCTCGCCGGCCCGGCGGACCGGCACGCCGCGGCGCAGCACTCCTCCGGAGCCGTCGAGGGCGTCGAAGCGCGGCAACAGCACCTCAGCGGCCTCGACGTGGTCGGGATCGAGCATCGTGAGCCGCGGGGCAACCTCGCCCAGCTCGAGGTTCCACCGCCCCGTTCCCGAACCGGTGTAGCGGAAGCCGAGCGACCCGTTCGGCACGACCGGCTCGCCGGTGCGGCCGTCGACGAGGACGGTCTTCCACGCCGCGCCCTCCCCGTCGTCACCCAAATCGGCGGCGGTGAGGAACTTGCCGGGCACATACGCCCCGTCCTGCTCCTCCAGCGTCACCAGGAACGGCAGGTCGGTGAACCGCTGCACGTAGTCGACGAAGAACGGCACCCGCCGATCGACGAAGAACTCCTTGAGCATCACGTGACCCATCGCCATGGCCAGCGCGCCGTCGGTACCGGGCTGGGCGGGCAGCCAGGTGTCGGCGAACTTCGTGTTGTCGGCGTAGTCCGGGGAGACCACCACGACCTTCTGGCCCTTGTAGCGGGCCTCGGCCATCCAGTGCGCGTCCGGGGTGCGGGTGACCGGGACGTTGGAGCCCCACATCAGCAGGTAGGTGGCGTTCCACCAGTCGCCGGACTCCGGAACGTCGGTCTGGTCGCCGAACACCTGCGGCGAGGCCACCGGCAGGTCGGCGTACCAGTCGTAGAACGAGGTCATGGCGCCGCCGATGAGCTCGATGAACCGCGATCCCGCCGCATGGCTCACCATCGACATCGCCGGGATCGGGGAGAAACCGGCGATTCGGTCCGGGCCGTAGGTCGCGATGGTGTGCACGTGCGCGGCGGCGACCATCTCCACCGCCTCGTCCCAGGAAACCCGCACGTGCCCGCCCTTGCCGCGCGCGGACTGGTAGCGGCGGCGCTTGTCCGGATCGGTGCTGACCTCCGCCCAGGCCTGCACCGGATCGCCGAGGCGGGCCTTCGCCTCCCGGTACATCTCCACCAGCACGCCGCGGGCGTAGGGGTAACGCACCCGGGTGGGAGAGTAGGTGTACCAGGAGAACGCCGCGCCGCGCGGGCAGCCCCGCGGCTCGTACTCCGGGGAGTCCGGCCCGACCGACGGGTAGTCGGTCTGCTGCGTCTCCCAGGTGATGATCCCGTCCTTGACGTAGACCTTCCACGAGCACGACCCGGTGCAGTTCACCCCGTGCGTGGAACGGACGACCTTGTCGTGGCTCCACCGGTCCCGGTAGAACACGTCGCCTTCACGACCGCCCTGCCGGTACACCGCCCGCAGATCCACCGAGGTCTCACGGCGGGTGAAGAACCGCCCGGTTCGCAACAACGCATCTGCCGCGGGCCCGTCGGTGCCGCCCACCGCGTCTGGCGCCGTACCGGTGTCGGTCATCGGGGCGCCTCCGTTCGGCTGGACCCTCACAGTGGCAGCGACCACACTCCCGATCAACCAGCAGCACGCAAGAGGCGACGAAGAGCCCCGGCGATGGGGTCCCTCGACCCTGCCGCTCCCCGCTCGCAGCCGGGGACAGTCATACCTGCGGTGGGTCACCCGCTAACCCGCCACACGAGACCCGTCCACACGACGGAGAAGACGGAGGGTACGGCCGTGATCGGAACGGATTCCCCGGAAAACCGCAGCACGGCCGCAGGCCCGGGTCGCGGCGCGGCAGCACCGAATACGGCGCCGGGTGCCACCGGGCGGCCGGCCCGGATGCTCGCGGTCGCCACCGCGGGGTTCGCGGTCACGTTCTGGGCGTGGGCCCTGCTGTCCCCGCTGGGCGCTACCCTGCGCGAGCAGCTGGGCGCGACCGCGTTCCAGCAGGCATTGCTGGTCGCAGTCCCGGTCATCGTCGGGTCCCTGGGCCGCATCCCGGTCGGCGCGCTCACCGACCGCCTCGGCGCTCGCCGCATGTTCCCGGTCGTGGCGCTGCTGACCGTCCTGCCCGTGCTCTACCTGGGCCACTTCGCGGACTCGCTGACCGGCTACCTGATCGGCGGGTTCTTCCTCGGCCTGGGCGGCACCACGTTCGCGATCGGCATCCCGTTCGTCAACGCCTGGTATCCCCCGGCGCGGCGCGGGCTGGCGCTGGGCATCTTCGGCGCCGGCATGGGCGGCACCGCGATCTCGGCGTTCACCACCGTGCAGCTGACCAAGGCCATCGGGCCCAGCTTCCCGTTCGACCTGGTCGCCGTGGTCCTCGTGGTCTACGCCGCCGCCGCGTACCTGCTGCTGCGCGACCGGGCCGACCGGCCCGTCGCGCCCGGGTCCATGCTCGGCCGGCTCGCGACCACGCTGCGGATGGCGGCGACCTGGCAGCTGTCGTTCCTCTACGCCGTCGCGTTCGGCGGGTTCGTCGCGTTCAGCGTGTACCTGCCCACCTACCTCACCACCGCCTACCAACTCGACCGCGCCGACGCCGCCCTGCGCACCGCCGGTTTCGTCGTGCTCGCCGTCGCCATGCGCCCCATCGGTGGCTGGCTCTGCGACCGGCTGCGCCCGATCGCAGTGCTGGCCACCGCCTTCGCCGTCGTCGCGGCCTTCGCCGTCCTCGCCGCATTCCAGCTCCCGCTGATTCCGGTGGCCACGATCGCGTTCCTCGGGATGGCCGCCGCGCTCGGGACCGGCACCGGTGCGGTGTTCGCCCTCGTCGCCCGCATGGTCGCCGCCGAACGAGTCGGTGCCGTCACCGGTGTCGTCGGCGCCGCCGGCGGGCTCGGTGGATTCTTCCCGCCGCTGGTCATGGGCCTGGTCTACGGCTCTCTAGGCAGCTACGCCCTCGGATTCCTGCTGCTCGCCGCCACCGCTGCCACAGCAGGGGTATTCACCGCGACGATCGTGCAACGCCGCGCCGCGGCCGTGACGCCAGCCACGTAGATTCCGGCGAAGCTCCGCGCACCGAACGAACGGTTGCCCTCTTCGGTAACGTTGTCGCGTCGCGACTTTCACCACGTGAGGTCGGCCCGGGGCGCGGTGTCGGCCTTCTCGTCTGGCCCGTTTCCCGCGTGGTTGAGTTGAGGGTATGCCGCATTTCCCTAGCGCCAACTCGACGCTCAGTCGACCTTCTCGTCTGCCCCGGCGCGTTGGGCGTGGGATGCAGCCTCCCCCGTCGGATGCCCCGGGAGCGCCTCCCCCGATCACCAGTGCTGCACCGCAGCTCTGACGCCGTTGCCGAGGAGGCGTTCCGAGTGTTCACCGGACGCGACCTTCGGATTAACGTCGGCCGGATGGTGGATCCGGACGTCGCCGAAGGGTAGGCGCGACCGGCTACCGCTCGACGTCCCGACGGAGGTCGAGCAGCTGCTGGAGCACGGTCGCTGGCTCAGCGCGACCGTCGAGGAGGACCGGTGTCGGACTTCGTACTTGACTACGATCATTTCGACCCAGCCTTGGAGGGCCTGCGGGAGGCCTTGACCTCGACCGGCAACGGGTATTTCTGCACGCGAGGTGCGGCCGAGTGGGAAGACACCGGCTCCGGGCATTACCCGGGGACCTATGTGCACGGTGGGTTCAACCGGGAGACGACGATCATGGGCGGGCGTCCGGTGCTCAACGAGGACCTGGTCAATCTCCCGAACTGGCTTGTGTTGAAGCTGCGGATCGAAGGTGAGGACGTGATCCGGCTCGACACCGTGGAGCTGCTGGGCTACCGACACTCCTACGACGTGCGGCTTGCGTTGGTCGGGCGCAATCTGCGGTTCCGCGACAGGGTTGGCCGTGAGACGACGTTGCGCAGCCGCCGGTTCGTGTCCATGGCCGACAGCCACCAGGCGGGTATCGAGTGGACGATCACGCCGGAGAACTGGTCGGGCCGCGTCGAGGTCGTCTCCGGGCTCGACGGACGGGTCACCAATCAGATGGTCGCCCGGTACAGCGAGCTGGAGGGGCGCCACCTCAATCCCGTTTCGCCTCGCACCTTCGGACCCGAGACGATCGCGCTCAAGGTACGGACCCGGCAGTCGAGCATCTACGTCGCCGAGGCGGCGCGGACCCGGGTGTTCCGCGCGGGTGATCCGGGGACTCCCGCGCAGGTCCGGCGCGAGCTGTACCAGATGGAGGACTACATCCAGCAGGTTCTCGCGTTCGACGTCGGTCAGGGCGAGGACGTTCGGGTGGAGAAGCTGGTGTCGCTGTTCACCTCCCGTGACAACGCGATCACCGAGCCGCTCGCCGCTGCCGGTCGGCACGTCGTTCGCTATCCGGACTTCGCGGGGCGTTGGTGGAGCACCGGGCCGCGTGGGCCGAGTTGTGGGAGGTCTGCGATATCGAGCTACCCCGCGAACCGCACGCCCAGCAGCTGCTCCGGTTCCATATCGCGCACCTGCTGCAGGTGTGCTCGCGGCACACTGCCCGGCACGACGCTGGGGTCCCGGCCCGCGGGCTCAACGGCGAGGCCTACCGCGGACATGTGTTCTGGGACGAGCTCTACGTCTACCCGTTCCTCAACTTCCGCTTCCCCGAGATCACCCGTGGGCTGCTGATGTACCGCTACCGCAGGCTGACCGAGGCGCGGGCGGCGGCGGCGGCGGCCGGCTACCGGGGCGCGATGTACCCCTGGCAGAGCGGCAGCGACGGCACCGAGGAGACCCAGGTCGTGCACCTCAACCCGCTCTCGGGCCAATGGGATCCCGACCACAGCCACAACCAACGCCACGTCAACGCCGCGATCTTCTACAACGTGTGGCAGTACTACCTGGCCACCGACGACCTGGAGTTCCTCCGCGACTACGGCGCCGAGCTGATGCTGGAGATCGCCCGGTTCTGGGCCTCGATCGCGCACCTGGACGCCACCCGCAACCGCTACGAGATCCACGGAGTGATGGGTCCCGACGAGTTCCACGAGCGGTACCCGGGCGCGCAGGAGAGCGGCCTGCGCAACAACACCTACACCAATGTCCTGGTGGCCTGGATCGCCGACATCGCACCGAAGGTGCTCGACCTGTTGCCGAGGAGCCGCCGCGCCTCACTGCGGGCTCGGCTCGGGCTCACCGACGACGAGCTCGAGACGTGGCGGAAGATCAGCCGTCGCATGTTCGTGCCCTTCCACGCCGACGGGGTCCTGAGCCAATTCGAGGGCTACGACAAGCTCGAGGAGCTCGACTGGGACGCCTACCGCGCCCAACACCCCAACATCGGACGCCTCGACCGGATCCTCAAGGCCGAGGGTGACCACCCTGACCGCTACCAGCTGGCCAAGCAAGCCGACGCGGTGATGCTGTTTTTCCTGTTCTCCCACGACGAGCTGCACGAGCTTTTCGACCGGCTCGGATCGGCTTCAACCCGGATCTAGCCCGCCGCACGATTTCCTACTACGACCGGCGCACCTCCCACGGCTCCACCCTCAGCCTCGTGACCTACGCCGGTGTGCTGGCCGCGGTGGACCCGGAGAGCTCCTGGGAGCGGTTCCTCCTCGCGCTGAACAGCGACATCGGAGACGTCCAAGGCGGCACGACCAAGGAGGGTATCCACCTGGGTGTCATGGCCGGCACTCTCGACCTGCTGCAGCGTGGCTATGTGGGCGCCCGTGTCCGGGACGGTGTGCTGCACATCGAGCCGCAGCTCGTCGCCCGCCTCGACGGATTGGTGATGTCGCTGCAGTTCCAGGGGACCTCGATCCGGATCTCGATTTCGGGGGACGAGCTCACGGTGCTGTTACGGGCCGAGGGGTTCCGGCGACCGTGCACATCGCAGTGCGCGGCGAGGTTCGCGCCCTGGGTGCCGGCGAGAGCTGGGTCGTCGCACTACCCGGTTGACGCCAAGCCCGCCGCTGAACGACCTCGAGGCGAAGAGCCACCGTGGGTAAAGGACAGTCACGCGTCTACAGCACGCTGCTACCGGCCCCCCACACCGGCGGATCCGGGCTAACAGCCCCCACATCGGCAGCCGAAAGCCCCGACCGCGCAGTGCTCACGCCCCGCGGCGACCCCAGCGACGGTGGCCTTGTCCGCTCCATGCGCCTGACAGGGGGCTACCGTGCAAAGGTGGAATTTTCGCTCACCACCGACCGGTTGAGGGTCCGGCACTGGACGGTGGACGACGCGGAGGCAGCACTGGCCACTTACGGGGTTGCCGAGGTGACCGGGTGGCTGACCCCGGAAACCGACCGGATCGGGGACCGGCCGGCGATGCGCGCGGTGTTGCACGCATGGGTAGAAGCACAAGCGAACCTGCAGCAACCGAGAGGCCGCTGGGCGATCGAGCGCCTCACCGACGGCGCCGTCATCGGTGGCCTCGCGATCCGGCTGCTGCCGCCGCGGCTGGTCGACCTGGAGATCAGCTTCCAACTGCGGCCCGAGGAATGGGGCAACGGATACGCCACCGAGGCGGCCGCGGCCCTTATTCGCTGGGCGTTCACGCAAAACATCGGCGAGCTCTACGCGGTCGCCATCCCCAGCAACACCCGCGCGATCGCGACCTCTGAGCGGCTGGGCATGCAATGGGTTGGTGAGACCACCAAGTACTACGACCACCGCACACTGCAGGTACACCGAATCCGCCCGGGCGACCTGGAAAACTCCTAGTCAGCCACCGTGGGCCGAGCTCGACGGGGCTGTGGGCGTCTTCGGCGACTATGAAGGCCCGTCCGCGGAAGCGAACCGCAGACCGGGCACTACTTCGACGACACCCGCCGCTACATCGACGCGCTGCACCTTGACTCGGGCGATCACGCGAAGGTCTTCGAGGTCAACGCCCGCCGCGTCTACCCACGGTTGGATGCCGCCCTGAAAGCCAGAGTGATCAAGCTTGGAGAAACGACCGGTCACCGTGATCGTTACCGGCGCCGCGGGCCAGATCGCCTACGCCCTGCTCTTCCGCATCGCTTCCTGTCACCTGCTCGGACCCGACACACCTGTCCGGTTGCAGCTGCTTGGACACGTTGCTGTCCGCACGCCGAGCTGCTGAGGCCGCCCATCGATGGCCGCGCGAACATCCGCCGCGATGCGTTGGTAGGGGCTCCCACAGCGGCACTCCATTAGCACCGATGCATCCAAGAGTCGATAGGCCATTAGCGTGAAACGTTGAACTCGCCGGGGTGCTGAGCGTTCTACCCGGTTGCCGGCCGCCCCGTGCAGGGGGGGCTGGAGCCGGGCAATGGGGAGGGGGTGATGGACAGCGGCCAACGAGCGGGGAGCAGACGCCGGGAACGGTGAGTCGGGCGGGGACGAGTTCGATGATCCGTACTTCTCCGAAGCCGAGCGGGTGCGGCTACGCAGGTGGCGGGCGGTGTGCGCGCAACGCCCAGCGTTGACGCAAGAGCAGATCGAAACGTCGGCGCGCTACTGCGCGCCATGGACCAGCGCAGGAGCAAGGGAAGCACGAGCAGCACGCAGTCGGGGTAAGTAGAGCGGGAAGCGGCGCCGGCCGGCTCGCGCATGGATCACGTGATGCGAGCCCGACCGGCGCCGCCGTGCGTTTTTTCTGCCATGGGGGCAAGTCCCGGCTCGCGCTGCCTGGTCTACGCCGTCGCGGACTGAACGGCGCGTCGGCGGGGACGAGCACAATCCGGTCCGGGTTAGAACACATGCACCCGCGTTCCCGGGATCGCCGGCAGAACCCGCACGTGGTCGGCGCCGATCGCGTCGACCAACATCGCCCGCCGCCCCGCCGGGCCCTCGGCCCCATCCCAGTGCCGAGCCACCTCCACCCCCGACAGCGCCTTCGTGGGGCCGTCGATCGCGCCGCCGCTCAACCGTTCCCGCTCGGCCAGCAACGGTTCAAGATCGGCGCGCAGGAAGCTGTATCAAACGGGCTGGACATCCGCCGGTACCTCGCCACCGAGCACGGGGTCAAGGTGGCGACCACCGGGCGCAAATACCCCGTCGACCCGACCGCGATCCGCGACGCCATCGCCCGCCGCGACGCCACCCACGACCCGGACCGGTTGGGGACGAACATGACGGCCGTAGCCACTCGCCGATGTGGCAACGTGCCCACGCCCCGGCGGAGTGAGTGCAGTCCCACCGGCCGTCGCTCGAGCCCGGGATCCAGCGGGTTCGGCCCCGCCAGCACACGCCCGGTTCACTTCACTGTCGACTTCATTTCTGCAGCCCAGAGCCCTGCCAGCGGCCTGGCACGGCCGAATGAAGTATTTCACTCCGCCGGGTCGGCTTCACTCGCGGCGCACTCGGTTCGGTGCGTGTGGACGAGAGCCGCCGAGGACCGTATCCGCAAGCAGGCGATAGCGAGGGTAGCCGGACGTCCCGCTACGACCACCGCAACCAGGGCCGGCCCCGAACCAGAGGCAGGGACGGGAGGTGATCAAGCACGAACGATGACGACGGGTCCGACAACAAGACGTAAGGAGATGATCGGGATGAGTTTGACGACCCGTACTTTACGGCCGCCGAGCGGGAGAGGCTGAGGCGGTGGCGGCGATCTGGATCAGATCGACGGCAGGCACCCGCTCGTTGTCCGATGCGCCAGGCACCGTCTCACGTCGACCGCGGGGCAAGCGGCGTGTTGGCGAGGACGAGCACGATCCGCTCCGGGTTGAACACGTGCACCCGCGTCCCCGGGATCGCCGGTAGCACCCGGACGTGATCGGCGCCGACCGCGTCGACCAGCATGGCGCGCCGTTCCGCGGTGCCGTCGGCCTGGCCCAGCGCCGGGCAACGTCGACGCTCGATAGAGCCTCGGTCGGGCCGCCGATCGCACCACCGCTCAACCGCTCCCGTTCGGCCACCAGCGGTTCGAGATCGGCGCGCAGGAAGCTGTAGGACTGTCGAAGTCGGCCAAGGTCATCTCCCGGCGGCCGACCTTCTCAGACAACGCCGCTGCCAACGCCTCGATCTGGTCGATCTCGGCGGTCAGGGTGGCCAGCCGCTCTGAGTGTTGCGCGCGGGCGGTCGCGATCGCGGCCGCGTAGCGGGAGTCCGACAACCGGGCGATCGTCAACGACCGCAACTCGCCATCGGTGCCGGGCATGTCGAGAGAACTCCGCACCCGTCCCGTTGCGCGTTGCACGAGTAGCGCCAGCGGGTGCCACCGCGTTTAGGGCGCACGATCTGACCGCCCAGCTTCTCCCACACGCCCCACACCGCAGCACCCCCGACCCGAGGTAGCGCTGTGACGGCGGCCGACCCCGGCGGCGCGCCTCGAGCATCGCCCGCAACCGCAACCAGTCCCGCTCGGCGATGATCGGCGTACCCGGCAGATGGCTGATCAACTCACAGTCGAACTCGATCCGCCCGGCCAGGATCGGCCGCAACAGCGAGTCGCGCACCGCCAGCGTCGTCCACTCCTGCCCGGTGGCCGTCCGCAGCCCGACCGCGTTCCAGTCCCGCGCGACCTGCGACTGGTTGGTCAACCCGGCCAGCAGGCCCGCCACCGCCTCGCGCAGCGCCCGCTGCTCCGCCGCAACCTGCTCCCTGGACACCAGCGGCCGGCCCTGATCCTCGCCGTCCGGCTCAGGCGGGCCCACAGGGCTCCCGGTCGGCCGAGGCTGGGATCGGTCGTGGCGGGCGAACCCGAACCCGGGCGGCCCACCCACCGGGCGGCCTTCCTCGCGGAAGCGCTGATGGCGCCACTTGATCCGGCGCGACGTGTCGTCCGACGACCGGGCCGCGTGCGCCACCTCGATCCGCAGGATGTAGCGGTCGTCCGGGTCGGACAAATCCCGGGAGCCGTGCGAGCTGATCACCCGGAACCCGTAATCAGCCAGGTCGATCAACCGCTCCAGATCGCGGGGCTGGCGGAACAGTCGGTCCACGTGCCACACCGCGATGCCCGCGTCGACCCGGCTTGCGCACGCCCCAACAAGGTCTCGAAGTCCTTGCGGCGGACCCAGCCTTCCACGCCGACAGCCCGTCGTCCAGGTAGCGGCCGACCGTGCCGCCGTGGCGGGCGATGGTGGCCTCGTTGTCCCGGTGCTGGGTCTCGATCTTCTCCAGCTCCCGCGTCGACGGGTTCCACGACAACCGCGCATGGAGTCGAACACCGGCCGGTCACCGGGCCGACCAGCGCTAACCTTCCCCCGGCCGCTGCTTGAAGCCATGCGTCCGACCGTAGAGCAACAAATGGGATCTGCCCGTGGCGCATCGAGTGTGCGCGCGGCACCTGCTGAGCCGCTGGTGATCCGCCGCATTTCCGGCCCCGTACCGCCGGCCGGTGACGGTGAGTACCGGTCGGCTCGCTCGGTTCACCCACATTGACAGCTGATTCACCCGGTCGTGTAACACGAGCGAACCCGGAGCGATTTCCAGAAGGGCGCGACGAGGAGGCCTGCCGGTCGGGGAGGCCAGGTCGGACGGGTCCAGCTGATGACGTCGGAGGGGGATTCATGACTGTTTCAGCGTGTACTCAGCGGATCGGAAATCGCGGGCGAGCGCTTCATGTCCCTCACCGGGAATGATCGAGTAAACCGGACGGTGAAAATAGAGCGCCGACAAATGGCATCCCCTGCGCAATCAGCATTCGTCCACGACGGAAAGCACTGATACGCGGAATCCGGATCGGCGGCAATCGGCAACACACCGATTCCACAGGCGCACTGCCTTGTTTCCGGACAAACTCGTTGCATCGCCGAAAATTTGTCCTCCGGGGGACGGGTATACGTCTGTTGCCGACCAAGTAGCGATCATCCGCGATCGTTCGGCGCTGGTCAGACCGCCCTGAGCGGAGAGGTAACGGAATCATAACGACCGTGGATCGGGCGCCACCTGAGCCGCCGCCGGACGTCTCTTCCCATGCACAGGGAAGTAGGCGAACCACGTGCAATCAAGGCGTGCCGCGGACGAGCGGGCGGACCGGACGGTCCGACCGGACGGCCTCGGGCACCGGAACTGCAGCACTCGACAGAGCTCAGGAATGAGCCTCGACGCGGCGCTCACGGGCAGATGAGGGGCTACCGTGACGGTCATCTCCACTCCCCAGGAGTACAACGAAGAGAACCTCTACGTCGATCTGCGGTCGACGCTGGGCCGGTCGCTCTTCCTCAAGTGCGAGGGCTTCAACTTCGCCGGCTCGGTCAAGCTGAAGGCCGCGGCCTCGATGGTGGCGGCCGCCGAGCGGACGGGCCGGTTGCGCCGGGGCTCGGTACTGGTCGAGTCGTCGTCGGGCAACCTGGGCGTGGCGCTCAGCATGATCGCGGCCAGCCGGGGCTACCGCTTCGTCTGCGTCACCGACTCCCGGTGCAACCTGGCCACCAGGCGCCTGATGGAGGCCTTGGGTGCGGAGGTCCACACGATCGTCGAGCCCGACCCCGTCAGCGGCTTCCTCGGCGCCCGGCTGAACCTGGTCCGGGACATGCTGGAGTCCGACGACCGGTTCGTGTGGCTCAACCAGTACTCGAACGCCAACGCCTGGAAGGCGCACCTGCACACGACGGGACCGGCGATCGCCCGGCAGTTCCCGCGACTGGACATGCTGTTCGTCGGGGCCGGCACGACCGGCACCCTGATGGGTTGCGCGCGCTTCTTCCGCACATGGCACCGGCGGGTGCGGGTCGTGGCGATCGACAGCGTCGGTTCGGTGGCGTTCGGCGCCGCGCCGGCGCGGCGCATGATCCCGGGCCTCGGCACCGGCGTCCGGCCCGACATGCTCGACGAGTCGCTGGTCGACGACGTGGTCTGGGTGGAGGAGAGCGACACCGTCCGCTACTGTCACCTGCTGGCCCGACGGGGTTTCCTGTTCGGTGGCTCCACCGGCACCGTGGTCAGCGGCGCCATGGCCTGGCTGGGCCGCCACGACCGGCGCGACGAGCTCACCGCGGTGGCCCTAGCTCCCGACCTGGGCGAGCGCTACCTCGACACCGTCTACCAGGCCAACTGGGTGCAGGACCTCTACGGCGACAACGTGCTGTCGCAGCCCGAGCCCACCTCCCGCTCGCCGATCAGCGGTTTCCTGGTGTCCTGACCGATGAGCTCGACGACACACCCCCCGTTCGCCGGCGATCCCCGCCCGTCGGAGAAGCGGGTGGACGGTGTCGCCGATGGCGCCCGGGACGAGCAGATGCCGGCCTGGAGACCACCTATCTCCCGATCGTTCCGCCACTCGGATCCGAGCCGACGGAGGTGCTCTCCGACCCGACCGCCCGCGAACTGCGGGAGCTGCGGCGGGAGATCGCGCAGCTGCGCGCCGACTACGCCACGACTCCGGGAGCTGCTGCGCGCAGGCACGCCGGGGCGGCCCGGCGGCCCGGGTGGGGCGCGGCCGGCGAGCGGATCATCGGCCGGGCGGCCGCCGCTCGACGACGAGCCACCCGGCCCGGCTTCCGCGGGACCGTGCGCGCCCGGGCCGGGCCCCACCCGCGCCACCCGGTCGCCAGCCCGCGCCCGGCCCGGCCGCCGCCCTGCCGGGGCCACGCTGCCGAACCGGCCGGGACCGAACCGATTCGCACAGCCGCCGCGGTCCCTCGCGCCGCGGGTGCAGATCCGGCGCCCGCCGCCCGGTGTCCCGACACCGCGGGCGGCCACGCCCACACCCCGCCGGCCCCCGAACCGGACACGGGACGCCCGACCCCGTTCCACCGCCCGGCCCGCCGCCCGCCCCCGGCGCTGGACGAGCCGAGTTCGCCCGACCCCACCACGGCCGTTCTGCCGACGACGCCGGCCACGGCGACCGCCAGCACCACGGAGCTACCGGCCACCCCGGCCGCCGACAGCACCACCGCACTACCCGCCACCCCCGCCACCGACAGCACCGCCGCGCTACCCGCCACCCCAACGGCCGACACCACCGCGGCACTAACCGCCACCCCCGCCAGCGACAGCACCGCCGCACTACCCGCCACCCCAGCGGCCGACACCACCACCGCACTACCCGTCACCGATGCCTCCGCGACGGACCGCACCACGGCGCTGACGACCGTGCCGGCGCCGCGGGCGCCCCAGCCGCGGACGGGGCCGTCTGCGGCTCCCCGATCGCGCGAACCCCGTACGGCCCGCGCCCACACCCCCGCCGCGCCCGCTCACCCCGATCACCAGCCTGCTCCGGAGCGCTGCCCGACACGTTCGCCGACACGGTTGCCCCGGTCGCCCGACCGTCAGCGATTCGGCCAGGTCACCCCGGCCGGCAAGGTACTGGGCCCGGCGGCCCGCCGCACCGCACCGTCGTCGGTCGAACCGGCGACCTCGGCACTGGCCGCCATGCTGGCCGAGGTGCTCAAGGTGGACAACGTCGCCGTCGACGGCCACTTCTTCGACGACCTCGGCGCCGACTCGATGCTGATGGCCCAGTTCTGCGCGCGGGTCCGCAAGCACCCCGAACTGCCCACCGTGTCCATCAAGGACATCTACCGGCACCCGAGCATCACCGCGCTGGTCACGGCACTGGCCCCGCCCACGCCGGAACGGCAGCGACCGGCAGCCGCGGGCGGGGTGGCCGCCGGCCTGGCCGCCGTGCTGGCCGAGGTGCTCAAGGTGGAGAAGGTCGCCGTCGACGGCCACTTCTTCGACGACCTCGGCGCCGACTCGATGCTGATGGCCCAGTTCTGCGCGCGGGTCCGCAAGCACCCCGAGCTGCCCACCGTGTCCATCAAGGACATCTACCGGCACCCCACGATCGCCGCGCTGGCCGGCGCGTTCGGCGGCTCGACCGACGACTCCGCACCGATCGACGGTCGCCAGCCCGTCCTCGTCCGGGCCGGCCGAGGCCGCACCGGCACTGCCGGACCCGGCCAGCCGCGCCGATGTCCCGGAGCAAGCCGCGGTTCTACCTCTGCGGGCTGCTGCAGCTGCTGTACCTGCTCGGCTTCCCGCTGCTGCTGACGTTCGTCGCGGCCACCGGGTTCGTGTGGGTCGCCGCCGCCGTCGCCCCGCAGGAGCTCTACCTGCGGTCGCTGGGGTACAGCGCGGCGTCGTTCGCCGGCGCCTGCCTGCTGCCGATCCTGGCCAAGTGGACGCTGATCGGACGCTGGAAGCCGCGCCAGCTGCGGGTGTGGAGCCTGGCCTACGTGCGGTTCTGGCTGGTCAAGTCGCTGGTCCAGGCCAACCCACTGGCCCGGTTCGCCGGCAGCCCGATCTTCTCGGTCTACCTGCGGACGCTCGGCGCCAAGATCGGCCGCGGTGTGGTCATCTTCTCGCCGACCGTTCCGGTGGCCACCGACCTGTTCACCGCCGGCGTCCGGCACGATCATCCGCAAGGACGCGGTCGATCACCGGCTATCGCGCGGTGGACGGGGTGATCCAGACCGGCGCCGTCACCCTCGGCCGCGACGTCTACATCGGCGAGATGACCGTGCTCGACATCGCCACCTCGATGGGTGACGGGGCACAGCTCGGGCACTCGTCCTCGCTGCACAGCGGCCAGTCGGTGCCGGCCGGCGAGCGCTGGCACGGCTCCCCCGCGGAGCCGACCACCCTCGACTACCGGCACCGTGCGGAGCATCCGGCTGAGCGTCCTGCGCCGCGTCCTGCTGCCGCTGCTGCAGCTGTCGTTCATGATCGCGGTGACGCTGCCGCTGGCCCTCTGCCTGCCGATCCTCGTGTTCCGCCTGGTCCCGCAGCTGACCGCGCTGGTCGAACCGCTGCCGCCGGCCATCGCCACCTGGGGCTTCTACCGCGATGCCCTGCTGCTGTCGACGGTCCTGTTCGTCGGGTTCCTGGTGCTCGGTCTGCTGCTGATGGTCACCGTGCCGCGGCTGCTGCGGGTGCTGGTCCGACCCGACCGCGAGTACCGGCTGTACGGGGTGCGACTTCTGGGCCCACGGCCGGATCGCGCGGATGACCAACAGCCGGTTCTTCGTGCAGCTGCTCGGGGACAGCTCGTACATCGTCGCGCTACCTGCGCAGCATCGGGTACGACCTGTCGAAGGTCGTGCAGACCGGCTCGAACTTCGGCTCGGACGTCAAGCACGACAACCCGTACCTCAGCGTCGTCGGGACCGGGACGGTGGTCGCCGACGGGCTGTCGTTCATCAACACCGACTACTCGGCCAGCCATTTCCGGGTCTCCCGGGTCAGCCTCGGGGCGCACAACTTCCTCGGCAACCGGGTCGCCTACCCGACCCAGGGCCGCACCGGGGACAACTGCCTGCTGGCCACCAAGGTCATGGTCCCGATGGACGGGCCGATCCGGGAGGGCGTCGGTCTGCTCGGCTCGCCCAGCTTCGAGATCCCCCGCACCGTGGACCGGGACCACCAGCTGGACGTGACCGACCCGGCCGAGCTGCGCCGCAGGCTGCGCCGCAAGACCTGGCACAACACCGTGACGATCCTGATCTTCCTGCTGTCCCGCTGGGTGCTCACCGCCATGACCACCGTGCTCACGCTGGTGGCGGTCGACCTGCACTCGGAGTTCGGGCTGGCGGTCGCGCTGGTCGGCGTCGTGCTGCTCCCGCTGACCACCGGCTACCTCATCCTGGTCGACCTGCTGGTGCGGCGGATGATGGTGCACCGGCCGAACGGCTGCTCGATCTACGACCGCGCGTTCCGGCGGCACGAGCGGTTCTGGAAGCTCGGGGCCGACCGCTTCCCGCAGCTGTTCAACGGCACCCCGTTCAAGAGCGTGATCTGGCGGATGCTCGGGGCCAGGGTCGGCCGGCGGGTGTTCGACGACGGCTGCACGTTCACCGAACGCCGCTTCGTCACCATCGGCGACCACTGCACCCTCAACGCGGGCTCCATCGTCCAGTGCCACTCCCAGGAGGACGGCGCGTTCAAGTCCGACCGCAGCACGATCGGGGCCGGGGCCACGCTCGGGGTGGGCGCGTTCGTGCACTACGGCGTGACGGTCGGCGCCGGGGCGCTGCTCGAGCCCGACTCGTTCCTGATGAAGGGATCCGTGATGCCGGCCGGGTCCCGGTGGGGCGGCAATCCCGCCATGGAGCTCGACGACCCCACGTTCGACGGCCCCGGGTCGATCCAGAGCCGGGCGGCTCGAACCGCACGACGACACCGGCGAGCTGCCCTGGCGGGCAGCCGGTAGCACCGCATCCGCGGTGTGGAGGAGAAGGAATGCAGATGCGCGCAGCTGAAGACCGCGAGTACTGGCTCCGGGTGCTGGCCGCCGGCGGCACCACCGCCGTGCCCCGGTGGGTCACCGACCCGCAACCGGGTATCGGTGAGCACCTGGCGCCGATCGCCGGACGAGACGCGGGCCGCACTGGACGCGCAGCCGTACGGGTCCGACGTTCCGCTCGGCTCGCTGCTGCTGGCCGCGCACGCCGCCGTGCTGGCGGCGCTGTCCGGCGAGCGCGACGTGGTGACCGGGTACGCCGCCGGCCCGGCCGGCCCGGCCGCTGCCCTGCCCGCTGTCCGATCGAGCCGGGCAGCTGGCGGGAGCTGGTGACCCGGACCTGCGCCGCCGAGCGCGAACTGCTGGCGCACGCCGACTTCCCGGTCGACGAGCTGCGCCGCGAGACGGGCCTGGCCGGCCCGCGCACCGACACCGTGTTCGGCAGCCGGCGACCTGGCCGGCGACTCGGTGCGACGGTGCTCGGGTGGGGCTGACCGGGACCGCCGAACGCCCCGCACTCCGGCTGCGCTACCGCACCGACGCCCTGGACGCCGCGGCCGCCGCCCGGATCGCCGGCTACCACCTGAACGCGCTGCACCGGCTGGCCACCGAACCGGACGCCGCGCACGACCGGCACAGCCTGCTCTCCCCCGCCGAGATCGCGTTCCAGCTCGACGGGCTGGCCGGGCCCCACCGGGAGCTGCCCGACCAGCGCTTCCACGAGCTGTTCGAGCAGCGGGTGCGCCGGCACCCGGACGTGGTCGCCGCCGAGCACGCCGGCCGCCGGTGGACCTACCGGGAGCTCAACGCCCGGGCCAACCGGATCGGGCGCGCGTTGCTCGCCCGCGGGCTGGCTCCGGAGGGCGTGGTCGCGGTGGCCACCGAGCGCAACCTGGACTGGATGGCCTCGGTCATCGCCATCTTCAAGGCCGGCGGCGTCTACCTGCCGATCGAGCCGCACCTGCCGGGCGACCGGATCGCCACCACGCTGCGCCGCGCCGACTGCGGCATCGTGCTGACCGAGCCGGGCAGCACCGGCTCCCTCGACCAGGCCCTGCGCGCGCTGCCCGGCGTGCAGCGGGTGCTGCTCGACGCCGTCTACGCCGAGCCCACGCCGACACCGACCTCGGCGTCGCCGTCCGTGCGGACCAGCTGGCCTACATCTACTTCACCTCCGGCTCCACCGGCGAGCCCAAGGGCGCCATGTGCGAGCACGCCGGGATGCTCAACCACCTGCAAGCCAAGATCGCCGACCTGGAGATCGGCGAGGGCGAGGTGGTGGCCCAGACCGCGCCGCAGAGCTTCGACATCTCGCTCTGGCAGCTGATCTCCGCGATGCTGGTCGGCGGCCGCACGCGTGCTGGTGCCGCAGGACGTGATCCTGGACGTGGCGCGGTTCGTCGAGACCATCGCCGACGGCCGGGTCAACGTGGTGCAGGTGGTGCCGTCCTACCTCGAGGTCGTGCTGACCTACCTGGATCAGAACGCCCGCCCGCTGCCCGACCTGCACTGTGCCTCGGTCACCGGCGAGGCGCTCAAGCTGGAGCTGGCGCAGCGCTGGTTCGAGGTCATGCCGGGGATCAAGCTCGTCAACGCCTACGGGCTGACCGAGACCTCGGACGACACCAACCACGAGGTCATGCGCTCGGCCCCGGTGGGCCGCTCGGTCCCGCTCGGGCCTGCCGTGCAGAACGTGCGGGTCTACGTCGTCGACGAGCACCTGCGCCCGGTGCCGCTGGGCGCCCCTGGCGCCATCGTGTTCTCCGGGCGTGTGCGTGGGCCGGGGCTACATCAACGACCCCGAGCGCACCGCAGCGGCCTACCTCACCGACCCGCACCGCCCCGGCGAGCGGCTCTACCAGGCCGGGGACTTCGGCCGCTGGCGGCCCGACGGCAAGCTGGAGTTCCTCGGCCGCCGCGACAGCCAGGTCAAGATCTCCGGGTTCCGGATCGAGATCGGCGAGATCGAGAACACCTTGCTGCGGGTGCCCGGGGTGCGCGACGGCGCGGTGGTCGTCGCCGAGCCGGCCGGCGGGGCCAAGCACCTGGTGGCCTTCTACGCCGCGGACCGGCCGCTGCCGCTCGAACTGCTCCGTGACCGGCTCGGCGCATCGCTGCCCGGCTACATGGTCCCGAAGGGGTTCCACTGGCGGGAGACCCTGCCGCTGACCGCCAACAGCAAGATCGACAAGAAGGCGCTGACCTCGCTGGCCGCCGAGCTGGACGTCGACGACGAGGACGTCGGAGCCGCCGGCCACGGCCACCGAGCGGCGGCTGGCCGCCGCGTGGGCCACGGTGCTCGGGGTGCCGGTCGAGCAGGTCGGGCGTCGGGACCACTTCTTCGACACGGGCGGGACGTCGCTGTCGGCGGTGAAGGTGGCGATCGCGCTCAAGCGCGAGGTGTCGCTGAAGGAGATCACCCGCTGGCCGGTGCTTGCCGATCTCGCCGCGCTGATCGACGCCAGGCAGGACGGAGCCGACGGGCAGGGTGTCGAGCGGCGGACCGGGCTGCTGCAGGCCCTCAGCCGAGCCGGCCCCGGCCGGGACCACAGCGTTGGTCTGCTTCCCCCACGCCGGTGGCAACGCGGTGAACTTCCGTCCGCTGGCCGACGCGCTACGCGGCAGCGGGATCGCGGTGTACGCGGTCGAGCTGCCGGGGCACGACCTGGCCGCGGAGCAGGAGCCGTTCGCGGTCATCGACGATGTGGTCACCCAGGTCGTCGGCGAGTTGGACCAGCGCGGCCTCACCCGGCCGATGCTGTGGGGCCACTCCTCGGGCACCGCGCTCGCGGTGGCCACCGCACGAGCCCTGCACGAGCGCGGGGTGGCGGTGCCGCGGCTGTTCCTGGCCGCGCAGCTGGCGCGCGACGCGGCCGGACGCCGCGCCGCAGCCGCCGAGCTGGCCGGTCGCAGCGATGCCGACATCGCCGCGGAGCTCGGCGCGGACAGCGGCTACACCGGGCTGCGCGAGCTGGACGCGCAACGGGCCGAGCACGTCGGCGCGGCCTACCGGCACGACTGCGTCAGCGCGCACAGCTATCTCGCCGACCTGCTGGACGCGGCGGCCGCCCCGCTGCCTGTCCCGGCTACGGTGGTGATCGCGGCAGGACGACCCGAGCACCGCCGAGTTCGGGCACCGGCACCGCGACTGGCAGCTGGTCGCCGAGCACGTTGACCTCGAGCAGCTCGCCGACGGCGGCCACTACTTCCTGCGCACCCGTCCGGCCGCGGCGGCCGACGTGGTGCTGCGCGCCGCACAGCTCCTGACCAGCCGATAACGTTCAGACCGCCCCGATCACTGCACGACGATCAGGCCGACACGAGAGGTACCGCACCATGTCGTACCCGACGACGTCCGCCCCGACAGGGCAGCTGCCGGTGCAGCTGCACCCCGGCAAGCCGCCGATCCTGCCGGTGCAGGCCGGTGGCCGAGCCGCGGAGTGGACCGCTGCCCACCGGGACGCGCTGCGCCACCTCTTGCTCAGCCACGGCTCGGTCCTCGTCCGCGGGCTCGGGCTGCGCAGCCACCACGAGGTCGGCGACGTGTTCCGGGCGTTCAGCAGCGGCCGGATGCTGCCCGAACGGGAGTCCTTCGCGCCGCGTACGGCCCACCAGCCGGGGGTGTTCAGCTCCACGAAGTGGCCGGCCAACCAGCAGATGTGCATGCACCACGAGCAGAGCTACGCCAGCGACTTCCCGGCCACGATGATGTTCGCCTGCCTCACCGCGCCGGCCACGGGCGGGGCCACCGCGGTCGCCGACGCGACCGCGGTGTTGAACGCGCTGCCGCGGGATCTGGTGGACCGGTTCGAGCGCGAAGGCTGGATGCTGGTGCGCAACTACAACGACGAGATCGGTTCCTCCTACGCCGAGGCGTTCGGCACCGCCGACCGGGGCGCGGTAGAGCACTACTGCCGGACCAACGGGATCGAGTTCGAGTGGTTGCCCGACGGCGGGCTGCGCACCCGGCAGCGCCGCCCGGCGATCGCCCGGCACCCGGTCACCGGGCACTTCTGCTGGTTCAACCAGATCGCCTTCCTCAACGAGTGGACGCTGGAGCCGGAGGTGCGCGAGTTCCTGGTGGACACCTACGGGCCGGACGGGCTGCCGTTCAACACCCGGTTCGGGCAGGGCGGGCCGATCGGCCCCGAGGTGGTACAGCTGCTGAACAGCGTCTACGAACAGCACACCCGCCGCGAGCCGTGGCAACCGGGCGATCTGCTGCTGGTCGACAACATCCGCAGCGCGCACAGCCGCGAGCCCTACGAGGGACCGCGCGAGGTGCTCGTGGGGATGACCGACCCGGTCAACGTCGCCGCCTGCGCGCCGAACGCGGGCGGCCAGCAGTGAGCGCCGCCGCCACCCCGCCACCGTTCGCGGTGATCTCGGGGGCCCAGGTGCAGCAGGCATTGCAGGGCAGCGAGAAGCAGGTCGTCGAGCTCGTCGAAGCCACCTACCGGCTGCACGGCGCCGGCGACTCGGTGAACCCGCCGTCGTACTTCCTGCGGTTCCCGGACCGGCCGACGTCGCGGATCATCGCGCTGCCCGCGTCGATCGGTGGGCAGGTCCGGGTGGACGGGCTCAAGTGGATCTCCAGCTTCCCGGAGAACGTGGCCGCCGGCATCCCCAGGGCCTCGGCCGTGCTGATCCTGAACGACCACGACACCGGCTACCCGTTCGCGGTGCTGGAGAGCTCGATCATCAGCGCCACTCGGACCGCGGCCTCGGCCGCGCTGGCCGCCGACTGGCTCAGTCGGGGAAGGAACCGCCCGACTCGGATCGGGTTCGTCGGCACCGGCCTGATCAACCGCTACGTGCACACATTCCTGGCCGGCACCGGCTGGTCGTTCGACGAGATCGGCCTGTACGACCTGTCCGCCGACAGCGCCGCGGGTTTCGGCGGCTACCTGGACCGGGCCGGCGCCGACCGGGTCAGGGTGCACGGCAGCCCGGAGGAGCTGATCCGCTCCAGCGACCTGGTCGTGTTCGCCACGGTCGCGGGCTCGCCGCACGTGCACGAGCTGTCCTGGTTCGCGCACAACCCGCTGGTGCTGCACGTGTCGTTGCGCGACCTGTCGCCGGACGTCGTGCTCGGCTCCGCCAACATCGTCGACGACGTCGAGCACTGCCTGAAGGCCGACACGTCGCCGCACCTGGCCGAACAGCGCACCGGCAACCGGGACTTCATCACCGGCACCCTGGACGACGTGATGAGCGGGCGGGTCAGCCTGCCGACCGACCGTCCGGTGGTCTTCTCCCCGTTCGGGCTGGGTGTGCTCGACCTGGCCGTGGGCAAGCACGTCTACGACACCGTGGCCCGCTCCGGCGACCTGCAGGTGATCGACGGCTTCTTCCACGACCTCAAGCGCCACGGCTGACCGTCCCGCTCGGTGATCAGCGGCTGCCTGGGCCGTCTCAGCCAAGGCAGCCAGGGCCGAGCAGCGCCTTCAGGTCCCCCATCAGCGCCGAGGACTGCGTGACCTTGAGCCCGTCGTCCAGCCGCAGCAGGGTGGTACGGGTGCCGTTGACCAGCGCCAGGTGCACCTCGGACGGTCCGGGGTGGTGCGAGAGCACCTCCTTCAGCCGCGACACCCGCTGCGGGGTGCAGAGCTCGGTGCGCAGGCTCACCCGCACCGGCACACCCGGCCCTCCCGGCCCGGCGGCGCTCAGGTCCGGCACCGCCAGGTCGTTGACGATCAGTGACACCCGGTCGTCGCGGCGGTTGACCCTGGCTTTGACCAGCACGATCGCGTCCTCGGCCACGTCGACGCCGACCACCTGGTAGCAGCGCGGGAAGAACAGCACCTCGATACCACCGGCCAGGTCCTCCAGCTGCGCCGACGCCCACGGCTCGCCGTTCTTGTTCACCCGTCGGTTCACCCCCGCCAGGATCCCGCCGATGGTCACCTGGTGACCGTCGGGCACCGTATCGCCCTCCAGGATGGTCGAGATCTGCGTATCCGACTTGGCCGCCAGCACGTGCTCCACCCCCTGCAACGGGTGCCCGGACACGTAGAGCCCGAGCATCTCCCGCTCCACCGCGAGCCGGTGCTTGGAATCCCATTCGTCGGCGGGCACCTTCACGTCGAACACCGAATCGAGCTCGGAGCTGCCGGACCCGTCCATCGAGCCGAACAGGTCGAACTGGCCTATCGACGCGGCCTTCTTCGTGCTCATCACGGCGTCGATCGCATCCGCGTGCACCAGCAGCAGGCCCTTGCGGGGGTGCCCGAGCGAGTCGAAGGCGCCGGCCTTGATCAGCGATTCGACGACCTTCTTGTTGCAGACCACGGCGTCGACCTTGCGCAGGAAGTCGGAGAAGTCGGTGAACGCTCCCCTCTCCTTGCGGGCGGCGCAGATCGCGTCGACCACGTTCACCCCGACGTTGCGGATCGCGCCCAGACCGAACCGTATGTCGGTGCCGACCGGGGCGAAGTTGCGCACCGACTCGTTGACGTCCGGCGCGAGCACCGTGATCCCCATCCGCCGGCACTCGGCGAGGTAGACCGCGGCCTTGTCCTTGTCGTCGCGGACCGAGGTGAGCACGGCGGCCATGTATTCGGCGGGGTAGTTCGCCTTGAGGTAGGCGGTCCAGTAGGAGACTACGCCGTACGCCGCCGAATGCGCGCGGTTGAACGCGTAGTCGGAGAACGGGAGCAGGATGTCCCAGAGCGTTTTGACCGCGGCCGCCGAGTAGCCGTTGTCCTTCATGCCCTGGGCGAAACCCGCGTACTCCTTGTCGAGGATCTCCTTCTTCTTCTTGCCCATCGCGCGGCGCAACAGGTCGGCTTTCCCGAGGGAGTAACCGGCTAGTTTCTGCGCGATTGCCATGACCTGTTCCTGATACACGATCAGGCCGTAGGTCTCGCCGAGAATGTCCTTCAGCGGCTCCGCCAACTCCGGGTGGATCGGCGTGACCTCCTGGCGGGCGTTCTTGCGATCGGCGTAGTCGTTGTGCGCGTTGGCGCCCATCGGGCCGGGCCGGTACAGCGCGCCGACGGCGGAGATGTCGTCGAACTCGGTGGGCGCCATCCGGCGCAGCAGATCGCGCATCGGCCCGCCGTCGAGCTGGAACACCCCGAGCGTCTCACCGCGGGACAGCAGCTCGTACGTCGGTGGATCGTCCAGCTCGAGCGACTCGATCTCGAGCCGCGGCTTGCCGTTGAGCTCGATGTTCTCCAGCGCGTCGTCGATGATCGTGAGGTTGCGCAGCCCGAGGAAGTCCATCTTGAGCAGCCCGAGCGTCTCGCAGGCGCCCATGTCGAACTGCGTGATGATCGCGCCGTCGGCCTCGCGGCGCTGGATCGGGATGACGTCGATCAGCGGCTTGGCCGACATGATCACACCGGCGGCGTGCACCCCCCACTGCCGCTTGAGTCCCTCCAGGCCGCGGGCGGTGTCGATGATCTCCTTGACCTGGGAATCGCTCTCGTAGAGCGCCCGCACCTCGGTGGCTTCGGAATACCGTTTGTGCGCGGGGTCGAAGACGCCGGAGAGCGGAATGTCCTTGCCCATGACGGCCGGCGGCATGGCCTTGGTGATGCGGTCCGCAACGGCGTAGCCGGGCTGGCCGAACAACACCCGCGCGGAGTCCTTGATCGCCGCTTTGGCCTTGATCGTGGAATAGGTGATGATCTGCGCGATGCGGTCCTCACCGTATTTCTCGGTGGTGTAGCGGATCATCTCGCCGCGCCTGCGCTCGTCGAAGTCCATGTCGATGTCGGGCATGGAGATGCGCTCGGGGTTGAGGAAGCGCTCGAACAGCAGCTTGTGCCGGATCGGGTCGAGATCGGTGATGCCCAGCACGTACGCCACCAGTGAGCCGGCGGCCGAGCCGCGGCCGGGGCCGACCCGGATCCCGACCTTCTTCGCGTGTTGGATGAGGTCCGCGGTGACCAGGAAGTACCCGGGAAACCCCATCTGGATGATCACGCCGACCTCGTAGTCGGCCTGCTTGCGGTACTCGGCGGTGACGCCGTTCGGGAACCGCTGGTGCAGCCCCCGCTCGACCTCCTTGATCAGCCAGCTCTCCTCGCTCTCGCCCTCGGGGACGGGCGCGCGCGGCATGAGGTCCTGGCCCTCGGTGAACGAGACGTCCACCCGCTCGGCCACGAGCAGCGTGTTGTCGCAGGCCTCCGGGAACACCGGATCCCACTGCGCGCGCATCTCGGCGGGCGACTTCAGGTAGAAGTCCTGCGCGTCGAACTTGAAACGGTTCGGGTCGGCGAGGGTCTTGCCGGTCTGCACACACAACAGCACCTCGTGCGGCTTGGCGTCCTCGGCGTAGGTGTAGTGCAGGTCGTTGGTGGCCAGGCCGGGCAGGTCGAGCTTCTTCTTGAGGTCGTACAGCGCATCGCGGACCTGGCGCTCGATGCCGATGCCGTGGTCCATCAGCTCGCAGAAGAAGTTGTCCTTGCCGAAGATGTCGCGGTAGTCGCTCGCGGCCTGGCAGGCGGCGTCGAACTTGTCCTGCTGCAGCAGCCGCTGCACCTCACCGGACGGGCAGCCGGTGGTGGCGATGATCCCCTTGCCGTAGGTCTGCAGCAGCTCGCGGTCCATCCGGGGCTTGTAGTAGTAGCCCTCCAGCGACGCGAGGCTGGCCAGCCGGAACAGGTTGTGCATCCCGTCGGTGTTCTCGGCGAGCAGCGTCATGTGGGTGTACATCTCACCCGGGTTGTCGGTGTCGTCGCTGCCCCCCGCGCCCTTGGCCAGCACCGCGCGTTTGCGCTCGTGCCGGCTGCCCGGCGCGAGGTAGCCCTCCATGCCGATGATCGGCTTCACCCCGTGCGCCCTGGCCTTGCGCCAGAACTCGTAGGCGCCGAAGACGTTGCCGTGGTCGGTCATCGCCAGCGCCGGCATCTCCATGCGCGCGGACTCGGCGAACAGGTCGTCCAGCCGGGCGGCGCCGTCGAGCATCGAGAACTCGGTGTGGGTGTGCAGGTGGACGAAGCTGTCGGTGCCGGTACGAGAACCGGAGGAACGGGAGCTGGTCGGTTCGGCCATCGGGACGGGGAGCTCCCTTCTGACGCGCCCCGGACTGGGCTGCGCCCCTTGACACCGGCCCACACAGGCCCTCGCACGGCGCCCATGCTGGGTACAGGTCGCCGGGCTCGACAGGTGGCCGCGGTGGGTTCAGGTTAGCGTCGGCCCCCGACAGTTCCGGCGACCCGGGCCGGCATCCGCGGAACACGCTGCTCATCTCGGGCACCGGGCGTGTCGGCGCTCTGCGAAGGCCTCGGCACGACGATCGTCGGAGCAAGGACAGGCTTCACGATCCGACGAACCCCCGCCCGGGGGAAGGATGCAGCGGAGGAAGGACCGCGGAGCACGCCCGATGGGATGCGGAAGTGGTCATGGAACGCAACGTGACCGACCGCTGACGCCGGATCGACCTGCGCGGCCGTGCTCATGCCGGCCCTACACTCGCGTCGGTGGTGACCCGGTCCCCCTACGCAGCGGAGACGGCTCGGTTGCGGGAACGGGTCGAGGACGTCGAGCTGCACGGTGCCCGCACCCGGCTGCATCGCTACGACGTCGAGACAGCTCAGCACCGGATGATCTTTCTGCACGGTCTGCGCGGCGACCATCACGGGCTGGAGCCGATCGTCGCGCATCTCGACGATCTCGCCGTCGCGGTGCCGGACCTGCCCGGTTTCGGACAGTCCGGGCCGCTGCCTCGGGACGCGCACGACGTCGAGGGGTACGTGGCGTGGACACGCGCCCTGCTGACCGCCCTCGCGCCGGCCGGGGACGTGGTGCTCGCCGGGCATTCCTTCGGATCGATCGTGGCGGCCGCGGCGGTGGCCGGCGGAGCACCGGTCCGTGGGCTGGTGCTGGTCAATCCGATCGCGGCGTCCGCGCTTGCCGGACCGCGGGTGGTGGCGACCCGGGCCACGCTGCTCTACCACCGGATCGCCGCCGCGCTCCCGGAACGGGCCGGCACCACGCTGCTGCGCAGCCGGGCGATCACCAGGTTGGCCAGCGCGGCCATGGTGCGTACCCGTGATCGGCAGCTGCGGCGCTGGATCCACGCCGAACACGACCGCCGGTTCAACGGGTTCGCCGACCGCCGCGTGCTGCTGGAGGCGTTCGGGGCCTCCGTGGGGAGCACCGTCGGGGAGTTCGCGGACCGGATCACGGTGCCGACGCTGCTGGTGGCGGGCGAGCGGGACGACATCGCGCCCGTGACCGCCCAGCGGGCGCTCGTCGAACGGTTCCCGGACGCGCGGCTGGTGGTGTTGCCCGGCACGGGGCACCTCGCGCACTACGAGGCGCCGGGCGCGGTGGCCGCGGCGATCACCCGGTTCGTCGCCACGCTGACCACCGACACCGCCCCGTGAAGATCCTCTTCGACTGCCGGTACGTCCGCGTCGGACGGTACGACGGGATCAGCCGCTACTCGGTCGGTCTGCTGACCGCGCTGGCGCAGCTGCACCCGGTGACCATGCTGATCAACGATCGGGACCAGCTCGACCGGCTCCCTGACCTGCCCTACCACCTGGTGAACGGCCCGACCAGCATCAGGGAGCCGTGGGTGGCTCTCGCGGTGCGGCGGTTCTCCCCCGACGTGGTGTTCTCCCCGATGCAGACGATGGGCAGCTGGGGCAGGCGCTACCGGCTCGTGCTGACGCTGCACGACCTCATCTACTACGCCCATCCCACCCCGCCACCGGAGTTCTCCGCCCCGATCCGGCTGCTGTGGCGGCTCTACCACCTCGGCTGGTGGCCACAGCGGATGTTGCTGGACCGGGCCGACGCCGTCGTCACCGTGTCGGCGACCACCGCGGAGCTGATCGCGCGGAACCGGCTCACCCGGCGCCCGGTGACCGTGGTGCCGAACGCGGCCGAGCCGGCCCCCGCGCTGACCCCGGGACCCCGCACCGCCGCGCTGGTCTACATGGGCTCGTTCATGCCGTACAAGAACGTGGCGACACTGGCCAGGGCGATGGTGTCACTGCGCGATCACGAGCTGCACCTGATGAGCCGGATCACGGCCGCCGAGCGGGACCGGCTGACCGCACTCGCGCCGGGCGCGCGCCTGGTGTTCCACGACGGAGCGGCCGACGAGGTGTACCGCTCGGTGCTCGGCGGGGCAACGGCGCTGGTCTCGGCTTCGCGTGACGAAGGCTTCGGCATCCCGCTGGTGGAGGCCATGCAGCTCGGTACACCGGTGGTGGTGAGCGACATCGACGTGTTCCGCGAGGTCGCAGGCGACGCGGCGATCTTCGTCGATCCCGACGACGTGGCCGGGTTCGTGGCCGCGGTGCGCGAGCTCGACGACCCGCAGACGTGGGCGGAGCGCTCCGCGGCGGCCCGGGAGCGCGCGACCGTGTACAGCTGGGACGCGTCGGCGCGGGTGTTGCTGGCACTGCTGGAACGGACGGTCGCCGCTGCGGACCGGTGATCCCGATCCGTGCGGGCCTCCCGCGAACCGGAGGCAACCACCCCGTGAGACCTGGTCGTCGTGTGTCCTGGGTCGTCGTGTGTCCCGATCGCGCTCGAGGTCGTGAGTGGTTTGTGCTCGGCGAACGATGGCGAGATCACCGTCAACGGGCGCCCACGCAGGTCCGATCATGCGCCACGACACACTCACCGCGATCACTCGACCACCTCGGCCGACCCGCCGACCCGCCGGCCGACCCGCCACGAGCGGCGGTCACGAGCGGTCGGGATCAGGCGGCGCGGCGGATCTGCAACCTGTCCCGGCCCAGAACCCGCTGGTAGATGCCTTCGAAGGTGTCCAACGTTGCGGTGAAGGAGTGCTCGGCCACCATCTCCCGGCTGGCTGCGCCCATCCGGTGGCGGAGGCCGGCGTCGAGGAGCAGCGCGGCGAGCCGGGTGCTGAGTTCGGCGATGTCGCCGGGCCGGTAGAGCCAGCCGTTGCGGCCCGGACGGACCAGGTGGGGCAGCGCCATCGCGTCGGCGGCGACCACCGGGGTACCGGCGGCCATCGCCTCCAACGTGGCGATGCTCTGCAGCTCGGCGATCCCGGGCATGCAGAACACGGCGGCCCTGGCGTAGGCCTGCAGCAACTCCTCCTCGGAGATGAACCCGCGGAACCGGACCCGATCGGCGAGCCCCAGGCCGGCGGCGAGTGCTTTCCAGTCGGCCCGGCGACCGCCGTCCCCGACGATCTCCAGCTGAGCCGGCAGCTCGGCAGGTAGCGCGGCGAAAGCCCTGATCAGCTCGTCGACCCGCTTCTCATGGTCCATCCGGCCGACGAAAAGCACCGTCGGAACGGCGCCCGGCTGGTCCGCGACCGTCTGGTAGCGCTCGGCGTCGATGCCGCACGAGACCGGAATCGCAGCGGGCAGTCCGGCGCGGCTGACCAGCAGCTCGACGGCACGCGGCGTGGGGGCGGTGACCACGTCCGCCCGGCTGAAGACGCGGCCGAGGTCCTTCCAGGCCAGCGAGTGGTAGGCGGGTTGCAGCAGCCGCGGGATCGGCGAGTATGCCGCCAGGTTCTCCGGCATCAGGTGGTTGGTCGCGACCAGCGGTCGGCCGGCCCGGTGTGCGGCCCTGACGATGCCCCGGCCGACGACCATGTGCGCCTGGGTGTGCACGACATCAGGATCGATCTCCGCGAGCAGGGTCGCGGTGGCCGGACCTGCCTCCCACGGCATGCAGACCTGGAACCCCTCGTGCCGGAAGTAGCGGTGCGAGCGCACCCCGTGCACGGTGACGCCGTCGCGCACCTCCCGGCTCGGCGGACCGACGGGCGAGGGAGCCACGACGTGCACCTCGTGACCGCGGCCGGCGAGGCCGCCGGCCAGCCGCTCGGCGAACCGCGCTGCGCCGTTGACGTCCGGGGGGTAGGTCTCGGCGCCGATCAGGATGCACAACGGCTTGCCGGGCAGCGAGGTCACGGAGGGTCCTCTCGGAACGGATCGGGCTGACCGCGGTGCTGGGGTCACCGGCGGTACAACGAGTGTGAGGGTCGCCGCGCGGTTGCCGTCGAACGGCCGCGGTCGAGGGCGGCAACGCGGCGCACGGGATCGGCACCGTGCCGGACCGAGCGGCGGCCGGCCGCGTCGGGATGGTGTCGGGCCAGCGCGATGACGCCCGCTGTGGCGGCCGTCGCGGCCGTCACCAGCAACAGCCAGGTGCCGGCCGGGGTAGCGGCGCCCTCGCCGAGGAGCACGGCCCCGAGCAGCACCGCGACGATCGGGTCGACCACCGTCAGGCAGGCGATGACCACTTCCGGCGGGCCGGACGCAAACGCCTGCTGCACGAGCCAACCACCGACGAGCAACGCCGTGACCAGGCCGGTCAGCGTGCCAAGGACGCCCAGGTCGAGCAGCGCGCTGGCCCCGAACACGACGTCCTGGGTCACCGCCCGCAGCAGCGTCGACACCAGCCCGAAGGCCACCGCCCCTCCGGTCGCCAGGCTCACGCAGCGGATCCAACCCGTGTGGTCGAAGCCGACCGCGGCCAGCGACAGCACCACCGCACCGACGACGAGTCCGGCGATCAGGGTGGCCCCACCGGGTGGCGGGCTGTTGACCGCGTTGCCGGCGGCGATACCGACGAACACGGCTACGCCCGCGACGCAGACCGCCACCGCGCCGAGCACCCCGCCTGCCGGTCGCCGGCCGGTCCGCACAGCGGTGAGCACCACAGCAACCGGCACCGCCAGCACGCCGACCGGCTGCACCACCGACAGGGGGGCCAGCACGAGCGCGAGGGCGTGCAGCAGTGTTCCGCCGCCGGCCAACGCGAGCCCGAGGATCCAGCCGGGACGCCGGGTGGCCGCGATCAGACCCTGCATCGACAGCGCACGGCCACGGCTGCCGCTCGGGCCGCCGACGACCGGCGACGTCGCGGTCACCGCGCGATGTTGCAGCACCGCCGCGCCTGCGAAGCAGAAGGCGCCGAAGACGGCCAGCGCGATCGCGAGCCCGGAGCCGGTGGCCAGTGCGGTCATGCCGTCGACCCAGAGACGGTCGGGTTCACAGAGGTTGGGTTCACGGCGGCCGGGTTCACGCCGCCGCCGTTCGGGGTGGCCGAACTCACGGCGGACGCGTACGCCGGCCGGGCGGGATCAGCGCACACCGTCATCGTTCGGCAGCGAACACGACCAATCCCGCCCTGCACGGAAAGCGCGCGTGAACCGTCGGTAACGATCAGGACATGACCGGACGCACCGGTTCGGTGCCGGTGGCCGGGCCGCGGCACGGCAGCACCGTTGATCGTCATACCGCCACCCTCCCAGGCGTCTGCTGAGACGAGCATCAGGGCACTCACCCACTCCGGGTGAGGGTCACCCCGAGCGCTCTCGGGGTGGACTGATCGGATCACGCGGGTGGCACCGGCCCGTCGTCGGGCAGCGGATCCGCACGAACGGTCTGCTCGGGCAGGAGCGGGGCCAGCGCCAGCTCCCGGACCGTGACTCCGGCCGGGGCGGCCTGCACCGCCCGCACGCCGGGACGGGTGGCCAATGCCTCCAGGCCGACCCGATCGGACCGTACGACCAGCGCCAGCACACACCGGCAGTCGGCAGCCGACAGCGCCGCGGCCTCCACCGCCGCCACATCCCGCGCGCGCCCGGCGAGCCGGGCGGCGTCGGTTTCGGCGGCCAGCCGGGCCCGCTGCCTGGCGTTGGTCACGGCGACGTCGGGTGGCGTGCCCGGTTCCAACGATTCGAACCGCAGGGCCGTCTGCACGCGAGGTAGGGGCACCCGCCACACCACGGTGACCGACGATGCTCCGGCCGCTGCCCCCATCGCCTCGGCTGCTGTCCGCTCCGCCGCGAACTGCACCATGGCCAGCACCGGGGGGCCGGGCGCCGGCAGCAGGCCGGGCAGCCGGGCCAGATAGGCGTCGACCGCCTCGCCCGGGTCGGGACCCAGCCGGACCGAGCCCGCCGCCGGCACCGGCACCGGCGCCGGGGAGCGCGAGCCCGCGTACCAGGCGGCGAGCAACGCCACGACGCCGCAGGTCAGCAGCACGGCGATCCGCCGACGGCCGGTCACAGGGCCTCCCGGGCCGGGCCGGCGGCGCGATCAGCGCTCGCACCGCGCCGGGTCCGTCGCATCCGTTGTCTCTCCGGGCGTCATCAGGTCAGTCGCGCAGCAGCTGGAGCGCGCGCTCCAGGTCGGCAGGGTACGGACTGGTGAACTCGGCCCAGCGACCGTCGGCGGGGTGTGCGAAGCCGAGCGAGCGGGCGTGCAACCACTGCCGCTGCAGCTCCAGTCGGCGGGCCAGCGTGGGGTCGGCCCCGTACGCGAGATCACCGACACAGGGGTGGCGCAGCGCGGACAGGTGCACCCTGATCTGATGGGTGCGGCCGGTCTCCAGCCGGATGTCGAGAAGTGAGGCGGCACGGAAGGCCTCGATCGTGTCGTAGTGGGTGATGCTCGGTCGGCCCCCCGCGATCACGGCAAAGCGGTAGTCGTGTTTGGGGTGCCGGTCGATCGGCGCGTCGATCGTTCCGCTGGACGGATCGGGGTGGCCCTGCGCGACGGCGTGGTACCTCTTGTCGACGGTGCGCTCCTTGAAGGCCCGCTTGAGCTCGGTGTAAGCGTGCTCCGAGGTGGCGACGACCATCACCCCGGTGGTACCGACGTCGAGCCGGTGCACGATGCCCTGTCGCTCGGCCGACCCGGAGGTGGACACCCGGTAGCCGAGCGCGGCCAGCCCGCCCAGCACGGTGGGCCCGGTCCAGCCCGGGCTCGGGTGCGCCGCGACCCCGACCGGCTTGTCGACCACGACGATGTCGTCGTCGGCGTACAGCACCGTCAGGCCGGCAACCACCTCGACCGAGCCGCTGATCTGCGCAGGCGCCTCGGGCTCTGGCAGCTGGACCTCCAGCCACGAGCCTGCGGCCAGCCGATCGGACTTCCCCGCGGCGCGGCCGTCGAGGGCGACATGCCCGGACTCGGTCAGCGCCACCACCACGGTGCGGGACAGGCCGAGCAGCCGGGCCAGCCCGGCGTCGACGCGCATCCCGTCCAGGCCGTCGGGCACGGGGAGCCCGCGGGTGTCAGTCACCGGACGGCTCCCGTTCGGTGTTGCCACTCGTCTTCCGGCTGCTCGACCGGGTGCCGTCCAGCTCGCGACCGAGCAACGCGAGCAGCACCAGCAGCACCCCGCCGGTCACGATGCAGGCGTCGGCCAGGTTGAACACCGGCCACACCCGACCGTCCGGAGCGAAGAGCGACACCGTGTCCACGACATGACCCTGCAACGGGCCGGGGGCGCGGAAGATGCGGTCGGCGAGGTTGCCCAGCGCCCCACCGAGGATCAGGCCGAGCGATACGGCCCACCCGGTGGAGCGCAGCCTGCGGGACACCCGGATGATCACGACGACGACGGCGGCTGCGACCAGCGTCAGCACCCACGTGTAGCCGGTGGCCAGCGAGAACGCGGCGCCCGGGTTGCGCACGAGCTGCAGGTAGACCAGCCCGCCCAGTACCGGCACGGGCTGCTCGCCCTCCAGCCGCGCGACCCCGATGATCTTGGTGAGGATGTCGCCGACCAGCACCGTCACCGCGATCAGGGCAAGCAGCCTGACCTTGCCTGCCGCGGCGATGCTGGGTGTGCTCACACCTCCATCATTCCTGCCGACCCTGCCCGGCTCGCCGCCAGGGCGTGGCCAGGGCTTTCCGGGGGGAGCGATCGGGGGGCACAACGCTCCACCGGGCCAGCTTGCCGCTCTGGTCGACGGCCCGGATGCGCTCCTCGGCAGCGGTGCGCGCACTCGTCGTGGCGACCACCAACAGCTGGTCGAGCTCGCGCAGGCGGGTCTCGCGGTTGGGGGTGAAGGCCTCGTCGCCGCGCACCACCAGGCTGACGGTGGAACCGCGCGGCAGCCGCAACTCCGCCAGGTACACCCCCCGGAGCCGGGATCCGATCGGGATCCGGACCTGCAACAGATCGGCGCCCAGCTCGTCCAGCGGGGCGGCGTCGACGGCGAGCTCACGGGGTTGCGCGTCGTGGGCCATCCCGAGCAGCCGCGCCACCCACGGCAGCGTGGTGCCCTGCAGCAGGGTGAGCACCACGACGAGCACGAACACCACGTCCACCAGCGCCCGCGCCGACGGAGCCCCCTCGGTCAGAGCGATCAACGCGAGCACGATCGGCACCGCGCCGCGCAATCCGGCCCACGACAGGAACGCCTGCTCCCGCCACGGGATGCGGAACGGTGTCGCCGCGGCCAGCACCGAGAGCGGCCGCGCCGCCACGAGCAGCACCACGCCCGCGACCAGCGCCGGCAGTGCCGCCTCCAGCAGCCGCGCAGGCGAGGCGAAGAGCCCCAGCAGCACGAACAGCCCGATCTGCGCCAGCCAGCCCATGCCTTCTGCGAACGACCGCACGCCTCCGCGGTGGGGCAGTGCGGAGTTGCCCAGCACCAACGCGGCGACATAGGTGGCGAGGAAACCGGAGGCATGCACGAACTGGCTGGTGGAGTAGGCGAGCACGCAGACGGCGATGGCGGCGAGCGGGTAGAGGCCGGTCGAGGGCAGCGCGGCCCTGCGCAACGCCCACGCTCCACCCATGCCGAACAGCCCGCCGATCAACCCGCCCGCGGCGAGCTCGTAGACGACCATCAGCGGTGTCAACCAGGTGAAGGGTTCGCCGGACGCGAGCAGCAGCACCGCGAGCACGACCGGGGCGTCGTTCATGCCCGACTCGAGCTCCAGGGTGCCGGACACCCGCGGTGAGACGCCGACCCCGCGCAACACGCTGAAGACGGCCGCGGCGTCGGTGGAGGACAGCACCGCGCCCCACAGGAACGCCGTGCGCCACTCCAGCCCGAGCAGCACGTGCAGCGCCACCCCGACCACCCCGATGCTCACCACGACGGCCACAGTGGACAGCGCGATGCCGACGTTCAGCGCCGGCCGCACCGCGTTCCAGCGCGTGGTGAGACCACCCTCGATCAGGATGAGCACCAGCGCCGCGATACCGAGCGATTCCGTGAGCGCCGCGTCGTTGAACTGGATGCCGAGCACGGCTTCGCCGAGCAGCAGGCCGATACCCAGGTAGAGCAGCAGCGAGGGCAGCCCGAGCCGGACCGACACGCGTACCGCAAGCACGCCGACGAGCACGATCGCGGCCGCGACGCCGAGCAGCAGCTCCAGGCTCGCCATGGCACCTCCGGAAAGATGTTGACCCTACCGAGGCATCCGGTTGCTGCCTTCGGCCTCCCCCGGCTCACCGGCCCGGTCAGGGTGCCCAGCTGACCGTCGCGGCGGTCCGGGGGCGGACCAGGCCGTCGAGAGCGGCGGCCACCTCGCCGACGCGGCCGGCCGGGAGGCACAGCCTGCGGGTGACCCACTCCGGGTCCTGACGTGGCCGGTGCGGCCGTTCCCAACGCACGACCCGCGGCGCGATGCCGAGCTCCCGCAGCACGGCCACGGCGTCGTCGACGGTGGCGGACGGCGGCCGGGCCAGCCCGTGGAAGTGCACCCAGAGCGGATCCAGCCAGGCCATCGGGTGCTGCGCCAGCATCTCGACGACGACCCCGCCGCGGGCCGCGGCGGTGAGCGCGAGGAGGAACGGCGGCAGGTCGACCACGTTGTGCAGCACGTGGTGGCAGAGCACGACGTCGGCCCGGCCGGCCTCGGCGGCGCTCGCGGGCCAGCGGCCCAGCACGGTGCGCTGCGGAACGCCGCGGGCGGTGGCGGCGGCCGCGAACTCGTCGAGCATGTCCTGCTGTTGATCGACGCCGGTGAGGTGGTCGCCGGGCGGGACCACCGCGAACGCCGCCGCCCCACCGCCGCAGCCGACGTCGAGCACCGAGCCAGCTGATCCGAGCAACTCGAGCGCCGCACGCCGGGACGGGGTGTCCGCGGGACTCGCCGGCGCGGTGAAGTCCGCCGCAGGGAACAGCCACGGGTCGGCCTCGGCGCGGGCCAGGATGTCCGCCGGGATGCCCCGTCCGGACTGCAGCTCCGCCCACCTGGCCGCCGCTGCGTGCATCGGTTCACCCTAGGCGGACCGGTCCGCCCGCTGCGTGAGCGACCGACTCGGACGAGGTCACCAGGATTTCGGACATCCTCGTGGCCCGGAACGCCCCCATGGGGTGACGGTGTCGGCATGGAACAGATCACCACCACCACCGGAAACGCAATGCTCGCCCGCTGGCCCACCGTCGCGGCCGTCCTGTTCGCCGGCTTCGTCGTGCTGCTCGGCGCCGACCGCGGGCTCGCCTTCGTCGTGGCCGTCTCGGCACTCGTCTACCTCGGGGCGGCCGTCCTGGGCCGCGGTGGGGCGTGGCCGGTCTTCGTCGCGAGCTTCGTCGCGGTCACCGTCGCCGACGTGCTCGGCGCCGAGCCGCTGGTCATCGCGGAGCTCGCCGCTGCCGCCTTCCTGGCCGCCGGTGCCCTGGGGCATCGACAGCCCGGCTTCGGCCGGCAGGCGCTCGGCATGCTCGTGTTCGGGATCAGCGCCGCGGTGGCGCTGCTGCTCGATCCGGTGCCGGGAGCGCTGCTGGTAGCAGGCGGGCTGATCGGCCACGGGGTCTGGGACGTCGTGCACCACCGTCGCAACGAGGTCGTCCCCCGCCCCTACGCCGAGTTCTGCGCGGTGATCGACTTCCTGCTCGGCGCGGCGATCCTGGTCCAGCTCTAGGCCGGAGGGGCGATCCTGGATGGAACACGGCCAGCGCTTTCGATCATGCGACAACGGCAGGGAACCGCCTCACGGCCGGATCAGCCGGCCGCCCGGGCTGTCCGGTAGTCCGACGGTGCAACGCCGTACCGGGCGACGAAGGCCTGGCGGAGCGATTCGGCGGAACGGAACCCGCACCGGGCCGCCACCCGGGCCAGCGGGAGGTCGGTGGTGGCCAGCAGTTGGGCGGCAGCCTCGATCCGGACCCGCCGCACGTACCGCCCGGGGGCCTCGCCCAGGTGGGTGACGAACAGCCGCGCGAGGTGTCGTTCGCTCACCCCGGCCTCGGCGGCCAGGGTCGCGACGTCGAGCTCGGCGTCGAGGCGGCCGGCGATGCGATCGACGACGGCGCCGACCAGATCGTGACCCGGGGCAGGAGCGATCACGAACATGCTCATCTGGTCCTGGTCGCCCGGTCGCTGCAGGTAGGTGACCAGCGCCCTGGACACCCGCCGGGCCAGCTCGGCCCCGTGGTCCTCGGCGACGAACGCCAGCGTGAGGTCCAGCGCGCTGGTCACCCCGGCCGCGGTGGACACCCGGCCGTCCCGGATGAAAATCGGTGCCGGGTCGACCCGTACCGCCGGGAACTGATGGGCCATCCGATCCGCCCACAGCCAGTGCGTGGTCGCCGTCCGGCCGTCGAGCAAACCGGTCGCCGCGAGCACCAGCGCACCGGTGCAGACCGACGCCACCCGCCTGCTGCGGCCGGCGAGCCGCCGGACGTGTTCGACCAGGTTCGCGTCGGCGGCGGCCTGCGAGTACCCGAGCCCGCCGGACACGATCAGCGTGTCCACCGGAGGGCGCACCAGCTCCAGCGCTCCCTGCGCCGCCAGTGCGAGCCCGGACTGGCACTCGATCGGCTTGCCGCCCTGGCTGACCACCGTGACCCGGTACGCCGGGCGCACCCCGAACCGGTTCGTGACGTCGAGGGTGCTGGTGACGCACGCGATGTCGAGCAGCTCGGCGCCCGGATAGCCGACGACCACCACGGACCGCTCGCCCATGCCGGGAGGGTAGGCCAACGGCCGACTTGCTGGCGCGAGCGCGGGACGGACCAGCAGTGCGGTCGTCACCGCGACGGATCAGCGGCTGACCAGCACGCGGACCTCGGCCGCCCCGCCATCCGCCGCTGCGACCGATCCGACCAGGGTCGGGTCCGGCACCGGCTGGTAGCCCACCGCCGTGGCCAGCACCTCACCGGCCACGAAGGCCTCGTGCGCGCGCACCGCATCGAGCACCGGAGCAGGCGCGTCGATCAACAGTGTCACCCGGTCGGAGACGTCCAGCCCGGCGTCCCTGCGGGCCTGCTGGACCACCCGCACCACGTCTCGCGCCGTGCCCTCGGCCGCCAGACCGGGGGTGACCACGGTGTCGAGCACCACCAGCCCGGAGCTGCCCGGCAGCGCCGTGGTCACGGTCTGCCCACCCGCCCCGCCCGCCGGCACCAGCCGCTCGGTGAACTCGCCGGGCAGCAGCTCGATCCCGCCCGCGACGACGACGCCGTCGGAGCGCGCCTCCCACTCCCCCGCCTTGACCGCGCGGATCACCTTCTGCGTGTCGCCGCCGAGCCGCGGACCGCAGGCACGGGCGTTGACGGCGATCTCGAACCGGCCGTGCGCGGCCACGTCCGTGGTCAGCACCACGTCCTTGACGTTCACCTCGTCGCGCAGGAGGTCGGTGAACGGGGCCAGCGCCTCGGCGTCGGCCGCGGCCACCGTGAGGGTGGCCAGCGGCTGCCGGACCCGCAGGCCGCTCACCTTGCGCAGCGACAGCGCGGCCGAGGCCACCTGGCGCACCCGGTCCATCGCGGTGACCAGCGCGGCGTCGTGCGGCAGCTCCGCGCGACCTGGCCAGTCCGTCAGGTGCACCGACCGGCCACCGGTGAGCCCCTGCCACATCTTCTCGGTGGTCAGCGGCAGCAGCGGCGCGGCCAGCCGGCAGGTCACCTCGAGCACGGTGTGCAGGGTGTCGATCGGCGTCGGCATCGCCGTGCCCAGAACCGGTCACGGGAACGGCGGACGTACCAGTTGGTGAGCGCCTCGGCGTGGTCCCGGATCCGCTCGCACGCTCCGGCGACGTCGTAGACGTCCATCGCCGCGGTCAGGTCGTCGACCAGCGCCGCGGTCCTGGCCAGGACGTAGCGGTCCAGCACGTGCGTCGAGTCGGTTCGGGTCGCGCCGGACCGGCCGGCCGCTCCCGCGTAGAGCGACAGGAAGTACCAGGTGTTCCACAGCGGCAGGATCGCCTGCCGGACGCCCTCCCGGATGCCCTGCTCGGTGACCACCAGGTTCCCGCCGCGCAGGATCGGGCTGGCCATGAGGAACCAGCGCATCGCGTCCGAGCCGTCCCGGTCGAAGACCTCGTTGACGTCCGGGTAGTTGCGCCGCGACTTGGACATCTTCTGCCCGTCGTCGCCGAGCACGATCCCGTGCGCCACGCAGGACCGGAACGATGGCCGGTCGAACAGCGCGGTGGCCAGCACGTGCAGCGTGTAGAACCAGCCACGGGTCTGCGCCGTTGTACTCGACGATGAAGTCGCCCGGGTAGTGGTACTCGAACCACTCGCGGTTCTCGAACGGGTAGTGCACCTGGGCGAACGGCATCGAGCCGGAGTCGAACCAGCAGTCCAGCACCTCGGGCACCCGGCGCATGGTGGAGCGCCCGGTCGGGTCGTCCGGGTTGGGCCGGGTCAGCTCGTCGACGTAGGGGCGGTGCAGGTCGGTCGGGCGTACCCCGAAGTCGCGCTCGATCTCGTCCAGCGAGCCGTAGACGTCGGTCCGCGGGTAGGCCGGGTCGTCGGACACCCAGACCGGGATCGGCGTGCCCCAGTACCGGTTGCGCGAGATCGACCAGTCCCGGGCGCCCTCCAGCCACTTGCCGAACTGCCCGTCCTTGACGTGCTCGGGCACCCAGGTGATCTCCTGGTTGAGCTCGACCATCCGCTCCCGGAACGCGGTGACCTGCACGAACCAGGAGTCGACCGCGCGCTGGATGAGCGGGTTGCCGCAGCGCCAGCAGTGCGGGTACGGGTGGTCGTAGGTCTCGTGGCGCAGCAGCACGCCCGGCGCGTGCGGTGCCCGGTCGTGCAGGTCGCGGACGATCTGCGGGTTGGCGTCGAACACCTGCATGCCCTCGTACGGCGGCACCCGGGAGTCGAACTCGCCGCGGGAATCGACCGGCACCACGACCTCGATGCCGGCCGCGTCGGTGACGACCTTGTCCTCCTCACCGAAGGCGGGCGCGATGTGCACGATCCCGGTGCCGTCGTCGGTGGTGACGTAGTCGGCGGCGAGCACCCGGTGCGCGTTCTCCCAGCCGGTGAAGAAGTCGAACGGCGGGGTGTAGCGCAGACCGACCAGCTCGGACGCCGCGCAGCGTGCGCAGCACGGTCGGCTGCTCACCCAGCTCCCGCGCGTAGTGCGCCGACCCGAGCCGCGGCGAGCAGGTAGCGCTCGCCGTCGGCCTCGACCAGCGCGTAGTCGACCTCCGGGTTGACGGCCAGGGCCAGGTTGGACGGCAGCGTCCACGGGGTGGTGGTCCAGATCAGCGCCAGCGCACCGTCCACATCGGACTCGTGTGCGTGCAGCCGGAGACCGACGGTGACCGCCGGGATCCTGCCGGTCCTGGTAGACGTCGTCCATCTTGGTCTCGGTGGCCGACAGCGGGGTGCCGTCGTGCCAGCAGTACCAGAGCACCCGGAATCCGGAGTAGACCAGGCCCTTGTCCCACAGGGTCTTGAACGCCCAGATGACGCTCTCCATGTAGTCCAGGTCGAGCGTCTTGTAGTCGTTCTCGAAGTCGACCCAGCGGGCCTGGCGGGTGACGTAGGCCTGCCACTCGTCGGTGTAGCGCAGCACGGAGCTGCGGCAGGCGTCGTTGAACGCCGCGACGCCCATCTCCTCGATCTCGGACTTGTCCTTGATGCCGAGCTGGTGCTCGGCCTCGACCTCGGCGGGCAGCCCGTGGGTGTCCCAGCCGAAGCGGCGCTCGACGTGCCGCCCGCGCATGGTCCGGTAGCGCGGCACGACGTCCTTGACGTAGCCGGTGAGCAGGTGGCCGTAGTGCGGCAGGCCGTTGGCGAAGGGCGGGCCGTCGTAGAAGACGAACTCGTTGCTGCCGTTGTCGCCCGGCCGGCCGGCCCGCGATCGAGGCCTGGAACGTGCGGTCGGCGGCCCAGAAGTCCAGCACCTCGCGTTCGAGCGCGGGGAAGGACGGGTGTGCCGGGACAGCGGGATAGCGGCTGCTCGGACTGGTCGGCGGTCATGGCGGTGGGCTCCTCGTGCGGCGTCGGTCGTTCGGCCTGCACGGGGACGACGCCTTCGCAGGTGCCGCGGTACCACCCCGCTTGCCGCCGCCATGTCACGACGTCGCGTCGACAGCCTGCAGCCCCTCATCGGACGGCTGTGACGGGCCGCACCCGTCCGGTTCTACTCCGGGCGGTCGCCCGTTTCTTCCGGAGGCTCCCCGGTGATGGCCGGATCGGTGCCTGTGAAACCAGGGTAGCGCCGTACCGCCACCCGATATTCCGCCGGGTGGGATCCCCACCGGCGCAACCGACGCCCGCGGCCGCTCGAGCGCGCGCCGGGGAACGATCAGCGGGACGGGGCGGGGTGCTGCTGGCGAGCCGCAGGTTCGGTGTGCACCAGGCGCACGGCGTGAAGCCCAGCTCGATCGCCTCGCTCACCGGACAACGGGATCACCGGCTTCGCGACCAGCCCCGGCAGTCGGCGATGTGGTAGCGCGGTTGCTCGTCGACGACCACGACCTCGTCCTCCAGCTGCGCGACCAGCGCGGCCACCCCCGGCTCGGACATCTCCTCCGGGGGCTCACCGTCGGACGACGCGGCGTCGCGAAGACGTCGTCGAACGGAGCCGCCTGGGTGGCGGACTCCACACCGGAACCGGCAGCTCCGTGGCCCGCGGCGGCGTAGCCCCCGTGGGCGTCGCCGGCGGCGTCGTCGTGGGGCTCGCGGTCGTCGGCAGCCCCGGAACCCGCCGCGGCGACGGCATCGGCTGCCGGCTCACCCTCGGTGGCGGAGTGGTCGGAGTCTTCGTCGTCGGCGGTGTCGCCGGGTCCGGCCTGCGCCGCGGAGCTGTCGGTCCGGGTCTCGGGCATGTGGTCGACACGGACTTCCGGGACGCGGTCGGCCGGTTCAGAAGCGTCCCGATCCTGGGGTTCACGATGGTCGGCGACCGCTTGTGCAGCGGGCTCGTCGGTGTCAGCCGCGGGTGCGGTGCCGGCGCTCGACGGATCAGCGGCTTCGGCGCTCCCGCTCTCACCGATGCTCGGACCGGTGGGCCCGGCCTCGTCGGGGACCTGCGGATCCTCATCGACCGCACCGGCGCCCGTGTCCACTCCGGCAGGAGACTCATCATCGCCGGTCAGGGCAGATCGGGCCCCGGTGGTTCCCGACTCGGCAGTGCTCGCCGCCCTGTCGATGACCGCCCTGTTGATGTCGGAGCCGCCTGCCTCCGCCTCGGCTGCCTCCGTCTCGGCTGCCGTCCGCCTCGGCTGCCGTCCGTTCCGGCGACAGCACCGGAGGCGGGAGCGCCGGTGTCGTCGGCAGCGGACCCGGCAGCTCCGGAATCGGCAGCTCCGGACCTGGCGTCGACAGACCCGGCAGCTACAGACCCGGCAGGCCGGTCTCGCGAGCACTCGACTCGCCGGAACCGGTCGGGATCCAACCCGGCAGCAGCGCGACCGGCAGGGGCATCGCCAGCGCCGGTTGGGGCCCCTGTCGTCCCGCCGGCCCCTGGTCGTCCCGCCGGCCCCTGTCGTCCCGCCGGCCGCTGTCCGCCGCCGCGTCGGCAGCTGCGGCACCGGCCGAGCCGGCGTCGGTTGTGGCGGTCACGTTCGCGGGCGTCTCGCGGCTCGCCGCGCCGTCGGCCTCGGCGTGCGGCCAGCAACGGCGTCGGCTTCATCGGCGGCAGCAGCGGAGTCGGTGTCGGCGTCGGCCGTATCCGCGTGTTCACCGGGATCGGCAGGCGCTGGGGTGATGTCCCGGTCGGGCACGGCTTCGGCGTCCGGCCGGAGCGGGCCGGAAGCTGCTTCCCCGCTCTCGACCGTGCTCTCACCGGATGCGGCGCCATCGTCGGCGGCATCGTCGGCGCGGAGGCCGCCGCCATCGGCGCCGACCGGCTCGTCGCCGGGGTCCGAGGCCGTTCCTGGATCTGGTGAGCCCCCATCTGTGGTGCTGCGATCAGGGGCCTCGCGTTCAGGCCTCGCCGGTTCGAGCCGCGCCGCGTCCGGCCCCGCCGAGTCCGGCGCCGCGGCGTCGGCGCCTCGCCGCGTCCGGCGCCTCGCCGCGTCGGGCGCCTCGCCGCGCCCGTCGGCCGCGGCGGGTGCGGCGGCTGCGGCGCCGGCGACCGCCGAACCGAAGACCGAGCCATCGCCCGGACGCTCGGACGGGCGCCCCGTGTCCTCGCCGAAAGCGGTGTCATCGGTCGGGCCGGCATCGGTTCGATTAGCCGAGGAACGCTCCGAATGAGCCGGCTCGAACCCGGCCACCGTCCGCTCCACATTGTCGTCGCCCGTGTTACCCGAGGGATCCGATTTAACAAGGAAGCCGGCAGCAATGTCCTTTGCGGACCGCGTGGGCGGAAGGTAGCCGACCCTGTCCTCCGTCACGGAGCGTGACAAATCTTCGCTCAATGGGGTGTTCGCGGGGTGAGCGCCGGGCGGTCGCCCCGAAGAGCCGGACGGTTGCACGACGGGCATCACCATCGTCGAGTCGCCGTCCGAGGCGGGCTCGAACCGGCGTCGACGGGTCTCCTGCGCGGATCCGTTGATCTCCGGATCGGCCACCGCTCTGTCGGCCGCGCCCTCGAAGCCCACCGGACGCGGACCGGCGCCGCGGGAGCTCGACGCCGACCGCGGGGGCACCGGCGACTTCGGCGGTGTCAGCTCGCCGTTGCCGAACTCGACCCGGCTGCACCCGACGCGGCCGCCGAGGTGGCCGAGACCACCGGCAACACCTCGGTGATGGACTCGATCTCGGCCCGCCGCTGTGCGGCAGTGGAAGGCTTCGAAGCCGGAGCGGACGCCCCGGTTCGGGCAACCGCGTCAGACCCCGCCCGTACCGCCGACCGGCGCATCATCCAGTCGATGAGGAGCACGGCCGCCGCGGCCACACTGACCCCGACGGACACCCATGCCCAGAGCACGGTGCCCGTCAGCAGTGCGACCACCAGCAGGCCGAACGCGATCAGGACCAGGATCAGTACCAGCAGCAACACGATTCACTCCGCGTGCGGCGGCGCGGCACATCACGGCCGCACCGCCCCTCTAGGTCTCCGGTCGTCAGCTACCCGCGTCTGCGCGCTGGCCGTACCCCGTGGCGGCGTACCCGCCGCCGTTGGAGTTCGACCGGCCGTCCGACGGAGCTGCCGACCCGCGCTCTCCGAGGTCCCTGAGCTGGGACTCCAGATAGGTCTTGAGGCGGGTGCGGTACTCGCGTTCGAACGTGCGCAGCTCGTCGATCTTCTTCTCGAGCACCGTCTTGTCCCTGGTGATCGAGCCGATGATCTCGGTCTGCTGGCGCTCGGCGTCGCCGACCAGCTTGGCGGCCTTGTCCCGGGACTGGCGCTCGAGGGTCTCCGCCCGCGTGCGGGCGTCGTTGAGCATCGTCTCGGCCCGGGCCCTGGCGTCGTTGACGAGGCCGTCGGACTTGGTCCGGGCCTCCGACAGCAACTGCTCGGACTTGCTGCGCGCGTCGCCGAGCATGGTGTCGGCCTCGGCCTTGGCCTCGGAGGTGAGCCTCTCGGCCATCTCCTGGGCCATGCTGAGCACCTTCGCCACCTGCACGTGGTGGTCGCCGGTGTCGCTCGGCTCCGCCATCGCAGGAGGTGGCGCGGACATGGCCCGTGGCGGCTCCATCGCGCGCATCGGTGGGGGTTCCACCGGGCGCTGGATCTGCTGGGTGGGCGGGGCGCCCATGGCCTGTGGACGCGAACGCGCGTCCTCCAGGTCGGCCTGTGCGTTCCCGAGGCGCTGCTCGAGCGCGGAGACCTGCTCTCGCAGGTCCTCGTTCTCCTCGATCAGGCGAGCCAACTCGGCCTCGACCAGGTCGAGGAACGCGTCGACCTCGTCCTCGTTGTACCCCCTCTTGCCAATGGGGGGTTTGCTGAACGCGACGTTATGAACGTCGGCGGGCGTCAGCGGCATCGGATCACCTCATGCAGTCCTCGGCGGCGGCACCGTGTGACTGGGGCTCACTACGGCGTCGGCTGGGCAACGTTCATTAGTATGAACACGACCAACAGCAGAACCATAATCGACAGGTCCAGTCCCACGCCGCCGATCCTGACGACCGGGATCACTCTGCGCAACAACTTCACGGGAGGATCGGTGGCTGTGAAGATCATCTCGAGGGCGACGGCACTGGGCCCGGCGGGCACCCACTGGCGGGCGAAACTGCGTACGAGCTCCGCCACGATCCGTCCGATCAGAAGAAGCCAGAAGAAGAACAAGGCGTAATAGAGGACGAACTGGATCGCGAGGGACACACGTCAATCCTGGCGGAAGATTGCGCGTTCCTCCACCCGGGTCGCGGCAAAGCTGCCGACTCCGGAGTCCGACGACGGACGCCACCGACGGTCCGCTCGGCCAGCTTGCGGGCGTCGTCGGCGGACACCTCGACGTCGGCCGGCGTCAGCAGGAACACCCTGCTGGTCACCTTGTCGATCGAGCCACGCAGGGCGAACGCCAGCCCGGCGGCGAAATCGACGAGACGCTTGGCCGCCGCGTCGTCCAGCTCGGTGAGGTTCATGATCACCGGCTGCCCGTCGCGGTAGCGCTCGCCGATGGTGCGCGCCTCGTTGTAGCTGCTCGGCTGCAGCGTGGTGATGCGGGACAGGGCCGAGGCACCCACCACCGGATCCCGCTGCTCCGGAAGGGCGGCCACCGCCAGCGGGCGGGCCGGCTCCCGGACCGGGTCGGAGTCCATCGCCAGCGAGCCACGGGTGGCTCCCACCGGCGCGGACGGGCTCGAGGCGCTGCTGGTGGCCGGGATCCTGGCCGGCTCCCTGGTGCGCTCCGCGACTGCGGTACGGGCCGGGCGCCGCTCCTCGTAGCGCTCGGCCTCGGGCTCCTCGTCCTCGGCGAACCGCTCTTCCCAACGCTCCTCGCCGTACGTGTCGAGCGGTCCGGCGCGGCTCGCCGTACCGGTCGCCGACCGTCTCCTCGGCGTAGTCCCCCAACTCCTCAGCGGGGACCATCCCGAAGTAGGCCTTGAGCCGGTACATCGCGCTCATTGCGCTCCCATCCTCGATGCCCCCGACGCGGCCGCACCCCAAGCGACCAACGATCATCGCGAGGCTAGCCGCCGTTCCCCCACAAGGGCCGTTCCGACACGCACCTCGTTGGAACCGTGACGGATCGCGATCTCCAGGTCACCGCTCATCCCGGCCGACAGCACGTCTGCCTGCGGATGAGCGGCACGCAGCCGGTCGGCGGCGGCGGCGATGTCGGCGAAGACGGCGCTCCTGGTCGGCCCCCAACGGGGCCACGCTCATCAGGCCGGCGAGCCGCAGGCCGGGCCGGGACGCGATGTGCTCGGCCAGCCCGACCAGGCCCGATGCCGGTATCCCGCCGCGGCGCGGGTCCCCGTCGACGCTGTACTGGACGAGCACCGGCAGCGCCCCGGACCGGCCACCGGTGTCCTGCTCGCGGCGCACCGCGGCGTCCAGCGCGTCGGCCAGCCGGATGCTGTCCACCGATTCCACCCGATCGGCCCAACGGACCACCGCGCGGGCCTTGTTGCGCTGCACCCCGCCGACGACGTGCCAGCCGGGGCCGGCGGCCGGCCGGAGCGCCGCGACCTCGACCACCTTCGCGCCGGCCTCCTGCACCCGGTTCTCCCCGAACATGGCGACACCGAGATCGAGCAGCAGCGCGACGTCGACGGCCGGAACGGTCTTCGTGACGGCCAGCAGTTCCACCGATCCGGGCTCGCGGCCGGCGTCCCGACAGGCCGCCGCGATCCGCTCGCGCAGCGCGGTCAGCCGCCGCGTCAGCTCCTGCCTGCGGTCCTCCACGCGCGCCTCCCACGTGATCGCTGCGAACGGGCGCTCGAGCAGGTCGAAAGCCGCCGGCGCCCCACACCGATCATGACGGGTCCAGCCAGGTGATGGCGGCCTGCCGGCCGGTGCGGCCCTCCCCGCGATGGCTGTAGAGGTCCGCCGACTCGAGCGTGCACCGGGGATCGCCACCGATCCTGGCCACCCCGAGCGCGGTGAGCTGGTGGTAGAGGCCCGCCCGTAGGTCGAGGCCGGGGGTGCCGCGGCGGGTGCGCACGGCGCTGCCCGGCAGCGCGGCGTCCACCTCGGCGCGCATCGCCGCCGGAACCTCGTAGCAACCGCCACAGATCGCCGGACCGAGCACCACCTCGACCGCGTCCCTCCGCGCACCGAGCGCCGCCATCGCGTCCAGTGTGGCCGGAAGCACCCCGGCTGCGGCCCCGACCCGGCCGGCGTGGGCGGCCCCCACGACCCCGGCCACCGGGTCGGCCAGCAGCACCGGCACGCAGTCGGCGGCCAGCACCGCGATCCCGATCCCGGGCAGTGCGGTGACGGCGGCGTCGGTGTCCGGGACGTCCGGCGCGCCGGGTGCCGGCACTGCCGTCACGGTGGCGACCCGGGTGCCGTGCACCTGGGCGAGATAGATCACCGGCACGCCCAGCCGCTCGGCCACCCGCTTCCGGTTGGCCAGGACGGCGGACGGCTCGTCACCGACCCCGGCCGACAGGTTGAACCGCGCGTACACGCCGGTCGAACGCCCGCCCGCCCTGGTGCTGAACACCCGCCGCACACGTGCCGTCGGCGGCTGCCGCAGGCCGGGCACGTGGGTTCAGCGCCGCATGAACGGCGGCACGTCCACGTCGTCGTCGAGATCCGAGACCAGACGCGTGCCCGGCGTGGCCGCCGGCAGCGAGGACGGCAGGGACGTCGACGCATGGGAGGCCGACGCAGGGGACGACCCGTGCGACGTCGACGCGTGCGGAGCGGACGAGGGCGTCGAGCGCTCCGGCATCGCGTGTCGGCTCTCCGTGGTCGTGTCGTGGAGCCTCGCGCGCCGCCGACTCGGGGGCCCGCGGCGCGGGCGGGGTGTAGTGCGAGCTGTTCCCCTCGGGCCTGGCCGGCGGGAGCGCACCGGACTGGTTCGGCCCGACCGGCTTGTACGACGTGTCGTACGGGCTGCGGTAGGCGGTGTACTCGCTCGTGGCGTAGCCGTTGTTGTTGTCGCCGTAGGGCCGATCCGACGCCGTGGGCGCCGCGGCGGGCGACGGGGTGCTCGGGTAGGGGACTCCGGGACGAGCCGCCGCCCGTGGAACCGCTCACGCCTGGCGCGATCAATCCGGGCGACGAGGACCGGTCCGGGGAGCGGAAGGCGGTGGGCTCCAGCTTCTTGTGGGTGGGTCCGCCCGAATCGAACCCGGCGGCGATGACGGTGACCCGCACCTCGTCGCCGAGCGAGTCGTCGATCACCGTGCCGAAGATGATGTTGGCCTCGGGGTGCGCCGCCTCCTGCACCAACGACGCGGCCTCGTTGATCTCGAACAGGCCGAGGTCGGAGCCGCCCGCGATGGACAGCAGCACGCCCTGTGCGCCGTCCATCGACGCTTCCAGCAGCGGCGAGTTGATCGCCTTGCCGGCGGCCTGCACCGCCCGGCCCTCACCGCGCGAGGACCCGATGCCCATCAGCGCGCTGCCCGCGCCGGACATCACGGACTTGACGTCGGCGAAGTCGAGGTTGATCAGGCCCGGGGTCGTGATCAGGTTCGTGATGCCCTGGACGCCGGAGAGCAGCACCTCATCGGCCGAGCGGAACGCGTCCATCAGGGAAACGCCGGCGTCGCCCAGCTGGAGCAGCCGATCGTTCGGGATGACGATCAGGGTGTCGCACTCGTTGCGGAGCGAGTGGATGCCGTCGTCGGCCACCCCGGCCCGGCGCCGGCCCTCGAAGGTGAACGGCCGGGTGACCACGCCGATGGTCAACGCGCCGAGCTTGCGGGCGATCGACGCGACCACCGGCGCGCCGCCGGTGCCGGTGCCACCGCCCTCGCCAGCGGTGACGAAGACCATGTCGGCCCCCTTGAGGACCTCCTCGATCTCCTCGCGGTGGTCCTCGGCCGCCTTGCGGCCGACCTCGGCGTTGGCGCCCGCGCCGAGGCCGCGGGTCAGCTCACGACCGATGTCGAGCTTCACGTCGGCGTCGGACATCAGGAGCGCCTGGGCGTCGGTGTTCACCGCGATGAACTCGACGCCCTTGAGGCCGACCTCGATCATGCGGTTCACGGCGTTGACACCGCCACCGCCGATCCCGACAACCTTGATAACGGCCAGGTAGTTGTGCGGGGGCGTCATAGGGCGCACCTTCCAGTCCAGCTCGGGTCCGTCCCCGGGGGTCCGGGCCAACGTCGTCGACGCTAGGTCCCGATCGCGGCCCGGTCCAGCAGGCGCGCCGCACGCAGGCAACCCCCTGACCGGGTCGATCTTCCCGATCAGGGTCGGATAGTGGGCAGTTCGGGGCTGCTGACGTCGTAGCGGTGGCCGGGCTGAGCGAGCAACGGCACCAGCACGGCCGCCTTGTCGGCGGCGCGCTCCGGTCCGCCCCAGCGGATTTCCCGATCGTCCGCGAGCCCGAGCGTCACCTGCGGCGTGGTCGCCGGCGCCGCTGGGTCGACGGCGTCCGTCCCGCCGCCCACCTCGACCGTGAGCACCTGGGCGCGCACCGGCTCGGGCAGCGCGGCCAGCACGGCCACCGCGGCCAGCGTCGCCGGGTCGTCTGTGCCGACCCGCGGCACGGTGAGCGTCGGCAGGCCCGGTACGGCACCACCCGGGTAGATGACACCCGAACGGTCCACCAACGCCGGCCCCTGCTCGTTCCGGGTGACAGCCACCGGAACCCGCTCCGTGATGTCGACGGCCACCGTGTGCGGCCAGTCGCGACCCACCCGCGCCGATTCGACGGCGGGCAGCCGCGACACCCGGACAGCGACCGTCGCCAGGTCCACGGCGGCCAGCGGGCCACCCGGGATGACCGCGGCGGCGTCCAGCACGTCCTGGACCGGGATCACGGAGGCGCCGGTGACCTCCACCCGCTCGACGTCGGCGAGCCCGAGGTCGTACAGCAGCACCCGACCGGTCAGGCCCAGCGTGACCACCAGCAACAGGACGGCGAGGGCCGCGGCCAGCCGGCGCCGTCGGTACTGCTCGGGCGACACCGGGACCCTGAGGGATGGCGACGACCGGCGCGACGGGCGTGCGCCCCACCGGGGCAGCCCGAGCCTGATCACGGTCTGTCCCGCCGCTCCAGTTCCAGCAGGATCTCGGGGGCCAGCACTGTGACGTCGCCGGCGCCCATCGTGATCACCAGATCCCCGCTGCGGGCGACGCCGGCCACGACGGCCGGCACCTCCTCCCAGCGCGGCACGTAGTGCACCTGCTCCGGAGGCAGCGGCACGGCGGCGGCCACGAGCTCACCGCTCACGCCCGGCTCCGGGTCCTCGCGGGCGCCGTAGATCTGCAGCACGACCACCTCGTCGGCCAGGCCCAGTGCGGCCCCGAAGGCCGTCGCGAAGTCGCGGGTTCGGGAGTAGAGGTGCGGTTGGAACGCGACGACCACCCGGCCCCGCCCGGCGAGCACGTCACGGGCGGCCCGCAGCTGCGCGGCGACCTTGCTCGGATGGTGGGCGTAGTCGTCGTAGACCGCGACTCCGGCCGCCCGGCCGCGGAACTCGAACCGGCGGCGCACCCCGTCGAAGGCCGCCAGCCCGGCCAGCAGGGTCGCGACGTCGGCGCCGAGCTCGACACCGGCCAGCAACGCCCCCAGCGCGTTCAGCGCCATGTGTTCACCGGGCACGGCGAGCCGGAGCAGGTGTTCGACGCCGGCATGCCGCAACGCGATCCGGGCGCCGGCACCGTCCGGCCGGAAGTCGGTGAGCACGACGTCCGAACCGGCCGCGCGGCCGTAACGGCGCACCACCAGGCCGCGCCCCTGCGCGACGGCGGCCAGCGCCGCGGCCCCGGGATCGTCGGCGCAGGCGACGAGGGCGCCACCGGGCACGATCCGGTCCAGGAAGGTCTCGAAGGCGGCGACGTAGGCGGCAGGGCTGCCGTAATGGTCGAGATGATCGGCCTCGACGTTGGTGACCACCGCCACCTGCGGGCTGAACGCGAGGAAGGAGGCGTCGCTCTCGTCCGCCTCGGCCACGAAGATGTCGCCGCTGCCTTCGTGGGCCCCTGAGCCGGAGGTGGCCAGGTCGCCGCCGATCGCGAAGGACGGATCCAGCCCGCAGTGCTGCAACGCGACGGTGAGCATCGACGTGGTGGAGGTCTTGCCAGCCGTGCCGGTGACCGCGGCGAGCCGGCGGCCCGCGGTGAGCGCAGCCAGTGCCTGCGCCCGGTGCACCACGTCGAGGCCGCGCTCTCGCGCGGCTGCCAGCTCCGGGTTCGCCGGCCGGATGGCCGAGGAGACGACGACGGTGGCGGGCGACTCGGGCAGGTTCGCCGGGTCGTGGCCGACCGCGATCCGGGCCCCGAGTGCCTCGAGGGCGAGCACGGCCCTGGACTGCTTGGCGTCCGAGCCCGACACGGCGACGCCGCGGGCCAGCAGGATCCGGGCGATGCCGCTCATCCCGGCCCCGCCGATCCCGATCAGGTGCACCCGGTCCGCCAGCTGCACCGGAGCGGTGGAGGACCCGGTCATCGCGGGCTGTGAATCGATTCCTCGCAACTCGCTCATACCCGCGCCCCGATCACGTCGAGCACGATGTCCGCGAGCCGCTCGTCGGCCTCGGCGTGTCCCGATGCCCTGGCCGCGGCGCCCATCCGGGCCAGCCGCGGCGCGTCGGTGAGCAGCGGCACGACCTCGGCGAGCAGACGCTCGCCGGTCAGCTCGGCGTCGGGCACCAGCACTCCCCCGCCGGCCGCGACCACCGGCGCCGCGTTCAGCGCCTGCTCGCCGTTGCCGTGCGGCAGCGGCACGTAGACAGCGGGCAGGCCGACCGCGGACACCTCGGCCACGGTCATCGCGCCCGACCGGCCGAGCACCGCGTCGGCGGCGGCGTAGGCCAGGTGCATGTGGTCGATGTAGGGCAGCGGGACGTACCCTGCAGCCGCCGGCGCAGCGACCCCGCCCTTGCCGTGCGCGTGCAGCACCGCGATTCCCTTCTCGACCAGAGCAGGCAGCGCCGCCGCGACCGCTGTGTTAAGTGTCCGCGCGCCCTGCGAGCCGCCGAAGACCAGCAGCACCGGGCCCTCGGCCGGCAGCCCGAACCGCTCCGGGCCGCCGCTCGCAGCGCCGCCCGGTCCAGGGTCGTGACCGCCCGCCGGAGCGGGATGCCGATCACCTCGGCACGGGGCAGCCCGCTGCCGGGCACCGCCGCGACCACCCTGGCCGCCAGCCGGGCCCCCACCTTGTTGGCCAGCCCGGCCCGCGCGTTCGCCTCGTGCACCACGATCGGCACGCGGCCGCGGGCGCCGAGGTAGGCCGGCAGCGCGACATATCCGCCGAAGCCGACCACCACGTCGGCGTCGACGGCGAAGAGCACCTCCCGCACCCTGGCGACCGCGTGCCGGACCCGGCCGGGCAGCCGCAGGAGGTCGAGGCTGGGCCGGCGCGGGAGCGGGACGGGCGGGATCAGCTCGAGGGGGTACCCGCGGGCCGGGATCAGCGTGCTGTCCAGCCCACGCTCGGTGCCCAGCGCGGTGATGACCGCGTCCGGGCACCGCCTACGCACGGCGTCGGCCAGTGCCAGCGCGGGTTCGATGTGCCCGGCGCTGCCGCCGCCCGCAACCACGACCGAGATGCTCACCGCTCTCCCTCGCTGCGCTCGGTCGGCGCTTCGCGAAAGCGCTGCAACACTGTTCCGCTCGCCAGCTCGCTCATCGGTGACTGCTGCGCTGCATCGGCGGCCGGGCGGCGACCCGCACCGGCTGGCTCTTGAACGGCTGTGGCGGCGGCAGCCGCAGTGCCCTGGCCAACCCGCCCTGCCCCTGCTGGCGCAGCGCGGCGATGGCCTCCGGCTCGTGCCGGGCCGCGTTGGTCATGAGCCCGAACACGAACATGGTGACCACCAGCGAGGTTCCTCCCGAGGAGATCAGCGGCAGCTGCAGCCCGGTGACCGGGAGCAGCCCCACCACGTAGCCGATGTTGATCGCCGCCTGCGCCACCAACCACCCGGTGGAGGTGGAGACCACGAGCTTGAGCCACGGATCGGTGTTGCGGGCCGCGATCCGGAAACCGGTGTAGGCCAGCGTGGCGAACAGCGCGAGCACCGCGAAGGCACCGAGGAAGCCCAGCTCCTCGCCGATGATGGCGAAGATGAAGTCGTTGTGGGCGTTGGGCAGGTAGCTCCATTTGGCGCGGCCCTGCCCGAGCCCGACGCCGAACAGCCCGCCGTCGGCCAGCGAGTAGAGAGCCTGCTTGGCCTGAAAACCGGCCTTGAGCGGGTCGACGGTGTCGGGGGAGAAGAAGGCGGTGATCCGGCTCAGCCGGTAGTCGGCGGTCAGCGCGAGCACCCCGGCCCCGGCCAGCGCGCCGGTCGTGATCATGAGCAGCAGCCGCAACGGGGCACCGCCGAGGAACAGCAGCGCGATCATCACGATCCCCAGCGAGATCGTCATACCCAGGTCCGGTTGCAGGATCAGCAGGGTCATCAACCCGACGGTGACCGGTACGACCGGCGAGACGGCGTAGCGCCAGCGGTGCATCGCGGCCTGCCGGACGACCAGCACGTGCGCGCCCCACAGCGTGAGCGCGACCTTCACCGCCTCCGAGGGCTGCACCGAGAACGAGCCGAGCGCGAACCAGGCCCGCGACCCGTTGCGCACGTCCCCGACGACGAGCACCGCGACCAGCGCCACCGCGCCCAGAACCAGCGCGGCCGGGGCGAGCGCCCGCAGCGTGCGCGGTGGCGTCCGCAACCCGACGTAGAACATCAGCAGGCCGGGCACACAGAACATCAGCTGCCGGGTGAAGATCGAGTAACTGGAGCCGTCGGCGGTATAGGACACCACCGCCGAGGCCGAGAGCACCATGACCAGCCCGAACAGCGTCAGCAGCCCGAACACCGCGATGATGAGGTGCAGCGAGGTGAGCGGGCGTCGCAGCCACAGCCCGAGCGCGGTGCCGGCGCGCCCGACCGCGAACCGCAGGCCGTGCGCGCGCCGGCCACGCGCCGCCGGCCGTGGCGTCGCGCGGGCGGCGGTGCCGCGGGACGGCGGCTCCCGTTTCGTGGTGCGCGGGTCGGCTTCCGCGCGAGCCGGCTCGGAACCCGCAGCCGAGCGGCTCACGCTCGCGCCGGACCGGCCTGCCCCGGCGCCACCCGGCCGGCTCCGGCCGGTTCGTCCACCGGAGTTCTGGCCGCGCCGATCGCCGGTGCCCCTGGTGCCGGCGGCAGTCACGGGGCCTCCCCGAGCGCGGCGACGGCGGCCCCGAATGCCTCGCCGCGCGCGGCGTAGTCGACGAACTGGTCCATCGAGGCGGCCGCAGGAGCGAGCAGCACGACATCGCCCGGGCGGGCGAGAGCAGCGGCACGCCGCACGGCGGTCGACATGGGTTCATCGTCACCCGGGACGACCTCGACCACGGGGACCTCGGGCGCGTGTCGTCGCAGCGCTGCGACGAACGCACTACGGTCGGTACCGATCACCACCGCGGCCCGCAGCCGTCCCGCGTGCCGGGCGACCAGCTCGTCCACCGAAGCGCCCTTGAGCAGCCCACCGGCGATCCAGACGATCGGGACGCCCGCGCTGGCGGCCAGCGCGGCCCCCGCGGCGTGCGGGTTGGTCGCCTTGGAGTCGTCGACGTAGCGGACCCCCGCCACCACGCCGAGGTCCGCGCTGCGGTGCCGTCCGGGGCGGAAGTCGAGCAGCCCGGCCCGGACCGCTTCCGGATCGACGCCGTACGCCCTGGCCACCGCCGCTGCGGCCAGCGCATCGGTGATGCCGGGCGGGCCACCGGGGCGCACCGCGTCGGCCGCGATCAGCGGCCCGCCGCCGAACGCCCGGTCGAGCAGGGTCTCCTCGCGCACGCCGAGCTGATCGGGCCCCGGTTCGCCCAGCGTCACCCCCACCCGGCGGGCCCCGGCCGGCGCGGCGGCGAGCAGGTCGGCTGCGGCCGGGTCGTCCACCCCGGCGACGGCGACCGGCCCGCGCAACGCCAGCGACTTGGCCGCGGCGTAGGCGGCCATCGACCCGTGCCAGTCCAGGTGGTCCTCGGCCACGTTGAGCACACAGCCAACGAGCGGCCGGATCGAGGGCGACCAGTGCAGCTGGAAGCTGGACAGCTCCACGGCCAGCACCGGGTGCCCGTTCTGCACCGCCGTCACCACAGGGAAACCGATGTTGCCGCAGGCCACGACGTCGTGGCCGGCGGCGCGCAGTACCGCCGCGAGCATCCCGACCGTGGTCGTCTTGCCGTTGGTGCCGGTCACCACGAGCCAGTCCGGCGGGTCGGGGCGGTGCCGGCCGAGCCACCAGGCCAGCTCCGGCTCCCCGACCATCGGCACGCCGGCTGCGGCCGCCGCGGCGACCAATGCGTGATCCGGGCGCCGGCCCGGCCCGGTGACGATCAGCGTGGTGCCGGCCGGCAGCCCGTCCGGATCACCGCCCGGCTCGGCCCCCGACGGCAGGTCGGTGAGCCGCGCGGGCACCGCGTCGGTGACGGTCACCCTGGCACCGAGCGCGACGAGCACCTCCGCCGCGGCCAGCCCGGACACCCCGGCCCCGGCCACCAGCACCCGCGCACCGGCCAGCGCATCCGGATCGATGCGCTCCGTCCTCGCGCTCTGCACGCCGCCGCTCATCTACAGGCCCGTGGAAGCGGTGAGCCACTCGTTGTAGAACAGGCCAAGGCCCAGCGCCGCGCACATGGCCGCGAGCAGCCAGAATCGGATGATCACACTCGTCTCCGCCCAGCCGGCCAGCTCGAAGTGGTGATGGAAGGGGGCCATCCGGAACACCCGACGGCGGGTGGTGCGGAACACCACGATCTGCACGGCCACCGACAGCGCCTCCACGACGAACACCCCGCCGATCACCACCAGCAGCAGCTCGGTGCGGGTGACGATGGACAGCCCGGCGACGAGGCCACCGAGCGCGAGCGAACCGGTGTCCCCCATGAAGATCCGGGCCGGGGCGGCGTTCCACCACAGGAAACCGATGCAGCCACCCATGGCGGCGGCCGCGACCAGCGCCACGTCGAGCGGGTCGCGCACCTGGTAGCAGCCGGCGACGGCGTTCAGCGCGCAGCTGTTGCGGAACTGCCAGAAACCGATGATCACGTACGTGGCCAGCACCATCGCCGCGGTGCCGGCGGCCAGCCCGTCGAGACCGTCGGTGAGGTTGACCGCGTTCGACCACGCGGCGATCAGCAGGTAGCCGAACAGCACGAACCCGATCGCGCCGAACGAGAGCACCGCGATGTCGCGGACGAACGAGAGGCTGTCCGACGCCGGGCTCAGGCCGTCGCTGTTCGGGATGCGGATCGCCAGGATGCCGAAGACCACCGCGGTGAGCAGTTGCCCGACCAGCTTGGAGGTCTTGCTCAGACCCAGGTTCCGCTGCCGGCGGATCTTGATGAAGTCGTCGAGGAAACCGACGAAGCCGAGCGCCGTGGTCAGGAACAGCACCAGCATCGCCGAGGCGGTGAACGGCTCTCCGGTGACCAGGTGCGCCACCAGGTAGCCCAGCCAGACCGCGAGCAGGATCGCGACCCCGCCCATCGTCGGGGTGCCGCGCTTGGCCTGGTGGCTCTGCGGGCCCTCGGCGCGGATCTCCTGGCCGAAACCCTGCAGGGAGAAGAACCGGATCAGGTACGGGGTGAGCAGTATCGAGAACGCCACCGCCACGCCGGCCGCGATGAAGACGGCCCTCACCGGGCGCTCCGCGCCCGTGAGTGCGTAGCCGTGTTCTTACCCGGCTGCGCACTCACGACCTCCAGCAGGCCGGCCGCAAGGCGCTCCAGGCCGGCGGCCCGTGACGCCTTGACCAGCACCACATCGCCGGGCTCCAGCTCGGCGGCCAGCATCGACATGGCCTCGTCGACGCCGGGTACGGTCCGCGCGGCGCCGTAGTCCGGGCTGTCGACGGCCACCAGCTCGTCGACGCCGAGCCTGCGGGCCTCCGCCGCGACGCCGGCGTGCGCGGCCGCGGCCTCCACCCCGAGCTCCCCCATCCGACCGAGCACCGCCCAGGTGCGGCGGCCGGACCCGAGCGCGGTCAGCGCGGCCAGCGCAGCGCGCATCGAATCCGGGTTGGCGTTGTACGCATCGTTGATCACCGTGACGCCGTCCGGCCGGTCGGTGACCTCCATCCGCCAGCGCGACGCCGGGGTGGCCGAGCCGAGCGCGGCGGCCACCCCTTCCGGGGTGCCGCCGAGCTCCATCGCCACCGCGGCCGCCGCCAGCGCGTTGCCGATGTGGTGCTCCCCCACCAGCCGCAACGCCACGTCCGCCGCCCCGCCCGGCCCGACCAGGCGGAAGCGCGCCCGCCCCCGTCGAGCCGCACGTCCTCGGCCCGGACCGTGGCGCCCGGCGCGCGACCGACGGTCAGCACCCGGGCCGCCGTGCGGGTCGCCATCGCGGCCACCGCCGGATCATCGGCGTTGAGCACCGCGATGCCGTCCGCCGGCAGCGCCTCGACCAGCTCGCCCTTGGCCGCGGCGATCGCCGCGGTGGAACCGAACTCGCCCAGGTGCGCCGAGCCCACGTTGAGCACCACACCCATCCGCGGGGGTACCGCCCTGGCCAGCGCGGCGATGTGGCCGCGGCCACGCGCGGAGAACTCCAGCACCAGATGCCGGGTGTCGGGGCCGGCCCGCAATGCGGTCCAGGGTAGGCCGAGCTCGTTGTTGAAGGAGCCGGGCGGGGCCACCGTGGGCCCCAGCGGGCTCAGCAGCGCGGCCAACAGGTCCTTCGTGGAGGTCTTGCCCGAGCTGCCGGTGATCCCGACGACGGTGAGGCCGGGCAACGCCGCGACCACATGGCCTGCCAGCCGGGCCAGCGCGGCGAGCACCGCGGCCCCGGAACCGTCCGGGTCGGACTCGTCGAGTCCGGTGCCGGTGGCTCGCGGGGCGGGCGGGACGATCACCGCAGGGGCGTCGACGGGACGCGCGGCCAGTAGACCGGCCGCTCCCGCGGCCATCGCGGCGGCCGCGAACCGGTGCCCGTCGACGCGCGCGCCGGGCAGGGCCAGGAACAGCCCGCCCGGCCGGATCGCCCGCGAATCGAACTCGACGGCGGTCACCCGCTCGTCCCCGGACGCCCGATGCAGGCGTCCGCCGGTCACCGCGGCGACCTCGGCCAGCCGCATCTCGATCATGCTGCCGTCACCCTCGAGCGCCGCGCAGGGCCGCCGCCAGCTCGGTGACGTCGTCGAACGGGAGCCGGGTGCCACGGATCTCCTGCCCGGCCTCGTGCCCCTTGCCGGCCACGACGAGCGCGTCGCCCGCGCGCGCGTGGGCGACCGCGACCGCGATCGCCTCCCTCCGGTCCCCCACCTCCAGCACCTCGCCGCGGCCCGGTTCCGCTCGGGCACCGGCCAGCATCGCCGCGCGGATCAGCGCCGGGTCCTCGCTGCGCGGGTTGTCGTCGGTCACCACGAGCACCTCGGCCCGAGCGGCGGCGGCCGCACCCATCAGCGGGCGCTTGCCGCGGTCGCGGTCACCGCCGCAGCCCAGCACCACGATCAGCCGGCCGGGCACCTGGGCGCGCAGCGTCTCCAGCAACGCGGCCACTGCGGCGGGCTTGTGCGCGTAGTCGACCACTGCGAGGAACGGCTGCCCGGCCTCCACCCGCTCCATCCGACCGGGCACCGCGAGCCGGCCGAACGCGTCGGCGGCTGTCGCGGCTGGCACGCCGACGGCGTCCAGGCAGGCCAACGCGACGAGCGCGTTGGCCACGTTGAACGCGCCCGGCAGCCGCAGCCGCACCGGCACCGCGATCCCGTCGGGGCCGAGTGCCGTGAAGCCCTGGGTGCCGTCCTCGGCGGTCCCCACCTCGACGGCCCGCCAGCTCGCCCGCCCGTGGGTCGACACCGTCACCGCGCCGGCGGTGCTGGCGGCGAGGCGCGCCCCCCAGCTGTCGTCGACGCAGATCACGGCCCGCTCGGCGCGGCCGTCGAAGAGGGCGGCCTTGGCCGCGAAGTAGTCCTCCATGTCGCGGTGGAAGTCCAGATGGTCCTGCGACAGGTTGGTGAACGCGGCCACCGCGAAGCGGGTGCCGGCGACCCGGCCCAGCGCCAGCGCGTGGCTGGAGACCTCCATCGCCACGTCGGTCACACCGGCCTCGCCCATCACCGCGAACAGGGCCTGCAGGTCGGGCGCCTCCGGGGTGGTGAAAGCGGCGGGGAACCGGCGCCGCTGCTCCGCGCCGGGCCCGTCGATCCGGGTGCCGACGGTGCCCAGCAACCCGCTCGTGCGCCCGGCCGCGACCAGCCCGGCCTCCAGCATGTGCGCGACGGTGGTCTTGCCGCTGGTCCCGGTGACGCCGAGCACCGAGAGCCGGGCGGTGGGGTCGCCGTAGACCAGCGCCGCCATCGGGCCGACCACCTCGCGGGGCCGCTCGTGCACCAGCACCGGCACCCCGACCAGCTCGGGGCGGCGGGCGCCGTCGACATCGGTGAGCAGCGCGACAGCGCCTGCGGCCAGCGCGGTACCGGCGAAGTCGGCGCCGTGCACCCGGGAACCGGGCAGCGCCGCGAACAGGTCGCCGGCGCGGACTTCCCCCGCTCGCAGCGTGATTCCGGTGATCACCGTGGACCCGCAGGGGACCGCCAGCCCAGCCGCCGCGGCCAGCGCGCCCAGCGAGACCGGCCGGCGCGCGGCCGGTCGCGGGAAGGCCCCGGCGGACTCGACCGCGGCGGTCACGGAGCTGGCGGGCGACACGACGCGGAGGTTACCGGCGCACCCCGATCACACTGCCCGCGCATCACCCTCCACCACCCGCACCACGTCCAGCAGCGCTTTCACCCTCACGGACCTCATCCACCCCACTCTTCCCGCCCACCCCAGACGGAGCCCAGCTACGGCTGCGCGAACGGACCGTTCGCACGGACCTACGGCGCGAACGGACCGTTCGCGCGATCTGGAGCGGACCCGGACGCCGTATCCGGCGGGACTGCAGGTGCTCACGTGGGACGTCAGGGCAGTTGCAGGGTCTGGACCGGCGGCTGTTCGGTGCTGACCGGGAGCCGGTCCCGCTGGGCCAGGTAGGTGGCGATGTCGTGGAACAGCGGCGCGGCGCTGGCCCCGCCGCCGGGCGCATCGAGCATGATCCCGACAACGTAACGGGGGTCCTGGGCCGGCAGCATCCCGGCGAAGGTGATCCAGTACGTGGACGAGGAGTAACAGCCACAGGTGGGGTCCACCTGCTGCGCGGTGCCCGTCTTCCCGGCCACGACGTAGCCGGGAACGGCGGCCTGTGGACCGGTGCCCCGCTGCCCGCGCGCGGACTGCGTGACCGCGGTGAGCATGGTGCGCAGCTTCGTCGCCACCTCCGGCGACACGACCTGGACCCCCGCAGGCGGCGGCGGGACGACGCGCACCCCGTCCGGGCCCGTGGTCGAGGCGATGATCCGCGGCGGGATGCGCAGCCCGTTGTTGGCCACCGCCTGGTACATGCCTGCCATCTGCAGCACCGTCATCGACAGGCCCTGCCCGATCGGCAGGTTGCCGAACGTCGACCCCGACCACGACTCGCGCGCCGGCACCAGCCCGGCGCTCTCCCCCGGCAGTCCGACACCGGTCTTCGTCCCGAGCCCGAACCGCACGAGCATGTCGGCGAAGCGCTCCTCTCCCACCCTCTGCGCGGTCATGATCGTGCCGACGTTGGACGACTTCGCGAGCACCCCGGTGAGCGTGTAGTGGTCAAGGCCGTGGTCCCAGGCGTCGCTGACCTTGCGGTCGGCGACCTTGATGCTTCCCGGCACCGCCAGCACCTCGTCCGGGGTCGCGACGCCGTACTCCAACGCCGCCGCCATCGTGACGATCTTGTTGACGGATCCGGGTTCGAACGGACTCTGCACGGCCGGGTTGCCCAGCTGCTGCGACGACGCCCCGGCGAGATCACGCGGGTCGAAGGTCGTGCCGGTGGCCAGCGCCAGCACCTCGGAGGTGTGTGCGTCCAACACGACCGCCGAGGACGTCGGCCTCGCGCCCGTCCGTGCCACGTAGTCGGTCAACGCGCGCTGCACCGTGTACTGGAGGTCCGAGTCGAGCGTGAGCTGCAGGTTCGAGCCCTGGGTCGCCGGCCGCTCGAAGCGGGTGCTGCCTGGGATCACCGCGTTGCTGTTCTCCGCGGTGTCCACCACCCGTAGCCCCTCGGACCCGGCGAGCGCGTTGTTCTGCGAGCTCTCCAGCCCGACGCGGCCCACCAGCTTGCGCTCGTCGGCGTCCCATGTGGCGGTCCCGATGACGTTCGCGCCCATCGTGCCCGCGGGGTACTGGCGGTCCTCGCGGCGTTCCTCGGCGATCTCCGGGAACCGTTCCCTGATGGAGCGGGCGACGTCCGGGTCGACCAGCTTGTCCAGGACGACGTAGCCCTTGTCGCTGGTGAGCAGCCCGAGCAGGGTGGCCTGGTCCGCACCGGTGGCCTGCGCGACCGCGGCCGCCATGTCGATCTGGTACTGCATGGCTCCCGCACCATGGGTGCTGGCGATCAGCCGCGGGTTGGTGACCAGCGCCCTGGCCTCGGCGCTGAAGGCGAGCGGGTTTCCGGCCCTGTCGGTGATCTCACCGCGGACCGCGGGCAACGCGATGTTGGTGATCGCCTGCCGCTCGGACGCCGCGGCCAGGTCGCCGGCCTGGACCGTCTGGATGACCACCAGTTTCATCGTGGCGACGCCGAGGGCCAGCGCCAGCACGATGCGGCCCACCTTCAGCCGCTTCGAATAGGTCCTCGCTCCGGCCGGCACGTGACGTCCCGCGACCGGCCGGCGGGCCGGGGCGGACGTGCGGGAACCACCGGTCGCTCGGGACCGGGGCGGAGCGGTGGTCATCAGCCCGCGCCCTGCTCGGCGCGGCCGGCGTTCTGTCCGGTCACGGTCCCGGCGTCGCCGGCGGCGCCCGTGTCGGCGTTCGCGGAACGGCTGGTCTCGGAACGGCTGGTCTCGGAACGGCCGGTTGCGGTGCCGGAGTCGTCCTGCCCGCCCGCGCTGTCCGTGCCCGCTGCCGTGTTCTGCCCGGTGGCGCCCTCCTGCCCTGTCCTGCCCGGTGTCGCTGTCCTGCCCGGTGTCGCTGTCCTGCCCGGTGTCGCCGTTCCGCTCGGCCGCGCTGTTCCGCCCCGTCGCTGCGCGTGCGGTGTTCTGGCCGCCCGCTGCGCCGCCCCCGGCGCCGGCCGAGTTCCGGGCGCGTGTCGTGTCGTCCGTGTCCGACGACTCCGCGCCGGCCGCCGCGTTCGGCCCACCGATCCGTGGCGGACCGTTGACCGGTGGGTTCTGCCCGTCCGCGGTCGGGTCGTCGTCCGCACCGGCCGGACCGTCCGCGGTCGGGTCGTCGTCCGCACCGGCCGAAGCGGGTGCGGTCGGGTCGTCGCCGGCTGCCTGGCTGGCGGCGTCGGCCGGCTCCGGCGGCCCGGCCTGCGGCGCGGCCGGTGGCACCGGCGGCGCCTTCGCCACCGCGGGCAGCGGCTTCCCGACAACCGTGACCGATCCGTCCGGTGCCACGACGAGCCGAGCCGGGTCCTGAACCGGGACCATGCCGATCCCGGCCGCGCGCCGGGCCAGCTCGGGCGCCGACTCCAGGTTCGCGACCTCGCGGTGCAACCGCTCGCTCTGCGAGCTGAGCAGCCGGGCCGCGGTGCGCGCGTCCTGCAACCGGTAGGAGTCCGCGGCGGCCGCCGTCGACAGCCACAGCGTCGCGATCAACCCGACCGCCAGCAGCAGCATCAGCAGCAGCACGAACTGGGCCCGACCCGCCGCCGCGGCGGTGCGCGTCGGGTGCCCGCCGAGCAGGCGCCGTTGCCGCTCGTCCCGACGGGCGTAGGCCTTCTGCGTGCTCGACGGCTTCTGCGTGCTCGACTGCTTTCTGCGCCGTCTTCAGGCCCGTCTTCGACGCGGTCTTCCTGGCTGGTTTCTGGGCCGTCTTCTGGGCAGCCCTCTGGGGGCTGTGCGGTGGCGCCGCCGCCGTAGCGACGGTCTGTGCTCCTCCGCGACCCCGACCACGTCGCGTGCCGCCCACCGCCGTCCCGCGCTGAGCGGGGACCGGCACACCCCATCCGGCGCGGGTGCGCTCCGTGACCGGCGTGCTCATGGCGTACCTCCCGACGACCGCGCCGAGAAGAAACCCAGCCGAACGAACTCAGGCGAGTCACCGCGTCCTGACGTCCCAGCTCCCGTCATCACGCTGCTACCTCCCGAACTCGTACAGCGGCGCGCAGGCGCACGGAAGCGGCCCGCGGGTTGACATTGATCTCGTCCTCGCTCGCCTGCTCGGCCCCGCGCACCAGCAGGCGCAGCTCGGGACCGTGGCCGGGCAGCTCGACCGGCAGATCCAGCGGTGTCGTCGATCTCGACCGGGCCGCCAGCTCGCGCTTCACGATGCGGTCCTCCAGCGAGTGGTAGGCGAGCACCACGATCCGCCCGTTCAGCGCGAGCGCCTCGATGGCGGTGGGGATCGCGTTCTCGAGGGCCTCCAGCTCGCCGTTGACCTCGATCCGCAGTGCCTGGAACGTGCGCTTCGCCGGATGCCCTCCGGTGCGCCGCGACGCCGCCGGCACGGCGTCGTAGAGCAGCTCGACCAGCTCGCCGCTGCGCCGCAGCGGCGACTGCTGCCGCCGCCGGTCGACAGCCGCGGCGATCCGGCCGGCGAAACGTTCCTCGCCGTACTCACGCAGGATTCGGGCCAGTTTCGGCACCGGGTAGGTGTTGAGGACCTCCGCGGCGGTCGGCCCGGTGGTCGGGTCCATTCGCATGTCGAGATCGGCGTCGCGGGAGTACGAGAAGCCGCGGGCGTCGGCATCGAGCTGCAACGACGACACGCCGAGGTCGAAGAGCACCGCGTCCACCCTGGTGTAGCCGAGTTCGGCGAGCACGTCGGCGATGCGGTCGTACACCGCGTGCACGAGGTGGACGCGATCGGCGTGGGCGGCCAGCCTGCGCCGGGCCAGCGCCAGCGCCTCCGGGTCGCGGTCCAGGCCGACGAGGGTGAGCTGCGGATGCGCCGCGAGCAGCGCCGCCGCGTGTCCGCCGAGCCCCAGCGTGGCGTCCACCATCACGGCGGGTCGGCCGGCCAGCGCCGGCCGGAGCAGCTCGACGACGCGGGACAGGGCAACGGGAACGTGCTTGGCCCCAGCTCCGCCGTTCCCGTCGTCGCGGTGTCCCACCACCCACCCCCCAGCCCTCGCGTCGTCGAACCACCTCGCCGGCCCGGGCTCCCCAGCCCGGGCCACCGGCGACGCCCCCGCCCGGATGCCGCGCCGTCGGCTCGAAGCGAGGGACCTGGCACCGGGGAAGGTGCGCCAGGGCCGTCGCGACGAGAGACGACGCGGCATCCGGGGGGAGGCGCCGTCGGGTCCATCCACCACCCGTTCGCCCCCGTTCCGCTCACAGCAGTCCGGGAAGCACCTCCTCCTGAGCCTGCGCGTACGTGCCTTCGTGCTCCTCCTGGTAGCGCGCCCAGGCGTCGGCGTCCCAGATCTCGGCCCGCGTGAAGGCACCGATCACCACGCACTCCTTGGTCAGCCCCGCGTAGCGGCGCAGCTCGGGCGTGATGGCGATGCGGCCCTGGCCGTCCGGGTTCTGCTCGTCGGTCCCGGAGAACAGGTTGCGCTGGAACGCACGGGCGGACTCACTGGTCAGCGGGGCGGAGGCGACCTTCTGCGCGAGTTCCGCGAAGGCTTCACGGGTGAAGACGTAGAGGCAGTGGTCCTGCCCTTTGGTGATCATCAGCCCCCCTCGCAGCTCGTCACGGAACTTCGCGGGCAGCGTCAGCCGCCCCTTGTCGTCGAGCTTCGGGGTGTAGGTGCCGAGAAACATCGGCCCCACCTCCCGCAACCCCGCTGTGCCCCAGTGATCACCACATTACCCCACTTCTCACCACGGTCAACCGGGACATTGCCGTGCTCGACCGGTCGTGGGCGACAAAGGCGCAGCTCAACCTCGGTGGGGCACGGTGGGGAGGCAGTGGGGACCACTCGCTCGCGGTACCCCGTCCGTGCCCGGAATTGACGAAAATTCATGAGGGACTCGGGTCCCAGAGCGAGTGCCGACCGGTTCGGGCCGGGATGTGGGGCGCGGTGGGGGGCGCTGTGGGGGCGCACCGGATCGCTGTCGTACACGTGCGGCCGGCACCCGGAGCGACTCCGTGACCCCCGGCCCACCCCACCGGTCGGACTCCTTTGACAGACTGACGTCCGGGATCCACGTCAACACCAGGAGGTCGGGTGACCGCGACAAGCGGCCGCGCATCGGTGGAGGGCCGGGCCGACCTGGCCGAGGTGACCGAGCTCTGCGGCCGGATTGCCGCGTCCGTCCAGCACGTCATCGTGGGTAAGCCGGACGTCGTGCGGCTGGCGCTCGTCACGCTGCTCGCCGAGGGACACCTGTTGGTCGAGGACGTGCCGGGGGTAGGGAAGACGTCCCTGGCCAAGGCCATGGCGCGGTCCATCGACTGCTCGGTCAGCCGGGTCCAGTTCACCCCGGACCTGCTGCCGGGAGACATCACCGGTATGTCGATCTACAACCGGCAGACCGGCGAGTTCGAGTTCCGCCCCGGTCCGGTGTTCGCCAACGTGGTGATCGCGGACGAGATCAACCGGGCGTCCCCGAAGACCCAGTCGGCGCTGCTGGAGTGCATGGCCGAGCACCAGGTCACCGTGGACGGCTCCACCTACCAGCTGGCCAGCCCGTTCATGGTGGTGGCCACCCAGAACCCGATCGAGATGGACGGCACCTACCCGCTGCCGGAGGCCCAGCGTGACCGTTTCACCACGCGGATCAGCGTCGGCTATCCGGATCTGGCCGCCGAGCTCGCGATGGTCGACGAACACACCGCCGGGGATCCGCTCGAGGCGTTGCAGCCGGTCGCGGACGCCCGGCAGGTGCGTGCGGTCGTCGAAGCGGTTCGCCACGTCCACGTGAGCCCCGAGGTGCGGCAGTACTGCGTGGAGCTGATCGGGAGCACCCGCCGGCACCCGGACCTGCGGCTGGGCGCCTCTCCCCGTGCCACCTTGCAGCTGGTCCGCACGGCCAGGGCGCAGGCCGCGCTGTCCGGCCGCGGCTATGTCGTACCCGACGACGTGCAGGCGGTCGCGGTGCCCGTACTGGCACACCGGTTGCTGCTCTCCCCCGAGGCGGCTGCCGCCCGCCGCTCGGCCACCGAGGTGGTCCGCGGCCTGCTCGGTCGGCATCCGGTGCCTGGCCGGTCCGGTTACTGACGTCGATGCGCAGCCTCGCCGGCCGGACCCTCGGGCTGAGCACCAGGGGGCGCTGCCTGGTGGCGGGCGGCGCGGCCACGGCGCTTTGCGCGGTGGTCCTCGACGAGCGGGACCTGCTCCGGGTCGGGATCTTCGTTCTGACCTTGCCACTGCTCGCATTGGCACTGCTGTCGCTGTCCCGCCGCCGGGTGCGAGCGGAGCGCACGCTCTCCGCCGCCCGGATCACCGTCGACCATCCGGTGACGGTCGAGGTCCGGTGCCGCGGCGGGGGGCTGCCCGGCGTGCTGCGGCTCGCCGACAACGTGCCGGACGCGGCGGGGCCGGCCGCCGACACACCGCCACGGTTCGTCGTGCACCGCCTACCGCGACGGGCCGGAGCGACCATGCACTACCCGCTGCGTCCGATGCTGCGCGGTGTCCACCGCATCGGCCCCCTCCTCGGCCGGGCCACCGACCCGCTCGGGCTCGCCGAGTTCTCCCGCGAGCTCGCCGCGGCCGACCGATTGCTGGTGCTGCCGCGGGTGGCGCCGCTGCGGGGCCTTCCCACCTCGTTCGGTGCCGGCGAGGGCGCCTCGGGCGCTGCGCTCGCGTATCAGGGCAAGGGAGCGTCGGACGTGCTGGTCCGGCCCTACCGGTACGGCGACGAGCTGCGCCGGGTGCACTGGCGCAGCACGGCCCGGCACGACGAGCTCATGGTGCGGCTGGAGGAAAGACCGTGGCGGGGCGGCACCACCGTGGTGCTGGACCGGCGGGACTCGGCGCACCGCGGCCGCGGGGCCGGCTCCAGCCTCGAGTTCGCCGTCAGCCTCACCGCCAGCATCTGCGTTCACCTGATCGGCCGCGGCGCCCCCGTCTCACTGGTCACGGAGGACGGCGTCGAACTCTCCGGCCCGGGCGCGGCGGGCGGCGTCGAGGCGTTGCTCGACGCACTGGCCGCCGTGCGTCCGTCCGCCCGGCGTGATCTCGCCGCTCCCCGGCTGAGCCCCAACACCGACCTCATCGCCGTGCTGGGGGCGCCCGGTCCCGGCGATCTGGACGCGCTGCTGGCCCACCAGGCGACCGGTGGCCTCGCCGTGCTGCTGGACACGCCGGGCTGGGATCCGGCCGCCCGTCCACCCACCGGCCATGGCCCGGGCCCCGGCGTCGATCACGCGCTGACGCTTCGCCGGTCGGGGTGGCGGGTCGCCGTGGCCGGCACCGGATCGACCGCCGCAACCGTGTGGGACGAGCTGATCCGCGCCGCCTCCCGTGACCTGCCGGCGGGCATGCCGTGATCACGCTGCCGCGCGGGCGGGCGGCCGCTCCTCCGGGCCGGCCGGGACCGGCCTGGCGGCCATGGACGAGCGCGTACTGGACGGGTCTGCCGTGGATCAGGGCAATCCTGGCCGGGCTGGCCGTGCTGCTCGCCGGGGCGCCCGTAGAGGCGGTCGTGCAGGGGACGAGCTGGATCGGCTACGCCGCCTGCGCCGTGGCCGCCGTCGTGCTGACCGGGCTCCTGCTGCACCGCTGTGCGGCGCCGGTCGTCGCCGTCGGGCAATGTGGTGCGGTCCTCGTGCTGCTCACCGTCCTGTTCACCGACGGCGGCCGGTGGGGCCTGCTGCCCGGGCCGGCCGCGCTCGAAGCACTCGGCGAGCTGATCAACGGGGCCGGCCGGCAGATCAGCATCGGGATCGCCCCGGTGCCGGCCGGTCCGGAGATCCTGGTGCTCCTGACGGCCGCGTTCGGACTGCTCGCCGTGGCCGTCCACCTGGCCGCGGTGAGTGCTGCGGCGCCCGCGGCGGCCGGCGTGCCGTTGCTGGCCGTCTTCGCCATCCCTGCGGCGTTGGCCGACGACCTCCTGCCGGTGCCGATGGTGGTGGCCGCGGCCGCGGGCTACGGGATGTTGCTCCTCACCGGCGACCGCACGCGGAGCCGCTCGTCCGGCCGGCTCGCCGCACTACAGCGGCTACCGGGGGGCGCCGCCCTGATCACGGCCGCGCTTCTGCTCGCCGTCGGAATCGGCTCCGGGGCCGGGTTCATCGGCACCGCAGGCCGCTTCGAGGGCAACGGGGGCGGCAGCGCGATCGGGCTGAGCCCGTTCACCTCGCTGCGCGGCCAGCTGACCGACGCGAGTTCGGTCGAGCTGTTGCGCGTGCGCGGCCTCGGGCAGGCGAGCTACGTGCGCGCGCTCACCCTGAACGAGTACGTGTCCGGCGCCGGCTGGCGGGCCGGCCCGCCGTCCCTCGGTGTGCCCTTGCCCGGTCCGGTGCAACCGCAGCCCGTGACCCCTGGCGACATGGTGGACGTCCAGGTCGAGAACGTGGCGTTCCAGGACTACTGGCTCCCGCTCTTCGGCGAACCGCTGGTCGTCGAGGGGCTCCCGGCCGGGCAGTGGTCCTACGACCGGCGCAGCGCGACGGCGTACACCGTCCGGCCCCGCGAGGAGGAGGCCTGGCAGCAGCGGGCGCTGCTGCTCCGGCCGACCGCAGCCGCGCTCCGGGAGGCGGGCAACGCCTCTGGCGCCGGCCCGGAGTACCGCAGCGTGCTCGGCGTGGACCGGCGCGTGCTCGAGCTCGCGCGACAGATCGTGGCGGGCCGGGAGACGAACTTCGATCGGGCGATGGCGCTGCAGGACTTCTTCACCGGGCCGGGCACCGGGTTCCACTACAGCTTGCAGACCGCTCCAGGCGCCGGTGACGACCCCCTTCTCGAGTTCCTGACCGTCGGCCGCACCGGGTACTGCGAGCAGTTCGCCTCGGCGATGGCGGTGATGTTGCGCGCGGTGGGCATCTCGTCGCGGGTCGCCGTCGGGTTCACGGCCGGCACCGACTTCGGCGATTACCGGTCGATCCGCACCTCCGACGCGCACGCCTGGGTCGAGGCGTATTTCCCCGGCAGCGGTTGGGTGACCTTCGACCCGACGCCGCTCACCGACGGTCGGACGATCACTCCCGAATACGTGCTGGAGGCCCGCGGCGTGGGCGTCGGCTCCCCCGATGCGGGTCAGCAACCCGACCTCGGACCGGGCCGGGCGGTCGACGGCGACGCCGCACCCGCTCCGGTCCCGCTCGACGAGCAATCCGCCCCGGCTCTCGCCGCGCCGACACCGGACGGGACCTCGGCGAGCGTGTCGTGGCCGGTGGCCGTCCTCGTCGTGCTCGCCGCGGTCGCGCTGGGACCGGCCGCGTTGCGGACCCGGCAACGCCGCCGCCGGCTCGCAACGGTGGCGGCGGGCGGAGCGCCGGCCGCGGACGCGGGCTGGCGCGAGCTGCTGGCCGAATCCGTCGATCGTGGGGTACGCAGCCCGCCCAGCGACACCGTGCGCGGCGCGGCCCGGCGGATGGTGCGCGACCACGCCCTCGATCCCGACGCACAACAAAGCCTGCGGACCGTGATCGGGGCCGTCGAATCCAGCTGGTACGGCGGCCGGCACCCAGAGGCGGACGAGCTGAGCCGTCCGGTCGCGGTGGTGCACGCCGGCATCGTCGCGGGCAGCCCGATGTCGGTGCGAGCCCGGCTGCTGCCCCGCTCGACGCTGACCCGCCCGTAGTCACCCCGCCCGTAGTCACCCCGCCCGTAGTCGACCCCGCCCGAGACACGAACCGCCGCCACCCAGGCAGGCCCGGGACAGCGGCGGTGGTGGTGATGATGATGAGCAGTGGGAGCGGCTACTCCTGCTCAAACCGGCGACGGAAGCGCTCCTCCATCCGGCCGGTGAAACGGTTCTTGTCCGCTTCCGCGCTCTTCGCCGGGCGAGCAGGCTGGTTGCCGGCGCCAACGGAGGTCACCGCGACCACGGCACCGCCCAGCATGACCAGGAAGCCGACTACGGAGAGCACGGGGAAGCTGGAGGCCAACCACAGCTGCGGTACGGCGACTCCGACGACGAGCAGCACCAGGCCGACCACGAAGACGGCGACACCTTGGAGTCGGCGTCTGCGGGTCGGTTTGCGCAGTCTTCCGCCGCGGACGGTGGATGCGAACTTCGGGTCCTCGGCGTAGAGAGCGCGCTCGATCTGTTCGAGCAGACGCTGCTCGTGCTCGGAGAGGGGCATGGCTTCGCCTCCGGCACTGGGTCATCCTGTCGGGTCATCTTCCATGGTGCCGGAACGACGCGACGAGCGCCCGGGAGTGGGCGTCTAGTGCAGAGGATACGAGTCCTTGGGCCCGGCGACTAGCCGGACTCGTCAAGCGGAAGGGTCGATCTTCTCCGATCAGCGCGTGGACGGGTGTGATCTGCACCGCAATCGGGGTGACAACCGGCCTCATCCGCTGATCGTTGGTGTACGTGCCGCCGAACAGCACGTGACGGTGGGCCGATCGCCGTCGACGGTCGCGGACGAGCGAGCGGCCCGGAAGCGCCGATCCAGAGCCGGCGGCTCGGAACCCGCGGCCCGCACACACCGGAGACCGCTCGCATCCAGGCAACAGCCTGTGTGTGACGAACCCAAACTGTGTGTGACATCAATCGCGCCGTCGAACACAGTTCCGTCGCGCTCCGGCGCACCGGACGGAGGTTCCGGCAGCCCGTGGCGCCGGATGTGAGCTCGCCGCTCAGCGGGCATCGGAGCTCAGGCCACCGTGCCCTCGGACTCCGTCAGCCCCTCGGACTCCGCTCCCAGCCCTCGCGAGAACCCCGGAGCCCGACCACCCGACCCCCAACTCTGGTTCGAACTGGTCAGACCCGAACTCGCGACCACGCGACAACGACCGTGCTCACTGAGCTAGCCGATCCGGTCGCCGGCAAGCGCGTGCAACCGCATCGCCACATCCCGCAACGGGGCCGCCGCGCCCGCCAGCTCCTCCAGCTCGGCGACGGCGACCGCGGCCGCCGGACCGCCGTCGCGCACCGAGCCGGGCACCCAACCCTCCAGCACGCCGTCGCCCTGCAGGAGCTCGACCCGGAGCCCGCCGGATTCGAGCAGGACGCGCAGGCCGGCAGCGTCCAACCGCCTGCGCAACGCGTCATGCGGACCGAGTCGACCGTCCGGGTCGGTGAGCAGTGCCCGTGCTTCGGCGAGCCGGCCACCGATCGCCCGCCCGAGCACGGCCGCATACCTGCCGGCGACCAGCACCGACACGACCCCACGGGGCGCGGTGGCCAGCGACAGCGCGGCCACACCGGCCACGGCGTCGTCGATCACCTCGAGCAGCCCGTGCCCGAGCACCAGGTCGGCCCCGTTCGCCGGGGCAGCCTCGGCCAGCGCGTCGACATCGCCCTGGACCGGCGTCACCAGCTCGTCCACGCCGGCGTCGCGCGCGCGCCGCTGCAGGGCGGCCAGCGCGTTGGGGCTGTTGTCGACAACCATGACCGCACATCCGAGACGGGCAAGGGGCACGGCCCACGCCCCGCTGCCGCCACCGACATCGAGGACCCTGGGGCGATGGCCCGGCCGGCCGGCCCGCAACCGATCGACCTCGGCGGCAAGTGCCCGGTACACAGGACCCGCGCCCGCGGACAGTCCGGCGCCCGCACCCACGGTCCGTGCCTCCACGGGCGCAGCCTAGGCCGTGCCCGACGCCCACGGCCCACGGGTTCTCCTCGCCTGCCTCAGACCGGGCCTCCGGGTGTGTCGTCCGGGGGGTAGGTTGCTGGCCGTGCAGGTCGTCGCCACATTGAGCTTGAAGGGCGGAGTCGGTAAGACGACGGTGGCCCTCGGGCTCGCCGGCGCCGCGTTGCAACACGGTATGCGCGCACTGGTGGTGGACCTCGACCCGCAGGCCAACGCCACGATCGCGCTCGACCCGGGCCCCACCACCGCCACCATCGCCGACGTGCTGGACGAGCCGACGCGCTCGATGGTGCGCCGCGCGATCGCGCCGAGCGGCTGGGGCGACGGTCTCGACGTACTGGTGGGCGCGGAGCAGGCCGAGCGACACAACCACCCGGAACCCAGCGCCAAGCAGCTGCAGCGGCTGTCCAGGGCGCTGCGCCGGCTCGGCGGTGACGTCGTGGACCCTCGCGGGAACGGGAGCCCGGTCCGCAAGGAGGACGCGAAACCCTCCGCCGATTCGAGCGCTGACGAGCCGTACCGGCTGATCATCGTGGACTGCCCGCCGTCGCTCGGCCAGCTCACCCGCAGCGCGCTGGCCGCTTCCCACCGCGCCGTGCTCGTGACCGATCCGACGATGTTCGCCGTGTCCGGGGTGCAACGCGCCTTCGACGCGGTGCAGACCGAGCGGCAGCGCGGAAATCCCGACCTGCAGCCGCTCGGCGTGTTCGTGAATCGGGTTCGCCCGCGCAATACCGAGCACGAGTTCCGGATCGCCGAGCTCCGCGAGCTCTTCGGCCCGTTGGTGCTCACCGGCGTGCTGCCCGACCGCTCCGCGATCCAGCAGGCTCAGGGGGCATGCCTGCCCATCCAGCGCTGGGACACGCCGGGCGCCCGGGAGGCCTCCGCTGTGTTCACGCTGCTCCTCGGCCGCGTGCTGCGCAGCGACCGGACCCGCAGGGAGAGCAGCTCGACGAAGGGGCCACCCGCCACCGGCTGACCGCCCGAGGCGGAGTGGGCGCAGACCGCGGTCAACGAAGTGGCACCACCGACCCCACCAGCCCGACGAACTGCTCCGCCTGCCGCAGCATGTCGTCGGCATCGCGGCGGCCGACGAACCGCGAGATCCCGGCCTCGGCGGCCGCCCTGGTGTCGGAGCAGGAGGCGAAGAACGCCGCCCATTCGCCCAGCTCGGGGGCAACGACAGCCAGCAGCTGCCACACGTTTCGGGTGCGACCGCGTCGCGGCTGCGGCCGGGCGCGGACGGCCAGCACCGCAGCCGCGGCCCGCAGCGCCGCGAGGTAGGCCAACGGGTAACGCTGTAGCGGGTCCGGCTCGCGGTGCGCCTCGGCAAGCCCGTCGGCCGCCTGCCGGAGCAGCCCGATGGCCGAACGGGAGGTGGGGGCCGCCGCTACCGGCAGGGGTGCGCTGGTGGTGATGGTCATGCTCATCTCCTCTCGATTGCCGCGCGCAACGTCGGCCTCAGTCCGCGACGCGGACGAGATCCCAGACGCCGGGGCCGGCCCGCATCCGCAGCACGAACTCGCGGGCGGGGGCATCCGGCTCGCCCGCCGAGCGCGCGACCACCCGCCAGCACCGCATCCGGTCGCCGCCGACCGGCATCGGGGACGGGAACGGCCACGGTGATTCCTCGATCCACCGCTCCCGCACGTCGGTGATCAGGTAGCGCGGCCCGCGGCGCACCGGCCTGCTCTGGAACTCGACTGGCTCGCCGTCCTGCCAGCGGACCTGTATCGGAGTCGGTTGGCGGGAACCGAACACCCGGCCGAACGCGTTCACGCCATACCTCCTCGGAGACTGCCGGACCCGGCGTACCCGGCGGCAGGACGCTTCCCTCGTCCCACCGACCGGGCCCGCGTAGATCGAACACATGTTCGATCCCTGTCCAGTACAGCGCGCCGTGCGCGTCCCGTCAAGTCGGCGTCCTGGTGAGTTCACCGCCGCCGCGTGGGGGCGACGGCAGCCGGTAGGCGTGGTGAGATGGACCGGTGACCAGGGCCCCGGCGTACCGGCTCGTCGAGCTCGGCGCGGAGCAGCTCACCGCGCGGCTGGCCGAGGCGCTGCACATCTACGTCAGCGCGATGGGCTATCCACCGGGCACGGCGCGGCAGCGCCGCACCCTGTGGCTCGAACACCTGAACAGGCCGGGCTGGCGGGCCGTCGGCTGGCTCGACACCACCGACGGGCTGCTGGGCATCGCCTACGGCTACGCGGGTGGACCGGGGCAGTGGTGGTTCGAGGAGGTCCGTCGCGGGCTGCGTGCGGCCGATCCCGATTCCCGGCTGTGGCTGCACGACTACTTCGAGCTCACCGAGCTGCATGTCCGTCCGGACGCGCAGGGCCACGGTCTCGGCGAAGGGCTGCTGCGGGCCCTGCTGGCCGGCACCGACCGCTCCAGGGTCTTGCTGTCCACCCCGGAGTACGGAGATCGGCCGCCGGGTCGGGCCTGGCAGCTCTACCGCCGCCTCGAGTTCCGCGACGTCCTGCGGGATCATCGATTCACCGGTGACTTCCGCCCGTTCGCCGTGCTGGGCCGCGAACTGCCGCTGGCCCCGGCCCCCACGACCCCCGGCTGAGCGTGCGTGGCGGCGGGAAGGATGTCGGACCCCGGTGGCACGATGGGCCGGTGCCGTCGATCCGTAGCCTCCTCACGCTGCTCCTCGTTCTGATCGTGGTCGGCACCGGGCTCGGCGGCTGCGCCCGGGTACGCACCGCGCTCGCTGTGCAACCCGACGACACGGTCATCGGGGAGATCGTGATCGCCACCCCGGAGAAGAGCGCCGACGACACCGGCCCTGCCATCACCGTGCCGCCAGAGCTCGAGTCCGAGGTGGACGTCACGCCGTATCGGCAGGACGGCTACACCGGATCCGTGCTGCGCTTCTCCGGCCTCACGTTCGAGCAGCTCGGTCTGCTGCACCAGCTGGCGGGTCCGGCCGGCGACGGGATCCAGATGGAGATCCGCCGCGCCGGGAACCGGGTCCAGGTCGCCGGCAAGGTCGATCTGACCCAGGTCTCGGCCGATCGCGCCGATTTCCAGCTCAAGATCAGCTTCCCCGGCGACGTGCTGGAGACCAACGGCGAGACCGACTCCGGCACGGTGAGCTGGACGTTCACCGCAAGCGAGGTCGCCGAGTTCTCGGCGGTGGTCGCCTACGACGATCCCAACGCGCCGTCACCGCTGAACTGGACGATCTTGCTCGGGACGATCGTGGCGATCGCGTCCGCCGGCACGGTCTGGTACGCCCGGTACTCGCGGAATCCGCCGGTCAGGCCGACGACGCGCTGACGGCAGCCGGCCGACCCGCGTCGAGGCCGAGTCGCTGCACCAGCTCGGCCGTCGCGGTCGAGCGGTTGAGCGTGTAGAAGTGCAGCCCGCGGACGCCCTCGGCGAGCAGCCGCGCACACAGCTCCGTGGTGACGTCCATCCCCGCGGACCGGAACGCCGCCGGGTCGTCGGCGAACGGCTCCATCCGCTGCCGCAGATCGGCCGGCAACGGCGCACCCGAGAGCTCCGGACCGCGGTGCAGGGTCCGGACCGTGGTCAGCGGCATGATCCCGGGCAGCAGCGGCACGTCGCAGCCCGCGGCGACCAGCCGATCACGCAGCCGCAGGAATCCTTCGGGTTCGAGGAAGAGCTGGCTGATCGCGAAATCGGCGCCGGCCCGGATCTTGGCCAGCAGCCGGGTGAAGTCGGAGTCGAGGTCGGCCGAGCGAGGGTGGCCGTAGGGAAAGGCGGCCACCCCGACGCAGAAGTCTCCGAGCCTGCGTACGAGCCGCACCAGCTCCTCGGCGTAGCTGAGCCCCTCCGGATGGGGGATCCACTCGCCGAGCGGGTCGCCGGTGGGGTCGCCGCGCACGGCGAGCACGTTCGAGATGCCGGCGGCCGCATAGGCGCCGATCACCTGGCGCAGCTCGGACACCGGGTGCGCGACGGCCGTCAGGTGCGCCATCGGCACGAGCGTGGTGTCGGTGGCGATCCGCGCCGTGGTGCGGATCGTCCGGTCCCTGCTCGATCCACCTGCTCCGTAGGTGACCGACACGAAAGCCGGATCCATCGGCTCCAACCTGCGGATCGCCCGCCACAGCTCGGCCTCGCCCGCCGCGTCCTTCGGGGGGAAGAACTCCACCGAGAAGACGGGACGCTCGCCGCTGATCCGTTGGGTGATCTTCACGCGGGCAATCGTACGTGCGTACGCAGCGTCAGCGCGCCGGACTCCGGCAGGGTCGATACCCTCGGGTGGTGCTTGTAGAGCCTCTCCCCCGATCCCGCGCCGCCCGGCACGCGCGGTGACCCGCGTCGACGCCGTCGACACCGCCACCGACGCCGGGCCGGCCGCACCGGCGACGAACGCCGTTCTCACCACGAGCGTCGAGACGGCGTTGCGCGCCTTCCTGCAGGCGCGGCGCGCCGACACGCTGGCCGTCGATCCGCAGTTCGCCGAGGCCGTCATGGCGCTCGACGAGTTCGTCCTCTGCGGTGGGAAGCGGATCCGTCCGACGTTCGCCTGGTGGGGTTGGCGAGGGGCGGGCGGTACACCGGACGCACCCGAGGCGGCGGCCGTGATCCGGGCCATCAGCGCGCTCGAGCTGATCCAGGCGTGCGCACTCATCCACGACGACCTGATGGACGGCTCGGCAACCCGGCGCGGCCGCCCGACCGTGCACGTGCAGTTCGCCCGGCGGCACGTCGAAGCCGGCTGGCGCGGATCGGCGGCCCGGTTCGGGACGGCCGCGGCCGTCCTGCTCGGGGACATCGCGCTGTCCTGGGCCGACGACATGCTGCGCGCCGCCGGACTCAGCGCGGATGCGTTGTCGCGCGCCGCGCGTCCGTGGGAGGCCATGCGCACCGAGGTGTTGGGTGGCCAGTACCTCGACGTCCTGCACCAGTGCACCGGCGACCGCTCGACACGCGCTGCCCTGCAGATCGACCGGTACAAGACCGCCGCCTACACCGTGGAACGGCCGCTGCATCTCGGCGCCGCGATCGCCGACGCCGGCCCGGAGCTGGTTGCGGCCTACCGGCGTTTCGGTGCCGATGTGGGCATCGCGTTCCAGTTGCGCGACGACCTGCTGGGGGTCTTCGGCGATCCCGCCGTCACCGGCAAGCCGGCAGGCGACGATCTGCGTGAGGGCAAGCGCACGCTGCTGCTGGCGATCGCCACCGAACGGGCAGAATCGGGCGGGCGCGGGGCCGCGGTGGCGGCCATCGACCACGCGGTGGGCGATCCCGATCTCGATTCGGCCACGCTGGACCGGATACGGGAGCTGCTCACCGAGCTCGGTGCCGTGCAGGCCGTGGAGCAGCGGATCGCCGAACTCACCGACTCAGGCCTCGACGCGCTGGCCGGGGTCGCCATCGCCGAGCCGGCCGGTGCGCAGCTGGCGGAGCTGGCGATCGCCGCCACCACCCGGATGCGGTGACCGGGATCGGGACGAACAGGCGGGTACGACGGCGAAGCGGGGCGACGGTCGGCGGCCGGACCGACCACGTGGTCGTCGTCGGGGCCGGGTTCGCCGGGTTGTCCGCCGCGTTGCACCTGCTCGGCGCGGGCCGGCGGGTGACGGTGCTCGAGCGCGCCGGCCATCCCGGCGGCCGAGCCGGCCGGCTCGACCTGCACACCGAGCGCGGTCGGTATCAGATCGACACCGGGCCCACCGTGCTGACGATGCCCGAGCTGCTCGACGACACCTTCGCCGCGGTCGGCGAGCGCAGCGCCGGCCGGCTCGACCTCGTCGAGCTCGATCCCGGTTACCGTGCCCACTTCGCCGACGGCTCCACGATCGACGTGCACTCCGACGCCGAGGCGATGGAGGCCGAGGTGCGGCGAACCTGTGGTCCGGACGCCGCCGCCGGCTACCAGCAGCTGCGGAGCTGGCTCACCCGGCTGTACGCGGCCGAGATCGACACGTTCATCGGCGCGAACTTCGACTCCCCGCTCGATCTCGTGGGTCCCGACCTGCTGCGGCTGGCCCGACTGGGTGGGTTCGGCAGGCTCGGGTCGCGGGTGGCCCGGTTCCTGCCCGACGAGCGGCTGCAGCGGATCTTCTCCTTCCAGGCCCTCTACGCCGGGGTGCCGCCGGAACGGGCGCTTGCCGCCTATGGCGTGATCGCCTACATGGACACCGTGCGTGGCGTCTTCTTCCCGCGGGGCGGGATGCGGCAGGTCGGGCAGGCGCTCGCCGACGCCGCGGTCGCCGCCGGTGCCGAGATCCACTACGGCCGCACCGTGACCGGGCTGCAGCGCTCCGGCGGGCGCGTCACCGCGGTCCGGCACCGCGCGTCCGACCCGGACGGACCGCCCGGACGGGAGCACGTGGACCGCATCGAGGCCGATGCCGTGGTGCTCAGCGCCGATCTCGCCGCCTGCTACCGGATGATCGGCCGGGCGCCCCGGCGCGTGTTACCGCTGCGCCGTTCCCCGAGCGCGGTCGTGCTGCACGCCGGCCTCGGCCGAGCTCGGCCCGAGCTGGCGCACCACACGATCTCCTTCGGGGCCGCGTGGCGGAACACCTTCCGGGAGATCATCGACCGCGGCCTGCCGATGAGCGATCCGTCGCTGCTGGTGACCAGGCCGACCGCCACCGACCCCGGTCTGGCCCCGCCGGGGGCCGACCTGCTGTTCGTGCTGGCCCCGTGCCCGAACACCGAACGAGGCGCGATCGACTGGACCGAGTTCGGGCCGCGCTACCGCGACCAGCTGCTCGATGCACTGGCCGCTCGCGGTCATCCGGGTCTGACCGACATCGCAGGCGACATCGAGGTGAGCCGGTTGGTCACCCCGACCGACTGGGCCGCGGAAGGGCTCACGGCGGGCACCCCCTTCGCGCTCGCGCACACCGTCGGCCAGACCGGACCGTTCCGGCCCCGGAATGTCGTCCGCGGTCTGGACAACGTGGTGCTCGCGGGCTGCGGCACCACCCCTGGCGTGGGGATTCCGCCGGTGCTGATCTCCGGGCGGCTCGCCGCGCAGCGGATCACCGGGCTGGCGGTATGAGCGCGCAGGGTACCCAGCACACCCGCGGACGGGCCGTGGGAACATAGGTCGCGTCATGAAGCCACCATCAACGGTCGAGGGTGCGGCCCCGCCGAACGCCCCCGAGGACGCCTCTCGCCCCGATGCCCCTGCGGGTTCTGCCGGGGCGCCGGGAGCTGCCACGCCCGGCGGCGGGACACCTCCTGGTGGAGCGACGTCAAGGACATGGGGAGCCCGGCTGGGCGCTCCCCCGCGCGGACCGCTGCTGCTCGGGTTGCTCGCCTCGCTGATGATGGTCGTCGGGGCCTTCGGAGCGGGCGGCGTGCTGGTCAGGGATCCGCTGCTGACGAACTCCGTGATCGGGTTCTGGCGCTACGGGCACGGCCGCGACCTGGCCGGCTGGATGATCTATATCGGCGTCGGGCTGATGGCGTGGGCGTGGGTCCGACTGGGCCGCGAGGTGCTCGCCCGGCGCGTCGGCGGGCGGGGGGTGCTGACCACCGCGCTGATCTGGATGGCGCCGACCCTGTTCTCGCCGCCGCTGTTCACCCGGGACGTCTTCAGCTATCTCGCCCAGGGTGCCCTGCCGCTGGCCGGCTTCGACCCGTACGCGGTCGGCCCGGAGGCGATGACGGGGATCTTCACCGACAACGTGCACTACTTCTGGCAGGACACCCCGGCCCCCTACGGTCCGCTGTTCATCCTGATGGCCAAGTCGGTCGCCTGGCTGATCGGCGACAACATCGTCCTCGGCATCGTGCTGATGCGGTTGACGCTGGTGCTCGGACTGGTGCTGTTCGTCTGGGCGTTGCCGGAGCTCACCCGCAGGCTGGGCGGGCGGGTGTCGGTTGCGATGTGGGTCGCGGTCGCCAACCCGATGATGGTGATCCACATGGTTGGGGGAGGGCACAACGACCTGCTCGTGGTCGGGCTGCTCGCCGCCGGTTCCCTCATAGCCCTTCGCGGGATCCCGGCCGGCGGGATCGCGCTGGTCACCGCGGCCATGGCGATCAAGGCGAGCGCCGCGGTCGCCCTGCCGTTCCTGGTGCTGGTGTGGGCCGGCCAGCTGTCGGGTCCGCTGCGCTCGCGGATCGCCCGGGCCACGGCGTACGGCGTCGGGGTGTTCGTGGTGGTGTTCGCCGCCTGCACGCTTGCCGCCGGCGTCGGGCTGGGCTGGCTGCCCGCGCTCAGCGCACCCTCGATGATCGTGAACTGGATGTCCGTCCCCACCGGGGTCGGCGAGTTCCTGCACACGGTCGTCAACTCCATTGCCGCCGTGCCCAAGCAGCCGTTCATCAACGTGGCCCGGGTCATCGGCGGCGGCCTGCTCCTCTGGTTCGCCTGGCGGCAGTGGTGGGCGGCCCGGGAGGGCGGGCCGGACGCCGTCCGCCGGGCCGGCTTGGTGCTGCTCGCCGTCGCCGTGCTCTCCCCGGCCACTCTGCCCTGGTACCTGAGCTGGGGTATGGCACTGGTGGCCGCCGCAGCGTGGTCGCGGGTCGCGCTGGTGTTCGCGACCTTCGTCTCGCTGATGCTGGTGATCGTCTACTACCCGAGCGGCGAGGACGCCCTCTACAACTTCCCGTACCTGTTCGGCTGCGGCCTGATGGCCCTGCTCGCCGCGGTCTCACTGGTGTACCCGGATCCGCTGCGGCTGCGCGGCCGGCCGGCCGTCGCCGGGCCGCACCCCGGGCGCCCCGATCCGGAGACCTCCCCGGGCTCGACCGCACCGCCCACCGCCCCCGCGGCCGCCGCCCCCGCAGCCGCGACCTCCGCCGGCGGCTCGCCGGGCGGGGGCCCGCACACCGCAGCCGGTGCCGAGCACCGGGCGGGCTGAGCTCGACGCCGCCGGGATCACCGATCCGGAACTTCGAGCCGCGTACACGGCCTGTCGCAGGCTGAACGCCCAACACGGCCGCACCTACTTCCTGGCCACCCGGCTGCTGCCCCGCGCGCGCCGGCCCGCGGTGCACGCGCTGTACGGCTTCGCCCGCTACGCCGACGAGATCGTCGATGATCTGGGGGACGACCGGCCGCCGGCCGCGAAGGCCGCTGAGCTGCAAGCGCTGGCCACCGAGCTGGCCAGGGCCCTGGCCGGTGAACGGACCCGGTTGCCGGTGCTCGCGGCGGTGGCCGACACCGCCCGGCGCTACGGCATCGAGCACCGGCATTTCGCCGATTTCCTGACCTCGATGCGGATGGACACCCACGTCACCGGCTACGCCACGTTCGACGAGCTGGGCGTGTACATGCACGGCTCGGCGGCGGTGATCGGGCTGCAGATGCTACCCGTCCTGGGTACGACGGTGCCGCGATCGATGGCCGAGCCGCATGCGGCGGAGCTCGGCGTCGCGTTCCAGCTCACGAACTTCCTGCGTGACGTCGGTGAGGACCTCGACCGCGGCCGCGTGTACCTGCCAGCCGACGAGCTCGCCGCGTTCGGCGTGGACCGCGAGCTTCTGGCGTGGTGTCGGCTGAATCGGCTTCCCGACAACCGGGTGCGGCGAGCGCTCACCCACCTCGTCGCTCACACCCGGGCGGTCTACCGGCGGGCCGAGCCCGGGATCGCGATGCTCGAGCCGGTATCCAGGGCGTGTGTGAGCTGCGCGTTCACCCTCTACCACGGCATCCTCGACGAGATCGAGGCGGCCGACCACGCGGTGCTGCACCGCCGGGTGGCGGTGCCGATCCGGCGCCGGGCGGCGGTGGCGCTGCCCGGCCTCGTCCGAGCCGTCGCCGCCCGCAGGGCCCGTAGCTGACCCGGTCTCGGACGTCAGAACGCCATCAGCTGGGCGCGACGCTTGACCTCCCGGTGCCGACCGGCGCGCAGCGAGGCGATCGGGGTGCTCGGCAGCGTGTCCTCGTCGGCGAACAGCCAGCGCAGGATGTCGGTGTCGGAGTAGCCGCCATCCCGCAGCAGCGTGATCGTTCCGGGCAGGCCCTTGACCACGGCCGATCCGTCGAGGAAGTCGGCCGGCACCAGCAGCTCGCCGCTGCGCCGGATGGCGAGCAGCTGACCGTCGCGCACCAGTTGGTTGATCCGGGACACCGGAAGCGACAGCAGCCTGGCGGCTTCCGCGGCCGGCAGCATCGCCACATCCTCGGACAGTTCGAACACCTCATTCACAGGCCGATACGATGCCACAGGCGCGGCAGCTCCGGCACCACTTGGTGCGGGCGGTACCGTCGCACTCGTGAACGCACCGCCGGCTGCGCTGCTCGACGCGCGCTACCGGCTGGGATCGGTCATCGCCCGCGGCGGTATGTCCACCGTCTACCGCGGCGTGGACACCCGGCTGGACCGCCCGGTCGCCGTCAAGATCATGGACTCGCAGCTCGCCGCCGACCCGGTCTTCCGGATGCGGTTCGAGCGCGAGGCCCGATCCGCGGCGCGCATCGACCATCCCGCCGTCGTGGACGTGTACGACCAGGGCGAGTGCGCGGGCGTCGACGGCCCTGTCACGTTCCTGGTGATGGAGCTGGTGGAAGGCGGCACCCTGCGCGAGGTGCTCGCGATCGCGGGGCGCGATCGGGGTGCCGGCCGCGGTCGCGGTGCTGGAGCCGGTGCTGGCCGGGCTCGCCGAGGCGCACCGCCTCGGCCTCGTGCACCGCGACGTCAAGCCGGAGAACGTGCTGATCAGCGGCGCGGGCGAGGTGAAGGTGGCCGACTTCGGGCTGGTCACGGCCTCCGCCCAGGCCGGCACCAGCCACGTCGGGATGATCATGGGGACGGTCGCGTACCTGTCCCCCGAGCAGGTCGAGACCGGAGCAGCCGACGCCCGCAGCGACGTCTACGCGGCCGGCGTGCTGCTCTACGAGCTGCTGGTCGGGGAGCCGCCCTACACCGGCGACACCGCGATCTCGGTGGCCTACCGGCACGTGAACTCCGACGTCCCGGCGCCGTCCGTGATCGCGGGCGACGTCCCGCCGGAGCTGGACGAGGTGGTCCGCCGCGCCACCCGCCGCGATCCGGCGGCCCGTCCGGCCGACGCAGGCGCGATGCTGATCGAGCTCCGCAGGGTGGCCGAGCAGCTGGAGATTCCGTCCGTGCCGGTGCCCGTTCCGCCGCCGCAGGCCGCGGTCGAGCCGCCGACCGTTCCCTCCGAACCCGGTCGGTCGTCCCAACCACCGATGCAGCACCCCCGTCTCCCCGCAACACCGGCCGCCGTGGGCGCCGGCCCGGGCGGCACTCGCACGATGATCCGCCCCGATCCGGACACCACCGCATCCACCGGCCCGCCTCCCCACCTGCAGGCGCGGCGGCGCAGCCGGTGGGTCTTCAGCGCCTGGACGGCCGTGATCGTTGTGCTCGCGCTGCTCATCGGCACGGTGGCGTGGTGGCTGGGCACCGGCCGCTGGACGGAGATGCCGACCGTCGTCGGCCTGCAGGAGACCGCGGCGCAGCAGCTACTGTCCCAGGCCGACCTCGTCGCGACCAGCGTCATGGCTGACGACGACAACGCCGCCGCCGGTGAGGTGACGGCGAGCGACCAGTCCACCGGCGCCAGGCTGCTGCGCGGCAGCGTCGTGACCCTGACGGTGGCGACCGGTCCACCCACCGTCCCCACCGTGCCCGCCGGAACGGCCCTCGACGCGGCCGAGGAGATCGTCAAGTCGGCCGGTTTCGACCCGACCAGCGACCGCGACGACGCGGAGTACAGCGATTCGGTGCCGGACGGCACGGTGATCCGCACCGAGCCCGGCGCCGGAACCGAGCTGTCCCGTGGCTCCGCCGTGCGGCTCGTCCTGAGCAAGGGCCCTGAGTCCGACCAGCCCGATCAGTCCGACCAGGTCCGGGTGCCGATGTTGATCGGCAAGCAGTTCGACGAGGCGCGCGACCAGCTCGAGGAACTCGGGCTGGAGGTGGACCGGGACTCCCGGTTCGGCCTCGACCGGCGGCGGGACCGGGTCATCGGTCAGGACCACGGGGCCGGCTCGCTGGTCGATCGGGGCACGACCATCGTGCTCACCACCCTCTAGGCCACCACCGGCAATGCCGACCGATGTCCTGCTGCTCGTGCTCGACCTCGCCGGCACGTTCGCCTTCGCGCTGAACGGCGCGCTGACCGCGGTGCGCCGGGTCCGGATCGACATCGTCGGAGTGCTCACTCTCGCCACGATCACGGCGATCGGCGGCGGGGTGCTGCGCGACCTGCTGCTGGGCGCGGTGCCGCCCGCCACGTTCTCCGACTGGCGTTACCTCGCGGTAGCTGCCGCGGGCGGACTGCTCGCGTTCTTCCTCAGCCGCAGGCTGGACCGGCTGGCGGTCCCGATCGAGCTGCTCGACGCGGCCGGCCTCGCCCTGTTCGCGGTGAACGGGGCGCTCAAGGCGCTCGCCTACGGTCTGGGCCCGGGGCAGGCGATCATCCTCGGCGGGGTGACGGCGGTCGGCGGCGGGACGATCAGGGACGTGTTGATCCGAAGGGTCCCGGACGTGCTGCACCGCGGCCTCTACGCCACCCCGGCCTTGATCGGGGCCGCCGTGGTGGTCGCCGCCGAGCTGGCCGGGTGGGGCGGCGCCCCGGTCGCGATCGGGGCCGCGCTGCTCTGCTTCGTGATCCGCATCGTCGCGTTCTGGTACCACCTCGACGCACCGACTCCCGAGGGTCGTCCGACCCGAGGAGGAGCCGGACGGCACCCCGTAGGTCAGCCGCGGAGCATCTCGGCGACGAGGAAGGCCAGCTCGAGGGACTGCTGGGTGTTCAGCCGCGGGTCACATGCCGTGTCGTAGCGGCCGGCAAGATCGAGGTCGGTGATGTCCTGGGCGCCGCCCATGCACTCGGTGACGTCCTCGCCGGTGACCTCGACGTGGATCCCACCGGGATGGGTGCCCAGCAGCCGGTGCACCTCGAAGAAGCCCTGCACCTCGTCCACGATCCGGTCGAAATGGCGGGTCTTGTACCCGGTGGTCGACTCGACGGTGTTGCCGTGCATCGGATCGCACTGCCAGATGACCTTGTGTCCGGACGCCTCGACCTTCTCGACGATCGGCGGAAGCGTGTCGCGCACCTTGCTGTTGCCCATCCGGCTGACCAGCGTCAACCGGCCCGGCCGCCCGTGCGGGTCGAGCCGGTGCACGTACTCGACGGCCTGCTCGGGCGTGGTGCTCGGGCCGATCTTGAGGCCGATCGGGTTGGACAGCAGCTCGGCGAAGGCGATGTGGGCGCCCTCCAGCTGGCGGGTGCGCTCGCCGACCCACAGGAAATGCGCTGACAGGTCGTAGAGCCGTGGCTCCTTGTGGGTCGTGTCCAGCCGCAGCATCGCCCGCTCGTAGTCCAGCAGCAGCGCCTCGTGGGAGGCGTAGAACTCCACGCTGTGCAGGTTGTGGTCGTCCACCCCGCACGCGTCCATGAACCGCAGGGCACGCTCGATCTCGGCCGCGACGGCCTCGAAGCGGGCCCCGGCCGGCGAGGTGCGGACGAAGTCCTTGTTCCAGTCGTGCACCATCGTGAGGTCGGCCATGCCGGTCGCGGTGAGCGCGCGCACCAGGTTCATCGCCGCACCCGCGTTGGCGTAGGCCCGCACCATCCGGGACGGATCGGGGATCCGGGCGGCCGGGTGCGGCGTCACAGCGTTGACGATGTCGCCCCGGTAGCTCGGCAACCCCTGTGCATCAGTCGGGGCGCTGCGCGGCTTGGCGTACTGCCCGGCGATCCGACCGACCTTGACGACCGGAAGCGAGGCGCCGTAGGTCAGGACGATGGCCATCTGCAGCAGGGTCCGGATGGTGGACCGGATGTGCGGCTCGGTGTTGTCGATGAACGTCTCGGCGCAGTCGCCGCCCTGGAGCAGGAATGCCTCCCCGCGGGCGACCGCCGCCAACCGTTCCTGCAGCCGGTCCACCTCCGGCGGCAGGGTCACCGGGGGCACGCTCTCGAGCACGGTGCGCACATGCGCGACGTGCTCGGCATCGGGCCACTCCGGCTGCTGCGCCGCCGGGCGGGCCAGCGCGTCGTCCAGCCGGGCCCGCAGCGGGCCGGGCAGTGGGGGCAGTTCGGGCAGTACTTCGACCGGGGCGTCGACGGTCCAGTTCACAGGCCAAGGGTAAGCGGTCGTGCCACCGACATCCTTATCACCGCGAACAGCCTAGATCGCCGTTCGCCCTGTCACCCGAATGGCCCGATTCCACAGAGGACAGCACCGGGCATTCCGTCGCCATGGCAACCATCCTGTGGATCCTGGCCGTTGTTCTCGTCGTCGCCGGCATTTTCGCGATCGTGCGCAGGCAGCTGCTGTGGGGCATCGTGCTCATCATCGTCGGCCTGCTCGTCGGACCGGGCGGGGTCAGCATCTTCACGTGACGTCCTGGTGGCCGGCCGCGCCTTGCGCAACGCTCGTCGCATCAGCGCTGGGTGCGGCCGGCCACCACAGCCCCATCTTCTCGTAGATCCTCGGACGACAGATCCAGTCACGACGACAGACCCAGTCACTTAGCAGTCACGTCACCGCTCCGGCCGCGCGCGAGTCCATCGCCACTTCGATCGCGCGCCAACGGAGCAGGTTCAAACGGGCGTCGGCCAATGCGTCGTGCGCATCCGACGTGGGCGGCGGCAGGGCCGGCCGCCCGGCGTCCTCCCAGCGTTGCCGCAGCTCACGGGTGAACCGGGGCAGTGCCCGCGGCAGAGCGGGCATCGAGCCCCACAGCTGACACACGGCCACATGGTCGTAGGCGGCGATCCACGCCCACAGCTCGATCTCGCCGCCGGGCGCGGCGAGGAAACCCAGCAGGTCGGACCGGATCCGGGATCGTGACCGCCAGGCCGGATGCCCCGGTGAAGGCAGCTTCGGCAACACGTTGGTCCGCACCCAGGGGCCGGCCCTGGTCGGGTCGAACTCCGTCGACACCGCGTAGAACTCGCGCCCGTCCTCGCCGACCACGCCGATCGACACGAGATCGATCGTCTTCCCGTCCTCGATGAACTCGCAGTCGTAGAAGAAACGCATACCCGTCCCATTCGGCGTCATGTCCCGATCGGGACGAGGAGGAGCCTAGGTGGTGCCGGCTCCGTCGGATCAGCTCGCCTTGGTTCCCGGCAGCCGGCTCGCGTCATGGCCCCCGACGTCCTTGTCGCGCCCGGCTCGATGCCGCCTGGCCAGCCGCTCCTTCTCCGCGCGCTCCTTGACCGAGGCCGCATACATGTCCACATAGGTCTGGCCGGACAGCTCCATCAGCGCGTACATGATCTCGTCGGTCATGGAGCGCTCGATGAAGCGGTCGCCAGCCATCCCGGCGTAGCGCGCGAAGTCCAGCGGCGCACCGACCCGGATGTGCACCTTGTGCGGGCGCCACATCCGCGAGCCGATCGGGTTGACCTTGTCGGTGCCGATCATCGCGACGGGGATCACCGGCACCCCGGCCTCGAGCGTCATCCTCGCCACGCCGGTCTTGCCCTTGTAGAGCCTGCCGTCCGGTGAGCGGGTGCCCTCCGGGTAGATGCCGAGCAGCTTGTCCTCCCGCAGCAGCCGGATGGCCGTGTTCATCGCCGCCTGCGCGGCCGAGCCGCCCGAACGGTCCACCGGCACCTGCCCGACGCCGGAGAAGAACGTCTTCTTCAGCCAGCCGAGCAGCCCGGGCTGCGTGAAGTAGTCACTCTTGGCCAGGAACGTGATCCGACGCGGGACGAGCAGCGGCAGGAAGAACGAATCGACGACGGCGAGGTGGTTGCTGGCCAGGATCGCGCCGCCACGCTCGGGTATGTGTTGCAGCCCTTCGATCGTCGGCCGGCAGAGCAGTCGGAGGAAGGGACCGAGGAGCACGAACTTGGACCACCAGTACAGCACCCGGGTGTGCCCCCTCCACATCGACGGCGACAGCCTACGGACGCGTCTCACCGCACGACAACGGCTGGTCGGCTGATCCGGTCGCGGCGCCGCAGAATCTGCCGGGAACTATCCGTCCGGGGCATCGGGTGACGTGCAAGGATGGGCCCGCCGGTGGCGGCACCGGCCACGGACACGGGAGGAGGCCGCGTGAACCGGGATCCCGACGAGCGCGCGCAACCCGACGGTGCGGCCGCCCCTGACGAGTTCGAGGCGATCGTCGCCCGCTGGCGGCGGGAGGGCCCGGTACCGGTCTGGCCGGACGACGACGATCAGGTGGCCTCGCTGTTCGAACCCGAATCGACCCCGGATCCGCGGCCACCGAGTCCGGAAGAGGATCATTTCGTCCCGCCCGAACCTCCGCCCCTGCCGCCCATCGGGCCGCCCGCGCTGGTCGGGCTCACCCTGCTCGCCCTGGGCCTGCTGCTGGTCACCACACCCGGCTGGCTGGGCGTTCCCGAGCCGTACGGGCTGCCGCTGGGCCTGGTCTCCATCGCGGCCGGGCTGGGCTGGCTGGTGCTGCGGCTGTGGCCGGATCCGCCCGTGCCGATGGACGGCTCCGATTCCGACGACGGTGCCGTGCTCTGAGCCGACCCGGGGGGCGTTCCCGGCGACGGCTCAGCTCAGTGCCAGCTCGCGGGCCAGCTGACCGGCCCCGACCACCGCAGCGGCCTCGCCGAGCTGCGCGGTCCGGATGCGGGCGAGCGGTCGCCTGCCGGCCCCGGTGAGCCGGGCGGCGTAGTGCTCGCGCGCCTCGTCGAGGAACAGCGGAGCCGACATGGACACGCCGCCGCCGATCACCACGACCTCGGGGTCGAAGACGTCCGCCACCAGCGAGAGCCCCTCCCCCAGCCAGCGGGCCAGCTCGTCCATCGCGGCGCAGGCCACCGGGTCGCCGTCGCGGGCCGCGGCCGCCACCAACCGTCCGGTGACCCGGCCCTGGTCGGCGACGAGGAGCCGATGCAGCATCGGTGACCGGTTGGGATCACGGGCCAGCAGCTCCACCGCCGTGGTGGCCAGCGCCGTCCCGCTGCAGTAACGCTCCCAGCAGCCGTTCTTCCCGCACGGGCACGGGCGGCCATCGGGCACGACACGCAGGTGCCCGAGCTCGGGGGCCACCCCGAAGGCGCCCCGGAAGAGTTCACCGTCCAGCAGCAGGGCCGAGCCGATCCCGGTGCCGAGCGCGATGAACACCACCGTCGACGCCCCGGCGGCGGCTCCGAAGTAGCGCTCGGCGAACGCGGCGGCGTTGGCGTCGTGCTCGAGCACGACCGGCAACCCGACCCGCTCGGCCATCCGTTGGGCGACCGGCGCGTCCCGCCACGACAGGTGCGGCGCGAACCGCACCGTGCGGCGATCAGGGGTGATGAAGCCGGCCAGCGCCAAGCCGACGGCGTCCACCCGGTGCCGCCCGGCCAGCTCGGCAATCACTCCGGCGAGCGCGGCCTCCAGCGCGGCCACGCTGCGCGGGGTGGGCACGCTGGCGGTGTCGTGCACGTTGCCGTGCTCGTCCACCACCCCTGCCCGCACGCTCGTGCCTCCGACGTCGACCCCGATGGTCAGCACGGCTCGCCGGCCGGACGGGCCTGCTGCCATCGGCCCGGACCCGGCTCCACCGCGCTCACGGCGCGACCCGCTCGACCGGGATCCGCTGTACCCGCCTCCGCGGGTGGGCGGCGGCCTCGGCGGACGGCTCCGGAGTGGCGCTGCGGGTCGCTGCCGGGTCGCCCTCTTCCAGCGCCGCCCGCAACACCACCAGCAGGTCGCCGAGCTGCTCGGACAGCCTGGCCGACAGCTCCGGCCGCTCCCGCCGCAACACGGCCAGCAGGGCACACACCGGGCAGCCGGTGCACCCTGCCGGCGGGGACGAGGGTTGCTCGGTGTGCATCCGCAACAGCGCCGGCTCGATGCGGTCCAGCACCGAGAGGGTCAGGCTCCGCAACTCGGCCGCGAGGCCCGCCTGCCCGGCTTGCCCCGCTCCGGCCGACCCCGCCTCGGGGTGACCGTTGCCGTCCTCGGTCACGGCTCGACCGTGGGCCACAGCGCCGGATCCGGCTCGAACACCACGCACAGGTCGTCGCCCTGCAATCGGGCCGCGGTCACCGCGCAGCGCCGCAACACCGACGGCAGCGCCACCATGCGGCGGGTCCCGCCCGCGGTGACGGCCAGGTCGTCACCGACCCTGGCCAGGTCCAGCGGCGCGCCGGCGGCTCCGGGCAACCGCATCACCAGCTCGAACGCGGAGTCGGCCGATCCGCCCGCTCCCGCGGTCCGGTGCACGGCCAGCAGGGGCCGCTGCGGGCCGCCGGTGCCGGCCGCCGGGTCGTCGGCGCCGTAGAGCGACGCTGCGACCTGCAGCAACGCCGGTATGCCGGTCGGTTCCGCGGCGGTGTAGGCGGCGGTCCGGACCGGCAGCGCCATCCCGGCGAGCTCGGCGAGCACCGCCTGCTGCTCGATGTGGCGTTCCCGCAGCCAGCGCGCGGCGGGACCGCGCAGCGATGCGGGCGGCCCCGGCTGCACCCGGTTGGCGACCAGCCCGTCCACCCGCAGCCCGTGCAACGCGAGCGCGGTGAGGGTGCGCCGGGTCTCGGCGGCGACCACCCGTTCGGGGGTGAGCACCAGCCGGATCGAGGTGTGCGCGCCGGCGAGCATCGCCCGCAGCCCGGTGAGCTGCTCGGCCAGCCCGTCGAGGGCGTCGACGGTGCGGTCCCATGCCGGCTGCGCGTCCCGCCCCCCTCCGGACAGCCCGGCCAGCAGGCCACGCACGGCCCGCCGGTGGGCCGGGAAGATCCGCTCCAGGTAGCCGGACAGTGCCTCGGGCAACCCGAGCAGCCGCAGCGTCTCCGCGGTCGGGCCGCAGTCGACGACCACCACCTCCCACGGCCCCGAATCCGCAACCCGCCGCACCTCGCCCAGTGCCAGCAGCTCCTCGACGCCGGGCAGCACGGTCAGCTCGTCGGCCACCAGCTCGTCCACCCCGGCCCCGGCGAGCACGGTGCGCAGATGCCCCTGCAGGTCGGTCCAGGAGTTGTCGAGCAGGGCCCTCGTGTCGATGTGCGCGCCGTAGAGCCCGCCCTCGAGCTCGACGGGCTCGCCGCCGAGCTCGGCCTCGAGGGCATCACCGAGCGAGTGTGCCGGATCGGTGGAGACCACCAGCGCCTTGCGACCGGAGCGGGCGAGCTGCGCCGCGGTGGCCGCAGCGAGGGTCGTCTTCCCGACGCCGCCCTTGCCCGTGAACAGCACAACCCGCACGAGCTGAGGGTAGCGGCGGGATCGGCTGGAAGCGGTGCCGGTCCCTCATCGTCCCGGCGTCAGGCGATGGATTCGACCCGTCGCTTGAGGCCCTTCAGCGCGGTGTCGATGATCACCTTCTCGGCCTTGCGACGCAGCATGCCGATCATCGGGATGTTCAGGTCGACCGCGAGTGAATACGTCACGGTGGTCTGCGAGTCCGAGCCCGACAGCACGTAGGAACCGTTCTGGGCGCGCTGGATCTGGCCCTTGACCAGGGTCCAGCTCACCGACCGGCCGTCCGGCGCCCAGATGTAGTCGAGCGTGTAGGAGTCCTTGATCGGCCCCGCGTCCATGGTGAACCGCACCTGCTCGGCGCGGCCCGCGTCGTCGGAGTCCAGCACCTCGACGCTCTTCACCTGCTCGGCCCACTCCGGGTAGGCCCGGAAGTCCGCGATCACCTCCATCACCCGCTCGGGCGGGGCGTTGATGGTGATCGAGGAGGACGTCGCGTCGGCCATTGCGGCAGGCTACCGGGGTGTCCGGTGCGCCACGGTCCGTCCCGTCGCCCCGCGTCCCGTGTCCCGGCGCTTCACCAGCGCAGCACGTAAGGCCGGCCGGTGTCCCTGAAGTGCCCCACGTTGACGCACTCGGTGCGCCCGATGCGCATCCTGGCCGCCAGCGGCTGGTGCACGTGACCGAACAGCGCCGTCCGCGGACGGTCCCGAACGATCAGATCCAGCAGGGCGGGCGCCGCTGCCTCCGCACGGCGGGTCACCACGTCGTAGGCGAGTTCGGGCACCGCGGGTGGTGAGTGGCTGCAGACCACGTCGGCGCCGTGCAGCGCGGCGACCGCGCCGGCATAGTCCTCGGCCGTCCGCAGGTGTGCGGTCCACGGGCCACCACCGCGCGGCGACTGCCCCGGCGGCAGCGGCACGCCGCCGACGAAACCGAACCGCAGCCCGCCGATCGGCACCACGGCACCGTCGGGAAGGCACAGCCCGGGCCGGGCGTACTCCGGCCACAGTTGCGGCATGTCGACGTTGCCGGGGATCGCGAAGGTCGGCGCGGTCAGCGCGCCGAAGAGCCGGTCGTACTGCTCGCGGATGGCCTGCTCGACAACGGAAGGGGCGTCGGGGATGCGCGCCCATGCGGCGGTGATGAACCGCCTCAGCTCCCCGTGCGCCCCGGCCATCCGCAGCCGTCCGAACTCGGCGCTGACCCGCGCACCGAGCACCCGGCCTATGATCCCGGCGCCGGGATCGTGGTAGTCCACGAACTCGATCAGGTCCCCGAGCACGATCACCGCATCGGCACCGTCGCCCGCACGGGCCAGCGCCTCGACCCTGCCGTGCACGTCCGACACCACGTGCACCCGCATGGGCGACAACCTACGTGGCCGGCCGCTGCGATGCCGCGCGGTAGGTTGCGGTTCCGACGGCGTGTGCAGGAGGGTTCGACCGTGCGTGAGTACAGCGTCCCCGCAACCGTCCGCGTGGGCGACGACGAGAACCTCGTGGACGCCGTCTACGAGAACGCGGAACGCCACGCGTCCGCCGTCGTCTACCGCCGCCGCGGCGCCGACGGGGTGTGGTCGGATGTCACCGCCGCGCAGTTCGCCGACGAGGTCACAGCCGTGGCCCGCGGCCTGATCGCGGCCGGGGTGGCCGCGGGCGATCGGGTCGGGCTGCTGTCGCGCACCCGCTACGAGTGGACATTGATCGACTACGCGATCCTCGCCGCGGGCGGGGTGACGGTGCCGATCTACGAGACGTCGTCGGACGAGCAGATCGCCTGGATCCTGTCGGACTCCGGTGCGGTCGCCGTCGTCGTCGAGTCCGCCACGCAGTCGGCCGTCGTCGAAGCGGCTCGGGACGAGTTGGGCGAGCTGCGGCTGAGCTGGCAGATCGAGCCACCGGATGGCGCCCCCGGCACGACCGGAGCGGTCGGCCAGCTGGTCGCGCTCGGGTCCGGGACCGCGGCCGACGAGGTGCTCGCCCGGCGGCGGGCGGTTGGCGCCGACGACCTCTGCACGCTCATCTACACGTCCGGCACCACCGGCCGTCCGAAGGGTTGCGAGCTCACCCACCGCAACATGCTTGCCGAGGTCCGTTCGGTCGCCACGGTGTTCCCCGAGTTGCTGAATCCGAGCAGCTCGGTGCTGCTGTTCCTGCCGCTGGCGCACGTGTTCGGCAAGGCCATCCAATGCGGGGCACTGGCCACCCGCACGGTCGTGGGCCACACGCCCCACGTGTCGGAACTCGTCCGCGACCTCGGCGAATTCCGCCCGACGTTCCTGCTCGCCGTGCCGCGGGTGTTCGAGAAGGTGTTCAACTCGGCGCGGCAGCGCGCCCACGACGGCGGCAAGGGTGCGATCTTCGATGCCGCGACCGACACCGCGGTCGCCTGGAGCCGGGCCCGCGACGAGGGCCGGCCGGGGCCGGTGCTCACCGCCAAGCACGCGCTGTTCGACCGCCTGGTCTACCGGAAGCTGCGAGCGGCGGTCGGCGGCCGGGTGCTGGCCGCGGTGTCGGGTAGCGCCCCGCTCGGGGAGCGGCTCGGACACTTCTTCCGCGGCGTCGGGTTGCCGGTGCTGGAGGGCTACGGGCTGACCGAGACGGCCGCGGGCATCACCGTCAACACCCTGCAATGGCAGCGGATCGGCAGCGTCGGACGCCCGGTTCCGGGGCACGCCGTCCGGATCGCCGACGACGGGGAGGTGCTGCTGTCCGGCCCCATCGTCTTCCGCCGCTACTGGCGCAACGAGGACGCGACCGCGGAGGCGTTCACCGACGGCTGGTTCCGCAGCGGCGACGTCGGCGAGCTCGACGACGCCGGCTTCCTGCGGATCACCGGCCGCAAGAAGGAGATCATCGTGACCGCCGGCGGCAAGAACGTGGTGCCCGGCGTGCTCGAGGACAGGCTGCGCGCGCATCCGCTGATCAGCCAGAGCATCGTCGTCGGCGACGGCAAGCCGTTCATCGGAGCGTTGATCACGATCGACGCCGACGCGCTGCCCGGCTGGCGCGAGCGCAACGGCAAGCCGGCAGGCGACGGCGCGGCCGATCTGGTGGACGACCCGCAGCTGCGGGCGGAGATCGGCGCGGCCGTCGCGGAGGCCAACCGCTCGGTCTCGCAGGCCGAGCAGATCCGCGAGTTCCGCATCCTGCCCACCGACTTCACCGAGGCACGCGGCGAGATGACGCCGACGCTGAAGGTGAAGCGTGCAGTGGTGACCCAGTCCTACGCCGAGGAGATCGCCCGGCTCTACACCGGGGTGAAGCAGTCGGCCTGACCCCGACCGGAGGCCCACCGCTCCACCGGACGGTGCGACGGGCTGCTCAGACGCCGTCCACCGGTTGCCGCATGCCGGTACGGCCAGCAACCGCTGCAGCTGCGCCACCCGCGCCGGCCAGGTCCATTCCTCCTGCATCCAGCGCCGGCCGGCCGCCCCCATCGCACTCGCCTGATCGGGATCGGCGAGCAACGTGGCGACCGCGTCGGCCAGCCCCACCAGGTCGCGGCCGTCGACCACGTGTCCGGTCACGCCGTCCCGCACCGTCTCCGGGGCACCACCCGACCTGCCGACCACCACGGGCAGCCCGCTGGCCGCCCCCTCCAGGATCGCGATGCCCAGTCCCTCCACGTCCAGCCCGCCGCCGTGCGTGCGGCACGGCAGCGCGAACACGTCGCTGACGGCGTGCTGCGCCGGTAACTCCGCCGCCGGCACCGGCCCGGTGTGCACCACGGCCTCCGCGACTCCGCAGCCGGCCGCGAGGCGGCGCAACCGCCGGTCGTCCGGACCGCCCCCGACCACGAGCAGCCGAGCACCCGGGACCCGCTCGCGGATCTGCGGCAGCGCCCGGATCAGCGCGTCCTGCCCCTTCCTCGGGACCAGCCGGGACACGCAACCGACCACGGGCGCGTCGCCGAGCCGATAGCGGCGGCGCAGCTCGCTGCGGGCCTGCGGATCCGGGCGGAACAGCTCGCTGTCGACCCCGGACCTCAGCACCTCCAGCACGGCCAGCGGTCCGAAGGCCGCAGCCACCCGGTCGCGGGTGTAGCGCGAGATCGTGGTGAGGGCGTCGGTGTCGTGGCCGATCCGGCGCAGGGCCTGCCGCGCGCCGGGCAACATCGACCAGCCCACCTCGTGTCCGTGGGTGCTGGCCACGATCCGTTCGACACCGACCCGCCGCAGGGCAGGCCCGAGCAGCGCCAGCGGCGCGGACGCTCCGAACCACACGGTGTCCGCTCCGAGGTCGCCGGCCAGCTCGCACGCGCGTCGGGCGACCGCGGGGGTGGGCAGCATCAGCGATGTCGGGTGCCGGTGCACCGGGTAAGGGCAGCTCCGGTCGTGCTCGGCCGAGCCGGGCCAGGCCGGCGCGTAGACGGCCAGCTCGGTCGCCGGGAGACGGTCGGCGAGCGCCTGCAGGTAGCTCTGTATGCCACCGGTTCGCGGCGGGAAGTCGTTGGTGACAAGCAGGGTGCGCGGCACGGCCCGACGGTATCCAGCGAGGCGATGAGATCGGGCGGCGGTCGAGCCGGTAGCGGCCCGACCGCCGCCCACTCCCGGGGAGCGGACGTAGTTCTGGGTCTAGAGGCGTCGGGCGCCGACGAAGGCCCGGCTCGACACCTTCGAATAGCGGACGACGTCACCGGTCTGCGGTGCGTTGATCATCTTGCCGCCGCCGGCGTAGATGCCGACGTGGCTCACGGGCGAGTAGTAGAAGATCAGGTCCCCTGGCTGCAGCTCGTCCCACGACACGGCTCGCCCGATCGACGCCTGCGTTCTGCTGGAACGAGGCAGGTTGACGCCGGCCTTCTTGAACGACCACATCGTGAGCCCTGAGCAGTCGAAGCTGCCCGGCCCTTCCGCGCCGTACCGGTAGGGCTTGCCCAGCTGTACCTGCGCGGCCCGCAGCGCCCGTACCCCCACGCCGGTGCCGATGATCGGGCCGATCGGTGCGCTGACGTCCGGACCGAGGCGATTCCGGCGCTGCTGCGGATCGAGCTGGGCCAGCAGTTGTTCGGCTAGGTCGATCCGAACGTCTGCATCGCGCTTGCGCGCGCCGAGCTCCTGTTCGGCCTTCGCCGCCCCATCCGCGGCAACCTCGGCTCGACCGACTGCCGCATCGGCAGCGGCCTGGGCGCGGTCCGCCTTGTCGATCACGGCCTGCAGCTGGTCCAGGGTGGCCCGGTGGTCGGCCGTGACCGTCTCCAGCGTGGACATCTGATCGAGGAAGTCCTGCGGTGAGCCGCTCGCCAGCAGTGCGTTGAACTGGTCCAGATTTCCGGCCTCGAACGCCGACATCGCAACCGCGTCGACCTGCACGCGGAACGTCTCCTCCTCGGCGCGAGCAGCAGCGACGGCAGCCCGAGCGGGCTCGACCGCCGCGCGCAGCGGTCCGAGTGCCGCCTGGCGAGCGGTCAGGTCGTCCTTCGCCGCATGCCACTGCTCGGTGAGGGCTTCGGCCTCACGCTGCACCTGCTCCAGCTGGGTGGCCGCGTCGGCCGCGGTGGCGGGCGGAACGGCTGCGTCCGGACCGGTGCTGGTCGTCGGCGGCAAGGGGGAGGTCGGTGGCGCCGGCTGCGCGTGAGCAGGTGTCACCGCGAACGCGAGCACCAGGGATCCGCACAGCACAGCGATTCCACTGGGTAACACCCGCCGACCGATGGCTCGCCAGCAGACCGAGGCCCGATGCCGGGTACGGCGAGCTGCCACCACGCGAACGGGCTCCCTTCTGACCGCCCCATCGCTCCCCAGCCGGACCAATCTCATGAGCCGTAAGGAGCAGTGCCGGTGACCTTCCGTCGCGATCGCCCATCCGAATGGCGGAACAACCGTGAGGTCTCGCGGAGATTACGGACGACAGCCGCACGCGTCCAACTCCCTACACACCCGGCGCGCCGCGGCAGAAGCGAACCCGAAGCGCCCTCCCGGGAAGCCGATGCCGGTTCTGAAACGGCGTGATGTCACCCAACGTCACGAGCCGAGGGCTGACCGTCCGATGCGGTGGACGCTCGGCGCGAGGGGCCGGCCACCAGCCGCAATTTCGGCACCAGGCCTTGATCCGCCAAAACGTCGAGCGCGCGCCTCTCCGGTGCGTCGAGCTGCACCATGGGCGCGCCGGATGGCATCCGGTGGTCGCCCGATCCGTCATCCGCCGAGCCCGGCGCACCGAGCAGCACCCCGATCACGCAGTCGCCGCAGGCCTTGCCGCGGACCGCGCAGCCGTCGCAGTCAATGATCATTTCTCGCTCCTCATCACCCAGAACCGTTGCCGATGCGAGGGACGGTAGAACGAGCCACCGACAGTTTCGGGCCGTCGCTCGACGGTCGGTTGGCGACGAGACGCAGGACCGCAGCTCAACCGCGGGCGAGGCGCCCCAACAGCACGGCGGACGTCACGGCGTGCGCGCCCCGTCGTCGTACCGACGCCACGACCGCACGGTCCGAGGTGGCCACGACCAGCGGACGGCCCTCCGGCTCCATCGCGACCAGCTCCCGGATCACGTCGTCGGCCAACACCCCGGCGTCGCTGAACAGCACCCGTACCCCGCGGGAGCCGCGGATCGGCGCGGTGGTGACGCCCGCCCCGTCGAAGACGACGGTGATCTCCACACCGGTCTGCGCGGCCAGCGCGGCGAGCTTGCCGACGAGTCGGGTGCGCTGGTCGGCCAGCGGCAGCTCCGGATATCCGGTCTTGCTCACGTTGTAGCCGTCGACGATCAGGTGGGTCGACGGCACCGCGAGCAGCGCGTCGAGTGCGGCCCGCCCGTCCGCCGCCGACCCGGCCCGCGCGGTCTGGGCGCCGCCGACGAGCTCGGCAGGACGCGGTCCGCCACCGCCGAGCGCGAGCTCCCTGCGCATCCCGGACAGAGCGCCGCCGAGGGTGTCCAGCAACAGTCCGAGCCGGACCTCGTCGGCCCGCCTTGCCTCCCGGGCGGCCTGCCGCGCGGCCGCGACCTCGGCCGCCGCCTGCTCGGCCCGGCTCCGCTCGATGTCGGCGCGGCGCCGCTCCCGATCGCGGTCGGCGCGGGCCGCGGCCAGCTCGGAGTCGGTGACCCGGCGCAGCTCGCTCATGGCCAGCTCGGCTGCCGCCTGCCCGTCGACGGCTGCCCGCAGCTTCGCCCCCTGCTCCGACACCCGGCGCCGCAGCTGCTGGTACTCCGCGTCCCGTTGCTGGCCTGCCACCCGTGCCTGCGCCCTGGCCTCGGTCAGCTCCCCGCGCAGACGCTCCAGCTCGGTGGTCAGCTTGTCCACCCGCGAGCGTGCCGCGTCCCGCTCGGCCCGCAACTCACCGGCCGCCCCCCGGCTGGCGGCGGCGGCCACCGCGGCGGCGGCACCAGGGTCGCCGGCCAGCAGCGCGGCGGTCGCGACCGTCAGCGGATCGTCGCCGGCAACGGTCAGCTCGTCAGGGCGGTTCTCCTGCCACCACGCGACGACGGCGGTGCGGAACGCCGCGGAAGCGGCCAGCTCGGCCACCAGCGACACGCCGCCCAGCCGGGCCCGCTTCGCCGGGGTGAAGCGGGCCAGCCGGCGCAGCGGGGCGGGGACGTCGACGGTGGGCATGCCCCCGAGGGCGGCCGACGCGACCTCGGCCAGCCGTCCGCGCACCGGATCGGGAAGCCGGCCCCAGTCCACGGGCTCCGGCACCTCCGAACCCGACTCCGGTCCGGCAGCCTGCTCGTCCGCGCGCGGATCGTCGACGGCACCGTTCGACCCGGCCGCCGGCCCACCCGCAACGGCGGCCGGCGGGCCGGTCGGACCGTCGGCGCTGGACATCGGTCCAGGTTATCCCGGGTGCCGCCCAGCTCACGCACAACACGAGCGGTCGATCGGCAACCGCGATGGTCGGCTTCCGGATCGCGCAATTCTGTCGGGGCCCGCCGCTAGCGTCCGCGACCGTGCCCGTCTCCCCCGTCCGCCACCCGCAGCTCTCGTTCGACGAGCTCGGCACGCCGCTGCGCGAGGTCACCTTCGTCGTCCTGGATCTGGAGACCACCGGGGGTTCGGCGTACGCCGACGCGATCACCGAGATCGGTGCGGTGAAGGTCCGCGGTGGCCAGCAGCTCGGGGAGCTGGCCACGCTCGTCGACCCGGGCACCGGGCTGCCGCCGAACATCGTGGCCCTCACCGGGATCACCACTGCCATGATCACCGGAGCGCCGCGGCTCCCGTCCGTGCTGCCGGCGCTGCTGGAGTTCCTGCGCGGCGCGGTACTGGTCGCGCACAACGCACCGTTCGATTCCGGCTTCCTGCGGGCGGCCTGCGAACGGCACGGGCAGCGCTGGCCCCGTCCGCCCGTTCTGTGCACCGCGCGGCTCGCCAGGGCCGTGCTGTCCCACGACGAGGCGCCCAGCGTCCGGCTCGGCGCGCTGGCCCAGCTGTTCGGCACGGCGACGAGACCGACCCACCGCGCGCTCGCGGACGCACGAGCCACGGTCGAGGTGCTGCACCGGCTCCTCGAACGTGTCGGCAACATCGGGGTGCAGAGCCTCGAGGAGCTCCTCGCGCTGGCCCGCGCGTCGGCGCCGCACCGGCCGACGCAGAGCATGCGGCGCAAGCGGGTGCTCGCCGATCCCGTGCCATCGGCCCCCGGGGTGTACCTGTTCCGCGGCCCCCGCGACCAGGTCCTCTACGTCGGCACCAGCGGTGATCTGCGACGGCGGGTGCGGAGCTACTTCACGGCCGGCGAGCGCCGCCGCCGGGTGCGGGACATGATCGCCCTGGCGGAGCGGGTGGACACCGTCGTGTGCGCACACGCGCTGGAGGCAGGAGTGCGCGAGCTGCGGCTCATCGCGGCCCACCAGCCGCCCTACAACCGCCGTTCCCGCCGGCCGCACCGGGGCTGGTGGATCACGCCGACGGCCGAGGCGTTCCCTCGGCTGTCCGTGGTCACCACCCCCGGGAGGGGGCCTTCGGCCCGTTCCGCTCGCAACAGGCCGCCAAGGAAGCCGCCGACACCGTCCTCGACGCGGTGCCTCTGCGCCCGTGCACGCTGCGCATACCGGTTCGAGGCGCGGCCGCCACCCCGTGTGCTCTGCTCGAGCTCGAGCGCTGCCGGGCCCCGTGCGCGGGCCTGCAGACCCCGCAGGAGTACGAGCCGGCCGTGGTCGCGCTGCGGGAGCTGGTCGGCGGCCGGGACGACACCGCGCTCGCCGCGATCGCGCGCGACGTCGATTCGCTCGCGGCCCGGGAGCGCTTCGAGGACGCGGCACGCCACCGCGACCGGCTGGCCGAATTGATCCTCGCGCTGGAGCGGTCCCAACGGCTGGCCGCGCTGGCGGCGCTACCGGAGGTGGTCGGCGCCCGGCCGGACGGGCGCGGCGGGTGGGAGCTCTCGGTACTGAGGTACGGCCGGCTGGCCGCGGCCGGACTGGCGGGCCGCGGGGTGGCGCCGATGCCGGTCGTCGACGCGTTGCGGCTCGGCGCCCAGACGATCATTCCCGGAGCCGGGCCGCTGATGGGGGCGCCCGCCGAGGAGGTCGGGCTGCTGCACCGCTGGCTCAGCAACGACGGCACCCGGCTGGTGCACGCCGATCCACCGTGGAGCGAGCCGGCCCGCGGCGCGGCGCCGTGGCGGCCGTGGGCGGAACGGGCCCGACCGGTGGAGGTGGACGTGGACTAACGTGGCGGCGCCCAGGAATCCGAACCAGCGGAATCCAACCCGCGGAGACCGAACCCGAGGAGCCGACGTGATCACGGCGATCGTCCTGGTCCACACCGCCGCCGACCGCATCCCGGAGACGGCACAGGCCATCGCGGACCTCGACGGCGTCGCCGAGGTGTACTCCTGCGCAGGCGACGTCGATCTGATCGCGGTCGTCAGGGTCACCGAGCACGAGCAGCTCGCCGATGTCATCGCGGGCCGGTTGAGCAAGGTCGACGGTGTGCAGCGAACCGACACCCACATCGCGTTCCGCTCCTACAGCCGGGCGGACACCGAAGCCGCCTTCTCGGTCGGCCTGAACTGACCGGCCGCCGGCCGCCCCTCGGCCGCCGGCTGCGCGGAGCGACGCAAGGCTGCGCGGAGCGACGGCAAGCGAGGCGCGCGGCGGCGCCCGGCCAGCCGGGTCGAGCTCAGCGCGGCAGTGAGGTGGACAGGTCCACCCAGCGCTGCAGCAGGCTCGCGGCCGCCCCGGAGTCGACCGCCGCCGCCGCCCGTTCCACCGCGCCGGGGAAGGCGGCGACCAGGCTCTCGGCCGGGCCGTCGAAGGCCACCAGCGCTCCGGCCGCGTTCAGCAACACCGCATCACGCACCGGCCCGCGGTCGCCGGCCAGCACCGACCGGAAGACGGCCGCGTTGGTCGCCGGGTCCCCACCCCGCAGGTCCTCGCGGGTGGCCACCGGTACGCCGAAGCCGGCCGGATCGAGCGTTTCCCTGCGGACCTCACCACCGCCGACCACCCACACCGTGCTGGTGGTCGTCGTGGTCAGCTCGTCGAGCCCGTCGTCGCCGCGCACCACGAGCACCGACGCGCCGCGGCCGGCGAACACCTCGGCGACCACCGGGGCCAGCCGCACGTCCGCGCAGCCGACCAGCGCGGCCGGTGGTTGCGCCGGGTTGGTCAGCGGCCCGAGCACGTTCATCGTGGTCGGCACGCCGAGCTCGCGGCGCACACCGCCGGTGTGCCGCATCGCCGGGTGGAACACCGGCGCGAAGCAGAAACCGATGCCCGATCTCGCCGAGGCAGCGCGCCACGCCGTCCGGCGGCAGGTCGACGGCCACGCCGAGCGCCTCCAGCACATCGGCGGCCCCGCAGGCGGACGACGCGGCGCGGTTGCCGTGCTTGACCACCGGCACCCCGGCCGCGGCCACCACCACGGCAGCCATCGAGGAGATGTTGACCGTGTGCGCCTGGTCCCCGCCGGTGCCCGACCACGTCCACCGCCGGCGCGGGCGCCGCGACCCGGCGGGCGTGCGCGCAGCATCGCCTCGGCCAGCCCGGCGACCTCCGCGGCCGTCTCCCCCTTGGCCCGCAGCGCCACCAGGAAACCGGCCAGCTGGGCCGGGGTGGCCTCGTCGGAGAGCACCCGGTCCATCACCCACGCGGTGTCGGTCGACCCGAGGTCGTCGCGGCGGATCAGCCGCCCCAGCACACCCGGCCAGGTCAGCGGTGCCGCCGTCAGCCACGGGTGGCGGGCACCCCGCCCGCGAGCGAGCGGCGCAGCACGTCGGCAACGGTCTCGGCGGCGGTCAGCGGGTCCAGCGGGTGCACCAGCACCGCGTCGGCCTGCGACCAGGTCGCCAGCCACCGGTCGTCCCGCCTGCGCACCGTGACGATGATCGGCGGGCAGTCGTCGATCTCGTTCTTCAGCTGCCGCGACACGCCCATCCCGCCGGTCGGTTGCGCCTCGCCGTCGAGGATCGCCAGCGCCAGTCCGCCCGGCGTCGGCCGCCGCCAGCACCTCGGCGATCCCGCTCGCCTCGAGGAACTTGACCCGACCGAGATCCGGGGCCGGTCGCCTGCCGACCGCGGAGATGATGGCCTCGCGGACCTCGGGGCGGTGGCTGAGCACCAGCACGGTCAGGGTCTCGGACGGAACGGGGCTGTTCACGGGGGAGGACTCTAGTGCGACCCGCGCAGATCACCCGACCGGCGGTCGCCAACACCGCGACGGGCACCACGGACACCCGACTGGCGGCCCGCGATCGAACCGTGACGGGAATTCCTGGTATCCCGACAGGCTGTAGAAGTTGCTCGGGGGTCATAATGCCCCCGTGACGACAGCGGCTCCCAACATCAGCGCGCGCATCCATTCGCTGAACCGCCCGAACCTGGTCAGCGTGGGCACGATCGTCTGGCTGTCCAGCGAGCTGATGTTCTTCGCCGGGCTGTTCGCGATCTACTTCACCGCGCGCGCGCAGAACCCGCCAGACCTGGAGTGGCCGCCGCCGCCGACCGAGCTGAACGTCCCGTACGCGCTGGTGGTCACCATCGTGCTGGTGGCGTCGTCGTTCACCTGCCAGTTCGGGGTGTTCGCGGCCGAGCGCGGGGACGTGTTCGGGCTGCGCCGCTGGTACCTGCTGACGCTGGCCATGGGCACCTTCTTCGTGCTCGGCCAGGCCTGCGAGTACCACACGCTGGTCATCGAGCACGGCACGACGCTCGCCTCGTCGGCCTACGGCACCGTCTTCTACATGGCAACCGGCTTCCACGCCCTGCATGTCACGGGTGGCCTGTTCGCATTCGTCTTCCTGTTGATCCGCACCAACATGACCAAGTTCACCCCGCAGCAGGCCACCGCGGCGATCGTCGTGTCGTACTACTGGCACTTCGTCGACATCGTGTGGGTGGGCCTGTTCGCCGTCATCTACTTCATCCGCTGACCAGCGACACCATCGCTGCCGACTGACCCGCCGAGGCTGGAAGAGAAGACGATGACCACCACATCTCCCCCGAGTCCGGCCCGCGGGCCCCGCACTCGGTTCCGCCGCCGGTGGGCGGGCGCGGTCGCGCTCGGCCTCGGACTGCTCGTCGTGGGCAGCCTCTACACCGCGCTCACCCCGCAGCCGCAGCTGGCCACGGCCCAGGGTGACGCCGCCGCAGCTGGCCAAGGGCCAGGAGCTCTACAACAACGCCTGCATCACCTGCCACGGCGTCGAACCTGCAGGGTGTTGCGGAGCACGGCCCGAGCCTGATCGGCGTCGGCGACGCGGCCGCCTACTTCCAGGTCTCCACCGGCCGGATGCCGATGGCCCGCCAGGAGGCGCAGGCCAAGCGCAAGCCGCCGTTGCCGCAGTTCAACCCGGACACCGAGGAGGGCGCGGCCAACCTCGAGGCCCTCGGCGCCTACATCCAGGCCAACGGCGGCGGCCCGACCGGCCCGACGGAGGCCGACGGCGCAGCTGCGCGGACCCGAACACCGCGCGCGGCGGCGAGCTGTTCCGGCTCAACTGCGCGTCCTGCCACAACTTCACCGGCCGCGGCGGCGCGCTGTCCTCGGGCAAGTTCGCCCCGATCCTGGACCCGGCCACCGAGCCGATGATCTACACCGCGATGCTGTCCGGCCCGCAGAACATGCCGAAGTTCTCCGACCGCCAGCTCACGCCGGAGGAGAAGAAGGACATCATCGGCTACATCAAGTCGGTGGGCGGCGGCTACAACAACAACCCCGGCGGCAACCCACTCGGCGGCATCGGCCCGATGTCCGAGGGCTTCATCGCGTTCGTCGCCGGCACTCACCGCCATGATCGGATTCGCCATGTGGCTGGGAGCGAAGAATTGACCACCTCGCATCACGACCCGAGCTCGCCCACTCAGGCCGAGCTCGAGGCCATGTCCCCCGACCAGCTGGCCCGGCTCGCGGCGGAGCTCGACGACGTCGACATCATCCACAACCAGCGCAAGTGGCCGATCCCGGGCACCCGCGCCGAGAAGCGGGCCGAACGCGCGGTCGCGCTCTGGTTCGTGATCTCCGCGCTGTCCGGGCTCGCCTTCATCGTGGCGTTCCTGTTCTGGCCCTACGAGTACGAGCCGCCGTCGGACCGAGCATCACGTCACCTACCTGCTGTACACGCCGATCGTCGGGATCACCTTCGGGGTGGCGGTGCTCGCGCTGGGCATCGGCGTGATCGTCTACGTGAAGAAGTTCTTCCCCGACGAGGTGTCGGTCCAGCAGCGCCACGACGGCGCCTCCAGCGAGGTGGCCCGCAAGGCGGTGATCGCCCAGCTGGCCAAGGCCGGCAAGGACACCGACATCGGCCGCCGCAAGCTGATCATGCGCTCGGCGGGCGCCGCCGCCGGGATCTTCGGCCTCGGCTTCGGCGTCGCCACGCTCGCGCCCGCTGGTCCGGAACCCGTGGAAGGGCGGCCCGGACGCCGCGCTGTGGACCACCGGCTGGAGGCCGGTCAACGGCGAGACCGTCTTCCTGCGCCGCGACACCGGCATCCCGGACGAGATCTCGCTGGTCCGCCCGGAGGACCAGGAGCCGGGCTCGATGGAGACGGTGTTCCCGTTCCGCGAGTCGGAGCGCGGCGACGAGGAGGCGCTGCTGCGCGGCGCTGCGCCGCTCGGACAACCCGGTGATGCTGATCCGGCTGCGGCCGGGAACCCCCGTCGTGCAGCGCCCCGGGCAGGAGGACCTGCACTACGGCGACTTCTACGCCTACTCCAAGATCTGCACCCACCTGGGCTGCCCGACGTCGCTGTACGAGACGCAGACCCAGCGCATCCTCTGCCCGTGCCACCAGTCGCAGTTCATCGCCACCGAGTACGCGAAGCCGGTGTTCGGTCCGGCCGCCAGGCCGTTGCCGCAACTTCCGATTACAGTGAACGAAGAAGGCTACTTGGTCGCCACGGGTGACTTCCCCGATGCGGTCGGTCCGGCGTTCTGGGAGTTAGGAGCCGACGCATGAGCTCGATCACCACGCCTACCACGTCCAACGGGCGGCTGAAGGCCAAGGCCGGTGAGGCGCTGGACGAGCTCGACCAGCGCTTCCACCCGGCGGCCGGGCTGCGCAAGCAGTTCAACAAGGTCTTCCCGACGCACTGGTCGTTCATGCTCGGCGAGGTCGCGCTCTACACGCTTCATCGTGCTGCTGCTCACCGGCACCTACCTCGGGCTGTGCTTCGACCCGTCGATGACCGAGGTGCACTACGAGGGGCCGTTCGACAACCTGCGCGGGCTGCCGATGAGCCACGGCCTACGCGAGCGCGCTGCACATCTCGTTCGAGGTGCGCGGCGGGCTGTTCGCCCGGCAGGTGCACCACTGGTCGGCGCTGCTGTTCATGGCCGCGATGTTCGCGCACATGTTCCGGATCTTCTTCACCGGCGCGTTCCGCAAGCCGCGTGAGACGAACTGGACCATCGGCGTCCTGCTGATCCTGATCGGCACGTTCGAGGGCTTCAGCGGCTACTCGCTGCCCGACGACCTGCTGTCCGGCACCGGCCTGCGGATCGCCTCCGGCTTCACCCTCTCGATCCCGGTGATCGGCACCTGGACCCAGTGGCTGCTGTTCGGCGGCGAGTTCCCCGGCCACGAGATCCTGCCGCGGCTCTACACCATGCACGTGCTGCTGCTGCCCGGGCATCCTGCTGGCGTTGATCGCCGTGCACCTCGGCCTGGTCTGGTACCAGAAGCACACCCAGTACCCGGGCCCCGGCCGCACCGAGGGCAACGTCGTCGGCGTCCGGATCCTGCCGGCGTTCGCGGCCAAGGGCGGCGCGTTCTTCGCCATCGTCGCCGGCGTGCATGGTCATCATGGGCGGGGTCTTCCAGATCAACCCGATCTGGAACTTCGGGCCGTACAACCCCGCCCAGATCTCCGCCGGATCGCAGCCCGACTTCTACATGGGCTGGTCCGACGGCATGGCCCGGCTCTTCCCGGCCTGGGAGATCGTGGTCGGCAACTGGCGGATCCCGGCGGTGTTCTGGGCCTCCATCGGCTTCCTGCCGGTGATCTTCATCCTGGCCATCGCCTACCCGGCGATCGAGCGCAGGATGACGGGCGACAACGCGCTGCACAACCTGCTGCAGCGCCCGCGCGACGTACCGGTCCGCACCGCACTCGGCGTCATGGCGATCGCGTTCTACATGGTCCTGCTGATGAGCTCGGCCAACGACTGGTTCGCCTTCTACTTCGACATCTCGCTCAACGCGACGACCTGGATGGGGCGGATCGGCCTGTTGATCGTGCCGCCGATCGCCTACTGGGTGACCTATCGGATCTGCCTCGGGCTGCAGAAGGGGGACCGCGCGGTTCTCGAGCACGGCCTCGAGACCGGCATCGTCCGCCGGCTGCCGCACGGCGAGTTCATCGAGGTGCACCAGCCGCTTGCCGGCGTCGACGCGCACGGGCACCCGATCCCGCTGTCCTACCAGGGCGCCCCGGTGCCCAAGAAGATGAACCAGCTCGGGTTCGGTGGCAAGCCGGTGCCCGGCTCGCTGCTCACGCCGGACCCCGCCGAGGAGACCGTGGCGCTGGCCGAGGCGAGGGCCGCGGAGGCCAGGGCCGAGGCGGCCGAGCGCGACACCCGGACCCGACGCATCGACGTCGAGGGCAGTGAGCGCAGCGACAGCAGCGATCGGGAGCAGCAGGCGGGGAGCAGCGGGCCGGGGTGCTCGCAGGTCGGCCGGATGCCGGTCAGCCGAAGGACATCACCGACTGACCGCACGCGACGTACTCGCTGCGGGCCCCGCCGAAGGATCGGCGGGGCCCGCTGCGTTCCGCGGAATCGCGCAGCGCGATCGCCGCCCAGACCAGCACGGCCAGGAACAGCACCAGATAGGTGTCGGGCGCCCACGAGACCAGCCCGGTGCGCGGGATCGGTCCGACGCCGGGGCCCGGCAGCGCGGTGATGACGGCCGCGGTGCCGAGCAGCACCGCGACCGCTGCCGCGCCGGCCGTCCGGTCCCGGTCGGCGAAGGCGCGGTGACCCAGCACGAGCAGGAGCGGCACGAACCACACCCAGTGGTGCGACCACGCGAACGGCGCCACCGCCGCCGAACACAGCCCGCAGAGGGTGAGCGCGAGCAGCTCCTGGCCGAGCCGGTGCGCCCGCGCAGCGAGGACGAAGGTGGCGACCACGAGAACGGCGGCACCGGCGAGGTAGCCGGTCCAGGCGATCGGACCCTCCCCCAGCGCGCGGGCGAGCAGGCCGTTCAGCGAGTGGTTCGTGGTGGCCGCGATGTCGGAGATGCGTCCGGCCGCCGCGAACGTGCCGTCCCACCAGTACGTGCGCGACTCGCCGGGAGCCACCAGCACACCCAGCGCGCCCGCGAGCACGAACGTGAGACAGAGCCGTCGCCGCCGCCCGCACCCGCCCGATCACCAGCAGGTAACCGACGAACAGCAGCGGCGTGAGCTTGAGCGCCGCGGCCAGCCCGATGCCGACCCCCCGCCACCGGCTCTCCCGCCGACCCAGCACGTCGGCCATGACCAGCGCCAGCACCACGACGTTGATCTGGCCCAGATACAGCGTGGTGCGCACCGGGTCGAGCCAGCCTGGCCAGCGCCACCAGGGCGACGGAGCCCCAGCCGAGCACCGGCCCGGACCGCACCCCGAGGCTGCGCAGTCCGCGGTGTCCGACGAACCCGAGCAGCGCCAGCGTGCCGGCGGTCCAGACCAGCTTCAGCACGGTCAGCGGCAGCACCAGCATCGGGACGAAGGCGACGGCCGCGAACGGCGGGTACACGAACGGCAGATCGAGCAGCACGCCTCCGGCGTAGAGCGGCTGCCCGGCGATCAGGTGCTCCGCTCCCGCGCGGTACACCTGAAGATCGATCATGAGCGTGTGCGCGCCCGGCCAGATCGCGAGCACCACCGCGTGCCCGAGCAGGGCGAGGAGCAGCACAGCCGACGCCAACCGGCCGAGCCGCCGCCGTCCGTCCGGGGTTCCCGCTGTCACCACCGCACGGTAGCCGGACCGGCGTTCGGCGCCGGCGCGGCCGGCCTCGGTCCGGCAACGAACCGATCACGGATGGTGGCAATCGAGCACGGAGCGTGTGAAGCCGGCGCCCAGCGGGAACTAGGTGACATCTCGATCGAAACGAGACATCTCTCCAGAAAGGACCCCAGAGATGACTGCCATCATCGCTGCCGTGCTCTTCGGGCTGGCATTGCTCTTCCAGCTCGCCGGCATCTCCGTTGCGATCATCACCAGCGAGGTACTGATCACCGCCGGGCTGCTCTGCGTCGCGCTGCACCTCGCCGGCGTCGGCAGCCGGACCGGAAGCTGGCGCGGCGCCCGACGCTGAGCCGAGCACGCTCCCCATCGCCGTCCCGCAGGCCGGCCCCGCACGATCCGCGGGGCCGGCCTTCGGCGTACCCGGGTCGGAGTGGCGACGTCATGGCGGGCTGCTAGTCTCTTGCCCATGCGTATCGCCCTCCTCGTTCTCGACGCGGCGGTACTGTCGCGCGTCGGCTGAGCCAGGCGGCCGGCGCGCTCGGATGAAGTCCTACCGAGGCCTGGCTCGGGTCCACCCTCCTTTCGGACCCTGGAGCCCGTCATGACCGTTCTGGATGATCGCCCGCGCACCAGCTGGACACCCCGGCTGCCACGCCGCCACGAGATCGTCACCACCGGCGGGATGGCCGGCGTGCTCGACATCGGGGCGGCGCTGCACGCCTGCGGGTTCGCCGTCCGCGATTTCGCCGTCGACGTCCGCGACGGCGTCCCCTACAGCTCGATCACCTGCACCGTCTCGGTCACCCGTGAGGAATGCGAGCTGTTCGCGGCGCGGATCGGCGCGCTGCCGATGGTGACGTCCGTGGAGCCCTGCTGAAGCGTCGCCCGTCCGAGCCAGGACGCGCGCACGTCGATCGAGGGCGCACCTGCTCCGGTGAACCGTGCTGACAGAGCAGGTCAGGACGCCACGTGGGCGTGCGCCGCCTCCAGCATCTCGGCCAGGTCGGCGATCTTCACCCGTTCCGCGCCGCGCAGGCCCCCGCGCCGCACCTCCTCGGCGTCCACCCGCAACCACGCTGTCCAGTCGACCGGGCGCACCCCGTAGGCGGACAGGGTCTCGCGCAATGCCGCCGGCTCGGGGCGGGCCGGAGCCGGCAACGTGGGCAGGTCGGCGAGCACCGCGGCGACGGTCTCGACGGCGTCGCCCTTGTTCGTGCCGATCACGCCGCTCGGGCCGCGTTTGATCCACCCGGTGACGTAGGCCCCCGGCACGGGGACTCCGTCGCGCACCACCCGGCCGGCCTCGTTGGGCACGGTGCCGGTGCGCTCGTCGAACGGCAGCCCGGGTATGGGCTGCGCGGAGTACCCGATCGCGCGCACGACGAGGCCGACGTCCAGGGTGTCCTCCACACCGGTGCCCCGGACCCGCCCTTCCGGGTCGACCACGTTGCGTTGGACGACGATGCCGGACACCCGCCCGTCCCGGTTTCCGAGCAGCCGGACCGGGCTGCGCAGGAACCGCAGGTGGATCCGCCGTGGCTTGCCGGTCGGCCGCTGCCCGGCCCATTCGCCGCAGCATCGCCAGGTTCAGCTTCTGCCGCTTGTCCGTCGGTTCCTCCATCCCGGAGGCGACGTATTCCGGGGCGAGCAGCCCGTCGTCGTGCACGACCACGTCGGCGCCGGCCAGTTCGCCGATCTGGCGCAGCTCCACGGGCGTGAACCGGACGTGGTGCGGCGCTCGGCGGATCAGCACGTGCACGTCGGTGACCGCGCTGGTCCGCAGCGTGTCCAGTACCGGGTCCGGGACATCCGTCGCGGCCATCTCGTCGGCCGTCTTGGCCAGCACCCTGGCCACGTCCAGAGCGACGTTCCCGGCGCCGACCACGGCCACGCCCGGATGGTCGAGCAGGGGGTCGAGGCCGACATGATCCGGGTGCCCGCAGTACCAGCTGACGAAGGCGCCGGAACCGAGCGAACCGTCGAGATCCTCCCCCGGCACCCCGAGCCGCCGGTCCACCGAGCTGCCGGTGGCGTGGATGATCGCGTGGAAGTGCTGGCCCAGCGCCTCGACCGGCACCCCGTCGTCGCCGATGTGCACGTCGCCGAGGAACTCGACGTCCGACCCGTCGAAGGGCCGCTGCAGCACCCGGATCACCGACTTCATCTTCACGTGGTCGGGCGCCACGCCGTAGCGCACGAGCCCGTAGGGCGCCGGCAGGCGGTCCAGAACGTGGATGCTCACCGGTTCGCCGGAGGCCAGCAGCGCGGCGACCGCGTACAGGCCCGACGGGCCCGCCCCGATCACCGCGATCCGTGGCTTCTGCATGCTGCTCGTCTCCTGACCGCTGCCCGCTGCTGCCCCGACCCTAGGCCGACGGGCCGAGCGGGGCGAAGCGCGGTGGACGCTCCCACCGGAACGCGACCGGCGGTCAGCCGGCCACCGCGTCCAGCGGGCCGTTGCACGCCGTGAAGGTTCGCCGGTAGTCACCCGGGGCCACGCCGACGACCTTGCGGAAGTGGTGCCGGAGCAGCGCACCGCTGCCGAAGCCGCACTCGGCGGCGACCTCGTCGACACCGAGGTCGGTTTCCTCCAGCAACCGTTGCGCCAGCAGCACCCGCTGCAGCGTGAGCCAGCGGTGCGGCGTGGTTCCGGTCTCCGCGACGAACCGGCGGGCGAAACTGCGATCCGACATCCGCGCGCGCCGGGCCAGCTCCGACACCGAGTGCTCGTGCTGGAGGTTCTCCAGGACCCAGTCCAGCACCGCGGCGAGACCATCGGTGGAGCACTCCGGTATCGGCTGCCGGACGTACTGGCGCTGCCCGCCTTCCCGCTGCGGCGGGACGACCATCCGGCGGGCGATCACGTTGACCACCGCGCTCCCCAGCTCCCGGCGCACCAGGTGCAGGCAGGCGTCGATACCGGCGGCGGTTCCGGCGCTGGTGATCATGTTGCCGTCGTCGACGAACAACACGTCCGGGTTGACCCTGGCCCGGGGATGGAGCTCGCGCAGTTCGTCGACGTACATCCAGTGCGTGGTGCAGTCGCGGTCGTCGAGCAGCCCCGCGGCCCCGAGCGCGAAGGCTCCCGAGCAGACGCTGAGCAGCGTGGCCCCATCGGCGGCGGCCTGCCGGAGTGCCTCGAGCGCCGCCTCCGGATAGCTGCGGGTGGGGCTGGCCGAGACGACGACGAGATCGGCGCCGCGCAGGCCGTCGAGCCCCGCATCCGGGACCAGGCCGGCACCGACCGTCGTGCGCAGCGGCTCACCCGCGACCGGACCGCAGACCCGGAAGTCGAACGACGGGACCCCGTCGGCGCTCCGATCGAGGCCGAACACCTCACAGACGGTGCCGAACTCGAAGGGGGTGACCGGGGGCAGGACCAGCACGGCGACGGTGGAGAGCACGGCCCCAGTGTAGTTGGCAGAATCTTTTCTGCAATGGACACTTCTGCCACTGGTGGCGCGAAGTTGGCAGCCGGATAATTTCTGCCATGACTACCGCCATCATCGTGTTGCTCCTGGTCGGACTGTTCGTCCTGCTGTCGATGATCAGCCCGTCGAGCACGTTCCTGGACCCACCTCCGGTCGACCGTGACCGGGAACGCCTGCGGACCGAGGGCCGCACGCACTACTGATACCCGGCCTCAACCGTTGCGGTGGAACTCGGCCAGCCGGTGCGCCTCGGCGTCCAGCTCGTGCCGGATCTCCCGGCTCAACGCGTGGAACGGCTCGCACCGGATCTCCTCGTCGACGTAACGCCAGCTTCCGGCCACCTGGCCGTCGACCAGGAACGTCGGTACCGACTGCGGTATCGAGGTCGCGAACACCCGCGGCCGGTACTGCTCGGGCAGGATCTGGCCGCGCCTGGCGTGCACGAGGAGCGTCGCGTCCCACTGCCCCAGGAACCGCACCGGCGCCGGAGTGTCCGCTGCCGGCAGCGGAGCCTCGGGCAGGTCCACCAGCTCACCACCACCCTCGTCCCGGAAGCGGCGCAGCTCGAGCTCGCCGAGCACCGCTCGGGTGATGGTGATGTTCCAACCGCAGAACGAGGCGATGTCGCGCACCGAGGCCGGACCGAACGCGTGCAGGTAGCGGGCGACCAGGTGCCGGCGACCGGCGGCTTCCGACGGCCACGGATCCGGCGGCGGCACGCTGTGCTCGGCAAGGCCGTAGACGTGTGCGCGCGGGGTGGCCCAGGTGCCGGCCGGTGGCACCCGGACCAGGTCCAGCCAGAGCTGCACGCCCGGCCACGCGGCGGCCGGCAGCCCGTCGGCGGTGAGCCGGGCCTGGATCTCGGCCTGTTTGAGCGGGCCGGCGGCGAGATGGCCGCGGACCGCGGCCGCGACGGCGGGCATGTCCAGCTCCGCGCGCAGCTTCGTCGAGCGTGCCCACCAGTCGCGCCGGACGGTGCGGACGGCCTCGGTGAACGGCGGGTAGTCCTGCGCCGAGACCATGTGGATCGTGCATCGCATCACCCATGCCTGCACGATCCGGCCGGCCAGCAGGGCGTCGGTGAGGGCCTCGCGCCGGAAGCCGTCGAGCCGGGACCAGAGCCCCACGTAGCCCGACGGCGCGTACTGGGTCTGCAGCCCCGCTACGCGTTCCACCGCGCGTTCCGGGGCGAGGCCCGACCGCTCCAGCAGCAGCTGGCGGGCGAGCACCGCGCGGTTCAGCTCCCGGGTGGACAGCACACGGTCGGACACGGCCGACATTCTGCCGGGCACCCCCGACAGCGTCCGACCCCCTTCGATGGAACATGCTCGGCGGTCTGCGGCGTTGAGCCGCTGTTCCCGTTTGCCCGGATTGCCGTGCGGAAGGTGTGCAGCGTGATCGTCTCGACGTCGACGTTCCAGGCTCAGCTCGACCGTCTCGTTGAGCTCGGCTACCCGGCGCTGGCGAACCTCGACGAACCGGGGTTCCGCGACCGGCTGGCCCACCTCGAGGAGCTGGCCCCCGGCGGCGCGGAGGGCGCCGACCGGGTGCCGTTCGTCATCGTCGTCAGCAGGATGCTGGTGGACCCGTACGCCACCGTGCCGCTGCTGCGGCTGGTCGGCGGACGCGAGCCGGGTGTGGTCGACCGCAACCACGCGCCAGGCGATCTGGCGACCTACCACCCGCTGCCCGAGCTCGGCGTGCCGGACGTGCCGGCGTACCTGCTGGTCGGGGTGGAGCGGGGTGAGGAGTTCTGCGGCGTTCCCCCCGAGCGGGCGCTTCCGGTGATCACCGGGCGCGGCCGGACCCCGTTGACCATCGACGAGGGCATCGCTGTGGTCACCCAGGCGCCGCGGCTGCTCGAGAAGAACAAGTGCTTCATGCTCTCCGGCTCGCGCCGCCACGACCGCCGGGTGCCGGCGCTCTGGATCAGCGAGCGCGCGCCCAAGCTCGGCTGGTGCTGGGACGGCAACCCACACCCCTGGCTCGGGGTGGCGTCTGCCGCGGGGCGCCTGGGCTAGGTCGCCGGGCTAGGTCGCCGCCACGGACCGGCTGGTGGCGGCAGCCCAGTGGCCGGCGACCATCACCCGGTTCACGGCCAGCTCCGGGGACAGCACGACGAGATCGGCTCGACCGCCGGGAGCCAGTTCCCCCCGACCGGTCAGCCCGATCGCACGGGCGGGGATCGCGGACGCCTGGCGCGCGGCCAGCACCAGCGCGTCGGGACGCGGCAACGGCAGCGCGGCCACCGCGGTCGCGAACACCCGGTCCATGGTGGCGGTGCTGCCGGCGATCGATCCGTTGCCGGCGAGCCGAGCCACCCCGTCGGACACCGACACCGCGAGCCCACCCAGGCGGTAGTCGCCGTCGGGCGCCCCCGCGGCGGCCATCGCGTCGGTGACCAGTGCGACGGTGTCCCCCGATGCGGAGCTGACCATCCGGTACAGCGCCGGGTCGAGGTGCGTGCCGTCCACGATCATCTCGGTGGTCACCCGCGGATCGTTGATCAGCCCGACGACCGGGCCGGGGTCGCGGTGGTGGATCGCCGGCATCGCGTTGAACAGGTGGGTGGCCACGGTCGCGCCCGACTCCACCGCGGCCAGGGCGCCGGCCAGGTCGGTGTCGGTGTGCCCGACCGCGGCGACCACGCCGGCGTCGGCGATCGCCCGGATCGCCGTCAGCGCACCGCGGCGCTCCGGGGCGATCGTGATCATGCGAACGGCGCCGGCGCCTGCGGCGAGCAACCGGTCCAGCTCGGCGGGATCCGGGTCGCGCAGCAGCGTGGGTTCGTGGGCACCGCAGCGCAGCTCCGAGAGCCACGGGCCTTCCAGGTGGATCCCGGCGATCACGCCGTCCGCCGCGAGCTCGGCGAGCATCGCCACCCCGGCGAGCAGGTCGGCAGGGGTCCCGGTGACCAGGCTGGCCAGCGTGGTGGTGGTGCCGTGGGCCCGGTGGTACTCGACCGCCCGGCGGGCCGACTCCGGATCCCGGTCGGTGAACGAGCCGCCGCCACCGCCGTGGACGTGGATGTCCACGAAACCCGGCACCACGACCTGATCGCCGAGATCGAGGTCCGGGGCCCGTGGCGACCGCCCGGAACCGAGCTCGACGATGGTGCCGCCGTCGATCAGGAGCCAGCCGGGGCCGGCCCGTTCGGGCGTCACCACCGTCTGCGCGGCGAGCAGCATCAGAGGGTCTCCGTGACCTTGCGCAGGCCGCGGGGCGCGTCGGGGTTGCCGCCGCGGGCCAGCGCCAGGTGCAGGGCGAGCTGCTGGAACGGGAGGATCTCCAACACCGGCGAGAGCGCTTCGTCCACACCGGAGGGCAGCACGACACCGGCGGAGGCGGCCCGCACGGCCTCCGGCGTACCGACGCACAGCACGTCGGCACCCTGCTCGGTGAGCCGCGGGAGCACCTGCTGCATCGCCCGGCCACCGACGCCGTCCGCGACCACGGTCAGCACCGGGACCTGCCGGTCGATCATGGCGAGCGGCCCGTGCAGCAGGTCGGCTCCGGAGAACGCCTGCGCCGAGAGGTAGGAGGTCTCCATCAGCTTGATCGCCGCCTCCCGTGCGGTCGGGTACGAGTAGCCGCGGGCCGTGCTGACCAGTCGGCTGGCGAAACGGTAGCGCTGCGCCAGCCCGGCCACCTCGTCGTCGCGCTCGAGCAGCGCGGCGCCCAGCGCCGGCAGGACCTCCGCGGCCGAGCCGTCACCGCCGACCGCGTCGTCGCACAGCAGGTACAGCGCGAGCAGCTGGGCCGTGTAGGACTTGGTGGCGGCGACGGCGCGCTCCGGACCGGCCATGACGTCCAGATGCAGTTCTGCCGCCAGGGCCAGCGGCGATCCGGGCTTGTTCGTGACCGCGACCGTCAGGGCGCCCTGCTCCCTGGCGATCTGCATGGACTGCACCAGGTCGGGCGTTCGATTGCACTTCGCGCAGTGTCCGCCGTGGTTCGGGACACGGCGGGTTCCCACCCGGCGCGGCCCTGCGACACCAGGTCCAAGGTGGCGATCGCCTTGGAGACGTGGAACGGCTCGGTGTGCGTCACGGTCACGGTCGGGACCAGCCCGATACCCGGCACCACCGGGGCCACCCGTGCGGCCACCGCCACCGCGTCCGGCGCCGGGAGGCCGGCGTCCGCCGGGGCGAAGGAGTCCTCGACCATCAGCAGATCGGCGCCGGCACGGGCCGCATCCGTCGCGATCCGCACGTGGTGTGCCGGGGCCAGCAGCACACCGGGATCCACCCCCGGTAACCGCCCGGCGCCCGGGTGCCGACCACAGCCGGACGTCGCGATGGCCAGGTGCGTCGTTCGCCGTCCCATACCTCGTGCGAACACCGGCCCGGCGACGACACATTCCCGCTCGGCGCGCCGCTCGGCGCGCACCCGCCGCAGGTATGAGAATCACCGGAATGAGCCTGACCGTGCTGGTGCCCACCACCGTCGAGCTGCCGGCCACCTCGCCGGAAGGCACGCGCTACCTGCCCTACGACGTGACCGAGCCGCTGGACCCCGAGCTGCTGGACGCCGAGGTGCTGGTGGTCTGGGGCAACCCGGACCCGATGCTCGCCGATGCCGCCCGCAAGCTCCGCAGGCTGCGTTTCGTGCAGCTGCTCTCGGCGGGCTTCGACAACGCGATCCGGGCCGGCTTCGACGAGGACGTGGTGATCGCGAGCGGGACGGGGCTGCACGACCGCCCGGTGGCCGAGCACGCCCTCACCCTGACGCTGGCCGCCGCCCGCAGGCTGCACCGCGCGTTCCGGGCGCAGCTGGACCACGAGTGGGCGACCGACATCGGTGGGCTGCAGCCCGAACCGAGCCCCGGCGTGTTCTCCACCCTGCGCGGCGCCCGCGTGCTGATCTGGGGTTTCGGCAGCATCGGGAAGACATTGGAACCGCACCTCACCGCACTCGGCGCCACGGTGACCGGGGCCGGGCGCAGCGCGCGCCAGGAGGGGCACGTCACCGTGATCGGCCAGGAGGGGATCACGGAGGAGCTGGGCCGCACCGACGTACTCATCATGATCCTCCCGTCGACGCCGGAGACCCGACGCGTGCTCGACGCGGACACGCTCGGCGCGCTGCCGCCCCACGCGTGGGTGCTCAACGTCGGCCGCGGGGACGCGGTCGACGAGGCTGCTCTGATCGACGCCCTCACCGCCGGCACGATCGCCGGTGCGGCCATCGACGTCACGACGGTCGAGCCGCTGCCGGCGGACTCCCCGCTGTGGGACGCGCCGAACCTGATCATCACCCCGCACGCAGCCGGCGGCCGACCGCTGGGCTGGAGCGAGCTTCTCGCGGAGAATCTGGATGCCCTGCTCGGTGATCGACCGCTGCGCAACCTGGTCGAGCGGTAGGTCGCCGGTCGGCGTTCCGGGCGGTCAGCGGTCGAACGTGACGACCGACTTCACGTTCCGGCCGGATTCCATGTCCGTGAAGGCGGCGTGCCACTCGGACAACGGGTAGACGCCGCCGATCACCGACGACGGGTCGAGGCGACCGGTCGAGAACAGCTGCAGGATCCGCTCCCAGGTCGGCCAGGTGTGCGGAGAACGACCCGTAGAGGGTGACGGCCTTGGCCACGAGCGGATCGAGGCTGAAGTTCAGCGGCTGCGGCCCCCAGCCGACCTTGGCGATGGCGCCGTAGGGACGCACCAGCTCGAGCGACTGCTGCAGGGCGGCGCTCACCCCGGTCGCGTCGACCACGAGATCGGCGCCGAAGCCGTCGCCCATGCCGCGCAGCAGGTCCCCCGGGTTCTCCTGCGAGATGTTCACGGTGTGGTCGGCACCGAGCCTGCTGGCGGTCTCGAGCCGGCCGGTGTCGATGTCGGTGCCCAGTGCGATCACGGTTCCGGCGCCCTGCAGCCGGGCGAGCTGGACGCACAGTGCGCCGATCGGGCCCACACCCTGCACGACCACGGTCGCGCCCGCGGCCAGCGGCGCCCGCTCCACGATCGCGTTGTAGGCCACGCAGTACGGCTCGGTCATCGCGGCCTGGTCGAACGTCACGTTGTCCGGGATCCGGTGCAGCACGCGCGGCTCGGCCGGCACGAGCTCGGTGAACGAGCCGTCGCGGATCGCACCGTAGCCCTCGCGGTGCGGGCACAGGTTGTAGCGGCCGGTGCGGCAGAGCGCGCAGGTACCGCAGATGGACGCGGCCGTCTCGAGCACGACCCGGTCGCCGACGGCCCATCCGACCACGTCGTCGGCGGCATCGACGATCGTGCCGGCGACCTCGTGCCCGAGCACCAGATCGTCCTTCACCGGCCAGCTCTGGTTGTTCTGCCACATGTGGATGTCGGACCCGCAGACACCGACGGCGTGGGGGGCGACCAGCACGGTGCCGGGTCGCAACCGCGGGGCCGGGAGATCGCGCAGCTCCACCTGCCCCGGCTCGTAGCCGAACTTGACCAGCGCCTTCATCCCTCGTCCTCCCCGTGGTGCGGGCGGGCTGCGGTCCTGGCGGGCAGTGAGAGGCTGGGCAGGCCGGCCGCCGCCCGCGCCTCGTCGTGGGTCCGCACGCGCACCGCGGTCGATCCGCCGAAGTAGCGATCGCGGGCCTCGCGGAGGAACTCGACCGACCGGCGCATCTCGTCGAAGCCGTTGACGCCGTCCTCGATGCTGATCCAGCCGTCGTAGCCGGCCGCGACCAGCATGCGGAAGATCCGCGGGTAGTCGTTGAGACCCTCGCCGATCACGCCGTGCCGCAGCATCGGTGGAGTACCCGAGCGTGCCGTCGGCGTGGCGCAGCTCGTCCAGCGACGGCGCCGGGCGCCAGCGAGCGGTCGGAGGCCTGCATGGTCACGACGCGGTCGATCACGGTGTCCAGGAAGTCGGCGGAGTCGTCGCCCGCGACGATCGCGTTGGACGGGTCGTACTGCACACCGAAATGGACCCGGTCCTCGATCCGGTCGAGCGAGCTCGGTGGAAGATCTCGGGCGCTGCGCGAACTCCGGATAGCGCCAGAAGCCGTCCTTGTAGTGGTTCTCCATCGCCAGCATGATGTCGAGCTCGCGGGCGAGCGGGAGCAGCTCGGTGATCGCCTCGACCGCCCACTCCAGCCCCTGCTCGCGGCCGACCTCAGGGTGCGCCTGCCCGCTCAGCACCCGGCACTGGCGCCAGGGCCGCCGAGCCGGTGCGCGATCCGGATCAGCTGCGCGTGCCGATCGATCTCGCGCGGCCCGCACGGCCGGGTCGGGTGGGTGAAGTCCGGTGAGGCGCACAGCATCGGCAGCGCCAGTCCGGTGGCGGCGACCGCCTCGCCGATGCTGTCGATGTACGCCGTCGCTCGCATCGGTGAACATTCCCGAGTAGAGCTCGAGACCGTCGATCGGCAGCGTCGCGGCCTGCTCGATCCAGTCGAAGACGGACATCGTGCGGTGCACCGTGATCGCATCCAACTCGCCCTTGGGGAAGACGCTGATCCGCACGTTCACCTCGATCGCGTTCTCGATGGCCACCGTGATGGGACCAGAGATCGCCCCGCGCCATCAACCGCGGCGATCGCCAGGGCACCCCGATCGGGAAACCGCTGGCGACCGGGCGTGCTGATCGCTACCGTGGCGCCATGCGCAGGTAGCGACGGTCCACACGACCAGGCGACGGCACCGCCGCCGCATGTCCCAGCCATCCGGCCGGCCCTCGATCCAGGGCCCGTTCCGGCCCGCTGCGCCGGCCCCGTCCACACGCCAGGAGGCCCCCATGGGTGAATCGTCGCCAACCAACGCTCCGTCCCAGAACACCGAAACCGGCCCCACGCAGGACGCCACTGCGTCGCCGGACGAAACCCCGCAGCCCGCCGAGGCATCGCCACCGCTCAACCGCGCGGCCCGGCGGGGCAAGGGGCGCGGGCACGACACCGTGCACGGGGTCGAGCGCGGCTTCGGTGGCCGAGCGCGGTCGGCCCAAGGCCGACGGTTCAACCCGATCCGCCGCACGGGTTGATCCACTGCGGCGCCGCCGTCCGCGTCCACGGGCCGGCGGCGCCGCGGTCGGGCGCTGCCCGTGGTCGGATCGCTGCCGGTGGTCGGATCGCTGCCCGTGGTCGGATCGCTGCCGTGGTCGGATCGCTGCGCATGGTCGGATCGCTGCCTCATGTCGGATCGGATCACGGTGCGGGATCCCATGCCACGATGGTGGCGTGTCGGATGCGGATTCCTGCCAGGTGTGGTGGGCCGCCCCGGTGCACCCCGAGTCGGCCCCCGGCCTGCTCACGCTCCTCGACACGCACGAGCGGGAGCGGCTCGCCCGGTTCCGCCGGGCCGCGGACCAGGCCCGCTACCTGAGCGCCCACGCGCTCACCCGCCTCGTCCTCGCGCCGCTCGTCGGGCAACGGCCCGCGGCTCTCGTCTTCGATCGCACCTGCCGGTGCGGCGCCCAGCACGGAAAGCCGACGCACCCGGGCGGTCCGGAGTTCTCGTTCACCCACGGCGGGGACGCCGTCGGGGTTGCGGTGCGCACCGGCGGCGGTCCGGTGGGACTCGACGTCGAGCCGGTCCGTGAGCTCACCGACCTGGACGGGATGCTCCGGCACATCTACTCCCCCACCGAGCTCGAACGCGAGCCACGGGTGGCCCCCCACACCTTCTTCGCCGTATGGACGCGCAAGGAGGCGCTGCTCAAGGCGACCGGCGACGGGATCTCCTCCCCGATGGCGGACATCACGTTGGGGCCCGACGGCGTCGAGAGCTGGACCGGCGACGGAGCCCCGACCGGTCCGGTGTGGCTGCGCACCCTGCGCGGCCGGCTCGGCTACCGGGCCGCCGTCGCCGGACTCGGCTCGCCACCCGCCTCCCTCGTCGAGCACAGCGCCCAGTCGATGATCGACGCGAACGCGCGCTGAGGCAGCCGGTCACGGGGATCTTGTCGGGGTCGGACGGCAGGATGTCGGGGTGGCCGGAGCCAGATGGGTGCTGCACCTCGACATGGACGCCTTCTACGCGTCCGTCGAACAGCTCGCCCGGCCCACGGTGGCCGATCGACCGGTACTGGTCGGCGGGCTCGGCCCGCGCGCGGTGGTGGCCGGCGCCAGCTACCAGGCCCGGGTGTTCGGAGCGCGCTCGGCGATGCCGATGGGCCAGGCGCGACGGCTCTGCCCGCAGGCCGTGGTGCTGCCGCCACGGTTCCCGCTCTACCATGCGATGTCCGAGCGGGTGATGGCCGTGCTCGCCGACGCCGCCCCGGTGGTGGAACCGGTCTCGCTCGACGAGGCCTTCCTGGAGCCGCCCCAGCTCGCAGGGGCCGAGCCGGACGCCGTGCGCACCTTCGCGGTGGACCTGCGCCGGGCGGTCCGCGACGCCACGGGGCTACCGGCCTCGGTCGGCGCCGGTTCCGGCAAGCAGCTGGCCAAGATCGCGTCCGAGCTGGCCAAACCGGACGGGTTGCGCGTCGTTGCGCGGCACGAGGAACGGGCGGTGCTCGACCCGCTTCCGGTGCGTGCGCTCTGGGGAGTGGGACCGGTCGCGGAGGCGGGGCTGCGCAGGCTCGGCGTGCTGTCCGTCGGACAGCTGGCCGCCATGGACCTGCGCGAGGTCACCGACCTGCTCGGCAGCGCCGTCGGCACCGAGCTGCACCGGCTCGCCCGCGGTGTCGACGACCGCCCCGTGGCTCCGCGCGGAGCGGCGAAGCAGGTCAGCGCGGAGACCACGTTCGACGCCGACCTCACGTCGATGGCCGACGTGCAGGAAGCGGTGGCCCGGATGACGGCGTCCGCGCACCGGCGGCTGGTGACCGACGGCCGGGCCGCGCGCACCGTGACGGTGAAGGTGCGCAGCGCCGCGTTCACCACCGCCAGCCGGTCCGAGACGGCGGGCACCGCGACCCTCGATCTCGGCGAGCTCACCGCGGTGGCCCAGCGGCTCGCCCTGGCGGCGGTCCCCGACGGCGGGGTGCGGTTGATCGGGGTGTCGCTGGCCGGCCTGGTGGACAGCCCACCGCCGACGCTGTTCGGCGCGGGCGCCGCGGAGCGGTCGACGTTCGAGCCCGAGCCGGCGATCGAGGAGCCGTCACCGGCCGCGATGTACGGTCCCGCGGCCGGCGGAGCGGCGGTCCGACCGTCGACGCCGGGCAGCCGGGCCTGGCGGCCCGGTGACGACGTCCAGCACCCGGAGCACGGCCACGGTTGGGTGCAGGGCGCCGGGCACGGCCGGGTCACCGTGCGCTTCGAGACCCGCTCGACCGGTCCGGGGCGGGCGCACACCTTCGCCGCCGACGACCCGGATCTGCAGACCGCCGATCCGCTGGCCAGCCTGGCGTGATCGCCTCAGCGACCACCTGCCGGTCGTGGGCCGGCTCGTTGCTCACCCGGTCACAGCGAGCGGATCGTCAGCCCGGCTCGGCCTGCTCGGCGACACCGGCCGCGTCGAACGTCGCCACCTCGTGCATCATCTGCGCGGCGCTCTGCACGATCGGCAGCGCAAGCAGTGCCCCGCTCCCTTCGCCGAGGCGCATCCCCAGGTCCAGGAGCGGCCGCAGCCCGAGATGCTCCAGAGCGCGCCCGTGGCCGGGCTCCGCCGAGCGATGCCCGGCCAGGCAGTAGTGCACCGCATCCGGCGCCATCGCCACCGCGGCCAGGGTTGCGGCACCCGCGTTGACGCCGTCGAGCAGCACCGGGATCCGCTGCGCGGCGGCCCCCAGCACGAACCCGGCGAGCGCCGCGTGCTCGAGCCCGCCGAACGCGGCCAGCACCCCGACGGGATCGGCCGGGTCGGGGGCGTGCCTGGCCAGCGCCCCGGTGATCACGTCGATCTTCCTGGCCAGCGTGGCGTCGTCTATCCCGGTGCCCCTTCCGGTGGCCGCCGCCGGGTCGGCTCCGGTGAAAGCGCAGATCAGGGCGGCCGCCGCGGTCGTGTTCGCGATGCCCATGTCGCCGGTGACCAGGCAGCGGTGCCCGGCGGCGACGAGCTCGACCGCGGTCGAGATCCCCACCTCGACGGCCGCCGTGGCCTGCGCGCGGGTGAGCGCCGGTCCGACGGACAGGTCCGCGGTGCCGGCGGCGACCCGGCGCGACAGCAGGCCGGCGGCAGGTTCGAGCGGGCCGGCCACGCCGACGTCGACCACGCAGACGGTCGCTCCGACCCTTCGGGCGAAGGAGTTGACCACCGCGCCGCCACGGCCGAAGTTCGCGACCATCTGCGCGGTCACCTCCTGCGGCCACGGGGTGACCCCCTTGGCGTGCACCCCGTGATCGCCTGCGAACACCGCGACCGCGGCCGGCTCCGGCACCGGTGGAGGGCAACGGCCGGCCATCCCGGCCAGCGCCGTCGCGACGTCCTCCACGAAGCCGAGCGAGCCGGCAGGCTTCGTCATCCGCCCGAGCCGTTCGACGGCCGCTGCCCCCGCCGCGCTGTCCCGCGGTGCGATCCGCGCCACGGTGGCGGCAACCGTGGTGGCCGGAGCGGTCACAGGGCGGCCCCGCGGGCGGTGCGGACCGGCGGGACGATCAGTGTCGACAGGTACGGGCCGGGCCGGGCGGGGTCGAGTTCGGACGCGGGCCGGATCTCCTCCTCCGGCAACCCGAGCCCGGCGCCGTAGACCGCGCCGTCGAGCCTCCCGGTCTCGCGCAGCACGGCCAGCGCTTCGGGCAACATCCGCCCGAACTTGTAGGCGACCACGGAATCACCGCGCCGCAGCGCCTCCCGGAACCGTTCGGCTCCTGCCGTCATCGGGAACAGCGAGAGCGTCTCTCGACCCTCCACCAGTGGGGTGCCCGTGCGCGCCGCGAGGTCCTGCATCGCGGTGATGCCCGGCACCAGCTGCACCTCCAGGTCCCCGACCAGGTCCCGGACGCCGGCGGAGAGGTAGGAGAACGTCGAGTAGATGCACGGGTCGCCGATGGTGGCGAAGGCCGCGGTTCCGCCTGGATGCTCGGCGAACCAGCGGGCCAGCTGCGCCGCGGCGGCGTTCCATGCCCGTTCGCGGGCCTCGAGATCGTGCTCGCGGTCCCCGCCGTGTTCGAGCCTGGTCAGCGCGAACACCACCCGTTCCACCCGCCAAGCCTCGGCGTAGAAGAGCACCGTCCGCTCGGCCCGCCCGGTCTCGCCGGAATCGGTGACAGGGACGAAGACGACGTCGGCCTTCGCCAGCAGTGCGGCCGCCCGCACCGTGACCAGATCCGGGTCGCCCGGACCGACGCCGACGCCGATCAGCGTGTTCGTCATGCCGAATCCCCTTCGAGGTCGCCTTCCAGCGCGAGGTAGATCTGCCGGAGCCGGTCGAGCACGGCGTCGTCGGGCTTGGCCCACATGCCCCGGTCGGCCGCCTCCAGCAACCGCTCGGTGATCCCGCGCAACGCCCACGGGTTGGACTTCTCCATGAACGCCCGGTTGACCTCGTCGAACACGTAGCTCTGCGCGAGCTGGGTGTACATCCAGTCGTCGACGACCCCGGCGGTCGCGTCGTAGCCGAACAGGTAGTCCACGGTGGCGGCCAGCTCGAACGCTCCCTTGTAGCCGTGTCGCTGCATCGCCGCGATCCACTTCGGATTGACCACGCGCGCGCGGAACACCCGCTTGGTCTCCTCGGCCAGGGTGCGGGTGCGCACCGCGTCGGTGACGGCCGAATCGCCGACGTACGCGGCGGGCGAGCGCCCGGTCAGGGCACGCACGGTCGCGATCATGCCGCCGTGGTACTGGAAGTAGTCGTCGGAGTCGACGATGTCGTGCTCGCGGGTGTCCTGGTTCTTGGCCGCGACGGCGATCCGCCGGAACGACGACTCCATGTCCGCGCGCGCCTCGCGCCCGTCGAGCCCGCGGCCGTAGGCGTAGCCGCCCCACACCGCGTAGACCTCGGCCAGATCGGCGTCGCTGCGCCAGTTGCGGGCGTCGATCAGCGGCAGCAGCCCGGCCCCGTACGCCCCTGGCTTCGAACCGAAGATCCGTGACGTCGCCCGCCGCCGGTCGCCGTGCCGGTCGACGTCCTGCTCGACGTGCGCCCGCAGGTAGTTCAGCTCGGGTGATTCGTCGAGCTCGGACACGGCGCGGATCGCGTCGTCCAGCAACGCGATGACGTGCGGAAACGCGTCCCGGAAGAAGCCGGAGATGCGCACCGTGACGTCGATGCGCGGGCGGCCGAGCTCCGCGGCCGGGGTGATCGCGAAGCCGGTGACCCGCCGGGACGCCTCGTCCCACACCGGCCGGCAGCCGATCAGCGCGAGGATCTCCGCGAGGTCGTCGCCCTGGGTGCGCATGGCCGCGGTACCCCAGACGGTGAGCCCGACCGAGCGCGGGTACTCGCCGGTATCGGTGAGGTGCCGGGCCAGCAGCGAGTCGGCCAGCGCGGAGCCGACCTCCCACGCGCTGCGCGACGGGATCGCCTTCGGGTCGACGGAGTAGAAGTTGCGGCCGGTCGGCAGCACGTTGACCAGCCCGCGGGTCGGTGAGCCCGACGGCCCGGCGGGCACGTAGCCGCCGTCGAGGGCGTGCAGGATGCCGGCGATCTCGTCGGTCGTGCGGGCCAGCCGGGGCACCACCTGGGCGCACGCGAACTCCAGCACCGCGACGACGTCGGGCACCTGCTCCCCCAGCACCTCCTGCACCACCGCACCGGGCTCCGCCCAACCCCGCGCCTGGACCGCTGCGACCAACTGCCGGGCGACACCCTCGAGCACGTCGACGAAGTCCGCCCCCGTGACCGCGGGCCCCCCGGCCACGGCCACCAACCGCTCCCGCCGCTCCGCCATCCCCGCGGCGCGCACCCCCACCTCGTCGGCGCGAACGGCACTCTCGGGCACAGGTCTGCGCGAAAGTGCCGTTCGCGCGATCGGAGAGGGGCGCGGGATCGGGGCGCCGGGGGCGGCGAGCAGCTCCTGCTCGTCGAGGCCGGCCCACGCCGCCAGCGCGCCGCGCAGACCGGGCAGCGCGCGCTGCCCGCCCCACACCTGGCTCGCCCGCAACATCGCCAGCACGAGGTTGAGCTGCGCCTCGTCCGCGGGCACCGAGCCGAGAACGTGCAGCCCGTCCCGGATCTGCACGTCCTTGATCTCGCACAGGTAGCCGTCGATGTGCAGCACGAAGTCGTCGAACGCGGCCTCGTCCGGTGCGGCGTCCACGTGCAGGTCGTGATGCAGCTGCGCGGTCGTGATCACCTCCCAGATCCGGGCGCGCAGCGCCGGCAGCTTGGCCGGATCGAGAGCGGCCACGTTCGCGTACTCGTCGAGCAGCTGCTCGAGCTTGGCCAGCTCTCCGTAGCTGTCGGCGCGGGCCATCGGCGGCACGAGGTGATCGACGACGACGGCGTGCCCACGACGCTTGGCCTGCGTGCCCTCGCCGGGGTCGTTGACGATGAACGGGTAGATCAGCGGCAACTCGCCGAGCACCGCATCCGGTGCGCACTGGGCGGAAAGCCCCAATCCCTTGCCCGGCAACCATTCCAGCGTTCCGTGCTTGCCGAGGTGGATCACCGCGTCGGCACCGAACTCGCGGTCGAGCCACCGGTAGGCCGCCAGGTAGTGGTGCGAGGGCGGCAGGTCGGGATCGTGGTAGATCGCCACCGGGTTCTCCCCGAAACCCCGCGGCGGCTGGATCATCAGCAGCACGTTGCCGAACCGGAGCGACGCCAGGACGATGTCGGTGCCGTCGACGTACAACCCACCCGGCGGCTCGCCCCAGTGCTCACGCACCGAGGTGATGAGCGGGGTGGGCAGCTCACCGAACCAGCGCCGGTAGTCCGCCAGCCGGACCCGGGCAGGCGCCGCCGCGAGCTGATCTTCCGTGAGCCACTCCACATCGTGCCCGCCGGCCGCTATCAGCGTGTGGATCAGGGTGTCGGAGTCCTCCGGGAACTCGCCGACCGTGTACCCGGCCGCGCGCAGCGCCCGCAGCAGCACCACCGCGGAGGCGGGCGTGTCCAGCCCGACGGCGTTGCCCACCCGGCTGTGCTTGGTCGGGTAGCTCGAGAGCACGATCGCGAGCTTCCGTTCGGCCACCGGGGTCCCCCGCAGCCTGGCCTGCCGCACGGCCAGCCCAGCCAACCGGGCGGTGCGCTCGGGATCGGCCCGGTAGACGGGGATGTCGTCGCCCGGCTCGGCCTGCTTGAAGGAGAACGGCACCATGATCAGCCGGCCGTCGAACTCCGGGATCGCCACCTGCATCGCCGCGTCCATCGGCGAGAGCCCGGCGACGGAGTCGGCCCACGTCGCCCGCGAGGTGGTCAGGCACAGACCCTGCAACACCGGGATGTCCAGTGCCGCGAGCGCGCCTGCGTCCCACGCGTCCTCGACGCCACCGGCACTCGCCTCCGCCGCGGCGCTGCCGCCGGCGGCCAGCACCGTGGCGATCAGCGCGTCGGCCCTGCCGAGCAAGGCCATCAGCTGTGCGTCGGCGCCGCGCAGCGAACCGCAGAACACCGGCAACGCGTTCGCCCCGAGGGCCTCGATCGCGTCGCACAGGGTGTCGACGAACGCCGTGTTGCCCGACAGCTCGTGGGCCCGGTAGAAGACGACGCCGACGGTCGGGCGCGCCGGATCGTGCGGGCGGCTGCCGTGCACGCCGAACTCGGCCGCGGCCACGGGCGCCGCGAAGCCCTCCCCGGTGAGCAACACCGTGTCGGACAGGAACCGGTGCAGCTCCGCCAGGTTGCCGAGGCCGCCTGCCGACAGGTAACCCAGCGCCTCCGACACGAGCCCGGCCGGAACCGTTGACGCGCCCATGAGCTCGGCGTCCGGGGCGGCCTCGCCCCCCAGTAACACCGTGGGCAGGCCGGACGCCAGCACCGCGTCGACCCCCTCGGGCCAGGCCCGGCGCCCGCCGAGCAGCCGCAGCACGACAACGGAGACGCCGTCGAGCAACGCGGGCAGGCCGGCGGGGTCGACCCGCGCCGGGTTCGCCGTCCGGTAGAGGGCCCCCGAACCGCGAGCAGCGAGCAACTCGGTGTCGGCAGTGGACAGCAGCAGCACGACGTGCGCCATCGTCGCTCCTCCTCGAGGGTCCGCGCCCTCGCACTCGGGGGTTCAGCGACGGCAGCAAGTCTCCTGGCTCCCGGATCCACGCGTGCGACCCGACCTTCCCGCTCGCGCGGTGGTCAGCACGCTGGGCGCACACTCCCCGGTGACAGTGGCGGGACCGCGTCGGAATCGCACCGACTTCCTCCACTGCCGTCCGGGGAACTGGACCACACCGCGACCGCGCCGGTCAAACATGCGTCGGGTGTCGAACCTCGTCCCGCCGGCCCGCCACCCACACGGCGCAAGCCTGATCACGCAGCGACACGACATGATGTCCCGGCGGAACGACGAGGCCGGATCGTGGGGGAACCGGAACAGATGGACGGACGGCGCGGGCTCGCCCAGGCGATCATGAGCGTCGCGGTGCCCGGCGCCCCTCCGCGGCTCGACGAGGACGGGGCCGCGATCGGGCTGTCGTTCCTGGACTCGGCGCTGCGGCTGGGGCACGTGCGCCGGCTCACCGAACGCCTCACCGTGACCGACCATCGCGTCGCCCGCCGCGTCACCGAGGTCGACGTGAGCCTGCGGATGCTGGACCGGAGCCAGCGCCGGGCCGGTCTGCTGGCCCACGAGCTGCGCGGGCACGCCCTGGAGCTCGACGTGAGCGGCACGTCGATGTGGGTCCCGGTCGCGCGGATCGCCCGCACCACGGCCGCGCCGGTGGACGTACGGGACGCAGCCGGGGTGCGGTTGCCCGTGCTCACCCCGCACGAGGCGGGCGAACTGCTCGCCTCCGGGCTCTTCCGGCTGCTGCGCGGCATGCTCGACACGCTGCCCGATGCGGGCACCGATTCCGACCTCGGCCGGCTGCTGCGCGGTTCGCACGAGGCGCTGTGGTTGATCCAGCTGGCGATCATGAGGCTGCTCACCGAACGGCGCAGCCCGGAGCCGGTGCCGCCGGAGCACCCGGCGGACGGGACCGTGGAGGGCCAGGGCGCCCGGCACCGGTCCCTGGCGCTGCGCGTGCTGAACAAGTACGAGGACGACCTCACCGACTACTTCGAGCTGTTCGACATCGCGCTGGACAACGACCTGCTCATCGTCGCCCTCGACGCCGACGTCGACGAGCACCTGTTGACCTACGAGACCCCGATGCACGTCGATCCGGACCTGCCCCCGCGGCGCCGGCTCGAGCGGCTGCTGCGCTCCCGATCCGGCGGATACCACCTGGAGTACCGCAGCCACCTGCCACCCGGCATCCCGGCCTACCACCTGGTCGTCGAGACCGAGCAGGGCGTCGACATCCGGAGCATGTACCTGAGCACGGACTGCGACGCCCGCTCGGCGGCCACCCTGCACGCCGACCTGACCGTGCTGGCCCACCGGCTGGCCGCCGAGCGGCGGTCACCGGGTGACCGGGGCGCGAACAAGATCCTCGAACTGCAGATGCAGACCACGTTGCGCGATCTCGCCGAGCTGGTCCGACGGCGGCGGTGGGAGTGCGTGCAGGCCGGATTCCGCAGCCCGGACGAACGCATGCTGGCCTGCACGACGCTGAGCCGGATCGCGGTCGGCGGCGACGGGGTCCGCGCGGCCGGACGGCACGGTCGACAGTTCGATCCTGATCCATCCCCAGCTGTCGCCCGATCAGCTCCGGCAGGCGGCGGACGAGCTCTACGCCGAGGAGCTGTTCGTCGATCTCGCGCTGGAGAACGACCCCACCACCAGCCGGGCACACGCGACCTGGCGTGGCGCGGGTGGCTCGAGCCGCGGCGGCGCCCCGGTCGAGGTCAGGGCGGGCATGTTGCTGTACGACTCGACGACCACCGGGCCGCGCATCGTGCGCAGCTACGCATGGGGGGTCGCGGTGGCCGGCTACCTGCTGGCGGTGTTCCTCGCCGATCGACCGTGGCCGTTCGACGGCCCGGCCGCCGTTGCGCTGTCGACGATCGCCAACACCGATTCGGTGATCGCGGTGCTGCTGCTGGTACCCGGCTTTCTGTACACCCGGCTGGCGTTGCCCGATCCGCACTCGGTGGCGGGGCATCTGCGGGCGCTGCCCAGGATGGTCGCGAACGCCTGCATCGCGGTCGTCGCGCTGCTGTCGGCGCTGATCGCGGCCGGCCTGCCCGGTCAGGTGATCCAGTTCGGGTTCGCCGTGATGATCATCGTTCCGGTGCTGGGTGCGTTGCTGTTGCGCCAGCGGCGCCGAGCCGTCGACGTCACCGCCGAGCTGGTGCGGGTCGGCGCCCCGCGGTGGCTGAGCTCCCGCCGGATGGACCGTCTCGAACCCGACGTGCGGTTCTTCTCCCCGCTGGGACGGGCGCGATGACCAGGACCTGGCCGACCGGGCAGCCACCGGAGCGACCGCCTGCGGTGACGGCCCGAGCGCTGGCCGACCTGGCGCGGGCGGGCTGCCAACTGTTGGACGAGCCGTCGATGCAGGTCGAGTACGAGATCCGGCACGGCGCGGCACGGCCCCGCACGCTGGCCACGACCGTCGAGCAGCTGTCGGCCGAGGCGATGTTCTCCGAGGCCTGGCCAGCACCGCGCACGGCTCCGGCGCTGATCGTCGGAACTCGCGTCGGTGAGTCCCGGCCGCCGGCCCGGACCCGCGGCTACCGGTCCTGGCTGGAGGTCGCGGACTGCACGGACTACCGGGCCGCCTTCCGTGGATCCGAACGACCGAACCTCGCCTTCCGGCACGAGTCCGCCGAGGAGTTCGAGGGCATGATCTGCATCGAGGACGAGCCGCGCAAGATGTTGCTGCGGCACGGGCTCGCGGTGCTCGACGCCCTGCGGTACGTGGCCGAGACCGGGCTGCACGCGGACGCGCCGCTGCTCAACCTGCAGTGCCCCGCCCAGCTGCCGCCGAACACCTTCGTCGACTCCGGGCAGCACGGCGGCCGGTCCGCCGGACCGGCGCGCTCGTCGTCGATCGCGATCAGGTTCACCATGGCCCTCAACCGGCCGAGCGCCGACATCCGGCTGCAGATCGCCGACCGGCTGGCCCGGTACTGCACCGAGCGCGGGCTCGGGCTGTGGCTGCGCGACACCAGGGCCGGCTACCGGGCCGGCAACTGGTTCCTGGTCGTCCCGCACGACACCCCGATGGCGCGCCGCGGATACTCCGCGCGCCGCCGACCACCACGGGGCCAGCAACGCCGCGCAGGGCTGCCTCCCGATCACGTTCGTCGGACCGGCGCGGCCCGGTGCGACGCACGCGATCCTGTCGTTCCTCGCGCAGTACCCCGCGCTGGGCGTGCTGGCGCTGCTCGATGAAGCCGTTGAACGAGCTGGCCTTCCTGCACCTGCAGCTGGCGGTGAACGGAGCCACGCGGCCGCGGATCGCGGCCATCAACCTGGCGCTCACCGACCTCCGTTCATCCCCGAACCTCGACGACACCCTGCGTTCCCTTGTGCCCCTTCTGCTGCGGGAGGCCGACACCGCTCAGGTCGATCTGGAGCACGTCGAACGCCTGATCGGCAGGGCCGGTGACTACCGGACGGCGGCTGGGCCGGCGCTGAGCGTGGTCGCCGACCACGTGACCCGTCGGGTGCCGATCTGGCTTTCCTGGCAGCTGCCCTACGACGTGGCCCGGCTGCGGCTGCCGGTGCTCTCGCTGCAGCGCGCGATCGACCGGCTCGACCTGACCGACGTCGACATCTCCGCTGCGGGGCACAGGGAGACCGAGCCCATCCGGCACCAGCCGATCTTCGAGTTCCTGACCTGCCGCGACATCGACCGCTCGTTCCTCTGGGGCAAGGCGAAGCTGTCGGTGTCGAAGAACCTGGTGGAGCGGCGTTTCGCCGGCCCACCCAACGCCCCGAGCCGGCTGTCGGCGGAGTTGCAGCGGGCCTGGGCCGCGGAGCTGGCCGAAGCAGGTCATATCGGTCGTCCGGGCGAACTTTCGGTCTCGCCGCACGAGTCGTGGCTCGACCACGGCGTCTACCTGGGATGAATATCACATCGGACGTTTGGTGACGGCCGATCTCCGGGAACCACTCGGTGCAAAGGCCCACTCGCTCGAGTGAGTTGATCGCCGCACAGAGAGGTGTGTCCGGTGGACTCCACCGTGGTCGTTCTGATCGTCATCATCGTGTTGTTGCTGCTCGGACTGGGCGCAGCCGGAGTGATGCTGTCCCGCCGCCGTCGCACCGAGCGGCTACAACAAACCTACGGATCCGAATACGAGCGCAGCGTACGGGAGACCGGGGACCGCCGCGCCGCCGAGGCCGAGCTCACCAGCCGCGAGAAGCGGCACGACGAGCTCGACATCCGCGATCTGCGGCCCGAGGAGCGCCAGCAGTACCGCGACACGTGGTCCCGTATCCAGAGCGGATTCGTCGACGACCCGGTGCAGTCGGTGCACGCAGCCGACCGGCTGATCGTCGACATCATGAAGACCCGCGGCTACCCGGTTGAGGACTTCGACCGCCGGGCCGCGGACATCTCGGTGGCGCACCCCGACGTCGTGGAGCACTACCGCAACGCCCGCGAGGTCCGAGACGCGACCGACCGTGGCGACGTCGACCTCGACCAGCAGCGACAGGCCGTCACCTCGTACCGATCGCTCGTCGACGCGTTGCTCGAGGACCGGCGCGATGACGAGGACCGGCGCGATGACGAGGACCGGACGGCCGACGACCGCCGGAGCCGCAACCGTGAGGCCGACGACGGCAGGGTCGACGACCGCCGTACCGATGACCGCCGTACCGACGACCACAGGGTCGACGAGCGCCGTTCCGACCTCGACGCCCGTCAGGACGCCAACGGGCACCTGCACGACAGCCGCTACGTCGACGACACCCGCCCGGACACCCGCCCGCAGACCGAGGAGCACACGCGATGAGCACATCCGAGCAGCAGCACGACACCCGGCGCGACCCGCTGAGCGGGGAGGCGCCCCTCGTCAACGACGAGTACGCAGCCGACCAGCGTCAGGACAGTGCGGTCGACTTCGGCGACCAGGACCGGGCCGGCCGGGAGCGTACGTCCGCTGATCCGACGTTCGCGCCGGACGACACCGCCCACACGAACCCGAGCGGTGCCGCGGCAAGCACGGAGGAGCCGCTGGTCTCGGACGCCCCTGCCGCCGAGGACACCCAGCAGGCTCGCACCGACGGAACCGTGGCCGCTGATCGCGGCCGCGGCGACACGACCGCCGCCGCCGATGCGACCGACGGCGACGCAGCCCCGGACCGGGCGCCGCTGGTGTCCGCCGAGCGCGCGGACTCCTACGCCTCGCGCTGGAACGAGGTGAAGGGCATGTTCGTCGACGAGCCCAGGCAGGCCGTGCAGCAGGCCGACCAGCTGGTCGGCGAGCTGCTCGACGACCTCGAGCGCGGCTTCCGTGAGCAGCGACAGGGCATCGAGCGCGGCCTGGAGAACGACGACACGTCCACAGAGGACCTGCGGATGGCGTTGCGGCGCTACCGCAGCTTCTTCGACCGGTTGCTGTCCGTCTGACAGCCAGCTTGTCAACGCCCATCGGCGCACCCCCGATCCGGGGGTGCGCCGATGGGCGTTGTGCAGCCGACACGCGCGGCCAGCGGGTGTGATCGGCACAACGGCCCCGCCCTAGAATGCCCCGATGAGCTCCCCGCTCGGCATTCCTGGCCTGCAGCACTCGGAGATGATCGGTCGGGGCAGCTACGGCGCGGTCTATCGGGTGCTGGAGCCGGAGTCCGGTCGAGAGGTCGCCGTCAAAGTTATCTCCGACCGGATCGACGACGAGGACGTACGTCTCGCGTTCGTGCGCGAGTGCCGGGCGATGGGGACGCTCAGCGGCCATCCGCACATCATCGCCGTGCACCGGGGCGGTACCACCGAGCTCGGCGAGCCGTACATCGTGATGGACCTGATGACCTCGGGATCGCTGGCTGACCGCTTGCCGGGCGAGGGCGCGCCGAGCTGGCCGGAAGTTCTCGAGATCGGGGTCTCGATCGCCGGCGCGCTGGAAACGGCGCACCGCGCGGGCATCCTGCACCTCGACGTCAAGCCGGCCAACATCCTGATGCCGCGGTACGGCGAGCCGAAGCTGGCCGATTTCGGGATATCCCGGTTGCCCGGGGTCACCACGACCACCGACGAGCGGGTTCGGGCCAGCATCCCCTTCGCGGCACCAGAACGGTTGCTGGACGGGACCGCGATACCGGCTTCGGACCTCTACGCCCTCGGCGCCACCCTCTTCACCCTTCTCGCCGGGGAGCCTGCTTTCAGCATCAGATCCGGGGAGGACCTGGCCGTCGCGACCGCCCGGATCGTGCGCGAGCCGGTCCCCGACCTGCGTGAACACGACGTGCCCGACGCGGTCGTGCAGGTGGTCGAGCGCTTGATGGCGAAATCGCCCCTCGACCGGTTCGCGACGGCCGCGGATGCGGCGTTCGCCCTGCAGTCCGCACAGCGCGCCACCGGGCGCCCGGTGACCAAAGCCGTCGTGGAGGGCACCCCCTCGCTGCGCGGTGAGACCCGGACCTGGCCGATGCTGCCACCGGGGCGATGGGCGCTCGGTGCCCTGGATCCGGCGGCCGGCCCGGCGCCGCAACCCCGGCCGGCGTACGTGCCGCGGACCCGATCGGCCGGTTCCACCTCCGCCGCCGCGCGACCGGACCCGGTTCTCGATCCGTCGGCGTCGGACCTGACATCCGACCGCGGGCCGACTCCCCTTCCGGAGGGAGCAGCGGGACGCACGTGGCCCCGGCCGCTCCTGAACCGCCCACCCGATCGCGGCGGCCATGGATCGCGGCGCTGGCCGCCGGGCTCGTCGTGGCGCTTGGTGTGGGTGTCACGCTGACCTGGTTGAACCGCTCGCCCGCTGCGCCCGGCCCGAACATCCCGGTCGTGCCGGCCGCCTCGACGCCGACCGCCATCCCGCCGAAGCCTGCGCCGTCCGGGACCACGGCACCCGACCTGCAGATCCAGCTGGCCGGCGACGTCCGGCACCCGGAACGCAAGGCCGTCGCCGCCCAGCTGGGGCACTACTTCCAGGCCATCAACGACCACGACTACGCGAAGGCGTTCGGCCATTTCAGCCCGGATTCGACGGTGGCGGGCAAGGGCTTCGCGGCGTTCCGCGACGGCAACGCGACGACCCTCGTGCAGCGAACGCGGATCATCGCGATCAGCGACCTCGCCGACGGCGGGGTGCAGGCCACGGTGACCTACCGCAGCACGCAGGCCGCCGAACTGGGCCCGAACGGCGAGACCTGCACGAACTGGCGCCTGGCCTACGAGATGATCGGACAGGATCGACTGATCCGGCGGGCGAAGGTGCTGAGCGAGCCACAGGCCTGCTGAGTTCGCACGGGCTCAGCCGCCGGGGATCCGCTGGACCGGACCCTCGACCAGCCCGGCCACCGCACCGACGACGATCACCGCAGGCGGGGCGATCTCCCGCTCGCGCACGACGTCGGCCACCGTCGCCAGGGTCGCGCGCGCGGAGCGCTGGATGCGCATCGTCGCGTCCTGCACCACGGCGACCGGCGTCTCCGGCGCCCGGCCACCCGCGATCAGTGCGGTCGCAAAGGCCTCGATGCGCTCCACCGCCATCAGCAGCACCACGGTGCCGCGCAGCCGACCGAGCGCAGGCCAGTCGATCAGGCTGCGCGGATCGTCGGGAGCCACGTGTCCGGACACGACCACGATCTCGTGGGCCACCCCGCGGTGTGAGACCGGCACATCGGCCATCGCGGGAGCAGCGAACGCGCTGGTCACCCCGGGTACGACGGTGACCGCCACCCCCGCTTCGGCACACGCCAGCAGCTCCTCGAAGCCGCGGCCGAACACGTAGGGATCGCCGCCCTTGAGCCGCACCACGAACTTCCCGGCCTGCGCGTGCGTCACCAGCAGCTCGTTGATCCGGGCCTGGTTCATCGCCCGCCCGTACGGGATCTTCGATGCGTCGATCACCTCGACGTGCGCCCCGAGCGAGTCGAGCAGGTCGCGCGGGCCCAGCCGGTCGGTGACCACGACGTCGGCCCTGGCCAGCAGCCGCCGCCCGCGCACGGTGATCAGTTCCGGATCGCCTGGGCCGCCGCCGACCAGGGCGACACCGGGATGGGCCGGCTCGGCGGTGTCGTCCACCAACCCGGTCTGCAGCGCCTCGACCAGCGCGGTGCGCACCGCGGCGGAGCGCCGCGGGGCCCGGCCGGCGAGCACGCCGACGGTCAGCCCGTCGTGCCGGCCGACCGCCGGGGTCACCGCGGTTCCGGCCGGGGCGTCGTCGGCGCGCACGCAGAACACCCGTCGCCGCTGGGCCTCGGCCCCGACCGCCGCGTTGACCGCCCGGTCGTCGGTGCAGGCGATCGCGTACCAGGCGCCGTCCAGGTCGCCGTCGCGGTACCCGCGGGCGATCCAGCGCAGCTCACCGGCCGTAGCCATCGCCTCGACGGCCGGGGTGAGGACCGGGGCCACCACCCGCACGTCGGCTCCCGCCGCGAGCAGGCCTGCGACCCGCCGCTGCGCCACGGTGCCACCGCCGACCACGACCACCTGGCGGCCGGCGAGATCCAGCCCGACGAGATACGGCTCCATGATCGATCAGTCCCCGGCCGCCGCGTGCGAGTGGCTGTGCCCGTGCCCGTGGGTCGGGTCGTCCGGGTGGTGGTGCGGGGTCTGCGGGGCGCCGAACTTGTCCTCGAAGCCAGGCAGCAACACGCGGTAGGCGCAGGTGTCGCAGTTCATCCGGATGTCGCCGTGCAGCGCTTCCCGGTAGCGCTCGATCACCAGCCCGGCGAGCTCGTCACAGTCGCCGAGGTAGCCGGCGGTGCGGACGTCGAGCTCGGGGTGTTCGGCGCCGAACGAGTTGGCCTGGTGCACCACCCGGCGCGGCAGCACCCCGTCGAACAGGAAGTACGGCGCGACGACGATCCGGCGGGCGCCCAGTGCCCGGCAACGGGCCAGGCCCGCGGTGACATCCGGGCGAGCGAGCGAGACGAACGCGGGCTCGACGAACTCGTACGGACGGCCCTCCTGCAGCAGCCGGGCCACCTTGCACACCTCGGCGTTCGCGTCGGGATCGGTGGACCCACGTCCGACGAGCAGCACGGCCGTGTCCTTCGACTCCCCCGGCGACAGGGCAGCGGCGATCCGGGCGTCGAGCAGCTGCTGCAGCACCGGATGCGGGCCGAGTGGGCGTCCGAACAGGTAGTCGCTGCCGGGGTGCCGCAGCACCTCGCGCTGCAGTGCCGCCGGGATGTCGCCCTTCGCGTGGCCGGCCGCGACCAGCACCATCGGTACCGCGACCAGGCTCCGGTGCCCGCGGCCCGTGAGGGCGGTCCACGCCTCGTGCACGGTGGGTGGGGACAGCTCGATGAAGCCGCCGTCCACGTCCACGCCGTCGGCCGCCAGCCGTCGACCCATCCGGTCGATGAACGCGACGAACTCGGCGACGCCGGTGGCGTCGACCGTGCCGTGGCCGACGAGCAGCAGCGGCATGGTCATGGTGTGTCCTCCGCGTAGAGCAAAGCATTGATCGCGGCCGCGGCGACAGCCGCACCGCCCCGTTCGGAACGATTGGACACCGCCGGCAACCCGGACGCCCGCAGCGCGGCCTTGGCGGCCACCGCACCGACGAAACCGACCGGCAACCCGACCAGGAGCGGCGTGCCGACCAGTCCTCTGCGGCGCAGCGCAGCAGCTCGGCCAGCGCCGTCGGGGCGTTGCCGATCGCCCACACCGCCCCGGTCGGGTACCGGCGCGCCGCAGCCCGTATCCCGGCCGCGGTTCGCGTCAACCCCACCGCCTGGTCGGCGTCGAGCTCCGGCGCCAGATCGAGGGCGACGGTGACCGGGCGGGACGTGATCCCCACCGCGACCATCCGCACGTCGGTGACCAGCGGCGCACCGGCGAGCAACGCAGCCCGGCCGGCGCGCAACGCGTTCTCGTCGCACACCAGGTCACCGGCCCAGCTCGGGTCGGCGCTGGTGTGCACCACCCGCTCGACGACCGCGCGAGTGAGCGGCGGGAGGTCGGACGTGTCGAGCCGGCTCCGCATGATCGAGTACGACTCGATCTCGATGGGGTGCGGGACCCGCGCCGGGCGAACGCACGAACCCGTCAACTCGCTCATGGCGTGGGCTTCCTCCCCGGGTGGCCTCGCCCGGATGGGACCGGTGGTCGAGCGCGGCCGCGGGGTCTGACTGACCCGATCACGGGCTCACAGTGGCGGGACCGTCCCGGGATCGCACCGGGTTCCCACGCGCGCCGCCGGAGCATAACCCGCTCGGCCGTGCCGCCGGCCACGCCGAGCCCGAGGGCATCGCCACAGCCGGTCGGGCAACTCGACGGTGGGACCGCCGGGCCGCGCGGTCGCGAGACCGAGCGTCGGATCGCGACAGCCCCGAGCAGGCAGCGCACCGCGCCGACCAGCAACAACACCATGCTCAACGGGCACCCGGCGGACTTTCACGCCACAGTTGTCTCCTGCGAGCGGTCTGTCGCCCGACGGGCGATCAGCTTGCCGAGCTCCCAGAGGAACAGGAGCACCACGGCGGGCACCAGCGACAGCGCCCATTGGCAAGTGTCAGCTCGACCGTCCCGAACAGGCGGCGCAGGACGTCCATCTGGGTGATGAGCACGGCGAGCACCAGCTCGGCGAGGGCGGTCCAGTTCAGGTTCCGGTTGTCGAAGGTCTCGACGGTGAGCGCCGTGGCGGTCACGCTTCGGGCCTGGAAGGCGGCCGACGACGATGAGCAGCGAGAACGCCGTCACTCCCATCGAGGTGCCGATCGCGACGCTGTCGTAGTGGGTCGTGCCGTAGCTGATCAGGGCGAGCGTGCACACGGCCATGAACAGGCCCACCAGGCCGGCGGTGGTCAGCAGGCCCTTCGTCATGATCGACGCATCGCGAGGCCGCGGCTTGAGGGTCATCAGGCCGGGCGCCTCCTTGTCCATGCCGAGCGCGACGCCGAGCGGCGCGTTGACCAGGAAGTTGATGTAGAGGATCTGGGACGGCGAGAACGGCTGGCCGGCGGCGATGTTCAGGATGCTGGCGCCGAGGAACGTGATGATGTACGCGACCAGCTCGATGATCACGAAGCGGATGAACTTGTTGAGGTTGTCGAAGACCATCCGACCCTGCTCGACCGCGCGCATGATCGTGGCGAAGTTGTCGTCCGACAGGATCATGCGGCTGGCGTTCTTGGCCACCTGCGTGCCGGACCCCATGGCGATGCCGATGTCGGCGGCCTTGATCGCGGGTGCGTCGTTCACGCCGTCACCGGTCATGGCGACGACGTCGCCCTTCTTCCTGAGCGTCTCGACGAGCAGCACCTTGTGCTCGGGCGCGACGCGCCCGACGACGCCGATGTCGTCGATGCGGGCCAGCCGCTCCTCTTCGCTCAGCGCGGCGAACTCCGTACCCAGCATGGCGGAGCCGGGGATGCCGAGTTGCTTCGCGATCGCCGCTCCGGTGGTCACGTCGTCGCCGGTGACCATCCGCACCCGGATGTGGGCGTGCTGGGCGTCCTCCACGGCCGCCTTGGACTCCTCGCGGGGCGGGTCGACCATGGCGACCAGGGACGTCAACTCGAGATCGGTGACGTAGCCCAGCAGGTCGCCTGCGGCATCGAACGTGGCGGGGTCGAGATCGCGGAAGGCCGCGGCCATCACTCGGTGCCCTTCGCCCTCCATGCGGGTGACGGCATCGTCGGCCTTCTTCTTCAGGTCGTCGTCCCACGGCACGCTCGCGCCGGCGGCGAGGGCGGTCGCCGTGCGGCCCATCACGGCGGGAGCCGCCCCCTTCACGAAACAGCGCACCACCTTCTCGCCGGACGAGTCGGTGGCCGAGTTGAAGGTCGCCATCAGCTTGTAGGTGGGGTCGAACGGCAGCGTGGCCAGCCGCGGGAACTTCTCCCGGCTCGCTTCGATGTCCAGGCCCGCCTTGGCGCCCAGCACGAGCAGCGCGCCCTCGGTCGGGGTCGCCGACGACCTTGCCGTCCACGAGCTTGGCGTCGCTGGCGATGAGGTAGGGCAGGACGGCCTCGTCGATGGAGGGGGAGGCCCCGGCCGCGTGGTGGACCTTGCCCTCGAGGCCGTAGCCGATCCCGGAGATCGTGTAGCGGTCCACCGGGTCGACCACCTCGACGGCCGTCATCTGGTTCATCGTCAGCGTCCCGGTCTTGTCGGAGTTGATCGCCGACGTCGATCCGAGCGTTTCCACCGACACGAGGTCCTTGACGATCGCGTTCTCGCCGGCAAGCTCCTTCGCGCCGGCCGAGAGGATCACCTGCAGGACGGTCGGCAGCGCCGTCGGGATCGCCGCGATCGCCAGCGCGATCGCAGTGATGAACAGGGTGTCGGCGGACTGGCCTCTGGACAGGCCCAGCGCGAACATCACGATCATCGTCCCCAGCGCGGCCGCGCCGATCCACAGGGTCAACGTGTTCAGCTGCTTGGTCAGCGGCGTCTGTTCCTTGGCGGTCGCCGCCAGCATGCCGGCGATCTTGCCGACCTGGGCGTCGGCGCCCCCCGCGGTCACGAGCATCATGCCGCTGCCGTGCGTGACCGGGGTGTTCATGAACGCCATGTTCGTCTGGTCGCCGGGACCGAGATCTGCGTCGGCGAGCGGCTCCGTCGTTTTCGACGCCGGCGTGCTCTCGCCCGTCAGAGCGGACTCGTCGATGTCGAGCGAGCTGGCCTGGATGATCCGGCCGTCGGCGGCCACGTCGTCGCCGGCGGTGAGCAGCACCAGGTCACCGATGACGACCTCCTCGGCCGGGATCGCCGACTCGGCCCCGTCGCGGCGCACCCGTGCGGTCCGCTTCGTCAACGACTTCAGGGCATTCATCGCGCTCTCGGCCTTGCCCTCCTGACGCAGGCCGACCACGGCGTTGACCACCGTCAGCAGGACCAGCACGGCGCCCGTGCTCCACTCGCCGATCGCGAACGACACGACGGCGGCGATGAGCAGGATGATCTGCATGTAGCTGCGGTACTGGTCGAGGAAGCGCCGCCATCCCGGAACCGTCTTCTCGGCGGGCAGCGCGTTGGGCCCATTCTGCTGCAGCCGCTCGGCGGCCTTCGCCGCGGAGAGGCCGCCCGCAGGGTCGACGCCGAGCTGCCCGGCGACATCGTCGGCCGAGAGCGCGTACCACCTGGTGGCCGCGGGCTGCGTTCTGCTCGAAACCTGACTTGTCATCGCATCTACCCTGTCCTGTCCGCGAAATCGCGGGGAGTTGCTGTGAACCTACGGGTGTGAAGCATGATAGGCCCGGTCACGAACCGAGCCAGGCCCGACGGAAGTCCTGCCGGCTACTCAGAATTTCTCCGGGACGTGCTGCAGTGGGAGATCCGGTCGACGTATCCCTGGGCGCCCTGCCGCTTCGGTAGCTTCACGTCCTTGGCGCGAGCGGCTCGTAGGGGACCTGGCTGAGCAGGTGGGTGATGATGTTGAGCCGGCCGCGCTTCTTGTCGTCGTTGTGCGCGACGAACCACGGCGCCCATGCCGTGTCGGTGGCGCGGAACATGTCGTCGCGGGCCCGGGAGTAGTCGAACCAGCGGCTGTAGGACTTCAGGTCCATGTCCGACAGCTTCCAGACCTTGCGCGGGTCGTCGATCCGGCTCTCGAGCCGGCGGGTCTGCTCGTCCGGACCGACCTCGAGCCAGTACTTGACCAGCATGATGCCGGAGTCGACCATCGCCTTCTCGAACGCGGGCACCAGCTCGAGGAACTGCTCGTTCTGTTCCTTCGTGCAGAAGCCCATGACCGGCTCGACCCCGGCCCGGTTGTACCAGCTGCGGTCGAAGATCACGACCTCTCCCGCGGCCGGGAAATGCGGGACGTACCGCTGGACGTACATCTGCGACTTCTCGCGCTCGGTCGGCGCGGGCAGGGCGACGACTCGGAACACCCGCGGGCTCACCCGCTCGGTGATCCGCTTGATCGTTCCGCCCTTGCCGGCCGTGTCCCGGCCCTCGAACACGATGCAGACCTTGGCGCCGGTGGCCTTCACCCACTCCTGCATCGCGACGAGCTCGCCGTGCAGGACGCGCATCTCCTTCTCGTACTCCTTCCTCTTCATCTTGTGTTTCACGCCGGCGTCGTCCTGGGGAGCAGGTGACGAATGCAGAACCACCTTCGCCCCGGTCGACTCAGAGGACTCCTCGGCCCCCTTGTGCTTCTTCTTAGACTTTCTACCCATCTGGTGGTCTCATCCCTTCCTCTGGGCCAGTGAGGTCGCGCTCGCAGTAGCTGGTGGAGAGACGGCAGCCCCGTAAGATCGCGCACCGTAAGATCACGTCCACCGCCCAGACCGCGGACGACCAGCCACTCCCCAAATCCTGGCGCCCGTGCCCCCAGCCAACCTCACCTCGCATGGGTGAGAGCCGACGACAGCGGCGACGTCGCGCGGCTCTGACGCTCGGCGTCGTTGACACGAACAGAACGCCCATCCAGGTCATAACGCCCACCCGGCCACGGCGTGCAGCCACGGTCACCTGTGGCAGGTTATGCATGGCCGCGTGCCGAACACCCCGCTGAACAGCCGCCGCCTCTCAAGGGACGGGTCGTCGAAGTCATGCGACCACGATGACAACCTTTGCCCCTCGGCTGATGCCCGCCGCTGATGATGACGACGTAGGTGCCCTTCACGGTGAAGATAAAGAACGGACATACCGGGCGGGGTTGATCGTCAGCATGGCGGCTTGGTCGTCATGTGGCGTGAGAGGTGGCTGGCCCGACGGGTTCGGCGTCGTCAAGGTGGCGCCTGGTGGCGGACGCGCGAGGACCGGGCAAGAGCGGACTCTCAGCCCGGCCGAGTCGGCGCCGTCCGCGCGACGAGCCGGCCGTGGGTGATCTGGCCGATCAGCGTCCACGGTGGGATACGTGGGGCGACCCGGGCTCGCAGGGTGAGCGCGGCGGCGGCCAGCGCGAACTGTGCCTCGCCCAGCCGCGTCGGCTGCGGCGCGAGGTCGGCAAGGACGTCGCGGTCGACCCGCACCAGCCAGCCACCGCCTGGGCGCGCAGCCAGTCGACATGCTCAGGGTCGCGGCCGGCGCGGATCCACCGCCGTACGGTGGACAGCGGTCGGTCCAGCAGGGTGGCGATCCGCCGGTAGCCGATACCGCGGGCATTGGCCTGCAGGGCGGCGCCGATCACGGCGGTGGTGTCGGCTCGTCGTGGCGCCGGCCGGGCACCGCACGGTGGGCACGACTACCCGAGTTCGTCAAGCTCGCCCGACAATCTGCAGGAAAGGAGCACCCTGGTCTACAACTGCGGAGTCCGCGACGCCACCAACCTCGGCTGGAAGTTCGCCGCGGTGCTGGGCGGGGTCGCCTCCGACGCGCTACTAGACACCTACGACCAGGAGCGCCGCGACCACACCAAAGCGATGATCGATGTGTCGGTCGCGATGGGGCGCCTCCTGTGCCCCACCAACAAGATCGTGGGACGGGTCCGCGACGCCACCGCCTACGCGCTCGACCTCACGCCGCCGACCAAGCGCTGGATCGCCGAGATGCGCTACAAGCCCCAACCCCGCTTCCGCGCCGGCGCCCTGGTCAACGCCACCGGCCCAGCCGCCGCCGGCAAGCCCGTCGGTCAGATGTTCCCCCAGCCCGCGTCGATCTGCGGGACCGCGAGGACATCCCCCTCGACGAGGCACTCGGCTCGTGGTTCCCGGTACTGGTGTGGGGCAACGACCCGCGCGCGGTCTTCGACACCGAGTCGCTCGACACCCTTCGCCGGCTGCGCGTTCGCCTGATCAGCGTGCGCCCGAACACCCGACCCACAGACGTGCGCCCGAACACCCGACCTACAGAAGCAGCAGAAGTGCCCGAATTCGGGCAGATCGACCTGGCGGTCTACCGGGCCATCGCGGCACTCCCGCCCCGACGCTGGACCGCCCGATGCGCCGAGTGTCCGCTGCGGCGAACTGGTCGGGGCTGTGGCTCGCCATCGGCGGCGCGATGGCGGTGGCAGGTGGCCGCGCTGGCCGGCGGGCGGCCGGTGCCGGGTTCGTGGCGCTCGCCGTCGACTCCGCCGTCGTCAACATCGGCCTCAAGGTCGCTGCCCGTCGCAGGCGGCCCGACCGCTGCCCGACCGCGACTCGGCGGGCGTGCCCAGAGTTCGGCGGGTGCCGATGCCGGTGTCGGCGTCCTTTCCCTCAGGGCATACCGCATTCCGGCTTTGCCTTTGGTGACGTCGTCTCGTCTGCCGCGGTCGGCAGGAGTCCGACCAGCTCATCCTGGATGCGTCGGTAGCCCCAAGAGGAACTGCTCCAGCTCAGGGCCTCAGCGTGTCGTGCACGCCGAGCGTCGTGGCCTACACGAAGGCGCTTTGGCCGCACATCGCCGGCCCCGGGCCGGTCCTGACAGCGCTGAGCGCACTCCACGACCAGGACGAACGCCTTCCGTCATGCCAGAACCTTCCGGAACGTTGGGGAAGGTCGGGAACTGTCAGATCGGGGTGAGCGTTCATGCGGAGAGCCGGCGGCGTGCTCGGGGACAACGTCGGACGCGCAGGTTCATTGCGCTCAACTCGGGGGTAACGAGGCCGACATCCACCGGCAGGGTTCCCGTCGGCCGATCGAAGGGCACGGTCCATGGACGTATCGTTGATCGTCGTCGTGGTCGTATTGACCGCATTGGCCTTCGATTTCACGAACGGTTTCCACGACACGGCCAACGCCATGGCCACGTCGATCGCGACGGGCGCGTTCCGGCCCAGGACCGCCGTGGCGATCGCCGCGTTGCCTGAACCTGGCCGGGGCCTTCCTGTCGGTCCAGGTGGCGAAGACGATCTCGGGCGGGCTGGTCGACGAGACGCTCATCAACCCGGTCGTGATCTTCGCGGGGCTGGTCGGGGCCATCCTGTGGAACCTGGTGACCTGGTTCCTCGGGCTGCCCTCCAGCTCGTCGCACGCGCTGTTCGGCGGCCTGATCGGCGCGACCTGGGTGGCGGGCGGAGTCGACGCGATCCACTTCAACGCGGTGCTGAACAAGGTCATCCTGCCCGCCGTGCTGTCCCCCGTGGTCGCCGCGCTGATCGCCGTGACCGTGACCTACCTGGCCTTCCGGGTCACCACCCGGGCCGAACCCGGCGACGTCAGCCGGGGTTTCAAGGTCGGCCAGAAGGTCTCGGCGTCGATGGTCGCCCTGGCCCACGGCACCAACGACGCGCAGAAGACCATGGGCGTGATCACGTTGACCCTGATCACCGCGGGCATGCTGGCGCCCGGGCTCGGCACCGCCGTTCTGGGTCGTCCTGGCCGCCGGGTTGGCGATCGGGCTCGGCACCTACATGGGTGGCTGGCGGATCATCCGGACCCTCGGCAGGCGCGTCAGCGACATCCACCCGGTCCAGGGCTTCACCGCCGAGACGACCAGCGCCGCGGTGATCCTGTCCTCCACCCACCTCGGGCTGCCGCTGTCCACCACGCAGGTGTGCACGGGCTCGATCTTCGGGGCAGGAGCGGGTCGCCGGCTGGCGTCGGTGCACTGGGGGGTGGCCGGGCGGATCGTGCTGGCCTGGAGCTTCACCCTGCCGGCGGCGGCGGTCGTGGGCGCGGCGGCCTCGTGGCTGGCCGCGACCGGCACCGTGGGCGTGATCGTCGTCGCGGTGAGCGGGATCGCCCTGGCCTCGGGGATCTACGTCGCGTCGCGTCGCAACGCGGTCACCGCGGCCAACGTCAACGACGTGCCGCGGCCACCGGTCGTCGACATGGCCGCCTGACCACGAGAGGGATGTCCATCCGTGCACATCGACTGGGCAACGTTGGCCGCGGTCGCGGTCGTCGCGGCCGCCGCCGCCCTGACCGTCGTCCTGCTCGTCGCGTTCGCGCTCGTCGGGTTGTCCGCCCGCTCGGGGCGGCGGGTCGACGGCCCGGACGACGGCGGCGCGTCCGGTACGCACCCCGCCGCCGGCACGGCCGTCGCCGTGCTCTGCTTGCTCGCCGCCGGGCTCATCGTCTGCTACGGCCTGTACCTGATCATCGCCTGAGCTCCCGCCGCCCGCGCCGCGAGCCGCTGACCGGCCCGGCCCGCTCAGAACGGTGTCGGGATGATCCGCGGCGTGATGTTCGGTCGGCGGTAGTCGCCGGCCTTCTGCCGCTTGGGCAGCGTGACGTCGTCCTTGGGCAGTGGCTCGTAGGGACCTGGCTGAGCAGGTGGCTGATGATGTTCAGCCGGCCCCGCTTCTTGTCATCGGTTGTGCGCGATGAACCACGGCGCCCCGGCGGTGACGGTGGCTGCGAACATGTCGTCGCGGCCGCGGGAGTAGTCGAACCAGCGGCTGTAGGACTTCAGGTCCATGTCCGAGAGCTTCCAGATCTTCCGCGGGTCGTCGATGCGGCTCTCCAGCCGCCGGGTCTGTTCCTCGGGGCCGACCTCCAGCCAGTACTTGATCAAGATGATGCCGGAGTCGACCATCGCCTTCTCGACGGCCGGAGCCATCTCCAGGAGGGGTGGTCTGCTCGGGGGTGCAGAAGCCCATCACCCGCTCCACCCCGGCCCGGTTGTACCAGCTGCGGTCGAAGATGATCACTTCGCCGGCCGCCGGGAAGTGCGGCAGGTACCGCTGCAGGTTCATCTGCGACTTCTCCCGCTCGGTCGGCGTGGGCAGGGCCACAACCCGGAACACCCGGGGGCTGACCCGCTCGACGATCCGCTTGATCGTGCCGCCCTTTCCGACAGCGGGATCCGCGTCCACTGCGGTGGCCACGTTCCTCTCCGACGACAACTTCGCCACGATCGTCTTCGCCGTCGGAGCAGGGACGGAAGATCTACGACAACCTGACGAAGTACATCCGCTTCGTCCTGATCCTGCTCGTCGTATTCGTCCTGACCTTCCTCGGGGCGAGCCTGTTCAACATCACCGCGGGTGAACCCTTCACCCCCGCGCAGGTCCTCCGGATCCACTTCGTCGTCAACGCGGCGTTCGGGTTCGCCCTGGGATTCGACAGAGAGACCCCGGGGCTGATGTCCGCGCGGCCGCGGCCGCGGGGCCAGTCGGTGCTGACAGGCAGCATGATCCTCATCGTCGGGCTCGCCGGCCTGGCCAGCGTCGACGTCGGGATCTCGATCGCCTTCACGGCGTTCGCGCTGTGCCTGATCGTGGCCGCCCTCGAGTGCCGCAGCGAGACCGGGACGGTGTTCACCACGGCCACGTTCGACAGCAAGCAGATGAACCGGGCGATTCTCGCGGAGTTCGGTGCTCGCTGTGCTGGTGACGCAGATGGACGTCTTCCACCGGATGCTCGGCACCACCGACATCACCCTTGCACAGTTCGGATGGCGCTCGTGCCCCCGCTCGCCCTGCTGCTGTGGGAGATCGGGAAGTTCGTCGCCCGGCGAACGGGCACCGCCCGCGGCGCAGATGCGGGTTGATCCGTCCCCGCGACGACGTGGTCCACAGCCGAACCCAGTCCACCACGACAGCTCGACGCCGACACCGCCGCGCGGCTGCTGAGCACCCGTACGCCCCCGCGCGACCGGGCCACGCACCCCTGCGCCGGCTGGCCGCCGAACTCATCACCGAGATCCGCCACGTAGACCGGCGCATCGCCACCGCCACCACCGAAATCAGCACCACCGTCGCCGACAGCGCCACCACCCTGACCGAGCTCCGCGGCATCGGCGACCTGAGGGCGATGTGGCGGCGAGCCGAGCAACTCGCCCAGGATGCGTCGGTAGCCCCAGGTGGGTTCTCCCGGGCCATCCGCAGCACCAGGGTCCGGATCGGCGGGGGGATGGCGGGCGGCCTGGCGGTCGTCGCGGATGGGTCCAGCGGTGCGCAACCAGGTGGGAGTGCCAGCGCAGCAAGGTTCTGGGAAAAACGAGGCGCACCGGCGAGGCAGAAGTCTGCTCGGGGCGCCGAGCACGGCGCGGTCGAGTCAGGTCAGCCTTGGATAGGTTTATCGGCACAGCACGGTAATCTCGTGACGCAGCACCAGGATCTCGACCTCCTTGGGCTGCATCGGAGCGAGCGAGTAGCGCCAGCCAGCCCAGCACGCGGGCGAGCATCAGCCATGCGAATACACGGCGGGAGAAGGGCGACCGCGCTGGGCGGCCGGTGGGTTACGCAGCGGCGCGCCGGATCCGGAGACCAGGCGTTGCGGCTTGGTGGCCTTGCTGAACCTGGTTGGTGAACGCCATCCGCTGTAGCGAGTCTCAGTTCTCCTCGATACGCATGGCCGGGACCCACTCGGCGCCCGTCTCCTCCCGGAACGCGTCGACCGCGGCCTCGAGCGTCGGGAAGAAGTGCGACGGGTCGATCGTCCGGGTCAGCTCGTAGCGGTCGATCTTGCGCCGCACCGGGTCCTTCATCTCGGCGAAGACGAGGTGGACGCCGCTCGGCGTTCAGCTCCTCGTCGAGGTCGCGCGAGCATGTCGGCGGCGGTGGTGTCGACGTCGGTGATCGGCTCCGCCGCGACGATGATCCACTGCGGCGGGGGGTCGGCCGGGCGAGCGCGCGGACCTGCTCGCGGAACGTCCGCGCGTTGGCGAAGAACAGCGGGGCGTCGAAGCGGAAGATCACCAGCCCGGGCAGCTGCTCGGCGTGCGGGTAGCTGCGGACGTCGTGGTAGCCGGGGACGCCCGGGACCCGGCCGAGGACCGTCTGGTACGGCCACCACGCCCGGCGGAAGACGTTGCCGATCGACAGGGCGACGGCGATGGCGATGCCGGGGAGCACGCCGAGCAGCGACGACGCCGAGGAACGCGGCGATCGACAGCGCGAACTCGGTCCGCCGCAGCCGGTAGAGCCGCACGCGTGCCCGGGATGTCGGCCAGCGAGAGCGACGCGGCGATCACGACCGCGGCCAGGGTCGGCTGCGGCAGGTTCGCGAGCAGCCCGGGGACGAGCAGCAGCATCAGCGTGATCGCGGCCGCGCCGACCAGCCCGGTGACCTGCGGTCTTGGCGCCGCCTGCTCGGCGACGGCGGTGCGGGAGCCGCTGGTGCTGACCGGGAAGCCCTGGAACAGGCCGGCGGCGAGGTTCGCCGCGCCGATGCCGATCATCTCCCGGTTGCCGTCGACCTCCTGCGCCGGTGCGGGCCGCGAACGCGGACGCGGTCGAGATCGTGTCGGTGAGCGACACCAGCGCGATGCCCAGCGCGCCGCCGACGAGCAGCGCCAGGTCCGACGAGCCCGACGTCCGGGACGGTCAACGGCGGGAAGCCCTGCGGCAGCGCGCCGACCAGCGCGACGCCGCGCTCGCCCAGGTCGAACAGCGCCGCCGCGACGATCGACAGCACGACCGCGACCAGCACGCCCGGGACCTTCGGCGGCGCAGCGCTGCAGCACCAGGATCAGCGAGCAGGCCGGACACGCCGATCGCCAGCGGCGGCCGGGACCGTCGTCGCCGTCGGCGACACCCCTGACGAAGCCCGTCGAGCTCGCCGAGGAAGCCGTCGCGCGTCGACCGAGAAGCCGAACAGCTTGGGCAGCTGGCCGACCAGGATCGTCAGGGCCAGGCCGTTCATGTAGCCGATCATCGTGGGCTTCGAGATCAGGTCGGCGACGAAGCCGAGCCGGCGACGCCGGCGAGGCACGTGATCGCCCCGACCATGAGCGCCAGCACCGAGGCGAGCGCGACCGCGCGCTGCCGGGTCCCCGTCCGCGCCGACGAGCGGGAGGATCGTCGCGGCGATCATCGGTCCGAGCGAGGAGTCCGGGCCGAGGACCAGGATCCTGGACGGCCCGAAGAGCGCGTAGCCGACCAGGCACAGGATCGAGGTGTACAGGCCGGTGATCGCCGGCAGGCCGGCCAGCTCGGCGTAGGCCATGCCCTGCGGCACCAGCAGGGCGGTCAGGACCAGCCCGGCGACGAGGTCCTTGGGCAGCCAACGCGGGTTGTAGGAAAAGAGCTGCGCCAATCCCGGAACAAGGGAGAGCGCCTTCCCGGCCTGGCCCTTTGCTGGTTCCGCTGACACCGAAGCAGACTAGCCGTCAGACCCGAGCCGGCGAGTCGCCGCAGCTGCGACCCGACGCGAGATTGTCGTCGACGACTCTCGGACCGACCGTCGCATGGCGTCGCGGCCGAGAGCGGGTGAGTCCACAGGCGACGGCTTGATCACCCGAGTTGAATGATGCGCTGCGGGGGCTCGATCCGAAAAGGGTGAGCGGCGGCGAATCCTGCCCGGCGTATGGGGGTGAGCGAGATGACAAGGACAGTGGACCGCGGGAGGCGATCGTGCCTCGGGTGTACTTCCACTATCCCTGCGCTCCGGCGGCGACAATCGTCGCGGGCGTGGGCCTTTGTCGCTGCTCATGGGGCCGCACGGGACGCTCCTGATCGCGCGCCGCCGCGACAGCGGTCTCTGGAGCCGCCCGGTGCTCGGGCGGGTGAAGGCGCGGCGGATGCCGCGGCCCGCGCGACGGCCGAGAAGGCCGGGGTCACCGTGCGGATCACCGGGTTGGTCGGCCTGTACAGCACCCGGCCGAGGTGGTGCGCGAGGTCGACGGGCAGGTCCGACAGCAGTTCGCCGTGGTCTTTCGGGCTGAGGCCGTCGGCGGCGAACCGCGCGGCGACGGGGTCGAGACGGACCAAGCCGCTTGGGTGGAGCCCGACGGCTCGCCGAGTTGGCAGTCGAGCCGGCAACCCGCAACCGGATCGTCCACGCCCTGTCGGCTGCGGAACCGGGGCTCGGGTGGAACCGGCCATGCCACCCCCGCCGGACCGATGGATCCAGCAGCGCGGGCCCGGTCGATGGCGTGCTCCGGCTGGTGTAAGGGACCTTCGGTGTTGATCGCGCTGGTGGTCTCGGGTTGCATGAGCGGTCCGGCTGGTCCGATGGGTGGCGTCGAGCTCGGCTCTGGGAGCCGCGTTGTGGAGCGGTGTCCCGTTCGTCTGATTGCCACCGTTGGCCCGGTCACGGAGGTCCCGGATGAGGGAAGTGGACCGGCCCGTGTGAGGTTGGGTCCGCTTGCAGCACATGAGTGGGGAGCCGTCGCCGGGAAGGTCTGGTTGGCGCTTGTCGCTGGTGGGGGCCGTGACCGCTTGTCGATCGTCGCAGCCTGTCGTGGCTGGCCGGAGGACAACCTGTCATGTCCACCGGAGGAACGTAATGATCAACGATGGTCGAGATGAACGGCGCCTGGTCGGGATCGATCTGGGCATCGCCAGCGATCACACCGTGCGGGTGCTGGATGGGCAGGGTGGACAGGTCTGCCGCAGGCGGGCCCGCCCGACCCTGGACAGCCTGACTGTGGTCGAGACCGCCGCGCTGGCCGGGGCACCGGCGGGCACCCGCTTGGAGGTGGTGATGGAACCGACCGGGCCTGCGTGGCTACCGATCGCGGTGTTCTTCTCCGCTCGCGGGCATCGGGTGTTTCGGGTGTCCTCGGCCAAGGCGGCGGATCTGCGCCGATTCCTGTCCCGCCACGCCAAGTCCAACGGTATCGACGCCGACACCCTGGCCCGGTTGCCGCTGCTGGCCCCGGCCAGCCTGCATCCGCTGGAGCTGGCTTCAACGGCTGAGGCTGCGGCGCTGGATCGTCGCGTCCGTGCCTGCGACCGGCTCACCCAGCAGGGCGCGCTGCACCAGCGCAGGATCAAAGACCTGGTCCGACAGTTGATGCCGGCGACCCCGCTGGCCGGGGAGCTGTCCAAGACCGATCTGGCCGTGCTGGGTCGGTGGCCCGATCCTCGTGCGCTGCTTGCCGCTGGCCGGTCTCGGCTGCTCGCGACCATCACGAAGGCCTCCCACGGTCACCAAGGCGCGGCTCGCGCCGAGCAGTGGCGCATCGCGGCCACCGCTGCGGTCGCCGTCTACGCCGAGCATCCCGCGATGGCCTGGTCGGACCTGGCCGCCGAGGTCGCCACCGAGGTTCGCCTCCTGCAGGCTGTGCGGGTTGAGCTCGCCGAGCATGCCGCCGCCCGCGCGCAGGCCTATCGCTTCACCGATCCCTCCCAGTTGGCGGCGAGCCTGCCCGGGCTGGCCGAGGTCAGCGCCCCGACCGTCACCGCGATCATCGGCCGGGCCGCCCGGTTCCGCACCGGCGCCCAGTTCCGCAGCTTCACCGGGTTGACCCCACGCGCGAGTGAGACCGGCGAAACCGACCGGAAGGGCCAACCCATGAGCAAGGCCGGTAACCGGCTGCTGCGCACCACCCTGATCCGCGCCGCGGACAACGCCCGCCACCAGGACCCGCAACTGGCGAAGATCTACTACACGCAGATGGTCGACCGCGGCGCCGAGCACCTCAAGGCCTGCTGCGTCGTGGCCGCGCACCTGGCCGAACGGCTGCACGCCGTCCTGGTCCGCCAGATGCCCTACGTCATCTGCGACATCGACGACACCCCGGTCGACCCGGCCACCGCGAAGCGGATCATCACCGAACGCTGGACGGTCCCGGCCGAGGTCCGAGCCCGCCGCCGCAGCCGCAAACCCACCCGCCTCACCCCGAACCGCCGCGCGGGGAAGGCCCCTCAGCAAGTCCACACCGGACATGACAAGCCAGACACCCGAAGGGTCGGCAAACGAGGCGACCTTCCCCGCCGCATATCGTCCGCGCTTGCGGCGAGCTCGGTCAAGCCACCCGAACCCGCGAGCTGAAACCCAGCCCACCACCCCCAACCGAGGCGGCGGGGCGCCCCGACGGGCAGGGCACCGCCCTGCCCGGGTCTTCCCTGCCCAGGACCGGCAGGGACCCGCGGGTCAAGGACCGGCGCAGCCGGCCCGCAAGGGGCGCGCAGCGTCCTTGACGCACGGGGGGCCGGTCCGTACAAGCGCCCCGCCACCGGCCCTTGACAACGCGAGCCCCCATAGGGAATCAGCCGAGCGGCTCTGTTGCGTCGCAAGTCCGGCGCAGTCGACGTGACGATCAGCTGCCCGGACCGGTGTCGCTGGGCGTGAGGGAGCTGGCGTGCTACGTACTCGTGTGCTCGCATTCCCGCGCGGCGGACGGCCCGGTGTTCGGCTGGCGCTCACGATGGTCTCCGCGATGACGGTCGCTTGTCCTCATCGGACGCTCGGCACCACACCGCTACCGCCGCGTCGGCGATGCGGCACGGCCTACTCGTTTCCATGATGTTGCCTTCGGGTACCCCGGCGCACGGCCTCCATCGACGGGGGTGTGAACTCGGAAGGGGTAAGAAGTTGCCTACCACTACCAAGAAAGACGCGAAAAAGGCTGGAAAGAAACTCGGCGCGAAGTCCTCCACCAAGGCGCAGAAGAGCGCGGCCGCCAGCGATCTCGCGCAGGCGGCAAGGCCGGGCGGCGACACGTCCAAGAAGGACGCGAAGAAGGCCGCTAAGAAGCTGGCAACGAAGTCTTCCACAAAGGCGCAGAAGAGCGCAGCCGCCAGCGATCTCGCGAAGGCCAAGAGGCCGACGAGCCGGACGTCCAAGAAGAAGAAGTAATCAGCACGCGATAGCAATGCCGTTGACGCAAGCAGACCCGGGCGTTCAGTCCGCGCGCGGATTGACCATCGGGGCCCGGGTGACGTCGGTGCCGGCGGGCTGCAAGCTCGTCGGCGTCAACGACAGTTAGCTCGGTTCCCCGGGTTTGCAGGCCATCACCACGACGAATCGCACCAGGCGCGGCTCGGGTTGGCCGCCTGATAGTGAATGAGGTCACCACCGGGGTTCCCACAATGTCTCGCCGGCCCGAATAGGCGGGCACCTCGCCCTCCAGCTCGAAGATCATCTCGCCCCTCGAGCACGCATCCGAGGCGGGCCCGAGTGCCGATGGGGCGGGGTTCCGGGTTCGTTGGTGAATTCTGAGCAAGAACGGTCATGAGATGGCCCGATGTGTACAGCTTGGTAGGTCGCTCGTCGACAGACGCTGATCCGGGTGTCGAGATCGGGTGCGGTCATGCGCGGCGCCTGCTCTCCACAGTTGTCAGCGTGCAGCGAGAGTAGGGCATCTTCTACATCGATCGGGAGCTCTACGAGCGGTCACCTCCGTCCTGACCTGATCGCGGAGCCCGGGCGCTCGCCGGTCAGCTGATCTCCGCCGAGGCGTGCCCCGACACTGCTCACACGAGGGGTGGGCCGACGTAGTTCTCGGCCAAGAACTTGGCGCGGGCCGCCGCCGCGGCCGCGCGCACCTTCCCCCGACGACGGCGCGGTGGCGGCCTACGGGGCCGACGCTGGAACGCCTACGTCGAGGGGCTGCCGCCCAGCCACCGTGAGGCCCTGCGCAACTGCTCCATCGAGCCCGGACCCGACACCCCCCACATGCCGACCCTTGTGGGTGCCCGAAAGTCGGCTCGGGCGGCTGACCTGCTACTTCATACCCGGCGGCGGCGCGGCATGATCCGGCCGTGGCACTGCAGTTGATCTACATGACGTTCAGCAGAGTGCTGGGCTGGATGCTTCCACTCCTCCGGTCACACACCGCCAAGGAGATCGAGATCCTCGTCCTGCGTCACCAGCTCGCCGTACTCCAGCGAAACACGGCTAGACCTCGGATGAACTGTGATGGAGGTCGCAGTGGGTACGACCGCGCGGACAACGACACGACGCCCCGCACCAAGCACGGCGGGCGGGCATAGCCCGCCAGGTGACACAGCAGCGACGCGGCTACGCCCAGGCGGTGCTGCGAGCACTGGCGCGCAGCCAGCAGGGACATCCCACCCCACAGGTCCAACGCACACTGCGGGAGGTCTTCACCCCGCTGGGTGTACGCCTGTCCCCCGCGACATTGCGCGAGCTCGCCGCCGACATCACCGCCGGGCGTCCGGTCGAACTGCCCTAAACACCGGCCCGTCATGCAACTGGTGAGGATGTCGTGTTGCGATTCCCGCTGGGTAGGGGTCGATCGCGCGCACTGCTGTCGACGAACCGGCGGATGCGGGCATGTCTTTGACGACGCGCACCTGTGGGACACCCCAGGTTTCACATTTGTTGCATCACGATCTTCGCGCCCCGGTTACAGACAGGCGGTCTACTGCAGGCCCTGTCCCCAGTCGGCCATTTAGCCGAAGACCGTTGAACACATCACCTGAATAGACGCAGCCAATGCCTGCTCCAGCGGGGCGCGATCAGACTGGCCGGGCCTTCTTTCCGGCCTCGTTCCGGGCATGAGCAAAGCCGCGAGCCAGCCGACGATCGCAAGAGCCGCCGACGATCACGAGCGCGTAGAAGTACTGCCCGCCGCCCGGTATGGCGCCGGCGGGGTCTTCCCAAATCAGCACATGCCCACCCAACGCCGCCTTCGTGCTCATAGTGGCGCCTGTCAACACCTCGGCGGCACCGGCCCTCCGTGCCGAGCCTCCGCCACGCTACGGCCTCACGCTGCGGCACTCCCTGGAGGCAGGCGAGAACCCTCCTCTCGCCCACGTCGCCTATCCGTCCCGTATCGGCCCGCATCTTATTTCTCGACGGCAACGGCCAACAGTGGAGCAGACGCAAATGGCCTAAGGGTGGGTGGGACAAAGTCAACTTGCCGATGCCGTCGTGTCCATGTTGACTTGACCTTCGGCGGGAGGGGTAGCGGGGTGTACCCATGGGGACGGTGGATCGCGGGCGCCTGGGGTTCGCAGCCGGCCATGTTGAGGTCTGGGGGAGGCGGGTGGTGTTCGCTGCGGCGGGTCGCGCTGATGGTCCTCGACTTCGCGATGGGCAGGTCGTCGTCGCGATGTTCCCTCAGCCGGAGGCCGAGTGGGGCTTGTCGGACGTGCAGCTTCGTGCGCTCGTGTCGGTTGTGTCCGTCTCGGTGGGACTCGGCGTTTCTGTCGTGTCCGCCGCGATGTTCTGGTACGGGTCCCGGTTCTACGAGCGCGACCGCGCCGCCGTCCCGGTCGCGGGCGACCCGCCGGCTCCCGCACGACCACAGGCCGGACACCCATGAGGCGCCGTCGTCCCCGGCCGGCAGCCGCCGCAACTCGACGAGCTCGAGGCCCAGCGCCTCGAGGTGCGCGATGTAGCCGTGCAGCGCGGCCCGGTCGGTGACCGGACCCACCAGCAGGGTGTCGGCGCTCGTCTCGACGCTCTTGAGCGGCTCCAGCGCTGCGGTCAGCGCGGGCGGGACCCGGCCCGAGATCCGGAAGGCGTAGTCAGCGGTCACGTCGGTCTCCTTGCCTCTTCGCTCATGGTCGGGGCATCGGGGTGACCGGGTCTCATGCGCACGGGATGAGAAACGGCGGTGGCCCGGCGGCCACCGCCGGCGCCGCCGACCGACTGGGACGGCAAGTTCGCGGTGCCGCTGGCCACGCATCTCGTGTCCCGTCCCCGGCTGCACGCGCGGTTGACCGCCGGCCTGCAGTCCTGCTGCACGCTGATCGCCGCACCCGCGGGCTGGGGGAAGACGCTGCTGGTCGGTTCGTGGCTGGCCGAGGGCGGAGCAGGCCGGGCCGCGGCGTGGGTCTCGCTCGGCCCTGCCGAGGACGACGTGCGGGCACTGTGGACGGCGGTCGCGACCGCGATCGTCCCGGTCGTCGGCGAGCGGGCGGCCGCGGACCTGCGGCGCGTCGTCACCGACGACGACGTGGAGACCGTGCCGGGACGGGTCGCCGCGGTCCTGGCCGACGACGCCACACCGGTCGTCCTGGTCCTGGACAATCTGCACGAGATCACCTCGCTCGCCGTCCACGAGAGCCTGCTGCGACTGGTGCGGCGCCCACCGGTCGGGCTGCGGTTCGTGGCCACGACACGCCGGGATCCGCCGTGGCCGTTGGACCGGCTCCGCCTCGCCGGGGTGATCACCGAGATCCGGGCCGCCGAGCTCGCCTTCCGGGTGGACGAGACGGCGGCGTTGTTGGCCCAGCTCGGGATCGACCTCGACGACGCGCACGTCGGTCGCCTGGTCGAGCGGACCGAGGGGTGGGCGGCCGGTCTCCGGCTGGCGGCCCTGCAGTTGCAGGGCGGCGCAGATCCCGCCGGGTTCGTCGATGCGTTCTCCGGTGACGACCACGCGGTGGCCGCCTACCTGCTGACCGAGGTGATCGACCGGCAGACTCCGGAGCTGCTCGACTTCCTGGTGCGCGTCAGTTTCGTCGACCTCGTGTCCGCCGACCTGGCCGACGCCCTGACCGGCGCACGGACCGGTGCGGCCACCCTGGCCGAGCTCGCCGCGTCGAACCTGTTCGTGCATGCCGTGGGCCCCGGCGGTCGCTGGTACCGGCTGCACCGGCTGATCGCGGACGTGCTGCGGACCCGGATCACCGACCCGCGCACGATCCGCGACATCCACCGGCGGGCGGCGGAGTGGTACCGCCGGCACTCCCTGCCCCTCGACGCCGTCCGGTACGCCCTGCGCGGCGGCCTGTGGCCGCTGGCCGCGAGATCCTCGGCATCCACGGCCTCGCCCTGGTGATCCGGGGCAGCGCCCGAGAGCTCGACGTGCTGCTGTCCGCCGTACCGCGGGATGTGCTGCTCGGCCATCCCGAGCTCGCGGCCACCCTGGCCGCAGCCCGCATATATCTCAGGCTCGAGCCGCGAGGTGAGGGAGCTGGTGGCCGCGGCCGCAGTCGGCGTGGACAGACCTCCCGCAGCCGCGCGCAGAGCGCCTTCGGGTCGTGCTGGATCTGGTCGAGACGGCCTATGCCCGCGGCCGCGGCGATCTCGTCGCCCTCGTCGCGGCCGCTCGCCGGGTTCCCGACGACCCGCGCACGCTCTCCGGTCTCGGGCTGGCCGGTTGGGACGTGATACCGCTGCTGGTCCTGAGCAACGTCCGGCACCGCCGAGCTGTGGACCGGGGACGTGGTCGAGGCCGAGAAGAACCTGCGCGCCGCGGTCGACGCAAACCAGTGGAGCGGACTGCTGCGGCCGCATCTGAACGCGGCATCACAGTTGGCTCTGCTGCTGGCCGAGCGCGGTGATCTCGACGCCGCGCAGGCCGACGCGCAGGCGGCCGTCGCAGCGCGCAACCGAAGCGGGCTGGGCGGTATCGGTGCAGGCCGTCGCCGCCTACCTCGCACTCGCCTGGGTGTCGCTCGACCGGAGCGAGCCCGACGGCGTCGACCGCTGGCTCGGGCGGGTCGCCGAGGTCGAGGCCATCGCGCCCGAACCGCACGTCCAACTCGCCGCGGCCGCGCTGAACACACTCCGGCGCGCCGACGCCGGCGACTGGGATGGCGCACGCACTGCTCTGCGGGCAGCGACCATCGAGCTGACCGAAAGCGCGCCGACCGTTCTCGTCGACCGGCTGTTGCTGGTGGAGGCCGAACTGCTGCGCCGGAGCCGGTGACCTTCGGCAAGCAGCCGACGTCCTGACCAGGCTGCGCGGCCCGGCCACGCCGCACACCGCCCACGCGCTCGCCCGCCTGCACCTCGCCGCCGGCGACGCCGCTGCGGCGGAGCAGTCGCTGGCCCCTTTCTCCGCGGGACGGGCCACGGTTCGTCAGCGGGTGGACCGCGGCATTCTGTGCACCCTGATAACCGCAGAGCGCGACCGGGTGCCGCCGTGCAGCTGCTGGAGGACGCGCTGCTCGCGGCCGCACCCCTCGGCATGCGCCGCCCCTTCCTGGTGGAGGCGACAGGCCTGCGGGCGCTGCTCGGCGAGCGGATCGAGGCCGGCACCGGGGTAGCGGCCTTCGCCGTGGATCTGCTGCGCCGGATGTCCGGGCAGCATGACCGGCCGTCAGCGCCCCCGGCCACGCTCGTCGAGGCCCTGACCGAGCGGGAACAGGTCGTGCTGCGCTACCTCGCAAGCACCCTGTCCAACGCCGAGATCGCAGCGGAGCTGTACCTGTCGGTGAACACCGTGAAGACCCACCAGCGCATGGTCTACCGCAAACTCGGCGCCGACGGTCGACGCGACGCCGTCCGGCGAGCCAAGCAGCTCCGGCTCCTCTGACCGGCGGCCGGCCCGGTCGCGAGCTCAGTCCACGAACCAGACCTCGGCAAGGTCCACCGCGGCGAGGCCATGATCACCGGCCCGCCGCTCCAGGGCGGACGCCAAGCCGGAGCGCAAGCTCGACGGCAACGTCGGCGAGCCCGTCAACGCCAGACTCTGCGAGTACGGTGGCGACGACGCCGCAGACCGCGGCCGGTCCGCGATCGACATCGTGGTCGTTCGCGAGAACGGCTTTCACCGACTCGTAGGCCCGCTAAGCGCATGAAAAGGTCGACCGACTCGCCCTGATCGGGTCGATCCTCGCTCACGGGGTGCACTCCTCCGGGGTGGTCGCCACCGGCACGTGGCCATGTTGCCCAGCCCCTGTGCTGCGGGCCGTCTCGTGCCTTACCCCGTACATCGCGCCGTGAACCGCCCGAGGCGAGGACGCTGATCCGCATCCACGAGGCGATGCGCGCCGTGCTGTCCGACGACCACAGCTACGACCAAGGCTGCCGGCGCGGCCCTGACCGCAGTCGCGAAACGCGAGGCCACTTTCCGCGCATTTCTCCGAGGCGGACACCGATTGCCAAATCATTCTGCCATTGTGCTGCTCGTCGGCCACTTACGACCGCTCGACCATACAAGTGAGCGCAGCCTTTTCCAGTGATTGCTGTCGAAGAAACCGCACGCACTTGCAGCAGATCGTCGCAGCTCACGCCCACCTCTGTGCTCCACGAGACCCCACAGAATGGATGGACACGATCATGTCGGAAGACTAGGGTGGCGTGGCAGGCCAACAGCTACGCACCCGTCCGTGTCCGATCTCCTGGCTGCGCATCGCACTAGGCCACCTGCCCTATGGTGAGGTTGTTGCGCGACAGTCCGGACGGGCTCCTGGGGGTTGAGCGTCATGTCGTTGGTTCCCGGGTGAAGATCACGGTGCCGTCGCTTCCGTCTGGGTTCGTGGCTCGGGCCGAGCTGTGTGCGGGTCTGGACGCGGCGGCGGGCGGAGGTGGCTGGTCTGTGCCCCGGCCGGGTACGGGAAGACGTTGTTGCTCGCGGACTGGTCCCGCACGAGCACCGGGCGTGGACACGGCCTGGGTGGGTGTGGATCGCGATGACAATGACCCGGGGCGGTTGTGGGCGGCGGTCGTGGCCGCGATCGCCGGTTGTCCGTCGGTCCCCCGAGCGAGCCGGTTGCACGGCCGGTGGGCGTGGCGTGCTGGGGCCCAGCCCGAGTTCCTCGGCGAGCTGGCCGAAGCCGTGCAGGCGCTGCCGCAGCCGCTCCGCTTGATCCTCGACGACGTGCACGAACTGGTCGACCCGGTCGCCCTGCACGGGGTCCAGATCCTCACCCGGATCAAACCGGCTTCCCTGCAGCTCGTGCTGTCCAGCCGGTTCGATCCGCCATTGTCGCTTCCCCGGTTGCGGCTGCAGGGCCGGTTGCGGGAGCTGCGCGCCGCGCAGCTGGCGTTCACCCCGGCCCAGGCGGCGCAGCTGCTGGAGCAGTCGGGACTACGACTGTCCCCGCAGCAGGTCGAGGTGCTGCACCGGCGGACCGGCGGCTGGGTCGCCGGTCTGCGGCTGGCCGCCCGCGCCGTGGAGCAGTCCGCCGACCGCGAGGCGTTGCTCACCCACTTCTCCGGAGACGACCGCTCGGTGGCCGACTACCTGGTCGGGGAGATCCTGTCCGGGCTGCCGGAGGCCGCGCAGGAGTTCCTGCGCGTGATCAGCATCTGTGACCTGGTGCCGATCGGGCTCGCCGCCGCGCTGTCGGAACGGGAGGATGCCGGCAGTGTCCTCGATCGGCTCGAGCGCGAGACCTCCCTGGTCACGACGACGGGACGGGCGCGCGAGGCCTACCGGGTCCAGGAGCTGCTGCGCACGCATCTGCTCGCCGACCTGCAGCGCCGGGGCCCGCGGCGGCCGGCCGAGCTGCACGCGGTGGCCGCCCGCTGGTGGGCCGATCAGGACGAGCCGGTACGCGCCCTCGAGCACGCCGCCGCCGGCCGCGACCGGGCCCTGCTGATCGAGCTGCTGCACCGCTTCGCCATCCCGCTGATCCTCGCCGGGCACCACGGGCCGCTGCGCCGGGCGCTGGCCAGGGTCGGCGCCTCCACCACCGCGACCGATCCCTGGCTGGCCCTGTCCTCCGCGCTGGCCCATTTCGAGGCCGGGGAACTGCCCGCGGTGCAGGCCGACCTGCGCCACGCACGACAGGCCTGGCCGGCGGACGGGACAGCGGACGGGACCGGCGGATCTCACAGTGCTGCGTGCCGTCGCCGAGCAGCTCGGCGCCGACCAGCTCGGCCGACCAGCGGACCGGGCCGCCGACCCGGCCCCGTTCGTGATCGCGGAACTCGCCGAGCTGCCCGCCGAACCGGAGCTGGAGGCGCTGGCCCATCTGAGCCGGGGCGCCGCCGGCCTCGAACGCGACGACCTGGGCGGCGCCCGCGCCGAACTCGACGCCGCGCTCACCCTGAGCCGCCGCCACGGCTTCGACTACCTGACCCTGCAATGCCTCGCGCTGCTCGGCGTCGTCGCCGGCACCTGCGGGGACGTGCGCGGGATGCGCGCGGTCAGCAGCGAGGCCCTCGCCGCCGCCGCCGACCACGGCTGGCAGACCACCACCTGGTCGGCCGCCGCCACCGCGATGCTGGCCTACACCGAGCTCCTGCGGTCCGCGGCCGCCGATGCCCAACGCCGCACCGCCGACGCGCTGGCCTCGGGGGTGTCCGCGTCGCCGCCGCTGCGGTACGCGCTGCAGGCCGTCCACGGTGCCGCGGTCTTCGACCTGGGTGAGCGGGCGGACGGATTGGCCGAGCTGCAGCGGGCCCGCTCCGAATTCGGCGACCACCACACCAGCGCCGCAGCAGTGCGCTGCGATGGCGATGCTGGAGTTCCGCGCCGCCCTGCTGCTCGGGCACGCCGCCGCGGCGCGCACCGTCCTGGGCTGGCTGACCGACCGCATCGGCGACCGCGGGGATCTCCTGGTCATGCGCGGCTGGGCCGAGACCGCGGGGGGCCACCACGAACACGCGCGCGCCCTGATCCGCCCGGTCCTGGACGGATCGGCCGCCGTATTGCTGCCTGCCTCCGTCGTCGACGCCTGGCTGCTGGAAACCTCGATCGCGGTCGCCGCCGGCGAACGGCCCGCGGCCCGCCGCGCGCTGCAGAACGCCCTCGCCCTCGCCGAGCCCCTCGACGCTCTGCGCCCGTTCGTCCAGGCCGGCCCCGGCGTCCGCGAACTGCTGGTGCACCACCACGGCAGCTTCGGAGCCTCCGACGACTTCGCGCACCGGGCCCTCGCCGCCGGGCCGGCCCGGGAAACCCAACAAGCCCTCCTCAGCGAGCGGGAGCTCACCGTGCTCGGGTTGCTCCCCTCCATGCTGTCCCTCGACGAGATCGCCGCCGACCTCACCGTGTCGGTGAACACCGTCAAAAGCCACGTCCGATCGATCTACGCCAAGCTCGGTGTGAGCAGCCGCCGGCTCGCCGTGCTCGCCGCCCACGAACACGGCCTCCTCAACAGCATCCGGCCGAGCTGACCGCGGGATCGCCGCCTCATACGGTCAACGACGATCCCGCCGCTTGGTCGGTATCGGCGGCGTCGAGGCACGGTAACCCCGCCTTCCAAAGGTAGTGCGCCCTACCGACCTGGCCGCATTGCGCTGGTCACGCTGAACCAGACGCTGACCACATGGATAGCCGCTGGTGACGCGCTCTCGGTGTCCGATCCGGTGACAAAGATCCCAGAAGTGGCCCGGCGCCTGTTCGGAGTTCGCTGATCAGGAGCAGGAATACGAGGAAGGTCGTGAAGGCCGGCGTGTGGTGTACCAGCGGCTGCGCGCCATGGCACTTTGCGTGATCCCCGCCCGGCGCGCCACCCGGTCGTGGCGTGGTCACGGCCGGGTGATCACGACGATGTGATGGGTGGCCGGCGGGGATCGCACCCGCCGGCTCCCCCAGAACCCGGCGTGAACCTCTCAGCTCACCGGGCTCCTATCATCCGGTTCAGTGCCTGCGGCCGCCCGTTGCGCGATCTCCCATCGCCAGTGTGCGAGGAGTCCTGGCCGGTCTCGTTTGATCCCGGCCAGGGTCCTGGCGGCCCGTCGCGGTGCCCGCCGTAGGTGTTTGTACTTCCGGCGGGCCCACCGCAAGGTACCGGTCGATGTGGAAGAGCACGCTGACGGTCTCCGACGGACAGAATCGCCCGTAGTACGCCGCCCCGCGCCCGCCCTTGAGTTGATCATCCTGGCGATGTCGGCGAAGGACAGGTCGCTGCGCAGGTGGAAACGCATCCGGCGGATCTGCTGCCGGATCGACGTCGCCGCCTTGCGGCTGATCGCCGGGGAGAAGGTCGTGAACATCGTCCCGTCCTTCTTCTTCGCCCCGCGTGGTTTGAACGTGTACCCCAGGAAGTCGAACGTCACCTGCTCATGCGAGCCGTACCGCCGCTCATCTTGCAGTACACGATCCGGGTTTTGGTCGGATGCAACCGCAACCCGCCACACTCAGCCAGACGTGTCGCTATGGCGTCTCGCAACCTCTGGGCCTGCTGCTGGCTCACACAGTGCACGATCACGTCGTCGACAAACCTTTCGAACGGCACCTCGGGGAACTCCCGCGCCATCCACGTGTCGAACGCGTAATGCATGAACAGATTCGCCAACAGCGGGGAGATCGAGGCGCCCTGCGGGCTACCTCGATCACGACTGAACAGTGTCCCATCCGGCTGCGCCAACGGTGCGGACAGCCACCGTCGCACATACATCAGGATCCACTTGTCATCCGTGTGGTGAGCGACCGCCTTGAGAATCAGATCGTGGTCGAGGTTATCGAAGAAGCCTTCGATGTCCAGGTCGAGAACCCACCCGTACTTCCAGCATCGCGCCCGGCAGGTTGCCACCGCGTCCAGCGGTGAGCGACCCGGACGGTACCCGTAGGAGTCGGCGTGGAAGAGCTTCTCCACCAACGGCTCCAGATAGGCCACCGCCACCGTCTGCGCGATCCTGTCCGCCACAGTGGGCACCCCCAGGACCCTCGTACCACGACCCCCATCCTTCGGGATCTCCACCATCCGCACCGGGGACGGGAAGTAACTTCCCGACGACATCCTGTTCCACAGTTTGTACAGGTTGTTCTTCTATCCTGCGCGAACTGCTCGACCGTGACCCCGTCGATCCCCGGCGCCCCTTTCTTGGCCCTGACCTTCTCGAACGCCGCCATGACCACCTGCTTGGAGATCTCGTACGGCTTCGAACCTGACTGGCTCATCCGGCTCCTCCCGGGAACTCCGGTTGACCATCAACTCCAGACCTGGATGACCCGTCCCCTTCGCTCCGCCCCCATTAGCAGGGGCTTCATCGCTACTACGAGACGGTCCGCCCCTGTGCTCCGTAACCGGTACTCAACCCCTCGCGGCTCTTCACCACTTGAAGCTCTCCCTCTCGCCCCGGACGAACACCCGGGGACATTTCCGGAACGACAGGTTCCCGCGTTCCGAGCAGAAGCCCGGACCAAGCTCACGCCACCTACACGCCGGACACCGCCTGGGCAGTAAACAGGTTTCCCCCAGACTTATCCCGAAGACAAGATCAGCCCTCGGTTCTGATGTCGTCTGCTACTTTCGACACTTCAGCAGTGGTTCGCTCACGCTCGTCTTCTTGGTCCACACCTGACGCGCTCACGCCGCGCCTTTTCCGCATCGCTTCCCACCCCGGCTCTTAACCGGCGCGGTATGCGGTGGTTTCAAGCCATCTCCTGCAAGACGGCTCCGGAGGGCCTACCTCCATCTCCTGCCCAGTTACACACATCAGCAGAACCCGATCTACATCGGCTTCTCCTTTCCGTGCTCGCGGCACACGATCTTGCTGCTCGGTTGCTGCCGCACCTCGATGACATCGTGCTCGAGGAAGTCCGACACGGACCCGGTGGTGTACGGCTGACGGCCCGAGTACGCGCCGTGACAGCGGAGTGCACCCGGTGTGGGCAACACCGCCGCCCGCGTGCACAGCAATTACCGCCGCCACCTCGCCGATGCACCCATCGGCGGCCGACCGGTAGACATCGCGCTACAGGTTCGCCGGTTCTTCTGCGACAACGCCGGTTGCCGAGCGCGGACGTTCGCCGAGCAGGTCCCGGGCTGACGGCACCGCGGGCCCGACGGACCGGGCTGCTGCGCACCGCGTTGGAGGCGATCGGGCTCGCGCTGGCCGGGCGAGCCGGTGCCCGGCTGGCCGACAAGCTCGGCATGCCTGTCAGCCGGGACAGCCTGTTGCGGCTGGTCCGTGCCTTGCCCGACCCGCCGATCGGCACCCCACATGCTGGGGGGGATGACTTCGCGCTGCGCCGCGGACACGTCTACGGCACGGTCATCATCGACATCACCACCCACCGGCCCCTGGATCTGCTGGCCGACCGGACCTCCGACACCCTCGCAGCCTGGCTGCGTGAGCACCCCGGCGTGCAGGTGGTGTGTCGCGACCGCGCCGGCGCCTACGCCGAAGGCATCCGGGTCGGCGCCCCCGATGCGGTGCAGGTCGCGGATCGCTGGCACCTGTGGCACAACCTCGTCGAGGCCGTCGAGAAACTCGTCCGCCAGCACCATGCCGACTTGCGCGAACCCGCTCCCGTCGAGACGGATAGGGAGCGAAGACGGGCGTGAATACCGATGTGCAGACCGCGCCCGTCGGGCCCGGGACACGCAAGCGGGCACGACCAGCCCGACCCGGTTGGCTGCCCGGAACCAAGAGCGTGAGGGCGCCGGCAATCCGAGCACTGCGGCACCCAGTCCTGCGATCCTTCGCCATCGGCCCTTGCGCCGGGATCTCGACACCGTCACCGCCGGACTGACCCTGCCCTACAGCTCAGGCCGAGTCAGAACTATCAACCGCATCAAATGATCAAACGCCAGCCGCCAACTTCGACCTGCCTCCGCGAGCGACCCTCCCTGGCCCCATACGCAGAGAGATCACGCAAAATGCGCCAGATCCAGTTCCTGGCCCCTGACACTCGGCCAGCTCCCCAATATCACGGTCGTCTGCGGCGGGACAGCTTGACGTCCATCGCGCCGAACGCGCCACACGCCGCTCGGACAGCCTGCCGTTCACACGGACCGGGTACCGCGCGGGTCCATCGACTCGCCTCCTCGGACATCTCGACTCGGGCCGACGAGAGAGGCATCCTGCCAGACCCCCGCAATTCCGGCATCGCCCGATCGGGATGAGCCGACCCGGTGGCCCGCCGTCACGACAATCACCGTCGGTCCACGCCGGCTGTCGCCGCGACCGCCCGCCCTGACCGTCCTCACGCCTCTTCGGCGCGGGCAGCTCCACGATCGTGAGCCTGTGGGGTGCCAGAAGTCGTACCGGTGCGGTCTGTGAACTGCGGCGATCAACAGCACCAGGCATGATCACCGACGTGTCGCTACGCCTGCTCTACCTGATGCTCCAGCCAGCTACTCACCTGGCTGACACTGCTCCCCCGCGGATCATCCTCCAAGGACATCGAACTCCTCGTCCTGCGCCACGAGGTCGCCATACTCCGCAGAACCAACCCGAAGCCCCCCGCCTGGACTGGGCCGACCGAACCCTCTCCGCCGCTCTGATCCGACGCCTGCCGGTAGTACTGGTCTCACCGCCTGATCACTCCGGCCACGGTCCTGCGGATAGCGCGCCTGGTGACCAACAAGTCGACCTGCCGAATCGCTTCGGTCGCCCACCGGTCGACCCGCTTCATAGCCGCGCTTGTCCAACAAACTCCTGCCCGCGACGAGAGCTGGGGCTACCAGCGCATCCAAGGCGACACCGTGACCCGAGGCTACACGTCCGGAGGACCGGGCAGCCATCGCGGTGTCGGCGACGACGGACGAAATAGTTTGGGTGATCGGGTGATCGCGCGCGCCAAGAAGTAGCGGGCGAGTGGATAGCTGCCCTTCGTCGTGCCGGAGCGCGATCATCCGGCCCGGGGGATGCGGCGCCGTAAGGGCGTCGGCATGATCGGTCCGGTGAAGGCCGTCCCATTGAGCGGGGGTATCGATCCGGTCGCGAGCTGTGGCGTGCGCCGGTCATCATCGTGGTGCTCGTCGGCATTGCTGAGTGGATGGGGCCGGCAGGCACACCTCGCTCGTGGCCGGCCCGCTTGGCGCTGCTGTTTCTTTGCTGGCCCGAGTTGCGGGTCGAGCGCGGACGAAGTGGGCTTGGGCCGGCGCTACCTAGCTCGCGGCGCGGCATACGCGGGTGGTGTGATGGTCGGGTCGGTGTATGCGGTGCCCTGGCGCTGCCCGTCACCCGCCTGGCGTTCCTCGACGAGCGGTACGAGGTGGATCTCGGGTCGGCGGTGGTGACTGCGCTCGTGGTGATTCCACTGGGCACGGTGCTGTTCCAGGAGGTGGCCTTTCGGGGAGTGTTGTGGGGCCTGCTGTGTTCGGGCCACGGCGCGATGAGGGCGACGTTGGTGTCATCGGTGTTGTTCGGGTTCTTGCACGTTGCTCCGTCCCTACGACTCGACCGGGTGAATCCCGCCGTTACCGCACTGGTCGGGCCCGGGGGTGCCGGGCAGGTGCTGGCCGTAGTTGGTGCGGTGTGGGTCACCGGGCTAGCGGGCGTGCTGTTGTGCGAGCTCCGTCGGCGCAGTGGCAGCCTCCTGGCCCCGATCGGGCTGCATTCGGCGATCAACCGGCTGGGTGCGCTGTCGTCGTCGGCCAGCGTCGCGAGGTGACGGTCATGGCGGGCGGAAGCGAGGAGGTGGCGCGGTTCGGCCAAGTGCGACGTCTCGGCAGCGGCCTGGGCGGGCGCGGCAAGAAGTCGGGACGCCCCCGAGCACGGCCGATGGTGGCGGCGCGGATACGGTGGCGCTTACAGGTTCGTCGGGTTGATCGGC
>CAWJFD010000005.1:0-173942 GCA_963841985.1 uncultured Actinomycetota bacterium
AGGCCGATCTCGACTAGCGATCCGTGCTGGCCAGGGGAGGGCGCGCCAAGGTGGTCAGGCACGGCAGCAGGACCGAGTGCAGGTCCCGGCGTGGGTGGCCGGCAGCTCGGCGGCGCCGGAGGCGGGCCATCCGACGCGGAGCAGCGAGCTGGGGCTGCTCGGGCACGTGGAGCACGTCCCCGGATGGCCCGGCGGGTGGCGTCGACTTCGACGCCCTGGCTGAGCGGGGTGGTGGCCAGCCCGAGCCGGGTCGCGGCCAGCAGCACCGCGCTGGCGGCCTCGCCGGCCCGCAGCCGGTCGAGCGGTGTCGTCGCCGGCGGTGGCGATCACCAGCAGCTCGGCGGCATCGTCGGCCGTGCCGTGCCCGGGCAGCTGGCGGGCTGGGCGAGCCGTCCGTGCGGGAACCGGCGCAGCGGGAGGCGCCGATGGCGCCGACCGGGCCGGGGCGATGCTCGCGGCGGTACGCCGTCGCGGGCACCGGCGTAGCGGCGGGTCCAGAGCTCCAGCTCGGCGGTGTAGCCGGCGGAGGGCTCTGGCGCGCGGCCTCGGCCAGGGCCGCGGTGAGCCGGTCGCGCATCGCCTCGGTCACCGGCAGGAGCACGGCGCCCGCCGCTGCGCCTGCTCGGCCAGGACGCGCAGTGCTCGGCCGGGACCGGGCGGTGGCTCATGCGGCGGCGGTCGGTGCGTCGGCGGTCGATCGCCGGGAACAGGGACGCGTCCGCCAGCTGGCCGGCACCGGGCCGAACCGTCACGGTGGCGAGGTGCCCGGAGTCCTCCGGGTCGGGCAGGCGGTCGACCTCGGCCTCGAGCCCCTGCGCGGCCAGCGCCACGAGCAGGTGGTGCAGGGCGGCCCCGCAGCTGAGCACGAGGTCGCGGCGGTCGGGGTCGGTGGCGACCAGGTGCCGGTTCCAGTCGGCATGCAGCTGCACGGTGTCGTCGGCGATGCGCCACCGCCAGGGCTGGGTGTTGTGCACCGACGGGGCGCGTAGCGCGTGTTCGACCGCGGTGATAGATCTGCGGGTCTCATGATCCGCCTCCGATTCGAGGCCAGTCCTCAATCCCTAGCTTGGTGTCGTGATGGACCGCGCAACAGAGGCCTTGGTCCCCAGCGCAGGGCCGTTCGATAAGTGCAACCAGCGGCTGTTGCCCACGGTCTGGACGTCCGCCCGGAAAGAGCCGGTTGTGGGTGATGCATGGACGCTACTACGCCCAGCACCGCGACGGCGGCGTTTGGCTGTTCGGGGAGGATGCGCACCAGGTCGACCGGAAGGGCAACGTCAAGGGCGTCGAGGGCAGCTGGCGGGCCGGCGTCGACGGCGCCGGGCCGGACCTGATGATGCCACCCGCTCCGGCGAAGGGCGACGAGTTCGACGAGCCCACCGGGGAGCTGCACGTGACGGTGCTCGGCGTCGACGAGACGGTCGACGCCCCGCAGGGCAGTCACCGAGGCGCGGTCCTGATGGAGGAGGCCGACCCAGGGGACGCGTCGCCCTACGCCTCGATTCGAACGCCGGAAACTACACCTACCCCTTCAGCGCAACTGTCCGATCTGCCCAGTCGCTCCTACGCCGGGGATGACGTGCTTTGCCCCGTTACCGACGATTTCCACAAGCTTGTTGAGCGCGAGTAGTCGCCGAGGTCGGTTCGGTTGCCCCGAAGAATCAGGGCGTTCGCCGGTCTGGCTCGTCCTCGGCCACAGCCGGCCCGCCGTCACCGTCCGCCGTGTAGTGCCGTAGGCGTCGAGGACGTCCGAGAGATAACGGGCCACCACCGCCCGCGCCGTCTCATCGAGACCATTCTCGATGGCGTCGAGCCGAGACACCAGCGGCTCCAGTGCCTGCCGCACCTCGCGCTCAGCCCGCTCCGTGGGGACCAGCCGACGCCGCCGGCGGTCATCGGGATGCGGATGGCGCTCGACGTGCCCAGACCGCTCCAGCCGATCGGCCAGCATGGTCGCCGCCGCCGAGCCCATACCCAGGGCGCGTCCGAGGTCGACCGGTCCGGTCGGCCCGTGCACGAAGAGATGGTGAAGCGCGGCGGTGTCACTCGTCCCCGTGCCCAGCCGGGCCGCCATGGCTCGGCCGGCGTCGTCGGCTGCCAACAGCACCGCGTACACCGAGGCACTCAGCGGCTCTCCGGACACCCAAGCAGCATAGCTCGTCTGCCAAGTGGTTCATCAGATGAGCTACATATATGGTGAGCTACATGCCCTGGAGTCTCCGAGCATCCGCCGCTTCGACTCCACCGGCACTATGGCCATCCGGCCTGACCCACCAGCAAGCAGACCGAGAAAGTACCGCTCGCCGTCACCTCTCACCAGCGCATCCTCAAGATCCTCGAGTAGCTGCTTAGCGTTCTCGACCCGCCAGGCGTATGGCCGCTGATAGTCCGGGATGACGAAGTCGTAGTCGCTGGAGAACACCTTGTGCAGTGCGACCTCGTGGGCCTCGAGCTGGGACACGGGACCATCCTGGTCATGCGCCCGCAGTCTGCTCAGCGGGGTGGACATCCGGGCCATGTCGCACCTGATCGAGTGACATGTCGGCTGGACGGCACGTCCGCCATGGGCGCACATCTCGCGGTCTCTGGCAGCCGCGACCAGACGGTGCGGGTATGGGACACGACGACTGAGATCACTGCAACCGGCGCGTCCACCTGCATCGACCTGGGTGCCCCCCGGTCCTGGCCATTTCCGTCGACCACAATTGGCAGGTAGCGGGCGGGGCTGAGCTGGGCGTCGTGTGCTTGCGGCTATCGCGATGAACCCGCCGACACCGCCGGTGCAACAAATGGGTGAAACCCCGCGCACGTCCCACGGTGCGCGTCGCGGGTGAAAGGTGCGCGCGGTGCCTGTCAGGAACGGAGATGGCTGCGGTGGGCGCCGCTCATCCCTCCGGGGCGATCGTCACCGCGGAGTACAGCGTGTTCGCCAGTTCCAGGGTCGGCGCCGAGACCACGAACGTGCAGGGCCTGCGCTCGAACGTCGCCCACAGGTAGTACGGGTTCGTGCTGTCGGCGCTGTTCTGCGTGGCGAGGTAGGGGCCTTGGGTCTGCCCGCCCAGGTCCCAGGTGGTGAACTCCTCCTCGGGCGTGGCCGTCTGCCGGAGATCCGTGAGGAAGCGGGGTCCCGCCTGCAGGTTCGCCCACTGGATGAAGCCGACGCTGCCCTGCTTGCCGGCGTACGAGCAGTCGACCACGAAGATCGGCTTCTCGCCGTCGCCCGCGTTCGGGTACAGGCCCGGCTCCCGGACCGCGCAGGTCACCCCCGAGGGGCCGGAGCCGCTCGCGGCCGGCGTGAGGTCGGGAAAGGCGGCCGCCAGCTCATTGGGCAGCGTGATGGTCGTGCTCGCCGTCGTCGTCGAGAGGGGAGGGTCGCTCGTCTCCGTTGTCGTCGCGGTCGGCGGATCGGTGGTGGGGGTGGCGGCGACCCAGCCGGTGGGGGTCGTCGGACCGGATTCCCGGAGGAGGAAGGTGCCCACACCCACCCCGGACAGCAGCAGCACGGCGCCCGCCACGCCGGCCACGAGCAGCCGGCGACCGTTCCTCCTCGGCGCCGGATGTCCGATTCCACCGCCGACCGGTCCACCGCCGAGCGGGCCGCCGCCAGAAGGGGGCGCGCCGAGAACGGGGCCGCTGGGAACGGGGCTGGCGGGCCTCGTGACGACCGTCGCCTGATCGCCGGTGCCGGCGGCGAACCGGGCCGTTGCGGGCGCGCCGGACGCAGCGCCGAGCGCGACGACCAATTTCGGGTCGTCGAGCGTCGCCGGGGTCCGACCCAGCAGTGCCGTGATCCGCCGCTGCACGAGCGGGACCATCGAGGTGCCCCCGGTGAGGTAGAACGCCGACAGCCCCTCCGGTCCGGCCTCGTCCAGCACCGTCTTGGCCAGCGCCACGGCCCGGTCGACGTCCTGCGCGATCAGCCGCTCGAACTCCTCGACCGTGATGAGCAGGGACGCGCTGCCGGTCGCGGTCCGCACGGCGATGTGCGCCGACGGGTACTCCGACAGCGCGTGCTTGGCCGCCCGGACCTGATCGCGCAGCGTCAGCCAGTACCCGATCTCGGCGGGGTCCTCGAGCTGGTCGGCCATGTCGGCGCGGCCGCTCGCGCGCAACTGGATGTCGACCCAGTCGAGCAACCTGCGGTCGATGTGTTCGCCGCCGAGCTGGTCCTCGCCGCCCGACGACAGCACCGCGAACCCGAAAGGAGATCCGGGCTCGGCCCGCAGCACGGCGGCGTCGCACGTGCCACCACCGAAGTCGAACACCGCGACGCGACCGCCAGGCGGCAGCCGGGTCGCCCGCAGGTACCACATGGCCGCGGCCACCGGCTCGGGCAGCAGCCGCACCCGGCCGAGGCCGGCGAGCTCGGCGGCGCGGGTCAGCTGGCCGAGCCGCTGCCGGGCCCAGGCCTCCGGATGCGTGAGGACGACCTGCGTCGGCGCGGTGCCGCCCACCGTCGCCGCCGCGCGTGATGCGGCGTGGCGCAGCACGGCCGCCACCAGCTCGACGACGGCGACGGTGCGCTGTCCCAGCCGTGCGGTGTCGTCGCCGATCCGGCGTTTGGGGTTGGACTCGAATCTCGTCGGCTCCGACTGCGCGCGCATCGAGGCCGGTTGCCCCACGATCATGGCCTGGTCCTCGACGAACACGCACGACGGCATCTGGTCGGCATCGGAGCTCAGGCGCACGGAACGGACCTCGCCGCCGGGCAGGCGCACGGCGGCGACGGTGTTCGTCGTCCCGAAATCGATCGACAGCGTCCACCCCGCGCCGTTCATCGGTGCTGCTCCAGATCGTCGTCGGCCCCGACCTGCGAATCGGACGGTCGCGGGGCGTCGGCGAACACGACCACCTGGGCGGGACGCATCAGCACCGCACCATCGGCCCACCCCACCCGGACCAGCTCGGCCACGGCGCCGACCTGCCGGGGGGACGGGGCCACGGTGGTGCCGACGATCTCGCACCGGTCGTCGACGGCCGCGACGCCCGGCCCCGGCCGCAGCGCGACCACTCCGGCCTGCCGCAGCACCTGCTCGACGTGGCCGCGCTGGGCGTCGTCGCGCGCCAGGTCGTAGCTGCCGATCAGGCCCCGCACCAGCATCCCGTCCGGAGCGACAGCCACCGGCGTCGGGCGGGTCCGCCGGCCGGCCCAGAACCCGGCGGCGGCGAACGCCAGCGCGATCGCGCCGAACGCCGCGATCAGGCCGGCCGTGAGCGCCGTGCTGCCGGGCGAGTCGGCCGGTAGGGGCCGGGTGCCGGCCGGGCTCGGCGACGTCGACCCGAGTCCGGTCGGCGGCACCGCGCCCGGGTCGGCGGCCGGCCGACCGGTGCCGGTGGCCACGATCGGGGTGGTGGCCTCCTTGGTCTGCTCGGCCGCGCAGCCCGTCAACACCAGCACCATGGCCGCGAGCGCGGTGGCGCAGGCGACGGCCGGACCCGACCAGAACGGTGTTGACCTCATTTGCTGCGTCCTCAGGCCGTCTGGACCTGCAGCGTGACCGGCAACAGCACCCAGGGCTCGGTGACGATGGCTGCGGTGGTGGTGGCGATCTGCGAGGACGCCAGCGCACCCGGACCCGCGGCGGTACCGCCCGCCGCGTCGTCGGCTCTCGGGCGCCGGCTCCTCGGCGACGATCATCGTGTTGTCGCTGTCGGCCCACGCGTCCATGAACACCTCGATAGGGACCTCCTCCAGGTTGCCGTCCGGAGATCCGGGGTCGGACAGCAGCACCACACCACGGTCGACGTCGATGCCGGCGACCACGACCATGTGGTCCGGGGCGTTGTCCTCCGTGGCCTCGCCCTCCCACACCTCACCGCTGTCGATCGCGACCATGATGCCGTGACCGGAATCCAGGTAGTCGGCCAGCATCGGCAGGCCGCCACCGGTGACGATCGCCGCCGGCACCCCGCTGGCCTCGAGCACCGCGGCCGCCCCCTCGACGGTCAGCCCCGGCACGCCGTCCGGCCCGACCTGCCATACCCCGATCTCGTTGGCGACCTGCACGAACGCGGTCTCGTCTGTGTAGTGCGTTCCGGTGTACTCGGACACGATCTGGGCGATGCTGGCCGGTGCGCAGAACCCGTTCGCGGCCTGCTCGAACCAGTGCTCGGACGTCTCGGCGGGATCGCCGATGATGCGGCCGTCCTCGACGGACCAGTCCGAGTCCGTGTTGCTCGGGTCCGTGCCGCCGGGGTCGACGCCGGGTTCGACACCGTCGGCGGTCGGGTCGAGAACATCCGCGAGACCGGGGGCCATGTCATCGAGGTCGGCCCGGCTGATCGTCTCCTCGCGGTCAACCGAGCCGTCGCCGTCGTCGTCGAACGCGAGGACGAATCCGCCGGCGCCGTCCGGGGAGACCTGGGTCTCGTAGGCGCCGTCTCCGTCGGAGTCGATCAGCACGGTGTCGGGTCGCCCGTCCTCGTCGATGTCGATGACGAGGCCGCTGACCCCCGGAGCCAGATCGACGACGACCGTGTCGTCGATGCCGTTCTCGTCGAGGTCCAGGACGGTGGGGGAGTCGGTGGGGTCGGCGTATCCCTCACCGGAGGACAGGGTGTCGCCGGTGCCCGGCGCGGTGTCGATCTGGTCGATGCCGGAGTGCTCGCTCATCGCTCTCCCTCGCTGTGTGTCGTCGCTTGCGAAAGCGCTGTAACTCGCTGCAAGCTCGCTCATCGCTCTCCCTCGCTGTGCTCGGTCGGCGCTTCGCGAAAGCGCTGTAACACTGATTCGCTCGCAAGCTCGCTCATCGCTGGCCCTTTCTGTGCTGTGGCCGCCGGTCAGCGGGTACGGATTGGAGGAGCGTGGTGCGCGTTTTGTTCCCGGTCAGTTCAGGAGCGCCGAGATCGCGTCCTGCTGGGCGCGGACAGCGGCGAGCTGCAGCTCCACCTCCGAGGCCCGTCGACGTCGCTCCTTGGCGTCGGAGCGCTCGGCGTCCTGGGCCTCCTTGACGATCCGGTCCAGGGCGGCGATGCGGGCGGTGAGGACGGCTCGGTAGGCGATCACGACTTCCGGTTTGAGCACGTTGAGCAGGTCGTCCAGGGCGGCGACCGTGGCCGTCCGCACCCGGTTGATCTCCTCGACGGCCCATTCCACGAGCCGGCGTTGGGCCGCGTGGCCCTGCCGGTACAGCGAGATCAGCGCCAGCGCCGGGATCCCGACGATGCCCAGCGCCCACGCCGGGGGACCGCCGACGACGGTGGCCCCGATCCAGCCGGCGTGCACCATCGCGGCGGCACCGGCGGCGCCCGCGCTGTTCGCCACGAGCAGCAGGCTGGGATCGAACAGCTTGTGCAACCCCGCGGGCGCGTCCCGGCCGAAGCCGGTGATCTCGCCGACGGGGGTGCTCGGGATCAGCTGTTCGGTCGCCTCCCGCCCGATGAGCTCCGCCACGACGACCGCCACGGCCTCCCGCAGGTCGAGCGCCGCGGCGCCGGCCAGCGCGTTGAGATCCGCCCGCAGCGCGACCGTCGCCTCCGCCGCGACCCCCTGCGAGAACGCGGACCGCTGGCGGTCGAGGCGCTCGCGCCACGCGTCCCGGAGCCGGTCGGCCTCCCGGCTCAGCCGCGTCACCGCGGAGCTGCGCGCCTGTCGCAGGTCCCGGTCGAGATGCAGCGACCAGCTGTGCTGGCGCTCGCGCAGTTCGATGAGCTCGATGCGCTCCGATCCCGCTGAGGTCCCGGCGCCGGGCATCCCCTTGGCCGCGGCCAGCCGTGCGTTCGAGGTCGGCACCCACCTCGTGCAAACCGTGTTCGGCCGTGCGCAGGACGTTGCGCACGGTGAGCGCGAGCCGATCGGCGAGCGCGCTCTCGATCTCGGCCACCAGAGCGGGGAGCCCCGAGTACTCGTCGAGCTCCGCGGCCAGCGGGCCGCTCGCCGTCGTGGCCTGAAGGCCGAGCTCCGCCGAGATCGGGACGACCGGGCTGCTCGCGAACCGCGGCGCGTGCCGGGTCAGCAGCGCCCGGACGTCGTCCGCGACCTGGGGATACGCCGGATACTTGTCGATCTTCGTCAGGGCGATGACGACGCGCTCGACCGAACGGGACGATTCGACGAGGAAGGCGAGCTCCGGCGCGGAGAGCGGCTGGCCCGCGTCGGTCACGAAGACCAGCAGCGCCGCTCGGCGGCAGGCCTGCAGCGCGAGCCGGGCGTGGCCGCCGTCGAGGCCGCCTGCACCCGGGGTGTCGACCAGCACCACACCGGGGAGCCGACCCGGTCCCGTCCGCAGCGCGACGCCGGCGACGTCGGGAGCCTCGATGCCCGCCTCCGCTCGCCGACGGCCGCCGACGGCAACCCAGTCGCGGATCGTCGGCACCGGCTCCGACCGCTCGGTGCCGTCCACGAACGTCACGGTGGCGTGGGCGTCGGCGTGGTCGATGTCCGCCTGCTCGTCCCGGCCGGCGCAGCGGATCTCGACGAAGACCCCGGTGGTGATGTCGGCGCCGGTGGGTACCAGCTCGCGCCGCCCGAGCAGGGCGTTCACCAGCGTGCTCTTGCCGCGCTTCGCCTCCCCGACGACGGCGACGACCGGCGGCCCCGGCCGGGCGCGCAGCCGGCTGGTGATCAGCTCCTCCAGGTCGGTCCGCTCGTGCTGGCGCAGCAGCAAGCGGGCGCCGCGCACCGCCTCGGCCTGTGCCGCGGTCAGTCGCACGGCCGCGCCGATGCGGGCCTGGGCTGCCCCGGCGCGTGGATCCGTTGCGGTGACCGAGCCGCCGACAGGCCTCGATCCGCCCGCGTCGGATCCCGCCATGGTTCCTCAACGCCCGTCGTCCACAACCCCCGTCGTCCACAACCCCCCGTCGTCCCACAACACGGTGGGACCGCTGCCGTCGATCCGATGACCTGGACGGTGCTGAGGTTAGGGTGATGCCGAGTCCGGCCCGCACTCCGGTCCCGTGCTGTGCTGACCATAGATTTGTGCGGTGGGGACACCTCGTGGGCTCGACCGCCTGATCTTCTTCACCGACGCCGTCGCGGCCATCGCCATCACCCTGCTGATCCTGCCGCTGGTCGACCTCGTTCCCGAAGCGGGCGAAGCAGCGAACGCCGCCGACTTCCTCGGCGGGATCGTTCCGCAACTCGCGAGCTTCCTGATCAGTTTCCTGGTCATCGCCAGGTTGTGGATCGCTCATCACGCGGTGTTCGAGCACGTCGAGGCCTACTCACGGGCGCTGATGTGGCTGAGCCTGTTCTGGGCGCTGACCATCGTGGTGCTGCCGCTGCCCACGTCGATGACGGCCGAGTTCTCCGCACAACCACTGGTCGTGGGCCTCTACATCGGCACGATGACGCTCAGCAGCGCCGCCCTCACGGCGATGTCCGTCCTCGTGCATCGCAGCGCCGCACTCGAGGCCGCCGACCACCCGCTGACCAGGCAGGCCCTGTTCGCCAGCGCCGCCACCACGCTGGCCTTCGTCGATCGCCTTGCTGATCGGCGTGCTGGTCCCGAACGTCAACTACTACTCGCTGCTGATCCTGGTGCTCGCCGATCCCGCAGGCGCTCTGCTCGAGCGGCGGACCGCGTCGGCCCACCGATGAGGAACCCACGTCGACCGCGCCGCCGACCGCCGCCGGGTGTCGGGGCGCCCGCATAGGATCCGGTCATGGTGCCTCCCAGCGGCCGGCAACCCGGCGGGACCGGTGCCGATCCGATGATTCCGACGGCGCTGAGGTTGTGCGACGAGGCAGGTGGCGCGCTCGCGCCCGCGGCCCGCTCCGAGCTGACAGCGCTGCGCACATCCCTGACCGAGCCGCTGCGGGTCGCGGTGGTCGGCCGGGTCAGCACCGGCAAGTCCACGCTGGTCAACGCGCTGATCGGCCGGCGGGTGGCTCCGACCGCGGCAGGCGAGTGCACGCAGCTGGTCACCTGGTACCGCTTCGGGGCGCCGGATCGGGCCGAGCTGGTGCTGCGAGACGGCTCCACGGTGCCGCTGCCGTTCGACGGCACCCTGCCCGAGACCATCGCCGTCGACCCGGTGCGCATCGAGCGGATCGAGGTGCGGCTGCAGTCCGGCCCGCTGCGGAACCTGACGCTGATCGATACCCCCGGCCTCGGCTCGCTGGACCGGCCAGGGGGCGGCGGCCCCGAGGACGCCTCGGTACGGGCCGCCGCGCAGGCGACAGCGCTGCTGTTCCTCTTCCGGGACGTCGAGAAACAGGACGACATCGAGTTCATCCGGGGCTACCAGGCCGCGACCGGAGCCGCAGGCGCCGCCGGTGCCGGCGTCATCGGTGTGCTGTCGCACGCCGACGTGGTGGGTGCCGGGCCGTGGGCGGCGCAGGATCCGTTGCCGGTCGCCCGCGAGCTCGCCGACCGGATCGCCCGCGACCATCCGAGCCTGCTCAGCGCGGTGACCCCGGTCGCCGCGCTGCTGGCCGAGGCCGCCCGGACCGGGCTGGTCACCGAGGCCGGAGCGCGCACGCTGGCCGCGCTGGCGCCGGTCGAGACGGCACGGTTGCAGATGCTGCCGCGGTTCGGCATCCCCGAGGGAGTCGATCGGGCCGCGGTCGAGCGGCTGCTCGGCCAGCTCGGCCCGTACACGATCCATCGAGGTCGGGACGCGGCGAGCGCCGGTGCCGTGGCACTGCAGCGTTGGCTGCTCGAACGCTCGGGCATCGCCGAGATCGAACACCTGGTGGCGCACCGGTTCCTCCGGCGCAGCCTGCCGCTCACCGTCGAGCGGGTGCTGCGCAGGCTGCGCGAGCTGGCCCGCTCCCTACCCGCCGGCCCCGCTGCCGGTGGCTGGCTGCGGGACCGGATCGAGCAGGTGGAGCTGGCTCCGCAGCTGCACCGGATCGCCGAGCTGCGGGCCCGGCAGCTGCTGGCGGGCTGCCGCGGCCCGGCGGCGGCCGAGATCGGGGCCCAACTCGACCTCATGATCGACAACGACGAGCTGTGGCAACGGCTGGGCACGGCGCAACCGCTGCCGCTCCCGGATCTGCAGAGCGCTCTCGACCAGCGCTGGGATCGCGCGCAGACGGTGGTGACGACCGCCCGCGATCCGCGGGTCGCCGATGCGGCCAGGGTGCTGACCCGCTCCTACGGGATGGCCGACGGATCACATTCGACTCCGATTCCGGGAACATCCCGGCCCCCCGGCGTATCCAAGAGGCTGAACGTCCATCGTCGGTGAGGAGGATCGGTGCCGTCACGTGTCCTGCAGCAGCGCGTACATCGCGCGCCGCGCCCGGTTCAGCCGGCTCTTGACGGTCTGGATCCCGACGCCCTGGGCCTCGGCGATCTCGGCGTAGGACATGTCCGCGTACTCGCGCAGCACCAACGCGGCCCGGAACTCGGGCGGGATGCGGGCCAGCGCGGAGCCGATGGCGTCCTGCTCGACCACCACCAGCGCGAACTCGGGATCGGCGAGTCGGGCATCGCCTGCTCACCCATCTCGTCGAGGGGGACGTCGCGGCGCCGAGCCACCAGCTTGAGCGCGGCATTGGCGGCGATGCGATGCAGCCAGGTGCCGAACCGGGCGTCGCCGCGAAAGCTCGACAGGTTGCGCCAGGCCGCGGTCAACGCGTCCTGCAGGGCGTCCTCGGCGTCGTGGCGATGGCCGGTGATCCGCAGGCACACCGCCCACGCGCGTTCCCGGTGGGGCCGACACGAGCGTGCTGAACGCCTGCGCGTCGCCGGCCGCCGCCCGGCGCACCAGCTCGAGTTCGGTGCCGTCGAGATCCGGATCGACAGGGGATGAGCGCATGATCGACCTACCCGTCGGCGACGATGGATTCCTACGCATGGAGCAGTTCTCCGATGCCGACATCGACGACGCCGAGCTCGGCGACGAGGACTGGTTCACCGATCCCGAGCCGCTCGGCGCGGCCGCCTGGATCAGGGTGATCGCCGGGGCGGTGAGCGCCGCCGAGACGCGTCCCGAGCTCGACGAGCTGGTCCCGCCGGTTCCCCTCGAACCCGGGCCCGACGATTCCGGGCCGCCCGACGAGCCGCCGTTCGATGAGCTCGGCCCACCTGGCGACGGTGCGCTGCACGACGTCGGGGCGTACGACGACGCATGGGGAGGCGCCGAGCCGGGCGGGCACGACGGGGGAGCGTACGAGGCCGGGGTGCACGACACCCACGGCACGTCCGACGACTGAGCCCACCGCGCCGGCGGTACGGGGTCGAGGAATGGCGTTCACGGGACACCTCGGTAGCGCTGACGGCCGCGAGGTGGCGCCCGTGCGAGACGGTTACGTGCGGGTTCTCATCGTCGGCTGATGTACGTGACTGGTGTCATAGTCGCGCCGGCCGGGTCAAGGGTTACCGCCTTCACCCGGCCGAGCCACCCGCGAGATGCCGCCCGGCTCTCCGCCGTACGTCGCCTTCGGGGAGTGCGCGGTCACCCGCCGCTGCTGAACGCGGCGTCGAACGCGGCCGCGGGCGGGTCGAACGCCAGCCGGCGCACGAACTCCAGCGCCTCCGGCGCGCCGACCAGCCGGTCCATCCCGGCGTCCTCCCACTCGACCGAGATCGGGCCGTCGTAGCCGATGGAGTTGAGCATCCGGAAGCACGCCTCCCACGGCACGTCGCCGTGGCCGGTGGAGACGAAGTCCCAGCCGCGCCGCGGGTCGGCCCAGGCCAGGTGCGAGCCCAGCCGCCCGTTGCGGCCGTTGCCGGTCTGGCGCTTCGCGTCCTTGCAGTCCACGTGGTAGATCCGGTCGCGGAAGTCCCACAGGAAGCCGACCGGGTCGAGGTCCTGCCACACGAAGTGGCTCGGGTCCCAGTTCAGCCCGAACGCCGGCCGGTGGCCGATCGCCTCCAGCGCGCGCGACGGTCGTCCAGTAGTCGTAGGCGATCTCGCACGGGTGCACCTCGTGCGCGAACCGCACGCCGACCTCGTCGAAGACGTCGAGGATCGGGTTCCAGCGGTCGGCGAAGTCCTGGTAGCCGTCGTCGATCATGGACTGCGGCACCGGCGGGAACATCGCCACCGTGTGCCAGATCGACGAGCCGGTGAAGCCGATCGACGGTGTCCACGCCGAGCTCGGCCGCGGCGCGGGCGGTGTCCTTCATCTCCTCGGCGGCCCGCTGCCGCACGCCCTCGGGCTCGCCGTCGCCCCAGACCCGCGCCGGCAGGATGCCCTGGTGCCGCTCGTCGATCGGGTCGTCGCAGACGGCCTGGCCGACGAGGTGGTTGGAGATCGCCCAGACCTTCAGCCCGTGCTTGTCGAGGAGCTCGCGCCGGCCCTGCGACGTAGCCGTCGTCCTCGACCGCGGCCCATGGACCTCGAAGTGGTCGCCCCAGCAGGCGATCTCCAGCCCGTCGTAGCCCCAGTCGCCGGCCAGCCGGCAGACCTCCTCGAACGGCAGGTCGGCCCACTGGCCGGTGAACAGCGTGAACGGTCGTGGCATCGGCTGCGCCTCCTTCGTGCCGTGAGCGTGCGTCGTGCTCGATGCGGCGTGCTCAGCCTGTCGACGTCTGCCAGCCACTGTCGGCGGCCGGACCGCTCCACCGCGTCGAGCACCCGCTGCACCTGCAGGCCGTCGGCGAACGACGGCGTCGGGTCCGTGCCGGCGGCGAGGTCGCGCACCAGGTCGACGACCTGGTGGGTGAAGGTGTGCTCGTAGCCGAGCAGGTGCCCGGGCGGCCACCAGGCGCCGGCGTACGGGTGCGTCGGCTCGGTGACCAGGATCCGGCGGAAGCCGGCGGTCGACGGGTCCTCGGTGCCGTCGTGGAACGACAGCTCGTTCATCGACTCGAAGTCGAAGGCCAGCGAGCCCGCGCTGCCGTTGATCTCGAGCCGCATGGCGTTCTTGCGCCCGGTGGCGAACCGGGTGGCCTCGAAGGAGGCCAGCGCCCCGCCGGCGAACCGGCCGATGAACAGCGCGGCGTCGTCGACGGTGACCGGCCCGCGCTCGGCCGCGCCGGTCGCGGACAGGCCCGCTCGACGCCTCCGGGCAGCGGCCGCTCGCTTGACGAAGGTCTCGGTGAGCGCCGAGACCCCGGTCGAGCCGGTCCCCGGTGACGTACTGCGCGAGGTCGACGATGTGCGCGCCGATGTCGCCGAGCGCGCCGGAACCGGCCTGCTCCGCCTGCAGCCGCCAGACCAGCGGGAACTCCGGGTCGACGATCCAGTCCTGCAGGTACTGGCGCCGCGCACGTGCCGCACCTGGCCCGAGCCGGCCCTCGGCGACCAGCTGCCGGGCCAGCGCGACCGCCGGCACCCGCCGGTAGTTGAAGCCGACCATGCTGCGCACGCCGCGGGCCGGCGGCCCGCTCGGCCGCGGCCGGCCATGGCCTCGCGCCTCGGCGACGGTGTTGGCGAGCGGCTTCTCGCACAGCACGTGCTTGCCGGCCTCCAGCGCCGCGATGGCGATCTCGGCGTGGGTGTCGCCCGGCGTGCAGATGTCGACGAGGGCGACGTCGTCGCGGGCCGAGCAGCTGCCTGCCAGTCGGTCTCGACCGCCGCCAGCCCAGCCGCCGCGCCGCCGCGCGTGGCCGCCGCCGGCGTCGCGGCCGCAGAGCACGGCCAGTCGCGGGGCCAGCGGCAGGTCGAAGAAGCGTCCGGCCGTGCGCCACGCCTGGGAGTGGGCGGCGCCCATGAAGGCGTAGCCCGACCATGCCGACGCCGAGGGCCGTGCCTCCACCCATGATCGGTCAGGACTCGAAGCCGAGCGGCAGGTACGTGTCGACGTTCTCCTTGGTGACGTCGCGCGAGGACAGCGTGATCGAGGCCGGCACCTCCTTCTCCACCAGGTCGCCCATGCCCTTGCCCTGGGCGACGAGCCGGGCCAGCTCGATGGCCGAGGAGGCCATCGTCGGGCTGTAGGTGACGGTCGCCTTGAGCACGGTGTTGTCGGCCTTGATGTCGCGCATCGCGTTGGCCGAGCCGGCGCCGCCGACCATGAAGAACTCGTTGCGGCCGGCCTGCTTGATCGCGGCGAGCACGCCGATGCCCTGGTCGTCGTCGTGGTTCCACAGCGCGTCGAGCTTTGGTGCGCCTGCAGCAGGTTGGCGGTCACCCGCTGGCCGGACTCGACGGTGAAGTCGGCGGCCTGCCGCGGTGCCACCGTGAAGCCGTAGGCGTTCAGCGCGTCGTCGAAGCCCTTGCTGCGGTCCTGGGTCAGCGGCAGGTTGTCGATGCCCGGCGATCTCCCCGATGACCGGGTTGGTCACGCCCTTGTCCTTGAGCTGCTCGCCGATGTAGGTGCCGGCCGCTGACGCCCATGCCGTAGTTGTCGCCGCCGATCCAGGTGCGGTAGGCCAGCGGGGTGTCGAAGACCCGGTCCAGGTTGATGACCGGGATGCCGGCCTCCATGGCCTTGCGGCCGGTGGAGGTGAGCTGGCTGCCGTCGTGGGCAGGATCACCAGGGCGTCGACCTTCTTGTTGATCAGCGTCTCGACCGCGGCGATCTGCTGGGTGATGTCGTTGGTCGGGTTCGACCGCCTCGAACGTGACGTCGGAGTACTTCTCGGCCTGGGTCTTGGCGTTGTTGGCGATCGCGGCGATCCAGCCGTGGTCGGCCGCGGGCGCGGAGAAGCCGATGGTGACCGGCGGTGCCGGGCTCGTCGTTGCCGCCGCCGGCCGGCGGCGGCGACGTTCGCGCTGGAGGCCGGGGCGGCCGCCGGGCTCGTTGCTGGTGCACGCGGTCAGCGCGCACCGGCGCCGAGCGCCGGCGCGCCGAGGAGCAGGCCGCGGCGGCGGATGCCGGGGAGCGGGACGTCGGGGTGGGGCATGGTCTTCGGACATGGGGTGAGCTCCTTCGTTGGAGGGTCAACCGGCGGTGCGAGGATGAGCGGCGCGCGCCGCTCTGGACCAGCACGGCGACGACGATGATCACGCCCTTGGCGATCTGCTGGACCTCGGTCGCCAGGTTGTTCAGGACGAAGAGGTTGGTGATCGTGGTGAAGACCAGCACGCCGAGGATCGAGCCGATGATGGTGCCGCGGCCGCCGGTGAGCAGCGTGCCGCCGATGATCACCGCGGCGATGGCGTCGAGCTCGTAGAGATTGCCGTGGGTGCTCGGACCCGGTGGTGGTGAGCGAGGCGATCATGAACGCGGCGATGCCGCAGCACAGCCCGGAGAGCAGGTAGAGCAGCGACGGTGTGCCGGCGCACGTCGATGCCGGCCAGCCGGGCGGCCTCGGCGTTGCCGCCGACCGCGAAGGTGCGGCGGCCGAACGTGGTGCGGTTGAGCACCACCCAGCCGATCGCCGCCACCGCCGCGAAGATGTAGACCAGCAGCGGGATGCCGAGGAGTCGCGTGTTGGCGATGGCCGCGATCGTCCGGATCGGTGACGATCTGGCTGCGCCGCCGGAGATCTGCTGGGCCAGGCCCCGGGCCGAGACGAGCATGGCGAGGGTGGCGATGAACGGCACCATCCGGCCGTAGGCGATCAGCAGCCCGTTGACCAGCCCGGCGCCGGCGCCGACGGCGAGCGCGCAGAACACCATGACCGCGCGGCCCGTACTCCTGGGTGGCCAGCGTCGTGGCCCACACCGAGGCCAGCGCCATCACCGCGCCGACCGACAGGTCGATGCCGCCGCCGATGATCACGAAGGTCATGCCGACGGTGACCACGCCGATGACCGAGGCCGAGGTGAGGATGGTCAGCAGGTTGGAGCGGGTGAGGAAGTTGTCGGCGGTGGCCACGCCGACGACGCACGAGCAGCACCAGCACCGCGAGCAGGCCGAGGTTGCGGCCGGCGCCGCTGTCCAGCAGCCGGCTACAGCCGGGCCCGGCGTGGCCGGCCGGCCTCCGGGCGGCCTGCTCCACCCGGGCCGCCGCTCGTCGACGGCCGGCATCCGCGGTGCCCTGCCGCCGGCTTCCGTGCTGCTGCGTCATCGCCACGCTGCACGCTCCCTCCATCACCAGGTCGAGCACCCGGTCCTCGTCGAGCTCCCGCGCTCGGCGCCTCGTGCACGACCCGGCCCTCGCGGATCACCAGCACCCGGTCGGCGAGCCCGAGCACCTCGGGCACCTCGCTGGACACCAGCAGCACCGCCACGCCGTCGTCGGCGAGCCGGCGGATCAGCGCGTAGAGCTCGCGCGCGCGCCCGACGTCGACGCCGCGGGTGGGCTCGTCGAGCAGCAGCACGTCGCAGCCGTGCAGCAGCCAGCGGGCGAGCACCGCCTTCTGCTGGTTGCCGCCGGACAGCGTGCGCACCGGGCGGGTGGCGTCGGGCGGCCGGACGTCGAGCCGCGCGGTGACCGCGCTCGGCCGCGGTCAGCTCGGCGCCGCGGCCGAGCCAGCCGGCCCGGGCGAACCGGCGCAGCGCGGGCAGCGAGACGTTGCGGGACACCGGCTCGACCAGCAGCAGCGCCCTGGCTCTTGCGCTCCTCCGGGGCCAGGCCCATCCCGGCCCGGACCGCGGCCGGCACCGTGCCCGGCGCGCAGCGCTTGCCCGTCGACCCGGACCGTGCCGGCGGTGGGCTTGCGGGCGCCGTAGATGGTCTCCAGGATCTCCGAGCGGCCCGAGCCGACCAGCCCGGCGAGCCCGACGATCTCGCCGGCGCGCACGGTGAACGAGACGTCGGCGAACTCGCCGGCGCCGGCTCAGGCCCTCGACCTCGCAGCACCGCGCTCGTCCGGCCGGGCTCGCCGGGCGCGGCGGGAAGACGTACTCGACGTGCGGCCGGTCATCAGCGGGACGACCTCGGCGGTCGGGGTGTCGCGGGCGGGCAGGTTGCGGGCGACGGTGCGGCCGTCCTTGAGCACGGTGACCCGGTCGCCGATCTGCGCGGATCTCCTCCAGCCGGTGCGAGATGTAGACGACCGCGACGCCGTCGGCGGTGAGCTCGCGGATGATCCGGAACAGGTTGCTCCACCTCGTCGGGGTCGAGCGCCGCCGACGGCTCGTCCATCACGATCAGCCGGGCGTCGTGGGACAGCGCGCGGGCCATGCTCACGACCTGCTGCCCGGCCGCGGACAGCCGGCCCGAGCTCGCGGCGCGGCGGGATCTCGGGGTGGCCGAGCCGGCGCAGCAGCGCCCGGGCGGCTCGCTCGGCGTCGCCGGGGCCGGGTGAAGCCGAGCCGGGCGGGCTCGTGGCCGAGGAAGACGTTCTCGGCGACGCTCAGCCCGGCCACCAGGTCGAGCTCCTGGTAGATGGTGGCGATGCCGGCCTGGTCGGCGGCCTGCGGCGAGCCGAACGTGACCGGCTCGCCCGCCGAAGGTGATCTCGCCGGCGTCGGGCTGGTGGGCGCCGGCCAGCACCTTGATCAGGGTGGACTTGCCGGCGCCGTTCTGGCCGAGCAGGCAGTGCACCTCGCCGGCCGCGACGTCGAGGTCGACGCCGTCCAGCGCGCGGACGCCGGGGAACTACTTGACGATGCCCCGCATCGTGAGCAGCGACGCCACGGTTCCTCCCACATCGGTGTGGGCCGACCCGGCGCGGGGCAAACATAGGAGCGTTGACCAGTGCCGTACAACGACCGAATAATGCATCTTTCCCGTTATTTTTCCGACGAAATCGAGCCGTGATGCTGACGCCCTCCCCGCTGCCGCCGCTGCGGCTGAGCGCGCCGCCGCTGTCCGCCCGGGTCGACGCCGAGGTCACCCTGAGCACGGTGGCCCGGCTGGTCGCGTCCGGCGCGGCGGTGAGCAAGGCGGACCTGGTGCCGGCGGCCGGGCTGGCCCGCACCACGGTCAGCGCGGCGGTCGACGAGCTGCTGGCCCGGGGGGTGCTGCGGGTCGCCGGCACCCGGCCGACCGCCGGGCGCGGCCGGCCCGCCGACCGGCTGGCGCTCTCCCCGCGCGGCGGGCACGTGCTGCTGGCCGACGTCGGTGCGCGCGGCGCCCACCTGGCCGTGCGTCGACCTCAGCCAGCAGGTGGTGGCCCACGAGCACGTCGACCTCGACGTACCGACGGGCCGGAGGCGGTGCTGGCGCGCCGTCGAGACGCGGCTGGACGCGCTGCGCGCGCGCGGCCCGGCCGACGTGCCGGTGCGCGCGGTGGTGATCGGGCTGCCGGGGCCGGTGGACGGCCAGCTGGGTACCCCGGTCCGACCGCCGATCATGCCGGGCTGGCACGCCTACCCGGTCTCCGCGCCGGCTGCAGCAGCGCTTCGACTGCCCGGCGATCCTGGAGAACGACGTCAACCTGCGCGCGCTCGGCGAGGCCAGGGCGCTGCCCGCCGACCAGGCGCCGCTGCTGTTCGTCAAGATCGGCACCGGGATCGGCGGGGGGCTGATCACCCGGGAGGGCGTGCTGCACCACGGGGCCGACGGCGCGGCGGGCGACATCGGGCACGTGCGGGTGCGCGGCGGCCCTGACGATCCGTGCGTGTGCGGCAACGTCGGCTGCATCGAGGCCGTCGCCTCGGCGTCGGCGATCGCCCGCCGGCTGGCCGCGACCGAGCGCGGCGGCCGCCACGGTCACGCATCGCCGAGCTGCGCGCCCTGCTGGCCAAGGCCGACCCGACCGCGCTGCGCCTGGTCCGCGAGGCGGCGGCGCACATCGGCGAGCTGGTGGCGATGCTCGTGCACTTCTACAACCCGGCCCGGGTGACCATCGGCGGCTCGCTCACCGCGGCCAGCGACGAGCTGCTGGCCGGCGTGCGCAGCGTCGTCTACCAGCGGGCGTTGCCGCTGGCCACCCGCAACCTGGTGCTGGCCAACAGCGTGCTGGGCGAGTACGCCGGGCTGGCCGGGGCCGCGGTGCTGGGCATCGAGCAGGTGCTGTCGGCATCGGAGATCGGCATGCTGACCGCCTGACCACCCCACCGCGGCATCCGGGCGGATCGGCGGCGGATGTGGACAGGCGCTGTTGCTCGTGGGGTGAGCTCGATGTCGGCGACGGCGAGGTTCTCCTCGCAGGTGCCCCACCGACGACGTGCCGGGGATCAGCAGCACGTTGGGCGCCATCGACAGCGTCCAGGCCAGCACGACCTGGGCCGGGGTGCGGTCCAGCTCGGCCGCGATGGCCCGCACGTGCTCGTTGCCCAGCACCGGGTTGTCCGCGGAGAAGCCCGAGCCGAGCGGGAAGAACGGGACGAAGGCGATCCCGCGGCGGTGCACTCGTCCAGGATCGGCATCGACGCCCGGTCGAGCGAGGTTGAACGGGTTCTGCACGCAGGCGATCTCGGTGCGCCCCACGGCGTGCAGCAGGTGTTCCAGCGTGACGTTGCTGAGCCCGATACCGCCGATCAGCCCGTCGTCGCGAGCCTTGATCATGGCATCGAGCTGGTCGTCGAAACGTTGATCGGGCGCCTTGCCCTCCAGCAGTCGCAGGTTGACCGCCGCGAGCCGCTCGACGCCGAGGGTGCGCAGGTTGTCCTCGATGCCCTCCCGGAGCTGGTCGGGTTCGTCGTGGGGTAGCCAGCCCCCGGCGCTGTCGCGGCGGGCTCCGACCTTGCTCACGATGGCGAGCGCGTCGGGGTAAGGGTGCAGGGCTTCGCGGATGAGCTCGTTGACGACGTCGGGACCGTAGTACTGGGAGGTGTCGATGTGGTCGACGCCGAGCTCCACGGCGCGGCGCACCACGGCGACCGCCTGATCATGGTCCCGGGGCGGTCCGAACACTCCGGGCCCGGCCAGCTGCATCGCACCGAAGCCGACGCGGGACACGGAGGAACTGCCCAAGGGAAAGCGCCGCATTGCGCCAGGCTAGGTCCATCCGGCTGCGGTTGCCGTGCGCACCGCACCGCGTGCCGTCGGCCTCGCCGCGATCGGGTGAGGACTCCGGCACGGACGCCGAGCAGGACGGAGAGCGGGCGGTCGCACGTCGTTCAGCCGATCGGTCAGATCGTGGTGGCGACGAGCTGGGCCCATTGCTGATGGGCCGGCTCGTGCCACCGCTCGTGCTGGGCGCTGAACAGCGCCGCGGCACGCGCACCCGCCCAGTCGGCCGGCAGCAGTGCGGCGGGCAGCTGCGGGTCGAGGAACGGGAAGCGGCGCCAGGCGTGCACCAGGTGGATCTGGTGGCGCAGCACCTCGTCCGGTGTCGTCGGGTCGGCGGCCCCGAACTCGTCGAGGAACTCCTCGTACCCGGTCTCGACCTCGGCGAGGTCCCAGGCCTGAGCGACCACATCGTGTTCCGCGCCGATCGCGCCGAACGGACCGATGAAGGAGCTGGTCACGCCGGTCAGCCCGAGGTCAGCGACCACACCGGCCACCTCGTCCTGCTTGGTCGGATCCGGGGTGAGCCACACCCCGGGCGACGGCGAGCCCAGCCCGGCCCAGGCCAGCCTCGTTCGCAGCCGGTGCCGCAGCTGCCGGCGTGATTCCGGCACGCTGATCAGCAACACCAGCCACCGGCCGTCCCAGTCGCGCCGGGTGCGTCCGAAGCCGTAGATCCGGGCGGCCCCGTCGGTGAGCAGGCGCCGGCCGGATGCGGTGAGCGACCAGCGCACCCGACGACCGGCCCGGTCCGAGACGAGCAGCCCCTCGGCCGCCGTGCGGGCCAATGCCTGTCGGGCCGACTTGGACTCCACGCCGAGTCCGCCGAGCACGTCGAGCAGCACCTGCGTCCAGACCGGCTCCGCGCGCGGCAGCACGAACTCGCCGAGCACGGTGAGCAGCAGCGACCGCGCGCTGGTGGCCCCGAGCTCCCGGCGACGGGACAGCGCGGGGTGCGCGACGGCGGGCTGGGTGGCGGCAGGCATGGCGGTCCAGCCTAACTTGCGCGGTCCCCGTCCCGGTTAGGCTCGCGGCTCGTGGACGTCGACGGTGTGCTGGCAGCGGACCGTGCGCACGTATGGCACCCGTACGCGTCGATGCCGGCTCCGGTGCCGCCGCTGGTCGTCTCCTCCGCCGCCGGGGTGCGGCTGCGCCTGGCCGACGGCCGCGAGCTGGTGGACGGCATGTCGTCGTGGTGGGCCGCGATCCACGGCTACGCCCACCCGGTGCTCGACGCGGCGGTGCGTGAGCAGCTCGGAGCGATGAGCCACGTGATGTTCGGCGGGCTCACCCACTCGCCCGCGGTGGAGCTGGCCCAGCTGCTCGTGGAGATCACCCCGGCCGGGCTGGAGCACGTGTTCCTCGCCGATTCGGGATCGGTGTCGGTGGAGGTCGCGATCAAGATGTGCCTGCAGTACCAGCGCTCCCGCGGACGACCGGGCAAGCACCGCTTGCTCACCTGGCGGGGCGGCTACCACGGCGACACGTTCGCGGCGATGAGCGTCTGCGACCCCGACGGCGGCATGCACGCGCTCTGGCGCGAGTGCTGCCGCAGCAGGTGTTCGCGTCCGCCCCACCGGCCGGGTTCGAGCCGGCCTATGTCGCCGAGCTGGCCGGGTTGATCGAGGGGCACGCGGACGAGCTGGCTGCCGTGATCGTCGAACCGGTGTTGCAGGGGGCCGGGGGGATGCGCTTCCACGATCCGCGCTACCTGCACGTGCTGCGCGAGCTGTGCCTGACCCACGACGTGCTGCTGGTGTTCGACGAGATCGCCACCGGCTTCGGGCGCACCGGCGAGCTGTTCGCGGCCGACCATGCCGGGATCGCGCCCGACGTCATGTGTGTCGGCAAGGCGCTGACCGGTGGATACCTGACGATGGCTGCGGCGCTGTGCACCCCGGAGGTGGCAGCAGGGATCACGCGTGGCGAGGCCGGCGTGCTGATGCACGGGCCGACCTTCATGGGCAATCCGCTGGCCGCGGCCGTCGCGCACGCGTCGGTGCGCCTGCTGCTGGAACGGGACTGGCGGGCCGAGGTCGCGGGGATCGGCGCGCGCGTTGCGGGCCGGGTTGGGGCCGGTGCGGGGGCAGCCCGGGGTCATCGACGTCCGGGTGCTCGGTGGGGTGGGCGTCGTGCAACTGGACCACGAGGTGGACGTTCCGGCGGCGACGAAGGCTGCGGTCGATGCCGGGGTGTGGCTGCGGCCCTTCCGGGACCTGATCTACACGATGCCGCCCTACGTCTGCACCCCCGACGACCTGACGATGATCACCGCCGGGCGCGTCGCGGCGGCTGACGGCTGCCGGCGTCGGCCCGGTCGACCGCATGCTGCGTGTGGGACCCGTGTTCAGCGCCCGGTGGTGGCGGCGTCGTCCACGCGCGTGGTGGTCTGCCGTGAGCTCGCACACAGGCTCTTGACTGGGTATGAGTGGTCCCCGGTGTGTGTGAGCCGGGGGGCGACGCGGTGCGTCGGGCTGGGAGTGTCGGGCTGGGTGTATTCGGTGTGCATCCGTCGGGCCCTCGGTGTGCGGGTTACCGTGATCGCCGTGTCGTCGCCGCGCTCCCTTCGCCCCGATCACCCGCTGGCATGGCTGGAGGAGCACGCGGCTGGGCGCCGGGCGGCGGGTCTGCGCCGCGAGCTGCGGCCCCGCGCAGCCGCCGACCCGGTGCTCGACGTGGCCGGCAACGACTATCTCGGGCTCGCCACCGACCTGCGGGTGATCGAGGCCGCGGTCGCCGCGGCCCGCGAGTGGGGCGCAGGCTCCACCGGATCGCGGCTGGTCACGGGCACACCCAGCTGCACGCCGACCTGGAGCGGGAGCTGGCAGCATTCTGTGGAACCGAGTCCGCGCTGGTCTTCTCGTCCGGGTACACCGCGAATCTCGCGGTGCTGACCGCACTGTCCGGGCCCGGAGCGCTGATCGTCTCCGACGCGTCCAACCACGCGTCGCTCGTCGACGCCTGCCGCCTCTCGCGGGCTCGGATCGCGATCGTCCCGCACGACGATCCGGCGGCCGTCGATGCGGAGCTGGCGGGACGCGGCGAGGCCCGCGCACTGGTCGTCACGGAAAGCGTCGACAGCACCGACGGCCGGATCGCGCCGCTCTCGCAGCTGCACGCGGTCGCTCGGTCCCGCGGTGCGCTGCTCGTCGTCGACGAGGCGCACGGCCTCGGGGTCCGCGGGCCGGCCGGCCGCGGGGAGCTGTCCGGGGTCGGGCTGGCCGGGGCCGACGACGTCGTGAGCACCGTGACGCTGTCGAAGGCGCTGGGCAGCCAGGGTGGCGCGGTGCTCGGTCCGGCCGCGGTGATCGCGCACCTGGTCGACACGGCGCGCACGTTCATCTTCGACACCGGCCTCGCCCCGGCGTGCGTCGGTGCCGCGCTGGCCGCCCTGCGGGTGCTGCGCGCCGAGCCCGAGCGGCCGGCCGCCGTGTTGCGAGTGGCGGCCGCGCTCGCCGAGGCGGCGGGGGTGCCGAGGCCGCGATCGGCCGTGGTCCCGGTGGTGCTCGGGGATCCGGAGGTCGCGTTCGCCGCCGCCACCCGGTGTGCCGAGCGCGGGCTGCGGGTGGGCTGCTTCCGGCCGCCGTCGGTCCCGGTCGGCACGAGCCGGCTGCGCCTGACCGCGCGCGCCACCCTCGCCGACACCGACCTCGCGCTCGTCCGAGCGGTGCTGGCCGACGTGCTCGCTCCGACCCCAGCCCGGTGACCCCGCGCCCGAGCCGCTGGCTCCCCGTTGCCGCCGAGCTCGCTCGGCCGGATGAGGATCCGCGAGGGTGAGCGCGGGGTCGGGCGGGGGTGCGGCGCGGATCCTGGTGGTGACCGGCACCGGGACCGGGGTCGGGAAAACCGTCGTCACCGCGGCGATCGCGGCGCTCGGGCTCGCGCGCGGTGATCGGGTGGCGGTGCTCAAGCCGGCTCAGACCGGGGTCGGGCCGGACGAACCCGGCGACCTCGCCGAGATCGCCCGGCTGGTCCCCGGAGCGACCGGTCGCGAGCTCGCCCGCTACCCGGAACCGCTGGCTCCGGCCACCGCCGCGCGCCGGTCCGGGCGGCCACCCGTCACCCCGCGACAGGCCGCGGCCGCCGCCAGGGAACTCGCCGGCGAGCACGATCTGGTGCTCGTCGAGGGCGCGGGCGGGCTGCTGGTCCGATTCGACGAGACGTCGGCACGCTCGCCGACGTCGCCGCGCTGCTGGACGCGCCCGGTGCTGGTCGTCGCGGCCGCCGGGCTCGGCACGCTGAACCACACAGCCCTCACCGTCGAGGCGCTCGACAACAGGTCGCTGAAGTGCGCCGGAGTCGTCATCGGAGCGTGGCCACGCGATCCCGATCTGGCTGCGACGTGCAACCTCGCCGATCTTCCCGAGATCACCGGCGTGCCGCTGCTCGGCGCGCTGCCCGACGGCGCGAGCGGCCTCGGCGCCGGCCGATTTCGCGGCCGTCGCGCGTCACAGTCTCGGGCCCGCGCTCGGCGGCGAATGGCAGACTCCCCAGCTGTGACGACCACAGCGGCGACTCCCGGGGCCGACCATCCTGTCCACCGCCCGCGAGCAGGTGCTCGAACGGGGTGTCGGCCTCGACGAGGCGCAGGTCCTCGAGGTGCTGCGGCTGCCAGACGACCGCGCTCGACGCGCTGCTGGAGCTGGCCCACGAGGTGCGGATGCGCTGGTGCGGGCCGGAGGTGGAGGTGGAGGGCATCATCTCGCTGAAGACCGGCGGCTGCCCGGAGGACTGCCACTTCTGCTCCCAGTCGGGCCTGTTCGACTCGCCGGTCCGCTCGGCGTGGCTCGACGTCCCGTCGCTGGTCGAGGCGGCCAAGCAGACCGCAAAGACCGGGGCAACCGAGTTCTGCATCGTCGCCGCCGTGCGCGGTCCGAACGAGCGGCTGATGGCCCAGGTCGCCGCGGGCGTCGCCGCGATCAAGGATGAGGTGGACATCAACATCGCCTGCTCGCTGGGCATGCTCACGCCCGCGCAGGTCGACGAGCTCGCCGCGATGGGCGTGCACCGCTACAACCACAACCTGGAGACCGCGCGCTCCTACTTCCGCCACGTGGTCACCACCCACACCTGGGAGGAACGCTGGGAAACGCTGCGGCTCGTGCGCGCGGCCGGCATGGAGGTGTGCTGCGGCGGCATCGTCGGGATGGGGGAGACGCTGGAACAGCGGGCCGAGTTCGCCGGGCAGCTGGCCGCGCTCACCCCCGACGAGGTTCCGCTGAACTTCCTCAATCCGCGCCCCGGCACCCCGTTCGGTGATCTGGAGCTGCTGTCCGGCATCGGACGCCCTGCGTACCGTCGCCGCGTTCCGGCTCGCGTTGCCGCGCACCGTGCTGCGTTTCGCCGGCGGCCGCGAGCTCACCCTCGGCGACCTCGGCGCCCGGCAGGGCCTGCTCGGCGGGATCAACGCGGTGATCGTCGGCAACTACCTCACGACCCTGGGGCGTCCGGCGGAATCGGACATCGAGCTGCTCGGCGAGCTGCAGATGCCGATCAAGGCGCTCAACGACACGTTGTGACGGCCGATGGGCGGTACTGCGACCAGTGCGGACGGCCGGCCGCTGCCGAGCATCCGGACTGCGCCGCCCGCCGCGCACTGGAACCTCCCCGGTTCTGCCCGGACTGCGCGCGGCGCATGGTGGTGCAGGTGACCCCGATGGGTTGGACGGCCCGCTGCAGCCGGCACGGCGAGCGACGTGGTGGCTGAACGCGTCGATCCGCGCTGGTCGTCCATCTGGGAGGACGACCTTGCCGGCCACGAGCACGAGGCGCTCGCCGGATTGCTGCGACGCTGCTTCCCGCGGTCGATGGCCGGCATCGACGGCGCGAGCAGCTGGGTCAGCGCGCGTCCGGAGCTGCGCGTCGTCGGGTACGAGGGGGAGCGGCCGGTTGCCCATCTCGGCCTGCTCCGCCGGTTCGTGCAGGTCGGAGACAGCGCGCAGCTGGTCGGCGACGTCGGGCTGGTGGCGGTCGATCCGGATCGGCGGGGCAGCGGGTTGGGCGCCGAACTGCTCGACCGGGGGGCCGCGGCGCTGCGCGGGCTCGACCTGCCGTTCGGGTTCCTCACCTGCGGGGAGCAGGTGGCGGGGTTCTACGCCGCCGGCCGGCTGGGTGCGGGTCGCCAATCCGGTCCGGATGATCCGCCGGGACGGGCAGGTGCAGGTCTACGGCGGCGTCGCGATGGTCCTGCCGGTGCATCCCGGAACGGCCGCGTGGCCCGCAGGCCAGGTGGACCGCAACGGTTACGAGGTCTGAGCACTTTCCCGACGCCACAGCGCGCGGTACCCGCCAGAGGGGCGACGGGCCGCAGCGGGCGCCACGTCGACGATCGGTCATGCTGGCACCATGGCGAACTGGGGGAACGCGCTGCGGCGGGTCGTGAAGGCCGGGGTCGACCTGCTCTCCTCCGCCAACGGGCCCAGCCGGTCGGCGAGCTCCGGTGGGCCGGCACCCGTAAGCGACGTCCGCGGGCAGCGGGTTCGTAGCGTGCCGACCGCCGACCGCGCCCGCACGATCGCCTACGCACCCGATCGGGACGGCGCCGCCGACCCCGGTGAGGTGGTCTGGGCCTGGGTGCCGTTCGAGGAGGGCGACGGGCGTGGCAAGGACCGACCGCTGCTGGTCGTCGGCCGCGGTGGGGCCGACCTGCTCGGGTTGATGCTGTCCAGCCAGCAGGAGCATTCCGACGATGCTGGTTGGATGTCGGTCGGTTCGGGCGGGTGGGACAAGCAGGGGCGCGAGTCGTTCGCGCGGCTGGATCGCGTGCTGGAGGTCGGCGAGCACGAGATCCGCCGCGAGGGCGCCGTGCTCGATCGGCACCGCTTCGAACAGGTGGCCGCCGAGCTGCGGTCACGCTACGGGTGGACCTGAACGGGCAGCGTTCAGTTGAAGCTGTAGTCCACCGCGAACGAGGTGATCGGGGCGGGCACCGCGCGCAGCTGGCTGAGCAGTCCGGTCTCCCTCGCCAGCATGGCCCTGATCATCCGCAGCCGTTCGGTCGGGGAAACCTGTTCGAGCAGGTCCTGGCGGTCCTCGATCGGTAGCAGGCAGTCGGCGGCCAGGATGTGCGCGAGCGTGCCGGGCTCCACGTCGGCTTCCGGCTCCGCCCAGTCACCGGTCTTCCACGCGGTCGAGCAGTAGCGGCGGTGCGCGTCGCGGGCCGCGGCGCTGAGCATCTGGATCATTCCGGTCGCCGGCGGGGTCTCAGCGTCGGGCAGGTACTCCACGGTGCCCATGAGGTACGGCTTGGACTCCGCGTCCATGTCGAGCAACCGGAAACGCCTGCTGCCGCGGGTGACGATGTCGAAGCGGCCGTCGGGCAGCCGCCGGACGTCGCGCATCTCGGCCGTGCAGCCGACGCCGTGAAGGCTCTGCATGCCGTCGTCGTCGGGAGCCCAGCCCTCGCGGACGGCGATGACCCCGAACTGCTTGTCCGGAACCGTTCCGGTCACGAGATCGACGGTCAGCTGCCGGTAGCGCGGTTCGAAGATGTGCAACGGCAATGAGGCTCCCGGCATCAGTACCGTTCCCAGTGGGAACAGCGGCAGGGTCGGAGCCACCCGCTTACGGTACGGCTCCCCGTGCTCAGGCGCCTGGCGGCCGCAGTACCGCGAAAGCGTCGGTCACCCGCAACGAGCCGTCGGCGAACCGGAACAGCGCAGCCGGGCGTCCGCCGGCCGGCCCGGGCGCGGCGACCTCGCCCGTCGGCTCCAGCAGCGCCCGCCGGGTGAGCACCCGTTGCAGGTTGGTGGCCGAGACCGGGTGCCCCAGCGCGGCCGAGTACAGGTCGCGCAGCGCCGAGATCGTGAACTCGCGCGGCACCAGCGCGAAGCCGATGTTGGTGTAGGAGAGCTTCGCCCGCAGCCGCTCGTGGGCGGCGGCGACGATCGTGGCGTGGTCGAACGCGGTGGGGGGTAGCGCGGCGACCGGGTGCCAGCTCGTGTCGTCGGGCACGGCCGGATCGGCGTCGGAGCGAACCAGGCCGAGGAAGGCCGTCGCGATCGTCCGCACGCCCGGCACCCGGTCCGGTCGGGAGAACGTCGAGAGCTGCTCGACATGGGTCACGTCGCGCACGTCGACCTTCTCGGCGAGCTGGCGCCGCACCGACCGCTCGACATCCTCGTCGTCGCGTAGCCGTCCTCCGGGCAGGGCCCACCGGCCGGCGTCGGGCGAACGGGCCCGTTGCCAGGCCAGCACCTGAGGGGCGCCGTCGCGGATCCGCAGCACCGCCGCCAGCACCTCGTGCTCGGTCGGGCGGTTCATGTCGGCGCGATCTTAGGCGGAGGCGAGCCCGTTCAGCACGGAAACGCTGGATGACGACCGGGTGAGGTCCCGCTCACGCGGAGGTGTCGTTTCCACCGACCAGCCTGCTACGATCGACCATGTTTCCGACTATCAGTCGAAAACATTCGATCCGACGGGAGACCACGATGAGCCTCGCCGCTGTCGCCGAGACCGCCACCCGGACCGGCCCAGGCCCCGAGTGGTTCGCCGAGGTCCGTGACCTCGCCCGCCGCCGGGACGCGGTGCTGCTGGCCCACAACTACCAGCTGCCCGAGATCCAGGACGTCGCCCACCACACCGGGGACTCGCTGGCGCTCTCGCGTATCGCGGCCGCGTCCGAGGCGTCGACGATCGTGTTCTGCGGGGTGCACTTCATGGCCGAGACGGCCAAGATCCTGGCCCCGGACAAGACCGTGCTGATCCCGGACGCGAACGCGGGCTGCTCGCTCGCCGACTCGATCACCGCCGACCAGCTGCGCGAATGGAAGGCCGAGCACCCGGGAGCGGTGGTGGTGAGCTACGTGAACACCACCGCCGCGGTGAAGGCCGAGACCGACATCTGCTGTACATCGTCGAACGCGGTCGAGGTCGTGGACTCGATCCCGGCCGACAAGGAGGTGCTGTTCCTGCCCGACCAGTTCCTCGGCGCGCACGTCCGACGGATCACCGGCCGGCAGAACATGCACGTCTGGGCGGGGGAGTGCCACGTGCACGCCGGGATCAGCGGCCCCGCCCTGACCGCGCAGGCGCTGGCGCACCCGGATGCCGAGCTGTACGTGCACCCGGAGTGCGGATGCGCCACCTCGGCGCTGTACCTGGCCGGGACCGGGGCGGTGCCAGCGGACCGGGTCAAGATCCTCTCCACTGGAGGCATGCTCGACGCGGCGCGCGAGAGCAACACGAAGTCCGTGCTGGTGGCCACGGAGGTCGGCATGCTGCACCAGCTGCGTCGCGCCGCGCCGGAGATCGACTTCCGGGCTGTGAACGAACGGGCCTCCTGCCGGTACATGAAGATGATCACGCCGGAGAAGCTGCTGCGGTCGTTGCGGGAGGGCACGGACGAGATCCTCGTCGACCCCGAGCTCGCCGCTCGCGGCCGCGCCGCCGTCCAGCGGATGATCGCCATCGGACGCCCGGGCGGTGCGGAATGAGTGAGCGTGCGAGCGAGTCGGTGTCACAGCGCCCGAGCGCAGCGCCGACCGAGCGCAGCGGGGGAGTGCGGATGAGTGAGCGTGCGAGCGAGTCGGTGTCACAGCCCCGACGCAGCGCCGACCGAGCGCAGCGAGGGAGTGCGATGAGCTGGGAGGCGAGCGCCGACGTGGTCGTGGTCGGCAGCGGGGTAGCCGGGTTGACTGCCGCGCTGGACGCCGCAGAGCTGGGTCTGCGTGTGGTCGTCGTGACCAAGGACGCCGCCGACGCCGGTTCCACCCGGTGGGCGCAGGGCGGGGTCGCGGTGGTGGTCGGCGACATACCCGGCGACAGCGTCGAGGCGCACATCGCGGACACGCTGACGGCGGGCGCCGGACTCTGCGACCCGGCAGCGGTCGCGTCGATCCTGATCGACGGCCCCGCGGCAGTGGCCAGGCTGCGGGCCCGAGGTGCGCAGTTCGACCGATCCCAGTTCGGCGACACGCTGGCCCGCACCCGTGAGGGTGGGCACTCCGCGTTCCGGGTGGTGCACGCGGGCGGCGACGCGACCGGGGCCGAGGTGGAGCGCGCCCTGCTCGCCGCGGCAGCCGACCGCAGGTTGCCACTGCTCACCGGGCACGTCGCCGTCGACGCCGTGCGCACCGCCGCCGGCCGGATCGCCGGCCTCGCCGTGCTCGACGACCAGGGCCGGTCGGGGGTGTTGCGTGCGCCGGCGGTACTGCTGGCCACCGGTGGCTACGGGCAGCTCTACGCCTCGACCACGAACCCGGACACCGCCACCGGCGACGGCATCGCACTCGCGCTGCGGGCCGGGGCCACCGCGGCCGACCTGGAGTTCGTGCAGTTCCACCCGACCGTGCTCTACGACGGGCCGGCGACCGGGCGGCGACCGCTGGTCACCGAGGCGGTCCGCGGTGAGGGGGCCGTGCTGCTCGACCGCGCCGGACGGCGGTTCATGACCGGCGTGCATCCGCTCGCGGATCTGGCCCCGCGCGACGTCGTGGCGGCCGCGATCACCCGCCGGCTGGTGAGCAGTGGGGCCGACTGCGTCTATCTGGACGCGCGGGCGATCGAGGGGTTCGCGGCGCGCTTCCCGACGGTGTACGGAGCGTGCCGGGCGGCCGGGATCGACCCGGTGACCGAACCGATCCCGGTGACGCCCGCCGCGCACTACGCGTGTGGCGGGGTGATCACCGACGGGCACGGGCGGACGGCCGTGCGCGGGTTGTACGCGGCGGGCGAGCTGGCCCGGACCGGGCTGCACGGCGCCAACCGGTTGGCGTCCAACAGCCTGCTCGAGGGCCTGGTGATGGGGGAGAGGGCAGTGCGGGCGATCGCGGCCGACAGGGCGGCGGGGAACGAGGGTGGTTCCGCGGAGCTGGCGCCGTCGCCGGCGGTGCCGATCGCGGTCCGCGGGGTCGTGCAGCACGCGATGAGCGGCGCAGCGGGCATCGGCCGGACCGCGGCCGGGCTGGCGGCGGCCTCGGACGCGGTGGAGGCGGCCACCACCGTGGCCGTGCCGGTCGATCGGGCCGGAGTGGAGGACGCCGCTCTCACACTGCTGGCCCAGGCGGTGCTGGCCGCCGCGGGCACCCGGACCGAGAGCCGGGGCTGCCACGTGCGCACCGACTTCCCGGAGCGCGACGACGTGTGGCAGCGGTCGAGCCTGGTGGTGGCGCTCGACGACCTCGGTCGGCCGGTGGTCGCCACCGCCGCGACGGTGGGTGCGGCATGAGCTCCGACCCGAGGGGTGGCGTCGTGACCGGAACCGCCGGTGTGCGGCGGGCCGCTGAGGCCCTCGACATCGGCCGTCCGGATCCCGATGACCTGCAGCGTGTCGTCGAGTTCGCTCTGGCGGAGGATCTGCGCTACGGCCCGGACGCGACGACCAGGGCGACCGTCCCACCGCAAGCCATCGCGGTGGCGTCCTTCGCGGCCCGGACGGCGGGCGTGCTGGCCGGCCTGCCGGCAGCACTGGCCGTGCTGGACGCCGTCGTCGGCGACTACGAAGTGCTGGACGCCCGCGCCGACGGCGACCGGATGGAAGCCGGTGATGCCGCGCTGACCGTCCGAGCTCCGGTCCGCGGCCTTCTGACCGCCGAGCGGACGGCGTTGAACCTGCTCACGCACCTGTCCGGGGTGGCAACCGCGACCGCGGAATGGGTGGCCGCGGTGGCCGGCACCGGCGCCCGGATCCGGGACACCCGTAAGACGTTGCCCGGCCTGCGGCTGTTGGAGAAGTACGCGGTGCGCTGCGGCGGTGGGGTCAACCACCGGCTCGGGCTCGGTGACGCGGTGCTGATCAAGGACAACCACGTGGTGGCGGCCGGGTCGGTGTCGGCGGCGCTGACCGCGGCCCGGGCGCTGGCCCCGCGGTTGCCGTGCGAGGTGGAAGTGGATTCGCTGCAGCAGCTCGACGAGGTGCTGGCGATGGGCGCGGAGCTGGTGCTGCTGGACAACTTCTCCGTGGGTCTCACCCGGAAGGCGGTCGAGCGGCGGGGTGATTCTCCGACGATGTTGGAGTCGTCCGGTGGGCTGGTGCTGGCCAACGCCCGCGCCTACGCCGAGACAGGTGTGGACTACCTCGCGGTCGGCGCGCTGACGCATTCGGTCGCGGCCCTGGACCTGGGGTTGGACCTCTACGGCGGTTGATGTGTTCGGGTCGTGGGTGAACGTGCGGCCCGTCCGCCACGTGAGTTCCCATGTGACTCCCCGATTCGTGCTCCTCGCCGCCGCAGCCGCCGCGATGCTGACGCTGGCGAGCGGCGCACCGGCCGCGGCCCACGGCGCTCCGACGAGCCCGACCAGCCGAACGGCGTCGTGCGGTGCGGAGGGCGACGCGTCCGACACCGCGGCCTGCCGGGCGGCGCTCCGGCAGAGCCCGAAGCTCGCCGAGCAGTGGGACAACGTGCGGGTGGCGGACGTGCGGGGTCGCGACCGCGAGGTGATCCCGGACGGCAAGCTGTGCAGCGCCGGGATCCGCGCATACGCCGGCCTCGACCTGGCCCGCGCCGACTGGCCGGTGACCACGCTCAGCCCGGGCGCCGACCAGCGGTTCACCTATCGCGGCACGATCGGGCACCACGGCACGTTCCGGCTCTACGTCACCCGCCCCGGCTACTCGCCGGACCGGCAACTGACCTGGTCGGACCTGGAGCCGGAGCCGTTCCTGACGGTCGTCGACCCACCGCTTCACGGCGGCTCCTACCGGTTCGAGGGCGCGCTGCCCGCCGATCGGAGCGGCCGGCAATTGATCTACACGATCTGGCAGAACAGTGACACCCCCGACACCTACTACTCCTGCTCCGACGTCGACTTCGGCGCCGGTCGACCCGAGGCTGCCGCCGCGCCGCCGCCGTCCCCGCCGCACCGCTCCGGCGTCGGCCGCGGGGACCGGTGGTGCGGCGGCCGGTTCCGAGACGGCGATGCCGACCGCGCTGATCGGCGGCGGGGTGCTGCTCGCGGTGCTGCTCGGTGCCGGGGTGCTGCTGGCCGTCCGCCGCCGCGACGGGCACGGCGGTGATCCGACGGGCTGATGGATGCGGCCACCGCCCCCGATGATCTACCGGTCAGGTCTTCCCGAGGAGCAGCGAGGACCCAGCACACACCGCCCGCACACCGCACACAGAGCCGGCACTGTGTGTCGTGTCCGCGACGTATGTGCGGTCACCCGAGGAAGGGTGGGGCCGCGGCGTAACGACCGGCACCCAGTCGCCGACTCTGACTCTGCACACCTTGCGTAATCCAGTCGCCACTTTGTGCAGCCATTTCGGATTCAGGAGCCAGCGTGAGTGCACCCCGTCCGCCGTACTCCGATCCCACCATCGCGACCGCCCCGATCGGGCTGACGCTCGACCTGCCGTCCGGTGAACCGGCGTCGACCGCTGCGCGCCCACGCGGCCGGACGCTCGCTCGCCTCGCGCTGCTGTCGGCCGTGCTGATGGCGTTGCTGTTGGGCGCGAGCAGCTACCTGTTTCTCGGGTCGGTCCACCTGATCTCCCTGCACCCGCTGTCCGCCGCCATGGGCTGGTTGACGCTGCTGACGGTCGGCACGGTCGGGGCGGTGATCACCATCGGGCTGTCGCTGCTCGCGGTGCTGTGGTGCCGGCCGCGGATGCTGGCCGGGCTGGCGGTCGCAGCGTCGATCGGGTTGCCGATCCTGACCGTGACGCTCGGCGTGATGTTCGGTGTCGGGGTGGCCCAAGAGAACCTGACGGCCGATCTCCGGCAGGAGCCGGCCGCCGCGGCGGAACTCGCCGTCGGCGCCATCGACCACTGGCAGATCGATGCGCCGGCACCAGTGCGGGTGTTGCTCGAGTACCTGGCCGACCGGAACGGGTGATCCGCGGTCGGCGGGGCGCAGGCGGTGGCGCTGCTGGCCTACGGCGGCACTACCTGACCGCGGCCAAGCGGCTGCTGCGGGGCGATCGACGCTCCAGGCGGCACCACCGGATCGCGGTGCTCGCCACGCGGGCGCCGACCGGTACGTGGCCGCCACCTGATCGCAGGCCGAACACGACCCGAACGCGCGTCGGTGCTGGTCACGACGTCGGGCGAGCTGGCCGATGCGGTGGACGCCGAGCTGGCGCGGCAGGTCGCCGAGACCAAACACACCGAGCGGATCCGTACGGTCCCGAGACGAACGGTGCGGCATTACAAGGCGATCGCGTTGTCGTAGACCTCCGGCTCCCCCCACCCCGAAGCCGAGAGCCGTCGGAGCAGCAGGCGAGTGGTGATCGCCTCGACCACGATCGGCCCGCCGGGATCGACCCAGATCGTCGGCATGCTCTGCTCGTCGGGAAGCGCCGCCTCGGCCGCGAGCTCGATCGATCCGTTGTGGACGCGTGCGAACCCGGCAACCGGCGTCGCGTCGTCGGCGCCGGTTCGCACCCAGGCCACGGTGTCCGCGGATCCGCGGAGCTGCTCGAGCCCGCCGAGCACGACCGCGCCGTACCGGGTGCCATCGGGTCCGACGACACGAATCCCGTCAGCGCACCCGACTGCCAGCCGGCCCTCGCTCGTGAACGCGACGCCGACCACCGGGGTCGGCCACGGGAACGCAGGCGTCACGGGCGCCGGCGGGCTGGTGGTGAGGTCGAAGACGGCCATCACGCCGACGTCGTCTGCCGTCCATCCCCAGACAGCCGCCCGGCGTCCCCTGTCGATCGTCATGCCGTCCGCGACGAATCCGATGTCCGCCGTGACGTCGCTGTCTCCACCCATCGCGGGTCCGGTGATGTCGTGCCAGACGAGCAGTTGCGCGTTCTCGGTGACAGCGTTCTGGAGGTCCGGTGACAGCGACGACGACGGGACCGTACGTCGCGAGGCAGCTCAGCGGGTCGACCCCGACGGTGACGGGATCGCCCGACCCACGCCAGGTCAGCTCGCCCGAACCCGACGTCGCGATCGCGCCGCCGTCAGCGGCGATCAGCTCCACGGCGTGATCGGGGGTGACGTCGATTCGTCGCCCGGAGCGACACCACTGCACCGAACGCGACGTGGCGACGAGCAGGTCGCCGTGTGAGCGCATCGACGGCGACGCGCGCGGTGGAGGGGGAGCGCACCATCAGAGTGCCTGGAAATCGGCGAGGAGTTTGCCGGACAGGTTCGTGGTCGCCTTCGTGGTGAGCTCGGTGTTGGTCTTGACCGTCGACCTGTCGAGCGCGTCCAGCGCCGTCAGCGCGGTCTTGACCCCGGTCGCCTTGGCGTTCTCGGGACCGGTGCCGTCCCGGAACCTGTCGTCGGCGGCGCAGTCGGCCGGCGTACACGCCGTGATCACGTCGTCGAGTTTCTGGATGCGGATCGAGTTGATCGGGTTGAACGAGTCGGGCTTCGTGTAGCCGACAACCATCGACCGCCATGCGGTGCGCTTGGCCCGGTCGGTCTGATTCCAGTTGTCCTTCAGGTACGGGTACAGGTCGTGATGCGACCAGAGATCGCGGAACACGGCGTACTGGCGTTCGTTCCAGGTGAAACCCATCCGTTGGACGCGTCGCCGAGCCGAGTAACCGGCGAAGCTCCCGTCGACCCACCGCGCGTTGAGCTCGGTCTTGTAGCGGCCCTCGTCCGTAGCTGGGGTGGTGGTCGGCTGCGTGCTGCACTTCGTGCTTGATCGTCTCGAAGAAGTACGCCTTCCCTGCCTCGACCGGGTCGACGACATCGATCCCGTCCGCGTGCTGCGCGCCGCCCGACGGCGCCTCGATCTCGACATTCGTGTTGTCGAAGGCCGGATCGCCTCGGCGCTTGCGCAGGTACGGCACCTGCTGTTCGGAAATCGCGCCCTGTGGATGACCGAAGTACGCGACGAAGCGTCGGGGTTGACGGTCTGCCCGCACCCTGGCGGCGGAGTCGTGTGTCGGTGTCTTGCAGTAGACCTTGAACGTCCCGGCGAGGCACCACTGGGCCGAGTTGCGCAGCACCTTGTCCCTCGTCTGTGCCGCCGCCTGCGCAAGCCACGCGTTCATCGCGTTGCGGCCCGCCATGTTGTAGGCCAGCGCTTTCTGGTAAGCAGCGGTGCCCGCCGTGACCTTGAGTCCTTTGCGTCGCCTCGTCGAGCCGCGGAAGGGGTAGCCGCCGGCAAAGCCACGCTTGAGTCTCGTGAGCCCGACGAGGAATCCGGGCAGGGCAGCGGGATCGACCGTTCGGTCGTCGCCGGCCATGACGACTTCGGAGCGGTGGAACTCGTCGTTGGTGACGTGCGACTCCTCGTGCAGCAGGTTGAGCACGAGTTCGACGTCGTCGGCGTCATTGGTCTCGCCGGTTCCGACGCCGGCAACGAGGTCCACCTTGAGGAGCTTCCTCGCCATGGGCTCCGGAAGTGAGGCGGTCCCGCAGCGGGTGATCGCGTCGAGCGTCGCCGGAATGTCCCGGGCTGACAACCTGCCCTTGTTGGCCTTCATCCGCGCGCGATCGGCGGCTGCGTCCGCGTTCGTCAGAACACCGAGAGTGATCAAACGTGCCTGCACGATGGCGACGGCCTTGCGCTCATTCGTGCCTGGCCCGTTGATGCTGGTGACTCTCCCGCCGCCGTGGACGTACAGCTCGACCCGCTGCACCGCGGGAAACCCGCCGACCAGCTGGCTGGCGACACGATTTCCGGCGACCTGCTGAAGATCGAGGATCATGCTGAGTGCGTTCTTGCCCGTCGGCGCATGAGCCCTCGTGCGCGGTGGCGCGCCCGCGACTGCCGTCTTGATCGGCAGTCGAGAATGCATGGGCAAAGTGTCCCGCCCGGAATGGGAGCGCGGCAATGTCCTAACGGGCACGATGCCGCGGTGCGACGCTTGTCGATCAGTCCCTCATCGCCGAGTTCGACACCAGTCCACGTTTGAACGAACTCGTCGACGCCCCCGGCCCGCTGCAGCGGCGGGTGGCGACGTGACCGGCTTCGCAGGCGCGACCTGGATCCCGATCAGCTCACCCGCTCTATCCTGGCCTGATGCTCCGCCGCCTTGATCTCCGCGCCGCCCCGCTGCCCCGCCCCGCCGTCCTGCGCGGGTTGCTGCCGCGCGCCGAGGTCGACGTCGACGCGGCGCTGGAGCAGGTCCGCCCGATCGTCGAGGCTGTGCGGGAACGCGGTGCCGAGGCCGCGCTCGAGCTGGCCGAGCGGTTCGACCGGGTCCGCCCGACCGCCATCCGCGTGCCGGCACAGACCCTCGCCGGTGCCCTGGCCGCGCTCGACCCGGCGGTTCGCGCCGCGCTGGAGACCGCGATCGAGCGGGTCCGCATCACCCACGACGATCAGCGCCGGACCGACATCGTCACCCAGGTCGTTGCGGGCGGCGTGGTCACCGAGCGGTTCCTGCCGGTGCGCCGGGTCGGGCTGTACGCCCCCGGTGGGCTGGCGGTCTATCCGTCCAGCGTGGTCATGAACGTGGTTCCGGCGCAGGTTGCGGGCGTCGAGTCGCTGGTGTTGGCGTCCCCGCCGCAGGCCGAGCACGGTGGGCTGCCGCACCCGACGGTGCTGGCCGCGGCCGCGCTGCTGGGGGTGGACGAGGTGTGGGCGGTCGGCGGGGCGCAGGCGGTGGCGCTGCTGGCCTACGGCGGCACCGACACCGACGGCGCCGAGCTGGAGCCGGTGGACATGGTCACCGGGCCGGGCAACCTCTACCTGACCGCGGCCAAGCGGCTGCTGCGTGGGCTGATCGGGATCGACTCCGAGGCCGGCACCACCGAGATCGCGGTGCTCGCCGACGCGGGCGCCGACCCGGTGCACGTGGCCGCCGACCTGATCAGCCAGGCCGAACACGACCCGAACGCGGCGTCGGTGCTGGTCACGACGTCGGGAGAGCTGGCCGATGCGGTGGACGCCGAGCTGGCGCGGCAGGTCGCCGAGACCAAACACACCGAGCGGATCCGTACCGCGCTCGCCGGCCCGCAGTCGGGCACCGTGCTGGTCGCCGACCTCGACGACGGGATCGCCGTCGTCGACGCCTACGCCGCCGAGCACCTGGAGATCCAGACCGCGGACGCGCGGGAGGTCGCGATGCGGGTGCGCAACGCCGGCGCGATCTTCGTGGGGCCGTGGGCGCCGGTGTCGCTCGGTGACTACTGCGCCGGCTCCAACCACGTGCTGCCCACCGGCGGTTGCGCCCGGCACTCGGCCGGGCTGTCGGTGCAGACCTTCCTCCGCGGGGTGCACATGATCGAGTACACCGAGGACGCGCTGCGCGCGGCGGCCGACGCCGTGGTCACGCTGGCCGGGGCAGAGGATCTGCCGGCGCACGGCCAGGCCGTCACGGCGCGGTTCCGGTGATCACCCTCGACCAGCTCCCGCTGCGCGACGACCTGCGTGGTCGCACGCCCTACGGCGCGCCGCAGCTGGACGTGGCCGTCCGGCTCAACACCAACGAGAACCCGTATCCGCCGCCGCCCGCGCTGGTCGCCGACGTGGTGGCCGCAACCGCCGAGGTGGCCGGTCAGCTGCACCGCTACCCGGACCGCGACGCGCTCGCGCTGCGAACCGACCTCGCCGCCTACCTCTTCGCCGCCACCGGGGTGCGGCTCGGTGCGGCCGGGCGTGTGGGCGGCCAACGGCTCCAACGAGGTCCTGCAGCAGATCCTGCAGGCATTCGGCGGACCGGGACGTACCGCGCTCGGCTTCGAGCCCTCCTACTCGATGCACCCGATCATCGCCGCCGGCACCCGCACCGAGTGGCGCCCGACCCCGCGCCGCCCTGATTTCACCGTCGACATCGCCGCCGCCGCCGCACTGCTCGCGGCGCAGGCTCCGGACGTCACGTTCCTGACCAGCCCGAACAACCCGACGGGCCAGTCGTTGACGATCGACGAGCTGCAGGTTCTGATCGACGCCGCGCCCGGCATCGTGGTCGTCGACGAGGCCTACGCCGAGTTCTCCGACCAGCCCAGCGCGATCAACCTGCTGGAGCGGCACGGCGCGAAGCTGATCGTTTCGCGGACGATGAGCAAGGCCTTCGCGTTCGCCGGTGGCCGGTTGGGGTATCTCGCGGCCGCGCCGGCCGTCGTGGAGGCCTTGCAGTTGGTCCGTTTGCCGTATCACCTCTCGTCCCTGACCCAGGCTGCGGCTCGCGCGGCGCTGCGACACGCCGACGAGACGCTCGCATCCGTTGCGCTGCTGCGGGCCGAGCGGGATCGTGTGATCACGGAGCTCGCCACGCACGGGATACGACGTCGTTCCCAGCGACGCGAACTTCGTCCTGTTCGGGCGGTTCGTCGATGCGCCGCGCGGGTGGCAGGCCTTCCTCGATCGTGGAGTGCTCATCCGGGACGTCGGCATAGCCGGAGCGGCTACGGGTCACGATCGGAACACCGGAGGAGAACGACGCGTTCCTGACGGTGGCCACGGAAATCGTCGACAAGGAGCTTGATGTGAATCGGGTCGGCCGCGTTGAGCGGATCACGAAGGAGACCAAGATCCTGGTCGAGATCGACCTGGACGGAACCGGGACCACGGACATCGCCACCGGCGTGCCGTTCTTCGACCACATGCTCGACGCGCTCGGCAAGCACGGCGCCTTCGACCTGACGGTGCGCGCCGCAGGCGACATCGACATCGACTCGCACCACACGGTCGAGGACGTGGCGATCGTGCTCGGCGAGGCCATGCGGCAGGCGCTGGGGGACAAGAAGGGCATCCGCCGTTTCGGCGACGCCATGGATCCCGATGGACGAGGCGCTGGCGCACGCCGTCGTCGACGTGTCCGGCCGGCCCTACACCGTGCACACCGGCGAGCCCGACGTGATGCAGGGCTTCGTGATCGGAGGGCACTACCCGACGGTGCTCAACCGGCACGTCTTCGAGTCGCTGGCCTTCCACGGGCACCTCGCGTTGCACGTGCGGGTAGCTGGACGGGCGGGACCCGCACCACATCACCGAGGCCCAGTTCAAGGCGGTCGCCCGCGCGCTGCGGGCGGCGGTGGAGCCGGACGACCGGATCACCGGGATCCCGTCGACGAAGGGCGCGCTGTAGCCCGCTGAGCCCGCTCCCGATCCGGATCGCCCTGACGGCGATCGGGCGGCATCCGTATCTGACAGGCTGGTCGGCCATCCTCATGGTGCGACCGGCTCGCCGACGGCGGCGCGGTCGCGTCACGGGCGTCGGAGAGGAAGCACCATGGCCAACCTGATCGCACGGGTGACCTCGACCGGGCCCCGGGCCCCGCTGTCCCGGCTGGTCGCCAGCCCGCTCGGGCTGGACGTGTGGGAGGTGGGGCCGGAGTACGCTGGTCTGCAGGCCGAGGAGGCGCAGGCCGCCCGGCTGGAGGCGATGGGCTACGCCGTCGAGCAGCTGCGGATCACCGAGGCCTACGTGTCCGGATTCGCCGACCGGCGGCCGCCACCGGCTACCACACCGCTGCGAGCCTGGAGGCCGACCTGCGCCGGCTGGCCGAGGACGAACCCGGAGATCGCCGAACTGCATCAGATCGGCAGCAGCGTCGAGCGCCGGCCGATCTGGGCGTTGCGGCTCGGGGAGCGGCGCGACAGCACGCGCAAGGTCGCGTTCCTCGGCTGCCACCACGCCAGGGAGTGGCTCTCGGTCGAGGTGCCGTACCTGCTGGCCGCCGACCTGTTGGCGCACTCCGGCGAGGAACCGGTGCGGACGTGGTTGCAGACAGGCCGAGATCTGGGTGGCGCCGATGGTGAACCCGGACGGGCACGAGTTCACCCGCACCGACGACCGGTTGTGGCGCAAGAACCGGCAGCCGCAACGCGAACGGCAGCGTCGGCGTCGACCCGAACCGCAACTACGGCTACATGTGGGGCACGCTGGACATCAACACCTCAAGCCACGTGCCGGCCGACGAGACCTACGTCGGGCCGCGGGCGTTCTCCGAGCCGGAGACGCGCGCGGTGCGTGACCTCGTCGCCCGCGAGCTCTTCGGGGGCGTGATCACCTACCACAGCTACTCGCAGCTGATCCTCTATCCCTGGGGCTACACCGACGATCCCGTCGTCGACACCGGCTGACCGGGCCGAGCTGCGCGGGTCGGCCACCGACATGCGCGACCTGATCCGCGGTGTGCACGGACGCACCTACACCGCGCAGCAGGCATCGGAGCTGTACCCGACCGCGGGCGACACCGTCGACTGGGTCTACGGCGAGTACGACGTACCGGCGCTGACCATCGAGCTGCGCCCGGCGACGCAGGCGGAGGGCGGGTTCATCCAGCCCGCAGGTCAGATCGAGCCGTGTTTCGAGGAGAACCGGCCGGCGGCGCACGCGTTCATCCAGCACGTCCTCGACCGGCCGACCGGAGATCGCCCGTGGCGGAGGTCTGGATCGCCCGGCTGCGGCCGACCGCCGGGCACGATGTCGACGAGCTGCTCGCCATCCCCGCCGGGCTCGATGTGTGGGAGCGGGGGACGGACCACCTGGTGGCCGCCGCCACCGAGCAGCAGCTCGCCGAGCTCGAGCGTCGCAGGCTGGCGGTGGTCGAGCGGATCGCCCCGCGGGCGCAGTACGTGACCGGCACCGAGGACCCGCACCCCTAGGTCCCAGCGAACCGAACAGAGCCCAGCGAAGCGAACGAACGGTTCTCCCGTCCGACGATCGCGGACCAGAGGGCGCGTTCGCTCGATCCGGCTCGACCCTAGCGTGATGACGTGGCGCGCGGCGCGATCAGCACCGCGGCCAGCCCCAGCGACCCGGCCACCACCGTTCCCGCCACGTAGGCGATCGCCCCGGAATCGACGAGCGCCGCGAACAGCGCGCCGGACAGCGCCAGCACCACCGCGGCGAACAGGGCGTCCGCGATCTGCAGGGCGGAGCTGTTGGTGCCCTGCTCGTGCGGTGCGGACAGCTCGAGCGTCAGCACCGACAGCGTCGGGTAGGCCAGGCCCATGCCCAACCCGGCGATCGCCCACCCCAGCACGCCGACGGCGATCGGCACCGTCGGGATCACGGTCGCGCCGGCGAGCAGCACCCCGAGCCCGATGAATCCGGTGCCGGCGCGCAGCAGCACCGACCGCGTCGGCGCGTGGTCGCGACCCTGGAACCAGGATCCGGTGGACCACGTCACGCGCGGCCACGGTCAGCACCAGGCCCGCAGCCGTCGGCGACAGCCCGCGCTCGCGCGAGAGCAGCAGCGGCAGGAACGTCTCGGCGCCGAAGAACGCGGCGGCGATCAACCCGCGGACCAGCACCACGCTCGGCAGCCCGGGGCGGGCTCGCAGCGCCCCTGCGGGCAGCAGCCGCGGCGCGGATCCGGCCACCGCCACCAGCGCGACGGTGCCCAGGATCGCCGCCGCCGGACCCGACAGCTGACCGGCCTCGTGCAGCCCGGCCGCCCCGAACGCCGCGCCGACCGCCCACAGCACGCGCCGCCACGGGTGCGCCGCCGCCGCCACCGTCGAGCCGATCCGCGCAGCCGCGGCAGCGGCCCAGGCCCGGCTCCACCAGCAGCGCCGCCGGCACCGCGAGCACCGCGGCCAGCAGGAACACCCAGCGCCAGCCCGCGTACTGCACCAGCAGCCCGGCCAGCGGCGGGCCGGCCACGGCCGGCAGCAACCAGGCCGCGGCGAACGCGGCGAAGATCCGCGGTCGCAGCGCCGGCCGGCACCACCCGGCCCACCACCACGTAGAGCGCCACCGAGAACAGCCCGCTGCCCAGCCCCTGCACGGCGCGGCCCAGCGGCGAGCACCGGCATCGAGGGCGCCAGCCCGGCGACCAGCAGTCCCAGCACGAACGCGGCCACGCCGACCCGCATCGACGCGGCCGGTCCGCGGGCGTCGCTCCACGCCCCGGCGAGCACCATCCCGATCACGCTGGTGGCGAGCGGCAGCCCGAACGCGAGCGCGTAGGCCGCGACACCGTCGAGCGCGGCCGCGACCGTCGGCATCGCGGTGGCCACCGCCATCGCCTCGAACGCGCCCAGCGACACCAGCGCGACCGAGCCGATCGTCAGCGTCCGCAGCGGGCCGCTGAACAGGGTCGCGGCCGGTGGGGGTGCGGCCGGGTCGGCGGTCATCGTGGTCATGACAGTAACCCTGCAACCTGAACCACGGTCGAGGTCAACGGGCTGCGGCCGGCGTCACTCCGCCGCATCGGCCAGCACCGAGGACGGCAACGTCGCCTCCGGGCCGGGGTCGCCGCCGAGCGCCCCGACCAGCAGCTCTCGCGCTCGGGCCAGGTGGATGCTGTCACCACAGAACCTCGCGGTGGCCGCGGCCGCGGTCGGCATGGCCGGCCAGGAGGGCGACATCTTCGGCACGTTGATCGGCTGGAGCCTGGCCCTGCTCGGCTTGTTCACCGTTCTGGTGGTGCTTAAGGCACCGTTCTGTCTTGGATGGTGCCATGAGCACCCCGTCCTTCCTCACCGAGCTCCGGGCTTGGGCCGGCGAGCCCGACCAGGTCCGCGAGGACGCCCTCACCCGGCACGCCCATGCCCACGACGCCTCGCACTTCCTGCTGCTGCCCAGCGCCGTCGTGGCTCCGCGCAGCGGCGCCGAGGTCGGCCGGCTGCTGGAGCTCAGCCGCCGGCACGGGGTGCCGCTGACCTTCCGCTCCGGGGGCACCAGCCTGTCCGGACAGTCGGTGACCGACAGCCTGCTGGTGGACACCCGGCGGCACTTCGGGGACGTCGAGATCCTCGACGACGGCCTGCGGGTGCGGGTGCAGCCCGGGGTCACGGTACGCAGGCTGAACGCCCGGTTGGCGCGCTACGGGCGCAAGTTCGGACCCGACCCGGCCAGTGAGGCGGCCTGCACCGTCGGGGGAGTGCTGGCCAACAACGCCAGCGGGATGGCCTGCGGCACCGTCGAGAACAGCTACCGGACCCTGGAGTCCGTGGTGGCCGTCCTGCGCGGCCGCCTCACCCGCGCCACTGCGCCCAGGTCAGCTTCGAGCAGCTGTGCGAGCGGGCCGGGATCACCCTGCTGGTGCCGCCGGAGATCGAGTCGTTGTGCTGCGGCACGCCGTGGTCGTCCAAGGGCCTCGCGAGGGGTTACGACGTGATGCGCGAGCGGGTGCTGCCGGCGGTGCTGGCCGCCACCCGGGACGGGGAACTGCCCGTGGTCACCGACGCGTCCTCGTGTACCGAGGGCTTCCACGCCATGCTGGCGGGCGCGCCTCAGGTCCGGGTGGTGGACGCGATGCAGTTCGTGGTCGAGCTGGTGTTGCCCGCGCTCGGTGAGCACCCGAAGCTGCCGTCGGTCTCGGTGCACCCGACCTGCTCCTCGACCCGGCTGCAGATCACCCCGGCGCTGACCACGCTGGCCGGCGCGGTGGCGCAGGACGTGCACGTCCCGGACGACTGGGGTTGCTGCGCGTTCGCCGGCGACCGGGGCATGCTGCACCCGGAGCTGACCGCGTCGGCGACGGCGCCGGAGGCAGCCGAGGTGGCAGCCCGCGGTGCAGCGGCGCACGTGTCCTGCAACCGGACCTGCGAGCTGGGCATGACGCGGGCGACCGGGCAGCCGTACCGGCACGTCCTGGAGGTGCTGGCCCAGGTCGCGCTACCGCGCCCGTGAGTGCTGAGCCGTGTTCTCACACGGCTCGGCACTCACGACCCCAGTACGCTGGGTCGGTGACGCGGATCGTCGTACTGGACTACGGGTCGGGCAACCTGCGTTCGGCCGAGCGCGCGCTGCGCCGGGTCGGCGCGGACGTCACCGTGACCGCCGACCCGGAGGCCGCACTCGAGTGCGACGGCCTGGTGGTGCCGGGGGTGGGCGCGTTCGCGGCCTGCATGGCCGGCCTGACCGCCGTCGACGGGCCCCGCATCATCGAGCGTCGACTGGCCGGCGGGCGGCCGGTGCTCGGCATCTGCGTCGGCATGCAGGTGCTCTTCGAGCTCGGCGTCGAGTGGGACGAGCGGACCGAGGGCTGCGGGCAGTGGCCGGGAACCGTGGAGCGGCTCAAGGCGGACGTGTTGCCGCACATGGGGTGGAACACGGTGCGCGCGCCGAGCGGATCCGCCCTGTTCGCCGGGCTGGACGTGGATACCCGGTTCTACTTCGTGCACTCGTTCGCCGCGCGGCGCTGGGAGCTGGAGCCCTCCGTGGCGATCCGCCCGCCGCTGGTCACGTGGGCGCACCACGGCGAGGAGTTCGTGGCCGCGGTGGAGAACGGCTCGCTGGCCGCCACCCAGTTCCACCCGGAGAAGTCCGGCGATGCCGGTGCGCACCTGCTGCACAACTGGCTGCGCGACGTGGTCGGGTGAGCTCCGGGTGACCACCCGCAAGCGGCGGACGACGGCGCGGCGCGGCAGCACGAGCTCCCGGTCCCGCAGCACCGCGCGTCGGCCCCGCCGCCGCACCTCCACAGCCAGCACCGTCGGGGCCGCGGCCGGGGCCGCGCTGGCCGGACTGCTGGTCGCGCTGTTGACCGGGCTGCCCTGGTGGGGCTGGGTCTTGCTGGTCGTCGTGGGGCTGGTGGTCGGCGCGGTCTGGGCGTTGCGCCGTGGTCGCGCCCTCGACGACGCCGGTGCCGACCCACCTTCAGCCGACCCCGCCCCACCCGCCCACCCGGTTCCCTAGACCCGTCCGTCGAGCGAACGGCGCTTTCGGCGACGGGACCGGGCGAACGTGCCGTTCGCTCGGATCGGGACCCGACCACGCGGCGGATCTTCAGCCGTCCGGGCAGCGCGGAGGCCACAGCTCGCGCTGGGTAGGCTCACCCACCGTGAGCTTCACCCTGCTGCCTGCCGTGGACGTCGCCGACGGTCAGGCCGTCCGCCTGATCCAGGGCGAGGCCGGCTCCGAGACCGGCTACGGCGATCCGCTCGACGCTGCACTGCAGTGGCAGACCGATGGCGCCGAGTGGATCCATCTGGTCGATCTCGACGCCGCTTTCGGTCGGGGCTCCAACGCCGAGTTGCTGGCCGCCGTCATCGGCAAGCTGGATGTGGCCGTCGAGCTGTCGGGTGGTATCCGCGACGACGACTCCTTGGCGCGCGCGCTGTCCACCGGTTGCGCCCGGGTGAACCTCGGTACCGCCGCACTCGAGGACCCGGCCTGGTGCGCAAGCGCGATCGCCGCTCACGGTGACCGGATCGCGGTCGGGCTCGACGTGCGGATCACCGAAGCCGGGCACCGGCTTGCGGCCCGCGGCTGGACGACCGACGGCGGCGATCTCTGGGAGACCCTCGAGCGGTTGGATCGCGACGGGTGCGCCCGCTACGTGGTCACCGACGTCAGCAAGGACGGCACGTTGCGCGGGCCGAACGTGGATCTTCTGCGGGCTGTGGCCGCCGCCACCCCGGCACCGGTGATCGCGTCCGGCGGAATCGCCGAGGTGTCCGACCTGGTGGCGCTGGCCGAGGTCGCAGCCACCGGGGTCAACATCGAGGGCTCGATCGTCGGTAAGGCGCTCTACGCAGGCCGCTTCACGCTGCCGGAGGCCCTGGCCGCAGTCGCCGCGGTGCGGGTGGCGGGACGGGCGGCGGGCTAGATGACGGTTGCGGTCCGCGTCATCCCCTGCCTCGACGTCGACGCCGGTCGCGTCGTCAAGGGCGTCAACTTCGCCGATCTGCGCGACGCAGGCGACCCGGTCGAGATGGCGCGCATCTACGACGCAGAGGGCGCCGACGAGCTGACCTTTCTCGACGTCACCGCATCGTCGGGGGAGCGCGCCACCATGCTCGACGTGGTGCGGCGCACCGCGGAGCAGGTCTTCATCCCGCTCACCGTCGGCGGCGGCATCCGTTCGACCGACGACATCGACGTCCTGCTGCGCGCCGGGGCGGACAAGGTCAGCATCAACACCGCGGCCATCGCCCGCCCTGAGCTGCTGCAGGAGGCAGCCCGCCGCTTCGGCTCGCAGTGCATCGTTTTGTCGGTGGACGCCCGTACCGTCCCTGACGGCGGCTCACCCACGCCGTCGGGATGGGAGGTGACCACGCACGGTGGCCGTCGCGGCACCGGCATCGACGCCGTCGAATGGGCCGCGCTGGGCCAGCAGCTGGGCGTCGGGGAGATCCTGCTCAACTCGATGGACGCCGACGGCACGCAGGCGGGCTTCGACCTGAGGATGATCGCCGCCGTGCGCGCCGCGGTGGACGTGCCGGTGATCGCGAGTGGTGGGGCGGGCGATGTCGAGCACTTCGTGCCGGCGGTGCGAGCGGGCGCCGATGCGGTGCTGGCCGCCACGGTGTTCCACTTCGGACACTTCCGGATCAAGCAGGTCAAGGAGGCCATGCGGGCGGCGGGGGTGGAGGTTCGGTGAACCGGGTCGAGAACTCGCAGCTCGATCCGGCGATCGCGGCCCGGCTCAAGCGCACGCCGGACGGCCTCGTGTGCGCCATCGCCCAGCAGCGCGGCACCGGCGAGGTGTTGATGGTGGCCTGGATGGACGACGAGGCACTGCACCGCACCCTGACCACCGGCCGGGCCACCTACTGGTCGCGTTCGCGGGCGGAGTACTGGGTGAAGGGTGCGAGTTCGGGGCACGCGCAGCAGGTGCACGAGGTGCGGCTGGATTGTGACGGCGACACGGTGCTGGTGATCGTCGACCAGACCGGGGCGGCCTGCCACACCGGCGATCGCACCTGCTTCGACCGCGACGTGCTGCTGGCGGCCACCGGCTGAGCACCACCGTTCGGCGGTAGCGATCCGGCAGTACCGACCCGGCCGAGCGCGGGGCCGGGTCCCGGTGCGGGTTGGCCTCTGCTCAGGGCAGCGGGCCGGTGAGGTATCGCTGCAGGGTCGGAGCGACCGCGCCGATCACGGTGCCGTGGTCGGCCGAGGCCAGCGGTTCCAGCTTCAGCACGTACCGCACCAGCCCCATCCCGAACAGTTGGGAGCCGACCAGCCCGGCGCGCAGGTCGGGGCGATCGGGGGCCACCGACGACACGATGCGCCCCACCATCACGTGGCCGATGAACTCCCGCAGCATCCGGGCCGCGTCCTCGTGGCTCGCGATGCTGCGCATGACCGCGGCCAGCGGGCCGCCACCGGTCTGGTCCCAGATCGTGAGGAACCGGGTCACGATCCGCTCGCCGAGCAGTTCGGGGTCTCCGGGCAGCACCTCGGCCATGATCACGGCCGGGTTCACCGGTAGCTGCAGCGCCTCGCTGAACAGGGCTTCCTTGCCGCCGAACCAGTGGTTGACCATCGCGGGGTCCACTCCGGCCCGGTCGGCGATCACCCGCACGGTCGCACCGTCGTAGCCGCGCTGGGCGAACTCGATGCGGGCCGCGGCCAACAGCTCGGCCTTCGTGTCGTTGGCCCCGGGTCGGCGACCGCGGCGGCGCGGAGCGTCGGCCGCGGACCCGTCCGTCCCGACGCCCGCGGCGCTCTCGACCCGGTCCGTCTCTGGCAACGCCACGGCACCATTGTCGCCGACGGGTGCACCCCGGCGCCCGTTCGACTCCCTGGGACAATCGGGGACATGACCGTTCCTGCCCCGATCTTCGGCGCCGCGGGCGCCCTCGGCACGGTCACCCCCAGTCGCGAGGAGTTCCGTGAGCTGGCCGTCGGTCATCGGGTGATACCGGTGACCCGGCGGCTGCTCGCGGACGACGAGACCCCGGTCGGGGTCTACCGCAAGCTGGCCGGTGGCCGTCCCGGCACGTTCCTGTTCGAGTCGGCGGAGAACGGACGTTCGTGGTCGCGCTGGTCGTTCGTCGGCGCCCGGTCGGCCGCGGCGCTCACGGCGGTGGACGGCGAGCTGACCTGGACCGGCGAGGTTCCGAGTGGGCTGCCGCGCACCGGCGACCCGCTCGCCGCGCTCCGCACGGTCATCGAGGAACTGCGCAGCGAGCGGCTGCCGGGGTTGCCGCCACTCACCGGCGGCATGGTCGGCTATCTGGGCTACGACGTGGTCCGCAGGCTGGAACGGCTGCCCGAGCTGGCCGTCGACGACCTGCGGATCCCGGAGCTGGTGATGCTGCTGGCCACCGATCTGGCCGCGGTGGACCACCACGAGGGCACCATCACGCTGATCGCCAACGCGATCAACTGGGACGCCAGCGACGAGCGGGTCGACGAGGCCTACGACGACGCCGTCGCCCGGCTCGACCGGATGACCTTCGAGCTGGCCGCGCCCGCCCGGTCCACGGTTGCGGTGTACCGGCCGGCCGAGCCGGAGTTCGTCCGCAGGCGCAGCGCACCGGAACACCATGCCGCCGTGGAGATCGCGAAGCAGCAGATACGCGACGGCGAGGCGTTCCAGGTCGTCGTGTCGCAGCGGTTCGAAGCCGAGTGCTCCGCGGATCCCCTCGACGTCTACCGGGTGCTGCGCGCCACCAATCCCAGCCCGTACATGTACTTGTTGCGGCTGTCGTCGGCGGACGGGGAGCTCTTCGACGTCGTCGGGTCCAGCCCGGAGGCACTGGTCACGGTCCGGGACGGCCAGGCCACGACCCACCCGATCGCCGGCACCCGGTGGCGCGGGGCCTCCGAGGAGGAGGACCTGCTGCTGGAGAAGGAGTTGCGCACCGACGAGAAGGAACGCGCCGAGCATGTGATGCTCGTCGACCTGGGCCGCAACGACCTCGGCCGGGTGTGTCAGCCGGGCACCGTGAAGGTGCAGAGCTTCTTCTCGGTGGAGCGCTACAGCCACGTCATGCATCTGGTCTCGACGGTGACGGGCACGCTGCGCAGCGAGTGCAACGCCTTCGACGCGGTCACGGCATGCTTTCCCGCTGGCACCCTGTCCGGCGCACCCAAACCGCGCGCGATGGCGATCATCGAGGAGCTGGAGCCGACACGGCGTGGGCTGTACGGCGGCATCGTCGGCTACCTCGACTTCGCCGGCGACGCCGACACCGCGATCGCCATCCGCACCGCGTTGATCCGCGACGGGATCGCCTACGTCCAGGCCGGCGGCGGAATCGTGGCCGACTCCGACCCGGTCGCCGAGGACGCCGAATGTCTGAACAAGGCGCGCGCCGTGTTGTCCGCGGTGGCCACCGCCGCAACCCTCCGCGAGCCGGTTACGGCTGATGCACCGACCGTGGCCGGATGGGCCTCGGCGGAACGTCCGCAGGGCAGGCGGGCCGAAGGCTCGGCCGCTCGACCGTGAGCGCGGAGAGCGCCGAGGGGTCCGGGTCGCGCGCGCTCTGGCTGGCGTGCGCGGGGCTGGGGGCGGCGGCAGTGCTGCTGTGGGCAGGCTCGGCGACGATCTGGTACGTCGTCGCCCCGCCGGGACGCTCGCCGGTCGAGCTGATCGGATCCCGGGTCTCGGCGGCGCCGGGAGGTACGGCGTTGCTGGCCCTGGCCGGGGTGGCCGCTCTGGTTGCCGCCGGCGGGCTCCTGCGGCGCGCGGTCGGTCTGCTGCTCGCGCTGGCCGGGTTCCTGACCGCAACGATCGCGGTGCAGGCGCTGCTGGGCAACCCGTTCGCCACCGATGCGCCGGACTCCGCGCTGCCCCAGCCGCCGCCCGGCGTCTCCCTCGCCGCGTTGCGGCACCAGCCCACCGACACCACGTGGGCTCCGCTGCTCGCCACGGCTGGGGCCGTGTTGATGGTCGGTGTCGGGGTGTTCGTGCTGCTCAGAGAGGCGCGGCTGCCCCGCCTCGGTGCCCGGTTCGGTGCCCGGCCCGGCGGACGGCCACGTCGGGCCGAACTCGACCCGGACCGCGCGGCGTGGCAGGAACTGGATGCCGGCCGGGACCCGACGCTCGACGAACCCGACGACCCCGGCAACACCGCTCGCCCGACACCACCGGCCGGCGCCCCCGGTTAGGCGACCGTTGCCGCCCATCGACCAAGATCCACATGTGAACGCCTAGCATGGTTTCGCCGTCACATAACTTCGCGGCGACGTACCGAGGTCGGTCAGCTCGTGGGTCCGACAGCAGACGAGAGGAGGCCACCGCGGATGAATCAGAGCGGAGGCAGCGTTCTCGAATCCATCGTGGACGGTGTCCGTGCGGACCTCGCGGTGCGGGAGGCCGCGATCGACTTCGCCGAGATCAAGCGGCGAGCGGCGGCCGCCCCGCCACCCCGTGACGTGATGGCAGCCCTTCGTGCACCCGGCATCGGGGTGATCGCGGAGGTGAAGCGGTCCAGCCCGTCGCGTGGATCGTTGGCTCCCATAGCGGATCCGGCCGAGCTGGCCGGTGAGTACGCCGCGGGCGGCGCACGCGTCATCAGCGTGCTCACCGAGCAGCGACGCTTCGGCGGATCGCTCGCCGATCTGACCGCGGTCCGGGCGGCGGTCCGCGTGCCGGTGCTGCGCAAGGACTTCATCGTCAGCCCCTACCAGGTGCACGAGGCGCGGGCCCACGGGGCGGATCTGGTGCTGCTGATCGTCGCGGCCCTGGAACAGAACGTGCTCGACGCGTTGCTGGACCGCGTCGAATCGCTCGGCATGACCGCGTTGGTCGAGGTGCACACCGAGGAGGAGGCCGACCGCGCGCTGGAAGCGGGCGCCACCGTGATCGGTGTCAACGCGCGCAACCTGCACACCCTCGAGGTGAACCGGTCGATCTTCGGTCAGATCGCGCCCGGACTGCCCAACGGGGTGCTCCGGGTGGCCGAGTCGGGTGTCCGCGGGCCGGGTGACCTGCTCACGTACGCCGGCTGGGGCGCCGACGCCGTGCTCGTGGGTGAGGGCCTCGTGACCAGCGGTGATCCACGGGCGGCGGTGCGCAGCCTGGTCGCAGCCGGCTTCCACCCCTCCTGCTCAAGAATGGCGAGATAGCCGAGATCGATGTGTAGTAGTACTAGCGCTGTGGCTGCGAGCAAGACGACCGGTGTCCAGGCGAGCGACGGGATCGGCACGTCGACGGGCCACGAACCCGACGATGGCGGCCACTTCGGCCGTTACGGTGGCCGGTTCGTGCCGGAAGCGCTGGTCGCAGCCCTGGACGAGCTCACCGTGGCGTTCGAGAAGGCCCGTACCGACCGCGATTTCCTCGACGAGCTGGACCGGCTGCACCGCGACTACACCGGCCGGCCGTCACCGCTCACGGATGCCCCCAAGCTGGGCGAGCACGCCGGCGGCGCGCGCATCCTGCTCAAGCGCGAGGACCTCAACCACACCGGTTCCCACAAGATCAACAACGTGCTGGGGCAGGCGCTGCTGACCAAGCGCATGGGCAAGTCCCGGGTCATCGCCGAGACCGGCGCCGGTCAGCACGGCGTGGCCACCGCCACCGCCTGTGCCCTGCTCGACCTCGAGTGCGTGGTCTACATGGGCGAGGTCGATACCGAGCGGCAGGCGTTGAACGTCGCCCGGATGCGGCTGCTCGGCGCCACCGTGGTCCCGGTCAAGACGGGCTCGCGGACCTTGAAGGACGCGATCAACGAGGCGCTGCGGGACTGGGTGGCCAACGTCGACGACACGCACTACCTGCTCGGCACCGTCGCCGGGCCGCACCCGTTCCCGACGATGGTGCGCGACTTCCATCGGGTCATCGGCCTGGAGGCCCGCGAGCAGGTGCTCGACCGGGTGGGCCGGCTGCCGGACGTGATCGCGGCCTGTGTCGGCGGCGGCTCCAACGCGATCGGGATCTTCCACGCGTTCCTCGACGACCCCGACGTGCGGCTGGTCGGGTTCGAGCCGGGTGGCGACGGCGTCGAGACCGGTCGGCACGGCGCCACCCTCACCGCCGGGTCGCCGGGCGCGCTGCACGGGGCGATGTCGTACCTGCTGCAGGACGAGGACGGGCAGACCAGCGAGTCGTACTCGATCTCCGCTGGGTTGGACTACCCCGGCGTCGGGCCGGAGCACGCGCTGCTCAAGGACATCGGGCGCGCCGAGTACCGGCCGATCACCGACGCGGAGGCGATGGACGCGTTCCAGCTGCTCTGCCGGACCGAGGGAATCATCCCGGCGATCGAGTCGGCGCACGCCATCGCCGGTGCCGTGGCGCTGGGACGGGAGCTGGGCCCGTCCGCGGTGATCCTGGTGAACCTGTCCGGGCGCGGCGACAAGGACGTCGACACCGCAGCGAAGTGGTTCGGGATGATCGCCGCGGACGAGAGCGCCGAGCAGGCCAGCGGTACGGCCATCGCGGAAGGCGCGGCCGCGGAAGGCGCGCGTGCGGAAGGCGCGCCCGCGGGAGGCGCGCTCGCCCAAGGCGCGCCCGGGGAAGGCCCGCCCGCCGTAGGCGCGGACCGTGCGGCCGAACCCGGTGCGGCACGCGCCGGTGCGGACACCGGGAGCGTGCAGCGATGAGCGCCGTCGAGGAGATCTTCACCGGGTGCCTGTCCGAAGGTCGAGCCGCGCTCGTGGGCTACCTGCCGGCGGGCTACCCGACCGTCGACGCCTCGGTCGAGCTGCTGAACGCCCTCACCGAGGGCGGGTGCGACCTGGTGGAGATCGGCGTGCCCTACTCGGACCCGGTGATGGACGGCCCGACGATCCAGGCTGCCGCCGAGATCGCGCTGCGCGCCGGCACTCGGCTCCGCGATGTGCTGTCGGTGGTCGAGCGGGTCTCCGCCGCCGGCGGGCGGGCCGTGGTGATGACCTACTACAACCCCGTGCTGCGGTACGGCGTCGACGCCTTCGCCCGTGATCTGGCCGCCGCCGGCGGCCTCGGGATGATCACCCCCGACCTGATTCCGGACGAGGCGCAGGAGTGGATCGCGGCATCCGACCGGTACCGCCTCGACCGGATCTTCCTGGTCGCGCCGTCGTCGTCGGAGGAGCGGATCGCTGCCACCGCGGCAGCCACCCGCGGGTTCCTGTACGCAACGTCGGTCATGGGCGTGACCGGTGCCCGGGACGGCGTCGCCGCTGCCGCCCCGACGATCGTCGCGCGCTGCCGGCCGCACACGACCCTGCCGATCGGGGTCGGCCTCGGGGTCCGGTCCGGCGACCAGGCGGCCGAGGTGGCGGCGTTCGCCGACGGAGTGATCGTCGGGTCCGCGTTCGTCACCGCGGCGGAACAGGGCGGGGCCGCCGCCGTTCGGGGACTGGCTGCTGAGCTTGCGTCCGGTGTCCGGCGCGCAGACCGAACGGCCGGACAACCGCAGCCGGTGTAGACCGGCGGAGTGGCGGTGTTCGTGCGGGTCGATCGCCGCTCCGAGGGCACTGAACGAACGGACTCCGAACGAACCCGGTAGTCCCGGGGAACCCGCTTCGAGCGTCAGCCGACGATCGGCGCTGCATGATCGCCGTGAACGTGCGTCCATGCTGCTTCGATCATGCGCCACATCGCGTTCACGTCGATCAGGAGGGCGCTGCTCGGCGAGTATCCGTGTGATCGCCGTGAATGTGCGTGCAGGCCGCTTCGATCATGCGCTCCTGCACTTTCGCGGCGATCTTTCCAGGCTCCTTCGCTTGGGTGGATCGGACTGGGCTGTGAAATCGGTGCGACGTGTGCGCAGAGGCGAATCGGGGGTCGATCGACCGTTCCCGGGGCGGCAAGGGCCCCGCGATACCGTGGGCTCGTGAGTTCTGCCGTCGCCACCGTTGTGCTGGCCGCCATCCCGAGCCCGGACCGCGGGGTGTGGTACCTCGGTCCGGTCCCGATCCGGGCCTACGCCCTGTGCATCATCGCCGGCATCGTCGTGGCGGTGCTGTGGGGTGAACGGCGCTTCGTCGCGCGTGGTGGTGAGCCGGGGGTGGTCACCGACGTCGCGGTGTTCGCGGTGCCGTTCGGGCTGGTCGGGGGGCGGCTCTACCACGTGGCCACCGACTGGCAGACCTACTTCGGCCCGAGCGGCAACCCGGTCGACGCGTTCAAGATCTGGCAGGGCGGCCTCGGGATCTGGGGGGCCGTCGTCCTGGGTGGGGTCGGGGCCTGGATCGGCTGCCGGCGCCGCGGGGTGCCGCTGCCGTTCTTCGCCGACGCGGTGGCCCCCGGGATCGTCACCGCCCAGGCCATCGGGCGGCTGGGCAACTGGTTCAACCAGGAGCTCTACGGCGGACCGACGACGCTCCCGTGGGGTCTGGAGATCTACCGGAGGGTGAACCCCGACACCGGGGCGCCGGACGGCCTCACCGGAGTGGTGCTCGATCACACCCCGATCGAGACCGTGCATCCGACATTCCTCTACGAGCTGCTGTGGAACCTGGTGGTGGCCGCGCTCGTCGTCTGGGCGGACCGCCGGTTCAGGCTCGGACACGGGCGGGCCTTCGCGGTCTACGTGGCGGGGTATACAGCGGGCCGGTTCTGGATCGAGCAGATGCGCACCGACTACGCCACGAGGGTCTTCGGTGACCTGCGGATCAACGTGGTCGTCTCCGCGGTCGTCTTCATCGGTGCGGTGCTCTACCTCGTGCTGGTCCGCCAACCGCGCGAGGTGCTGCCCCCGGTCGAACAGATCGACGCCGACGCTGATCACGACTCGGCGCGGGTCGGGGAGAAGGTGTCGGTCGGGGCCGGCGCCGCGTCCGGTCGAGCCGCCGCGCCTGCCGGCCGTGTGGCTGCACCCCTGTCCGACCCGGCCGAGCAGACGCCGTTGTCCGTCGACGACGAGTCGGAGGCAGGCGGAAAGGTGGCCGCAGACAAGTCGGGGTCAGACTGAGTCGGGCGCAGATGAGTCGGGCGCAGATGAGTCGGGCGCAGACAATTCGGACGCAGATAAGTCGGACGCCAGATAAGTCGCGCCGGGATGAGTTGGGCGCAGGTCAGTCGGGCGCGACGTCGCCCGAGGTGAGCGAGCCAGACGCAGGTGGCTCGGACGCATACGGATCTGACGCCGATGAGGTGAACGTGAGAAGCGCGGTGGCGAGCGTTCCGGGCGCAGACGGATCTGAGGCCGGTCGGTCCGGCGCGACCAACTCGGATGCAGTCGCGGGCGCGACCGGGTCGGATGCAGGCACTTCGGACGCGGGCATCGAAGCTGGTGGATCCGACGCAGGTGTAGCGGACGTGACTGGGTCGGGCGGAGACGCATCCGGCGCAGTTCGGCCGCACACCATCGAGTCGGACACCGATGGAGCCGGCGGCGCAGACAGCTCCGATTCCGGTGGCTCGGCTGCGGCCGGGTCCGACGCCGACACTTCTGCCGCTTGAACCGGCCGCTGGTGGACCGGCCGCTGGTGAACCGGCCGCGCGTGAACCGGTCGCGAGTGAACCGGCCGCGGGTGTGGGTGCGTTGGACCCGCACGAGTCGGCCGCGCAAGGGTCGTCGGCGGGTGAATCGGCGGTGAGCGGGCTGGCGGCGAGTGGACCGGCGGCGAGTGAATCGATTACGGGTGAGTCGGCCCTGGATGAGGCGGCTGGGCGCGAGTCGGCGGCGAGTGAACCGGCGGCGGGTGAGTCGGCGCTGCATGAGTCCGCTGGGCATGAATCGGCCGTGGGAGAATCGGTTGCCGGCGAATCGGCGGCGGGCGAATCGGTTGCGGGTGAATCGGCTGCGGGCGAATCGACCGCGCGGAATCGGCTGCGCAGGAATCGGCTGCGCAGGAATCGGCCGCGCAGGAATCGACCGCGCAGGAATCGGCTGCGAAGAGCTCGGGCGCAGAGGGCTCTGCCGGAGCTGCGCTCGATGGCGGCAAGCCGTCAGAACCACCTTCCGCTACGGCGGAGCCCGCATCGAGCGACGTGGTGAACGCTTCGGACCGCGACCAGACCACGCCCGATCCCGCCGACCGTCGGCCATGAGTTCGTTCTCCGGGTTCGGCGACGGTGCTGTCGAGTTCTACGACGGTCTGACCGCCGACAACACGAAGGCCTACTGGACCGACCAGCGGGAGATCTACGAGACGCACGTCCGCGCCCCCATGCATGCACTGTTGGCGGATCTGGAAGCCGAGTTCGGCACCGGCAAGATCTTCCGCCCGTATCGGGACGTCCGTTTCTCGCACGACAAGACCCCCTACAAGTCGCACTGCGGCGCCACCGCCGGTCCGTACTACGTGCAGGTCGGTTCCGACGGGCTGATGGCGGCGGCCGGGTACTACCGGATGGCGCCCGACCAGGTCACCCGTTTCCGCGCGGCCGTCGACGACGAGCGTCGCGGCTCCGATCTGGAGAAGCGGCTGGCGGCCGCACGAGCCGACGGGATCACGGTCGCGGGTGAGACGCTGAAGACCCGTCCGCGCGGGGTCGATCCGGAGCATCCGCGGCTCGAGCTGATGCGGCACAAGGGGCTCTACGGCTGGCGCCGCTGGCCCCCGGACGACGTGTTGCACGAGGCCGGCGCCCTCTCCCGGGTGGCCGGGACATGGCGCGTGTTGCGGCCGCTCACCGAGTGGTTGGCCGATCACGTCGGCCCGAGTGACCAGCCACGACGCTGATCCCGACGCGTCGTCAGTGTGCATCCTGATCGCTCCAGACGTGGGTCTACACTTGGGCGACGTGAGCCGCCGCACCAAGATCGTCTGTACCATCGGGCCCGCCACCGCGAGCGCGGACCGGATGCGAGAGCTTGTGCAGGCCGGGATGGACGTCGCCCGTCTGAACTTCAGCCACGGCCATCGTGATGACCACAAGCGGGTCTACGACATGGTGCGCAAGGCCGCCGATGACGAGGGTCACGCCGTGGGCATCCTCGCCGATCTGCAGGGTCCCAAGATTCGCCTCGGCCGGTTCGCGGGTGGCTCGGTCGAGTGGCGAACCGGTGAGGAAGTGCGGATCACCGTCGACGAGGTCGCCGGAACCCACGACCGCGTCTCCACCACCTACGCCGGGCTCGCCAACGACGCCAGGGCCGAAGACCGCCTGCTCGTGGACGACGGCAAGGTCGGCCTGCGCGTCGTCAAGGTCGAGGACAACGATGTCGTATGCCGGGTCACCGAGGGCGGCCCGGTCAGCGACAACAAGGGACTTTCGCTGCCCGGGATGAACGTCTCGGTGCCGGCGATGAGCATCAAGGACTGCGAGGATCTCGAGTTCGCGCTCGATCTTCGTGTGGACACGATCGCCCTGTCGTTCGTCCGCAGCCCGGCCGACATCGACATGGTCCACAAGATCATGGACAGCAAGGGCCGCCGGCTCCCGGTCGTCGCCAAGCTGGAGAAGCCGGAGGCCGTGGACAACCTCGAGGCGATCGTGCTCGCGTTCGACGGCCTGATGGTCGCCCGTGGTGATCTCGGCGTCGAGTTGCCGCTCGAGCACGTGCCGCTGGTGCAGAAGCGCGCGATCCAGATCGCCAGGGAGAACGCCAAGCCCGTGATCGTCGCGACCCAGATGCTCGATTCGATGATCACGAGTTCCCGGCCGACGCGGGCCGAGGCCTCGGACGTCGCCAACGCGGTGCTGGACGGCGCCGACGCGCTGATGCTGTCGGGTGAGACGAGCGTCGGTCGTTATCCGATCAAGTCGGTGCGCACGATGGCGCAGATCATCGAAGCCGCCGAGGACGGACCGGTGAACGTCCCGCCGCTGAATCACGTCCCGCGCACCAAGCGAGGTGTGTTGTCCTACGCCGCGCGCGACATCGGAGAGCGGCTCTCGGCGCGGGCGCTCGTGGCTTTCACCCAGTCCGGCGACACGGTGCGCCGGCTCGCTCGGCTGCACACCCGGCTGCCGTTGCTTGCGTTCACCCCGACTCCCGACGTGCGCAGCCAGCTGGCCATGAGTTGGGGTGTCGAGACGTTCCTGGTCGACTTCGTGCATTCCACGGACGCGATGGTCCGCCAGGTCGATCACGCGATCCTCTCGATCGACCGGTTTCAGCGCGGCGACCTCGTCGTGATCGTCGCGGGCTCCCCGCCAGGAACGGTCGGATCGACCAACCTCATCCGCGTGCACCGGCTCGGCGAAGAGGATCACGCCTGAGTCCTCGGCACAGCCGAACCGATCGACAGGCTGCCGCAGCGAGACCGATCGAGTGTCCGGGCTCCGCCCGTCCGCGCGTCGCGGTCCGGTGGTCGGACCGGCGGCATGCACCTGAGAGGATGTCGCGGTGGACCACTCCGCGTCGCCCGTCCCCGACATCGCCGCTGACGGAACCGCGCGCGGGCAGGCCGTGCTCGATGAGCTGGTCGCGCTGCTGGATCTGGAGCAGCTCGAACTCAACCTGTTCCGCGGGATCAGCCCACCGCTGAGTCCCACCCGGGTGTTCGGCGGGCAGGTGGCCGGCCAGGCGTTGGTGGCAGCGGGCCGCACGGTCCCCGCCGACCGCGAGGTGCATTCGCTGCACGCCTACTTCATCCGTCCCGGCGATCCGCGCATCCCCATCGTGTACGAGACGGAGCGGGTGCGCGACGGGCGCTCCTTCACCACCCGCCGGGTGCTGGCGATCCAGCGCGGCGAGGCGATCTTCGCGCTCTCGGCGTCGTTCCAGTTGCCGCAGGAGGGCCTGGTGCACACAGAGCCCGCCCCGACCGGTGTGCCGGATCCCGAGTCGCTCCCCGATCTCGGTGAACGCGTGGCCAGTGGTGAAGGCGGCGGCTGGTTGGCCAGCATCCCGCGACCGATCGACGTCAGGTTCGTGGAGGATCCGGTCTGGGCCTCCGGGCGAGCGGCGTCGGACGCCCCGATCCGGGTCTGGATGCGCGCCGACGGTCGACTACCGGAGGATCGGCTGCTGCACGTGTGCCTGCTGACCTACGCGAGCGACATGACGCTGCTCGGTTCGGTCATTGCCCGTCACGACCTCAGCACGGCCAATGTGCAGCTGGCGAGTCTCGACCACGCGATGTGGTTCCATCGGCCTTTCCGCGCGGACGACTGGTTGCTCTACACCTGCTACTCGCCGAGCGCCTCCGGGTCCCGCGGGTTGGCCACCGGGCGATTCACCACACGCGACGGGCAGTTGGTGGCGACCACCGTGCAGGAGGGATTGGTCCGGCTCGTGAGGAAGTGAGTCGGCGGAGTCGTGGGTGGTGCGGGGCCGGAGTCGCTACGGTCCCGTGTGTGCGACGCGTCGGGCTGCTCATGGTGCTGGTGCTCGCCGGGGGGTGCACGGCGGTTACCGAGAATCCGTCGACCCCGGATCCGGCCGAGCCGACGGGCATCTCGCTGCCGGCACGGCCGCGTGACCTGCGGATCGACGGGGTCGAGCCCTGCTCGTTGTTGACGGAGCAGCAGCGGGCGGAGCTGGGCTTGGACGGCGTGCCATCATCCAGCTATGAAGCCGTCGGCTCTGTTCGACGGCGACGAGACTGCTATGTCATCTACAGAGGATTCGAGCCTCGAGCTGTATTTGTTGGAGTTGGAATCGTGACGACTGCCGGCATCGACGCATTCGTTGGTGGCGATCTTGAGGCCGAGCTGTCGCTGCTTGACAGTGCAAGGATTCCCTGCGATGACGGCGACTCCAAGACGATTTACCGAGTTCTGCAGCGTTTTGTTGATGTTGCGCCGGGTCAGCTGATCGATATTCAGTATCTGACGGCGGACGTAAGCCTCCAGTCCCGCAGGATCAGCTTTGTCGTTGAAGCCGAGCAAGTGGCTCGTGCAGCCATGCGCACACTGCTTGACTCTTGATCTGCAGCATTAGCAGTTGCAAACGATGAGTCCCAGTTTTGCAGCGGATGTAGCTCTTGCTGTCTATAGTTCCACGAACTATGGTCTCGAGCTAGTGGAGCTCAGGTGTCTGATCGTCTATTACCCGTTACGTTGGTAGTATCACCGCAGGCACTATCCCGGCAATGCGCGTTGCGTTTGATGAGGCACTTGCAAGTATTCGGCATCAACTGATCAGGCTGCAGAACGAGGGGTACCTCGGGGAGCCGTGGCTCGGCGACGAGATGAGCCTCGAGGTCCGCGACTTCTACAACCGGCGCGTGATGGACGGAGCCGACGGCCCCTACTCCGCCCTCGTCGCTTACGAGGCCGAGCTGCTCAACGTCCGCGACACGCTGCAGCGCATGGAGGACGAGTACCGCCGCACCGAGGGCGACAACGCCGAGCTCTGGGGGCGGGTGTGACCGACATCCGCTGGGCCGGTCTCACCCACGCCGAGATCTACGAGCGAGTGCAGGCCGGTCCCGGGCGGGGCGCCTCCGTGGCTGTCGAGTCGGCGTGGGCCGACACCGAAGCCGTGATCGTCGGGATCGAGCAGCGGCTGTCCGCAGCGATCGCGGAGGCGGGTGGTGGCTGGGAAGGACACGCGGCGGACGCAACCCGGGCCGGTCTGACCCCGCTCGGCCGGTGGGCGGCCGACGCCGCGGGCGACGCCAGACTCACCGCAGGCGGGGTGACGGCGCAGGGGGAGCAGGCGGCGTGGCTGCGCGCGGCCCTGCCGTCGCCGACCGCTCCGCTATGGGACGAGCCGGGTGGGCGGCCGGCGTCCGATCCGCTCTACCTGCTGGTGGACACCCAGGCGCTCGAGCAGCGCAGTGCCGCCGACGCCGCGCAGGCGGTGCATCTGATGAACACCTACACCAGCAACTCGTACGACAACATCCGAGCGATGGACTACTGGACTTTGCCGCCGACGGTCACGGTCGAGGCCATCGGCGGGGGAGCGGCCGGTTCGGGGACCGTAGGCCCGCTCGGCCTGGCCGGCACGGACCCGGCCGCCTCCGGCGCCGCGGCCGGGGCGGGCCAGCCGGGAGCGGGCGGTGGCGGAGCAGGCGGTGGCCCCGGCGCTGGAGGAGGAGTAAGCGTTCCTCCGGCCGGGCCAGTCGCGACTCCCAGCACGCCACCATCGCCGAACGCGCCAGGTGCGCTGCCGCCACCGACCCCGACGGCCGCGCTTCCGCCGTTGAACCCCCCGGCCGCGCTGCCGAACCAGCCGTCCGGGCGCCCGCCCGGCAGCCGCACGGTGCCGCCGGTCGGTGCGGCGACCACCCCCGGCGGACCCGTTTCCCGGCCTCCGACCGGGGACGCGGGTGCTCGCGTCCCCCCGGTGAACGGCCCGCTGCCCGGTCGAACCCCACCCGCCTCGGCACCGGCCGGCGGAGGCGGTGTGCGGCCGGCCGCCCCCGGTGCCCCCGTCCGGCCCGCACCCGCGCCGAGCTGGCGGGATCTCGTACCGATCTCCCCCGATCCGAGGGCGCCCGGCGCCCCGCCATGGCCACGCGGCGACGGGACCGGTGCGGGCCGGGTGATCGGAGCACCGGGGGAGCCGATGGGGTCGGGCTCGGGGACGGGTGCAGCCGCCGAGGAGCCGCTCACCCGTGGCGCCGGCAACCGCGCGAGCTCGCCAGCCCACCCCGGCCTGTACCCGCCGATGATGGGAATGGGTATGGGCGCACCGGACCGCGAACACCGCCGTCCCGACTACCTGCTCGACGACGGCAACGCCTTCGCCGACCACCGCTGGTTCCCGCCGCCGGTGATCGCCGCCGACGATCTCCCGCCGCCGCCACGGCTCCACTAGTCGAACCGCGGGCGAGGGGCCATCCGATCGGAGAAAGATCACGATCCGCTGAGCGGGCCGTGGCGGCGTAGCGTTCGGACGTGCAGACCGAGATCAGCTTCCCGGCAGCGGACGGGGTCAGCCTGCCGGGCGTGTTCACCGTTCCGGACGGGGCGGCCGGCCCCGTGCCCGCGCTTGTGATGATCTACGAGGTGCTCGGCATGAGCGAGGAGATGCGCCGGGTCGCCCGGGAACTCGCCGCCGAGGGCTACGCGGTGCTGATCCCGGACCTCTTCGCGCGCGGCCCGGCGAAGCCACTGTGCGTGGCCCGCGCGGTCCGTACCTCGCTCCGCGGCGACGGGCCCGAGCTGCACGACCTGGAGGCAGCACGCGGCTGGCTCGTCAAGCGGTCGGAGGTGGACGCCGCCCGGATCGGGACGATCGGCTTCTGCCTCGGCGGCAGCTTCGCCCTGCTGCTGGCCCGCACCGGCCGCTACCAGGTGAGCGCGCCGTTCTACAGCGGTCGGGTGAAGATGACCCGGTCCTGCCCGGTGGTGGCCAGCTACGGCGGCCGGGATCGATCCACCCGCGGCTACCCGAAACAGCTCGCCGCCGACCTCGAGCGACTCGGCGTGCCGAACGACATCGTCAGCTACCCCGACGCCGGGCACTCCTTCTTCACCCGGACCGACGGTCTGACGGGGCGCGTCGCGTCGCTGTTGCCGGTCCACGTCGGATACCACGAAGCCAGCGCCAAGGACGCCCACCGGCGCATCGTCGCGTTCTTCCGTGAGCACCTCTGATCCGCGCGCAGCGGACGCGGCAGGAGACGTCAGCGTCCGGCGGGAGGACGTCGACGACATCCCGTGGGCTCTGGATCAGGCGCACACCGCCGGAACGGCGCTGCCGACGTGACCGGGCACCGATGATCGGGAACAGGACCTGGAAGAACCCGGCCGCGAACGAGCGGCTGGAGATCCTGCGGTCCAGCTGGTCCGTGGCCGTGCTCGGTGTCTCGGCGAACCCGGCAGTCTCGAGAGTGGTCAGCCCCGGCGCCGGGATCCTGACCGCGCTCAGCTCGTCCGGGTAGCGGGTCCGGGTCGCGCGGCGAGGACGACGGCGATCAGGTACGGCAACGCCAGGACCGCGGCGCCGATCCCGAGCACGGCGAACGACGTACCGGCGACGGTCAGCCCGGCGGTGATCCCGCCCACTGCGCCCGCCACATTCATCGACACGTCGGCCAGACCCTGCACGGCGGTCCGCTCCGCCGCCGGAACCGACGTCGTGACCAGTGCGGATCCGGCCACCAGTGCTGCTGACCAGCCGAGCCCGAGCAGGGTCAGTCCGATCGCCAGCAACACGGTCTGCTGGCCGGAGGCCAGGCCGCTCACGACGCCTGCGGAGACCAGCAGCAGGGCTGCCGATCCGAGCACGGCCCGGGGACCGACCCGGTCGGCCAGCCATCCGAACACCGGACTCAGCGCGTACATCCCCGCCACGTGCAGGCTGATCACCAGGCCGACGAGCTGGAGCGTCGCCCCGCCGTGACCCATGTGCACCGGGGTCATCGACATCAATCCGACCATCACCAGATGGCAGAGCACGATGCCGGCCACTCCGAGCCGCGCCGCGGGCGACGCTCGCAGGACAGCCCGCGCACTGCGTGGCGCGACGCTGCTCGCGGAGGCCCCGGCTGCTGTCACCGGCTGCGCCCTGGCCAGCAGCAACGGGTCGGGCCGCAGCCCGAACCAGGTGCTGATCGCAGCCAGCGCGAACGCCACGAGGCAGAACAGGAACGGCCCGGCCACCGGGGCCAATCCGATGGCGCCGGCGAGTCGCTGAGCCGGTTCGCCGAGGTTCGGGCCGGCGACCGCACCGATGGTCGTCGCCCACACGACGGTGGCCAGCGCCCGAGCGCGACGGTCCGGCGCGGCGAGATCGGTTGCGGCGAACCGCGCCGCCAGCCCCGCCGCGGTGGCGCCGCCCAGCAGCAGCAGCCCGCCCAGCAGCAACGGCCACCACCCGAGCTCGGCCGCCAGCACCGCGAGCGTTGCACCGGCGGCACCGATGAGATAGCCGATCGTGAGCGACGGCCGCCGCCCGGCCCGCGCAGCGAGCCGCGAGAGCAACACGGCCGCGCCAGCCGCCCCGATCACGGCGCAGGTCAGGGCGCTGCCGCCGACGGCGTCGGAGCCCGACATCCTGGCCGCCGCCAGCGTGCTCACCGCGATGCCGATCGACACCCCGATTCCGCCGAGCACCTGGCTGCACACCAGCACGCCGATAACCCGTCTCTGGGTTGCCGCGTGCTCCTCGACGACGAAGTCGGCGCACGCGGCCTCGGGATCCACGTCACGATTTTGCCTGGGCCGACCCCGGCTCGTACATACGCGCGACCGCGCCTCCGGGCGGTACCTGCTCACCCCAACGCCCAACGCCCAACGCCCAACGCCCGAACGCCCGGCACCCTCCTCCGACGCCGTTGGACGAGAGTCCCGTTCGCTCCGCCCAACGCGGCACGTCACCCCGGCAGCGCGGCCGGCGTGGGTCCGTAGGTCAGCCGCCGCAGCAACGTCTCCGCCGGCCCGCGGTAGCCTCGTCGCCCCGACTCGGCCGCGACCAGCAGGATCACGAGCCAGGCACCGAACCCCACGAGCGCGAGCTGCCCTGGCCGGGCCTGCTGGCCGAGGCCGAGCGTCCAGGCCGGCAGCAGCGCCACGAAGGCCACCGACTGGGCGATGTAGCACGACAGCGATCGTTGCCCGCAGGCCCGCAGCGCGGTGATCGTCGGCCCGGGTGCCGCAGCCCGGTCGGAGATCCGCACGGCGAGCAGCCCGAACAGGGCGGCGTAGCCGACACCGCCCGCGTACCCGCTGAGCGTGTGCAGCGAGCCGGCGAGCATCGCCGCCGGGATCGGCGGCGAGTTCCACAGCCCGGTGATCACCAGTGCGTACGGCAGGCCGCCCAGTACGGCCAGCGAAAATCCGCCGACCGCCGCCCGCCGCAGCAACATGCGATGCCGCTCGGGCTCGTCGAGCAACCGGCGCCGCGCCACCCACGCGCCCAGCACCACCGCGCCGAAGACGCCGAGGATCTGGGTGAGGACGCCGAGGGTGAACCACTCGACGGAGCGGGCGGCCAGCGCCTGCAGCGGGTCGGAGATCGCCATGGACGGCAGCAACGCATCCGATTCCCCGGCAGCCCGCAGCGCGGAGGTGGACGCGAGCAGGGTGATGATCGTCACCCCGATCCAGGTGGTGATCACCAGGCTGCGGTCGGACCCGCGAACCAGCAGGCCGGCCAGCACCATCGCGAGGAGCCCGTAGGCCGCGACGATGTCGCCGGCCCACAGCAGCACCCCGTGCGCCAGCCCGATGACGATCATCCAGGCGCCGCGCCTGCGGACCAGCCGGGTTACCGCGGCGACCGGCAGCCCCATCGAGTCGCGCCGCCGGGCCAGCTGCACGATCCCGTATCCGAACAGCAGTCCGAACAGTGGGTATGCCCGTCCTTGGACCAGGGTCGCCTGCGCGAGGACGACGACGGTGTCCAGCGCGCTCGGCTCCGGCGGGCGTCCGTACAGGTAGAACTGGACGTTGGCCAGTGCGATGAACAGCAGCATCCCGCCCCTGGCGAGGTCGGGCGCGAGCGCTCTGACGCCGAGCGGGACGGCCCCGGGATCAGCGGTCATGGCCGTCAGCCTATTCGGGCGACGCACTCGGCGAGGGCCCCTTGTCACAAGAGCCAGGCCGCCGTACACGGCCGCTGTGGCGACCGTCGCGGCGGCCACGGCGACGGGCTATGGTCGGGCCGTGTCTGTCGAGTCGTCAAGCCCTGTCACCGTCACCGTCACCGGAGCCGCCGGTCAGATCGGCTACGCGCTGCTGTTCCGGATCGCCTCCGGGCAACTGCTCGGGCCGGACACCCCGGTCCGACTGCGTCTACTGGAGATCCCGCAGGCGGTGCGGGCGGCCGAGGGCGTAGCGCTGGAGCTGGAGGACTGCGCCTTCCCGCTGCTGACCGGTGTCGACATCACCGACGACGCCACGGCCGCCTTCGACGGGGTCAACATCGCGCTGCTGGTCGGGGCCCGCCCCCGCACGAAGGGCATGGAGCGTGGTGACCTGCTCGAAGCCAACGGCGGCATCTTCGCCCCGCAGGGCCGCGCGATCAACGCGGGAGCGGCGGACGACGTGCGCGTGCTCGTCGTCGGCAACCCCGCCAACACCAACGCCCTCATCACGCAGGCCGCGGCGCCCGACGTGCCGGTCGATCGCTTCACGGCCATGACCCGCCTCGATCACAACCGGGCCGTCGGTCAGCTCGCGAAGAAGCTGGCGGTGCCGCTCTCGGAGATCAGCAAGCTGACGATCTGGGGAAACCACTCCGCCACCCAGTACCCCGACATCTTCCACGCGGAGGCCGGTGGCAAGAGCGTTGCCGACCAGGTCGACGAGTCGTGGTTGAGTGACGAGTTCATCCCGCGGGTGGCCAAGCGCGGGGCCGAGATCATCGAGGTGCGCGGCGCCTCGTCGGCGGCGTCGGCGGCCAACGCTGCCGTCGACCACGTCTTCGACTGGGTCAACGGCACGCCCGACGGTGACTGGACGTCCGCGGCGATCGTCTCCGATGGTTCCTACGGCGTCACCGAGGGCCTCATCTCCAGCTTCCCCGTCACCTCCACGGGCGGGACGTGGTCGGTCGTGCAGGGACTGGAGATCAACGAGTTCTCCCGCCGGCGCATCGACGCGAGCGTCACCGAGCTGGCCGAGGAGCGCGACGCGGTGAAGTCGCTCGGCCTGCTGTAGCCGGCCTCGATCCCGCGCTCAGGCGACGGCGACGATGGCGAAGGACTCCGGGTTCAGGGTCAAGGCGGCGTCCTCGCCCTCCGCGTCCTCCGACGCGAGCAGGATCCGGTCGATCGGGTCATGCAGATCGATGCTCACCGCGTCGCTGCCGAGGTTCACCGCGACCCGCAGCTGGCCCCGGTGGAGCACCACCGTGCGGGAGTCGTCGTCGAAGTCGACGTCGACCTTGTCCAACCACGGATCGGACAGCTCGGGCCACCCCCGGCGCAGCGCGATCAGCTCCCGGTAGACGCGAAGCAGGGTCGAGTGCGGCTCGTCGTCGAGCTCCTCCCAGTCCAGCTTCGAATCGAGGAACGTCGACTCGGCGCCCGGATCGGGCACCTCGACATCACCCCATCCGTGCTCGCCGAACTCCGCGGTCCGACCCACCCGAACGGCCTCGCGGAGCGCGTCGTCCGGGAACGAGGAGAAGAACTGCCACGGCGTCCTGGCACCCCACTCCTCACCCATGAAGATCATCGGGGTGAACGGCCCGCTCAGCACCAGCGCCGCGCCGCAGGCCAGCAGCCCGGGGGAGAGGGTCGCGCTGAGCCGATCTCCCGTGGCCCGGTTGCCGATCTGGTCGTGGTTCTGCAGGTAGGCCAGGAACCGGTACCCGGGAAGCCGATGGGTGTCGACCGGCGCCCCGTGGTTGCTCTGCCGGAAGCTCGACCAGCCGCCCTCGTGCAGGAACGCGCGGCGGAACACGTGGGCGAGCCCGGTGAGGCCGGCCGCCCCGAAATCGGCGTAGTAGCCCTGTGCCTCGCCGGTGAGCAAGGTGTGCAGGCTGTGGTGGATGTCGTCACACCACTGGGCGTGCAGCCCGTAGCCGCCGCCCTCCCGGCTGGTGATCATCCGCGGATCGTTCTTGTCGGACTCGGCGATCAGGGACAGCGGGCGCCCCAGGTGCGTGGACAGCGACTCCACCTCGGTCGCGAGCTGTTCGAGCAGGTGCACGGCCCGATCGTCGTGCAGCGCGTGCACGGCATCCAGCCGCAACCCGTCGATGTGGAAGTCGCGTAGCCACATCAGCGCGTTGTCGATCACGAACCGGCGGACCGGCTCCGAGTGCTGGCCGTCGAGATTGATCGAGGGGCCCCAGATGTTGCTGCCGGCGAAATACGGTCCGAAACGGTCGAGGTAGGCACCCGACGGGCCGAGGTGGTTGTAGACGACATCGAGGACCACACCCATCCCGCGGGCGTGGCAGGCGTCCACGAACCGCTTGAAGCTGTCCGGACCGCCGTAGTTCTCGGTGACCGCATACCAGCCGACCCCGTCGTAGCCCCAGTTCCGCGGCCCGTCCACGGCATTGACCGGCAGCACCTCGACCAGGTCGACGCCCAGGCCGACGAGGTGGTCGAGCCGTTCGATGGCGGAGCCGAACGTGCCCTCCGCGGTGAAGGTGCCGATGTGCAGCTCGTACAGCACGCTGCCGGCCAGCTGCCGGCCGGTCCACGAATGGTCGGTCCAGATGAAGCTGTCCGGGTCGTACACCCGGGAGGCACCGTGCACCCCGGCCGGCTGCCGCAGCGAGCGCGGATCGGGCAGCGGCGTCGGATCGTCGTCGAGCAGGAACGCGTAGGAGCTGCTCGGACCCGCCTCGGCGACCGTCGCCCGCCACCAGCCGGCGTCGTCGCGCACCATGGGGCGCGTCGTCCCGTCCACCAGCACCCGGACCCGATCCCGTTCCGGCGCCCAGACTTCGAATTCGGCCACCGATCGATCATGCCTGGAACCGTCGTGAACTGCGCGGCTCGCCGCGCCGGGTGTGCGCAATCCCGCTATCGGCTGCCGGCCGCGACGGTCGACGGGTAGCCGAGCGCCGCCCGCAGAGCGGCCTCCATGGTGGCGACGTGCATGGTTGCCGCTGCTCTGGCCAGCACCGGATCGCCGGCCTCGATCGCGTCCAGGATCGCCTGGTGCTCGTCGATGGTGCGTTGGCGGGATTCACCGCCGAGCGGGGGCGCTCCGAATCGGTTGCGCAGCGTGCGGCGCGAGAGCCCGGCCAGCAATGTGGCCATCGTCGCGTTGCCCGCGGCGGCCGACAGGACGTCGTGGAAGGCCAGGTCGTGCCGGACGAACTCCTCCCGATCGTCGACCGCCTGCCGCATCAGCTCCAGCTCGCGGCTCAGCTCCGCGAGCTCCGCGCGATCGATCCGCTGTGCCGCGAGCTCGGCGGTGGCGGTCTCCAGCACCCGGCGCACTTCGACCAGTTCGAGCGAGCTCTCGTCGCACATCAGGTCGACCGCCGAGGCGATGCTGCCGAGAAGCAGTTCGGGGCGCAGGCTCGTGACGAACGTCCCGTCGCCGCGGCGCACGTCCAGCACCCGAGCGGTGACCAGGGCCCGGACGGCTTCCCGGGTGGTGTTGCGGGACGAGCCGACGAGGGCAGCCAGTTCGTGTTCGGGAGGTAGCCTGCTGCCGGGAACCAGATGGCCGTCGATGATCAGCTGACGGATCCTGACGATCGCCCGCTCGGTCATCGGCGCGGCCATTCTCCCCCTCCTACGCCCCGACTGCGCTCCCGCCAGACGTCCCATGTCGGAACGCCGGTCAGCGTATCGAATGTGATCCGTTTGCACCTTCCGACAAGCCGTAGAGCGCCGCACCCAGACAGATTCGGCCTGCTCATCGGATGCGTGACGGCGTCAGCGCCGGACCGGCGGTTTCGGCTCGCAACTGCCGATCTGACATGGGATGTATGGGGGAGTTGAGCTACGCTGGTCGGACCAGTAGCGCCACGGGATACCGACTCAACAGATCGGCCATCCGTGGCGCGGACTGCTCCACCGGCGCTCCCGTGATGACGTCCCACCAGTCGGTCGCCGCCTCGGGCAGGGAGAGCACGGTGTCCCGCCAGCCTCCGTCGGCTTCCAGGCCGAGCGGGCAGTCGGGTGGCCACGGCGACCAGCGCGGGGGAGCGCCGGAACGCGACCACGTGCTCGGCCGCCGGACCGTCGGCCGCGAGCGGTCGGTATCCCGCGAACACTTCCGGCCGGTACCGGCGTAGGCGCAGAGCGCTGGCCGTGACGAGCAGTTTCGCCGCGCCGTCGGCATCGATCTCGGGCAGCCAGCCGTCATCGAGCCGGGCGAGCAGCTCGCGGCGCGCCGCCCAGTCCACCGGCCGGCGGTTGTCCGGGTCGACCAACGAGTACTCGAACAGCTCGGTGCCCTGGTAGACGTCCGGCACACCCGGTCCGGCGATCTGCAGCAGCTTCTGCCCCAGCGAGTTCGACCGGCCCGGCCCGGAGATCCGCTCGACGAACCGCTCGATGTCGGCGACGAGCTCGGTGTCGCCCAGCACCTGCGCTGGCCAGCCCGCGATCGCCTCGTCCACCTCCTGCACCGCGTCGACGTGGCTGGTCACGAGCTTGGCTTCCTTCGCGGCCTTCCCCAGGTAGCCGGCGAGCCGCTCGGCGGACAGCGGCCAGGCCCCGACCAGGCATTGCCAGGCCAGCAGTTCCAGTGATCGGTCGGGCAGCGGATGCCGTGCCGCCCACCGCCGCATCGTGGCGGTCCACTCACCGGGGATCTCGGCCAGCACCGCCAGCCGCGCCCGGACGTCCTCGGAGCGTTTCGTGTCGTGTGTGGACAGCGTGGTCATGGTCTGCGGCCAGGACGCCTCGCGGGCGGCCGACGCGGCGTGGAACTCGCCGGGGGAGACGCCGAAACGGGCCGGGTCGCCGCCGACCTCGTTGAGCGCGACGAACCTGTTCCAGCGGTAGAAGGTGGTGTCCTCCACTCCCTTGGCCATCACCATGCCCGAGGTCTGCTGCACCCGGGTGGCGAGCTCCCCTTGCGGGTCGGCGAGCATCGCGGCGTGGACGGCGGCCAGCTGCTCGGCCAGATCAGGCCGCCGGACCCGCGCCGCCGACACCGCGGTGTCCAGCGCCTCGCGCCCCTCCGGGAGGTAGGAACGGTACACAGGGAACGTGCAGAGCAGTTCGGCGACGGCGTCGGTCGTGAGTGCGGAGCCGTGTTCCAGCACTGCTCCGCACTCACGAATGCGGTTCACCTCGGCGGCCAGAGTCGTCTGCGCCACTGCGAGGCGGGCGGCGTGCTCGGCTTCGTGCAGGGACTCCTTGCGGCCGGTGTGCTCGGCGGCGAACTGCGTGAGCAGCCCCTCCCCGTCAGGGTCGACGAACACGCCGCCGATCTCGCGCAGGGCCTCGTAGCCGGACGTGCCGTCGACCGGCCAGGACGCCGGGAGGGCCTCACCGACCCCGAGGATCTTCTCGACCACCAGCCAGCGCTCCGGCCCGATCGCCGCCCGCAGCATGCGCATGTAACCACCGGGATCCGACAGCCCGTCCGGGTGGTCGACGCGCAGACCGTCGATCCCGTCCTCGGCGACCCAGCGCAGCACCTCGCGGTGGGTCGCCTCGAAGACCTCGGGGATCTCCACCCGTACCGCGGCGAGCGTGGAGACGTCGAAGAAGCGCCGGTAGGTCAGCTCACTCGCGCCCCGCTTCCAGGAGACCAGACGGTAGTGCTGGCGCTCGTGCACCTCCTGCGGCGTGCCGCCCTCGGCCGTGCCGTGGGCCACCGGGAACGCATGTTCGTAGTAGCGCAGCTCGGTGCGGTCCTCGGACAGCCCGAGCTCGCCCAGCGCCTTCTCCTGGTCGGCATCCAGGATCGGGAGCAGGATCGGGCCGGCGGACCAGTCGATGTCGAAATACCCCGCGAACTCCGATTCCCGGCCCAGCGCCAGCACGTCCCACCACCAGGGGTTCGCCTGCGGCACCTCCACACCCACGTGGTTGGGCACGATGTCGAGCACGAAGGCGAGCCCGCGCTCGTGCACCGCGGCCACCAGCTCCCGGCGGGCCTGCTCACCGCCGCGCTCCTCGGACACCCGCGTGGGGTCGACGACGTCGTACCCGTGGTTGGAGCCGGCCCCGGCGGCCAGCAGCGGCGACGCGTACAGCGCCCCGCGCCCAGCGCGTCGAGGTAGGGCAGCAGCTCCATCCCCTGGGCGAACGTGCAGTCCTTCGAGAACTGCAGCCGGTAGGTGGACGACGGCGCGACGGACACGACTCTCCTCGGGCAGGGGGCGGGCGGAACGACGGAGGCGAGCTCAGGTCAGGCGGGATCGGTGCGTTGCAGGACCAGCACCGACCGCGCCGGGATCGTGTGCACCGCGCCCCCCGCCACGATGGGCGGTTCGGCGGCCACCATGCCGGGACCGGTGGACAGGGTGATCACCTCGCCGGCCGCGGTGTCCACGACGATCGCCCAGCTGGCTCCGAATTCGGTGCCCGGCAGGGTGAGGTGAATGTCCTCGTAGTGCGCGTTGAGGAAGAGCAGGAACGAGTCGTCGGTGACCCGAGCACCCCGGTTGTCGGCCTCGGTGATGCCGTCGCCGTTGAGGAAGGCGACCACGCACTTGCCGAAGCCGGAATCCCAGTCCTGCTCGGTCATCTGCTGGCCGGCCGGGGTGAACCAGGCGATGTCGGGCAGCGCTCCCCTGCGACTGGACCGGATCGGCCGGCCGGCGAAGAAGCGGCGGCGGCGGAAGACCGGATGCCCGTGCCGCAGCGCCACCACGCCTGCGGTGAAACCGATCAGGCCCGCGTTCTTTCCGGCCAGCGACCAGTCGACCCAGGCGATCTCGCTGTCCTGGCAGTACACGTTGTTGTTGCCGCCCTGGGTGCGACCCAGCTCGTCGCCGTGCAGCAGCATCGGCACGCCCTGGCTGAGCAGCAGGGTGGTGATGAAGTTGCGCTGTTGACGCGCCCGCAGCTCCAGCACCGCGGCGTCGTCTGTCGGTCCCTCCACTCCGCAGTTCCACGACCGGTTGTGGCTCTCGCCGTCGTTGCCGCCCTCGCCGTTGGCGTCGTTGTGCTTGTGGTTGTAGGAGACGAGGTCGGCGAGGGTGAAGCCGTCGTGCGCGGTCGTAAAGTTGATCGACGCGAACGGGCGGCGGCCGTCGGCCTGGTAGAGGTCGGAGCTGCCCATCAACCGGGACGCGAACTCGCCGAGGGTGCCCGGCTCGCCGCGCCAGAAGTCGCGCACGGTGTCGCGGTACTTGCCGTTCCATTCCGTCCACAGCGGGGGGAAGTTGCCCACCTGGTAGCCGCCGGGCCCGACGTCCCACGGCTCGGCGATCAGCTTGACCTGGCTGATCACCGGGTCCTGCTGCACCAGGTCGAAGAACACGCTCAGCCGGTCGACGTCGTAGAACTCGCGGGCCAGCGTGGACGCCAGGTCGAAGCGGAAGCCGTCGACGTGCATCTCGGTGACCCAGTACCGCAGCGAATCCATGATCAGCTGCAGGGTGTGCGGGTTGCGCACGTTCAGCGAGTTGCCGGTGCCGGTGTAGTCCATGTAGTACCGCGGATCGCCCTCGACCAGGCGGTAGTAGGCCGCGTTGTCGATGCCGCGCAGGCTCAGCGTCGGGCCCATGTCGTTGCCCTCGGCGGTGTGGTTGTAGACCACGTCGAGGATCACCTCGATGCCCGCGTCGTGCAGGTCGCGGACCATCGCCTTGAACTCCTGCACCTGGTTGCCCGGACGGCTGCCGGACATGGCGTAGGCGTGGTGCGGGGCCAGGAACGCGATGGTGTTGTAGCCCCAGTAGTTGGACAGCCCCTTTTCCTGCAGGTGGTGGTCGTTGAGGAACTCGTGCACCGGCATCAGCTCGACGGCGGTCACGCCGAGCCGCTTCAGGTGATCGATCATCACCGGGTGCGCGAGCCCGGTGTAGGAGCCGCGCATCTCCGCCGGGATCTCCGGGTGGGCGATCGTCAGCCCGCGGACGTGCGCCTCGTAGATCACCGTCTCGTGGTAGGGGATGCGCGGTGCCCGGTCCGAGCCCCAGTCGAAGAACGGGTTGACGACCACGGACTTCGGGACGAACGGGGCGGAGTCGGCGTCGTTGCGGCCGTCCGGATCACCGAACGGATAGCCGAACACGGCCTCGTTCCAGACCACCGGCCCGTCGAGGGCCTTGGAGTACGGGTCGATCAGCAGCTTGTGCGGGTTGCAGCGTTGCCCCTGCTCCGGGTCGTAGGGCCCGTGCACCCGGTAGCCGTAGCGCTGGCCCGGCTCGACGGCGGGCAGGTAGCCGTGCCACACGAACCCGTCCACCTCGGTGAGCCGGACCTTGCTCTCCTTGCCGCGGGAGCTGAACAGGCACAGATCCACCCGCTCCGCGACCTCCGAGAAGATCGCGAAGTTCGTCCCGGAGCCGTCGTAGGTGGCGCCGAGGGGGTAGGCATGGCCCGGCCACGGCCGCATGGGTTCCTCCGTGCTCATCGATCTCACGCTCGACCCCGGCCGAGCTCTTCCACGTCGCTGGACGGGCTCGATCCCGCCGGTGCGAGGCTACCGGGACGCCGATCCGGCCACCGTTCGGACGCGGCGCCGGGCGCTCAGCCGAGTCGGGCCGGAAAGCCGCCGGTGGCGATCGGGCCCCAGCGCTCCGGAGTGATCCGGATCAGCGCCTTGCCCTGCGCGGTCATCGCCGCCCGGTACTCGTCCCAATCGGGGTGCTCGCCCGAGATCGACCGGAAGTACTCGACGAGCGGCTCCACCGCAGCAGGCAGGACAAGCAGCTCAGCAGGCCCCTCGACCTGCACCCACGGGCCGTTGAAGTCGTCCGACAGCGCCACCACCGCAGCCCGTCCGTGCCGTGCGACATTGGTGGCCTTCGCCCGCTCCGGATAGGTGGAGATGACGATCCGGCCCTCGGCGTCGACCCCTGACGTGACGGGGGAGCCCTGCCAGCCGCCGTCGAGCCGAGGCGTAAGCAGGATCACCCGGTGCCGGGGTCGGAGGAACTCGACAAGCTCGGTGCGGCCGACGGTGGTGTTGGTCGCGATGCTGCGGGCCATGCGCGAAGGCTATGCCGCGTGCGGGCGGAACACCGATAGGGTCTCGCCTCGATGAGTACCGTTTTCACGAAGATCATCGAGGGTGACCTGCCCGGCCGGTTCGTCTGGTCGGACGAGCACGTCGTCGGTTTCCTCTCGATCAACCCGCTCGGCCCGGGGCACACGTTGGTGGTGCCGCGCGTCGAGGTCGACCAGTGGGTCGACGCGGACAGCGCGCTGCTCGCGCACCTCACGTCCGTCTCGCACGCCATCGGCGCTGCGGTGCGGGTCATCTGGCAGCCGCCCCGGATCGGGCTGCTGGTCGCCGGATTCGAGGTGCCGCACCTGCACGTGCACGTCTTCCCGGCCTGGAACATGGCGGCCTTCGACTTCGCCAACGCCGCAGCCTTTGTCGACGAGGCGGAGCAGGACAGTCACCGCGACCGGCTGCGAGCCGTGCTGCGCGCGGCCGGGCACGGCGCCGCCGTGCCGGACTGACCGGAGCGTGCAGCTGATCCTGGTCCGGCACGCGCTGCCGGAACGCGTGCATGCTTCCGACCGCATCGACGGGCCATGCGATGTCGGTGGCCGGCGCTCCGGCCGCCCGGCCGATCCGGCGCTCACGGCACTCGGGCTGCGCCAGGCGGACCGGTTGGTCGCGGCGCTCGGCCAGAACGTGGCCGGCATCTACGTCAGCCCGCTGGCCAGGGCCAGGGCGACCGCGGCTCCCCTGGCCGCGGCGCTGCACCGCGAGCCCGAGGTCGTCGACGAGCTGCGCGAGTACGACGCCGACGCGGCGCACTACGTGCCGGTGCACGAGATGGCCCGGCTCGACCCGCCCGGCTGGCAGCGGATCCTGGCCGGGCTGCTGCCGGAACACGTCGATGTCGGCGCGTTCACCGCCCGCGTCGACGCGGCACTCGAACGTATCGTCGCCGCGCACCCCGGCCGGGACACGGTGGTCGTCGTGGCGCACGCCGGGGTGATCAATGTCTGGCTGGCCCGGCTGCTCGGGATGTCGCGGCCGCTGGCGTTCCCGCTCGACTACGCCGGCATCACCCGGGTGCTGGCCGGCCGGGACGGGCGGCGTGTCGTGCGGACGGTCAACGAGACCGCGCACGTCGCCGATCTGCTCTCCATGACCGCGGGCACCGACTAGCCGGTGGGTTCCGGGGCCATCGGTGATGGTCGAGCGGTGTGGGTGAAGTGGTTGCCCTGATGGGGGCGGTCGCACGGGAGCGGGCTGCTCCGTGGGCCGGGCGTTCAGCGCTCTGACAGTGCTTCGGCTGATTGCGCCCGGCCTACCGGGCCCCCGCAGTACCCCATTGTGGTCACCAGTTCTTGTTGCGCATGACTGCTCCCTTGTCCGGTCGAGGGTCGGTGTGGCAGGAATGCGTCACCAGTTCTTGTTGCGCACTGCACGGCTCCTCTCCGAGACGGAGGAATACGGCTCGATTCGGCCGTCGATCGTCGGCACGCCGAATTCTGTTACGTGCCGCTCGGCAATGAGATTCAGTTGGTCGTCTTATTACTGCGGCGCGTGGCCCGGCGCGGTCGACCATGCGGTCTCGCCGGCCAGTGGTCGGTAACGGGCCTTGTGGTTCCGGGACGGCCCGGCAACGTGCACTCGGTCACGCCTGCTCCTCCCGGCCCGCCGGAGCTACCACAGCGAGCCTCGTGTCGAACGTCACTGGTCACGCCGGTGGGAGGTGGCGTCAGTGACAACGTCCGCGCCCGTCCACTATCCTCGGCCGCTAGTGAGGGGAGCGGTAGAACCTGCATGTCCAGCGAAGTTGCGGAACGCTCTGGTCCGATAGTGACCCATCACGGATCGCGCGCCATTCGGCGTTGGGCCATCTGGTCCCTTCCCCGTCGTGTACTGCTCCCCGTGTTGACGGTCGAGATCACCTCGTCGGCGCTTGTGCTCGCCCAAATACGGTACGTCAGATTCGATCACCAACTGCTGGTGTTAACGCTCACTCTTTGTTGTCTCGGCATGGCACACACGGAGATAGCGGAGCGGGTCGAGAGCGTCCGTCGGCGGGTCACCGAGACAGCGCACGTCGACTTGTGCTCGGTGTGGACGTTTGCCGCAGCGATACTGCTGCCGCCGCCGGTCGCCGCATTTGTCGCCATCATTCTCTGTACGCATCTGTGGTGGCGTTCCTATCGTCCACGGACACCTCCGTACCGCCAGGTGTTCACCACGACAACCGTGGTACTGGCCTGTCTCGCCGCATCCGCCGTGATGGCCGGACTGAGTTCGCTCGGCTGGCTTTTCGCCCTCATCATGGCGTTGCTGACGTATACGACGGTGAACAGTTGCCTGGTCGCCGGGGCCATTGCCGTCAGCAGTTCCAAGCCCGATCTGCTCACGGCGTTCGGCGACTGGGAGGCCAACGTCCTCGAGCTCGCCACGCTGTCCCTCGGCGGTCTGACCGCGGTGGTGCTCTCGATCAATCCGTGGCTGGGGATCTTCGTGCTGCCGCCCGTACTGGTGCTGCACCGGGCGGTCCTCGTCCACCAGTTGGCCGAGGCGGCCCGCACCGATCTCAAGACCGGGCTGCTCAACGCCGCGGCCTGGCACTCGCAGGCCGAGCGGGCGCTGACGAGGAGCAACCGGGACGCCAGCCCCCGTGGGGTGCTGGTGCTCGACCTGGACCACTTCAAGCGGGTCAACGACACCTACGGTCACGTGGCAGGCGACGACGTGCTGGCCGCCGTGGCCGACGCGCTGCGCAGTGAGGTTCGCGACCGGGATCTGGTTGGCCGGTTCGGTGGTGAGGAGTTCGTCGTGCTGCTGGCCGCGCTGCCCGGTGGCGCGGTGGCGGAGCTCGAGGCCGTGGCCGAACGAATGCGCCGCCGGGTCGAGAGCCTGTGCGTCGAGATTCCCACTCCCGACGGTCCGCTGACCGTCTCGAATCTGACGGTTTCGATCGGTGGCGCGGTCCACCCCGGTAACGGCCCGGATCTGCAAGCCGTGTTGCAGATCGCCGATACCGCGTTGTACTCCGCCAAACGAGACGGCCGGAACAGGGTGCGAATGGGGCTCGCGGTGCCGACAGCGCCCGTCCCCATGCACCTCATCGCAGCTGAACGGCCCGTGGCCCGTTCCTGAGACGGTCACAGACACCTCCGAATCCCTCACGTAGCGTAGTTGATTCGTCGCGCAGAACCACCCCCATGTGGGACGTCCGTCCCCCTGACACGCCGGAGCAGTCTTACTAACCTCGCCGAGTAGCTGTTGAGCGGCCGAAAAGGAGGATCTCCGTCGTGGTCGAAGCGTCGTACCCGACCGGTGCGTCCCTGGTCGGTGCGAGACGGGGCCGGCTCCCGGTCCGAGCGGTGCTGGTCGTCCTCACCGTGGAGGCCGTCGCCGCCCTGCTCGTCGTCTCCTCGATCGCTGCGCCGACCCTCGGCGAGTTCACCCTCGCCGCCTTCCTGACCCTGCTCAGCCTGGTGCACACCGAGCTCGCGACCGGCGTCGAGCGGATCCGCCGCCGCAACGCGGAGCGCTCCTACTTCGACCTCAGCTCGGTCTGGACTTTCGCGGCCGCGCTGCTGCTGCCTCCGATGTTGGCCGCAGCCGTCATCGTGGTGGTCTACATCCACCTGTGGTGGCGCGTGTGGCGGCCGGCGAACGTTCGCGCTGTACCGCCACGTCTACACGACCGCCACCGTCGTGCTGGCCGCAGGCGTGGCGCACGCGGTGGTGAGCGAGGCGGGCGGCGTGCCGACCGAGGCCGGGGACGTGGCCGGTGTTGTCGGGATCGGTCTGGCCGTGTTGCTCTACGTGACGGTCAACACGCTGCTGGTGGCCGGCGCGATCGCGCTCAGCGACGACCGGGAAGGTGACGAGCGGGCCGGAGCCCGTGACCTCATCGGCCGCTGGGACGACAACGCCCTCGAGGTGGCCACCCTCTGCATGGGGGCGCTGGCCGCCGTCGCACTGTCGTCCGCGCCTGGGCTCGTCGCGCTCGTGCTGCCGCCCATCGTGGTGTTGCACCGTGCGGTGCTGGTCCGCCAGCTGGAAGAGGTGGCCAGCACCGACGCCAAGACCGGTCTGCTGAATGCCGCCGCCTGGCGCTCCCAGGCGACCCGCACGGTGGAACAGCTGGAGCGGGGTGGCGGCGCGGCGGCCGTGCTGATGCTCGATCTCGATCACTTCAAGACCGTCAACGATGTGCACGGCCACCTGGCGGGCGACGACGTGCTGATCGCGGTCGCCGCCGAGCTGCGGGCCGGTTCGCGGGCCCAGGACGTGGTCGGCCGGTTCGGCGGCGAGGAGTTCGTGGTGCTGTTGCGCGACCTCCCGACGGGTCCGGACGGGTCGGTGGTTCTGCAAACCGTCGCCGAACGCATCCGGAAGCGCGTGTTCGAGCTGGCCGTGACCGTCGACGCGGCGGGAAGCGCCGCCACCGTGTCGCGTATCACCGTCTCCATCGGCGGCGCGGTGCTTCCGACCCACGCCGCCACCCTCGACCAGGCGTTGAGCATCGCCGACGCCTCGCTCTACGCGGCGAAACACGGTGGCCGCAACCGGGTGCGGATCGCCGGCACCGCCGCGCCCGCCGTGGTGCCGGCGGCCCGGCAGCCTGTTGCGTGAGTCGCGCGCGGCAGCCGGCCCGCGGGCGTCCGTAAGCTGGCCGGGTGACCTTGCTGCGTTCCGTCCGCGGTCCGAGCGACCTGAAACGGCTCGATGCCGATGAGCTCACCGCGCTGGCCGGGGAGATCCGTCGCGAGCTCGTCAGCTCGGTGTCCCGCACCGGCGGGCACCTGGGGCCCAACCTGGGCGTCGTCGAGCTGACCATCGCGTTGCACCGGGTGTTCGACAGCCCCCGGGACACCCTGATCTGGGATACCGGCCACCAGGCCTACGTGCACAAGATGCTGACCGGGCGGCAGGACGGCTGGGACCGGCTGAAGAAGACCGGTGGTCTGTCGGGCTACCCGAGCCGCGCCGAGAGCGAGCACGACCACGTCGAGAACAGCCACGCGTCCACCTCGCTGTCGTGGGCCGACGGCGTCGCGCGTGGATACGCGCTCACCGGGCAGCAGCGCCACGTCGTGGCGGTGATCGGCGACGGTGCGCTGACCGGCGGGATGGCCTGGGAAGCGCTCAACAACATCGCCGCCGGCCACGACCGCAACGTCGTGATCGTCGTCAACGACAACGGCCGCTCCTACGCACCGACGATCGGTGGGCTGGCCGATCGGCTGGCCTCGCTGCGCCTGCAACCCGGATACGAGCGGCTGCTGGAGGCCGGCAAGCAGGCGCTGGCCCGCACGCCGGTGGTCGGCGGGCCGATCTACGCGGGATTGCACGCGCTGAAGGCGGGCGTCAAGGACGCGTTGAGCCCGCAGGAGCTGTTCTCCGACCTCGGGCTGAAGTACTTCGGCCCGATCGACGGACACGACATCGGCGCATTGGAGTCCGCGCTGCGGCGGGCCCGGCACTTCGCCGGGCCGGTGATCGTCCATGCGGTGACCCGCAAGGGCAACGGTTATCCGCCCGCGGAGAACGACGCGGCCGAGCAGATGCACAGCCCGGCCGCCTTCGACCCGGAGACGGGACTGCCGACCGCACCCCCCACGGTCGGCTGGACGAGCGTGTTCGCCCAGGAGATGGTCGCGCTCGGCGCCCGCCGCCACGACGTCGTGGCGATCACTGCGGCGATGCTCGGCCCCACCGGGCTGGCCCCGTTCGCCGAGGCCTTCCCGGACCGTTGCCTCGACGTGGGCATCGCCGAGCAGCACGCGCTCACGGCAGCTGCCGGGTTGGCCATGAGCGGGCTGCATCCGGTGGTGGCGCTGTACTCGACGTTCCTGAACCGGGCCTTCGACCAGCTGCTGATGGACGTGGCCCTGCACGGCCAGCCCGTCACCCTCGTCCTGGACCGGGCGGGAGTCACCGGCAACGACGGGCCCTCGCACAACGGGATGTGGGACCTGTCGATACTCGGGATCGTGCCCGGCATGCGGGTGGCCGCGCCGCGGGACGCCGCGACGCTGCGCGAGGAGCTGGCCGAGGCCGTCGCGATCACCGACGGTCCGACCGCGATCCGCTTCCCGAAGGGTGCCGTGATCGAATCGGTGCCTGCGGTGCGGCGGGTCGACGGGGTCGACGTGCTCTACGAGACGGCATCGCTCGAGCGGGGCGTCGACGCGGAGGAACCAGCGGTCCTGCTGGTGTGCGCCGGCGTGTTCGGGGAGCTGGGTGTCGTGGCGGCGCAGCGCCTCGCCCGCCAGGGTGTCGCGGTCACGGTGATCGACCCGCGCTGGGTGCTGCCGGTGCCCGATGTGATCGTCGAGCTGGCCCGGCGGCACCGGCTGGTGGTCACCGTCTCCGACGGTGGACGGCACGGCGGTTTCGGCTCCGCGGTGGCGGAGCGGCTGCGGTCGGCCGAATGCGACGTCCCGGTGCGTGATCTGGCCGTCCCGCAGCGGTTCCTGGAACACGGCAGCCGCGACGACGTGCTGGCGGGGATCGGGCTGACCGCGCAGGGCGTGGCCCGGCGGGTCACCGAGTGGGCCGCAGCGCTGCTCGGCACGCCGGCGAGCGACCAGGACCGGGCGTCGGGAAGAGCGGCGGCGCCGGGGAGCAGGCCCACTGATGCGGGTGCTCATCGTCGAGGACGAGCAGCAGCTGGCCGACGCCGTTGCGCGCGGGCTCCGCCGCGAGGGCATGGCGGTCGACGTGGCCTACGACGGCGACACCGGGCACGAGAAGTCCGCGGTCACCCGCTACGACGTGGTGGTGCTCGACCGGGATCTGCCCGGGATGTCCGGTGACCGGTTGTGCGCGGAGATCGTCGCCTCCGGAGCCACCACCCGCGTGCTGATGCTCACCGCCAGCGGCACCCTGGCCGACAAGGTCGACGGGCTGTCCCGCGGAGCCGACGACTACCTGGCCAAACCCTTCGACTTCGCCGAGCTGGTCGCCCGCTGCCGGGCGCTGGGCCGGCGGGCCACTCCGGCGGTCCCACCGCTGCTCACGGCGGGTGATCTTGCGCTGGATCCGGCCAAGCGCACGGTGCTCCGCGCCGATCGACCGGTGGACCTCACCCGCAAGGAGTTCGGCGTGCTGGAGGTGCTGCTCGCGGCCGGCGGGGCCGTCGTGAGCAGCGAGGAGCTGCTGGAGCGGGTCTGGGACGAGAACGCCGACCCGTTCACGACGACCGTGCGGGTCACCGTGATGACCCTGCGCAAGAAACTCGGCGATCCCGGACTGATCGAGACCGTGGTGGGCTCCGGGTATCGGGTACCGGCTGCGGGCTGACCGCCGTGGCCCCCGCGGTGAAGGCCGGGATGCGGCGCACCGGGTTGCGTCCCCGGCTGACGGCGCTGTCCACCGCGCTCGTGGCGTTGGTCAGCGCGTTGTTGCTGTGGTTGGGCTGGCTGCTCGTCGGTGGCGTGGCACGCAGCGTGCCCGCCCTCCCGCCCGGCAGCACGGTCCGGGTCGGTGATCGCGACGTGCCGGCCTCCCAGGTCAGCGACGCCGTGGGCGCTGCGGCCCGCAACGACGTGCTCCGGGCCGGCCTCGTGGCGTTCCCCCTGGTGGTGATCGCGGCAGCGCTGGTGTCGTGGATGCTGGTCGGCCGGGTGCTGGGGCCGCTGCACGCGGTCACCGCCACCGCGCGCCGGCTCAGCGTCGAGTCGCTGGACACGCGCACCGGGCTGCGCGATGCGCGCGGCGAGGTGGCCGAGCTGGCCGCCGGGTTCGACGCGATGCTGGACCGCCTGCAGGCGGCCTTCGACGCGCAGCGCCGATTCGTGGCCAACGCCAGCCATGAGCTGCGTACCCCGCTGTCGGTGTTGCGGACCGAGGTGGAGGTGACGCTGTCCGACCCGGACGCCGACGTGGCCGAGCTGCGCCGGATGGGTGCGGTGGTCCGCGACGCCACCCGCCGCGCCGACGACCTGATCGCCGGGTTGCTGCTACTGGCGCACACGGAGGGGGCCGGGCTGACCGATGTGGTGCCGGTCGACCTGGCCGACGCCGTCCGGCCGGCGCTGGCGATGGTCCGCTCCGAGGCCGCCGACCGGGGTCTGCGGATGCAGGTCCGGATCGCGCCCGCTCCGACCAGGGGAGACCCGGTGCTGCTGGAGCGGGTGGCCGGCAACCTGCTGGAGAACGCGGTTCGGCACAACGTCGCGGGCGGCTGGGTGGAGGTCTGCACCGCCGCGACCGCGGCCGCGGCGCAGCTGCGGGTCACCTCGAGCGGCCCGGACATCCCGGCCGACCGGGTGCCCGAGCTGTTCGAGCCGTTCCGCCGAGGCCCGGTGGAGCGCACAGGCGCGGTCCGCGGCTCGGGACTGGGGCTGTCCATCGTGCGCGCGGTGGTGAGCGCGCACCGGGGCACCGTGCGCGCGGAACCGGTACCAGGAGGCGGGCTGAGCGTCACGGTGCTGCTGCCGAGTTGATCCACAGGGTGGACGGCCTGTGGATGGTCGGAGGCACGACGGCGCCGCGCTGGGCACGCTGCGGTTGTGGGCAGACATCGGGAGCCGCTCAGTCCCCGGCTGCGGGCGGTCAGCGCGCGGATGCGGGAGCACGCCGGCGCACACGGGGGTGTGATCACGGCGGCCCGAAGCGAACGGCTGGGCGCCGACGCGACGGTGATCCGCCGCTTGCTGGGTTCGGGGGAGTGGTGCCGGGCCCGCCGCGGCGTCTACCGCGATCCCGGTTTCGTGCCACGCCTCCCGTCGCCCGCGGCCGCGGAGCACCACGCGCGGTGCGCCGGACTGATCGCCGCTCTCGGCTCCGGGGTCGCGGTCTCGCACACCAGCGCGGCCCGGCTGCTGGACCTGCCGCTGCCGGCGAGCACACCCGACGACATGGTCGTCACGCGGCGCCCGCCCGCCCCGTCCAACCGTTTCGGCGCGGCGAGCCGCGTGCACCTCGGCCCGTTCGATGATGCCGAAGTGCTCGAGGTGCACGGGGTTCCGGTCCTCACCGGCGCGCGGCTGGTCCTGGACTGCTGCTCCGTGCTGCGGCCGGAGGCGGCGCTGGCGATCGCCGATGCCGCGCTGCGGCGGCGCCTGGTCACACCGTGCGACCTCGATGCGGAGCTCAGGCGGCGGCCCGGCCGGCGGGGCGCCCGTACCGCGGCGCTCGTCGTCGATCGGGCGGATCCCCTCGCCGAGAGCGCTTTCGAGTCGACCTCACGCTGGTGGCTGGCCGCGGCCGGGATGCCGCGGCCGGTGCTGCACCAGCGGTTCACCGATGAGCGGGGCACCGTATGTGCCCGTGGCGCTTTCTGGCTGCCCGATCACCGCGTCGTGGGCGTGGCCGACGATCCGGCCCGGTACACCCAGCCCGGAGCGCTGTTCGCCGAGAGACAGCAGGAGGACTGGCTGCGTGATCAGCTTCGGGTCGAGGTGGTCCGCTGGGGGCCGTCGGACATGGCCGATCCGGTCCGCCGCGCGGCGGTGATGGCCCGGTTCCGCCGGGCCTTCGCGCGGCAGGCTCGATGAGGCGAGGCGGGTCCCTCGCGTCCGCACGAACTGTTCAGCCTGCGGTCTTGCCCAGCGCGGTCTTGAGGATCGGGGTCAGGAGCGTGATCTGCCATTCGCGCGCACCGCCGGCGCGCAGGGCGGCCGCGATGTCGCCGTCGTCGGGTGGGGTCCAGCACAGGCGCCGCAGCAGATCGGGCAGCAGCAGGTTCTCGACCGGTATCGACCAGAGCAGCGCCACCTCGGCGAGCCCGGCGCGGGCCGCGGCCAGGCGGGCCGCGGCGTCGGGATCCCGGTCGACCCACCGCGCCACGGGCGGCGGACCGTCGCTGGGCGGCGTCGAGGCGGGCAGCTCCGCCGACGACAGCTCGGCGGCCTGCACCACGGCCGAGTACCAGTAGTTGGTGAGCTTGCGTTGGGCCCGGCCGCGGAACACCGGCATCGCGGCGAGCTCGCCTGCGGATTCCGGAATCGCCGTGGCCGCCGCCACGATCGCGATGTCGGGCAGGACGCGTCCCGGCGCGATGTCCCGTTCGGCGGCCAGCCGGTCCCTGGCCGTCCACAGTGCTCGGACCACGGCCAGCGAGCGCGGCTTGCGGATCTTGTGGATGCCGGACGTGCGCCGCCATGGTTCCGCGCGCGGGGCTGGCGGTCCGGCGGTCCGGACGGCCTCGAACTCCTCGAGCGCCCATTCGAGCTTGCCCTGTTCGGCGAGCATGTCGGCGAGCACGTCACGCAGCTCGATCAACACCTCGACGTCCAGCGCGGCGTAGATCAGCCAGTCCTCGGGCAAGGGCCGCCGCGACCAGTCCGCCGCGCCGTGCCCCTTCTCGAGGGACAGGCCCAGCAGCTGTTCGACGAGTGGGCCGAGGCCGACGCGTGGGAGCCCGGCCAGCCGCCCGGCCAGCTCCGTGTCGAACAGCCGCGCCGGCGCGAGCCCGACCTCGGCCAGGCACGCGAGGTCCTGGTTGGCGGCATGCAGCACCCACTCCGGACCGGCGAGGGCCGGCGTGAGCTCCGAAAGATCGCCACCCAGCGGGATCGGGTCGACGAGTGCCGTTCCGGCCCCCGCCCTGCGCAGTTGCACCAGGTAGGCCCGCTGGGAGTAGCGGAACCCTGAGGCCCGCTCGGCATCGACAGCCACCGGCCCGCTACCCGCGGCGAACTCCGCCGCGGTGCGGGCCAGCGTGCCTCGATCGACGACAACGGGGGGGAGCCCATCGGCCGGCCGCACCAGCGGTACCGGCTCCGGTGTCCCGTCGTCCAGTTCGGTGATTTCTTCGGTCAGCGGATGACCCCGGCCCGCATGGCCAACGCGACCATTTGGGCGCGGTCGCCGGTGCCCAGCTTGCGCCCGATCCGCGACAGATGGCTCTTGACGGTCAGCGCCGACAAGCTCAATGCATCGCCGATCTCCTTGTTGGACTGGCCGTCGGCCACCAGCTGCAGCACCTCCACCTCGCGAGCAGACAGCTCGCGCGGGGTGTTGTCGGTGCCTGGCACCCGGGTACCGGTGGCCAGCAACGGTGCGACCGTCGGATCGGCGTAGACGCCTCCGTCCAGCACCCGCTTGACGCCGTCGGTGACGATCGCCGCCGACGCCGACTTGAGCAGATATGCCTGCGCTCCGGCCTGGAAGGCCGACCGCACGGCGTACGGGTCGTCCGAGGACGCCAGCACGACCAACCGGTTCCAGCCAAGCGACCGCAGTTCGGTCACCAGATCCAACCCGCTTCCGTCGGGAAGACCGAGGTCCAGTATTGCCAGGTCGCAGGGCCCATTCGCGTGGGCCCTGGCCCGTGCCTCGGCAACCGAGGCGGCCTCGTACACCGTTCCCGCGCCCATCGAGCGCAAGCGCGCGGCAATTGCCTCGCGCAGCAGTGGGTGGTCGTCGACCACCAGCACCGAGAACAGTTCCTCCCGCGGGTGCGGGACCATCGCAGGCGACAGCACAGGCCCGGTCGAGCCTCGTGCTGGTACGCCCTGGCCCACAACGGCCACGTCGTTCCTCCCTGGAGTCGGTCGTTGCCCCCCGACCGGCACCAGAACCCCGAGCGATACTAGGTGTTACCTGACCGCCCGAGACGGTGTCAGTGGCGGAAGCCTAGCCCCCCAAGCGGTCTAACGTTGGTATCGGTCCGAGAATCTGTGGGTGAAAGTTACAGCGATGTCGATACCGATCCACCCGACCGGGGGAGACCGTGATCACAGGGAGCGTCGAAAACGCAGGTAGGCACGGCTGTCAGCTGCGATGAGCGAGCGGCAGGACGCCAACCGGAGGTAGTCCGGCCGCCGATGCGACAAGTCCGCAAAACGCCTCGGCGTGCCGGGTCAAATCAGTTCCGACCGGAGTCCACGAGGCGCGCAACTCAATATCGTCGTCCCGGCGGGGCCCCGCGATGTCGCCGAATCGGACCGACGACGTCTGGGTGACGGTTCCGCCAAGGGCCACATACTCCGCGCCTCGATTGTCGAGGGATTCGGTGAGCCAGGACCAGCCGACCACGGGCAGCATCTCGTCGCCGAGCTGCTCGGGATCGAGCCGCGCCTGCACGAAGCAGACGAGCCGGAAGGTGCCCTCCCACACGTCCTGCCCGTTCGGGTCGTGCAGCAGGATGAGCCGGCCCGAGGTGTCCGGCTCGTCGAGATCCTCGCCGGGCCGGCCGGCGTCGGCCTCCAACGCGAACGCCCAGGTGTAGGGCGCCAGCCGCGGCGGCGCGTCGAGGGGGGAACGCAGCAGCTCCGGACGGGGCCGTACCGCCCGCAGCGAGGCCACTGCCTCCTGGAACTGCTTTGGTGTGGCGGTCGGCTCGGGCACGAGCGTGGACTCTAGGTCGCAGTGGATGTCGTTGCCGCGAGACGCGCCGGTCGGGCAACGATCAACGCACCGGTCGTGGGACACTGGACGGGTCATGACGCCGCCTTCCGCTCCCTCCGTCCTCGGGCGGCGACGGCCGCTTGCCTCCGCCCCGTTGCTGGTCGCCGCCCGTGGTGGCACGCCGGCTCGGGTTCCGGTCTGGTTCATGCGACAGGCGGGGCGCTCGCTGCCGGAGTACCGGGCGTTGCGGGCCGAGTCGTCGATGTTGCAGGCCTGCTTCGACCCGGCGATGGTCTGCGAGATCACCCTGCAACCCGTGCGCCGGCACGGTGTCGACGCGGCGATCCTGTTCAGCGACATCGTCGTGCCGCTGTATGCGGCGGGCATCGGGGTCGACATCGTCCCCGGCACGGGGCCGGTGCTGGACCGGCCGGTGCGCACGGCGGCCGACGTGCGGGCGCTCCCCGAGCTGCACCCCGAGCAGGTCGCCTCGATCGTCGAGGCGATCGGGCTGTTGCTGGCCGAGCTGGGGGAGACCCCGCTGATCGGTTTCGCGGGTGCCCCCTTCACCCTGGCCTCCTACATGATCGAGGGCGGGCCGAGCCGCAACCACGAGCGCACGAAGGCGCTGATGCGCTCCGCCCCCGAGGTGTGGCACGCGCTGATGAACCGGCTCGCCGACCTGACGGCGACCTTCCTGCTGACCCAGGTCGACGCGGGGGTGGATGCCGTGCAGCTGTTCGATTCGTGGGCGGGCGCGTTGTCCGAACGCGACTACCGCGAGTTCGCCCTTCCGTACTCGGCCAGGGTGTTGGACGGGTTGGCCACCGCGGGCGTGCCGCGGATCCATTTCGGGGTGGGCACCGGCGAGCTGCTCGGCGCGATGTCCGAGGCCGGCGCCGATGTCGTCGGGGTGGACTGGCGCGTGCCGCTCGACGAAGCCGCCCGGCGGATCGGTGGCTCCAAGCCGGTCCAGGGCAACCTGGATCCCGCGGTGCTGTTCGCCGATCCCGGGTCGATCTCCGCAGAGGTGCGGCGGATCGTCGTCGAGGGCAGGCGCGCCCCTGGGCACGTGTTCAACCTCGGCCACGGCGTGCTTCCGGACACCGATCCGGACGTGCTCACCCGGCTGGTCGAGCTGGTGCACAGCCTGGCGCCGTAGCCACCGGTGACGAGCGACCTGGTGCAGGGCGAGCCGGCCGGGCCGGTCCGCGTGGCCGTGGTCGGGGCCGGGATCTCGGGACTTGCGGCGGCGCACCGGCTGCGCAGTCTGCTCGGGCCCGATGCCGAGATCACGCTCCTGGAGCAGCGGCCCCGGATCGGCGGGGTGCTGCGCACCGTGGATCTCGCCGGGGTGCCCTTCGACGTCGGCGCCGAGGCGTTCCTGGCCCGCCGCCCCGAGGTGGGGGAGGTGCTCGCCGAGCTGGGGCGCAGCGACGAGCAGGTGCACCCCACGTCCGCGGCCCCTTCGGTCCGGGCGGCCGGCCGCACGGTGCCGCTTCCGACCGGCACCGTGCTCGGGGTGCCGACCAGCCGCGCCCGCCTCGACGGGCTGCTCTCGGCCGGCGCCGTCGCGCACGTGGTGGCCGAGCCGCATCGGGCCCTGCGCTGGGAGCCGGGCAGGGACGTGGCGCTGGGTGGGTTGCTGCGTGACCGGTTCGGCGACGAGCTCGCCGATCGGCTGGCCGATCCGCTCCTCGGCGGGGTCTACGCCGGGCGGGTGGACGCGCTCGGCCTGCGTGCGACCGTGCCGGCGGTGGCCGCGGCGCTGGACACCGGTGCACCGTCGCTGACCGCCGCCGCAGACGCCGTGCTGCCGGCCGGGAACGCCCCGGCCGGCCCCGTGTTCGGAGCGCTGCGAGGCGGTTATCGGGTGTTGGTCGACGCGCTCGCCGCCGCCGCCACGCCGCGGCTGCGGCTCGGGACCACGGTCCGGGAGTTGACCCGCCGCCCGCAGGGATGGCGGCTCACGCTCGGTCCGGCCACCGCTTCGGAGGTGCTCGACGTCGACGCGGTGCTGCTCGCGGTGCCGGCGCCCGCGGCCGCCCGGCTGCTGTCCGTGGCCGCCCCCGCGGCGGCCGCGGCCGCCGCGGAGATCGAGCTGGCTTCCTCGGTGGTCGTCGCGTTGGCCTTCCGCGCTGTCGACGCCACCGCGCTGCCGCCGACCTCCGGGACGCTGATCGCCGCCGGAGAACCGCTCGCGGTCAAGGGCGTCACGCATTCGAGCACGAAGTGGGCGCACCTCGCCGCGGACGGGCTGATCCGGCTGCGGGCCTCGCTCGGCCGCTTCGGGGAGGCGGCCGACCTGCAGGTGGACGACGCCGAGCTCGTGGCCAGGGTGCGGGCCGACCTGGCCACGCTCACCCGGATCACCGCGGAGCCGGTGGCCGTGCGCTCGCAGCGGTGGGGCGGCGGGCTACCGCAGTACGCAATGGGGCACCTCGAGCGGGTGCGCCGGATCGAGGACGGGTTGCCCGCCGGTCTCGCCGTGGCCGGCGCGGCCCTGCACGGAGTCGGCGTCCCGGCGTGCATCGGCACGGCCCGGTCCGCGGCGCAACACCTGGTCGACCAACTCGCCGCGGGTCGGGCGCGGCCGGTGCCGCGGTCCGGCCGGGATGGCAGCATGGAGCCATGGCCCGCCTCGACTACGCCGAGCTGAACAACGCCCTCCGCTACACCATGTGGTCGGTGTTCCGCGTCGAACCGGGCAGGCTCGGCGAGGACCGCACCGAGCCGGCCGCCCAGCTCACGGAGTTCCTCGAGGCGCTGGCCGGCAAGGGCGTTGTCGTCCGCGGTGTGTACGACCTGGCCGGGATGCGGGCCGACGCGGACTACCTGATCTGGTGGCACGCCGACAACGTGGAAGCCCTGCAGGCGGCCTACTCGGATCTGCGCCGCAGCACCGCGATCGGCCGGGCCAGCGTCCCGGTATGGAGCCAGGCGGCGCTGCACCGGCCGGCCGAGTTCAACAAGAGCCACCTCCCGGCGTTCGTCGCGGGCGAGGAGCCCAAGCACTACGTCTGCGTCTACCCGTTCGTGCGCTCGCTGGACTGGTACCTGCTGCCCGAGCAGGAACGCCGGCAGATGCTCGCCGACCACGGCAAGGCCGCCCGCGGGTACCCGGACGTGCGGGCGAACACCGTGCCAGCGTTCGCGCTCGGCGACTACGAGTGGATCCTGGCCTTCGAGGCCGATCAGCTCGACCGCATCGTGGACCTCATGCGGCACCTGCGGGCCACCGAGGCGCGCCGCCACGTGCGTGAGGAGGTCCCGTTCTTCACCGGGCCGCGGGTGCAACCCGGTGAACTGGTGGCCTCCCTGCCGTGATCGAACAGCTCAGAACTTGATCATCGGTGCCGGGCGCAGCGGGGACTCGCGCAATCCCCGGCCGAACGCCCTGAGCAGCATCGGCCGCAGACCTCGGGCCGGGTACTCGGCGGCCAGCGCCCGGTAGCCCGCTCGACTGACGCGGGGTGAGGGCACCAGGCCGGCCGTGATGTCGGTCAGGTCGGCCCGCCGGACGGCCTCCACCAGCGGGTCGGGGTGCCGCGTGGGCCGCAGCCGGTGGTGCTCGTCGATGATCGCGGCGACCAGACCCGCATGTCCGCGGTCGGCCGGATCCAGCTCGGCGGTGGCCCGCCGGATCGAGGGCGGCAGGTAATCCCAGGTGCCGTCGAACCAGAGGCCCGCGTCGTGGAAGAACGCGGCGAGCCCGAGCGGCCCTGCCCGCTCGGCCGGCACGTCGACCTGCAGACCGACCAGTCCGATCACCCGCTGCACGTGGCCGCGGTAGATGGGCAGCTCGGCGCCGAACGTCGGCCCGTGCCGGTCGAACAGCTCGTCCGCGACCTCGTGGGCGCGGCTGGTGCCGGCGGCGGACACGTCGGGTCAGGCGCCGGGGACCAGGCGCAGCGACACCGAGTTGATGCAGTACCGCAGGTCGGTCGGGGTGTCGTAGCCCTCGCCGGAGAACACGTGGCCGAGGTGGCTGTGGCAGTTCGCACAGACCACCTCCACCCGTCGCATGCCTCCGCTCGTGTCCACACGCTCGATCACCGCGTCGCCGGCCAACGGGGTGAAGAACGACGGCCAGCCGCAGTGCGACTCGAACTTGGTGTCGCTGCGGAAGAGCTCGGCCCCACAGGCGCGGCACTCGTAGACACCCTGGGTCTTCGTGTCGGTGTACTCGCCGGTGAACGGACGCTCGGTGCCGGCCTTGCGCAGCACCTGGTACTCGGCCGGGGTGAGCTGCGCACGCCATTCGTCGTCGGACTTGACGACCTTCGCAGCGGATTCGGTGACGGGATCCATGGTGTCCACCCTAGATCCGGTTTCCCTCGGGGGTCGGGCGCCGGCCGAACGACTTCCTTACGACCAGCTCGCCATCACGTACACCAGCGCTTCCCACACCGTGTAGGCCGCCGCGACCAGCAGCAGCAGGACGACGAGCACGGCGGCCCAGCGCCTGCCGCCCTCGGCGCGGTTGGCGGAATCGGCGAACTCGCGCACGCCGTCCAGGTAACCCTCCACGGTGTACGCGGGCCGCTCACGCCGCATCCGGTCCAGGTGGGCCGCGAAGGCCTGCGCCTCCGGGTCGTCGGGATCGAGGCCGAGCAACTCGTCGTCGAACTGTCCCGATCGGCCGGGCCCGGCCGATCGCTTCGGCTCGGGGAGTTCGGACATGGCTCGAGGGTAGCCGGTAGCGTCGCGCATCGTGGCGAGCAAGGCTGGAGCGGTGCTGCTGACGGTCCCCGGGCCGCACGGTGCCCGTGAGGTGCGGCTGACCAGCGCCGACCGGGTCTACTTCCCGGAGCGGGGGATCACCAAGGGCGAGGTCGTCGAGTACTACCGGGCGGTGGCGGAGCCGCTGCTGCGGGTGCTGTACGAGCGACCGACGAACCTCAAGCGTTACCCGGACGGGGTCGAAGGGGAGCCCTTCTACGGCAAGCGCCTGCCCAAGGGTGCCCCGGACTACGTCGAGACCGCCCAGGTGACGTTCCCCAGCGGCCGCACCGCGCAGTCGTTGTGTCCGACCGAGCAGGCAGTGCTGGTGTGGGCGGCCAACATGGGCACCTTCGACTTCCACCCGTGGCCGGTACGGCGGGCCGACACCGACCGCCCGGACGAGCTGCGCATCGACCTCGACCCGCAGCCGGGGACCGACTTCGTCGACGCCGTCGCGGTGGCCGCGGTGCTGCACGAGGTGCTCGACGAGGCCCGGCTCATCGGCTGGCCGAAGACGTCGGGCGGGCGCGGCATCCACGTCTTCGCCCGGATCCGTCCGGAATGGTCGTTCGTGGACGTCCGGCACGCGGTGATCGCGATCGGGCGGCGGGTCGCCGACCGGCTGCCCACGAAGGCCACCGTCGCGTGGTGGAAGGAGGAACGCGGCGAGCGGGTGTTCCTGGACTACAACCAGGCGGCCCGCGACCGGACGGTGGCCTCGGCCTGGTCGGTGCGCGGGCGCCCGCGGGCGACGGTGTCGATGCCGCTGACCTGGGAGACGCTTCCCGACGTCGCGCCGGAGGACTTCGACGTGCGTACGGTGCCGGGCCTGCTCGCCGATCGTGGCGATCCGCACGCCGGGATGGACGACGCGGTCGGCGGCCTCGAGACCGCATTGGACTGGTACGCCGAGGATCAGCGGGACCGCGGGCTCGGCGACCTGCCCTACCCGCCCGAATACCCGAAGATGCCCGGCGAGCCCCCGCGCGTCCAGCCCAGCAAGAGGGTCGAGTCCCACTGGACCGAGGACGGCCGGCGCCGCGAACCCTCCTGATCGGGTGGCCGGGCGGTCGACGCGGAGGATGTCCTCGACGGCGCTGGTCACACGTCCAGGGGAGAGATCGGCGCCGGGCGTGCTCTTTCCCGGGTCGGCTCGTTCGCCTGTCGGGACAGGTGGCGGACGTCGGCGGGGTGGGAGCACAGCATCTGATGAGCGGATTGGCCCGAAGGACCGGGCGGCACGCCGCTCCCACCGACGGCGCTCGTCAACGGACCGCATCCGGACCGGAGAGCGCCGAACGACCGGCTGCGGATGCGGTCGGCGCCACCGCGCGATGCTCGGGACACCGGTCGCCCAGCGGGAGTGCGCAATCGGTCGCGATCGTCGGTGGCTCCGCGGTGGCCGCGCTCATCGGCCAGGGCGGGCGCCGGTACGCGATCGCGGACACCGAGTCGTCGACGGCCGAGTTCGCCGCCGTGGTGCCCGCTCCGCGGCGGAACCGCGGTCCGGGTCCCGGCCGCCGGGGCAGCCCGGGTCACAGGCGCCCCGCAGCCACCCCCGCCCCAGCTATCCCCTCGGCGGTCGCCGCTGGGGGCGAGGGACATCGGGGCGCTGCTCCTCGTCGCCTGCGTCCTGGTCGTGGCCGTGGTGCTGGCCGCTCCCGAACCCATCCCGCAGCCGGCGCCCGCGGCGATCGGCGTGGTCGACCCGACCAGCGCTCCGGCGGCTCCGCAACCGAGCGCCGACGGTGACGGTGACGGTGACGGTGACGGTGACGGCCAGGCCTACCTGGAGGCGCTGCGGGCCGCCGACATCCCGACCAGCAAGAGCGGTCGGGCGGAGTTCGAGGCCGCCGCCGCGATCTGTGATCAACTGCGCCGTGGCGTCGATCGAGCGGAGCTGGCCCGGGTGGTGCCGGCGATGCTGAACACCGTCGGCCCGAGCCGGTCGTCCCTGGTCGTCGGGCTGGTCGAGCAGCACTACTGCCGTTCCTGATCACCGCGAGCCACACCCTCGCGTCCTCGCCGGGCGGTCCCGTACGGCCCGCGGGGACCACTACGGCGGGCAGAGGACCTCCGGCTGCGGGATCACACCGCCGAGCAGGTCAGCGTCGACCACGTTGCGGACGCAGGCGGTACGCGGGTAGGCACCGGTGCCGGCGCCCAGCCAGCTGAGGAATCGCGCGGAGGCCAGGCTGTCGGCGGTGGTGCGCGAACCGTCGGCCGGGTTGCGCGGGTCGGCGGCGGTGCCGATCACGAGGATCGGTGGCGCGCCATCGGCCGGCCCGCTGGGGGGCGGTGGGCCGCCGGTCGGCCACGGCGCGCAGGCGAGCAGGTGCAGCGCCGTGCTGCCGCCGAAGACGGGGTAGGTGCTGCGCCACCGCCCGTACAGGTCGGCGACCTCGCCGGGAGCGAGCCTGCGTCGGGTGTCGTTGCAGGACGTGGCCAGCATCGTGTCGAAGCGCCCGCCCGATCCCGCCACCGGTTCCAGCAGGTCGAGCAGCGGGGTCGGATCGCCGGTGTCCACGCCGGCGACGGCCGCGGCCAGCGCGGGCCAGCTGTCGGGCTCGCCGAGCCCGCTGAGCATTGCTGCGACCGCCCGGCCCGCGGTCAGGCGGCGCCCGTCGAGGGCGGCCTGCGGCCGGTCGTGCAGCCGGCTGAGGATGGCGGTGACGCTCGCGCGGGGGTCGGCCCCGAGCGGGCAGGCGGGCTGAGCCGTGCAGGCCACCGCGAACGCGTCGAGGGCGGCCTCGGCCGAGGCGGCGCGGGATTGGCTGAGCTCGGGCTCGTCGAGCGTCGGGTGCGGAGGACCGTCGAGTACCAGACGGCCGACGGACTGCGGCGACTGGCGCGCCCAGCCGGCCAGCGCAGCCGCCCCGTCACCGACCCCGATCGCGGACAGCCGATCCACGCCGAGGGCGATCCGCAGCGTCTCGATGTCGGCCGTCGACGCGGTGGTGCGGAAGTTGCCGAGGCCGCCGTCGAGCGAGATCGTGCAGTCCTGCACCACGCTGCGCGCCTCCTCGAGCAACCAGGCCAGCTGGGTGTCGCTGGTGCCGTCGAAATCGGCGTCCATCATCGAGGTGCGCGCGGCGAGCGGTGCGCAGTCCAGCAGGTCCGCTCCCGATCCGCGGCGGTCGAGGCCGACGAGGACGAAGCGCTGCAGGATGGCGGGCTGGACCCGCGCGGCGAGCTGCAACGCGGCCAGCGCCGACGACTCGCCGCCGGTGTCGCCCAGCACCAGCAGCGGTGGGAGGTCCTCCGGTGCGCCCGGGTTCCCGACGCTCAGCACGTCGAGTGTGGTCCGTCCGCGGCCGGGTTGCTCGTGATCGGTGGGGACCGCGATCTCGCCGCAGTCGATCTGCAGCGGCCGACCCGGCGGGAGTGGCGCGGGCAGCGAGGTCAGTGTGTCGTCGGTGCAGTCGAAGAACGGGATGGTCGGACGCCGCGGGTCCGGTTCCGGGAGTGCTTGCGGTGCTGGCATCTCGGTGGATGTCGGGGGTGGCACCGGCATGCTCTCACCGCGCACCGCGACCGGTGGTCGGTCCGACGGGCCGACCGTGCAACCGGCAGCCAGCATGGCCAGTCCCACCAGAACGACCGCCACCGCACGCCGCGGCGTTCGTCCCACGTGCCCTCCTGAGGAGATCCGATCTCCCGCCGAGCCTGCCCCAACGCGGGTGTGGGGAGGGTGAGCGGACCGGATGCGCCCTTAGGCCTCTAGGCCACCCGCGGCGGGGTGGCCGGTGCGTCCAGCTCGAGACGCACGGCCACCGGGAGCGCGACCAGCTCGAGCGAATCGCGCGCCGACGCCAGCACGGTGTCGTCGATCCGATCCAGGAGCGCCCGCACGTCGGCGTCCTCGGTCAGCCAGAGGGTGACACGCAAGGCCGGTGCGGCTTCGGAGCCGACGAGCCGGGCCCTGGCCCGGCTCACACCAGGGAGCGCAGCGGCCTGGGCGGCCATCGCGTCGGCGGCTGCCGATGCGGAGATGACGATCGTCGTCTCCGGGCGGCCGCCGTCCACGTGCAGGTCGGGTCGTCGTTCGGGACGCACCGAGTGGGCCGTCCAGGTCAGGCCGAGCAGCACCAGCAGCACCCCGGCGCCGACCGCGACCGACCGCGACACCAGCGGCTCGGCCCGCAGCACGTCGACGATCATCGGGTCCAGCAGCGGACGGCCCGCCCGCGCGACCCCGAACACCCGGTACGAGAGCAGCGCCACCAGCACGCCCCCCACGAGCAGCACCAACCCGAGCAGTACCGCGAGCGAGCGATCGCCGGCCAACGAGCGGGCCACCGCCGATCGCGCCCGCCTGCGCAGGGTCGAGTGTGCGGGTACCGGCTGCTTCGCCACCGGCTTGCCCAGGTCCACGGGCTCGCCCGTGCCAGGTCCGCTCATCCCAGACCCTCCCGCTCCGCCACCCTGACGGCGATCCGCGGGCGGTGTTGCAGTGGCAGTTCGTCGAGCAGCTCGCTCACGCGGGTCTCCACGACACCCCGGAGCTCGGGATCGGGGTCGGTCCAGCCCCGAGCGGTGACCGCAACCCGGCTTCTGCTGGCGGTCACGCCGGCGTTCGCCACGCCGTCGGTGGCGCGCACCCGGCGCCCGACCAGCCGGGCGAGAACCCGCGGTGACGTGGTGACGGTGATGCCCGGGCTGGGCGGTTCGAGCACGATGTCCGAGCGCCGGGCCAGCAGCCCGAGCAGCAGCAGGAGCAACCCGGCAGCCGCGACCCCGATCGCGATGAAGGGCACCGGGGGATCGGCCCAGGTCAGATGGGCCAGCGTGGCGCGCCAGTCCGGCCAGGGCACCACCAGCCCGCGGCCGGCCGAAGGCCGGATCCATGCGGCGACGACTTCGATCACCAGCAACAGACCGGTCGCGGCCAACGCAAGGCCCAGCAGCGGGGCGAGCAGCCGCAGCAGCACGCGCATGTCGTTCCTCCCGGGCGTCGTGGATGTCGGTACGGATGGCGGGGGACGGGCTCTGCTCTCCCCGGGCAGTGCTCACTCCCTGCTGTGCTCACTCCCTGCTGTGCTCACTCCCTGCTGTGCTCACTCCCTATTGGAGCCGGGCGACCTGGGGCCGATCGGCACCGCGGAACCCGGAGACGGTCACCGTGAACCCGCGCAGCCGGTGGCCGGCCACCCTGGCGAGCTCGGCACCGACCGTTTCCCGCACCGCGTCGATCACCGTGCGGACCACCGCGGGATACCGCAGTGTCAGCTCGACGGCAACGTCCACGGTGGCGGCGTCGTCGCCGCCGGTGAGCACCTTGGCCACCGCGCCGACTTCGCCGACCTCGATCCCGGCCAGCCTGCGTTCGTGCCGCAGCGTGCCCGGCACCTGGTCCGCGGCGTGCTCGACGATCTTGCGCAACACCGCGGGATGGATCTCCAGCCGGCCGCGGTCCTCGATCGGGCGCAGCGGCTGCCGAGGCCCGGCGAGAGTACGGGTCACCGGTCTCGCCCGCGCCCGAGCAGAGCGTTGAGATCGAGGTGGCCGTCCAGCACGCGACCGACCAGCAGCCCGATCGCGCCGAGTACCAGCACGATCAGGAAGGCGTCGAAACCACCGAACGCCCCGGCGAAGCCGAGCACGAGACCCGCCAGCAGACCCGTCTGGGTCGCGTTCATACCGTTCTCCTCGTCATGCTGCTGATCATTCTCTCCGAACTGAACTACTGGACGCGGCGCCTGCGGTGCCGGTGCCAGGTGCGGATCAGCGCGACCCCGACCCGGACCGGGAGCGGCAGCGTCCCGACCACCTCCACCGGAGCGTCGTAGCGCCGGTCGTCGATCAACTCGGCACCGACCCCGAACCTGGCCAGCCCGGCGACGAACACCTCGGGGTCGCCGCCGCGGTCCGGATGGTGCTCACGGACGAAGGCGCGGAACTCCGAGCGCTGCTGCTCGTCCACCGGCGGGCCCCTTCAGGATCGATCAGTGACGGCGGGCAGGCTCACTCGACACGAGCGGGCTGCACCATGGGGACATCTTCCACCGTCTCGACCTCCGGCAGGTGGATGTCGTTGACCGCGATGTTGACCTCGATCACTTCCAGGCCCGTCATCCGCTCGACGGCGGTGATCACGTTGCGGCGCACCGCGCGGGCCAGCTCGACGATCGACGCCCCGTACTCGACGACGATGTCCAGATCGACGGCCGCCTGCTTCTCGCCGACCTCCACCTGCACACCTGCGACGTTCGCGGCGCCGGTCCCGCCGCCGGGGATCCGCTCCCGGATCGCGCCGAACGCGCGGGACACCCCGCCGCCCATCGAGTGCACTCCAGAGATCTCGCGTGCCGCGATCCCGGCGATCTTCTGGACCACCGACGCCGCGATGGTCGTCTTGCCCTGCGCGGTGTCGTCGGCGAGCCTGGCGGGCGACGAGGTGGTGGCCGTCGGGCTCACGATCGTCGGAGTGGCCGGGGTCGGGGTGCTGCGCGTCATGTGATCCGCTCCTGGATGTCTCGGTTCCGGGCTCGAGGCCCGCGTACTGGTGGTGAGATACCGGCTGGCCCTGCTGCCTCCCGCTCGTTCACCCGATCGGATGGGCACGGCGGTAGCGGAGCAGCAGCACCCCGTCCGCCTGCAACGCTCCCACCAACGCGAACGGTCGCGGTGTCGAACCGGCCGGCCCGCGCGAGATCCGGCCCGCTTCGCCGCCGACGAGCAGCGGCGCCACCGTCAGGCAGAGCTCGTCCACGGCGTCGGCGGCGATCAGGGATCCGAACAGCGAAGGGCCGCCCTCGCAGAGCACCCGGTGCAGGTCGCGCCGGGCGAGCTCGACGAGCAGCGCGTCCGGCGTGAGCCGGTCGAGCACCACCACGTCACCGCCGGCCGCGGCGAGGCGGGCGCGGCGGTCCCGCGGTGCCGACTCCGTGGTGAGCACGATCGGCGGCACCGCCGTGTCGGTGAAGAGCCTGCTTTCCGGGTCGAGATCGGCCGACCCGGTCACCACCGCGATCGGCGGCGGTGTGGCGGCGCCGCGGGTGCGGCGCCTGGCCCCCCGGTAGTCCTCGGCCCGGACCGTGCCGGCCCCGACCAGCACCACGTCCGCGAGCTGCCGGAGCATGCCGAACACCCGCTGGTCGACGTTCGATCCGAGGCCCTCGGAGAGCCCGCCGACGGACACGGCCCCGTCGGCGCTGGACACGAAGTTCACCCGGACGAACGGGGCCACCGGCTCGCTGGGATAGGCGTACCGCGCCGCCAGCGCGTCGTCGTCGAGATCGGCCGGGTCGTCGAGAGCGCCCGGATCGCCGGTACCGGGCGGGTCGTGGGTCTCGGAAGGAGGAACGGGCACGCGACCATCCCAGCACGTGTCCGATCCGGACGGTCGGCGACGGGCCGGAACGACATCGGGTCACACCGGATCGTTGTGCCGGATAGTTGTGTCCGAAAATGCTTTCCCCCGCCGCGACCGGAGCGGGGCTAGTCTCATCGGGTGCACCGGTTCCCGGCCGTGCTCGCGCTCGGCTGTCGCCGCGGGGCGGCCGCGGGGAATCCCGACCCGAAAGGTGCCGGCTGTGGACCATCCTGTGTTCGACCACGACGGCCCGTGGACCGAAGCGGCCTATCTCGACCTGGAGGGTAACGACGGCCGGGTCGAGGTTGTGGACGGGACCCTGCTGGTGGGGCCGGCGGCCAGCGAGCAACGGGCCGTGGTGGTGAACCGGCTGGGTGAGTCGATGAGTGCCGCGCTGCCCGACGGCCTCAGCCTGGTGAGCTCGATCCCGCTGCGGCTCGGACGGGACTGTGTGTTGATCCCGGACTTCGTCGTGACGAACTCGACGGTGGTCCCGGATCCGAACAGCCGGCACGGCGGTCGACCCGCGGTGCTCGACGCGTCCGACGCCCTCATGGTCGTCGAGGTCGTCGGTGGCGATCACGGCGCGGCGGACCGCTCCTTCAAGCCTCAGCTCTATGCGCGCAGCCGGATCCCGTATTCCCTGCTGATCGACCACGACGCGCCGTTCGCGGTCGCCGACATGATCATCAGCGGTCGCTATCACGAGTACGCGACGGCGGGTGAGGGTGATCTGCTGCGCCTGGACGAGCCGTTCAGCATGGAGCTGGACCTCAGCGCCGTAACCGCGCGTGCCGCCCGACCGGAGACCAGCGCCCCGGCCGCCAGCTGAGTGCCAGCCGGCGCGCCGTTACTGTTCCGGCATGGCGGCATCAGCGTCCTCCCATGCCGATCGAGCGATCCGCAGGGCCTTCCGGGTCCCGGCCGACCTGGATGTGGCGGCGATCGACCCGCGTGGCCGTCCGGTCGGGCCGAAGGACAAGGACGCCGCCGCCGCGGACATGGTGGAGGTGGGCGAGCGGCTGAACCGGTTGCAGGAAGCGCTCTACGCCGAGGCCGCAGGTGGCGGTACCCGCTCGGTGCTGCTGGTGTTGCAGGGCATGGACACCTCCGGCAAGGGCGGGGTGATCCAGCACGTCGCCGGCCTGGTCAACCCGCAGGGCCTGCGGATCGCCGCGTTCAAGCGCCCGACGGCCGAGGAGCTGAGCCACGATTTCCTCTGGCGGATCCGCCGGCAGCTGCCGGCGCCGGGACACATCGGGGTGTTCGATCGCTCGCACTACGAGGACGTGCTGGTGGTCAGGGTCGACGGACTGGTTCCGGAGCCGGTCTGGCGGGAGCGGTACCGGACCATCAACGAGTTCGAGGCCGAGATCGCAGGTCAGGGCGTCACCGTCATCAAGTGCATGCTGCACATCTCGCCGCAGGAGCAGGCCGAGCGGCTGCTGGCCCGGCTGGACGACCCGGCCAAACGCTGGAAGTACAACCCCGGTGACCTGGACGCCCGAGCCAAGTGGCCCGCGTACCAGCAGGCCTACACCGACGCGCTGCGGCTGTGCGACAGCGACGTCGCGCCGTGGTACGTGATCCCGGCAGACCGGAAGTGGTACCGGAACTGGGCGATTGCCAGCCTGCTCGCCGAGACCGTGGCGGACCTGGCTCCGCAGTACCCGCCGGCCACCATCGACGTCGACGCCGAGCGGGCGCGGGTCATGGCGAGCGTGATCGGATGACCCTCCGCCGGATACCGGCCGCCGTCGCGCTGATCGGGGTGCTCGCGGGCTGTGGCGGTGGCGCGGCGACGGCACCGACCCCGCCTGCGGCCGTGCCCGATCCGCCCGTCGCGACCACGCCCGCGGCTGCGGCCGCCGCCCCCACCGGCGGCGCGTGCGCGGACTACGACAAGACCGTCAGCACGGTCCGCGGCATCGCCGACGCGCTGCGCCGTGGACCGGTGCTGCCGGCCGGTGTCGACCTGTTCCTGCTCGGGCCTCGGGCCCAGGCGGCCAACCCGGAGGATGCGGATCCGGAGCTGGTCGAGGCCCGCGCCGAGCTCGTTGCCGCGATCGACGACCTCGATGCGCAGGGTCGGGCCCTGCTGCCCCCTGGCGGCAGCGCGGCGCGGGATCCGGTGCAGCTGAACCCGGACCGGATTCTGGCGGCGGCCGCGGTGTTCGAGAGGCTCTGCAGCGGGCGCTGAACCACACGACCCGGCAGCTGGGACCCGGCAGCTGGGACCCGGCAGCTGGGGTAAGACTGGAGCCATGCGCTACCTCGACATCGACACCGCCAAGCGGTACTCCGTCATCGGCCTGGGTACCTGGCAGTTCGGTTCCCGCGAGTGGGGGTACGGCGCCGGCTACGACACGGGTGAGGCGGCGCGGATCGTCGCCCGCGCCCGCGAGCTCGGGGTGAGCGTCTTCGACACGGCCGAGGTCTACGGATTCGGGCGCAGCGAGCGGATCCTCGGGGAGGCGCTGCGGGCGTCCGGCGGCGTGGACGACGTGGTGCTGGCGTCGAAGGTGTTCCCGGTGATGCCGACCGCAGCCATCGTGCAGCAGCGCGCGGTCGCCAGTGCTCAGCGACTCGGCGTCCAGAAGATCGATCTGTACCAGGTGCACCAGCCCAACCCGGTCGTGTCCGACCGCACGACGATGCGGGGCATGCGCGCGCTGCGGGACGTGGGCCTGATCGACGAGGTGGGCGTCTCGAACTACCCGCTACGCCGCTGGCAGCGCAGCGAAGTGGAGCTGGGCGGCCGGGTGTTGGCCAACCAGGTGCAGTTCAGCCTGGTGTCCCGGGCCCCGCTCGAGCAGATGCTGCCGTGGGCCCAGCGCACCCGGCACGTCGTGATCGCCTGGAGCCCGCTTGCCCAGGGTCTGCTCTCGGGGCGCTATTCGGAGCAGAACCGGCCGAGCGGCGGGGTGCGGGCCGCGAACGCCCTGTTCCTGCCCGAGAACATGCGCGCCGCTGGGCCGCTGCTCGGCGTGCTCCGGGAGGTCGCCGCGACGCACGACGCGACCTCGTCCCAGATCGCACTGGCCTGGCTGCTGCATTTCCCGAACGTGGTCGCCATCCCCGGCGCGTCCAGCGTCGCCCAGATGGAGAGCAACGCGGCCGCGGCCGACATCCGGCTGGCCGCCGACGAGCACTCCGCGCTGACCGCGGCCGCGGAGGCGTTCCGCCCGCTGAAAGGTGTGAGCGCGCTGCCGAGCCTGGTACGGGGCCGGCTGTGAGTGCGTAGCCGGGTAAGAACACGGCTGTTCACTCACAAGGCGTCAGCCGAACGATTCTCACTACCGGGTGTGACGAAGAGTCCGGACTCAGAGGTGCACAGGCCGCTTCCGGCGGACTAACGTCGATCTTATGAGCGTGGCCGGCCCCTTGATCGCACCGCCGACGGTCTCACCCGCCACCCACGCGGCCGCTACGGCCGAGCTCGTGCGCCGCTACCGGGCCGTGCCGGCCGGTACTCCGGTGCGGCTCGGTAAACCGAGTTCCAACCTGTTCCGGTTCGGTGCACCCGCCGCACACCGGCTCGACACCTCCGCGCTCACCGGGGTCATCGGGGTCGATCCGGTGGCACGCACCGCCGAGGTGCAGGGCATGACCACCTACGAGCACCTCGTCGACTCGACGCTGCCCTACGGGTTGATGCCGATGGTGGTCCCGCAGTTGAAGACGATCACACTCGGCGGTGCGGTGACCGGCCTCGGCATCGAGTCCACATCGTTCCGACACGGGTTGCCGCACGAGTCGGTGCGCGAGATGGACGTGCTCACCGCGGACGGCGAGGTGATCACGGCGTCGACCGATGGTGCCCATGCCGATCTCTACCGCGGCTTCGCCAACTCCTACGGGACGCTGGGATACGCCTTGCGCCTGGTGATCGACCTGCTTCCGGTGGAGCCGTACGTCCGGCTGGAGCATCGCCGGGTCGCGTCGGGCGAGCTGGCTGCGGAGATCCGCAAGGCATGTGAGGACGAGGCGGTCGACTTCGTCGACGGCACCGTGTTCGAACCCGGCGAGCAGTACCTGACGATCGGCACGTTCACCGACGACCCCGGGCCGGGGACCAGCGACTACACCGGACAGCAGATCTTCTATCGCTCGATCCGCGAACGCACCGTCGATCACCTGGGCGTGCGCGACTACATCTGGCGATGGGACACCGACTGGTTCTGGTGCTCCCGGGTGTTCGGCGTGCAGCATCCCGTGGTGCGCCGGCTCTGGCCGCGCCGGTTCCGCCGTTCCGACGTCTACCGCCGGCTGGTGGCGCTGGACCGGCGCACCGGCTTGTCCGGTCGGATCCAGCGGTTGGCCCGGCGGCCGCAGGAGGAGCCGGTGATCCAGGACGTCGAGATCCCCGTCGAGCGGCTCGCCGAGTTCCTGGACGCCTTCCACACCGACATCGGGATCACGCCGGTGTGGCTGTGTCCGCTGCAGCTGCGCGGCGAGCAGACCTGGCCGCTGTACCCGATGCAGCCGGGGGAGCTGTACGTCAACGTCGGCTTCTGGTCGGCCGTGCCGGAGACTCCGGGTGATCCGGAGTGGCACAACCGGCGGATCGAGAAGCTGGTGGCCGAGCTGGGCGGGCACAAGTCGTTGTACTCCACGGTCCACTACAGCGAGGCGGAGTTCTGGAAGCACTACAACGGACCGGCCTACCGGGCGCTGAAGGAGCGTTACGACCCGTACGGCCGGCTGCCGGACCTCTATCACAAGGTCGTCACGTAACAAGTCACGTGGCGCTGGAAGACAGGCGGTGAGCGGGATGCAGGTCGCAACCATCATCTCTCGAGTCGTCGGGCCGGACGTGCCCGTACGAGTGATCGGCTATGACGGCAGCAAGGCAGGACCGGACAGCTCCGAGGTGGCCGTGCGGATCACCTCGCCGCGAGCGCTGGCCCGGCTCGCCTCGGCTCCGGGAACGCTGGGGCTGGCCAGGGCGTACGTCGAAGGTGAGATCGAGGTCGAGGGCGACCTCTATCAACTTCTGGACGCGATGGCCGATGTCGCGCTGAACGACGTCCCCCGCGCCGAGCGGATCCGGCTGGCCCGCATGCTGCTGCCGATGTGGCTGCGCTACCGGCCGTCCCCACCGGATCTGGAGTACCGCCCACCCGGTCGGCTGCACTCCAAGCAGCGGGACAGCAAGGTCGATCTCGCACCACTACGACGTGTCCAACCGCTTCTACGAGTGGGTGCTCGGGCCGTCGATGTCCTACACCTGCGCGCTGTTCCCGACCGAGACGGCCACCCTCGAGGAGGCCCAGGCCGCCAAACACGAGCTGGTGTCGCAGAAACTGGCCCTCGAACCGGGGATGCGGCTGCTCGACGTCGGCTGCGGATGGGGCGGCATGGTGATGCACGCCGCCGCCGAGCACGGCGTGAAGGGGCTGGGCGTCACGCTCTCGGCGAAGCAGGCCGAATGGGCTCAGGCCGAGATCGTCCGGCGGGGGCTGCAGGGCCTGGCGGAGGTGCGCCACCTCGACTACCGCGACGCCCCGGAATCCGAGTTCGACGCGATCAGCTCGATCGGGCTCACCGAGCACATCGGCAACGACCAGCTGCCCTCCTACTTCGAGTCGTTGCGTGCCCGGCTGCGGCCCGGTGGGCGGCTGCTCAACCACTGCATCACCCAGCCGATGACGCCCAAGCGCAAGCTCGATCCGTTCATCGGCCGCTACGTGTTCCCTGACGGCCAGCTCGAACCGGTCGCGCGCATCGTGCACACCATGAACGACGCCGGCTTCGAGATCCGGCACGAGGAGAACCTGCGCGAGCACTACGCGCGCACCCTCGCCGGCTGGAGTGCGAACCTCGACGAGCACTGGGAGCAGGCGGTCGACGAGGTGGGTATCGGCAGGGCCAGGGTCTGGCGGCTGTACATGGCCGCCTGTCAGCTCGGCTTCGAACGCGACAACATCCAGCTGCACCAGGTGCTCGGGGTGCGGCTGGGAGCTCGGGGCGAGTCCGGGTTCCCGTTGCGGGGCTGGCGTCGCGCGTGAGTGCTGAGCCGCGTGAGAACGCGGCTCACCGCTCACAGCCGGGGAGGGGTCACCCGGCGCGCAGTGCCGACTCGGCGGCCGCGATGGTCTGCGCCGCGTAGCCGCGTCCGAACAGGACGACGTGCACCAGTAGCGGGAACAGCTGGTGCAGCGGCACCCGCGTCTCCCAGCCGGCGGCCGGCTGGGCCGCGTCCGCGTATGCGGAAAGGATCATGCGCAGCTGCGGGCATCCGAACAGTGCGAGCATCGCGAGGTCGGTCTCGCGGTGCCCGCCGTGCGCCGCCGGATCGATCAACCATGCGCCGTCGCGCGACCACAGCACGTTGCCCGACCAGAGGTCGCCGTGCAGCCGTGCGGGGGGTTCGGCCGGCCCGGCCAACGCCGGCAACCGTTCGCACACCCGCTCGACGGTGCCCACCTCGGCGGCGGTCAGGTCGCCGGCGTCGCGGGCGCGGCGCAGGTAGGGGAGCAGTCGGTCCGACGCGTACCAGGCCGGCCAGGCGGCGCCGGACATGTCCGGAACCGGCTCGTTGCGCATCGGGGCCCGGCCGATCCAGGCCTGTACCGGACCGTCCGGCGGCCCGGAACCGAACGCCGGGGCACCGGCCGCGTGCAGCACGGCCAGCTGTCGTCCCAGCTCCGCTGCGGTCGTCCGCGTCGGTCTGTCCGGCTCGACGAACCCGGTCACCAGTCGCTCGGGCTCGACCTGGAGCACGGCCGGCACGGGCGGCCCTCCCGGGACCCGCAGCCAACGCAGCCCGGCCGCTTCGGCCGCGATCGCCGTCGCCGGCCCGGTCTTGACCAGCACGACCCGGCCGTCGGCCAGCTCCACCATGGACGCACCGCCGCCGAGCGGCGAGGTCCGTCGCACCGCGACCCCGAGCACCGGCCCGTTCACCGTCGACTTCGGACCCAGTCGAGCAGGCCCGGGACGGCCGATCGGATCATGGTGAGCACCTCGGTGAATCCTCCGGGTCCGCCGTAGTACGGGTCGGGCACCTCGGCGTCCGGTGGCGCCGCCGGATCGAAGGACCGCAGCAACCGCACGCGGTCCGGCTCGGGGACCATCGACCTCAGCGACCGTAGATGACTCTCGTCCAGCGCGACGAGCAGGTCCGCGGCCAGCTGCTCGGCGTCGAGCTGGCGTGCCACGTGCGCATCCGGGTAGCCCTCCGCCCGCAGCAGCGCGGCCGCGCGGTCGTCGGCAGGCCCGCCGACGTGCCAGCCGCCCGTGCCGGCGCTGGATACGTCCACGCCGTCGGACAGGCCGGCCCGCTCCAGTTCGTCGACGAACACCTTCTCGGCGATCGGGGAACGGCAGATGTTGCCGCTACAGACGAAGACCACGTGCAACCGTTGTCGGAAGTCGCTCACCGGCCCAGTCTCCGCTCTCCGGACAAGCGGAGTCGCATCGCCGTCACGTGCCGAGGAGCGCGTCGAACGCCAGTTCGATTCCGGCGATCTCCGCGTCAATCGGTCCTATTGCTGCGCCGCTCCGATCGACTGCGGGCCGAGAGCGGTGGCCGTCGCACCCCATTCCGGCCAACGCCACGAGGCCGTTCGGGCTACCCCACCCGATGGGCGCCAGGCCCGCGGCAGAGGTCTCGCCAGTGCGCCAGCAAGGTGACCAGAGGACCGGAACCGGCTGGCAGCCGGCCGAGTCGCAACTGTTCCACCACGCGGTCATCGGTGAGGACGGCGTGCAGGTCCACGGCTGGCGGTTCTTCGAGATAGATCATGACTTGTGCCCTCCTCCGCGTACTCGGTGACGTCTTCTCGTCGAGCTGTATCTCAGCTCGGTTACGGTTCCTTGATCGCTCGCGACCCGGGAGGCATTAGCAGCCATGGCCACGACACGCCTTAACGAGCGATATTTCTGCGTGGCCCCTTGACGCCAGCGCAAGATCTGTCACTCTGCGCACCTTTTCCCCACAGACAGTGGCCGAAGTAGGGTTTGTCCATGCATGTCGGAGACCCGGATCTGCGCCATCACGGCGACGTCGACGCGGAACCCGGGCTCCTGGACTTCGCCGTGAACGTCCAGGGCGAAGGGCCGCCGGGATGGCTGCGGGACCGGCTGGCCGCGCTTTTGCCCGAGCTCGGCCGCTACCCGTCGGCGGCGCACGACGCCCGCGCCCGTGCGGCCGTCGCGGCCCGGCACGGCCGGCGCCGCGAGGAGGTGCTGCTCCTCGCCGGTTCCGCGGAGGGGTTCGCGCTACTGCCTGCTCTGCGGCCGCGGTTGGCCGCGGTGCTGCACCCCGGGTTCACCGAGCCGGAAGCCGCGCTGCGGGCGGCCGGGGTGCCCGTGGTGCGCGTGCTCACCGACCCCGCCGACGGCCATCGGCTCCGTCCCGACGCGGTGCCGGCCGGCGCCGACCTCGTCGTCGTCGGCAACCCGACCAACCCCACCGGCGTGCTGCATCCGGCGGCCGAGGTGCGCGCGCTGTGTGCACCGGGGCGGGTGGTGCTCGTCGACGAGGCTTTCGCCGACGCCGTCCCCGGCGAGCCGGAATCGGTGGCAGGCGACGATCGGTCGGGTTTGCTCGTGTTCCGCAGCCTGACCAAGACGTGGGCGCTCGCCGGACTGCGCGCGGGGTACGCCCTCGGTGCGCCCGAGCTGCTGGCGCGGCTGGCCGCGCCACGCCCGCCGTGGCCGCTGTCGACACTGGCGCTGGAGGCGGTGCTCGCCTGCAGCGAACCGGCTGCGGTCGCGCAGGCCAGGCGCTCCGCCGAGCGGATCGCGGGCTGGCGGGAACGGCAGGCCGCCGCGCTGGCCGCGGTGCCGGGCGTCGCGGTGTTGCCGGGCCGCGCGCCGTACCTGCTGCTCCGGCTGCCCGACGGCCGCGGGGAGCGGGTGCGCACGGCCCTGCGTGCCGGGGGCATCGCGGTCCGCCGCGGCGACACCTTCCCCGGGCTGGGGCCCGACCACCTCCGGGTGGCGGTGCGCCCGCCGGAACTGGTCGAGCGCCTGATCGCGGCGTTGACCGGCGCACTCGCCGGAGCGGCCGCATGACCATCCGAACCGGACGAGAAGGAGTGCGGTGAGCCCGACCGTCGCCGACGTCATCGCCGTACTGGAAGCCGCCTATCCGCCCGCCCTCGCCGCAGAGTGGGACGCGGTCGGTCTGGTGTGCGGCGACCCGGCCGAGCCGGTGCGATCGGTGCTGTTCGCCGTGGATCCGGTGCCGGAGACGGTCGAGGAAGCGGCCGGCTCACAACTGCTCGTCACCCATCACCCGTTGCTGCTGCGCGGCGTTCACGGCGTCGGTGCGGACACCCCGAAGGGTGCGTTGCTGCATCGGCTGATCCGCGCGGGCAGCGCGCTGTTCACCGCGCACACCAACGCCGACGCGGCCGCCCCCGGCGTATCGGACGCATTGGCCGCGGCGATCGGCATCGACGTGGCCGGCCCGCTGATCGCGGCGCCCGACGCGCCGCTGGACAAGATCGTCACGTTCATCCCCGTCGGGCCGGAGATCAGCACCGTGCGCGACGCGCTCTCGGCCGCGGGCGCGGGGCGGATCGGGGACTACGGCGACTGCTCCTTCGCGACCGCCGGCACCGGCCAGTTCAAGCCGTTGACCGGCGCAAACCCGACGATCGGTGAGGTCGGCCGGTTGGAGAGGGTGGCCGAGACCAGGCTGGAGATGGTCCTTCCACGGGAGCGCAGGGCGGCGGTCGTCGCCGCGCTGCGCTCGTCGCATCCTTACGAGGAGCCGGCCTTCGACGTCCTGGAGATCGCCGAACTGCCGTCGGCGCGCGGCCTCGGCCGGATCGGGACCCTGCCCACCCCGGAGCCGTTGGCCGCCTTCACCGAACGGGTCGGGGCCGCGCTGCCGCCGACGTCGTGGGGCGTGCGGGCTGCGGGGGATCCACAGCGGACGATCGAGCGGGTGGCCGTCTGTGGCGGAGCGGGCGACTCGGCGCTCACCGCCGCGGTCTCCGCTGGCGTGGACGCGTACGTCACCGCCGACCTGCGCCACCATCCGGCTGCGGAACACCTGCTCGCCGGTTCATTGCCCGGCCGTCCGACACCCGCGCTCGTCGACGTCTCACACTGGGCGTCGGAGTGGCCGTGGTGTCAGCAGGCGGCCGACGTCGTGCGCGCCGCGATGGGCGGTAGCGTCGAGGTTCGCGTGTCCCGCCGCCGCACCGATCCGTGGACGATGGCGCCGAGCGCGGGGAGGACGTCATGAAAGCCGATCCTGCCGTACAGCGACGGTTGCTCGATCTCGCCGAGATCGACGCCGAGCTGTCCCGGCTCGCCCACCGCCGCCGGACGCTGCCCGAGCACACCGCGCTGAGCGGAGCCGAGGCGGCAGTCCGGATCGCGAAGGACAAGCTGGTGGAGGTCGAAACCGCGGCCGGGGACCTCGACCGCGACATCCGCAGGCTGGAACGCGACATCGAAGGCGTCCGCGCGCGGGTGCAGCGGGACAACACGCTGCTGGCCGGAGCGGGCATCGGGGCCAAGCAGGCGAACGACCTGCAGCACGAGCTCGAGACGCTGGCCCGCCGGCAGAGCGTGCTCGAGGACGAGGAGCTGGAGGTGATGGAGCAGCGTGAAGCCCTCGGCGTCGACATCGACCACTCGCGCGGGGTGCTCGCTGTCGCGGAGAAGGAGGTGAGCACGATCTCGCAGCGCCGCGACACCGAGCTCGCCGACATCGACGCCGCCGATGCGGGCCGCCGCCGGGCTCGCGCCGAGGTGGTGACCGACGTGCCGGCCGAGCTGCTCACCGCGTACGAGAAGCGGCGCGAGCAGCACGGGATCGGGGCCGCGGCGCTGCTGCAACGGCGCTGCCAGGCCTGCCGCCTCGAGCTGGACCGCACCGCGCTGAGTGAGCTGCGTGCCGCCCCGGCCGACGAGATCGTGCACTGCGAGGAGTGTGGCGTGATCCTGGTGCGCAGCAAGGACTCCGGCCTGTGAGGACGTCGGCAGCGGTGGCCCCGACGGACACCCGAGTCGGGCCATGACAGGGTCCGAAGCGGTTCCCACCGGTCTCCGGCTCGAGCGACCTGTCGGTTCGGCTCCGGTCGCGACCGGCCCGACGGTGTCCCCGCTTCCGGCTCCGGTCGGGACGGACCGCCGGGCGGAAGCGGCGCCCGTTGCCGGGATTCCGGCTGCGGCGACCTCGGCGTCGACGGCGACGAACGAGGCCCCGGACACAGCGGTGGCGGCGTGGACCGGACAGGTCGGGGAACCGACCAGGCTGGTGCTGCTGCGACACGGTCAGACCGAGCTGTCGGTGCAACGGCGCTACTCCGGCCACGGCGACCCGGAGCTGACCGCGCTCGGGCATGCCCAGGCCGCCGCGGCCGCCGCACGGCTCGCCGAGCTGCCCGACGTCGAAGCCGTGCTCAGCTCGCCGCTCCGGCGCGCCCGGCAGACCGCAGCCGCGGTGGCCGAAGCGACCGGCGCACCGCTGCTGACCCGGGACCGGCTGATCGAGACCGATTTCGGGGGCTGGGAGGGGCTGACCTTCACCGAAGCCAAGGAGCGCGACCCGGAACTGCACGCGTCGTGGCTCGGCTCGGAGGAAGTCTCCCCGCCCGGCGGCGAGAGTTTCGCGGAGGTCGGGCGCCGGATCGAGGCCGAACTCGACGAGGTGCTGGTGGAATATCCCGGGACCACGGTGGTGGTGGTCAGCCACGTCACCCCGATCAAGACCATGCTGCGGCTGGCGCTCCAAGGGGGCCCGGGGATCCTGTACCGCCTGCACCTGGACCTGGCGAGCATCTCCATCGTCGACCTCTACCCGGACGGCGGAGCCAGCGTCCGCCTGGTGAACGACGTCAGCCACAACCCGGCGCTCGGTTGATCCCGGGAGCACGCATCTGATCGAGCAGGTGGGGTGACCGGCGTGGCGTGCGCCGTCGACGGATCGTGATGCGCGGGTGACCGCGGAGTCGTCCTCGCGGCGCATGATCGATGGGCACGTTGGCGGTACAGTCCACGTGCTGACGGTGCTGGCGTCCGGGCGGAGCTTCGCGTGCCGGCGCGCCGGGCCTGCTGCGCGGTGCGTGGAGGTGCCGTCGAACTCGACAGCCAACCGGACCGCGGGGAATGCCAGGTCGAGCCGGAAGGAACCTCCGTCGAGGAGCACCGGGAACTGCACCTCCGGCGACAGCCCGTCCAGCACCAGAACGACACGGATCCGAGATTCCATCGGCGATTCGGCTCGTCGATCGATCATCGGCAGCACGTGCCCGAGCGCCCGGCTGCCACGCGCTCCCAGGTGCCGGTTGCGAAGCATCTGAAGATCGGAGGGTTCGAACGGAAATCGGTGGGCGAGTGCGTCGACCGCCGCGACGGCCTCGGTGAGGTCCAGCCAGCGACCCAGGTCATAGGCGGTTCGTGCCGGCGTGGTCATCCGGAGCCCGCTGTACTGCACGATCTCGTCGGCGGCCAGCGTGTCCCGGTGCACGGTCAGTCCGGGCAGAGTCCGCCGCGACCGAGGGCAGATGATCTCGGCGGGTCCCTGCTCCGGACCACAGGAGGCACCGAGCAGCTCGGCCGCCGAGTAACCCGCCAGCACCCCGCGCGGCTCGAGCAGTAGGTAGGCCGCTCGGGAGCGCAGCGCGATATCGACCGGAAGCTCGGCGGGTACGTACACGTCCGGATAGAGCCGGCGGTACCGCGGGCCACTCGAGCAAACCTCGACTCAGCACGCCCGCCGCCACCGCGGCCGATCCCCGGAAAGCACCGTTGACGTTCACGCGGCATGGACGTCATCGCAACGCCTCGGGTTCCACCTGCCCCGATATTCTCTCAGCGAGCTTCACGTCACCAGCAGATAGATGCCGACGGCAAGGCCGAGGACCACCACCGACCACCTCAACACGTTCTCCGAGAGCCTGCGAGCGATCTTGGCCCCCAGGAACCCGCCGATGAGCGTGGTCGGCGCGATCAGCAGGACGGCTGTCCAGTCCACCGGCGCCCCGATCGCGAAGATCACCACGGTGACCGTCGCGATCACCAACGACAGGACCCCCTTCAACGCGTTCAACCGGACCAGCCGGTCGTGGGCGCAGAGCGACAGGGTGGCGATCAGGATCACACCCAGCGCACCACCGAAGTAGCCGCCGTAGATCGCCGCGACGAACACCGCGGGCAGCAACGCCGCGAGCCGATCAGGCGCTCCCGGCTCCGGTGTCCCGATCCAGCGTTTGATCTGCGGCGACAGGGCGAGCACCGCGCTCGCCAGCAGCACCAGCGCCGGAACGACGGCGTCGAACACGGCCCCAGGCAGGATCAGCAGCAGACCGCAGCCGACCGCGGAGCCGGCGATCCCCGCCACGGACGTCAGCAGCATGCGCCGGCCCTGCCCGCGCAGCTCGTTGCGGCCACCGACGACCTGGCCCAGGTAACCAGGCCACTGCGCGACCGAGTTCGTGACGTTCGCGGCCAATGGCGGGAAACCCACCGCGAGCAACGCCGGGAACACCAGCAACGAGCCGCCGCCCGCGACCGCGTTCACGCCACCCGCGACCAGGCCGGCGAGCAGCAGGAACACCAGCGCACCTGGCGACGCGTCGATCACCGACGCACGTTATCCGGCGGCGCGCCGGCGCAGGGCTTCAGGCAACCTGCGAATGCGCCGAACGTCTGGTGAGGTACGTGTCGGTGCTCGGTGAGGAGGCCGTCGTGTTCGGTTCTGGCGGCAGGCTCCGGCGGCGGGTGTCGACACTCGTCGTGGGCATTGCGATGATCGCGGCGACGGCCTCGTGCTCGGCCCCGGCCCGGATCCGGCCCCCTCGTCACCGGCACCAGCCCCGCCCTCGTCGCCCTCGTCGCCGTCCACGCCGAGCTCGACTCCTGCTTCGTCGACGTCTTGCGCCGCCGGATGGGGGAGCGTCGACGCAGTCGCGCCGGCGATGGGAACCGCGCCCGTCGTGGCGGTCCGCGCGACCACCGATGGGTGCGCGGACCGTGTCGAGTTCGAGCTCGACGGTCCTGCCGCGGGTTACTCGGTGCGGTACGTCGACGCCGTGGTGCAGGACGGCTCCGGCGCCGAGCTGGTGGTGCCCGGCGGCGCGCGGCTGCAGGTGCAGCTGCACCATCCGGCCTACGACGAGCGGCCTCGAGCCACGCTCCCAGGGCGAGCCGGCGACCAGCTGGCCGAGGTGCGCGGATTCCCGACGTTGCAGTCGGTCGTGTTCGGCGGCAGCTTCGAGGGGTATTCGACGATCGGCGTCGGGGTGCGGGCGCGGCTCCCGTTCCGGATGTCGACCATCCCTGGACCCGGCGACCGATCCCGGATCGTGCTCGAGGTCGCGCACCGATGGACGTGACATCACGTACCGCGGAACGTGACAGCAGGCGCATGATGATGGTGTGCCCGACAGTCCGGACGGCGGTGACCCGGTGTGCTGGCTCGACCAGCTCTGCCCGGAGTGCCACGCGATGCCGAGCGCCGACGGCGGCGCTCGGTGCTGGCGATGCGGGGCGGAACAGGAGCAGGTTTCGAGTCCCGCCGAGCCCCGCGTAGAGTGATCACGCGGACGAGCTGGCCGGGCGGCCGCGTCACCAGGCCCGATCAACGTCGGGCGATGGTGCCGAGGAAAGTCCGGACTCCGCAGGGCAGGGTGGTTGTCAACGGCAACCCGGGGTGACCCGCGGGAAAGTGCCACAGAGAACAGACCGCCTCGCGTCTCGGCGCGAGGTAAGGGTGAAACGGTGGTGTAAGAGACCACCAGCACCCCGGGTGACCGGGGTGGCTCGGTAAACCCCACCCGGAGCAAGACCAAGAGGCCCCGTCCCCGGACGGGGCTGCGCAGGCGTTCGAGGGCGGCCCGTCCGAGTCTGCGGGTAGGTCGCACGAGCCTGTCGGTGACGGCAGGCCAAGATGGATGGTCGCCGAACGGTGCGCCGTGAGGCGCCCGGGAACAGGATCCGGCTTACAGGCCAGCTCGTCCGCCCCAAGCCTGTGATCTGCGGAAACGCGTCTAGCGGGCCGCTTCTGTTCGCAGATCGTCCGCAGAGCCGATGATCTTGAGCGCAGAATCGACCGCTGTCCGCGTCGTGTCGTCCGAGTCGGGCCACAGGTGCGAGTAGGTGTCGAGCGTCTCGTCGGCCGTCGCTTGGCCGCGATGCCCTCCGGCTGTGCTGACCGCTTGGGGGAAGCGGGCGCTCCCACTGAATCGAATTCAGTGGCGGCGGGCGCACCGGGCCTGCGGTGCTCAGGTAGTCCTAGATGACCAGCGAGGGGTGGGAGGGTCGACCATGGCCGACGATGCTGTCCTGGGTCCCACCGCGGCCATCATCACCATCGGTGACGAGATCGTCGAGGGTCGCGTGCTCAACGAGAACGCGTCCTGGCTGTCCGAGGAGCTGATGGCCTGCGGGGTGTGGCCGCGCCTGGTGGTCGCCGTGCCCGACGTCAAAGACCTGATCGTCCGGGTGCTCCGCATCGCTGGCGACCGCGCGGACCTGCTGTTTGTCTGCGGTGGCCTCGGGTTCACCCCCGACGACATCACTCGCGACGCCGTCGCGGCGGCCTTCTTTCGCGACGTGCGTGTCGACCGCGAGGTGGCGCGGCGGTTCCTTCGGGACAACGCGTGGGCAGACGAGCGGATCGCCGCCGCCGCCGCCACCTTCCCGGTCGACGCCGAGCCACTGGACACCGCCACCGGCGGGGTCCCGGGTTTCCGGCTGCACCACGCCTACGTGCTGCCCGGGGTGCCGGCCGAGATGCGCGCCATGTTCCGCGGCCTGACGCTGCCGGTGCCTCGGGTGCCGATTCGCCGGACGGAGATCACTCTCGACACCACAGAGGACCGGATCGCCACGATCCTCGAGGAGTTCGGACGCGAGCACCCCGCGGTCCGCCTCGGCTCCTACCCGGACCTGGACACGGATCCCCCACAGGTGACGCTCGTGCTGGTGTCGCGCTCCGCGTCGGGTCTGGAGCTGGCCGAGGCGTGGCTGCGGGACCGGACGGGGTGCCCCTGACACCCACCTACTCGCGGTTCGGTCGCTGCGGCTGGGCGGCAGCCAGTACATTTCCCGAGTCCCGACGGAGCGCGCGCTCGACGTACCGGTGGTGCGGAGCGGGCACGGGGTGAGTGACCGGGACCGGCCGGGGAGCGGCTCGCTGGCATGGTTCCAGTGCCTCGTGGGCGCCAGCGGCGACGACATGTTGCTGGGTGCAGTGGTTGACGCGGGCGCTCCGCCGGCGGGGATGCAGCGCGTCGTGGATGCACTTGACGTGGAGCCGATCCGCTGCCCGTCGAGCGAGTGAGCAGCCGGCGCACCAGCCAGGGTAATCCCGCGAAGATTCCGGCGGTACGCCGTGAAGGTGGCGTCGAGTGAAGCTGACGGCGATGATGGGACCGAGCCACCGAAGCGCCTGTTCGAGGCGACTCTTGGGGAGGTTTGGTGACTGTACCGCCGAGCAACGTCGATATCTTCCGGCATAAGCCAGTGCACGAGGTGTCCGCGCTTCTGCCCGACGAGCAGGGCGCCGTCGCGGCCTGCCAGGCGCTGCACAGTGCTGGCATCGACGTGGCCGAGGTGCAAATCCTACGGGGCGAGGAAGGGGCTCGGATCCTGGACAAGCATGGCACCGAACACGGCTATGCCGCTCGTCTGGTGCGCGTATTGCAGAACCTCGGCATCGACGAGAACGCCCTCGACGTGTACGACGAAGGTCTGCGAAGGGGAGAGACGCTGATAACCATTCCGTGTGCGAGGGCGTCTGCGCGCGAGGTTGCGCATTTGCTGCACCCTCATGGTGGCCACGCGATGATCTATTGGGGTAAAGGAACGCGTGAATTGCTCAGCGCGCCATGAGCGATGAGCTCTACTGCTTCGGTGCTCTCACACCGAATAGCGGGGCCAACTCGCTCCCCATGCGCACGTGATGACGGGCACATCCATGTCGACCTGCTTTCGTATGATCGCCGTCGGTCTCACCCGGCGCGCCGCCGGTTGCGGGCGCGGAGCACGATCTTGACGACTTCGCCGGTCCACAGGATGCCGGAGCCGATTGCGGCGCAGGTCAGCCATTGGCCGGAGGTGAGGTCGGTGGTGGTGAAGAATTCATGCGCGACGTCCATCTCGACGAGGAGGACGAGCAGCACACCACAGCCGCGGTGGCGACGAACGCCGAGCGGTTCTCCAGCGTCTCGCGGCTGAATACGCTGCGCAGGTCGTTGCGCACGTTGAGCAGGTTGAAGGCCTGGAAGAACACGAAGGTGACGAAGGCCATCGTGCCCGCGACGGTGGGCACTCCGAGCTGCGGCTCCGGACCGGGCGCGGTGGCCAGCACGGCGAGAGTGCCGGCCGCCATCACGGCGCTGGCGAGCAGGATCCGCAGCAGCCGCGGCCGGGTCAGGATGCGCTCGCGGGCGGGCCGCGGGGCCCGGCGCATGGCGTCGGGGCTGACCGGGTCGACCCCTAGCGACATCGCCGGCGGCCCGTCCATGACCAGGTTGACGAAAAGGATCTGCAGCGCGGTGAACGGCGCGCCGCCGGCGATGCCGGTGATCGAGGCGACCAGGAAGGTGAGCACGAAGCCCAGCGCGGTGGACAGCTGGAACCGTACGAACTTGACGATGTTGTCGTAGATCCCGCGGCCCTCGCGGACTGCACCGACGATCGTGGCGAAGTTGTCGTCGGTGAGGATCATCGTCGCGGCTTCCTTGGTCACCTCGGTGCCGGTGACCCCCATCGCGACGCCGATGTCGGCCTTGCGAAGGGCCGGTGCGTCGTTGACCCCGTCGCCTGTCATCGCGACGACGTCGCCGCGGCTCTGCAGGACCCGCACGATGCGGATCTTGTGCTCGGGCGAGACACGGGCGACCACGCCGATGTCGTCAAGCCGGCGAGCGAGCTCGTCGTCGGCCGGGATGCGGTCCAACTCGGCACCGGTTACCGCCCGCCCCGGTATCCCCAGGTCGGCCGCGATGGCGCCCGCGGTCACGGCGTGGTCACCAGTGATCATCCGGACCCGGATGCCCGCATTGCGGCACTGCGCGATGGCCTCCCGGGCCTCGGGCCGGGGCGGGTCGACGATACCGACGAGTGCCACCAACACAACCCGGTCGAGCAGCTCCTTGGGGTCGTCCGAGGCCCTGACGACGTCGGCGGGGAAGTCCTGCACCCCGATGGCGAGCACCCGCATGCCCTGCTCGGCGAACTCGGCGTTGGCGCGGGCGTAGCGCTGTCGGGCGGCGTCGTCGAGGGGCAGGATCTCGGTGCCGCCGAGGTAGCGGTCGGCGCGGCCGACCAGCACGTCGGGGGCGCCCTTGATGAAGCAACGGACTACGTCACGGCCAGTGCGGTCGGTCCAGCGGTGGAAGGTGGCCATGAACTTGTAGTCGGAGTCGAATGGGACTTCCCGCACGCGGGGGCGGTCCCGGCGCAGCGCGGCAGTGTCGATGCCGCCCTTCTCGGCGAGCACGAGCAGGGCGCCGTCGGTGGGGTCGCCGATCACTTCGCCGTCGCGCAGTTCGCTGTCAGTACACAGCGCCATCGCCAGCAGCGTGTCATCGACCGTGCCGGGCAGCGGCGACCCGTCGGTGGTCCGGATCCGGCCCTCGGTCGAGTAACCCTGGCCGGAGACGGTGAAGCGCCGGTCGGCGAACCGCAGCTCGCGGGCGGTCATCTGGTTCAGTGTGAGGGTGCCGGTCTTGTCGGTGCAGATCTGCGAGGTACTGCCGAGCGTCTCCACCGAGGCCAGCCGTTTGACGATGGCGCCCTGGCGGGCCAGTCGTGTCGTGCCCATGGCCAGGGTGAACGCGACCACCGCAGGCAGCCCCTCGGGGATCGCGGCGACGGCAAGTGAGACCGCGCTGACGAACAACTCGGCGAAGTCCTGTCCGCGCACGAGCCCGAGCACGAACACGACCACGATGACCGCCCCCGCGATCAGCGCGAGCGTGCGGCTGAGCGCGGCGATCTGGCGCTGCAGTGGGGTCGGCTCCGGCTCGGCCTCGTGCAGCAGCCCGGCGATCCGGCCGATCTCGGTGCCCATCCCGGTGCCGGTCACCGCGAACTCGGCACGCCCACGGGTGACGGTGGTGTTCATGAACACCACCGTGGTCCGGTCGCCCAGAGGGGCGGTCGGGTCGACCGCGTCGGTGGCCGACTTGCCCACTGGCTGCGCCTCGCCGGTGAGCGAGGACTCCTGCACCTCCAGCCCGGTCGATTCCAGTAGCCGCCCGTCGGCGGGCACCCGGTCACCGGCTTGCAGGACGACGATGTCCCCGGCGACCAGCTCCGCGGCGTCCAGGTTGACCATGCGCCCGTCCCGGCGGACCGTGGCGGAGGTCACCAGCATCTTTTTCAGGGCCTCCAGCGAGGCCTCCGCTTTCGACTCCTGGACGAACCCGATGGTCGCGTTGAGCAGCACGACCATCGCGATGACGACGGGGGTCTCCCACTCCCGGGTCACGACCAGGCTGACCACCGCGGCGATCAGCAGTATCACGATCAGCAGGTCCTGGAATTGCCGCAGGAACGCCCGCCACCGTGGCTCGCGTCGGGCCTCGGCCAGCCGGTTCGGACCGTCTCGGTCCAGGCGCCGGGCCGCCTCCGTCGATGACAATCCTTCCTGCGCGTCCACCCCGAGACGCTGCGCCACTTCTCCTGCCACGATGGCGTGCCAGGCCGGTGCTTGCGTGGCGGTTCGTGTCATGTCATGCCTACACGTCCTACATCTGCGCGGAAATGGTGACTTGCCGGGGAGTACTGGCGACCAGGTCCGTTCCTCCGCACGTCATCTGCAGCGCCTGGCTGGCGAATCTAGCGAGGTAGAACGGTCAGTACCCGGACGATGTGGTCCCGGAACTCTTTCATGTAGTTGCTGAGGAATTCCTTCGTGGACTCATTGGCGACCTCGCCGTCGCCTGTGAAGACATCCGGGGAGAATTGGATGTAGGCCTCGGGTGCGGTCATCTGGCGGGCATTGCAGAAGCTGAGTACGGCGCGCAGACTCTGTTGGGCCACGGCTGTCCCGATCTGGCCGATGGATGCTCCGATCACGCCTGCGGGGATGTGGTCGAAGGCATTCTGGCCCCATGGTCGTGAGGCCCAGTCGATGGCGTTCTTCAGTGCTCCCGGGATCGAGCGATTGTATTCGGGGGTGACGAACAGTATCGCATTGGAGTGGTGTATCGCGTCCTTCAGTGCGGTGGCTTCGGGTGGGTAGTTCGCGTCGTAGTCCGGGCTGTACAACGGCACGTTGCCGATGGGGATCTCGTTGAACTCGAGGTCCTCCGGCGCGAGGCGGATGAGCGCTTTCGAGAGTTCGCGGTTGATGGACGTGGAGGAGAGGCTCCCGACGAAGTATCCGACCTTGTATGTGGTCATCGTGTTCCTTACTCGACGCGTGGTTTTCTGGTCATCGAAACATTCGTGCATCGGCCGCGCTGAGCTGAGCGAGTCCGGCTTCTGTGGTCTCGAGAGCGATGTTCGAGCTGGGGTGCGGTGTATGGGGCGGCGGTCGGCGATCTCGAGAGGCGTTGGCGGTCCTGTTCGTGGAGCGGGCCCTCTGTTCGCCCTTTACGCTCTCCATTCGCCGCAATCGCCGGGTCATCGCCCCGAACGGCGCAGCGACGGGTGGCCCGACCACGTCAGACTTCGTTCGTCGAGCCAGCCGGCCACGCCATCAGCTCTGTGCTGCTCGAGGGTGGTCCGCCACTCCGCCGGATCTCCGACGCGCAGACGCGGTGCCGTTGAGCAACCGGCGATCGGCCGAACCTCCTCGCCATGCATCGCCGCGTCGGGGCCGAGCTATCGGTCGGGCGACGGTGTTCGACCGACGGCTCAGAGCGCTATTTGTCCACCGGGGATGGCGCGCCGGTGGCCGCCGAGCTTGACGTCCCCGTCGCGGTGGATCTGAGCGGGTCGGTCTCGACAGCTCTCGCAGCCACCGGCGGAGACCCGGTCGCACCGACCTGGGGCGTCAATTGCTGCGGATTGCTGGCTGCGGCGAGCATCTGCTTCGCGAAGATCCGCTGCTGCGCGATCAGGTGCTCGGCGAAGTCGAACACCGCGTCGAGCACCTCTTCTGGATTGCCCCCTGCTGCGGTCGTGTGCGACCGGCTGGTCACCCCCTTCATCAGCTCGGTGCCCTTCTCGCTCCACTGCTGCCAGAGGTTCTTGAAACCCTCTTGGGTGCGGTGGGTCAGCTCTGTGAACTGCTCTTGCGGGCTGCTCATCGCGCTCCTCCTATGACCAGGCCTGGCGGGACAACCATCATGGCGCACTTCCACCTGAATGCGCCGCATCGCTTCAAGTCGATCAACAAGTCGGCCGCGCCCTGCGTGGGCCACGCCTCTGCGTTCAGGTGCAAGAACGAGCGCGGCGAGCAGTCGGCGGATCTCATTGCCCGACAACGCAGTCAACCCATCAGGACGGCTCCAGATACCTCTTTTCCGTCCCCGCGGGATCTCTGCAGCGCGGGTGGCGGCGAGGTAGGCGGCGGCAAGCGCAGCCAGCGCGGCGTCGAACACCGCGCCTGTGGTCGGACTGGTGATCTGTCTCTGTCAGCAGATTGTCCGCAGGACCCGGCAGGCTTCAGGCTCGCCGGCCGGGCCGCCCGTCCGCGCTCCCGCTGGGCCACGCCGTACAGCTCCGGAGTACAACGATGTCAGTACTCCAGCCCTGGATTGGTGCGCGATGCTGAGAACCGCTGTCCGCGCTCGCCTGTGACCTGCGTGATGAGCGAAAGCACAGCAGCGGGGCCGTCGTCGGCACGGATCCGGCGAGCGAGTTGGGTGGCGCGGTCGCGATAGGTCGATCGATCGAGGCAGGACCGCAGCGCGTCGGTCAGGGTGTCGGCAGTCAGCTCGTGCAGTGGCAGTGGGTGCGGCGCAACGCCGAGGCGGTGCAGCCTGTCCGCCCAGAAGGGCTGGTCGACCAGGATGGGCACCGGGACCGCTGGTACTCCCGCGCGCAGCCCGGCCCCGGTGGTGCCTGCTCCGGCGTGGTGGACCACGGCAGCCGTCCGGGGAAACAGCCAGTCGTGCGGCAGATCACCGACAGCCAGGATGTCGTCGCCGGCCCATCCGAGTCCAGCCCGGTCGAGCTCGGCCCAGCCGGACTGGACGACGGCGCGCACGCCGGCACGTTCGACGGCGACCGCGACGACGTCATGGAGTCGCTCGTGGGCGGGGGTCATGCTGCCGAACCCGACGAACACCGGAGGGGGACCGGCCGCCAGGAAGTCGACCAGCTGAGCGGGGGGCTGCCATCGCGGCGGTGTGGCCGGCCACCAGTATCCGGTCACGTGCACCGTCGGGGGCCAATCGGCTGGTCGGGGGACCACTGCCGGGCTGAAGCCGTGGCAGATCGGCCAGTCATCCGGCGGGCTCGGCGCCTCCGCTGCCGTGGGTTTGGGGGCGGCGGGGAGATCGAGCCGGGCGCGCAGCCGCCGCATGACGTCGGCGTAGAGGGAGTCGGTCCGGGCGAGCACCTCGCGGCCCGCGGCGAGGTTGTCAGCGGGCGCGAGCTGCCCGGCAACGGGCCAGCCGGGTGGCGGGAACTCCCGGGTGGGTACCCCTGGCGCGAGATAGACGCCGACGCTCGGGATGCCGAAGCCTTCGGCGACAAGCCGGCCCAGCGGGGCCGGACCGAAAGCGGTGAGCAGAAGGTCGGTGCCGGCGGCCGCGGCGGCTGTCACGCCCTCGCCCAGTTCGTCGAGGAAGGCGGCGAAGACCGATCGGGCGGCATCCGGGGAGGGGGCGGCCGTGCGTGCGCGTACGAGTTCGACCGGATCGCCGGGAAGCGCCCGATACTCGAGGCCGCTTTCGCGCACGAGATCGGCGAACCGGCCGTGTGCGGCCAGCGCAACCTGGTGTCCTGCCTGCTGCAGCCGCTGGCCCAGGCCCGTGAACGGCGCGACATCACCTCGCGAACCCGCTGTCACGATCAGAATCCGCATCAAGTCTCTCCGGTCGTATTCAGGCGCTGTCCGGAACATGTCGGTCCGCCTGCACGGATGTCAGGAAGCGTCTCCACAGCGGTGGCCGGTCGGTGGTAGCGGGTGCCGTCGTTCCTACTCGGCATCGCCGATCACCCGTGGGTGGTGTCGTCGGTAGTGGGCCCGGTTCTTGTTGCGGTTGCCGCAGATGGACATGCTGCACCAGGTCGCTGAGCGGTTCTTGGACAGGTCGTAGAAGACGTACCCGCAGTGCCGGCACCCCTTGAGCCGCACCCACGTGCCGGTGAGCTGGGCCTCGTGCAGGATGCCCAGGAGGGTCGAGACCGCCCCGTTCACACCACCCGCATCATGAGCTCGGAGTGCGGTGCGTCCGCCGCCGTCGAAGGTGACGATCAGCGGTGCGGCGGCCGCCGCGGCTCGGGTGATCCCCTCAGACGGCAGGTCGCGCCGTCCCGTGGTGTTCGCGACCGCGAGAGCGCGGACCGCTTCGCGCAATTCGCGAAGGCGTTCGGCCTCGGCGCCGGAGACCCGAGCCCGCTGCGCGATGAGAACTTTCTGTCGCAGCCACACCTGAGCGCTCTGTGCTGTTCCCAGCCGGTCCCAGTCAGCCGGCAGCTCGTGATTCCAGGTGTTCAGGAACCGTTGAAGCAGCGCGAGGCGTCCAGGAGCCTTGGGCCGGCCTGCCGGCTCGAGCTGCTCGCCGATCTGCCGCATCGCGCGCTGGTCCATCACTCGCCTTGACAGAGAGACACCTTGAGAGGGAGAAATCAGACCAGTGTACGTTGTATGACGGTTAGAACGAACTCGCACAAGGACCGGATCAGCCATGAGCAAGGTCGTGCTCTACATGTCCATGTCGGTCGATGGATTCATCGCCGGGCCGGACGACGGACCCGGGCGCGGGCTCGGCCTCGGTGGGGAGCGGCTGCACGACTGGCTGAGCGCAGGCGGCATCGACCCCGGTTCGTACCGGCCGGCCGGGGAGGGACCGAACGCATCGGTGTTCGACGAGATGATGGCCACCGGAGCGGTGATCACCGGTCGCCGTACCTTCGACCACGCAGGCGGGTGGGCCGGCGACCATCACGGCGGGGTCCCGATATTCGTGCTGACCCATGCCGCACCCGCTGAGCCCGCGCCGGGCTGCGCGCGCTACGTGACCGACGGCATCGAGTCCTGCGTCACCCAAGCCAAGGGTGCTGCCGGTGACCGCGACATCCTGCTGCACGGAGCTGCGACCGCGCAGGCGTGCCTGCGGGCCGGGCTGCTGGACGAGTTGGAGCTACACCTGATACCCGTCCTGCTCGGGCAGGGCCGTCGGCTGTTCGAGGACCTGCCACCCGACACCATCGAGCTCGAGCTGCTCCGGGCGCTGGACGGGCCGGCAGTGCAACATCTGCACTACCGGGTGCGGTCGGAGGGCTGAGGACGTGGGAGTCATCCGGCTGTACATGACCATGTCCCTGGACGGCTTCGTCGTCGGACCGCACGACAGCGTGAACGCGCCCATGGGCGTCGGCGGATTCCGGCTGTTCAACTGGTTGGACCGCCGGTTCGACCCGGGACCGAACGGACAGGTGTTCGCCGAGGTGAACGCCACCCGCGCCGTCATCTCCGGCCGCCGGACCTACGAGCACGCCGGCCGCTGGCAGGGCGACCACCATGACGGCGTGCCGGTCTTCGTCCTGACCCATGCCGTCCCCGACGACCCGCCACCGGGCAGCGTCCGCTACGTCACCGACATTCATGAGTGCGCTGCGCAGGCCCGCGCCGTGGCCGGGGACGCCGACGTGATGGTGCACGGGGCCGGCGCCGCCCAGGCGCTGCTGCGGATCGGGGAGCTCGACGAACTGGAACTGCACGTCGTCCCGGTGCTGCTCGGCCAGGGACGACGGCTGTTCGACCACCTGCCCGCCGAGCACATCGAGCTCGACCTGCTCCGCCGGCTGACCCCCGACGATGCCGACCTCGCCCACCGGATCATGCACCTGCGCTACCGGGTCCAGCGCCCAGAGCCCGCCATCTGAAGGACGTGATACTTCGCGGCTGTCAGTCCGTCGGGAGGGCGCCGTGCTGGCGCGGTGTCCGACCTCACCAATGAGTCCGAGGAGCCCAAGATGCAAGAACTCGTCATCGACTTCATCACCTCGCTCGACGGCTACGCCGCGGCCGAAGGCTGGCCCGGCTGGTGGGGACTCGAAGGCCCCGAGTACCTCGCCTGGTTGGAGGACCAACCGGAACGTGATCACACCGTTCTGATGGGCGCGAACACCTTTCGGCTGATGTCGGAGATGGCCGCAGCCAACGCCGACGACCCGACCTTCATCGCGATAACGGAGATGTCCACAGTGGTCTTCTCCAGCACCCTCGCGACCCCACTGGCGTGGGCCGACGCCCGACTGGTCAGCTCGGACACGATCGAGGCCGTGCGGGAGATGAAGCAGAGCGGCCCCAGCCCCATGCGCACCATGGGCAGCCTCGCCCTGTGTCGGTCGTTGCTGGCGGCCGGCCTGGTCGATCGCTTCCGGGTGGTCGTCTTCCCGGTCATCACCGGACGAACGGGCCGGGAACGGATCTACGACGGCTATCCCGATGTCGCCCTCGACATGGTCGCCAGCCGCACCTTCGACGACCGGCTCCAGCTCCTCGAGTACGTCCCCAGGATCCTCACGGGCCCGCCCGGCAGCGATCACGTCGACGCGTCAGGTTCGTAGGCGCCCAGCGGTTGTGCCTGGCGGCTGGAGCCGGGGGCGAAGTTCGACTTCAGGTAACCCTGATCGAGCGGCGCCGAGCCGGACGAGAGCACCTCTACGTCGGCGGGCCCGAGGAGCCCGGCTCGGGTGCGGCGATCTGGGCGAGGATCGTGCGCCGGCTGCCGGTGTCGACGTCGTCGGCGGCGAGCAGCGATCACCCCCGTCGGGCGGCGGCCGTCACCGCGGCGACGACGGCGGGCTCGACGCGCGCCTTGTCCACTCCGAGTCCCGACAGCACCCCGGTACCGTCTTCCAGCTCCAGCAGCGCCAGCAGGATGTGTTCGGTGCCGATGTAGTTGTGGCCCAGCCGCAACGCTTCCCGGAACGTCAGCTCCAGCGCCTTCCTCGCGCGCGCATCGAACGGGACGAGCTCGGGCGCCTGCTCGACCGCAGCCGGCAGCGCCGCGACGGCTGCCTGCCGGACCGTGTCGAGCTGCAGTCCTTGCTCGACCAGCGCCCGCGCCGCGATCCCGGCCGGCTCGGCCAGCAGGCCCAACACCAGGTGTTCGGGACGGATCTCGTCGTTGCCTGCGTCCCTGGCCTCGTTCTGCGCCGTCACGACCACATTGCGCGCTCGCGGGGTGAACCGGCTGAAGCCCTGGTTGGGGTCGAGATCCGCAGGCTCGCCGGGGTCCTTGGGGACGAAACGTTTCTGGGCAGCCTGCTTCGTGACCCCCATGCTCCGGCCGATCTCCGTCCACGACGCCCCCGAGCGTCGGGCCTGGTCCACGAAGTGGCCGATCAGGTGGTCGGCCACGTCGCCGAGGTGATCGGCCGCGAGCACCGCGCTGGAGAGCTGCTCGAGCGTGTCGGTGTGCACCTTCTTGATCGCGTCGATCAGGTCGTCCAGCCGTACCGGGCTCGTGATGAGAAGGGGATCCGTCATGCGTCAACTGTAGGTTGACGCAGGAACATTCGTCAACCCGGTGTTGACGGGGCGGACTGCGGCCGGGGATCCTGCTGACCCCCACCGTTGGCGGGCGGGACGAGCCGGAGGAGTACTACCAGACCGACGAGATCACCCGCCGGATGGCGGTGAAGTTGCAGGGCATCGCGGTCCTGCTGTACGCCCCGGCCATGCCCGGCCCGGCGCTGCACGAGCTGCTGATGGCGGATGAGGCGATCCAGCGGGTCACCACGTTGTGGCGTTCGGCCCGGGCCGCGGTACTCGGCATCGGAACGTCCCGACCGCTCGCTGCTCGAGTCGGCAGGCGCCGCCACCGGTGCCTGAGCCGTGACGGCACACATCGCCGGGACACGGCACAGAGGGCCGGCACTGTGTGCAGTGTCCTGGCGGTATGTGCGGTGGGCCGCCTCTGCTTCCGGATCAGTCGTCGAAGGCGGATTCCTGGATCCGCGCCAGCACGTGCATGTGTTGCTTGGTGGCCGGTAGAGCGCGGTGTAGGTGTCGAACAGAGCTCGCGGCGCTGGGCGTCCGGCTCCACCTGAACGGCGCGCACCGGCGCGAGGGTGTCGGCGGCCCAGGCGAACGGCGTGCGCGGGTGGTGTCGCGGGCAGTCCAGTCGGTCCGCCACCTCGAGCGACTCGGCCGCGGTCGCCCGGCAACGCCTCGATCCCGTCGGGATCGGTGAGGGTGCCCTCCAGGTATCCGGTCATCGACGAGTACGTGGCGTCGCTGTCGATCAGCGCCTCGATGTCCTTTGTGGCCCAGTTCCAGATCTCCACCTGCAGGCCGCGCTCGGCGATCCGGTTCACCCGCTCGGTGAAGCCGCTCCGCGGCTGGTCGTCCGCACGACCTCCGGTCCCGCGCTGGCCGGGTCGTGAAGGCTGCATCGTGAGAGCTGGGTCGTGAGGTCTACGGGCCGAAGGTCTCCGGGTCGGCGGCCTTCCAGTCCGCGGCCCACAAGCGGGGTGGCTGGGCCAGCAGCTCCCCGGGCTCCAGCCACTCGAACAGCTGCGCGTAGGAGCGGGTGTCGGAGTGCCCGACCCGGCGCACCAGCTGGTCGGGACGCAGGTCGGCTGGGGAGTGCGCACCCATCGAGGACATGATCCGCTGAGCCTCGGCCACGGTGGCGCGCTGGTAGCGGAACACCCGTTCGGTCTTGTCGGCGACGTCGAGGGCGCGCGTACGGCGCGGATCCTGGGTGGCCACGCCGACCGGGCAGGTGTTGGTGTGGCAACGCTGCGCCTGGATGCAGCCGATGGCCATCATCATGGCCCGTGCCGCGTTGGTGTAGTCCGCGCCCTGGATCAGCCGCTTGACGATGTCGGAGCCGGTGGCGACCTTGCCCGCGGCGCCGATCCGGATCCGGCCCCGAAGCCCGACGCCGACCAGGGCGTTGTGCAGGGTCATCAGGCCCTCGGTGAGCGGCTGCCCGACGTGGTCGGAGTACTCGGGCGGGGCCGCACCGGTGCCGCCCTCTGACCCGTCGACGACGATGAAATCGGGTGCGGTGCCCTCGGCGAGCATCGCCTTGCAGATCGCCAGCACGTCCACCCGGGAGCCGATGCACAGCTTGAACCCGGTGGGCTTGCCGCCGGCGAGCTCGCGCATCCGCGCCAGGAACCGGACCAGCTCGCGCGGCGTCGCGAACACCCGGTGCGCCGCCGGGCTCACGCAGATCCGGCCGAGCGGCACGTGCCGGGCCGCGGCGATCTCGGCGTTCACCTTCGCCGCCGGCAGCACGCCACCGATGCCGGGCTTCGCGCCCTGGCTCAGCTTGAGTTCCACGCACTTGACCGCGTCGTGCGCGGCCTTGTCGGCGAACATCGTCGGATCGAAATCGCCGTTCTCCGTGCGGGCGCCGAAGTAGCCGCTGCCGAGTTCCCAGATCAGGTCGCCGCCGGGCTCCAGGTGATAACGGGTCAGCCCGCCCTCGCCGGTGTCCTGGGCGAAGCCGCCGCGGGCCGCGCCGCCGTTGAGCGCGAGCACCGCGTTGGACGACAGCGCGCCGAAGCTCATCCCGGACACGTTGAGCAGCGCCATGTCGTAGGGCCGGGTGCAGTCCGGTCCGCCGATCCGCACCCGGTAGGGCTCCGCGGCCACGGGCACCGGCACGGTCGTGTGCAGCAGGTACTCGTAGCCGACGGCGTTGACGTCCCGTTCGGTACCGAAGGCCTTCTCGGCCGCCGTGCCCTTGGCTCGTTCGTAGATCAGCGTGCGGGTGTCGCGGTCGTACGGGCGGCCGTCGAAGTTGCGCTCGATGAAGTACTGCTGCAACTCGGGGCGCACGCTCTCCAGCAGGTAGCGCAGATGCCCGAGCAGCGGGTAGTTGCGGAGCACCGCGTGCCGGCGCTGCACCAGGTCGTACACGGCAACCGCGAGCAGCGCCAGCACGATGACGACCAGCACCCACCAGCCGGCCCACAGTGAGACGGCGGCGGCCAGGGCCAGGCCAGCAACCACCACCAGAACACCGATCAGCACCACCACGAGCACGAGGGGAACGCTACGGCCTGGCGCGCGTCATCGCCCGCGCCACCACCAGGCCCGGGGTCGTGAGTGCGGAGCCGTGTGTCTCACACAGGCTCCGCACTCACAGCACAGCTAGCGGAGGCAGTTGCGGAGGCCGCCGGCTGCGCCGGCCGAGAACGCCGCGGTGCGCTGCTGGGCGTTGCCGTGGCTGCTCTCGTCGGTCCAGGGGAAGGCATCGGACACCACCACGAGCGTCTGCGAGATCTCCTGCGCGTCGCCCGGCTCGAGGGTGAGCTTCCCGTCGTTCACCGCACCCTGCAGCGCGACCCCGGCGAGGCAGTCGGCCTGCAGCTCGGCCGCCACCGACACCTGGCTGCGCCGCAGCCTGACCTGGATCGCGTGGCCCCACTCGTGGGCGATGATCAGGTAGACCCAGGCGTCACCGATCCGGTCGTAGCCGGCCTCCATGAGGTCCTCGTCCCAGGCCAGGAAGTCTCCGCTCGGGCAGTAGAAGGCGTTGCCGGGCACCGACGGCTCGCCGCCGCACGAGGGGCCCGAGCTCCCGGTGTAGCCGCCCGCCACCTGCGGGGAGTCGTAGGGGCGGCCGGTCAACTCCGTGAAATGTCGCTGCCAGTACCCGTCCACCTCGGTGACTGCGGAACGCTCGTCGATCGCGCGCTGGTCGGTCTGTTCACTCACCGGCCGGTCCACCCCGTCCGGCGCCGGAGCGGAGGACGGCGTCGACACCGAGATCGTGCAACCGCTCAGCATGACGAGGCCGAGGGCGAGCGCCAGCACGGCCTGCCACCGTCCCGGCGCGGACAGCGACGCGCGACTCGACGAGCCCATCGCGAGAGCGTCCCATGCCGGATCGCCGGTCGCACCCTGGTGCGTGCGCGGCCTACTCCGCTGGCCTACTCGGCCGCGGCGACCTCGACGCCACAGACGAACTCGCGGTGCGCGCCGGGGGCGAGCACGAGCGCGTCGTAGCAGTCCGGCCGGTTGAAGGCGTCGGTCATCAGCTCGACGGGCTCCAGCGCGATCGACGACCTCGGCTCCCGATCGAGGGTGTCGCCGGTGAACACGTGCATGACGCCGTCCCGTTGCCACACCCTCATCTCGAGGCCGCTCCGAGGATCGCGCAACCGGGTGCGGACGATGCCGTCGGGGTCGGGCACCAGGTCGGTGAAGGCCGCGTCGAGCACCGCGTCCCCGACGGCACGCGGCGTGGCGAACGTCGGTCGGTCCTCATCGGCGACGGGGAGGAACGCCTCCGCACCGGCGAGCGGGATCAGGGACTCGTCGGTCCGGATCGCGGTCCGCGCGGGCACGTGCAGCTCCAGCGGATCGACGTCGCGCGTGCCGAGTCGGAAGTACGGGTGCCAGCCGCAGGCGTACGGCGCCGGCTGCTCGCCGACGTTGCGTCCGGTGACCTCCAGCCGCAGCCCGTTCGAGCTCAGCACGTACTCGACGTCGAGGTCGACAGCGAACGGGTATCCGGCGAACGCGCCGGGTCGGATCTGCTGGGTGGCCAGCCGCAACCGGATGTCGCTGTCGGTCACCTCGGTGTCGACGACATCGCAGTCCAGCAGCCGCAGGAAGCCGTGGTAGACCAGCCGCTCCGGCCCGGGCACGCCGGGCAGCAGGTCGTGGCGCTCCCCGCCGAAGGTGTAGACGCCGTTCCGGATCCGGTTCGAGAACGGGGCCATCACGCCGCTGCGCACGCCGGCCTGCGCGACGAGCTCGTCCTCGTCCAGGTACCCGTCGACGAATCCGTCATCGCTCGGCCCCTCGCCGCCGATCGCGGGATCCCAGCGCAGCAGCGTCGCGCCGCGGCGGGCGATCACCGCGCAGGCTCCCGTCGTCGTGGACGTCAGCCGCACGGTGTCCAGGTTCCCGAAACGGCCGTCCTCGACGACGAAGCTGCCCATGCCGCAACGCTAGTGCCGCTCCCGTGCCCGCGGCGAGGGTGCGAACGCGTCACCGGGAACTGGTGGCCGTGCGGCTCGACCTCGGCCCTCGGGTCGGCCAGCAGGTCGAGCCACCAGTGCGGCTGACGTCCACGTCACTACGGGAGGCGGCGACGACGAGGTCGCCGCCGCGTGAGTCCGTTCGGCCCGAACAGGAGCTCCTCGCGCGCCAGGAACCGGGGCTCGAACAGCGCCAGCAGCAGGCGCATCAGCGGGCCGGCGTCAGCGAGCAACGCCGGCCGCTCCTCCGGGGTGGCGTGCCGCACCGCCCACGGGACGAGGAAGGGCAGCAGGCTCAGCTTCAGGTTGCTCCGGAAGCGTTGTCGCAGCCGCTCGTAGTCCTCGACGCGGACGCAGTCCTCGATCAGCGGGAAGACGTCGCGCTCCTCGTCGGCGACGTGACGGGTCAGCAGATCGGACACCTCGCGGAGCACGGCGGCGAGTTCGGGGGTGCTGCTGTCCCGCGCGGCGAGTTCGCTCGCCCTGTGCAGGAGCGGGTCGAGCCGTTCGTGGTCGTCGGTGAGGGGCACGAGCGCCGTCCGCGCACCGGCGATCCGTTCGAGGAACGGCCAGACGTACTCGTCCTCGACGTGATGGTGGCTCTCGATCTCACCCGAGACCGCCCGCAGGAAGCCTCGCAGGACGGTCATCCGGGCCGGATCGGGACGCTCGACCAGCTCGGCGGCGGCGGTGGCCAACCGGTCGAGGTCGACGGTCATCGCGCGGTGCACGACCCGGTAGTCGAGCAGGTCCGGTGCGGGCTCGCCCGGCCGGCGCGGGAACGCGCCGGCCACGGTCTCGGGCGGGGTGCTCATGCGGTCCTCGGTTTCTCCAGCTGGGAGGTCGGGGGCGGTGGCCGCGGATCCGATCTTCGGCACCCGCCGCGGAGCCGACATCGGTGATCACTACCGAGATCTGTCCGCGGCTGCGTCGTCCTGCTCGACGCCCCACGCCCCGGCGGCCTCGGCCAGCTTCGCGAACTCGGCGAAGTCCCGGGCCGGCCGGCCGAGGGCCTGCTCGACGCCGTCGGCCAGCGACGCGTTGTGGCCGTCGAAGATGTAGGCGAACAGCCCGCCGAGCATCTCCGCCTCATCGGCCGGGACGCCCGGCCTCGATCGCGGCCACGACGTACTCCTCGGTGCTGACCGGCAGGTAGACGATCGGGCGGCCGGTCGCCGCGCTGAGATCGGCGGCCACGTCGTGGAACGACAGCAGCCGCGGGCCGGTGAGCTCGTAGACCCGACCGGCGTGGCCCGGCCGGTGCAGCGCCGCGACGGCGACCTCGGCGATGTCGTCGGCGTCGACGATCGGCTCGGCGACGTCACCGGCCGGCAGGGCGATCACGCCGTCCTGCACGGCGCTGAGCGAGGAAGTGCTCGCTGAAGTTCTGGGCGAAGAAGCTGCAGCGCACCACGGTGTGTCGGCGCCGCCGCCCAGCCGCCGATGCCCGCTCGCAGGCCTGTGCCGTCGGGCTCGCCGCGGCCCGACAGCAGCACGAGATGGTCGAGGCCGTGGGCGCGCGCGGCGACGCCGAACGCGGTGATGATCTCGACGGCGCCGGGCACGGCGAGATCGGGCTGGAACGTCACGTAGGCGCTGTCGACGCCGTCGAGGACGCGCCGTCCAGGTCGACTGCGTCGTACCAGTCGAAGGTCGGCGTGGTCGAGCGGGACACGATCCGGGCGGCGCGCCCGGCGGCGGCGAGTCGTTCGGCGACCCGGCGTCCGGTCTTGCCGTTGCCGCCGATGACGAGGGTGGTGGAGTCGTGGTCGGTGTCGTTGTTCATGTGACCATCAAGCCCGAGCGTGCGAGACTCTCCATAGCTCTAGCGGTCAGATACCTCTTTAATCGTCTACGTGGCGGCCATGGATCCGCTCGTCGGCTTCCTCGACGGGCCCCGCGCCCGGGCCGCGTTCCTGATGCAGATCGTGCTCGAAGCCGCCGTGGTCGATGCGGATCGAGGACGAGGCGCCGCTGACGGTCGTCGCCATCACGCACGGCGTCGGCGTGGTTCGTGCCGGGGCCGGCGGCCCCGGCGCAGCAGCTGCACGCCGGCGACGTCGTCATCGTCCGGGGCGCCCGATCCCTACGTGGTCGCCGACGATCCGGCGACCGAGCCCACGATCGTCATCGACGCCGGCGGGCGCTGCTCCACGCTCGACGGGCAGAAGCCTCGTCGAGACGATGGACCTCGGCGTGCGCACGTGGGGCAACGCCGCCGACCGGTTCCGACGTGATGCTGGTCGGCACCTACCAGACCGACGGCGAGGTGAGCCGGCGGCTGCTCGATGCACTGCCGCGGCTCGTCGTGCGTGCGGGCCGGCGACTGGGACAGCCCGGTCGTCGGCGCTGCTGGCCGCGGAGATCGTGAAGGAGGAGCCGGGCCAGCAGGTGTCCTCGACCGGCTGCTCGACCTGCTGCTCGTCACGCGCCTTGCGCGCGGCGTTCGCAGCGCGCACCGTGGCCGTGCCTGCGTGGTTCAGCGCCAACGCCGACCCGGTCGTCGGGCGGGTGATCCGGCTGATGCAGGACGATCCCGGCCACCCGTGGACGGTCGCCGAGCTGGCCGTCGGCGGTCGGGGTGTCCCGGGCGTTGCTGGCCCGGCGCTTCCACGAGGTCGTCGGGGAGCCGCCGATGGCGTTCCTGACCGGCTGGCGGATGGCGCTGGCTGCCGACCTGCTGGTCGAGGCCGGGGCCACGGTCGACGGCGGTGGCCCGGGCCGTCGGATACGGCAGCCCGTTCACCTTCAGCACCGCCTTCAAGCGCGCCCACGGGGTGAGTCCCCGTACCTACCGCGAGCACGCCCTGAACGCTCCGGCGAGCGCCGTCCGGTAGCTCCTGCGTCGAGCGTGACGCCATGGCTGTCCGCTCGGGATCGAACTGCCCGATGTCGCGCTCGGCGGGGTTCACCGGCGCAGGGTGCGCAGGATGCGGCTGAGGTCCGCGCGGTCGGCGTCGGTGAGTGCGCTGAAGAAGCCCTCGGCCTCGGCGTCGCGGGAGGCGCGGATCGCGGTGGCGACCTCGGTGCCGTGTTCGGTGAGCTGCACCAGGGTGGCGCGCCGGTCGGCGCGGATCCGGCAGGCGCTCGACGAGCCCACGTTCCTGCAGGTCGTCGACGACCTCGGTGGCGGAGCGGGCGACGATGCGCAGGTGCTCGGCCAGCTCGGACAGGCGCATCGTTCCGTGCCGCGTCAGCACCCCGACGGCGCGCGACTGCGACGGGGTGACGTCCCACGGGGCCAGCGCCTCGCGGTTGCGGCGCCGCAGCAGGCGGGCGACCGCCCAGAACGCCTCGGAGAGGGTCTCGTCCTGTTCGTCCTGCTCGTCCGGCGGCACCGGAATACCGTACCAAATCTGGTGTTGCTCCCTCATGTTGAGGTAACCTCAGCATTACGCCCGGACCGAGGGAGATCACTTGGAGCCCACCATCACCCCGGAGCGGCTGGGCCGCTCGCGCACATCCGTCACAGCCGCCGACAAGGCGCAGGCCCGCGAGGTCTCGCTGCGTCGCATCGGGCGGCTCTTCACCCCTTACCGTCGGCCGCTCGCCGTCGTGATCGCGATCATCGTCGCGTCGTCCGTGGTGTCCATGGCCTCCCCGTTCCTGCTCCGCTCGGTGATCGACACGGCCCTGCCGGAGCGTGACCTGACCCTGCTGATCTGGCTGGTCCTCGGCATGCTCGCGGTGGCGGCCGTGAGCTCGGTCCTCGGCGTCGTCCAGACCTGGATCAGCACGAGGATCGGTCAGCAGGTGATGCACCGGCTGCGCACCGACGTGTTCGCGCACCTGCAGCGCCAGTCGATCGCGTTCTTCACCCGGACCCGCACCGGCGAGGTGCAGTCGCGCATCACCAACGACATCGGCGGCATGCAGGCCGTCGTCACGTCCACCGCAACGTCCGTCGCCTCGAACCTCACCACCGCCGTCGCCACCGCGGTCGCGATGACCGCGCTGTCCTGGCGGCTCACGCTGATCTCGCTGGTCGTCATGCCGCCCGCGGTCTACCTGACCCGCCGCGTTGCGCGGATGCGTCGCACCATCACCGGCGCTCAGCAGCGCGAGCTCGCCGACCTCAACGTCACGGTCGAGGAGGGTCTGTCGATCAGCGGCATCCAGCTGAGCAAGACGATGGGCGCCGGACCCGCCGTGGTCGAGCGCTTCACCGCGTCGTCGGCCCGCCTGATCGACCTCGAGCTGCGCTCGCAGCTGGCCGGGCGCTGGCGGATGGCCTCGATGAACGTGCTGTTCGCCGCGATCCCCGCGGTGATCTACCTGTCCGCCGGCCTGCCGATCACGGCCGGCACCATGACCATCGGCACCCTGATCGCCTTCACCACGCTTCAGAGCGGGCTCTTCCGGCCGCTGATGGGCCTGCTGAACGTGGGCGTCTCGCTGGTCAGCTCCCTCGCCTTGTTCGCGCGCATCTTCGAGTACCTCGACCTGCGGGTCGACGTCGACGAGCCGGCCGATCCGGTCGACATCGATCCGGCTCGGATGCGGGGCCACGTGCGCTTCGAGGACGTCACCTTCGCCTACCCCGGCAGCGAGACGGCGGCCGTCGCCGGCATCAGCCTCGACGTGCCAGCGGGCACGACTGTGGCCCTGGTCGGCGAAACCGGCTCCGGCAAGAGCACGCTCGGCTCGCTCGTCGCGCGGCTCTACGACCCGGCGGGCGGGCGCATCACGATCGACGGCGTCGATCTGCGCGACATGCGGCTGGCCGATCTGGCCTCCGTGGTCGGGGTCGTCAGTCAGGAGACCTACCTGCTGCACACCACCGTCCGGGAGAACCTGCGGTACGCCAAGCCCGACGCGACCGACGCCGAGATCGAGACCGCCGCGCGCGCCGCGCAGGTGCACGAGCTGATCACCGGGCTGCCCGAGGGCTACGACACGGTCGTCGGATCGCGCGGACACCGCTTCTCGGGTGGGGAGAAGCAGCGCATCGCGATCGCGCGGACACTCCTGCGCAACCCGCGGGTGCTGGTGCTGGACGAGGCCACCAGCGCGCTGGACACCGAGACCGAGCGGGCGATCCAGCGGGCCTTCGATGCACTGGCCCGCGGGCGCACGACCATCACCATCGCGCACCGGCTCTCGACCGTTCGTGCCGCCGACCAGATCGTGGTGATCGACCACGGTCGGATCGCCGAATCCGGCACCCACGCCAACCTGGTGGCCCGCAACGGGCGCTACGCCGACCTGGCCGCGTGATCGATCACTGATCGACAGTATTCGCCGAGGACGATGTCGGACACCGCCCGTTCGTCACACGTCCGGTCACACGCCGGCGCCGGATGGTCCTCGTACACCGGCCGGACGGGCGGTGAACCACGAGTGCGGAGGCCGCAATGCCATTCATCAACGTCAAGGTCATCGAGGGTGTCTTCACGGACAGCCAGAAGGCCGAGATCGTCGAGACGCTGACCGAGGCCATGGTCGCCGTCGAGGGGGAGAACATGCGACCGGTGACCTGGGTCGTCGTCGAGGACGTCAAGAGCGGAAGCTGGGGCATCGGCGGCAAGCCGCTGACCACCGCCGACGTGAAGGCCCTTGCCGCGGGCGCCTCGGCGGCCTGATCGCCGCCGCCGATCGGGCCGGTGCGGCCTGATCGGCGCGGCAAACACCACAATGGTGAGCATCGGGCGGGAGGCGATGGCTCATGCTGACGATCCGGCTGCTGGGACCGCCGGCCATCGAACGTGACGGTCTTGCCGTGCGCTCCCCGCGGGGCCGCAAGTCGTGGGCCCTGCTCTGCTACCTGCTTCTGGCGGACCGGCCCCCGAGCCGCCGGCACGTGGCCGAGCTGCTCTTCGCGGACGCCGACGACCCGTTGGGGGCCCTGCGCTGGTCGCTCGCCGAGCTCCGGCGGGCGCTGGGCGCCGAAGCCGTGATCGGCGGGGACCCGGTGACCCTGCGGCTCGACGGGGACGTCACCGTCGACCTCGCGGTCCTCGCCACCGATTCCGGTGATCCGGCCCCGCTGCTGGACCTGACCGGCGAGTTGCTCGACGGCATGCCGCCCGCGGCCAGCCCGGCGTTCGAGTCGTGGCTGCTGGTCGAGCGGCACCGCGTCGCGGCGACGATCGATGCCCGGCTCCGGCAGGCGGCGGTCGTGCTGCTGGCCACCGGGCGTGCGGACGACGCGATCGCCTACGCCACCCGCGTGGTGACCCGCAACCCGTTGGAGGAGGGCAACCACGAGTTGCTCGTCCGCTGCTTGGCGATGGCGGGCAACCGGACGGCGGCGCTGCGCCAGATCGCCGTCGGTGAGGACGTTCTGCGCCGTGAGCTGGGCGTCCGTGCGTCGCCCTCGCTCGCGGAGGCGGCGAGCACGAGTGTGGGATCGCCGATGACCCCACCGCTCAGCGGGCGGGCGGCAGCCGCCAGCCAGCTCGACGCCGGGCGCGCCGCGATCAAGGCGGGCGCCGTCGACGCCGGCCTGCAGTGCCTGCGGCGCGCCGTGTCCGAGGCGACCCGCTGCGGCGACCCCGCGTTGCACGGCCGGGCACTGGCGGCGTTGGGCAGCGCGCTGGTGCACGCGGTGCGGGGTCGGGACGAAGAGGGCTCCGTGCTGCTGCACAAGGCCATTCAGGTGGCCACCGCCGCCGGCGATCGGGCGACGGCGGTGCTGGGCCACCGGGAGCTGGGCTTCGTCGAGGTACAGGCCGGCAGGCGCAGCACGGCCGACCGGTGGCTGTCGACGGCACAGGCGATGGCGGAGACCGATGCGGAGCTCGCCGCGGTGCTCGGCGTCCGCGGGATGAACGCGTCCGATCGGGGCGACTACCCCAGTGCTTACGATCACCTCGAGGAGTCGGTCGAGCGGTCGGCCCGCTGTGCTGATCACCGCCAACAGGCCTGGTCATTGTCGCTTCTGGCCAGGGCGCAGTTGCTTCGTGAGGAGCGTAGCCAGGCCGAGCTGGCGCTGTCCCGCTCGCTGGAGCTGGTGCGCGAGCAGCGCTGGATGGCGTTCCTCCCGTGGCCGCAGGCCCTGCGCGCCGAGCTGGACCTGCTGGCCGGCCGGGTCGACGACGCCGCCGACGGGCTCGAACAGGCGTGGCTGCTGGCCTGCCAGCTCGACGACCCGTGCTGGGAAGGCATGGCCGCGCGCGGCCTCGGGCTGCTCAGCGTCGGCCGCGGCGATCGGGCGGCCGCCACCGCCTGGTTCGACGAGGCCACGACCCGGTGCAACCGGGTGCCCGACCGCTACCAGTGGATCCGCGCGCACGTGATGGACACCGCGATCACCAGCGCCCTGGACGCGGGCGACGAGGACCGGGCCGTGCCGCTCGTCGAGGCCATGTCGGCGCTGGCCGCTCGCGGCGACATGCGCGAGCTCGTGGTACGGGCCCATCTGCACCGCAACCGGCTCGGCGACGCCGAGGCGCTCGGAGCGGCCAGGATGCTCGGCGCGGGTATCGACAACCCGGCGCTGGCGGTGCTGCTCGCCGGCTCCGGCTGACGGCCTCGGCCCGATCGGGCCTCAGGGACGGTCGTCGGTCCGCAGCTCGCCCTCCACCATCCGGGCCAGCGTCTCGGTCAGCACGTCGACCCCGGTGCAGAGGTCCTCGTCGCGGGTGAACTCCGCCTCGGCGTGCGAGATGCCCTCCACGCTGGGAATGAAGAGCATCACGGTGGGCACCATGTCCTTCATGTTCGTCGAGTCGTGCCCTGCCCGGGTCTTGACGATCATGAAAGGGACGTCGAGGTCCGCGGCCACGGTCCGGGCGAGCGCGACCCCCTCCGGCTGGTAGCGGTGTCCCTTCCAGGTGTGCGCGAACCGACGCTCGATCGTCACGTCCGCCTTGAGCTCGATCTCGGCGAACTGCTGGCGCAGCACCTCGTCGGCCTCCGCGAGCAGCTCGTCGGACTCAGAGCGCAGATCGAGGTGCATGTGCACCTCACGGGCGACGACGACCGGCGAGTTGGGGAACACGGTCAGCTGCCCGCACGACGTGTGCAGCTGCTCCCCGAACCGGTCGGCCAGCTCCCGGACCGCGACGACGGCGAGCGCCGCCCCGTAGAGCGCGTCCTGGCGATCGGCCATCGCGGTGGCGCCGGTGTGGGCCTGCGCGCCGATCACCGAGATCTGGTACTTGTTCGCAGCCCAGGTCGCGTCGACCAGCCCGAGCGGCAGCCCGGCCTTGTCCAGCTCCCGCCCCTGCTCGATGTGGATCTCGGCGTAGGAGCACACCCGCCGCGAGTCGCCGAACACGTCGGTGGCGCCCAGCGCGTCGATGGCGGCGAGCGCTTCGGCGGCCGTCACGCCTGCCGTGTCGGTGGTGCCCAGCGCCTTCTCCAGCGGCATCGCGCCGGTGAACACCGCGCTGCCCGTCATCGACGGCGGGAACCGGCAGCCCTCCTCGTTGAACCAGTTCACGACGCCGAGGTTGTACCGGGGCCGCGTGTCCGACTCCTGGTAGTGGCGCCGCAGCCGGTCGGCGGCGTGGGCCGCGGCGAGCACGCCGTAGGCGCCGTCGAAGCGACCGCCTCGCGGCTGGCTGTCCAGGTGCGAGCCGGCCAGCACGTAGGGGGCGTCCGGCACGAACTCGTAGCGTCCGAACAGGTTGCCGACGCGGTCCCGGTCGACGGTGAACCCACGCTCGGTCAGCCACAGGCGAGCCACGTCCGTGCCCGGCCGTCCGCCGCGGTCGCGGCCTGCCGTTCCACACCGCCGGCCGGGGTGGCGCCGATGCTCGACAGCGCGGCGAAGTCGGCGAGCAGCCGTTCGTCGGCGCCGGGATCCCGTGGTACGCGCACGGCGGATGTGGTCATGGGGCGCTCCGTTCGATCACGGTCTGGTGCTCGACCGAGGCTACGACCCGCTGTCAGGGTGTGGGCCGAGGAGCTGGGAGAGCCTGACCAGCTCGAATCCGCGGGCTCGCAGCTTGTCGATCACGTTCGGCAGTGCGTCCGCGGTGTGCGGCGCGTTGGCCTTGGTGATGTGCAGGACGACGATGGCCCCGTCGTGGGCCTGCTTCAGCACGGCGGCGGTGATGCTGGCCGGATCGTCGTTGAAGGGATCGCCGCCGACGTCGTCGTACTGGATCACGGTGGCGCGGGCCGGCGCGATCGCCCGCAGCGCTGCGGGGTCGTAGCAGCCGCCGGGGAAGCGGAAGTAGCGGGTCTGACGGCCGCCGAACGGCGCCAGCACGTCGAACGAACGCTCGACGTCCGCGGCCATCTCGGAGGCCGGCATCGGTTCGAGCCCGTAGCACTTGGCGGTGAAGCCGCGGTGCGACCACGAATGGCTGGCCACCTCGAAGTCGGGGTCCGCGGCGATGCGCCGGGTGAGCTCGGGATAGCGCTCCACCCACTTCCCGGCCAGGAAGAACGTCGCCGGGGTGTGCCGGGCCGCCAGCACGTCGATGACTGTGGTGTTCGCGTACGAGTCGACCTCACCGGTGTCGAGGCGGTGCAGCATCGCGTCGGTCATGTTCGAGTCGAAGGTGAGCGCGATGCGGTGGCGGCCGCTCGGTCCGTGGGTGATGACCTGCGGGACCGGCCCGTCCGACGCGGTGGGCGGTGCCGGGCTCGGGTCGGGACCGGACGTCGAGGTGCAACCGGTCAGCAGGACAAGGCCCGCGACCAGGGCGGCAGTGGTGCCGCGGCGGAGCGCCATGCGCAGACTGTGGCAGCGGTCACGAAACGGCCGGCAGCCGGGGTGCGGCGATCATCGATCCGCGGCGCGTCGGATCCGACTCCGAACGTCCAGCTTGAGGCGTGGCCCCTTCGCTTCATGGATGCTCCACTGCGAACCACTTGCTACCGATAGGCGCCGATCCGGAACCGTACTGCGCCGCGGGTGCCACCCTCCCGACCGAACGTGAGCTCGCCGACCTCGTCGTGCCCCGAAACCGACCGGGTGTCTGAGGCCGCCGGAGTTCTACCCAGCGAGAGGGCGGGCCCCCCGGTAGCGCCCCGGCGCACCTGGGGCGATCATCCTGATGCGACCAGTTGCCGGAGGGGGAGCAAGCGCGTGGATGTCCTGGGCTGGTTGGGTTCGTGGCCGGTGTACCGGCAGCTCACCGGCCCGGACAAGCTCGCCCGCGGCGCGGCCACCCAGTCCGCTCGCTCGAAGGCCCTCACCCCCCGCACCGCCACCGCGGACCGGGTCGCGAAATCCGTGTGCCCGTACTGCGCCGTCGGTTGCGCGCAGAAGGTCTACGTGCGCGACGAGAAGGTCGTGCAGATAGAGGGCGACCCGGGCAGCCCGATCTCCCGAGGCCGCTTGTGCCCCAAGGGATCCGCGAGCACGCAGCTGGTCACCGGCCCGCAGCGCGAGCAGAAGGTCCGCTACCGGGCCCCGGGAGCGACCGAGTGGACCGATCTCGATCTGCACACGGCCATGGAGATGGTGGCCGACCGGGTGCTCGCCGCCCGTGACAAGTGCTGGCAGGACACCGACGCGCAGGGACGGGTGCTGCGCCGCACCACCGGCTTCGCCGCGCTCGGCGGTGCCACCCTGGACAACGAAGAGAACTACCTGATCAAGAAGCTGTTCACGGCGCTCGGTGCGATCCAGATCGAGAACCAGGCGCGTATTTGACACTCCGCCACCGTTCCCGGTCTGGGAACCTCCTTCGGGCGCGGCGGCGCCACCGACGGCCCGCACGGGCTCGTCAACACCGACAACATCGTGATCATGGGCTCGAACATGGCCGAGGCGCACCCGGTCGCGTTCCAGTGGGTGGTCGAGGCCAAGCTGCGCGGCGCCAAGGTGATCCACATCGACCCGCACTTCACCCGGACCAGCGCGCTCGCCGACTCCTACGTGCCGATCCGGGCCGGCACTGACATCGCCTTCCTCGGTGGAGTGATCAACTACATCCTGGAGAACGACAAGGACTTCCGCGAGTACGTCGTCGCCTACACCAATGCGTCGTTCCTGGTGGACGAGTCCTACCAGGACACGGAGGACCTCGAAGGGCTGTTCAGCGGGTTCGATCCGGAGACCGCGTCCTACGACCAGAGCAGCTGGCAGTACGAGTCGGCCGACGCGCCGCCCGAGCACGAGAGCGACGACGAGCAGTCCGAACAGGCTCAGGCGCATGCCTCCGGGGCCGGTGGTGCGCCGCTGTCCGGCGTCAGCAACGGGATCACGCAGGACCCGACCCTGCAGCACCCGCGCTGCGTCTTCCAGATCCTCAAGCGGCACTTCGCCCGCTACACCCCCGAGTTCGTCGAGGACGTCTGCGGGACGCCCCGTGAGCAGTTCCTGGCCGTCTGCGAGGCGTGGACCGACGCGTCGGGCCGGGATCGCACCGGGACGCTCGTCTACAGCGTCGGCTGGACCCAGCACAGCGTCGGCGCCCAGTACATCCGCGCCGGCGCGATCGTCCAGCTGCTGCTGGGCAACATCGGCCGCCCGGGCGGCGGCGTACTGGCGTTGCGCGGGCACGCCAGCATCCAGGGCTGCACCGACATCCCGACGCTGTTCAACCTGCTGCCCGGCTACCTGCCGATGCCCTCGCCCGCCACGCCCGATCTGGACAGCTACGTGCAGTCCATCCGCAGCAAGAAGCAGAAGGGCTTCTGGTACAACGCCGACACCTACATGGTGTCGCTGCTCAAGGAGTACTGGGGCGAGAAGGCCCAGCCGGACAACGACTTCTGCTTCGACTACCTGCCGCGCATCGACGGCGACCACGGCGTCTACCGGACCATGATGGACATGGTCGACGGGAAGATCCCCGGCTACTTCCTGTTCGGCCAGAACCCGGCGGTCGGCATGTCCAACGGGCGGCTGGCCCGGCTCGCGCTGGCCCAGCTGGACTGGATGGTCGTGCGCGACCTGGTGATGGTCGAGTCCGCGACGTTCTGGAAGGACGCTCCGGAGATCGAGACCGGGGAGATCGACCCGGCGACCTGCCGCACCGAGGTGTTCTTCTTCCCGGCGTCGTCGCACGTCGAGAAGGAAGGCACCTTCACCCAGACCGAGCGCATGCTGCAGTGGCGGGAGAAGGCCGTCGAACCGTCGGGGGACCAGACCTCGGAGCTGTGGTTCGCCTACCACCTGGGCCGGATCATCCGGGAGCGGCTGGCGCGCTCGACCGACGAGCGGGACCGGCCGATCGTCGATCTCTCCTGGGACTACGCCAAGGAGCACGGCCACGAGCAGGACGAGTGGGGCGAGCCGAGCGCGGAGGACGTGCTGCGCCGGATCAACGGCTACCACCTGGACAGTGACACCGGGGAGCGGGGCGAGCCGGTCGGCGACTACCGGGAACTGCGCGCGGACGGCAGCACCTCCGCGGGCTGCTGGATCTACTCCGGTGTGTTCAAGGGCGGGGTGAACCTGTCGGCCCGTCGCGGTGACGGGCCGGACGGCAAGTGGGGCTGGGTCTGGCCGCTCGACCGGCGCATCCTCTACAACCGGGCCTCCGCCGATCCCGAAGGCCGTCCATGGAGCGAACGCAAGAAGCTCGTCTGGTGGGACGCCGAGACGAAGCGCTGGATCGGCGACGACATCGCCGACTTCCCGGACGACCTGCCGCCGGGGCACATCCCCTCGGCGGAGGCGGTCGGGCCGGCCGCGCTGCGGGGCGACGACGCGTTCGTGCTGCAGGCCGACGGCAAGGCCTGGCTGTTCGCGCCCAACGGGGTGCTCGACGGCCCGCTGCCCACGCACTACGAGCCCGACGAATCGCCGGTGCGGGCCCGGCTGCGCGGACCCCAGGGCAGCCCGATGCGCAAGCGCTACAGCCGGCCGGCCAATCCGGCGAATCCGGGCGGGGACACCACGGTGTTCCCGTTCGTGCTCACCGCTTCGCGGCTCACCGAGCACCTCACCGCGGGCGGCATGAGCCGCTGGCTGCCGTTCCTGGCCGAGCTGCAGCCGGAGCTGTTCGTGGAGGTGTCGCCGGAGCTGGCGGCCGACCGCGGGCTCGAGCACAACACCTGGTGCCACGTGATCACCAGCCGCACCGCGGTGCAGGCCAAGGTCGTGGTGACCTCGCGGATCCGGCCGCTGCGGGTGCAGGGACAGGTCGTGCACCAGGTGTGGATGCCCTACCACTTCGGCCCCGGCGGGCTGGCCACCGGCGACGTGATGAACGACCTGCTCGGCATCGTCGCCGACCCCAACGTCAACATCCAGGAGAGCAAGGTGGCCACCTGCGACGTGCGGCCGGGGAAGCGACCCAGTGGCCCGGCGTTGCTGAGCTACGTCGAGGACTACCGTCGACGGGCCGGGATCAGCGCTGAGGGGGCGGGCCGTGAGTGAGCTTGCGAGCGAACCATCTGCTGTGAGCGAGCTTGCGAGCAAACCATCTGCTGTGAGCGAGCTTGCGAGCAAACCATCTGCGCTGTCGAGCAACAGCCTGTTCGGCCCGCTCGACGACGTGGCCGGCGACGCCGGGCACGTCGACCACCCGCCGCGGATCGGGTTCTTCACCGACACCTCGATCTGCATCGGCTGCAAGGCGTGTGAGGTGGCCTGCAAGCAGTGGAACAGCGTTCCGGCCGGCGAGTACATCGACCTGCTGGGCATGTCGCACGACAACACCGGCGAGCTCGGGGCGAACTCGTGGCGGCACGTGGCGTTCATCGAGCAGCCGGCGCCCGCACCGGCCCCGCCCGCCGCACCGGCCGTCGACCTGGGAATGCCGACCCTCGAACTGCCCGGCAGCGGGAGCGGCGCGGAGACCCGGACCGACTTCCGCTGGTTGATGGCCTCGGACGTCTGCAAACACTGCACCCATGCCGGCTGCCTGGACGTCTGCCCGACCGGCGCGCTGTTCCGCACCGAGTTCGGCTCCGTGGTCGTGCAGCAGGACATCTGCAACGGCTGCGGCTACTGCGTCAGCGGCTGTCCCTACGGGGTCATCGAGCGGCGGCCAGGCGACGGGCGGGCGCAGAAGTGCACCCTCTGCTACGACCGGCTGCACGACGGCCTCGAACCGGCCTGCGCCAAGGCGTGCCCCACCGACTCGATCCAGTTCGGCGAGCTCGACGAGCTGCGCGAGCGGGCGGCGGCGCGGGTGGAGACACTGCACGCGCGTGGCGAGACCAGCGCCCGGCTCTACGGCGCCGACGAGAACGACGGAGTGGGCGGCAACGGCGCGTTCTTCCTGTTGCTCGACGAGCCGGAGGTGTACGGGCTGCCGCCCGACCCGGTGGTGGCGACCCGCGACATGGGCCGGATGTGGGGATTCGTCGGCGCAGCCGCCGCGGGGTTTCTGACCGCCGCGATCGGCGCCTTCGCACGACGTGGGTCGTGAGTGCGCAGCCGTGTGTGAACACGGCTGCGCACTCACGGCCGGACGGAGGAGGGGCCTGTGAGCAAGCACGGTAAGCGCGAGAAGTTCGTGCCGGTCGACGATCCCTCGTCCTACTACGGCCGGCCGATCCTCAAGGCGCCGGCGTGGGACTGGCGGATCCCGGCGTACCTGTTCGCGGGCGGCCTCTCGGCCGGCTCGACGCTGCTGTCCGCCGGCGCCGACCTCACCGGCCGGCCGCTGTTGCGCCGCCGCGGCCGCGTCGCCGCGGTGGCCGCGCTCGGCGCGAGCACGTATTTCCTGGTCTCCGACCTGGGTCGCCCGCTGCGGTTCCACCACATGCTGCGGGTGGTCAAGCCGACGTCCCCGATGAGCGTCGGGACATGGATCATCGCCGCGTACAGCCCCGGCATCGGGCTCGCCGCCGTGAGCGAGCTGCTGCCGAAGCGCTGGCGGGCCACGCCGGCCGGCCGGGCGATGCGCTGGCTGGCCCGCCCGGCGGGGATGTCGTCGGCCGCGATCGCTCCGGCGCTGGCCTCGTACACGGCCATCCTGCTCTCGCAGACCGCGGTTCCCGCATGGAACACCGCTCATCCCTACCTGCCCTTCATCTTCACCGGCTCGGCCGCGGCCAGCTCGGGCGGGCTCGGGATGCTGATGGTGCCGGTGGCCGAGGCCGGCCCGGCCCGGACCTTCGCCGCCACCGGCGCGGCCGCCGAGCTGGTCGCGTCCAAGATCATGGAGCACCGGCTGGGGATGGTCGGCGAGGCGTACGAGACCGGCAAGGCGCACCGGTTGCGGAAGTGGTCGGAGTACGTCACCGCTGCCGGTCTCATCGGCACGCTCGCGGCCCGCCGCAGCCGGGTGGCCGCGGTGGCGTCCGGGCTGGCGTTGATGGCCGGGAGCGTCTTGCAGCGGTTCGGCGTGTTCGAGGCCGGGGTGGCCTCCACCCGGGACCCGCGCTACGTGGTGACCCCGCAGCGCGAGCGGATCGCGGCCCGCAGCGGAGCGACCGATCAGGTGAGCGGGAGCGGAGAGTCCAGAAACTCGGTGAGCGTTTCCCAGTCCAGGGGGTGGGAGTAGAGCCAGCCCTGGGCCATGTCGCAGCCGCCGGCGTGCAGCCGATCGGCCTGCGCCTGCGTTTCCACTCCCTCGGCGGTGACGGACAGGCCGAGCGCGTGCGCGAGCGCGATCAGGCTGGCCACGATGGAGTCGGATCCGGTGGTCTGGTGGCGCAGGCCGTCGATCAGCACCCCGGCCAGTTTCATCGTGTGCAACGGGAGCCGAGGCAGGTAGCCGAGGTTGGAGTAGCCGGTCCCGAAGTCGTCCACCGCGATCCGGATGCCCATGGCGGCCAGCGCGGTGATCGCCTCGACCGGCCGGCCGGCCGGCCCCAGCAGGGCGCTCTCGGTGAGCTCGAGTTGCAGCAGCCGCGCTGGGAGCTCGGTCTTCTTCAGGATGTGGGCCACCTCGGCGACGAGGTCGGGGTCGTGGGCCTGCCGCACCGCCAGGTTCACGCTGATGAACATCTCGTCGCCGGGGTGGGCGAGGTTCCATTCGGCAGCGCGCTCGCACGCCTCGATCAGGACCCGGCGCCCCAACGGCACGATGGCGCCGGTCTCCTCGGCCAGGTCGATGAACTGATCGGGGCCGAGCAGGCCCAACGTCGGGTGCATCCAGCGGACCAGCGCCTCCACCCCGCGCACCCTGAGGTCGTCGAAACCGACGATCGGCTGGTAGACGACCCGGAACTCCTCGCGTTCCAGACCGGGCAGCATGCCGGCCGAGAGCGTGTAGCGGGTCATGTCGCGGGCGTTGCGGGCCGGGTCGAACTTGGCCCACCGGTTGCGGCCGTCCGACTTCGCCCAGTACAGCGTGACGTCGGCGGCCTTGAGGGCCTCGGTGGCGGTCATGTCGTCGACGCCGCACTCCACCACGCCCATGCTCGCGGACACCGCCAGCTGGTGTTCGTTGATCTGCAGCGGTTCGGTGAGCGCCGCCAGCACGTTGTCGGCCAGCAGCGCGAGCTCGCCCGGTGGCGGGTCCTCGACGAGGATCACGAACTCGTCGCCGCCCATCCGCGCGACGAGGTGTCCGCGGCCGCTCACGCGGTCGTCGAGGAGCTTCGCCACCGCGACCAGCAGCGTGTCCCCGACATGATGGCCGAGCCGGTCGTTCACGGCCTTGAACCGGTCCAGGTCCAGGTAGCAGATCCCGGCCCTGCTACCGGGGCGTGCGAACAGCGCGGTGAGCCGTTCCTGGAACAGCGTCCGGTTGGGCAGCAGGGTCAGCGGATCGTGCAGGGCCTGCTTGCGCAGCCGCTCCTCGAGCTCGTGCCGTCCGGTGATGTCCTCGACCATCGCCACCGTGTAGAGCGATGCCCCGGTCGCGTTGCGGATCAAGGAGATCGTCAGACCGGTCCAGACGATGCGCCCGTCGCGATGCAGGCAGCGCTTCTCGACACGGGCGTCCGCGCGCTTGCCCGCGATGATGTCCCGGTAGAGCCCGCGCACCCCGGGGACGTCCTGCGGGTGCAGGAGATCCAACAACCGGAACCGGCGGAACTCCTCAACCGAGTAGCCGAGCATGGTGGCGAACGCCGCGTTCACCTCGACGATGCGGCCGCCGGCGTCGGCGATCCCGATGCCGATCGCGGCGCTGGCGAAGATCGTGCCGAAGCGGGCCTCGCTGGAGCGCAGCGCCCCGGCCATCTGGCGCCGGACGTGGACCTCGGCCTGCCGCATCATCTCCTGCTCGTCCAGGATCCGCGCCCGCATCCTGGCCAGGTAGCCGCTGACCAGCGCGGCCTGGGCGGCCGCGGCGACCTCGTCGGCGTCGGTGGTCCCGGCGGCCCGCGCGAGCCCGGGCAGATGCCGCGCCAGTGCGGCCACCGTGGCCGGCAACGCCTCCGGGTCGATCAGGTCGGCGGCGACGAGCGAGGCACCCACCCGGTTGGCGGTGCGGAGGTCGGCGGGCGTCGCGGCGACGGCGGCGACCAACCGCCGGGCGGCCCGGTACAGGAACTGGTGCAGCTCGTGGCGGGACATCGGAACGTAGGACGGGCGAGCCAGCTCGGTCGTCCACGACGACACGAGGGGGGAGACGTCCACCGCATCAGCCGGCGACGCGGCGAGCGATTGGCGGTCGTACCTGTCCACGGAGGGAGCATAGTGTCCAAAGAGGCAACCAATTGGGTGAGTGGTCTAGCCCGTGTGGGGCAGTGGCCTCGCGGCCCGAGCGTATGTGACACCGGAACGAATCCCGAAGGGCTCTGTCATGGAACGGTCGAGCTGGGCCCAGGAGGGCATCGATCTCGAACGTCCGAGCGTGGCCCGCGTGTACGACTACTTCCTCGGCGGTGCACACAACTTCGCCGTGGATCGCCAGCTCGCGGAGGCCATCGCCGGGATCACGCCCGCCTTCGGCGACACGATACGGGCCAACCGGGCGTTCCTGCGGCGCGCGGTCCGGTACCTGATCGACATCGGTGTGAACCAGTTCCTGGACATCGGATCCGGCGTGCCGACGGTCGGCAACGTGCACGACATCGCCCAGCGCGCGGATCCGGCGGCCCGCGTGGTCTACGTCGACATCGACCCCATTGCGGTGTCACACAGTCGGGTGACTCTCGCCGGCGACCCGCGCACGACGGTCATCCAGGCCGACGCCCGCAACACCGCCGCGATACTGGACGACCCGGAGACGACGCAGGTCCTCGACCTCGACCGGCCGGTGGCGGTGCTGCTGGTCGGAGTGCTCCACTTCGTCCCCGATGAGCACGATCCGGCCGGGATCGTGGCGCGGCTGCGCGACGCGGTTCCGGTGGGGAGCCACTTCGTGCTCGTCAACGTCACCCACGAGAACCAGCCCAGCGAGGTCGTGGAGGCGCAGAAGCTGCTGGGCCGCACCGGCACCCCGATCCACCTGCGTTCCCGCAGCGAGCTTCTCGCCCAGTTCGCCGGTCTGCGCCTCCTCGATCCCGGACTGGTCCACCTGCCGCTCTGGCGGCCCGACTCGCCGCTGGACGTCGACGACCACCCGGAACGCTTCGGCGCGCTGGCCGGGATCGGGTGCAAGGACGCGATCGTCGAAGCCACCGTCGCGTAGCCCCGCTCAACCGTGGATCGGGTCGAGCTCCGCGACGAGCGGATCGTGCCCGTACAGCCAGTCGATGTCCGGTGACAGCCCGAAGCTGGATGCCATGGCCGCGTCGCGTTGCCGCTGATCCGGCCCGTCCGGTAGGTGGAACCGGCGCCCGTTGGCCCGCGAGATGGCCTGCACCCGCGCCGTACGGCCGCGGCGGAGGGATTCGTAGCGCGCCAGCGCGGCCGGCACGTCGTACCGGTCGTCGGTGAGACAGGCGGCGAGCACCGCCGCGTCCTCGATGGCCTGGGCCGCTCCCTGCGCGCCGAAGGGCAGCATCGGGTGGCAGGCGTCGCCGAGCAGGGTGACCGCTCCGCGGCTCCACTCCTGCAGTGGCGTGCGGTCGAGCAGGGCCCACTTCAGCGGCGTGTCGAGGGCGTCGATCAGGGCGGTCACCGAGGGATGCCAGCCGCTGAACGCGGCACGCAGGTCGGCGATGCTGCCGCGGTCGGTCCAGGACTCACGGGTCCAGGTCGGTTCCTCGACGACGCACACCACGTTGAGGTAGCGCCCGGCGGAGACGAAGTAGTGCACGAAATGGGCTCCGGGGCCCAGCCGTACCGTGCAGCCGAGCTCGAGGCCGAGATGGGCGATCCGCTCCACCGGTATGAGGCCGCGGTACGCGACATGTCCGGTGAACTGGGCCTGCTGCGGGCCGAACAGCTGTGCACGGACCGGGGAATGAATGCCGTCCGCCCCCACGACCAGATCGGCACCCGTCAGCGATCCGTCGGCGAACCGCAGTTCGGCGCCCCGGCCGTGCCGGGTCACCTCGACGCATCGGCGGCCGACGTCGAGGCAGCGCGGCGGCAGGGCATCGGCCAGCACGGCGACCAGGTCGGCCCGGTGTGCGTGCAGATAGGGCGCGCCGTAGGAGCGCTCGACGGCATCACCGAGCGGGGTGCGCGACAGCAGCCGTCCGTCGTCCCAGCGGCGGAACTCGAAGACGGTGGGCCGAACCGCGACGCGCTCGACGGCGGGGAGAACCCCGAGGCGGTCGAGAATGCGGGTGCTGTTGGGGGCGAGCTGGATGCCGGCGCCTGCCTCGGTCAGCTCGGCCGCCTGCTCGTGGACTTCGACGTCGAAGCCCGACCGCAGCAGCGCCACCGCCGCGGTCAGGCCGCCGATGCCCCCGCCCACGATGGCGATGGACCGCAACGGGCGACGGCGACCAGGACTCCCGTGCTGCGACCGCTGTGTGAGCATCGCCAGCGCCTCCAGCCGGAGTTGTCCGATGGGTGCAGTCGAGCATGCGTTGCCGTCGGCGCCCGCACATCGGTAGCCATCACCGAACTGTCGTCGTTGAGGCGCACCCCCGCCGTGATCACCGCGGTTCACGTGCCGCCGAGCCGGAACTCGGCGAGATCGACCAGCCGGGGCCGCCCCGGAGCGGAGCGGTCGGCCACCAGCACCACCGCGTCGGCCACCCAGCCTCCGGCGACCGGCTCGCCGGCCAGATCCGCCGGCACCCGGCCGCGGGCGAGCACGACGTCGGTGGACGGCGGCTGCGGATGCGTCACCGGCACGATGGCGACGGTGGCGTCGTAGACGACGGCGACCAGATCGTCCAGCCCGGTGACCGGCGCACCGAGCCACTGCCCGCCGAGCCGATGCGTGGCAGGTCCGAGCGTGCAGGTCGCAGGGTCGGCCGCGGCCAGCTCGTCACCGAGCGCCGCGACCAGCGGTTCGACCAGCTCGTCCGGGACGTGACCGAGTGGCCGCAGCTTGACCAGCCACTGCTCGGGTACCGACCAGTTCACGCGTGGCCGCGGGTGTCGCGGGAGCTGCTCGAGCGCCGCGACGATCTCGGACGGCAGCCGGACCGCCACCGCGAGCCTCGTCACCGCCGCACCGCGGTCGTCGACACGTCGTGTTCGTCGGGCACCGTCGTCATGCGGGCATCGTGGCAGGGCGGGCCGCCCTTGGCTCAGCCCGCGTTGGCCTCGGCCGGGCTCACGTACACGGTGCCGCCGTCGCACGCCGTGAGCTTCGCCGGGATCGGGATCGGAGGTGCCGCGTCGGCGAGAGTGAGCAGGAGGCTCTGGGCGTCGACGCAGTCGGTGGTCGGATCCGCCGTCTTCGAGCTCGGTTCGGCACGCCACTGCAACCAGACCATGACGCCGTTCCCGCCGCTCGTGCTCGTCGGGGCGCCATCGGCCGAGCCGGCCGGCGTGGCGTCGTTCGAGGCGGCCGGCGCCGCGCCGCTCGGGGTGGCTGTGGCCGGGCTGCCGCCCGTCGCCGGTCCTGCCTTGGCCGGGATCGTGTCGACGGCGGTCCGTCCGGACGGCAGGTCGGCCGTCTCCACGTGGGTGGTGAGCGGGGCGCCGGATGCGTCCAGCAGCTCGATGCCGACCGGGTTGGTCACCCCGCACGCCTGCGTTCCGCGGGTACGGATCACCAGCCGCACCGCCCGGCTGTTCGCGTCGGACTGGAGGTCGCCCACCTCGATCGCGATCTGGTCGGGACCGCAGCCTGCCGCCACGGCCGGGGCCGTGGTCGGGGTGGGTGTCGGCGCGACAGTGGTGGGCACCGGGGTCGGTGGCGGTGGCGGCGGGGGCCGGTAGGAAGCCTCCACGGTGCCGCTGCAGGCTGCCGAGGCGAGCATCGAGACGCATGCCGCACCGCAGGCGAGCCGCTGCCGTGCCACCAGGCCGAACCGGGACATGCTGCTCCTTCCATGGCACCGGGCAGGCGCCGGAGGACTCGGCGCAGGCTGACGTCGGCGCGGAGTTGCCGGAACCCCGCGATGATCGCAGCTGGGACGGCACACCCGGCGACGGCGCGCGGAACGTCCGGCGCTCGCGAGGCCGGGATCTGCGCGGTCCGTCAGCCGGGATCGGGCTCCGCCGGCTGCTCCTTCGTCTGACGCAGCAGCCAGTCCGTCGCCGTGCGGATGAGCGCGTAGCGGTGCGCGCCGTGCCGCCCGTGCAGCGTGAACACGATCCGCCGCTCGTTGCGATCGTGCTCCTCCCACCAACCGATATCGGCGATGTCCTTGTCGGCGTCGGTGTAGTGGAGGTGGTCGAGCCCGTGATCGGGGACAGCCACCGCCAGCCGGTTCTGCGCCGGCGTGGTGGGCAGCCCCTTGGGCACGGCCCATGACCGCAGCACCCCGTTCTCCTCGAGGCGCAGGTCGAAGTGGTGCCGCGGGCGACGGTGCTCGTGCAGGACGAACGCCGGTCGTCCGAGGGTGCCCACGACCAGGCACGATACGGACTACGGCCGGGACACGGCCAAGGCCGCAGGACACGCCTGGGACTGCCCTGAGGGCGGCCCGTGGTCAGTGTCCCGGGGTGGCGGTCGCGATGCGCATGTTGCGTACGCCGTGCGCATGTTAGGACGTGTGTGCGGTGTACATCCGGTGCGCGCCGTGCTCGGTATGGGTCGTGCCCGTGGTCAGCGTCCCGGGATGGCGGTCGCGAAGCGGCCGCACCAACCCCTCTCAGCGGGCTCCTATGCGCCACCGCGGTGCGTTCGAGGGCGTGCTCGACCAGCGTGACCAGCGTGGTCCGGCAGGAGTCGGCGCTGCGCGCGTCCATCCGGATGATCGGTGTGTCGGGGGAGAGGGCGATCGCGTTCCGGACCGCGTCCTCGCTGTGACCACCGGAACCGGGAAACCCGTTGAGGGCGACCACGAACGGCAGCCGCCGGTTCTCGAAGTAGTCCACCGCGGCGAAGCACTGGTCGATGCGGCGCAGGTCGACCAGCACCACGGCGCCGACCGAGCCCCTGGTCAGCTCGTCCCACATGAACCAGAAGCGATTCTGGCCCGGCGTGCCGAACAGGTAGAGGATCAACGACTCGTCGACGGTGATCCGGCCGAAGTCCATCGCGACCGTGGTGGTGCTCTTGTCCGGTACCGCGCTGATGTCGTCGACTCCGATCGATGCCGTGGTCAGCGCTCCCTCGGTGAGCAGCGGCGGGATCTCCGACAACGCATGGACCATGGTCGTCTTGCCGACCCCGAAACCGCCGGCCACGACGATCTTCAGTGGGATCGGTCGAGCGTTACCGAGCACGGAGGCCCTCCAGCAGCCGAGTCAGGTGTTCCAGGGCCGGGCGGCCATCGGAATCCGCGCGCGGCGGGGCGTTCACCACGAGGTAGCCGGCGTCGGCCAGGTCGCTCACCAGCACCCTGGCCACCCCGAACGGTTCGCCGAGCAGCGCTCCGACCTCCACGAGGGACACCGGCCGCGCCGCGATCTCGACGATCACGCGGTACTCCTTGTCCAGATCGCCGGCCCAGCGGCCGGTCGCGGTGACCACGGATTCGAGTGGAAGATCTCGACCGTTCGCGCGCGTCCGACCGCCGGTGACGGCGAAGATCGGAACCACTCGTTCGGTGCGCCGGTCGTGATCATCTGGCTGCCCCGACTCGTCCGGGATCACCGTGCAGCGAGCCCGGCGTCGGCGCGATCCGCCGGGGTCGACCCGTGCCCGACCCGGCCTGCGAGCACGGCCGTCCCGTAGCCCATCGACCCCATGTCATGGGCGTCGACGAAGTCGGCGAGCAGCCGGTCGACACCGGTCCCGCTCACGTTCCCCATCGCTGCCCCTCCTCCACGGTGCGGTTCGCGCTCGGCCGGTTCGCCTGGTAGCGCGTCAGCGCGTCCGCCGCTTCGGAGGCGTGCTCGGTCAGGGTCTGGCCCGTCGGCTCCGTGCCGGGGAGTGGTTCCCGCAGCTCCGGTACGAGGTGCGACTGCGGGACCCGCCTGCACAGACCGGAGTCCGGGTCGACCGGAACGCCGACCGGCGGGATCGCAGGCCCGTTGCCGGCCCGGCGATCCGACTGCGGGGGGAGCTGCGGATCCGTGGTTCCGCGTGCGTCGCGGGCTGGGCACCACAGGGAACGAGCTGGGCGCCGGGCGGGAGGGTTGCGCAGGCTCGGGTGAGCCGCCGGCATCGACGGCCGCGACCGGCATCGTCGCCTCGACGCCCGCCGGTCCGGATTCGGCCGGTCCGACGGCGGGTTCGAAAGCTGAGCGTCCCAGCTCCGACCGTCCCAGCTCCAACGGTTCGAGTGCTGTGGGTTCGCGTGCGGCGAGCTCGACCTCGGCTGCCCACCAGCCGAGCCAACGCTGCTCCGCGCCGGCCGGCATCGGGTGCTCGCGGAACATGTCGGAACCACCGAAGCCGACCGCCACCGGCTGGACAGCTCCGACGGACTCGAAGGCGGGCTGTCCGTGGCCGTGCCGGAAGGCGTCTTCGGCAACGGCGGCCAGCGGGCTCGCCCCCGGGACCGCCGACGGGACCCAAAGGGAAACGTCACCCTGATCGGGACCGGGGACAGCAGGGGAGAAGACCCCGTTGTCGGCGGCACGTTCGCCGTCGCGGGGCTCGACCGGGACGGCGTCGACCGCCGACGGCAGGGCGTTGACGGTCGCAGGACGGGTACCGAGCACCTTGTCCTGGCGGCAGGCGACGGGCATGCCGACGGCCGTGCTCGCGATGTCCGCTGACCTCGTCCGGTCGTCCCGCGCCGCAGGCAGGGCGGAAGCGGGGATCTGGGTCCGCATCGGGGCCGGCGCCGGATCCTCGGGTCCCAACGGGTTCAACGCCGGGAAGGAACTCGTCGGCAACGGGACGGGTGCGGTCTCGTCCTGCGCCGGGGCTGCGAACATGGCCGGTGGCAGCACGATCGTGGCGGTCAGCCCTGATCCCGGCGTCGAACTCAACGACACCGTGATCCGGTGCCGCGCCGCGAGCCGTCCGACGACGTGGAACCCCATCCGTGACGACACGGCGGCGTCCACCTGGGACGGCTGGGCGAGCAGGGCGTTGAACGACGTCAGCTGATCGGGTGACATCCCGATCCCGTCGTCCTCGACGGTGAGGACCTGGCTGCCCGTGTCCTGCCGGTTGGGCAGGACACGGATGGACACCGTGGTGTCCGGTGGCGAGAAGCGCACCGCGTTCTCGGTGAGTTCGGCCATCAGGTGGGTCAGGTCGGTCACGGTGTGCCCTGGCACGGTCGTCAGCTCGTCAGCGGCGACGACGACCCGCTCCAGGTCCTCGGTCTCGGCGATCGCGGCTCTCAGGACGTCACGCAGCGGAATCGGCCGGCCCCAGATCCGCGGTGGTTTCTCCCCGGACAGCACCAGCAGGCTCTCCGCGTTGCGCCGGACCCTGGTCGCGAGGTGATCGAGGGTGAACAGTTCGGCCAGCGTGTCCGGATCGCGCTCCGCTTCCTCGAGGTGGTTGATGATCTCGAGCTGTCGGTACAGCATGCTCTGGTTGCGCCGGGCCAGGGTCACCAGCAGGTCGTGGGTGAACTTCTGCTTGCCGACCTCGGCGTCGGCCGAGCCGCCGCGCCAGCACGCTCTTCTCGTGCACGTCCTCGGTGACGTGCCAGAACAGGACGATTCCCACACAGGCGACCAGAACCGCGACACCGTGTATGAGTGACCACAGCCCACGGGCTGGACTGGCCCGAGGCGTGGACGAAAATCAGGTCCCGCTGCCAGTACGAACCCACCACATGGCTGAGCGTGGTGAACAGGATCATGCACAGGAACGGGATCCAGTCCTCGTACAGGGCGACGAAGCCGATGATGACGAAGAAGTGGAAATGCGCCTCGATCGTCCCGCCGGTGAGCCCAACCAGCGCGGCCGAGCAGTAGACCAGTCCCAGCGTGACCGACACCGCGGCTGCGCGCCGGTGATGGCGCATCCGGTGTCCCAGCAGCACGCAGACGGCCGGAACGGCGGTCGCGGCGACGAGCGCGACGATGCCGCGGCCGAGCAGGCCGCCGATCACGACGAGCACCGGGATGTGTCCCGCGAGCAGGTTCAGGGGTACCCGGTGTCGGCGCCGCCAGTCCTGCTCCTCGAGGGCGTAGCCGCGGGGCAACGTGTCGAGGAATGCCTTCCACATCGTGTGATTCGCACTTTCTCTTTCCGTGCGACACGGCGGGGCAGGACCGGGTACGACTGCCGGCGATGTCACGGAAAGTGATCCGTAGGGAGCGGAGCGGAGTCGCAGGTTATCGTCGCCCTACCCGTCCGTGTCCAGCTCACTTTCCCGGTTCGGCCGGAATGGACCAGCTCGATCACTCTGCGTCGTGGCGGCGTCCGCGCCGAGACCGCCGAATGTGGGACTGCGGGATCAGGAGCCGGCTCCGTCCTCGACCGTGGTGTGCACGATCCCCGCGGCGCCGTCCACCGTGACGACGTCGCCGGTGGTGATCCTCACCGTCGCCTCGGCGACGCCGACGACCGCGGGAATGCCGTACTCCCGCGCCACCACGGCGCCGTGCGAGTTCGGTCCACCCATCTCCATCACCAGCCCGCCTGCGGTCAGGAACAGCGGCGTCCAACCGGGATCCGTCGACGGGGCGATCAGGATCTCGCCGGGTTCCAGGTGTGCCCCCACCGGATCCAGGATCACGCGGGCCGGCGCTGTCGCGATGCCGGTCGAGGCCGGGGTGCCGACGAGGTCACCGGGCGCCGCACCGGCGTGCGCCGCGGACAGAGCTTCTGGCTCGGTCCCGTCGGACAGCAGGATGCGTGGCACGTGCCGGCGGCGCAGTTCCAGCCGGTAGTCCTCGCGCCGTTGCCGGACGGTCGCGCGCAGGTCGGTCTGTTCGCCGCGCAGACCGGCGCGGACCTCGCGCAGATCGAGGAAGAACACGTCGTCGACATCGGCCAGCGTGCCTCGCTCGACGAGCTCGGCCCCGATGGTGTGCAGCTCGCCGCGGGCGAACGCGAGGATCCGGACCAGGCAGTCCTTGTGCGTCTCGCGCAGACCGGCCAGCTGCCGCACGCGGCGCAACATCCAACGCACCACCGCGGCACGCCACCGCGACCGGCCGCGCACCGCCTCGACGACCCGCGCGATCGTCGCGTCGGCCGTTCGCGCCCCGCGGGCGAACTGGACGTCGGGCGCCAGCTCCGGGTCCTTCAGCCGCAAGTAGTTGGCCAGCACCCCGAGGACGTAGGTCGGGTCGTCGGACCAGCGGGGCAGGCCGAGGTCGATCTCGGCGACGGCGCGGTGGCCGTGCTCGTGCAGGAAGCCGGCAAGCCCGTCCTGCAGCGTGGTGGGCAGCTCGCCGCGCAGGTACCGGGCCGCCAGCTCGGCCGCGGAGGTCCCGTCGAACGCGGCCGCGGATGCGTCGTCGGCGCGGACGCGAACGGCCAGTGCCCACAGCTGCAGGTCCATCTCGGAGGTCACGTTGTGGGGCAGCGAGCGCAGCACGTCGTCCGCGGTCGAGGCGTCCATGGCGTCACCGGCGATCGCGCGGGCCGCGCCCAGCAGGCCGAGGCCCGGTATCCAGACCGGGAACATGCGTGGCACCGTGGGGAAGGTCAGGCCCAGCGCCCTTTCGACCTGGTCGAGCCGCTGCTCGGCCGAGGCGCCTGCGGGGACGGCGCGCAGCGTTCGCGCCGGCTCCGCGAGCCGCGCGAGGTAACGGCGGCCCGCGGCCGGCCGCAGCGCCGACATCAGGGCTACCGGCGGAATCCGGAAACGGGCCATGGCGCGCAGCGCGCCCCGTGCGAAACGCAGACGCGACGAGTTCCGGACCGCGAACGCGGGATCCTCGACCAGCGATCGCAGCACCACCGCGGTGCGCGCCTCCATCACGTCGAGCACTCTGGGCAGCAGCACGCGGCCGACGGAACTGCGCAACGCAGGGGTGATGTCGACGAAGGCCCGCCCACCGAGGTCCTGCAGCGCGGCCGGGCCGGACAGCGGGTCGGCGACCGTGGCCCCGAACACCTCGGCGGCAGCGCGCGCGGCGATGATCCGGAACGAGGAGATGCCCATCGGCGTGATCGGCCGCACCAGGCCCTGGGCCAGGGTGAAGCAGAAATGCGCCCGCATGCCGTCGCCGCTGGGCGCGGGCAGCGGATAGAGCGTCGTGATCGGCCGGGACTGGGTGAGCCAGACCGCGCCGGCGCTGTCGACCGCCCACTCGATGTCCTGCGGAACGCCGAAGTGGGCCTCGACCCGCCGCCCGAGCGCGACGAGCTCGCCGACCTGTCCGTCGGTCAGGCTCCGGCCGGCCGTGTTCTGCGTGACCTCTTCGGTCCCGCCGCCCGCGCGCGGCCGGATCGCGACCACCTTGTCGCCGACCCGGTACTCCGCGATCGTCCCGTCCGCCTCGACCACGACGTGGTCCGGATTCACCGAGCCCGACACCACGGCCTCGCCGAGCCCGGGGGCCGCGTCGATCACCGTGCGCGTGCGGCGCCCGGTGACGGGATCGGCGGTGAACAGCACGCCGGCCAGCTGCGCGTCGAGCATCCGCTGTACGACGACGGAGAGCCGGACATCGTGATGGTCGATGCCCGCCTCCTGCCGGTAGCTCACCGCACGATCGGTCCACAACGAGGCCCAGCAGCGCCGCACCGCGTCGAGAACCGCGTCGATCCCGATGATGTTGAGGTAGGTGTCCTGCTGGCCGGCGAAGCTGGCCGTCGGCAGGTCCTCGGCCGTCGCCGACGAGCGCACGGCGACCGGGACGTCCGTGCCGAGGCGGGCGTAGGCGTCGCGCACCGCGGCGGCCGTCGCGTCCGAGATCGGGGCGGCGAGCAGCGCCGCCCTGGCCCGCTCGGCCAGCTGCGGACCGCCCGCGGCGAGCACGTCGTCCAGGCCGGCGGCCGCGGCCGCATCCAGGTAGCCGGCGGTTCCGACGCAGAATCCGCCCGGGACCGGGAAACCGGCCGCGATCAGCTCCGCGAGGTTCGCTCCCTTCCCGCCCACCATCGGAAGCTGCCGGGCTGCGGGGTCGTCGAGGCCGATGATGGCCGACTGCGTCATCGTCATGAGCCACGGTAGCGCCGAAATGGTCCACAGTTCAACGGGCGATGAATATTGCCCCCGGTTGTCGTCCCGGGCCTGCGGCACTCGGCCGGATCGGCTTAGGCTCGTGGGATGAGCGCGCCACCGGGCCCGGTCCCGTCGCGGGTCCTGCGCGAGGTTCTCGGGCACTTCGTCTCCGGGATCGTCGTGATCACAGCCGTCGGGTCGCACGGGCCGCTGGGCTTCACCTGCCAGTCGTTCGCCGCCCTCTCGCTGGACCCGCCTCTGATCAGCTTCGCCGCGGCACGGACGTCGAGCACCTGGCCCCGTATCCGCGAGATCGGCGCGTTCTGCGTCAACGTGCTCGCCGCCGACCACGAGGGGCTCTCGGCCGGCTTCGCGCGCTCCGGCGTGGACAAGTTCGCCGGGGTGCAGTGGCGTCCGGCTCCCTCGGGGGCACCGGTGCTGGACGGGGTCAGTGCCTGGATCGACTGCACGCTGTGGAACGAGTACGACGGAGGCGACCACACCGTCGTCGTCGGACTGGTGTCCGATCTCGGAGCCGAGGCGGAGCGGTCACCCCTGCTCTACTACCGCGGGCGCTACGGGGTCACCGCCGATCCGGAGGGCCGGCCGTGACCCCCACCGTGCTGGGAGTGGTGGGCGCGGCACCCTCACCGACAGCAGCGCCGCGCTCGTGGCTGCCCACGGCGCGGCGCTGGTGGATCTGGCTTCGGCGATCGGTGACTCGCCGGCCCTGTCGGGGCTCACCCCGCTGGTCTGAACCGGCCGGCCGGCTCAGCTCGCGTAGGCGCGCAGCCGGTCGGCTCGCTCGCCGATCCGGAGCTTGGCCATGACCTCGCGCTCGATCTGCCGAACCCGCTCGCGGGAGAGCCCGAACCGGCGTCCGATCTGGTCGAGCGTGCACGGCTGCCCGTCGTCGAGGCCGTAACGCATCCGGATCACGTGCTGCTCGCGGTCCTCAAGGGTGGCGAGCACGCGGCGCAGGTCGTCGTGCAGCAGGTGCGAGATGACCGCCGTCTCGGCGTCGGTGGCCTCGCCGTCCTCGATGAAGTCGCCGAGCGGCGCCTCCTCCTCGGACCCCACCGGCATGTCCAGGCTCACCGGGTCACGGGCGTGGTCGAGCAGATCGGCGATCTTCGTCTCGGCGATCCCGGACTCGGCGGCGAGCTCCTCGTGGGTGGCGTCGCGGCCGAGCTTCTGGTGCAGGTCGCGCTTGATCCGCGCCAGCTTGTTCACCTGCTCCACCAGGTGCACCGGCAGCCGGATGGTGCGGGCCTGGTCGGCCATGCCGCGGGTGATGGCCTGGCGGATCCACCACGTGGCGTAGGTCGAGAACTTGAAGCCCTTGGTGTAGTCGAACTTCTCGACCGCCCGGATCAGGCCGAGGTTGCCCTCCTGGATCAGGTCCAGCAGCGGCATGCCGCGGCCGGTGTAGCGCTTGGCCAGCGACACCACGAGCCGGAGGTTGGCCTCCAGCAGGTGGTTGCGCGCCCGCATCCCGTCCCGGACCACGGTCCGCAGGTCGGCCGCCTGCTGGCGCTCCAGCTCGGTGCCCTCGGCGACCGCGGTGTCCAGCATGTGCTGGGCGAAGACGCCGGCCTCGATCCGCTTGGCCAGTTCCACCTCCTGCGCCGCCGTGAGCAGCGCGGTCTTGCCGATGCCGTTGAGGTACACCCGCACCAGATCGGCTGCCGGGCTCTGGGCGTCGAGGTCCTCGGCCGACATCTCGGGGCGACCCGCGTCGGCCGCCGACTCGATCGGGTCGGAGCCGGTACGCTGGTCCGGGACGGCCGGTGGCTCGGGGGTGCCCGACACTCTGGCGTCGGTTGCCGGTGCGGTGTCCATCTGCACTGTCATGGTGCTGCGTTCCCTCCCTGCGCGACCCGGGCGGTGGCGCTTCTGGCGCCTGTCGCCGGGGTTCTCGACTGCAAGAACGCGTTCGTCGGAGAGAACGTTCCCGGATGACAACTGTGGGCATCGGCACTCTCAGCGTGCCCTCAGTACCTGATCGGGTGAGCGGCTTCGTCGTCGGGCGCCTGCGGATGATCAGCGCCGCGGCCGTGTCGTGGAATGATGGGCACATGAGTGCCGCGCGATCCGCCGCAGGGAAGCCGAGGTTGTTGCCGGAATCGGAGCCGGAACCGGCCGCCGAGCCGGACCCAGGCCCCGAGGTGACCTCCGAGCCCGGCACCACCCGCCCCAACGCCTGGGCCGCGCCGATGAACGCGCTCGGTGGGTTCATCCGGGCTCAGCGCCAGCTGGCCAAGCTGTCGCTGCGCGACATGGCCACGATGACGAGCGTGTCCAACGCGTATCTGAGCCAGGTGGAGCGCGGGTTGCACCAGCCCTCGCTCAAGGTGCTGCATTCCATCGCCGACGCGCTGGAGCTGTCCACCGAGCAGCTGCTCTCGCAAGCCGGCTGGGCCACCCACGCCGCCGATCAGGCCTCCTCGGCCAACGGCGGCACCGAGGAGGCCATCCGCGCCGATCCGCGGCTGAGTCCGGAGCAACGGACCGCCCTGCTCGGTGTCTACCGAAGTTTTGTCGACGGATCTGCTTGACATAGTTAACGAGGGCGCGCAGTATAGGTAGCAGCTCCTCCAACCAAGGAGGTGGAGCCGCATCCGAACCCCAGAAGGGACCAGCGCCATGACCGCGCCGACCGAGCAGTTCACCGAGCAGTTCAACGAGATCGCCACCCGCGCACAGGAGTCGGTGACCACCGCCGTGCGTACCTGGGCCGACGCCCTGCAGTCCGTGACCGACGGCTTCACCGGCGAGCGCCCCGCGCTCGTGGACGCCAACGTCGTCGTCGACAAGTACTTCGACTTCGCGCAGCAGGTGCTGGACTCCCAGCGCCAGTTCGCCCGGACCGTGCTGACGGCCGGTACGCAGGCCGCGCAGTCCGTGAGCGAGCAGACCGCCGCCGCCGCCAAGTCGGTGACCGCGCAGACCGTGAGCGCTGTCGAGTCCACCACCGAGAAGGCGACCGCCGCCAGCCGCAACGCCGGCGAGAAGGTCAACGCCGCGACCGCGCGCGCAGCCAGGGCCGCCAAGAACTGACGGCCCCGCCGAGATTCTCGGCGATCGAGCGACCAGGGCCCCGTCCGGCGTCAGGCCGGGCGGGGCCTTCGGTGCGTTCTGAGCACCGTGCTCAGACCTCGACGAGCACGGTGAACGGTCCGTCGTTCACCGACTCCACCGCCATCATCGCGCCGAACGCCCCGGTGGCCACCGATGCGCCGCGCTCCCGCAGCGCGTCCACCACCGCGTCCACCAGCGGCTCGGCCTGCTCAGGACGGGCTGCGGCCGACCACGACGGCCGCCTGCCCTTGCGGGTGTCGCCGTAGAGCGTGAACTGGCTGACCACCAGCAGCGGGGCCCCGACCTCCGCGCAGGACCGCTCGCCGTCCAGGATGCGCAGCTCGTGCAGCTTGCGGGCCATCACACCCGCCGCCGCGGGGGAGTCGTCCCGGTGTATGCCCAGCAGCACGAGCAGGCCCGGCGTCGTCACCTCACCCACCACGACACCCCCGACCCGGACGGCGGCCCGCTGCACGCGCGCCACGACCGCCCTCACGGAGCCGCCCGTTCCGGGGCCGGAACCAGCAGCCCGTGCCGCACCAGCTCGCGCACCGCCGGCAGCGTGGCCGCCACCAGTTCCCCGGTCGGCCGGTCGTGGGCCAGCGCCAGCAGCTCCACCAGCTCGGCCAGCTCCAGCACGCCCTGGCAGCCGGCCAGCAGCGCGACAGCGGGGGAATCGACCTCGTGCCGCCAGCGCGGACCGTCGCGGCGGGCCACCGCGGCGCCGACGTCCGCCCAACCGGAGTCGCCGGGTTCGGCGTAGCTCTCCAGCAGCACCGACGGCGACATCGCGAGTCGCGCGGTGAGCAGGGCCGCGTCGTCCCCGTGTGCGCGCAGCCAGTCCACCCGGTCCAGCCAGCCCTCGACCTCCGGTCCGAGCGGATCGTCCAGGTCTCCGGCCAGGTCCTCGAACACCACGGCCGGCTCACCCTCCGTGCGCCGCACCGTGATGAAGCCGAACCCGACGGCCTCCACCCGCTCACGCTCCAACCAGTCCAGCCATTCGCCGGCCTGTTCGCGGGTCGCAGGCGCGGCCGGATCGAGCCCGGCGTCGCGTTGCCAGGTGCCGACGTGCAGGGCGGGGTCGGCCACCTCCCGCTGCAACACCCACGCGTCGACACCAGCCGGCAGCCAGGAGCGGACCCGGTCCGGCCAGTCCTCGCCGCGCACGTGCAGCCAGGAACCGAGCAGTTGGGCCACCCCGCCGGGCTCGAGGTGCGCGGGCAGCTGCCGCAGCAGGCTGCCGAGTGCGGCGTCGCCGGCCTGGCCGGAGTCGCGGTAGACGTAGTCGATCCGCGGCGGGCCGGGTACGAACGGCGGGTTCGACACGATCTGGTCGAACCGGCGCCCGGCCACCGGCGCCAGCCACGGCCCGTCGAGCAGCTCGACGTCCAGCTCGTTCAGCGCGAATGTCGCCCGGGCCATCGCCAGCGCCCGAGGCGCCACGTCGGTGGCGCTCACCGCGGCGGCGTGCCGGGTGCCGTGCAGCGCCTGCACACCGCATCCGGTACCCAGGTCGAGCAGGTTGCGCACCGGGCGGCGGGCCGTCGCGGACGCCAGGGTCAATGAGGCGGCTCCGACCCCGGTGACGTGCTCGCGCTCCTGCCGACGCGCGTCCAGATCGGACAGCACCCACCAGTCCGCTCCCGGCTCGCCGTAGGGGCGGAGGTCGAGCGCGGCGGCCCACCCGTCGGGGTCCGGTCGCAGCAGCCCGGCCGCCGCGGCGTCGGCAGGCGCGAGCGGGGACAGCGCCGCCGCCACCTCATGGTCCGGCTCCACCGACCCGAGCAACAGCAGCCGCACGAGCACACCGAGCTCGCCGCCGTCCGCGGCTGGCGCGGCAGGCGGCCTCTGGCTCACCGCGCCCGAGTGCGGCGTGGGCTGTCGGGCCGAGCAGCTCCTGGACGCCGTCGGGGGAGTAGCGGGCCCGCCGGAGTGCGCTGCGCAGCGCGTCGGCGTTCGCGGAACCGAGGTGGGGCAGCACGGGTGAGATCCTCGCGCAGCCGTGCCCGCGGCCGGTCCGGCGGTCCTAGGCCATCGAGCCCCGCAGCAGGCTGATCCGGGAGTGGTCGGGGTTCCCGTCCCACCGCTCCGCCGAGATGTCCACAGTGGTGAAGGTGGTCATCGGCAGGTCGGCCGGCACGGTGAAGTCGCCGTGGTACTGCCGCTCCCGGCGGCCGGGGTGAGCGCGCCGAGCGACACGAGCCGGGTGCCGGCAGGGTCGATCAGCCAGGCCTCGAGGTAGTCGCCGCCCGCCGTGTCGGTGACGCCGTGGATGTTGATCACCAGCTCGCGGGAACCGTCGGAGGCCACCGAGTCGACGATCCCGGCGGCCCCCTTGTCGGCCGGGCCGAGCGGCTGCAGCCGGGCCAGCACGGTGACGGCAGGCGACGCGGCGGGGCCGGCGACGGGGCCAGGCCGAACGCGATGCCCCACCCCGCCGCGAGACCGGCGAGGCGCCGCAGCGATCGGCACCGCGGCCGCCCGCCACCGCGGCCGGCGCGCGGGGACCGCCCGCAGGCGACGGACCGGCCGGCGTCGGGTCGTCGGCGCGGACATCGGTCCGGGATTCCAGGTCCAGCTCCGCGGCGATCGCGTCCCACACCCTGGACGGCGGGGCCGCGGTGTCGGCGTGGCCGACACGGGCCAGCTCGACCGTCCGCTTGAGGGCCTCGACGTGCTCGCGGCACTCGGCGCAGCCGGCGAGATGGGCGACGACCTCGGGTCGGCCGGCTCGGCGGGGAGTGCGGCCAGGGTGATCCGCTCTGGATCGGGATGCTGCACGCTCATCCCTCCCGCCGCTGTCTCAACCGTTGCAGCCCTCGCCGCAGATGACTTTTCACGGTGCCGAGCGGCAACCCGGTGACCGCGGCGATCTGCTGGTGGGTCAGGTCGTCGAAGAAGGCCAGCTGCAGAACTGTACGCATCCAGGGCGGGCAGCCGGTTCATCTCGGCCGCCACGACCATGGCGTCCACCACAACCTGGTCCGGGGTGGCCGGTGCCGGTGCGCGCCGCCGATCCGGCCGGCCCGATCGGTCATGTCGCGCTCCCGGAATCGGGCGGAGAGCCGGTCGGCGACCTGGCGGCGGGTGATGCCCACCAGCCAGCCCCCGAGCCCGCCGCGCTTCGGGTCGAACGTGGTGCGACCGCGCCAGGCCCGCACGAACACCTGCTGGGTGATGTCCTCGGCGTCGTGGTGCGCGCCGAGGCCGCGCAACGCGATGCCGTAGACGGCGCTGCCGTGCTGGTCGTAGGCCTCGCGCAGGGCCGCGGGATCGCCGGCGGCGAATCGGGCGTCGAGTGCCGCGGCGTCGAGTGCCGCGGCGTCGGCTTCAGGGGCGTCGGCTCGGGGCGCACCGCCGAACAGCCGTCGGACGCCGGTCGGACCGCCGTCGGTCACCGCCGGCTCACCATCCACGGCCGCCGCACCGGCACAGCATGCCAGGACCGGTGCGGTCCGGCGCGTCGTTCCGCCGGTCGGCGGAAAGGCCGATCTGCCGGTTGCCCCGAATGTCACCGTGGTGTGCTCATCACCGGGGCCGGATCCGGCTCGGCCCGGATCACGACATTGTCCCGGAAGCGGCCGGCGGCCCGGTCGAACTCGCCGCCACAGGTGATCAGCGTCAGCCGTGGCGGACCGGTCCGGGCGAACAGTTGCTCGACCGGTAGCTGCGCCTTGTCGATGCGCTCGACCTCCCGCACGCGGAAGCGCAGTTCGGTGCCGTCGGCGAGCAGGACCCGCACCGGATCGGCCACGGCCAGCTCGGCGAGCCGGTAGAAGGCGCCGTGTCCCTGTATCCGGTCGTCCACGTGCCCGGCGAGCACGCTCGACCCGGCGGCGCCGGGGCCGGGACCGAAGCGGTACCAGCCGACGGTCCGCACGTCCTGCGGCACGGCCATCTCGCCGCGGTCGTCCACCCCGACCGGTACGACCGCAGCCGTGACGCCGAGGCCGGTCAGCTCGATGCTGACGGGCTCGGTCGACCCGAACGGGGCCGGGTCGACCCAGCCGCATCGCCGGCATCGGGCCCATCCGCATCGGGCCCGTCCGCATCGGGGCAGCCGGCGCGTGTCGCCGGAGCGGCCGCGACCGTCGACGGCCTGGCCGTGGGAACGACCACGGGTTCTCCCGAAGCAGCCAGCCGGAGCGCGGCCGGGCCGGTCACCAGCAGGAAGCCGACGACCAGCCCGGCGAGCGCGCCGCGCCGGGGCCGACCGGTCAGCGCCGCTCGCTCGCGCTCAGCCGACGCACGGACACGCCGATCAGCAGCAGCCCGGCGATCGTGCTCACCAGAGCCAGCCCGGCAGACCGTCGTCGGACGGCGCACCGGAGGGGCGCCGGACGGCACCCCGGACGGGGCGCTGTGCAGCTCGGACACGGTGAAGGCGACCAGGCCGAGCGTCTTGTCCTGCAGCGACCCGATCGGCGTGTACGAACGTCGCGGTGCCCTCCTTGAGGTCCAGGTCGGCCGGGCCGATCACCGGCTCGGTGGTGCCGGCGGCCGCGACCGCCGCCGACACCGAGCCGGCCGGCACCTCCAGCGCCTTCTCGTTCGGGTTGGTCAGACCGCTGATCACCGGCTGACCCGCCGGCCAGGACGTCGACCGCGGGGGCCGCGGCCATGTGCCGCACGACCAGCCGGGCCTTGCCGGCGCCGGCATCTTCTTCACGTCGTTGACCAGCGGGGAGATCTGCGGCTTGCCGGACTCGTCAGATGCGCGGCCAGGGTGACGTTGGCGCCGGCCGGCAGCTCCGCGTCGGCCGACAGCACCGGCGACGCCGGAGCCGTCGGGGGCATCCGCGGCGAACAGCGCGACCTTGTGCTTGCCGGCCGGTAGGTGCAGCGGGCCCTGGCTGGTGCCGGGTTCGAAGTCGTCGATCGCGCGTTGGCCGTCCACATACACGTCGACCGGGGTGTTCGGGATGCCGTGCACCACGTAGACGGTGCCGGTGTCCTGGGCGAGCGCGCCGGGGGCGAACCCCAGCGCGGCGACGACGGCGAGGACGCCGCCGAGTGCCAGGGTGTGACAACGCATCTTCAGCTCCTGATCAGCGCGGTATCGCGGCCCGCCGGGCGGCGGAACCGTCGTCTGCCCTACCGGCCGTCGCGCCCCGTCCGGATGCAGGCCCGGTCGCCGCGGCTGTCGGACCAACGGATAGGATCGGCGCCGTGCACCAGGATCGACCGCTTCGCGCGACGACGTGCAGGTCATCGACCCGAGCCAGGTGTGCGACGCCCGGACGGTGCTGGCCGACGGCGAGCGGCTGCAGCAGCGCTGCTGCCGTACTCGATGCCTCGGCGAGACGCATCGGTTGGCCATCCTGCTGGCCCTACGGCACGCCGGTGACCTGTGCGTCTCCGATCTCGCCGTCGCCGTCGGGATGAGCGACAGCGCCGTGTCGCATGCGCTTCGGCTGTTGCGCGCTCAGGGCATGGTGGGCGCGCACCGGCGAGGGCCGGCTGGTGCGCTACCGCGTGACCGGGGAGCTCACCGACCGGCTGCTCGCGTGATCTCCGAGCGCGTGGTCGGCGACGTGGTGCTGCATGCGCACGGCGTGAGGGTGAGCATCGGGCGAGCAAGGGTGAAGCGCCGCGCCGAGTCGGCGCGCGATTTTCCCCGAGCTGGTGGCACCATGGCCGGCAGGCGGTCGAGTGGCAGCAGTCGCGGCCACCGCTGCACGCGAGTGCCGCCGACAAGGGGTGCCGAGTGCGCCGGCAAGGAGAATCGTCCGTGTCAGATCCGCAGCAGCCTGCGGAGGATCCGGTCCTGATCACGGACGCGGCCGTCTCCTACGAGGAGGAGCTGCGGATCCGCAAGCAGCGTTACAAGATCATGATGGGGATGCGGATCCCGCTGATGGTGCTGGCCGCGTTCTTCTACCAGATCCCGTGGCTGGCGGTGGGACTGCTGGTGTTGTCCATCCCGCTGCCGTGGATCGCCGTGCTGGTCGCCAACGACCGGCTGCCCCGCAAGGCCGAGAAGGTCAACCGCTACCGCGGCGACCGGCCCCAGCTCGAGCAGCGCGACCACCCGGTGATCGAGGGCTGAGAAATCGAGGGCTGGCTCAGCGCCGCCGCCACCTCGGCGGCCAGCCGGGCGTTGGCCAGCACCAGGGCGAGGTTCGCGCGCAGGCTGGCCCCGCCGCTGGCCGGTGGAAGTGCTCCAGCAGCACGGGGGTGACGTCCTTGCCGGTCACGCCGCCGCGCGCGACGCAGCGCCAGCCCGTCGTACAGCAGCCGGTCGTGCAGGTCGGCGTCCAGCTCGTCCGCCGCCGCGACGGGCTGGGCGAGCACCACGCCCGAGCGGGCGCCGAGCGCGCGGTGTGCCCGCCACACCGCGGCCGCCTGCGCCGCCGACTCGACCCGCCAGCCGACCGGGTGCCCGGAGTCGCGCCGGTAGAAGCCGGGAAAGGCGTCGGTGCGGTAGCCGAGCACCGGGATCGAGTCGGTCTCCAGCACCTCCAGGGTGGCGCGCGACGTCGAGGATGGACTTCACCCCGGAGCACACGACCAGCACCGCGGTGCCGGCCAGCGTGGCGAGGTCTGCGGACACGTCCCAGGTGTCGCGGGCCCCGCGGTGCACGCCGCCCAGGCCGCCCGTCGCGAACAGCGATGACTCCGGCCGCCTCGGCCAGCGCGGCAGTCGCGGCCACCGTGGTCGCGCCGTCCGCGGCCGAGCCCCACGGCGGGTCCCAGATCGCGCCGCGAGAGCTTGGCCAGCCCGCCGGCGCACACCCGGTCCAGCTCGGTGGCTGACAGCCCGACCCGCGGCACCCCGTCCAGCACCGCGACCGTGGCCGGGACCGCGCCGCCCTCCCGCACGGCGGCCTCCAGCGCGTCGGCCGCGTCCGATTGCGCGGTGCGGGCAGCCCGTGCGCGAGCAGCGTGCTCTCCAGCGCGACGACGGCGCCGGCCCGAGGCGTAGCGCCTCGGCGACCTCGGGGGCGTCGGCCCGGGGTGACGGGACGCGAGCGGTGAGCGGGCCTGGAGGAGACGGGATCGGGCATGTGAGGCATCATGGACGAATGGCGACCCAGGTGCTGCCCGATGTCGAGACCCGCCCGGAGGGTACCGACACCACGGGCAACGACGAGCCGAAGATGTTCCACTACGTCAGGAAGAACAAGATCGCCGAGAGTGCGGTGCTCGGGCAACATGGTGGTGGCGCTCTGCGGCGAGACGTTCCCGGTCACCCGCTCGCCCAAGCCTGGCTCGCCGGTGTGCCCGGACTGCAAGAAGATCTTCGACTCGCTCCGGCCCGGCGGGCGACAACTGAACGGACGTCGGATCGGGAGTGGAGGGCGTGCACACCGAGGCCTGCCCCGGATGAGCGCGGTGCCGGCCCTGCGTGGGTGGATCTACGACCGGTTGGTGTCCGGCATGACCAGCGACTGGTACCGCGCGGTTCTGCCGCGGATGCCCGCGGGGCCCGGGTGCTCGATGTCGGCATCGGCACCGGCGCTGCGCTGGTCCGGTGTGCCGACCTGGTCCGGGAGAAGCGGCTGGAGATCGTCGGGCTGGACATCGACCCCGACTACCTGCGCCGGTGCCGGGCGGAGGTGCTGCGGGCCGGGCTGTCCGCGCAGGTCGAGCCGGTGTTCGCCTCGGTCTACGACCACCGCGGCGGCCCGTACGACGCGGTCTACTTCAGTGCCAGCCTGATGCTGCTGCCCGATCCGGCCGCGGCGATCGCGCACGTCGCCGGGCTGCTGGCGCCGAACGGGTGGCTGTTCAGCACGCAGACGTTCCACCACCGCCGCTCCCCGCTGCTGGAGCGGTTCAAGCCGATGTTCCGGCACCTCACCACGATCCAGTTCGGGCGGGTGACCTACGAGGAGGAGTTCCGGCGGGCGTTCGCCGACGCCGGGGTCGACCTGGTCGAGCTGGTGACGATCAAGCGGTACCCGGCACTCCTCCTACCGGCTGGCCGTGGCCCGGCTGCCGACGACGAGGACGGACGGCGGCGTGAACGGACGGCCGGTCGTCGGCCGCGTACGATCCGCGCAGGAAGTCGTCGATCACCGGAGCAAGCTCGGTCGGCTCGGTGAGCAGGGCGAGGTGCCCGCCGCCGTAGATGTGCGTCCGCGCGTCCGGGATGCCCCGCGCCATGATCCTCGCGTTGACCGTCGGGATGATCGGGTCGTCGTCCCCGGCGACGATCAGCGTGGGCTGCCGGATCAGCGGGAACACCGGCAGGCTGCTCCAGCCGACACCGGCCAGCAACTGGTAGAGATAGCCGCGGTCGGGACGTGGCGGACACCGGCGCGCAGGACCTCCGCGGCCCGTTCGGGTGCGTGCGCATGGTGCCGCCGTAGAGCTCGGCCGCGACCCTGCGGGCGTAGTCGGGATCGCGGTGGCGGCGCGGGGTGAGCATCCTGGCCAGCACGCCCGGCCGCCCTGGCACCATGAGCACGCCCGGTGCCGGTGGCCGGCCAGCACCAGCCGGCGGCACTGCGCGGGCTGGGTGAGCGCGAACTGCTGGGCCAGCCCGCCGCCCCAGGAGTAGCCCATGACGTCGACCCGGTCGTACCCCAGCCGGGTGAGCAGCTCGCCGACCAGCGGGGCCAGCGTCGTCAGGTGATACGGGACGGTCGGCAGTCGGGGAGCCGCCGATGCCCGGCACGTCGAAGCGGATCACCTCGAGCTCCGGCGGCAGCTCGTCGACGAAGGGTTGCAGCACCTCGATGGTCGCGCCGATGCCGTTGAGCATCAGCAGCGGGGTGCGGGCGGGGCCTGCCGGCGGCGTGACGGACGGACATCCGCAGCTGCCGCCCGCGGACCTCCGCGTCGACGGCCTCGTCGGTGACCGTCATGTCGATCATCCGGACTCCTTGGCCGCGTTCGGTCCTGTACCCGCAGCATGAGCGGCGGGACCGCTGCCGGCAACTCATGATCCCGCACGGTGGACCGCTTCTGACCGTCGGCCCGGAGATCAGCCGGCACGACGGCCGGGAGTCGGCGTCGACCCGGCCGGTGACCCGGTCGGTACCGCGTTTCGCGGCCTCCCGCAGCCGTCGCCGAGCGCCGCCGTCCCGGATTCGGGCGTGACGGCCAGACCTCCTCGACCGCGTTGTTCAGGTGGGACCCGAGCACGATCGCCAGTCCCAGCAGGAACGCGAACAGCAGGAACGCGATCGGGGTGGCCAGCGCGCCGTAGGTGTAGCCGCTGCTGGTGAGCACCGCGATGTAGACCCGCAGCCCGGTGGTGGAGGCGATGAACACCACCATCGCCAGCAGCGCGCCGGGCAGCAGCCGGCGCCACGGCAGGCTGTGCGGCAGCGCCAGCTTGTACAACGTGGTGAGCACGGCCACCAGCAACAACCCGGTCACGGGGTAGTAGGCGGCCTGGATCACCGACTCGGCCACCGGCCGCCAGCTCTGCGGCAGCACCGCCGGCAGCAGGTCCGGGCCCAGCGCCAGGATCGGCAGCGTGAACACGGCCACGACCAGCGCGAACAGGTAGAGCAGCAGCGAGAAGATGCGCTGCCACACCGGGTTGCGGACCAGCTTCTGGTCGTGCGCGTGGGTGATCGAGTCGACGATCGAGGCGACCGCCGACGAGCCGGCCCAGAGCGAGACCACGAAGCCGACCGAGACGACGTCGGCCCGACCGCGGGTCAGGATGCTGTCCGCGGTCGGCGCGATGATCTGCGTCGACGACGTCCGCGGTGAACACCCGCCGGGCGAAGTCGATGATGTCGTCTTCGATGGGCTGCAGGGTCTCCGGGCCGAACCAGCCGCTGACGAAGCCGAGCGAGCCGAGCAGGGCCAGGAACAGCGGCGGCAGCGACAGCGTCTGCCAGAACGCGGCCTGCGCGGAGTGCGAGAAGATGTCGTCGTCCCAGGCCTTGCTCAGGGTGCGGACGATCACCCGGCGCAGCGGCCCCGGGCCGGCGTGCTGCCGGGCCGGTGGCGACGCTGCGCGGGTCGGTGCGGTTCATCGCCCCGTCAGGATGAACCATCGAGCGCAGTTCGACCGGCGCGACGGGTCGCGGGTCGGGCTCCGATGCCGGCCCGTTACCCTGAGCGCTGGCCCCGCAGCGGCGCCCAGCCCTCCTGGTGGAGCCCCGCCTGCCGCCCGCTCCGGGCCATCCGACCGATGCCGAGCCGTCAGGGAGATGTGTGTCGCAGGCCCGCCGGATCGAGTCTCAGCGCCTTCCCGAGCGCGCGTTGCCGGACACCCCGCGCCGCTGCGTGCCTGGCAGCGCAGCGCGCTGGCCCGCTACCTGGCCGCCGCCCCGCAGGACTTCCTGGCCGTCGCCACCCCCGGCGCCGGCAAGACGACCTTCGCGCTGCGGGTGGCCGCCGAGCTGCTGGCCGACCGGGTGATCGACGCGATGACCGTGGTGACGCCCACCGAGCACCTCAAGCAGCAGTGGGCGGCCGCGGCCGGCGCAGGTCGGGCATCGCGATCGACCCGGACTTCCGCAACTCCACCGGCGGGACCTCGTCGGACTACCGGGCATCGCGGTCACCTACGCCGGTGTCGCCGCGCACCCGCTGCTGCACCGGGCCCGCACCGAGAACCGGCGCACCCTGGTGGTGCTGGACGAGGTGCACCACGCCGGCGACGCGCGGAGCTGGGGCGACGCGGTCCGGGAGGCGTTCGAACCGGCCGTCCGCCGGCTGACGTTGACCGGCACCCCGTTCCGCAGCGACGACAACCCGATCCCGTTCGTCGACTACCTGCCCGACGCCGACGGCGCGCTGCGCAGCCGGGCCGACCACTCCTACGGCTACGCCGAGGCGCTGGCCGACGGGGTGGTGCGGCCGGTGGTGTTCCTGGCCTACTCCGGCCTGTCCAGCTGGCGGACCAGCGCGGGCGAGGAGATCACCGCCCGGCTCGGCGAGCCGATGACCGCCGAGCAGACCGCGCGGGCCTGGCGCACCGCGCTCGATCCGGGCGGCGAGTGGATCCCGGCCGTGCTGGCCGCGGCCGACAAGCGGCTGACCGGGCACCGCGCCGGCGGCATGCCCGACGCGGGCGGGCTGGTGATCGCCTCCGACCAGAGCACCGCGCGGGCCTACGCCGCGATCCTGGCCGACGTCACCGGCACGGCCGCCGGTCGTGGTGCTGTCCGACGAGCCGGGCGCCTCGGCCCGGATCGCCCGGTTCGCCGCGTCCGACGAGCGCTGGATGGTCGCGGTCCGGATGGTCAGCGAGGGCGTCGACGTGCCGCGGCTCGCCGTCGGGGTGTACGCGACCAGCGCGTCGACACCGCTGTACTTCGCCCAGGCGGTCGGCCGGTTCGTGCGGTCCCGGCGGCTCGGGGGAGACCGCGTCCGTGTTCGTGCCCAGCGTCCCGGTGCTGCTCGGGCTGGCCAGCGAGCTGGAGCCGCAGCGCGATCACGTGCTGGGCAGGCCGCACCGGCGCGGCGAGCAGTGGGACGACGAGCTGCTGGCCGCGGCGCAGGTCCAGCAGGACGAGCCGGGGGAGGAGGAGGCGGCGTTCACCGCGCTCGGTGCCCAGGCGGAGCTGGACCAGCTGATCTACGAAGGGCACGTCGTTCTCCGCGGACGAGGAGGACTATCTCGGGCTGCCCGGTCTGCTCGAACCGGAGCAGGTGCGCACACTGCTCAACCAGCGGCAGCGGGACTGGCTGTCGCGATCGCGGCCGGGGCCGGCCGCGGCGCAAGCCGGGGCCCGCGGGCCGGCGCCGAGCGTCCGCAGCCGTCGGTGCGGGAGCGGCTGGCTGCGCTGCGCAAGGAGCTCAACACGCTGGTCGCGATGTACCACCATCGCACGGACAAGCCGCACGGGATGATCCACAACGAGCTGCGCGCGCAGTGCGGCGGCCCGCCGACGGCGATGGCCAACATGGAGCAGCTCGAGGAGCGGATCGCCACCCTGCGCTCGTGGCGCTGATCACGTGGCGGACTGTTACGGCAGCGGGGCGGGGACCGGTGAGGTCCCCGCCCCGCTGCCGTGTACATGACTCGGTGGGCTTGATCGGCGGGGATAGTCGGCAGATCAGCCTCCGGACTGAAGGTCGATCTCCATCTCACGGAGCTTGTCGGCGTGCGCCCGGGCGTGGTGGCCGCAGAACAGCAGCTCGCCACCGGACGGGAGCACGGCCCGTACCTTGGCGGCCGCCCCGCAGCGGTCACAGCGGTCAGCGGCGGTCAACGCGGGCCTCGTCAGGGTTCCTGGCTGCATAGCGGTCTCCCTCCGTCACGGCTCCGGTGGACACCGAAGCCGTTCACTGTGACGACCGCTTGCGC
>CAWJFD010000006.1:0-96723 GCA_963841985.1 uncultured Actinomycetota bacterium
GATCTTGCCCATGTTGTGCTCCTTGATGGTGGTGGGTCGAGGTACCCGCTCGGACCGCGCGCCCGAGCGGAACTCATCGGTGGTCGTCAGGAACGCAGCAGGCGGTACTCCCGGATGATCATCACGATGATCGCGATGTCGAGTGCGGCCAGCAGCGGGAGCAGGATCGAGCCGGTCTGCGTGGCGCGGTAGAGCTCGTAGAGCACGAACAGGCCGAGCACCGCGATCGCGACCGGATAGGCCGGGAGCCATTTCCGCAGCAACGCAGCCACCAGGGCCAGCTTCACGATCCCGTGCAGCCCCAGGTAGATCACCACGAACGTTCGGCTCCCGGACACGAACTCGGCGGTGCCGGCCACGAAGTGCCGGGCCAGCGAGCCGTCGGGCGGCCCGAGCAGGTCGCGGCTGATGATGCCGGAGATCAGCCTTTGCAGCGCGGCACCGGGCACCACGAGCAGCGCGATCGCGCCCAACAGCTCGGCGGCTCCGTCCACCGCCTTCACCGCCAGCGCGATCCGGAACAGCTGGTCGGTGCGGCGGGCGGCGGACGGCTCGCTCACCGGGTGATTCCGGTGTGTCCGAGCGAGTACCGGCCCGGTTGCGGCCACACGCAGAGCCCGTGCGGTCCGCTCCCCACCGGGATCTTCCTGATCAGATGTCCGTCCGTTGTGGACAGCACGTATACGGCGCGGTGGGAGCGCCCTGACAGCCACAGCTGGCTGCCGTCGGCGGTCACGTTGCCCATGTCCGGGCTGCCGCCACCGGGGATCCACCACTTCGTGATCGGGGCGCCCGTGTAGGCGTCGAGCACGCTGACGCTGCCTTCGTGCCGGTTGGTGGCGTAGAGCTTCGTGGCGTCCCGTGACAGGTAGAGGCCGTGCGTGCCGTGCCCTGTCGGGATCTGGCGCAGCACGGTCGTCGCGGCGCCGTCGAGCACCCACAGCCCACCCTGGTCGCTGTCGGCGATGTAGAACACCGAGCCGTCGGGCGCGAGCTTGATGTCCTGCGGGCCCATCCGGGTGTTGCGCCGCGGCATGTCGATGGTTCGCAGCAGGGTGTGCGAGGCGACGTCCACGACCGCGACCCGGCCGGCGAACTCGCAGGTGAACACGGCTGTGCGGCCGTCGGGGGTGAAGTCGGCGTGGTCGATGCCCTTGCATGCCGGGATCCGCAGGCTGTCCTGCACGACCCAGCTGTGCGGGTCGTAGAACACCAGCTCCCGGCGGCGCTCGGCCACCGAGATCGCCGACCGGCCGTCCGGGGTGAAGTAGAGGTTGTACGGATCGGTCACCGGGAAACTCGGGCCCGGCCGGCCGGTCATCGGATCGAACGCGGTGAGCTTCTCGCCGATGTCGTCGCTGGCGTAGAGCGTGCGCATGTCGTAGGAGGGGACGACGTGCTGCAGCTCCCCACCCAGGCGGTACCTGCCGACGACGGCGAACGTCGCCGGATCGATCACCCAGACCTCACCGGACTTCGTGTGCGGCACGTACACCATGGGCGGGGCGGCCTTCGCCGGATCGGAGAGCATCCCGGCCCCGGCCGCGGCGTACACGTTGCGCGGGTCGGCCACGGCCGGCATCCCGGACAGCGCCGCAAGGGCCGCCGGAGCCGGTGACAGCGCCGCGTCGGACGTCGGAGCCGGTGCCGACGGGGCCGCAAGATCGGGTCCTGGGACGGTGACCAACGGTGCCCCGAGCTGATCCGGCCGGGCTGCGCAGCCGGCGAGCACCACGACGGCCAGCAGCCCGAGCAGCCGCTTCCGGCCGAACCTCCGGCGCCGGCCCACGACCCGTCGGCCCAGCTCGGAGTCGCCGAGCCGGCGGCGCAGACCGATCTGGGCACCTGCTCCGCACCGCAACTTCACGACCGCGCAGCGTACCGGCGAGTCGCGTCGTCACGCGAAGACGTCGGCCACGTAGCGGGCGTGTTGCTGCTGCATCTCGGTGAGCCAGGCCTCGGCCTCCTCCGGGCCCGCGCCGGACGCCTCGGCGTAGATGCGGGCGCAGGTCTGGAACACCGCAGGGGCCATCCGCCGCCCGTCCCCGCAGACGAAGATCGTCGCTCCGGCGCGGAACAGCTCGCTGACATCTGCCCGGTCGGCCCACAGCCGGTCCTGCACGTACCGGATCCCGTCAACCGGCGCCTCGGAGAACGCCGGCCGCACGTCCACCACACCGTGGCCGGCCCAGGCCGCGAGCTCGTCGCGGTAGAGGTAGTCCACGTCCGGGGCGTCGCAGCCGAAGAACAGCAGGGCCGCTGCCGGCTTCACCCCGGCCGCTTCCGCAGCCAGCGCCCGATCCTGCAGGAACCCGCGGAACGGGGCCAGCCCGGAGCCGGCGCAGGCCAGCACGATCGGGGTCTGCAACGAGGCCGGCGGGTGGAACGCCACGTTCGACGGCCGCACCGTGACGGCGACCTTGCTGCCCGGCCGGGCGTGCGCGAGGTACGTCGACGCGGCACCTTCGTAGGTCCCGTCCCCGGACAGTGCGGGAGCCGACAGCACCGCGACGGTGAGCGTGGCGTGGTCGGCGCTCCACCGCGGCGAGGAGGAGATCGAGTACTGGCGCGGGGCCAACGGGGCCAGCATCTGCAGGTACGAGGCGAACGTGAGCTGGCAGGACGGGTAACGCTCCAGCAGGTCGAGCACGGTCACCCGCTTGTCGAGGATCTCCGGGGTGTACGCGTCGGCGTCGTCGGCCAGGCGACCGCAGGGCCCGGCTCTCCGGCGGGCAGGCCGACGTCGCGGCCAGCTGACCGATCTGCCGTCGGGTGGCCGGCTGGCTCAGCTCGACGTAGCTGGCCAGCAACTCGCCCGCGGTGACCGGGATGCCGGTGGGCAGGAACGTGCCGGTGTTGCCGTCGGCGTGGATCACCACCTGGGCGTCGTAGGCCAGCTCGAACTCGCTCAGCGCCCGGTCGACCGCGGCCGCCGGATTGAGGGGCAGCACGGCCAGGTAGTCGCCGGTGCGGTAGCTCATACCCGCGGGCAACGCGATCTCCACGTGCCGCTTGGACCGGCCACCGGGCTTGCTCATGTCCACCAGCTCGCGATTGGCGACGATCGTGCCCACCTGCAGCTCGTTCTGTCGCAGGATCGGATCCCGGACGCCGCCGACGAACTCCACCTGCAACGCCGCAGTCGGCGCCGGTGCGGTGGTCTGCTGGTCGAACTCGGCTCCGATCGGGGCCCAGAAGCCCTCGTACCAGTCCTCGAAGTCGCCGAAGAAGTCACCGCGCGCGTTGGCCTCGCCGCGTTCGACCAACCGTCGCGCGCCGGCCGCGGCCAGCGCGGCGTCCACGGCCTTCGGGACGGCCTGGTAGGTGCGCGCCCAGTCCCTGTTGCCGCAGCCGAACACCGCGTAGCGCACCCCGTCCAGCGCGTCGGTGTGCAGGGTCTGCGCCCAGGACAGGAAGGCCCGCGCGTTGTCCGGCGGCTGGCCCTCGTAGGACGAGGTGACGATCACGACAGCGCCGTCCGTTGGCAGGTGCCCTGCCGCGCTGTCCAGCGTGGCGACGGTGGCCGTGTAGCCGCGGGCGCGGGCGTCGTTGGCGATGCGTTGGGCGAAGGCCTGGGACGTGCCGGCGTTGGAGCCGTAGAGCACCCGGATCGGGATGCCGTTGGCCGTCGCCTGCTGCGCGGGTGCGGCGGCGGCGTGGGTGGCCACCGGCCCGGCGTCGACGATCGTGCGCGGCCGGCGGCGGGCGTAGATGTGCAGCCCGTCCGGCTTGATCGTCAGCGTCTGCTTGATCTTCAGCTGGTAGTTCGGATCGGCCGCCGACAGCTCGAAGCGTTGCAGCATCATGGCCAGGAACAGGGTGGCCTCCTGCAGCGCGAAACCGCGCCCGATGCAGGAGCGCTGGCCGTTGCCGAACGGCTTCCAGGAGTTCGGCGGCAGCTGCTCGGCCCGGTAGAAGGCGAAGCGGTCGGGGTCGAACTCCTCGGCGCGATCACCCCAGACGGCGGGGTCGCGGTGCAGCTGCGGGATGAGCACCAGCAGCAGTCTGCTCGCGCCGCACCCGGTAGCGGCCGCCGATCGTCGTCTCGTCGTCGCAGGCAGCGCAGCGCGAACGCCGGCGCGGTCGGCCACAGCCGCAGCGACTCCTTGAGGATCTGGTCGAGGTAGCCGAGCTCGGCGAGGTCGGCGAAGCGCGGCGCCCGGTCGGCCGAGCACGTCGTCGACGAACCGCCTGGGCCCGGTCCAGGATCTTCGGGTGCCGCAGCAGCTGGTAGAGGGTGAAGGTGAGCAGCCCGCTGGTCGTCTCGTGCCCGGCGATGAGGAACGTGACCAGCTGGTAGCGCACGTTCTCGTCGGACAGCCGCTCGCCGGTCTTCGGGTCGCGTCGCGGTGAGCATCGTGTCCAGGATGTCGTGCTGCCCGTCGGGCGCGGGTTGCGGCGACGGTCGCTGATCAATTGGTCGGCGATCTCGAACATCAGCCGCCTGTCCTCGTCGTACTGGTGGCGGGCCCCCCACATCAGCCGGGTCTGCAGCGGCAGCCGGGACGGTCCGCTCGCCCGCCTCGACCAGCGCGCGCACCATCGCTCCGACGAACGGGTGCATCGCCTCGGTGTACATGCTGTTGAAGCGGTAGCCGAACGAGCAGAGCGCGATCGTGTCCAGGGTCAGCCGGGTGGTGTTGTCCGCGACGTCGATGAGGTGGTTCGGGCCCTGGCGCTCCCACTTCAGCAGCAGCTGGTCGGCGATGTCGACCATGCCGTCGAACATCGTGCGCAGCGCGGCCGGGCCGAACGCGGGCATCAGGATCCGGTGCGCCTTGCCCCAGTTCGCCTCCTCGGTCCACGAGGTGAACAACCCGTCCCCGGCGAAGTCACGCACCTGCACCAGCGCGGCGGACAGGGACTTGTCGAAACGGGACTCGTCGCAGAGCTCGTCGACCAGCTCCTGCGAGCCGACCACGACGAGGTCCGTGCTCGGCAGCTGCAGGCGGTAGATCGGGCCCAGCCGCTCGGCCAGCTCCATGAACCCGAGGATGCCCTTCTCGGCGTCGACGTCCGGCAGGTTGCCCAGCAGGGGCACCGGCTTGGGCTGCGGGATGGGCACGATCGCCGCCGTCATGCGAACCTCCGGAACAGAGCGCAGACTCTAGTTCGACCGAGAATACTGGAGTGCACGCTCTGGTCAACGGGATGCGGAGGAACATGTCGACGAGCACCGACGGGGTGCGCGCGCCCCAGCAGGCGCGCAGCCAGAGCTCGACCGACCGGATGCTCGACGCGGCGCTGACGCTGCTCGACCGCGAGGGCATGGCCGGCGTGACGGTCGCCGCGATCAGCCGGGAGTCGGGCGTCTCCAACGGCGCGCTCTACCACCGGTTCGGGGACCGGCGCGGGCTGTTGCTGGCCGCGCACGACCGCTTCCTCTCCCGCCTGGAGCTCGAGTGGCTCAGCGTGAGCGCCCCGCTGTGGACCGTCGAGGACCCCGACGAGTTGCTGTCGGAGCTGGTCGACGCCTACCTGCAGGTCTTCACCGAGCACCGCAGGACCTTCCGCGCCTTCCTGATGACCAAGGACTCCGACGCCGACGTGCGGGCCAGGGGACTGGCCACCAGTGAGCGAGGCTCGCGGTTCATCGTCGACCAGCTGGTGAGCCGGTTCGGCTGCTCGGTGGATGCGGCAATGGTCGCCTACCAGCTGCTCTACGGCCAGGCGATGCTGATCGTGCTGTTCGACGACGAGGACCTGCCGGGCGGGGGACAGGGGGCCCGAACGGGGCTGGACCACGTGACCAGGGCGTTGGGGGCCGTCCTGCGTGGCTGAGCGGAACGGGGTGCGGTCAGCGGCTCCCCGGTCGCGGCCCGTGACCGCACACATCTCCCGGACGCCGCACACATCGTCCGGCCATATGCGCCGTGTCCCGGCGGTGCGTGCCGCAGCCCCGTCCGGCCCCGATACAAGCCGCCCGATCGCCACGTGCGGAAGGTCGGCGTCCCCTCGAAGACAGGTGGTCGGCAGGAGACCGCCGCGACCTACTCGGGCGAGCCGAGGATGTTGACCATCCAGTTGATCCCGAACCGGTCGACGCACATGCCGAACGTGTCGCCCCACGGCGCCCGTTCCAGCGGCACCACGACGGTGCCGGCGCCGCTCAGCCCGTCCCAGTAGTCGCGCAACGCCGCCTCGTCGTCGCCGCTGAGCGAGATCGAGACGCCCGTGTTCGGGGTGTGCTCCATGCCGGTGGGGGTGTCGGCGCCCATCAGCGTGATGCCGCTGTCGGTCTCGAGCATCCCGTGCATGATCTTTTCTCCGTCGTCGGGGTCCTCGCTCATGTGCTGCTCGGCGAAGGTGTTGAGGGTGAGTTTCCCGCCGAGCACCGACTGGTAGAACTCCATCGCCGCGCGGGCGTCGTCGCGGAAGCTGAGGTACGGGTTGAGCCGGACGGTCATGGCGTTCTCCTCGGGGCCGGTGCGGATGTCCGTGGCCGTCCTACCGGGTGCCCGATCGGGCGTTCCGCTCGGGGCTTACTCGATCGGATGAGGCAACCGCGCACGATCGTCCACCCCGAGATACTGCTTGACCTCGACCGGGGTTCAGGGGGCAGCCTCTACGGAATGCACCCGACCCAGCAACCCCGCCCGGACAGCAGCAGCGAACCCGCCGTGAGCGCGCCCGTCGCGCCGTCGGTGCGAACGCTGCTGTTCGGGCGCGGTCACCGGGCCGTCACCATCGGCATCGTCCTGCTGATCACGCTCGTGGCCTTCGAGGGCATGGGGGTCGGCACCGCGATGCCGGCCGTGGTGGCCGACCTGGGCGCGGTGACGTTGTACGCGTGGCCCTTCGTCGCCTTCATGGCCGCGTCCGTGTTCGGCACCGTGCTGGGTGGGCGCTGGTGCGATGCGCAGGGGCCGCGGCGGGCGCTGGTCGCGTCGCCGCTCCTGTTCGGGGCCGGGCTGCTCGTGGCGGGCACCTCCACCACGATGGCGCAGCTGCTGGTCGGACGGGTGCTGCAGGGATCAGCGGCCGGGTGCCTGACCGTCGCGGTGTTCGTGCTGGTGGCGATCGTGTACCCGCAGGGCGCCCGGCCGGCCGTCTTCGGCCTGATCTCCTCCGCATGGGTGCTACCGGCGCTGATCGGACCACCGGTGGCCGGCTTCGTCACCGAGGCCGCCTCCTGGCACTGGGTGTTCCTCGGCCTGGTCCCGATCGTGGTGGTCGCGGTCGCACTGGTGGTCCCGGCCGTGCGCCGGTTGGAGCCGCCGGCTGCATCGGACGTCGATCGGGGTCGCGGCGCCGGCGTCGTGCTGGCCGCGACGGGTGCCGCGTTCGGTGTCTCCGCACTCAGCTGGGCGGCACAACAGAAGTCGGTGCTCGCGGCGGTGGTCGCGCTGCTGGCGGTGGCGGTGCTGGTGCCGTCGCTACGCGCGCTGCTCCCCGCCGGCGTGATCCGGACCCGGCGCGGGGTGCCGGCGATCGTCGCCGCGCGCGGGTTGCTCGCCGGCTCCTTCTTCACGGTCGCGTCGTACCTGCCGCTGATGCTGCACGAGACGCACGGCTGGTCGCTGACCGCCGCGGGCGTGCCTCTGATCGCGGGCTCACTGTGCTGGTCGTCGGCCTCCGGCTGGCAGGGCCGCCATCCCGACCTCTCGCGCCCGAAGCTGCTCCGGATCGGCTTCGTGAGCCTCACCGCGGGATGCCTCGGCCTGGTGTTCGTCGCCCCGTCGTGGGGGGTGCCGTGGTTGGCGGTGCCCCTGACCATGTTGTGCGGCGCCGGCATGGGACTCGGGTTCTCGTCGGTGTCGTACCTGCTGTTGGGACAGAGTGCACCCGGTGCGGTGGGTTTCAACACCTCGGCCGCGCAGATCACCGACCAGCTGACCACCGCGACCATGATCGGTTTCGGTGGTGCGCTGCTGGTGCTGTTCACGACGCCTGCGCTCGCGCTGCCGGTGTTGCTGCTGGTCGTCACCGTGCTGCCCGCCACCGGCGTGCTGATCGCCGGGCGCACGGTTCAGCGGTCGGAGGGGATCACGCCGTAGATGGTGGCCGGTGCCCCGGAGCCCGCCCGGTTGATCGGGCTGCCGACGAGCACGTGGCTGCCGGTGTCCGGTAGTGCCCCGAGGTTCGTGAGGTTCTCCAGGCTGATCCGGCGCCGGCCGTACAGCAAGGTCGACACCGGGTACGTCGGGTCGTTCCCGACGTCGGGGCCGAACGTGTCGGTGCCCAGCGCACCGCGCTCGTCCAGGCGGCCGGTGTCGATCAACCATCGCGCCGTCTCGGGAGCGAAGCCCGGCTGGTGCGCGACACCCGTGGCGTCGACGCCCGCGTAGGCGGGAGTGCCCCACCTCGACTCCCATCCGGTCCACAGGATCACCGCGGCCTCGCGCGGGATCCGGCCCGCGCGGCGCTCGAACTCCAGCACATCGGCGACGGTGACGGCGTAGTCGGCGTCGGCTGCCGCCTGCGCCCGGATATCGATCTTCACGGCGGGCAGGAACAGGTCATCGGGGTCGAGCTGATCGGCGGTGCGGCCGCCCACCTGGAAGTGCGCCGGCGCGCCCCAGTGCGTGCCGGTGTGCTCACCCTGCTTCGCGTACTGCAGGTAGTAGCCGTCCTCGGCGATGGTCGCTGCCGTCTCCAGCACGAACTCCGGATCGCCAGGGAAGATCGGCGTCGTTGCGGGATCGTTGACGTGCGACAGGCTGACCAGGCGGAACGGCCGCCCCCTGCCATGATCGTCAGCGCCATGATCGTCAGCGCCATGATCGGACGTCACCTGCGGCGCACGGCGCTGCCGCGCGCCACGGGCGTGATCCAGTCCAGCCATGCCGGCCGCAACAGATCGGCCAGCAGGTCGTAGCCCTGTCGGCCCGGATGCGCCCCGTCCCCACCCCGCACCTCGTCCATCCACCGGCGCTCGACGAGCAGGGCGCCGAAGACGTTCACGTAGGGGATCCCGGCCTCGTCGCAGCTCGCGGCGAACAGCGCCGCGAGCATGTCGATGCGGTCGTTCTGCCCCGGGTCGGCCGTCGGCGGGGGGCCGACCACGAGCAGCGGGAGCCCGGCCCGGTCGGCGCCGTTGACCACGGCACGCAGGTTGGAGACGCTCCGCGCGGGCTGCACCCGCAGCGACCCGTCTTCGACGGTGGTGTCGTTCACGCCGAAGGACACGACCATGCGCTCGTCGCAGTCGGCCGCCCGTCGTGCGGCCACCTCGGACGGCCAGCGGCGGCCGATGTCGTCGCTCGTGTCGCGCCGGACCCCGAGGTTGTAAGCGGTGATCGGCGCGCCGTCGCGATGGCAGTGCACGGCGAGTCGCCCGACCCATCCTCGGCACTCCGGGTCGCCCACCCCCGCCACGAAGGAATCGCCGACGAAGAACACCCGTCTGTCCCGCACGTCAGCCATCGGGTCAGTCTCGCAAGCGGCGACTCCGGCGGTTCAGCCGATGCCCCCACGCTTCACCAGCTGAGCCGCGATCACGTTGCGCTGTATCTCGTTGGTGCCCTCCCCGACGATCATGAGCGGGGCGTCGCGGAAGTAGCGCTCGACGTCGAACTCCGTCGAGTAGCCGTAGCCGCCGTGGATGCGCACCGCATCCAGAGCCACCTCCATGGCCATCTCGGAGGCGAACAGCTTGGCCATCCCGGCCTCGAGGTCGGCGCGCTCTCCCGAGTCGGCGCGCTCGGCGGCGTGCAGGATCAGCTGCCGGGCAGCGGTGATCTTGGTGGCCATGTCGGCGAGCATGTTGCCGATCGACTGGTGCTGCCAGATGGGCTTGCCGAAGCTCTCCCGTTCCTGGGCGTAGCGCAGCGCGTCGTCGAAGGCGGCCTGGGCGACGCCGAGTGCGCGGGCGGCGACCTGGATCCGGCCGGTCTCCAGCCCGCGCATCATCTGCCCGAACCCATGGCCCTCCGCGCCGCCGAGCAACGCCGCGGCGGGCACGCGCATGGCGTCGAACGTGAGCTCGCAGCTCTCGACGCCCTTGTAGCCGAGCTTGGGCAGGTCCTTCGAGACGGTCAGGCCCGGCCCGTGCTCGACGAGCAGGATCGAGAAGCCGCGGTGCCGCGGCTCGGCGGCCGGATCGGTCTTGCAGAGCAGGGCGATGAGCTGCGAGCGCCGTGAGTTGGTGATCCACGTCTTGGCCCCGTCGATCACGTACTGCTCGCCGTCGCGACGGGCGGTCGTCGTCATCGCCTGCAGGTCCGAGCCGCCGCCTGGCTCGGTGAGGGCCATCGTGGCCCGGATCTCGCCGGTGGCCATCCGCGGCAGGTAGTGCTGGCGCTGCTCGTCGGTGCCGTAGCCGAGCAGCAGCTTGGCCACCACGGTGTGCCCGCCCATGGCGCCGGCCAGGCTCATCCAGCCGCGGGCGAGCTCCGCGGTGACGAGCGCATAGCAGGCCATCGAGACCGGCGCCTCGCCGTACGGCTCGGGGATCGCGAGCCCGAAGATCCCGAGCTGCTTCATCTGCTCGATGAGCGCCTCCGGGTAGGTGTCGCCGTGCTCCAGCTCGCGCACGACCGGTCGGACCTCGCGCTCGACGAACTCCCGAACGACCTCGACCACGGCCCGTTCCTCGGGGTTCAACCCGGTCACGTCCACCTCCAAGGCCTGAGCAGATATCCGGTGTGATCACCGCCTGCGGTGCGGGAGCTGCACGGGTGAGTCTCCTGCACCGCAGGCACTGATCAAGGTTCGACGCCGGCTAGTCGAGGGCCGCGCGGGCGGCCAACCCCACACCGACCACCCCGGCCCGCTCACCCAGCTCGGCCGGCCGCAGCTCGGGCACGACCTGCACGGTGGCGCGTTCGCGCAGCGCCGCCGCCAGCGGCTCGAGCAATGCGGCCCCCGCCGAGGCCAGCCCACCGCCGAGCACCACCCGTTGCGAGGCCAGCACGGCCTGCGTGATGAGCAAACCGTCGGCGAGCGCGGCCACCGCGTCGGACCAGACCGCGCGGGCGTCGGCGTCGACGGGCAGCCGGGCCACGACGTCCGCCGCGCCGGTCACGACCCGGCCGGTGCGTTCGGTGTAGGCGGCGGCGATCGCCCGCGCCGACGCGAAGGTCTCCAGGCAGCCGCGGGCGTCGCAGCCGCAGCGTGGTCCCGTCGGGCGGATCCGCATGTGCCCGATCTCCCCGGCCTGCCCGGCGCCGCCGGTGACCAGCGAGCCGCCGGCCAGCACCGCACCCGCGATACCGGTGCCGATCACCACGAACAGCACGTCGTCGGCTCCGCGGCCGGCACCGAGGCGCAGTTCCGCGAGCCCGGCCGCGGCGACGTCGTGGCTCACCACCACGGGCAGGCCCAGCGCCGCGTGCAGGAAAGGGCCGACCGGAGCGTTCCGCCATCCGAGGTTGGAGCTGCGGACGCCGATCCCGCCGGCCAGGTCGACGATCCCGGGCACGCCGACGCCCACCGCGTCCACCGTCCCGGCCACCCCGGAGCCGGATCCCACCGCCGCGAGCAGCTCACGGGCCAGCTCGGCGACCGCCGCCAGCACCGGGCGGCCGTCCCCACCCACCACGGGCGGGGGTGTGGGCCTGCGCCCGGTGAGCAGTGCCCGATGCTCGGCGTCCTGCACCTCGGCCTTGATCGCCGAGCCGCCCACGTCCACGGCGAGGACCAGCGTCATGGGGTCAGGATGATCGATCGAGCCAGGTGCCGGGGATGGTCAGGGTCCAGCCCGCGGTCGGCCGCGGCGACCAGGCAGAGCCGGTGCACCCGAACCAGGTCGGCGAGCGGATCGGCATCCGAGTGTTCGAAATGCGCACCGGTGGCCCGCACCTGCTCGGCCAACCCGGCGGGCACGCTGCCGAACGCCCAGGTGACCCGGCCGGGCGCGGCGATGCTGATCGGGCCGTGCCGGTACTCCATGGCCGGGTAGGACTCCGTCCAGAGCTGGGCCGATTCGCGCAGCTTCAACGCGGCCTCCGCGGCCAGCCCGATCGTCCAGCCGCGGCCGAGGAAGGTGACCTGTTCGGCGGAGCGCACCGCCGCGGGCGGCTCGGCGCGCAGTGCGGCCCTGGCCTGGTCGGCCACCGGTCCCATGTCCTCGCCGAGGTGGGCGCGCAGCAGGGCAAGGGTGCTGGTCGCGAACCGGGTCTGCACGACCGAACGCTCGTCCACGTCGGCGAGCACCACCACCTGCCGAGCCAGCTCGACGATCGGCGTCCGCCCGTCCGCCGTGATCACCGTGCTGGCCGAACCCGGCGGGAGGCCGCGCAGCACCTCGAGCACCTCGCTGGTGGTGCCGGAGCGGCTGATCGCCAGCACCCGGTCGTACCCCCGCTGCAGCGCGTGCTCGCTGGCCGGGAAGGCGTCGGTGATCCCGTGCCCGGCCCGCTCGCGCAGCACCGCGTAGCACTGCGCCATGAAGAAGGAGGTGCCGCAGCCGATCACCGCGACACGCTCACCCGCCCGCGGGAGCGCCTCCGTGTGGGTGTCGAGGGCTGCCGCGGTCCGCAGCCAGTCGTCGGGCTGGGTGGCGATCTCGGCCGCCAGATGGCGTCCGGACGGCGACGTCGCGGTCTGTTCGAGCACGACGGCCAGCATCCGCCGCAGTGCTCGAATCTGTCAATTACCGTCGCTGATCAGTCAGATATGGGCAGTGCGGCGCCTTGACCGCTGCTGGCCGCGGGTCCAAGATGCAGCGCGAACGGCACATCGCCCGAGCGAGAGCCCGCCGCACGAACGTGGCGCAGCACGCTCGACCGTGAGCGATTTCCGGGGCGATCGAGCATCAGACGGCGGCGGGCCGGTGGTCCGCACCTGAGCGGGAGGCGGACATGAGCAGAACACTGCGGATCGGAGCGCTGACGGCGGTCGCCGCGCTGGCCCTGACCGCGTGCGGCTTCGGCGGTGGAGCCGCCACCGGTGGCGGCGGTCAGCAGGGCGGGGGCGCCACCCAGATCTCCCTTCTGGTGCCCTCCTACGCCGACGGCACCAAGGGCCGCTGGGAGAAGATCATCAGTGACTTCCAGGCGGCGAACCCCGACGTGCAGGTCGCGTTGGAGGTCCAGTCCTGGGACAACATCAACGACGTGGTCCGCACCAAGATCCAGGGCAACCAGACCCCGGACATCCTCAACATCGACGCCTACTCCGGCTTCGCCCGCGACGACCTGCTGTACCCGGCCACCGAGATCGCCTCCCCGGAGACCTTGGCCGACCTGCAGCCCTCGTTCGTGCAGAACGCGACGCTGAACGGCACCCAGCAGGCGATGCCGCTGATCGCTTCCACCCGCACGCTGTTCTACAACACCGACCTGTTCTCCAAGGCGGGGATCGCCGGCCCACCCAAGACCTGGGCCGAGCTGCAGGCGGACGCGGAGAAGATCCAGGCCCTCGGCCTGCCGGACACCTACGGCTACGGGATGCCGCTGGGCAGCGAGGAGGCCCAGGCCGAGACGTCCATCTGGACCTTCGGAGCAGGCGGTAGCTGGGGCGACGCCAGCAGCCTCACCATCGACACGCCGCAGAACCTCGAAGGTCTGCGGGCCATGCGACAGTTGATCGACTCCAAGGCAACCCAGCCCGATCCCGGCGCCACCGACCGGACGCCGCTGATCAACGTCTTCATCCAGGGCAAGCTCGGCATGGTCGAGGGACTGCCGCCGACCGTCGGGCAGATCACCGAGAAGAACCCGAGCCTGCCCTACGCCACCGCGCCGATCCCGACCAAGGACGGCACGGCGGCCACGCTGGGCGTCGCCGACCACCTGATGGCCTTCCGCAATCCCGGGGAAAAGGCCGAGGCGATCAAGAAGTTCATCGACTACTTCTACTCGCGCGACGTCTACGTCGGTTGGGTCTCGGCGGAGGGCTTCCTGCCGGTCACCAAGTCCGGCGCCGAGGCGCTGTCGTCCAAGCCGGAGCTGAAGACCTTCCTCGACGGATTGCCGACGGCCAAGTTCTATCCCGCGGCCAACGAGAAGTGGTCGGCCGCCCAGGGGTCGATGCAATCGCTGATCGGCCAGATCGGGCAGGGCAGTGACCCGGCCGCGGTGCTCCAGCAGATCCAGACAGCGGCCGACAGCTGACCCGCTGGTCGGAAGAGGATCGATGACCGTGCCCGTATCGACGGCGTCGCGGGCCGGCCGGCGCTCGCGTGCCGAACTGCTGGCCGCGGCGCCGTGGCTGGGCGGGGTGCTGGTGCTGATCGTCGCCGTGGTGCTCTTCCCGGCCGGCTACATGATGTGGAACGCCACCCGCGACATCTCCGCGTTCGGTGTGGACCGCGGCGGTGCCGGGCTGGAGAACTTCGAACGGATCGCGACGCTGACCGCCCTGCCCCGGGTACTGCTCAACTCCGCGGTGTGGGTGGTCGGCGTCGTAGGTCTCACCGTGCTGATCTCGCTCGGCCTGGCCCAGTTCCTCAACAAGGCCTTCCCCGGCCGCCGGTGGGTCCGGCTGGCGGTGATCGTGCCGTGGGCGTCCAGCGTGGTGATGACCTCCACGGTCTTCTACTACGGGTTCGACCCGTTCTACGGGGTGATCAACCGGGCGCTGGTGGACGTCGGGCTGCTGGACGTCCCGTTCGGCTTCACCAAGCAGCCGGTGCCGGCGTTCGCGGTGGCGATGGGGGTCGCGGTGTTCGTGTCGCTGCCCTTCACGACCTACACGTTGCTCGCGGGCCTGCAGACCATCCCGGACGACGTCCTGGAAGCGGCGCGCATCGACGGCGCGGGCCGGTGGGCGAGCTACCGGCTGGTGGTGTTGCCGATGCTCCGACCGGCGATCGCCGTCGCCACCCTCATCAACATCATCAACGTCTTCAACTCGCTGCCCATCCTGCGCACCATCGCCGGCAGCATTCCGGGCTACGACGCGGACACCACCACCACGCTGATCTTCAAGCTGATTCAGACCGAGCGGCAGGTGGACACCGCGAGCGCGCTGTCGGTGGTCAACTTCCTGCTGGTCGTGGTGATCACCGTGATCTACGTGCGGATCGCCCGCCCGATGCGGGAGGACTAGTGACCGTCACCGCTCCGCCCGCGCTCGAGGTTGCGCCAGGCGCCGGTACCCGACAGCGGCGCTCCCGCTCGGCGGGCGCCCGGCCGGTGCTGCTGGCCACGGCGGGCGCCGTGATCGCGCTGCTGTTCCTGGCGCCCTACCTGGTGATGATCATCGGATCGTTCAAGCCGCGGGCCGAGATCCTGCGGGTGCCTCCGACGTACCTGCCGCAGGAGTGGCGGCCGGACAACTACGTCACCCTCTGGTCCACCCCCGAGACGCCGCTCCCGCTGAACCTGATCTCGACGGTGGTCATTTCGGTCTCCGCCACGCTGCTGGTGCTCGCCGTCGCCACCCCGGCCGCCTACTACACCGCCCGGCACCGCTTCCCAGGCCGCTCGGGGTTCCTGTTGCTCGTGCTGGCCACCCAGATGCTGCAGCCCACGGTGCTGGCCGCCGGGCTGTTCCGGGAGTTCGTGGTGATCGGGCTGAACGACACCTGGATGTCGATGATCCTCGTGAACGCCGCGTTCAACCTCTCCTTCGCCGTGTGGATCATGCACAGCTTCTTCGCCGGGATCCCGCTCGAGCTCGAGGAGGCGGCCGCGCTGGACGGGGCGAGCCGGCTGCAGACGCTGCGTCGGATCACGCTGCCGCTGGTCTGGCCGGGCATCGTCACCGCGATCATCTTCACGTTCGTGGCCTGCTGGAACGAGTTCGCGGCCAGCCTGGTGATCCTGTCGACGGACGCGAACCAGCCGCTCTCGGTGGCGCTCACCAAGTTCATCGGCCAGTACGACTCGGCCTGGCAGTACGTGTTCGCCATCTCGGTGGTGGCCATCGTGCCGGTGGTGATCCTCTTCGCGCTGATCGAGCGGAGGCTGGTGGGCGGGCTCACCGCCGGGAGCATCAAGTGACCGGCCGCGTGCCGTGACCGCCGGGCCTGACAGCCGGGACCGGGCACAACGCTGGCGGGAGCTGTTGGGCCTGCTCGGTGACCGCGGCCGCCTTTCGGTCGCCGAGGCGGCGCTCGCGCTCGCGGTCTCCGAGGCGACGATCCGGCGCGACTTCACCGCACTGGCCGATCAGCAGCTGGCCACCCGCACGCACGGGGGGGTGGTGGCCACGGGCGTGGCCTACGACCTGCCGGCGCGCTACCGCGGCCATCCGGATCCCGGCCGGTCCCACCAGGGCCGCACGGAGCGGATCGCGGCGGCGGCCGCCGCGATGCTGGAGCCGGGCACCGTGGTGGGGTTCAACGGCGGCACCACCACCACGGCCACCGCGCGCCGCCTGGCCGCTCGCACGGACCTGCAGCGCGACCCCACCACCCCGGCCATCACCGTGGTGACCAACGCGTTGAACATCGCCACCGAGATGGTGCTGCGTCCGCACGTGCGCACCGTGACCCTCGGCGGTATCGCCCGCCCGCAGTCCTACGAGCTGATCGGGCCGCTGGCCGCGCTGGTGCTCGACGAGCTCTGGCTGGACGTGCTCGTGCTCGGGGTGGACGGGTTCGACGTGGTCGGCGGCGCGACCTGCCAGCACGGAGGTGAGGCCGGGATCGACGCGCACATGGTGCGCCGGGCGCGCAAGGTGCTGGTGGTGGCCGGGTCGCAGAAGCTCGGGTTGCGGGCCTTCGCCCGGATCTGCCCCGCAGCCGGCGTGCACACGCTCGTCACCGACTCGGCGGCGAAGCCGGAGGTCGTCGCGGGGATCACCGCGGCCGGCGTGCTGGTGCACCTGGCCTGATCCGGGCTCACGCGCCGGTGGCCGCTCCGGAGAGGGCGTCCGCGCGCTCCAGCAGCTTCGTCACCGTGCGCCAGTTCCGCACCGTCGCGTCGGCCGCCTTCTGCCGGGAGAGCGCCTCGGCCAGCTTGCTGCGGCCGATTCCGTTGGGCAGGAAGAGATACGTCTCGTGGCCGCTGACCGTCAACTCCTCGGGGGCGAACCGCTCGATCTCCAGTGCTTCGGCGGCGTGCGGCTCGGCGCCCTCGACGATGAACGCGACGTGGAGCTGCTTGGCGTCGGTGGACTTATCGAGGTAGGGATTGCCGGCCACCACCGCAGCCAGCTCGTCGCGGGAGCGGACGGCGACCCGCGGCCTCGGCCCACCCTCGGCCGTGATCGCCTTCTCCAGCCGCTCGGCCACGGCCGTCGCGGTGGCCGAGCTCGTGAAGACCAGGTTGCCGCTCTGGATGTAGGTCGCGACGTCGCCGAACCCGCAGTCGGTTGCCACCTGCCGGAGCCGGGCCATCGACAGGGTCGAGCGACCGCCGACGTTGATGCCGCGGAGCAGGGCCACATACACCGTCGCTGCTGTCGTGCTCATGGGGTCAGTGTGTTCGACGTGAACATCGTGGCCGCCGCCGGCCGGATCGAAATCTTCTGCAACGCCGAACGTCAAGCGGAGAGCAACCGATCCGGATCGGGCCCCGAACGATGATCATGCGATCGGGGTGGGCCGTCGCGACCGTCGCTCCGAGACGAGCACGGCCGGTGACCGTGCCCGTTACATAACTCGGTGTGACACATCTCGTGCTGTGGGTACCGATTTGGCCCAGCGCGTCCGGAGTCCGGCGGCGCCACGAGATCTGGATCACATTTCGCGTATCGAATCGGTAACGTTCCCGCTCTTTTCGGCCTGGCGATTCGTGTTGTCGGCAGGGGAGGACGAGTCGATGACGTCGGGATCCGTGTCGGGGATCGTGGTCTGAGCTCGATTTGGCCGTGACCAGGGGTCGTCGGCACCCTGCGTAACGGTTCGTGGGTCCCCTGCGAAAGCATGGCGTCCAGCGGACTCCGTCAACCTGACAGCAGGAGCGTCTCGTGGCACAGCAAGGCAAGCGATCGGCGAGGGTTGTCCTCGTCGACGAAGGCGCCGTCGGCGTCACCGAAGTGGGTATCTCGGTGGCTGCACGTGACGTGACCTCCATCGCTGCGCCCCGAGTCCGTGTTAACCGCGTGTCGGAACGCATGTCGTATGTGCGACCGAACCGTGACCTGATGGGTCGGCCGGCAACCCGATCGACCGCTCGGCATACTGGCCCGATGCGGTCGACCGGTTCTGCAGCAGCAGATTTCCAGGGTTCGGCCACAGTGGGGGCAGCTCAGGACGATCAGCACCCGATCGTCGGGACCTCGGCCACGTCACCGGAGGATTCGATCAACCCGCAGTACCGTATTCATCGAAGTGCCCGCTATGACGGTGCTCGCGTGCCCAGGGAGGTTCTCTGCTTCCGGGGAGGCACAGCCGAGATTGAGGTGGACATGCCGCTCGTGTGGGCTGTGGGAGAGACCAAGCCCCGGGCCGTCATCGAGGCCAGCCGAGGGGTCGATGCCGCCGTGGTGCGGCCGATGACGGGTGTCGGTGCAGCATGACTCTGCCGCTCTACTACTACGTGCTGGGCACGCCGCTGGGCGTGCTCGGGCTCATCAGATGGGCGTTCTGGTTGGTGCGACGAATCCCGGCGGTGCTGTACAAGCCGGTGACGAACAACTTCCGGCTGTCCATGAGCATCGTCGTGCCCACCTACCAGGAAGATCCGGTGATCTTCGCAGCCGCGATCGAGTCCTGGCTGGCGAACCGGGTCGCGGAGGTCATCCTCGTCATCGACGAGTCGGACAAGATCTGCATGGAGGTGGCCAGCAGGTACCCGGTCACCGTCATCAAGACGAACATCCCGGGTAAGCGGGACGCCCTGCGGGTGGGCTGGAACCACGCGAAGACCGATCTGGTCGCGCTCGTCGACTCCGACACCATCTGGGCGCAGGACGTTGCCGCCGAGGTGTGCAAGCCGTTCGCCGACCCGAAGGTCGGCGGGGTCGGAACCCGGCAGAGCGTCTACGGATCGAAGGGTTTCCTGTCGCGGATCACCGACATGTTCCTCGACCACCGCTACTTCGACGAGAACGCGAGCCAGAGCTTCCTGGGACAGGCGGTGTCGTGCCTGTCCGGCCGCACCGCCGTCTACCGGCGCAAGCTGCTGATGGACATCGAGCAGGACTTCATGCACGAGACCTTCTGGGGCGTGCAGTGTCTTTCCGGTGACGACAAGCGGCTCACGACCCTGGTCCTGGAGCGCGGGTACCTCACCTACATGCAGCGCACCGCCGAGGTGTGGTCCACCTTCCCGACCAAGTGGCGGGTGTTCTTCCGGCAGCGGCTGCGGTGGGCGCGCAACACCTGGCGTTCCGACCTGCGGGCGCTGGGCCGGCCCTGGGTGTACAGGCACCCGTTCCTCGCGTTCACCATGGCGGACAAGGGGATCAGCAGCTTCACCCTGCTGCTCGGGCCGTTCTTCATGGTGTACTCGATGATCCAGCAGAACTGGGTGTTCTGCGGGGTGTTGGCGCTCTGGTGGCAGATCAGTCGCTCGGCCAAGTTGCTTCCGCACCTCCGCCGGCGCCCGAGCTCCTTCTTCTTCATCCCGGGCTACGTGGTCGTGTCCTGGCTGATGGCGCTGATCAAGCTGCAGGCGTTGTGCACGATTCGCAAGCAGAAGTGGCTGACCCGCGAGGTGGCCGTCGAGAACGGGGAAGTGGTGCGCACGACCGGTCCGGACGGCTCCGCAGGCAACCCCTCGGACGAGCAGGTGACGGAGGCGATCCCGGCATGGGTAGGACGACCCTGACCAGCCGCGGCTGGGTCCGCAGGCTGGTAGTCGGAACGGCAGCGGCGGCGAGCTTCGCCCTCGTTGTTCCGTCCGGCGTGGCCGCCGCGGCCCAACCGGCTGCTGCCGCTGCGGCCGCGCAGCAGCAGCAACAGCAACAGCAGCAACAACAACAGCAGCAGCAACAGGCTCAGCAACAACAACAGCAGCAACAGCAGGCTCAGCAACAGGCGAAGAAGGCCGCTGAAGCCGCCGAGAAGAAGCAACAGCAGCAGCAGAACGCGGCGGAGCAGAAGGCGAAGCAGGACGCCGCCGAGAAGGAGGCCAAGGCCAAGGCCGCCGCCGAGGCGAAGGCTGCCGCTCAGGCCGCCGAGAGGGCGGCCAAGGAGCGGGCCCGTGCCGCCAAGCGGGCGGCCCAGCTGGCTGCGGCCACGCAGCGTGCCCGCACGTCATGGGATTCACACGCCAGGCCGTCGAAGATGGCGATCGTCCGCAGCCGGACGATCGACATCGTCACCAACGGCAGCCTGACGCGGCAGGTGCCGCGGCGGGCAGGCGTCGTGACGATCTCCGATCTGGACCGCTACCTGCCTCCCAACTGGCTCTCGCTCGCGGACGGCAGCGCCAAGCTGTCGTCGGCCGTCGTGCTCTCGCCCGGAGTGGTGATGGAGCTGGGCGGGGACGTCAAGGAGATCCTGCTGGCCGGTGGGGCCAAGCCGTCCGACGCCGCCTCGATCTACACCGGCAGCGGCAAGCTGCGGCTGCACGACGCGACCGTCGGCTCGTACGACCCGGCCTCGGGGCAGCCGCTCCCGGTCGGGCCGGGCCGGCCGTTCATCGTGGTCTCGAGCAACGGCCAGTTCGACGCCGTCGACGCCACGGTCAGTGACCTCGGCACCTCGACCGAGCCTGACGACCGGCCCGGCGTGCTCTTCGGCATCAACAGCACCGGTTCGATGGTGCGCACCACGCTGCTGCGTAACAGCACCGGTATCAAGCTCGACCGCTCGAACGGAATCCGGCTCGACGGCCTCACGGTCAACGAGTCGGCCACCGACGGGGTGGTCCTGCGTGGTGACAAGGCCACCAAGCTGGTCAACATCCGGACCGAGCGCAACGGCGCCAACGGGGTGCTGGTCACCGGGCTGAACTCCGACCGCCCGATCACCGGGATCTCGACCGCCGGCAACGGTGGGTTCGGGGTCGTGGTGGCCAACCAGACCAAGCCGCGGATCACCGGCATCGTCACGACCGGCGACGGGGCCGGCGGCCTGCGGGTGAGCCGCAGCACGGACGCCATCGTCACCGACGTTGTCGCCACCGACGAGCCGATCGGCGTGCTGGCGCACGCCGGCAGCACCGGGGCTTCCCTCGACCAGCTGCGGATCACCAACAGCCGCCGCGGCGTCGTGGTCGACAAGTCGGTCACCGGAGTGTCGGTGAAGGCGTCGACGATCGAAGGCTCGGACGTGGTGGCCATCGGCATCGCCGGCAAGGAGACCCAGATCAACGATGTCGGCGTGAAGGACTCCGGCACCGGCGTCCGGATCGAGCGTGGCGCGGTCGGCATCACGGTCACCGGGCTCACGATCTCCGGCGGCAAGGACGGAGTGATCTCCACTCCCGGTACCACCAAGCTGACGTTGGTCAACCTGGTGACGGACGGGGTGTCCAGCACGGCGGTGCGTACCTTCACCCCCGACGCCGAGATCACCGGCGGCCGGATCACCGGCAGCACGACGGGTATCGACACCGGTGCCGCGACGACGATCACCGGCACCACCATCACCCAGGTCGACGAGGGCATCCGCGCTCGATCGACCGACATGGTGCGGGCCGACAACATCGACGTGAACGCGATCACGGCCGGCATCACGGTGGCTGAGGGCAGCCCGTTCGTGCTCACCAGCTCGCGGATCGACGCGCTGGAGGCGCTGCACGGTGTCGTGCAGCAGCAGGGCGGCAACGAGCTGAGCCTGCCGCCGCTCAACCTGCTCGGCGCGATCGGCGTGCCGCTGATCCTGCTGGCGCTCGTGCTGGAGCAGGTGAACGCGTTCCGGCAGCGCTCCGTGGGCACTGTTCGGCGGCGGTTGCCGCCGACCCTGCCGGCCGGAGCCGGATGAGGGAGCGTCAGTCGGTGCCCTGGGGGCATACCGGCGGGCTGACCCGCCGGATGGTCGCGATGGTGGCCGGCGCACTGCTCCTCGGAGTGGCCGCCTGCAGCACGGGTGCGACGACCCCAGGGGAAACCAGCAAGGAAGAGGTGAACCCGGCCAACCTCCAGAAGTTCTTCGGGAGCGGGCTGACCCTGTCCGATCGGGGCTCGTTCGGCATGGAACTCGGCCAGCTGATCGTCACCTCGGAAGCGCCGGGTGGCACCATGCTGCGGGTCGCCTATCCCGCGGGCTCGGCGAGCAAGCGGGCCGACGGCGAGGACGGCGGGATGCAGGCCTACCTGCAGATGTCGGACGGCCCGAAGGACGAGCTGTACCTGCAGTACCTCGTGCGCTTCCAGCCCGACTTCGACTTCGTCAAGGGCGGCAAGCTGCCGGGCCTCTACGGCGGCACGGTGACGGGCGGTCAGACCATCCCCGACGGCACCGACGGGTTCTCCACGCGGTACATGTGGCGCAGTGGTGGGGACGGCGAGGTGTACGCGTATCTTCCCACCTCGGTGGATCACGGGACGTCGCTCGGGCGCGGGTGCTGGTTCTTCCCCACGAACCAGTGGGTGGCGATCGAGCAGCGGGTCAAGCTCAACACACCCGGAGCCTCCGACGGGGAGGTGACGGTCTGGCAGAACGGTCGGCAGATGTTGCACCAGCGCGGGCTGACCTACCGCACCACCGAGCAACTGAAGATCGACGGGCTGTTCTTCTCCACCTTCTTCGGCGGCGGTGACGGATCGTGGGCCACGCCGGTGGACCAGTACGCGGACTTCGCCGGTTTCGCGATCTCCGATGCGTTCATCCCGCCGCCGCCGGGTGGTCCGGCGGTTGATCCACAGGCGGCTCCAGACGATGACGCCAACAATTGTCAGGCAAGCAGCGTTCCAGCGCCTTCGTGACGGTTTCGTCCGTGGGAACTCGACAGACGGTAGGATCGGCCGGGATTCATCATGAACACGAAACTTTTCGCGCGGGCGGCGCTGCCATTCACCGCTCTCTGTCTGCTCCTGACGGCGTGCTCACCGGCACCGCCGCCGCCGCTCGTCACCCGCGACGTGCCGCCGCTCGCGGTGGTCGATCCCGCCAAGCCGTGCTCGCGGCTGGGCGATGCGGCCGCGGCTCCGGCCGCCGACGCCAAGGCGCCCACCGGGGTCAAGGCCGCCTACGACAAGGTCGCCAACAAGATCACGTTGAGTGCCGGTGACGGCGTCACGCTCACCGCGCTGAGCAAGGCCGTGGGCAACGCCGCCGCGCTCACCGAAGCCGATCCGGGCCAGTGGCTGCTCGGCGCCAACCTGGAGGTCGTCGGCACGGCCTCGCTCGTGGTCGCGGCGCCCGAGGTGCAGTGGCTGAAGATGGCCAGCAGCCCCAAGGGCTATGTGTCGATCAAGGTCTTGGGCGGCAAGTTCAACGTCAACGGCGCCTGCATCACGTCATGGGATCCGGACAAGAGCGCGGTCGACGACCAGTACCAGGACGGGCGCGCGTTCCTGCTCGCCCGCGACGGCGGGCAGATGAACATCGACCGCGCCGAGCTCCGCTACCTCGGACACAGCGAGACGGAGTCCTACGGGCTCGCCTGGCGCCTGGAGGGCAGCGGCGGGAGCATCACCAACAGCATCATCTCCCACCTCTACTTCGGGCTCTACAGCTTCGAGGTGAGCGGACTGGTGGTCACCGACAACGAGGTCTTCTCCAGCGTCGTGTACGGCATCGACCCGCACACCGGCTCCCACGACATGAAGATCCAGCGCAACGTCGTCCACGACAACGGCAAGCACGGCATCATCCTCGCCGAGGACTGCACCGACAGCGTGATCAGCGACAACGTCGTGTACCGCAACCAGCACCACGGGATCGTGCTCTACCTGCGGTCCGACCGGAACACGATCGAGAACAACGAGACGTTCGACAACCTGGCTCAGGGCGTCAACATCAACGAGAGCTCGAACAACGTCGTGCGCAACAACCGGGTGTACAACAACACCGAGTCCGGGATCGGGGTCGGCCAGAACGCCACCGACAACCTGGTCGAGAAGAACGAGATCCGCGGCAACGAGCAGGACGGGGTGCGGCTGGTCAGCGCCACCGCCAAGGCGGACGTGCGCGACAACGTGATCGGCGAGAACGCGCGCTACGGGGTGTACATCGACGCCCAGGGCCCGTTCACGCTCAGCGGCAACACGATCTTCGGCAGCCGGGCCGGGGTCGCCCTGAACGGCACCTCTCCGATGCCGCCGGGTGACAACAAGATCTACGACAACACCGAGATCGACGTGAAGTCCGGCGAATGACCCGCAGGCGCGCCTGACGCGTGCCCGTCCGGTCGATGCCGGCCTTGTGGCCTCGTCACACACGTTCCGACGTGGGTGGCGGGGCCACGCTCGTGTGCCGGGTCCGCGAGGCGGGCGACCCCGAGGGCAGTACGGTCACCAGGTCGTCGAATGACGGGAGGCGCGCGATGAGGCGCCAGGACGTGTCGGTGACCCTGCCCTGGATGGGCGCGGGAACCGAGTTCCTGCTCCGCGCGGTCAGCGCGCTGCCCGACGACGCGCTGGCCGGGCCGAGCCGGCTACCCGGCTGGAGCAGAGCGCACGTCGTGGCCACATGTCGCCCGCAACGCCGAGGCGCTCGACCGGCTGGCGAACTGGGCCCGCACCGGGGTCGAGAACCCGATGTACGCCGACGGCGAGCAGCGGGCCGCCGACATCGAGAGAGTCGAGCCAGGCGCCGGTCGAGACGTTGCGCGCGGAGCTGGTCAGTACCGCCGCGATCTGGACGCCGCACTGGCCGCGCTGGACGAGCAGGACCTGGCAGGCGCCGGTGCGCAGCGCGGCGGGCCGGCCGATCCCGGCCGCCGAGGTGCCCTGGATGCGGGTTCGCGAGGTGTGGCTGCACGCCGTGGACCTGGACGCGGGCGCCGAACATGGCCGACCTGCCGCCGGACGTCGTGGACATCGCTGCTCGACGACGTCACCGGCGACGCTGTCCGCGAAGGACGGCTGCCCGGCGGTGCTGCTGGCGCCGACCGACCGGGAGCGCACGCTGGTCGCTGGGCCCGGCGGCGGCAGCCGTCGAGCTGCGCGGCGAGGCCGCCGACCTGCTGGGCTGGCTGATCGGGCGGACCGGCGCCGAGCGGCTCGAGGCGTCCGGGTCGATTCCGGTCCCGCCGCCGTGGCTGTAGGTCCGCCGGAAGCGCGCGGTCCCGGCCCGGCTTCCTGGGCCTCGGGCCGCCGCGCCGGGGATCGCCGCCGTGAGGAAGGAGCCCGGCGATGGACCGTCGCCGGTCGGCGCGAGAGGATGCCGGATGCCACAGCCAGCAGGGGATCAGCTCGAGGCCGTCCGGGCCCGGCGTGCCGCCCTCAAGGAGAAGTACCTGCGCGCGCCCGGCGAGCGCCCGGCCACCACGGTGCGGGGGGTGCACCACCTCGCGCTGATCTGCCGCGACGTCGAGGAGACGATCAAGTTCTACCAGGAGGTGCTCGGCTTCCCGCTGGTCGAGCTCGTGGAGAACCGGGACTACGCCGGGCTCCAGCCACTTCTTCTTCGACATCGGCAACCGGAACCTGCTGGGGTTCTTCGACTTCCCCGGCCACGACCACCCGGACTTCTCCGAGACGATCGGCGGGGTGCAGCACCTGGCGCTGTCCACGTCGACCGAGGAGTTCGCCGCCGCCCGCAAGCGCCTCGACGAGGCCGGGGTCGAGTACATCGGCCCGGACCGGGGCATCGACAACAGCCTCTACATCCGGGACCCGAACGGCGTCGGGCATCGAGTTCTACGCCGAGGAACTCGGCCGGTTCGAGGGCGAGCCGCTGCTGTCCTGACCGTCGCTGCTCCTGCTGCCGCCGGTGACCCGAACCCGATGCGGGCACCGGACGACGCCATCCGTACGTTGGAGAGTCGCACCGCTGCATCGTGATCGTTCCTCGACCGGCGGCGCAGTGGGTCCTGCGACGGGAATGGGTAGGCAGATGAGTGACAACCGAGGGCTCGGTCGGCCCGCCGGGTCTCGGCCGGCCGGGGCAGGCGCCCGCCGGTGGTCCGCCGCGGCGACCCGGGCCGGTACCGCCGTCGTGGCCACCGCCCGGCGGCGCGCCGCCCGCCGGTCCGGTGCGCCACGGCCGCCCCGGCGGCCGGTGCCGGTCTTCGGCCGATCCCAGCCGGCACCGGCTCGCCGTCCGGCGAACGAGACGGCCGCTGATGCCCGCGGAGGCCTACGTCGCCGCCGGCCGCTCGGCAGAGACGGCCGTTCGCCCGGACCGGCGCGCCCACGCCGACCGATGCGGTCGGGCCTGCGCCGGCTGCGCCTCGGTCGGGTGCTGCTCGTGCTGGTGTTGCTCATCGCGGCGTTCGGCGTCTACGTCGATTTCACGCTGGACCGGGTGGCCGCGCTGCCCGCCGACAGCGAGGTGTCCTCGAGCGGCACCAACTGGTTGATCGTCGGTTCGGACAGCCGCAGCCAACCTCACCGACGAGCAGAAGGACGAGCTGGCCACCGGTAGCGAGACCTCCGAGCTCACCGACACGATCATGATCCTGCACACCGGGAGCGGCCCGACCACCCTGGTGAGCCTCCCGCGCGACTCCATCGTGAACATCCCGGGCCATGGCCGCGAAAAGATCAACTCTGCGTACGGCCGGGGCGGCGGCGCGGCGGGCAGCGGCCCCGAGCTGCTGGTCAGCACGGTCGAGGGCGCCACCGGGCTGAAGATCGACCACTACGTCCAGATCGGGTTCCTCGGCGTGGTGTCCGTGGTGGACGCGGTCGGCGGGGTCTACATGTGCGTGCCCGAGTCCATCAAGGACCCGAAGGCCGCGCTGAACATCAAGAAGGGCTGCCAGACCCTGGACCAGGCCACCGCGCTGGGCTACGTGCGCACCCGGGCCACCGCCTCATCGGACTTCGGCCGGGTGGAGCGCCAGCGTGCGTTCATCTCGGCGCTGCTGGACAAGGTGATGAGCCCGGCCGTGCTGCTGAACCCGTTCCGCCTCGTGCCGCTGGCCACCGGGCTGTCCAGCGCGATCACCGTGGACAGCGGCGACCACGTCTGGAACCTCGCCCAGCTCGGCCTCGCGATGCGCGGGGTCGGCGACGGCATCTCCACCACCGTCCCGGTGCGGGACGGGGTGGTGAACTGGGACAAGAAGCGGTCGGCCGCGCTGTTCGGCGCACTGGCCAAGGACCAGCGCCCGCCGGACAGCAGCCTCGGCCCCTGAGCGGGCCAGCGCCGGCACCACGCGCGCCTGGCGACGGCAGGCCACGTGTTTGTCCGGTGCGCGGCGGCCGCGCACCGCAGGTCAGGCCGGCTTGCGACGGCGGCGAGGAGCCGACTCGGCCTGGTCGTCGTCCTTCTTCCCCGACCTGCCCGACTTGGCCGTCGACTTGCGGGCCGGGGCCTTCTTGGCGGCCGGTCCGTCTCCTTTTCCGCGGCCTTTTCCGAAGTCGACGAGCTGCTGCCGGATCCGCCGCCCGCGGCTCCTGCCCTGGCCGCCTCCACGCTGGCCTGCAGGGCGCTGAGCAGGTCGGTCATGCTGTCGCTCTCGTCCGTGCGCTTCTCGGCGACCGGTGCGGGCCTGCTCTCCCCGGTGGTCCGCTTCCGCTCGATCAGCTCCACCACGGCGTCGCGGTACTCGTCGTGGAACTGCGAGGTGTCGAACTCGGCGCCGAGGCTCTCGACCAGCGACGCGGCCATCGTCAGCTCCTGCGGGCGCAGGTCCACCTCGGCGTCGAGGATGTCGAACTCGGGTTCGCGCACCTCGTCGGGCCAGAGCATGGTCTGCAGCACGATCACCTTGTCGCGCACCCGCAGCAGGGCCAGCGTCTCGCGTTGCCGCAGCGCGACCCGCACCACGGCCATCCGGTCGGTCTGCACCAGTGCCTCGCGCAGCAGCGCGTACGGCTTGGCCGCTTTCGCCTCGGGCTCGAGGTAGTAGCTCTTGTCGAACAGCAGCGGGTCGATCTGGTCGGCCGGCACGAACTCGATCACGTCGATCTCGTGCCCGGACGCGGTCGGCAACGAGTCCAGATCTTCTTCGTCGAGGGTGATCAACTCGCCGTCGTCGGTCTCGAAACCCTTGACGATGTCGGCATAGTCCACCTCCTCGCCGTCGATCGAGCACGTGCGCTTGTACTTGATCCGTCCACCGTCGGTGGCATGCACCTGGTGGAACCGGATGTCGTGGTTGGTGGTGGCCGAATAGACCTTGATCGGCACACTGACCAGACCGAACGACACGGCGCCGCTCCACATCGCGCGCAAGGTGAGCCCCTGTTCCCTTCGTCCGACACTCGTACACCTGTGTAACTTGCCTGCAGGTGCCAGCATGGCCGGGTGCAGCCCATGCTCGCCACCCCTGGGAACCTTCCGGATGGTCCGGAGTGGCTTTTCGAGGTCAAGTGGGACGGCATGCGGCTGCTCGCGGATGTCGTCGACGGCGTGCTGCGGCTGAGCAGCCGCACCGGGCGGGACGTCACCGCCAACTTCCCCGAGCTGGCCGGGCTCACCAGGCTCGCCCCGGACGTGTTGCTGGACGGCGAGGTCGTGCTGCTGGAGCACGGCGTACCCAGCTTCGCCGCCCTGTCCGACCGCATGCACGGGCCGGTCGACGTGCGGACAGCGCAGGCGCGGCCCGTCACCCTCATGGTGTTCGACGTGCTGCGCCTCTACGGGGTGTCCCTTGTGGATCGCCCGCTGGAGGAACGGCGGGCCACAGTGGAACGGATGGACCTTGCGGCGGTGCCGAACCTGTCGCTGTCGCCCGGCTACGCCGACGGCAAGGCGCTGCTGGAGGCCACCCGGCAGCGGGGCATGGAGGGTGTGGTGGCCAAGCGGCGCGACAGCCCCTACCGCCCCGGCCTGCGCAGCCCCAACTGGGTGAAGGCGGTTCATCAGCACACCCAGGCCTGCCTGGTCGGCGGCTGGCGCCCGGAGCGCAGCAGCGCCGGGCGGATCGGCGCGCTGCTGCTCGGCGTGCCGGATGGATCGGGGCTGCGCTACGTGGGCAAGGTCGGGGCGGGCCTCACCGGGACGACCGCGCAGCGGGTGCTGCACGAGCGGCTGATCCGCGCCGACCGGCCACCGTTCCGTGAGCGGCCGCCACGGCCGGACGGCGTCGGGGCGCACTGGTGTGAGCCCACGACCGTGGTCGAGGTCGCCCACCTGGGCTGGACCGACGCCGGCAGGCTCCGGCAACCGGTCTACCGCGGCATCCGGGACGACCTGGACCCCGGTCAGCTGCGTGCGGCCGGTCTGATCACGTTCGACTGGCCCGAAACACGGTGGTCAGGGCAGGATGAGCGCGTCGAGGGCTCGAGAAGGGGGCGTTCGAGGTGATCCGACCGGCACGCGTCCGGATGGTCCGGCCCGCCTTTCGTCTACGGTGTTCCCGGTGACGACGATGCTGACGTGGCAGGCCGATGACGGCCATGGGCTCGAGGGAGCCCGGGTCTCCTTCGCTCACGGGTTCCGCGCCCAGGGCCGGCTGGTCCGTCCCGACTTCACCGTTTCCTACCGCCTGGTCGCCGACGAGGACGGCCTGGTCAGCCGGCTCTCGGTCACCAGCGACACCGCCGCGCGTGAGCGCAACCTGACCATGAACCGCACCGGCGACGGATACTGGCTGCTCGACGCGGGCGGCGGCAGCGGTGGAACGCGCGCCGAGCTCGGTGGTGCGGTGGATGTGGATCTTGCACACAGCCCGCTGTTCAACACGCTCCCCATCCGCAGGCTCGGACTGCACAAGAAGTCGGGCGAGCACACGCTGCCGATGGCCTTCGTGACGCTGCCGGAGCTGGAGGTGCAGGCCGTGCACCAGAACTACCGCACCGTGTCGCTGGCCGACGCCGAGGACGAAGCGGCCGTGATCGGGTTCACCTGGGACGATTTCCAGGCCGATCTGGTGGTCGACGACGACGGGTTGGTGATCAGCTACCCCGGCGTGGCCACTCGGCTGACCCCCGATGGGGCGGTAGCCGGCTGATCCGGCGCAGTCGGCACTCCGGCTCTCGCCCGATCAGCTCCAGCCGATCACGACGTCGCCGCGGCGACCGATCTCGCGCAGCTCGCGCAGCGGGTGGTCGCCGCGCAAGCTCACCCGGACGCCCAGCGGATCGCGGGTGGAGAGAAACCGCTGGCGGCCCGCGTACCCGGCGCGCACGGTGGCAGCCAGCCCGCCCGTCGAGGCCAGTGACCCACGCATCGCCCCCAAGCGACCCAGCGCGTCGTCCACCGCCGCGAGCAAAGCGGTGCGGTTGCCCTCGCACATGGCGAGCACCAGCTCGGGGCGGGTGCCGGCGACCCGGGTTCCGTCGGCGAACGAGGACGCGGCCAGCGACAGGGCCAGCTCGTCGGCGCTGTCGGCGCCGACCGCGGCCAGCACGGCCGCGACCAGATGCGGCAGGTGCGAGATCTTGGCCACCGCGAGGTCGTGCTCATCGGCGGCGGCCGGCACGACCCGGGCGCCACAGGCCCAGGCCAGCTCGGCGACGTCGGCCCAGACCTCGAGGTCGAGCCCGTCGTCCGCGGCCACCACCCAGGCGGCGTCGCCGAACAGCCCGGCCTGGCCCGCTGCCCAGCCGGACTCCGCGGTACCGGCCATCGGATGCCCACCGACGTAGCGGGCCGCCGGCGCGTAGCGCCGCACCGCCGCTGCCGTGTCCACCTTCACGCTCACGGCGTCGGTCAGCCGGCAGGTCGATGCGTTGGTGTCGACGTGGCGCAGCACGGTGGGCAGTATCGGCAGCGGCACGGCCAGCAGGACCAGCGCGTCGGTCGTGTCCGCCCGTTGCAGCGCCGCGTCGATATCGGTGCCGACGTCGAACCCGTCGGCCACCGCCTGGTACGCCGTCTCGTCCGACGCGCTCACGCCCCACACGGTGCGCCCGGACTTCTCCGCTGCGCGCATCACCGACCCGCCGATCAGGCCGGCTCCGATCACGCACACCGCTCGATCCGTCACGCCGGGAGACGGTACCCGGTCACTACCGGGTCAGAGATTCGGCCACCGCCAGCACCGCGCGTTCGTCGTAGCGGACACCCACCAGCTGCAGGCCGGCCGGTAGCCCGTCCGGGGGTGCTCGGCCGGGTACCGACACCGCGGGCCACCCGGTCAGGTTGAACGGCAGGGTCAGCGCCAGCAGCGCGGGCCCTACGGGTACCACAGCGCCGTCCAGCTCCACCTTCGTGGCCCCGATCGGAGTCGCGCGTAACCGGGTGGTGGGCAGCATCAGCACATCGACCCCGTCGACGGCTGCCCGCAGCTCCCGGCTGAGCCGTCGGGCCGCCCGCCGTGCGGCCACGTATTCGTGGGCGGGCTGCTCGGCGAACGGCAGCAGCCGCTCCCGGGTGCGCGGCTGGTAGTCCTGCGGGCGCTCGGCGAGCCAGCGCTGGTGCGTCGCGAACGCCTCGGCGCCGACGATCGCCGGGTAGGTCGCGGCCAGCTCGTCGATCATCGGAGTGCGCAGCTCGACGATGTGCGCACCGGCCGCGGCCAGCGTCTCCGCCGCCGCCTCCACAGCCTTGCCCAGCTCGGGGTCGGCGGCCAGCCAATAGTCGTCGAGCAGCAGGCCCACCCGGGCCGGGACCCCGGCGGCGGCCGGCGCCGGTCCATCTGCGACGTCCACACCGGACAGCACTTCCCAGGCCAACGCAGCGGAGTCCACATCGGAGGCGAGCAGGCCGACGTGGTCACAGGTCTCGGAGAGCGGGAACACGCCGTCGGTCGGCAGCCCGCCCCGGTTCGGCTTCAGGCCGACGACGCCGCAGAGGGCAGCCGGGGTGCGCACGCTGGCACCGGTGTCGGTGCCCAGCGCCAGCGCCAGGTGCCCGGCGGCGACGGCGGCGGCGGATCCCGACGACGACCCGCCCGTGATCCGCGTCCGGTCGTGCGGGTTGAGCGCGGGTCCGGTGGCGGCGACATCGCCGGTCGGGCCGTAGGCGAACTCGTGGGTGTGCAGCTTCGCGACCACGATCGCGCCCGCGGCCCGCAGCCGGGTGATCACCGCCGCGTCGGCGGCCGCGGGCGGGGCGTCGGCGAGCACGTTCGATCCGGCCCTGGTGGGCAGCCCCGCCACGTCGAACAGGTCCTTCACCCCGATCGCCACGCCGTGCAGCGGTCCCCGGCACCGGCCGTGGGTCAGCTCGTGGCTGAGCTCGGCCGCTTGGGCGAGCGCGCGCTCGGCGTCCAGCTCGATCACGGCGTTGTGTTGATCTGCGGCCAGCCGGTCCAGCACGTCGGTGACGTGCTCCACGGGGGACAGCTCCCGGGAGCGGATGGCGGCCCCGAGTGCGCGCAGCGTGGGAATCGGGTCCGCCATCAGCAGCAGGGCGTCCAGGGCCAGGCCCGCGTAGACGGCGACGCCCGCGGCCATCGCGTTCTCGTCGAACACGACCCGGTTGGAGTGGTTGGGCGGGGCGCCGAGGGGGTCGGTGCCGGGTGGGCAACCACCGAGGAACGCCAGCGCCCCCGGCACCTCGGCCAGCACGTAGGAGAAGTCCTCGGCACCCATGATCGGCGTCGGCATGATGCGCACCGTGTCGGGCCCGAGCAGCGTGCCCGCGATCGCCTCGACGCGCCCGGTGCCGGCGTCGTCGTTGACGGTGACGGGATAGCCCGGAATGATCTCGACCCTGGCTGTACAGCTGTACGCCAGTGCCGTGTAGCGGCAGACCCGCCGGATCTCGTCGTGCATCAGCGCCCTGGTCGATTCCGAGAGGGTGCGCAGCGTGCCCTCCATCACCGCGGTCTCCGGGATGACGTTGGTGGTGGTGCCCGCGGTGATGTGGGCGATGGTCAGCACCACCGGCTGGTGGGTGTCCACGCGCCGGGTGACCGCTGTCTGCAGCGCGCCCACCATCGCGGCGGCGGCCGGCACCGGGTCGAGCGCGTCCTGCGGGGCGGAGGCGTGCCCGCCTCGACCACTGACCGTCACCCTGATCGTGTCGGCTGCGGCCATGAGCGGGCCTGGCCGCAGGTGCAGTTCGCCGGTGGGAACCGTCGCGCTGATGTGCAGAGCGTAGGCGGCCTCCGGGCGCCCGGCCGGTCCGGTGCGGTCCAGCAGACCTTCTTCGATCATGTGTCGGGCACCGTGGAATCCCTCCTCGCCGGGCTGGAACATGAACAGCACCCGGCCGGCCAGCTCGTTGCGGCGGGCGGCCAGCAGGCGCGCGGCGGAGGCAAGCATGGCGGCATGCGTGTCGTGGCCACAGGCGTGCATCGCGCCCCCGACCTCGGACGCGAACTCCAGGCCGGTGTCCTCGTCCATCGGGAGCGCGTCCATGTCGCCGCGCAGCAGCACGGTCGGACCGGGACGGGCCCCGTCCAGTACCGCCACCACCGAGCTGACCGTGCGACCGAGGTGCACCTGCAGGGGAAGATCCGCCAGCGCGTCCACCACGGCGCCGCGGGTGCGCGGCAGGCTCAGCCCGAGCTCGGGACGGCGGTGCAGCCTGCGCCGGAGCGCCACCGTGCGCGGCTGGACGTTGCGCGCCTGTGCGGCGAGCGTGGCCATCGCGTCGGCGAGCATGCCCAGATCCTGGCATCCGGATGACGTCGTCGGCGTGAACTTCTTCCATGTGGTTTGGACCACAGTCGGCAGTGGGCTTACCGTAGTCTCATGGCGGTGCAGAGCGTCGAGGTCCCCGCGGACGTGCGGGAACAAGCCCTGCCCGGGTTCGCCGTCGCGGCGATCCGGGAGGACGGGCGATGGCGCTGCACCCGTCTCAGCTCCGAGGCCCTCGTCGATCTCGACACGGCCATCACCGAGCTTCGGGAGCTGCGGTCCACCGGGGCCGTGGTCGGGCTGCTCGACGTCGACGACGAGTTCTTCGTGCTGCTGCGGCCCACTCCCGGCGGGGTGTCGTTGATGGTGTCCGACGCGGTGGCCGCCCTGGACTACGACGTGGCGGCCGACGTGCTCGACCTGCTGCGCGTCGAGCTCCCGCCGGAGGAGGAGGCCGTCGACGCGCCGCCGTGGCCGGAGGGTGACCTCGCGATCCTGGCCGATCTCGGGCTGCCGGCCGACGAGCTGGAGGTCCTCGCCGCCGAGATCGAGCTCTACCCCGACGAGCAGCTGGCCACGATCGGTCGCCGCTGCGGGTTCGCCGATGCGCTCGCCGAGGTCGTCGACGCGCAGTGATCCCGTCCGCTTCGGACGAGGCGCTGATCCGGCGCGCGCTCGAACTGGCCACCGCCGCCGCCCGCACCGGTGACGTCCCGATCGGCGCTGTCGTCGTCGACGGCGACGGCCGTGAACTCGCCGCGGCCGGCAACGGTCGGGAGGCCTTGGCCGACCCGACCGCGCACGCCGAGGTGCTCGTGCTGCGCGCGGCGGCCGCGGCCCGGCGCGAGTGGCGGTTGGACGGCTGCACGCTCGCGGTCACGGTCGAGCCGTGCACGATGTGCGCAGGGGCGATCGGGGCGGCCAGGGTGTCCCGGCTGGTGTTCGGGGCCTGGGAGCCGAAGACGGGCGCGGTCGGATCGCTGTGGGATGTCCTGCGGGACAGGCGGCTGAACCATCGACCGGAGGTGGTGTCCGGAGTGCTGGCCGGCGACTGTGCGGCGCTGCTCGACACGTTCTTCGGTCAGCGCCGACCGGAGCGCTAACCGCTGATCGGCCCCAGACAGAACACCGCGTCGGTCTGGTAGGACGCAATGCCCGGACCGGTGCCGTCGTCCGAGTCCCACGTCCACGAGTACACGCTGCTGGCGTTCGGCACCCCGTCACAGGTTGTGGACACCTGCGTGGTGGAGACGTTGTTCACCCGCTTCAGGATCTGCAGGTGCGCATCGGGGTTGGTGCACGGAACGCGCTTCTCCTGGCCCGAGGTACCGGTCAGGCAGTCACCGACCTGGGCGATGTTGACCGACGTCAGCGGATCGACGTCCTTGGGACCCATGCAGATCTCGCGGCGCTCGTTGCCCTCGGTGTCGATGGTCGAGCGCGTGGCGCCCGGGACCTCGCGGCAGTCCCCCTCACCCTCGACGACCTGCAGCACGGTCAGGCTGGCCTGCGCGCTGCCGCAGTGCACCACGGAGTACGGATCACGAGGGTTCGAGCGGTCGAAGGACGCGCAGTCGCCCGCGTCGGCGTTGCCGATCGAGCCGGGCAGCAGGAACAGGCCGGCCGCGCCGACGCCGAGAACGACGACGGCGATGGCGGGCACGACGATCAGAGCCCACCGGCGCGGCTTCTTGTTCGGCGGCTTCCTCGCGGGTTCGGCGGGGGGAGTGGGTGGGACACGGATCGGCATCGAGGGCGAATGGACCCGTTGCGAGGGCAGCCGGGCCGCGTGCCTGCCCGTCTCTCGCCCCGTGAAGCCGATCTCCATCCGGAACTTCCCCCGTCGATGTGCACAGCAGCCGATTCCGGTCCGCAATGGCAACGAGAAGGTATCACCGCCCGTTCGGGTGAAGCCTTGCAGCATGCCGGTGACGGATGTCGACGAGCGGTGATCAAGGTCCCCCGACCGCGTGACGGGAGTCAGGCCAGCCGGCCGGCCGCGATCACCCTGGCCAGGAACTGCTGGGTCCGGGTCTCGATCGGTTCGCCCAGCACCTGCTCGGGTGGCCCGGACTCCAGCAGCCGCCCGCCGTCGAGGAAACACACCTGGTCGGAAACGTGGCGGGCGAAGCCCATCTCGTGGGTCGCCATCAGGATCGTGATCCCGCTCCGTGCCAGCTCGGAGACGATCGTGAGCACCTCGCCGACCAGCTCCGGGTCCAGAGCGGACGTGATCTCGTCGAGCAACAGCAACCGGGGTTGCACCGCCAGCGCCCGCGCGATCGCCACCCGCTGCTGCTGGCCACCGGAGAGCCGGTCCGGGTAGGCGTCGGCGAACGCGGCCAGTCCTACGCGCTCCAGCAGCTCGTGCGCCCGATCCGCGGCCTCGATCCGCGGCAGCCGGTGCACCACCCGCGGGGCCAATGTCACGTTCTCGGCCGCGGTCATGTGCGGGAACAGGTTGAACGCCTGGAACACGATCGCCATCCGGCGCTGCGCCGCGGCGTGATCGGCCCGCGGATCGGAGATGTCGACACCGTCCAGGAACAGCTGTCCGTCATCGATGTCCTCGAGCAGGTCCACGCAGCGCAGCAGCGTCGACTTCCCGGAGCCCGACGCGCCGATCACCGTGATCACCCGATGCTCGGGAACCGTGAGATCGATCCCGTCCAGCACGGTCGCGGTGCCGTAGCGTTTCACCAGCCCGCGCACCTCCAGCACGGTCATCGGTGTCGCGTCCGCTGTCATGATGCCGCCTCCGCGGGAGGAAGTACGTCGGCGGTCACGATGCCGCCTCCGCGGGAGGAAGTACGTCGGCGGGGTCACGATGCCTCCTGCCGGCGCGCGACCCGGGCGGACAGCGCGTCGGCCACCCGCCCGGTAGGGATCGCGAGCAGCACGAACAGCAGCCCGGCCAGCACGTACGGGGTGAAGTTGAACGTGCGCGCGACCTCGATCTGGGCAGCTCGGATGGCGTCGATCGCGCCGAGCACGGAGATCAGCCCGCAGTCCTTCTGCAATGCGACGAAATCGTTGAGCAGCGGCGGCAGCACCCGCCGGACGGCCTGCGGCAGCACGACCAGTCGCAGCGACTGCCGGTGCGTCAGGCCGAGCGAACGGGCGGCGGCCCGCTGGGAGGGGTGCACCGACTCGATCCCCGCCCGGAACACCTCGGCGACGTAGGCGGAGTAGATGAGGATCAGCGCCACCGTGCCCAGCACCGCCACGTCGGTGGGCACGCCCTGCAGTCGCAGCGCCGGCACCCCGAACCCGATGAGGTACAGCGCGATCAGCAGCGGGATCCCGCGGAAGAGGTCGACGTAGCCCGTGGCGAGCGCGCGCAGGGGGAAGAAGACGGGTCCCCGCAGGGTGCGCAGAAAGGCGATCACCATGCCGAGCACGAGGATCCCGATCTCGGCGACCACCAGCACCCGGATGTTCAGCCACAGTCCGCTCAGCACCATGGGCAGCGACTTCCAGGCCGCGACCGGATCGAAGAACGTCTGCTGCACCCGGGGCCAGCCCGGCGAGTTGGCCAACCCGTACCCGATGGCCACCGCGAACAGTGTGGTCGAGGCCAGTGCGACCATCGTCGAGCGCCGGGCCCGCGAACGTCGATAGCGCAGGCGCTCCCTGGCGAGCGGGCTGAGCTCGCGAGCGGTGGCCGTCACCGCCGCATGATCTCAGTCCCGCACCACCCACCCCAGCACCCGCTTCTCGACGGTTCCGCGTGTGGTCGTGCTGGGTCAGCTGCGGTGCGGCCCCGGCGACCAGCGCTTCGGGTCGATCCGGCCCTCGTACAGCGGTAGGGGAAGCGGCTCGTCGCCGTCGCGGAACTGGTCCCACAGCCTGTTGAGCGCGGCGGTGCCGAACGTCCGCACCCGGGTCACGTGATCGAGATCCAGCACATCGGTCAGCACGGTCGGGACCTCGCTCGGGGCGGCCACCCGGACCAGGCCCTCGGGATCGACGACCACGCTCTGCCCCGTCCCGACCGGCGACCCGGCGTTCACACTGACCCAGAAGACCTGGTTGACGATGGCGTTGGCGCGGGCCAGCACCAGCTCCTGGGCCCGGTCGGACGTCGTCGTCTTGACCACGTTGACGATGACCTCCGCGCCCATCCACGCCAGGTGCCGTGCGTGCTCGGGAAACCAGGCGTCGTAGCAGATGGACAGGCCCACGCGGCCGACGCCGTCCAGGTCGACGGTGACGAACCGCGTCCCCGGCTGATACGGCTCGAACGGCCGCCACGGGAAGACCTTGCGGTAACCGGCGGCCACCTTGCCCTCCGGCGTCAGCAGGACCGCGGTGTTGTAGATCTGCCCGCCCTCGCCGCGCTCGCACACGCTGCCAGGGACCAACCAGATTCCCAGGTCACCGGCCAGCTCGGCGAGTTCGGCCACCTCGCGGCCGTCCAGCCGCACGGCGGCGTCGGTCATCGCCTCCGCGCGGTTCGCCGGTAGGTGCTCCGTGCCCTGCAGGTGCAACTCGGGATAGACCACCAGCTTCGTCGCGGGCAGACCCCGGACCAGCCTCGTGACCTCGCCGGCGAACTCGCTCCACGGGGTGTCGATCGGGTGCGGTGCCGCCTGCACCGCGGCGATCGGAAGCGGCCGCGACATCGAACCTCCTGACCGGCCGTTCCTCGATGGTCAGCCGATCGGCTGACGGTATCCCGGGCCGGCGACGACGGCCATGATCACCGCAGCTCGGGGGCGGTACCGGCGGTGGTCAACCACTGCGTCTCGAGCGCGGTGAGGGTCCCGGCCTCCCGGAGCTTGTCCACCGCCGCCGACACGCAACCGGTGAGCGCGCTGTCCTTGTCCAGCACGATGCCGAACTGCTCGGGGGTGCTCCCGGCCGCCACCGGCAGCTGGCCGATGATCTTGCCGCCGTCGAGCTCGGCTGAGGTGATGTAGAAGGCCGTCGGCAGGTCGACGACGATCGCATCGACCTGTCCGTTGGTGAGCGCCAGCTTCGCGTCGTCGTTGCTGTTGAAGACCGCGGGCGGCGTCGAGGGTGCGATCTGGTCGACGATGGCCTGGTAGCTGGTGGTGCCGACCTGGGCGCCGAGCTTCGCGTTCTTCAGCTCGGCCAGCGAAGCCGCGTTGGCGGCCGGGCTGGTGCCGATCGTCACCACGGCCTGCTTGACGTCGTAGTAGGGCGTGGAGAAATCGACAGCGGCCCGGCGCTCCTCGGTGATCGAGAACTCGGTGAGGTTGAGGTCGTAGGTCTTGGGGCCGGGCTGGATGGCCGCGTTGAACGGCACGCGTGCCCAGGCGACCTTGTCCTTCGGGTAGCCGAGCGATTCGGCGACGGCGTAGGCCACCGCGCTCTCGAAGCCCTGGCCGTTGGTCGGGTCGTCGTCGACGTACCACGGCGGGTAGACGGGCTGGTCGGTGCCGATGGTCAGAGTGCCCGCGGTGAGCGTCGACAGCGCGCCGGCCGGGCAGGTCGGGGCAGCGGGCGCGGCCGGGGCAGGTGGCGCGGCCGGAGCGCAGCCCGCGGCGAGGACCGCGGCCAGGACGGCGGGGGCGAGCAGGCGGCGCACCGGGAACGGGATCACGGCGGCATTCTGGCCCGACTTCGCGTTCTGCGCCGCGTCAACCCGCCGATACGCCCTTTGCGCGGTACCGGACCCGTCCGGACGGGGCCGGGTGGGGCCTGCAGTAAAGTCGTCGGCGGTAGCGTGTCCGAGCGGCCGAAGGAGCACGCCTCGAAAGCGTGTGAGGGTTCACGCCCTCCGTGGGTTCAAATCCCACCGCTACCGCCACTGAGCAGGCACAACGCCGGGCAGTCCGAACAGGGCTGACCCGGCGTTCGCCGTCCAGTCTCATTTCCCGCCGCCGGACCGTTGCTGGCCTGCCGGATCGGCCCGCCGACGCGGCTCGCGATGTCCCGCAAGCCGCTGAGGGCGCCGTTGCCAATACTGCTGTGTGGCACAAGGCCGCCTCTGGCGGCGCAGGCTGTCCGGCTCGGCTCGCGCCCTCTGCCTCCGGCCCGGGCGCGGCTGAACTGAAGGGGCCGCTTACCCGCATGGACATTGCCTGATCACCCCATCGGGCTATCCCCGATACGCTTCAGCCGGTCGATTCTGGTCAACTGTCTCGCCACTCCATCGACGGCGGGCAGCAGCTCAGGGAGGCGCGATGACCTCAGTCAGCGCTAACGACACGACGCTGTACTACGAGCTGCGCGGTGACGGCCCCAGCCTGTTGCTCATCTCCGGGGCCACCGGCGACGCCGGGCACTGGACGGACGTCGCGGACAGGCTCGCCGACACGTACACAGTGATCACCTATGACCGACGAGGTAACTCCCGGAGTCCCCGTCCACCGGGCTGGACATCGACAACGGTCGACGAGCAGGCCGACGATGCCGCCGCACTGCTTCGGGGGGTGGGGTTGTCGCCTGCGATCGTGGTCGGCACGAGCGCCGGGGCGAGCATCGCCGCCAATCTGACGATCCGCCATCCCGAGGTGCTGCGGGCCGTGGTGTTCCACGAGCCGGTCTTCAAGTCCGGTGTCACGAATGCTGCCGCCATCTGGACCCGTCGCAAGGCGCTCATCGAGGAGGGCATGGCGAAGGGAGGCGTCCGCGCCGCCACCGAGCTCTTCCTGCTCAGCGTCGCAGGTCGGGAGACGTATGAGTCGCTCGATCCCCAGCTGCGTGAGCGCCTGCTGCTCAACGGTGACGTTCTGTTCAACATCGAGATGGCGCCCTACCTCGAATACGAACCGACCCCAGCCGAGCTCGCGTTGGTTCGGCTGCCGTGCCTCGTCACGGCCGGCGCCGACAACCGCGAGAAGACGGCGCCCGGGCATTGGAGATACGAAGCCGCCGCTTATCTTGCCTCCCAGCTCGACACCTCACTCGCCGAACTGCCGGGCACGCATATGGCCTACCTCGGCCAGCCGGCGGCGTTCGTCGAGGCACTTCGCCCGCTTCTGGGCAAGCTGATCTAACGGTGGGCCATTTGCGAGCAATCGGACTGGTCTACAGCGGTCACACGTTGGCCAGTCAGGATCACCGGGGGACGCAGATCAGCGGCCGGACAGCGCGGAACACGCTGATTCCCAAGCTGAACACGCGGGTTCGATTCCCGTCATCCGCTCCACAGTAAAGGCCCAGGTCGGCGGGGGTTCGAATCCCTCCGTTTCCGCCACCGTCAGGCCTTCTCGGGAACTACGTCGTCGACGGACGTCATTGCCTGAACGTCCGCGCCGCGCCGCGTGCGGACGATTCCCCAGCCGACGAGCGCTGCGGCCACGACCGTGAGCGTGAGGCCGGCGATCGTAACGGCCTCCTGGAACTCCGCGGTCTGCTGTGCGCTCCAGCTCGATGTGGCGATGTCGCCGGTGAACAGCGCCGCGAGGACGGTGCCGGTGACGGCGATGCCGACGCCGGAGGCGACCTCGGTGACGGTGTCGACGAGGGCCGCGCCGATCGTGGTCCGGTTCTTCGGCAGACCACGGAGCACGTTGGTCGCGGCGACGACGCCGACCACGCGCAACCCCGCGGCCACCAGCGCGAGCGCGATCGCGACCCAGAGATATCCGAAACGGTTCAGCAGGCCGTAGACGGCGAGCCCGAAGACGACCGCCGCGGCACTGAGCCATGCGGCCCGCTCGAGCCCGACCCGTTGCACGAACGGATTGACGAACGCGCCGCCCACGAGCAGGACGACGACCTGCGGGAGCATCCCGATGGCGGCGAGTGCGGGCGGCCACCCCCAGTCGAGCTGCAGCTGCAGCGTCACCATGTAGCCGAGGCCGGCGGTCGCCAGCCCGGCCGCGGCCTTGAACGCCAGGCCGCTCGACACCAGCGGGTGCGCAACGAGTGCGAGGTCCAGCAGTGGATGAGGCGCCGAACGCTCGCGGAGGACGAAGAGAACCGCTGCCACGCCGGCCGCGGCAGTAGCCGTCCACGGCGCCCACGAGCCGCTGCCTTCGTTCACGAACAGTGTCGGTGCGACGAGCGCGAGCACGATCGTCGCCGTGCCCAGCACCGCACCGACGACGTCCACCGGGTCGCGATGAAGGTCGGCCGCCTCGTCCGCGGCGATGCCGACCCGCACCCCGATGATCGCGAGCACGGCGATCGGCACGTTCACCAGCAGCAGGACCTGCCACGGGGCGATCGCGAGGACGAAGCCACCCGCTGTCGGGCCGATCGCGAGCCCGACGAGGCCCACGGTCGAGATGAGGGTGATCGCGCGGACGCGCAGACCGTCGTCGTCGAACAGTCGGAAGGCCAGGGCCATCGATCCCGGGGTCGTCATCGCGGCCGCGACCCCCATCGCCACCCGGACGGCGATGAGTTGCTCCGCGGTGGTGACGAAAGCGGTCCCCAGGCTCGCCACGCCGAGCAGGCCCAGCCCGATGAGCATGATCCGCCGCCGGCCGAACCGGTCGGCGACGGCGCCGAACGCCAGCATCAACCCGCCGAAGACGACCGCGTAGGCGCCCGTCACCCACTGCAACGCGGTCGTCGAGGCGTGCAGTTCGCGTCCGATGGTGGGCAGCGCGACGTTCAGGATCGAGTTGTCCAGCATCTCGAAGAGGAACACCGCGGACAGTCCCGCCAGGGCCACCCACGCCTCCCGCAACGATCGGGGGGAGCGTGACAGTGTCTGCTCGGAGGTCATGCCGTTAGGTTAAGTGACTAAATTTAGTTACACAAGAAGGTGAGGACGGGTGCCCCGAAGAGGTGAGCGCGGCGGTTCGAAGACCCGCGCGAGGATCGCGGAGGTCGCGGCACGGTTGTTCCTCGAGCGCGGGTACGACGCGGTCACGGTCGCCGAGATCGCGCGGGAGGCCGGGGTCTCGAGCGTCACGGTCTTCAACCACTTCCCGCGCAAGGAGGATCTCTTCCTGGATCGCGAGGACGACGCCATCGAGCTCCTGCGATCGGCGGTACGCGACCGCGCTCCGAATGTCGACGCGCTGGCATCCCTGCGCGACACGAGCATTCGCCTTTTCGACGCCCGCCATCCGCTCTCCGGCGTCGACGACCGATCCGCCCCCTTCTTCCGGACCGTCGCGGGGTCGCCCGCGCTGATCGCGCGTGCGAGAGAGATCGCCTCCGACCTCCAGCAGATGCTCGCCGACGAGCTCGACCGCGACCCCACCTTCACGGGCGACGGGACGTTGCTCGCCGCCTTCTTCGTCGCCGGTTACGGCACCGTGATGGTGGAGACCGCGCGTCGTGTCGTCGCCGGAGAGACGCCGGGCGCCGTGGCGGACGACCACCGCGCACGCCTCGAGCGGTTGTTCGACGCCCTTCGCAGCGGAGTCGTCCCCCCACTGTGAGGGTCAGAGTCGTCGACTGGATGGTCGGCGCTGAGGGAGGCTCTGTCACCGGTCGAGCTCGTCGCCGGCTCGTCAAGGACGGGACCTGACGACCGCAGGACGAGCGATCATCCGGCCAGGCCAGCGGCGGACACCGCTGCGCAGACTCGGAAAGCGTGCCCTCGCGGCGGTTGCAGGGCTGCTCCGGACGTCAGTGGCGCCGGCAGGTCACGGTGAGCTTCACGCTGTTCCATCCCTTGCGTCCGGTCGCGTTGATGAACGCGCCCCACTTGAGAAGGTCCACCTCCGGGTCCCAGAACGCCCCGATGACGTCCAGAGTCAGCACGTTGCGCGAGGTGGTGCCGTGCGACGTCTTGCGGATGATCTTCGCCGAGCCTCCGAGGATGGATTCGCCGTGGCCGCACGAGACCGTCTTTGCTTCGCCGTCGGGGACGGAACCGCGCTCGCCGAGCTTTGCCGCGCCGTTGTACGGGCCCACGGTGCGCGTCACGGTGTACGTGTTGGCCGGCGCGGCAGTGGCGGTGCCGACGAGTGTCAGTCCGAGCACAACCAGGGCCACGACGAGCAGGATCAGACGACGCATGAGGGTCCTTCGGATCGGCAGCGCTCTCCTGGCGAGGAGGTCGATTTCAACATCGACATCGAGCGGTGGTCCGTTACTCAACGGATACGTACAGATACAAAGAGTGACAGATTGTCGAGCAGAACACCTCAGCTTGAGGCTGTGACTGTCGCGGACTCGCAGGTCAGGTGACGAGCGTCGCTGTCTCGCTGTCCGGCGCCCTTCAGGGTGGTCTTGGCGGAGCTAAGGGAACTTGGCCCACACCGCATCGATCAACACCCGAAAGCCGTCGTCCGGATGCGGAGCCGGCCGGGCGATCATGCCCTTGCGGAAATGGTTCCCGTCTTCACGCATGATCATCGTTTCGGGCTCGGAGCGGCCGTATGTGTGTGGCCGGTTCCGCCCCGAAACGACGATCATGCGCCAGACCCGTCAGGAACTGTCGGTGCTCGCGCCTACTGTGCCCCCCATGAGCCTGGTCACCGAGAACGCACCCGATGGCACCCCCACCTGGATCGACCTCGGCATCCCTGATCTCGATCGAGCGATGAGCTTCTACGGCGGCCTGTTCGGCTGGGATTTCCAGGTCGGGCCGGCCGAGATCGGGCACTACACGATCTGCCTGCTCCGCGGCGAGCCGGTGGCCGCGATGATGCCGAACCGCGAGCCGGATGCCACCCGGTTCTGGTGGAACGTCTACCTCGCGACCGCCGATTGTGATCGCACCGCCGCCCAGGTCAGGGTGGCGGGCGGCACCCTGGTGGCCGAACCGATGGACGCGTTGGACCAGGGGCGGATGGCGATGGTCCGGGATCCGACGGGGGCCCAGTTCGGGCTGTGGCAGGGACGGAAGCACATCGGTTGCCGGATCGTGAACGAGCCGGGTTCGCTGGTCCGCAACGACCTGGTCACCGCCGATCCGGGATCGGCCCGCGACTTCTACGCGACTGTTTTCGGTTTCACGTTGGACCGCAACGAGGACATGCCGGAGTTCGACTTCACGTTCCTGCGCCGGCCCGACGGGCACGAGGTCGGCGGGATCTTCGGCAATCCGGCGGCGGTGCGCTCGGAGTGGAACACCACCTTCGAAGTGGCGGACACCGACGCCGTAGTGGCGGCGGCCCGGGCATCCGGGGGAGCGTCTGGAGATATCCAGGACATGCGCTACGGCCGGATCGCCACCCTCACCGATCCGTTCGGTGCCGAGTTCTCCGTGATCACCCGACCGCAGGAGGTGGGCACCTGGCCAGCAGAGACGTGAACCGCTCCAGGTCGACGTTGCCCCCGCTCACCAGCACTCCGATCCGCTGCCCCGCCAGTTGCTCGGCCAATCTGCGGACGGCGGCGAAGGCCAGGCAGCCCGTCGGCTCCACGACGATCTTGAGCGTGCTCGCGAAGATCCGCATCGCCCTCACCAGCTCGTCGTCCGTTGCGGTGTAGATGTCGTCCACGTCGCGGCGGATGATCTCGAACGTGAGCACGCCGAGGTGCTGGGTCTGAGCGCCGTCGGCGATGGTGTCCGGCGTGTCGATGTGCACGATCGATCCGGTGCGTAGGGATTGCCGTGCGTCGTCGCCTGCTTCCGGCTCCACGCCGTAGAGGCGGCAGGCCGGCGACAACGCGCGGGCGGCCAGGGATGCGCCGGAGAGCAATCCGCCGCCGCCGAGGCAGACGAACAGCGCATCCAGCTCGCGGACCTGCTCCAGCAGCTCCTTCGTCGCGGTGCCCTGGCCGGCGATGATGTCCGGGTGGTCGTAGGGCGGGATGAGGGTGAACCCGTGCTCGGCCGCCAGCGCGCGTCCGATCTCCTCGCGGTCTTCGGTGTACCTGTCGTAGAAGACGGTCCGCGCGCCGTACCCCTGGGTCGCGGCCAGCTTGCTTGCCGGCGCATCGTGGGGCATCACGATGGTGGCCGGCACGCCCAGGATCCTGGCGGCGAGGGCGATGGCCTGGGCGTGGTTGCCCGATGAGTAGGCCACGACGCCGGCCCGCCGCTGTTCGGGGGTGAATCGGGACAGCGCGTTGAACGCCCCGCGGAACTTGAACGCCCCCATCCGCTGGAAGTTCTCGCACTTGAAGAACAGCTCAGCGCCGAGATCGGCGTTGATCCGCCGCGAGGTCAGTACCGGGGTGCGGTGTGCGTGCCCGCTGATCCTGCCGGCGGCCGCCTCGACGTCGGCGTAGCTGGGAGTGGTGGTCACCGGTGGATCTCACCAGCCGGCGCCGACCGTGAACACCTCAGGACACCTCCCACAACAAAGATGCCGGGCCCGTCGTGGACGGGCCCGGCATCTGTGATGGTGCGGTTGAGCTATCGGTCAGCGCCTCACGCCGCGCCGGCTGTACATGCCGGCCACCAGGAAGACGCCGAGCGCGGCGACGATGACCTGGACCAGGAGCTCGCCCCAGTCGATGCCGGGGGTGGCGGTCGAGATGCCGACTGCCTGCGCGAGGAACGTTCCGATGAAAGCGGCGACGATACCGATGACGATGGTCAGCCAGATCGGAATGGCCTGCCTTCCTGGCACGACCAGCCGTCCGAGCGCTCCAATGATCGCACCGACCACGATCGCGGTAATGATGCCCGTGACAGTCACGGCTCCTCCATGTGTGTCTAGCCGGGGGTCGCACTCGACGACCCGCTACCGGTCTGTTCCCGGGGCCGTCGAGTGCGAAGCGTCGGAAACCAAACCGTGACCATTCGTTAGATCGAATGGCGGCACCGGGACACCTCAATGGGCTCCTGCTCGCCCGGTTTGTCCGCTTTACCATCGCCCTGTCCGTCACGGATGTCCGCGGGGTGACAGCGGACGATCCGTGGAGGAGTCCTCCGGTTTCGGCTCGCCGTCCCACGTACGTCCGGTCCCGCCTGGAGCTCCCGGGCCCTGCCGGTGCGCCCAGCCAGCAGCGAGCCGGCTCCGCGACCCGCAAGCGGGGAACGTCGACGCCGGACCGCCCACGAGGAGGCGACCGGCGTTCACGCTGTTCACAGCGGCGGAGGATGGGGGATTCGAACCCCCGAGGGCGTGAACCCAACACGCTTTCCAAGCGTGCGCCATAGGCCACTAGGCGAATCCTCCGCGTCGGATCATAACCGGGTGGTGGGCGCGCTCCGCGACCGCACTACACTCGGCGCCGGACCCCGCGCGGCGTCCATCCTGTGAACTCCCCCAGGGCCGGAAGGCAGCAAGGGTCAACGGGCTCTGGCGGGTGCGCGGGGTCCGCTCATGTCCGGTGCGGCCTGTCGCCACCGGAACTGTCGGGCCCTCTCGGCACAATCCCTCCCGTGAGCACACGCAACCGCCAGAAGCGGGCCGCCAAGCAGAAGAGCAGGCGGCGCGTGGCCGCAGATCGCGAGCAGCAGCGATGGTGGGAGCCCGATCGGGTCCCCGGCCCGGGCGTACCGGAGGCCGCGCTGCTGGCGGCCGCCCGATGCGGCTGCGGCGATCTCGAACAGCACGCCGCGGAGTTGCTCTCCCGATTCGACCATGGGCACGAACTCGACCTGGCTGCCGACTCCGTCCTCGCTTCAGCCGTACGCGGCGGGTGGGAACGGGGCTGGCTGCCCTCGGACCTGGCGGAGCTGGCGCGGCGCACACTCGACCCCAGGGCCGCGAGTTACCTGCTGGCGGCGATCGTGACCGAGTCCCGGCGCTACGCCCGTGCGACGCTGCATCCCCGGTGGCTCGCCGCGGTCACCACGATCGCGGCCGGCATCGGGTACGAGGTTCCCGAGGCGGCTCAGCTGCGCGAATGGGCCGGGCGTAACAACACCTCCCGCTCCTCGGCGTTGGTCGTGCTGTTGCAGGTGCTGGTCACCCTGATCACGTTGCCCGAGCTGGAGCGGCTGCTTCCGCTTCCCGGTGCTCAGAGGCACGCCAGCTCCACGGGCAGCGTGGTCGACCAGAAGGTGCTGGCCAAGGTGCGTGCCCTGCTCGCGAAGGCCGAGTCCACCGAATTCCCCGACGAGGCCGAGGCGCTCTCGGCCAAGGCGCAGGAGCTGATGAGCCGTTACTCGCTGCACCACGCGGTGCTCGAGCACGATCGGGGGCAGACGCCGACGGCCTGCGGTCGAAGGATGTGGATGGATGCGCCCTACGCCGGCGCGAAGGTGCTGCTGGTGCAGGCCGTCGCCACGGCGAACCGCTGCCGCACCGTGTGGCGGGAGAACCCGGGATTCGCCACGGTTGTGGGGCCCGAGACCGAGCTGGACATCGTCGAACTCCTCACCACCTCCTTGCTGCTGCAGGCCAACCGCGCGATGCTGGCCGCCGGGCGGCACACCACCCGCAGCGGCACCTCGCGCACGCGCTCGTTCCGGCAGTCGTTCCTGGTGGCCTACGCGTCCCGGATCGGCGAGCGACTGCACACGGCGGACAGGTCGGCCACCGAAGCGGCGCAGGCCGCCGAGCACAAGTCGACCGAGCGGGTTGCGGACCAGAAGTTGCTGCCCGTGCTGGCGGCCCGCAGCAAGGTCGCCGACGAGATGATGGACCGGCTTTTCCCCGGGCTGGTGAGCCGGCCGGTGTCGGTGTCCAACGCCGCGGGCTGGACGGCGGGGCGCGCCGCGGCAGATCTGGCCCAGTTCGATGTGCACAACCCGATCGCCGGGTGAGCACCGGCCCACCTTCCGTCGGTGCCGGTGGGTAGCCTCGCAGCCGTGGCGTTGGCTCTGTACCGCAAGTACCGCCCGGCGAAGTTCGCCGAGGTAGTGGGGCAGGAGCACGTCACCGAACCGCTCAGCACCGCGCTCGCGGCCGGACGGATCAACCACGCCTACCTGTTCTCCGGGCCGCGCGGCTGCGGTAAGACGTCCAGCGCGCGGATACTGGCCCGCTCGCTCAACTGCGAGCGCGGCCCCACACCGGAGCCGTGTGGCAACTGCTCCTCGTGCATCTCGCTGGCGCCGGGCGGCCCTGGCAACATCGACGTCACCGAGCTCGACGCCGCGTCGCACGGCGGTGTCGACGACACCCGCGAGCTGCGTGATCGCGCCTTCTTCGCACCGGCCGAGTCGCGCTACCGGGTGTTCATCGTCGACGAGGCCCACATGATCACCACGCAGGGCTTCAACGCCCTGCTCAAGATCGTGGAGGAGCCGCCGGAACATCTGGTCTTCGTGTTCGCGACCACCGAACCGGACAAGGTGCTGCCCACCATCCGCTCGCGCACCCACCACTATCCCTTCCGGCTGATCCCGCCCGGCACCCTGCGCAAGCTGCTCGAGCGCATCTGCGCCGAGGAGCGTGCGGTCGTAGCGCCTGCGGTGTACCCGCTGGTCATCCGGGCGGGCGGGGGTTCGGCGCGGGATTCGCTCTCGGTGCTGGACCAGCTGCTGGCCGGGGCCGGACCGGAGGGTGTCGTCTACGAGCGGGCCGTGGCGCTGCTCGGGGTCACCGACGTCTCGCTGATCGACGACGTGGTCGACGCGCTCGCCGCGGGCGACCGGGCCGCGGTGTTCGAGGCCGTCGATCGGATGGTGGAGGCAGGGCACGATCCGCGCCGGTTTGCGTCGGACCTCCTGCAGCGGCTTCGGGACCTCACGCTCCTGCAGGCCGTGCCGGAGGCGGCCACCCGCGGCCTCGTCGACGCGGCCGACGACGAGATCGTGCGGATGATCGAGCAGGCCGATCGGCTGGGGTCCGGCACGCTCACCCGGTACGGCGAGATCGTGCACAACGGCCTGATCGAGATGCGCGGAGCAACCGCGCCGCGGCTGCTGCTGGAGCTGCTGTGCGCGCGGATGCTGCTGCCCGCGGCCACCGTGGCCGAGCCGGGCCTGCTGGAACGGCTGGAACGGCTGGAACGGCGCAACGCCATCGCCCCCGCGCCGCTACCCGCGGATGAGACGGTCGCCCCGGCCGCATCCGCGGACCTGGAGGTGGAGCAGGCGGGCCCGCGACGTTCCTTCGAGCGCCCGAGCGGCCGGGCCCCGCTCCGCGATGCGGACGGCGACACCGGACCCGACGGGACCGCGTCGGTGGCCGGCGCCGGGCCGACTGTCGGTGCGGCGGCAACCGATGGCGGTTCGGCCGGTGCCGGCGCCCCTGCCGCAGGTCGGACAGGAGCTGAACGTGGTGCCGGTACTGGGCGATGCCCAGGCAGGCGCCGCGTTCTGGTACCTCCGTCGGCTCGAGCGCCTCCCACGCCGACAACGACGGCGCGACGATCCTCCGGCGGAGCCGACACATCCGCCAGGGCCGAGGCGGCGCGGGGCGGCGCACACAGCGGTGACGAGATGACGGCGGCCGGCGAGGGACAAACCGTCGTCGCCGGCCGGGACGGCGACGAGGGCCGACCGGGAGGCGAGGGTCGGGTCGACACGAGCGGTCGGTCCGGCGGCGACGGCCAGGGCGGCGGCGAGACCGCACCGCATGGCCACGCAGCGCGCAGTTGGCGTGGCACCGATTCCGCTGCTGCGGATGGCGAAGACCGGCCGATGACCGGTGGGCGGCGCGATCCGAGCACCACGTCCGACCCCGCTGCACGCCCGGGTGCGGCGCGCTCCGGCGGTGACGACACCGGGTCGACTCCGGCCCGGTCCGCACCGACCGCCATCGGCGAACCCGCAGCCGAGCCGGACACGGGGACGTCGGACCCACCCGGATCGGCAGCCGAGCCGATCGCAGCGGGAGCGGCGCCGAACGCGGGTCTCGACGCTGCCGCCGTGCGCCGGGTCTGGCCCGAGATCCTCGCCGCGGCGAAGGAGCGCAAGAAGCGCACCGCCGCCCTGCTCGTGAGCGCCACGGTGCGCGCCATCGAGAACGACACCCTGGTGCTCAGCATCGGAACCGCGCCGCTGGCCCGGCTGCTGTCCGAGCAGAGCAACACCGAGGTGATCGCCCAGTCGTTGCACGCGGTGCTCGGGGTCAGCTGGCGGATCCGCTGCGAACACGGCGATCCCGTCAGCGGCGGCGATACGACACCGGTCCGCGGTGGCGGGCCGTCGCAGCCACCGGCCGCCGCTCCGCCACGCCGCCCGTCGCGCCCGCCGCCCACCCGGCGGTCGACCGCGCCCGACAACGGCGAGCCGCTTCCGCCCGAACCGCCCGACGAGGAGGCGCCGCCCGACGACGAGGAGGCGATGCTCGCCGAGGCGGCGGCCGGTGCGAGCTCCGCACCCGCCGAGCGGCGTGACCCGGAGGAAGCAGCTATCGAGTTGCTGAGTGCGCAGCTGGGCGCCCGAGCCATCGACCGGTCGTGACCGTGTGTCCTGAGCTCCGAACCGGACATCTCCGGCCGCCCGTACACTCGACGCGGGCCGGATGCCCGCGGAGGGGGCGTACATGACGGTCGACATGATCCTGCACGAGATCCCGCCGCTGCTGGTGTACGTCCTGGTCGGTCTCGTGATCGGCGTGGAGAGCCTCGGCGTGCCGTTGCCCGGGGAGATCGTGCTGGTCAGCGCGTCCTTGCTGGCGTCGCGTCACGAGCTCGGCATCTCGCCGGTCTGGATCGGGGTCGCCGCCACCTCCGGCGCCATCATCGGCGACACGATCGGTTACTTCATCGGCCGCCGGATGGGCAAGCCGCTGTTCGACCGTCTCGGCAGGCGATTCCCCAAGCACTTCAGCCCCGGCCACGTCGCTCTCGCCGAACGGGTGTTCCTCCGCTGGGGCGTCTACGCGGTCTTCTTCGGCCGGTTCATCGCCCTGCTGCGGATCTTCGCGGGCCCCCTCGCCGGAGCGCTCAAGATGCCCTACTACAAGTTCCTCGTCGCCAACGTCTGCGGCGGAATCGTCTGGGCAGGCGGCACCACCGCTGCGGTGTACTTCCTCGGCGTGGCCGCGGAGACGTGGCTGAAGCGGTTCTCCTGGATCGGCCTGGTGGTGGCGCTCGCAGCGGGCCTGACCATCGGTTGGTTGGTCAAGCGCAAGACCAACCGACTCGCCGAGCGGTACGAGAACGAGCAGGCCGCAGAGCCGGTCGAGAAGGCCTCGACACCCGAGGCGCCGGCCGCGGCGAGCGAGGAGCAGAACGCCACCTCCTGAGCGGATCGGGCTCCGCTCAGCGGCCGAGGAACGCGAGGATGCCGGCACTGATCGCTGTGGCGTACCGGTCCCGCCCGGCCGTCGACGACACGATCGCCGCTTCCGCCGGGTTGCGCATGTTCGCGCATTCCACCAGCACCGTAGGACGGGTGGCCAGATTCAGGCCGGCCAGATCGGCGCGAGGGGACAGGCCGTCCCGGCCGATGTAGTCCGAATCGGGGAACCCGGCCGCCCGCATCGCGTCCCTGACGTCAACGGCCAGCGCTCGCGCCGGTCCCGATTGGGCCGTGTTGAGCGGCGGACTGGACAGCGCCACGTGGTAGCCCCGGTTGCCGGCCGACGCGCCGTCGGCATGGATGGAGACCACCGCGTCGGCGTCGGCCGCCTCGCCGGCCCGGCCGCGCACATCGACGCACGGTCCGACGCCGTTGTCGTCGGGCCGCGTCGTCACCACACGGACCCCGGCGGCCTCGAGGCGTGTCGCCACCCGCGTTGCCACGTCGAAGGTGAAGGTGTGCTCGGGATAGCCGGCGTCGGTGGCGGTCCCGGTCGTGTTGCACGCCTTCGTCCCGCCGCGGCCGTCGGGAACCAGACGGTTGATCGCTTCCCGGTGCGACGCGTTGCCCCCGTTGTGTCCGGCATCGAGCACGACCACCGGCGCATCCACCGCAGGCGGGATGGCGGTCGAGTCCGGAGTGGTCGTCACCGGCGGCTTCGAGCTCGAAGCAGGCGGCCCCGGCGGCGGTGTCGTGGTCGCCGGACCGGACGGCGGCCGGTACGGCGCCGGAGCGCACCCACCGAGCACGGCGAACAGCACGGCCGCGCAGAGCACCACGCGACGGGCGGAGAACACGGACGTCACCCTGTCACGGCTAGTCTGGATCCCGAGCCGGCCCCGCGAGACGCGCCGGTACGAGCAGATGTGCGAGGAGACACTGGTGCAACCGGGCCAGCCCGACCTGCAGATGATCATGCAGCAGGCGCAGAAGATGCAGGAACAGCTCATGGCCGCGCAGGCCGAGTTGGCAGAAGCGGAGGTCATAGGCCAGGCCGGAAACGGGCTGGTGCAGGTCACCACCACCGCGGCCGGCGAGGTGCGTTCCGTTCGTATCGATCCAAAGGTGGTCGACCCCGACGACGTCGAGACCCTGCAGGATCTCGTGGTCGGCGCGCTGCACGACGCGGCGCGGGCGGCCGGCGAGCTGCAGGCCGAGAAGATGGGCCCGCTGGCTGGTGCGCTCGGTGGCGGCGCCGAAGGCCTTGGCCTGCCCGGTCTCGGCTAGAGGCACCAGGTCGTGTTCGAGGGCCCCGTCCAGGACCTGATCGACGAGCTGGGTCGGCTGCCTGGAGTCGGGCCGAAGAGCGCGCAACGGATCGCGTTCCACCTGTTGGCGGCCGATCCGGCCGACGTGTCACGACTCCAGGAGGTCCTGCAGAAGGTCAAGGAGGGCGTGCGGTTCTGCGACGTCTGCAACAACGTCTCGGAGCGGGAACGCTGCCGGTACTGCGCCGACGCGCGGCGCGACCCGACGATCGTGTGCGTTGTCGAGGAGCCGAAGGACGTGCTCGCGGTGGAGCGCACGCGGGAGTTCAAGGGTCGGTACCACGTGCTGGGCGGCGCCCTCGATCCGTTGGCCGGCATCGGACCGGACTCGCTGCGTATCCGCGAGTTGCTCGCCCGTCTCGGTGGCACCGGCCCGGCACCGGACGAGACCGACATCGCCGAAGTGATCATTGCGACCGATCCGAACACCGAGGGCGAGGCGACCGCCACCTACCTGGTACGGCTGCTGCGCGACTTCCCCGGGCTGTCGGTGACCCGACTGGCGTCGGGTCTGCCGATGGGTGGCGACCTCGAGTTCGCCGACGAGCTGACTCTCGGTCGGGCGCTGTCCGGCCGCCGCGCCCTGTAGGCGGGCGGCCGGATCCGATGCGTTCACTCCCCGGGAACGCCTCGGTGCTGCCTCACTCGTCCCACGGCGGGCGGGGTGCCGAACCCTGCAGTTCGAGCTGCCGGGCTTCCCAGTTGCGACGCCGTTCGCGCGCGATCCGACGCCAGGCCGGAGCCTGGAGCGAATCGACGATGCCCACCACGACCGCGACGACCACGATGAACGCGGCGCCCGCGATGATGATCGAAATCATGGCGACCACCTGCCACTATGCGAGGTGACGCGACGGCTGCTGATCTTTGCTGACACCATTTTCGAGCCCCTTTCCCGTGGTTCACTCGTGCCGGCGGGTTGCCGGACGGCGCTGGATCCCGGCTTGCGCCGGGACGGGACGCGGTCGCTCCGGATTGCGGAGTGAGCACGCTGGATGAAGGAGTGCGGGGGAGGATCATGCCGGTCGGTGGTCACAGACGGCCTCCTCTCCTGGGATGCCAGCCGCTCGGTGTGGTGGCTATCACGTCCGAAGGGCTGGGGCTTAGATTGCCTGAGGACAGTGCGCTGTGCAATTGCATACGCGGACTGGAACCACACAATCACCCGCAGGCACCAATACCCGCTCCGAGGAGATGATCATGGCTGCACCGCACGGCCCGATCGGCTCGCGCCGCCGGTTGGGTGCCGAGCTGCGGCAGCTGCGGAACGAGAAGGGCCTGACCCTCGACGAGGTGGCCGAGCAGATGACGTGCTCGACGTCCAAGATCTCCCGCCTGGAGACGGGCAAGGGCATCCCCAAGGTGCCCGACGTGCGCGAGTTGATGCGGATCTACGGCGTCACCTCCGACGTCCGCCGCGACGCCTTGCTGCGCCTCGTGCACGACGGCCGCGAGCACGGCTGGTGGGAGCCGTTGACCGACGGCGTCCGAACCGAGCGCTACGTGCTGGACTCGCCGGGCCGGTTCGCCGCCCTGGAGAATGACGCGACCACGGTTCGTTCGTTCGTGACGTCCATCATCCCCGGACTGCTGCAGACGGTCGATTACGGTCGGACGGTCAGCGCATCTTTCCTGCCCCACCACTCGGCGGGTGAGCTCGACCGTCTGGCCGAGCTCAGAGGGAAACGCCAGGAAGCGTTGCACCGGGTCGAATCGGAGCCACTTCGTTTTCTCGCGTTGCTGGACGAAGCGGTTCTACGCCGCCAGGTGGGGAGCCCGAATGTCATGATCGAACAGTTGGAACACCTTCTCGAGATGGATGTTCTGGCCAACGTCGAAATTCGGATCCTGCCGCTTTCTCAAGGCATTCTACGGGCCCATGCCGGGGACTTCGTGATACTCGAGATCCCGGCCGCTCTTGGATCGGATGTCGTCTTCATCGAAAGCCACGCAGGAGACAGCTACCTGGACAGTGAGTCCGATGTGGACCTTTACCGGGACGTTTACGACGATGCTCTTGGCCATGCGCTTTCGGGGGCCGAGTCCCGGGCCATCATCGGTCGGTACACGCAGAAGTACCGGTCAGCGGGCTAGGGTCGAGCGACCCATGGCGGTTCGGGGTCCGGACGTCCCCGGTGCCGTCTCCGCGACCGGGGGACTGCCGCTCGCTGTGCGTGTTCGCCGGCGATGCTGGTGGGGGCCGGATTCGCGCTCACGCCGGGGTCGGTCGACATACATGTGGATCAGGTGCGCTACCCTTCGGCTCTTGACTGCCGGTGTCGCCGATCCGCTGCGGCTCCACTTGTAGACGCTCCCCGAACCGCATGCCTCGCAATCGCCCGCAGGAGGGTCCTTCCCGTGATCGAGTTCCCCGTGATCGAGTTCAAGGTCAGCAGCTTCTGCAACAGGGGTGACTGCGTTCAGGTCGGAATGGCACCCGACGGCACCGTCATCGTGCGCGACAGCAAGGATGCCGACCGGCTCTCGCTGGTCTTCACTTCTGACGAATGGACGGCATTCGTCAAAGGCGTCAAGGCCGGGGAATTCGATCGCGGCTGAGGCTTCGACATCACTCCCCGGCTGATCATCCGACGCTCCCCTCGCCTCGTCGGGATGTCAGCAGCCGGCCGATGCGACAGCCGCCGGACGTGAAGCAGATCCGCGGCTGGCGTTATCCGTCGTTCTCCTCGCGACCCGCTCCGTGCCCGTCCCCGAAGCACGGCACTCGCCGGATGCTGAGGCTCATCGCGAGGGCGGGCGGCGTCCCGTCGCGTCGGCGAGTTCGATCACGGATGAAGCGCATGTGACTGCCGGGGCGGGCGTTCGCTCTGATTCCGTGCCGTAGTGCAACCGTGACTCAGGCGCCTACCGATCACCACCGGCGCCTAATACCGTTCGCGGATCTGAGACGAAGAGGTGTCCGTCATGCGATCTGTCCGAAGACTGTCCGCCGCGTTCACGGCCGGCTTGCTGGCCGTCGCTCTTGCCTCGTGCGCCCAGTCGGAGCGCAGCGATGCCGGCGGGCCCGCCGACGGGGCCGGCGCGAATAGCGGCACGATGATCTTCGGCGCTCCAGGCGCACCGGACAACTTCGACCCCGCGTTCGCCCAGGACGGTGAGACGTTCCGGCCGGCGCGGCAGATGTACGACACCCTGATCACATACAAGCTCGGCAGCTCCGAGCTGCAGCCGGCGCTGGCCACCGAGTGGACGCCGAACGCCGACTTCACCCAGTGGACCTTCAAGCTGCGCGACGGCGTGACGTTCCACGACGGCACGCCCTTCAACGCCGAGGCCGTCTGCTTCAACTTCGACCGTTGGTACAACCTGGCGGGCGCGCCCGCCCAGACCCAGGCCTACTACTACAGCGCCGTGTTCGAGGGCTTCGCCAAGAACGAGACCTCGGCCGGGCTCCCGCCGGTGTACAAGTCCTGCGCCGCATCGGATCCGACCACCGCGGTCGTCTCGCTGAACAAGGCCAAGGGTGCGTTCCCCGCCGCGTTCGGGCTGACCTCCCTGTCGATGTCCAGCCCGACCGCCCTGAAACAGTACGACGCGGACAAGGTCGAGCAGAGCGGTGAGGCCTTCACCTACGGCGCCTACGCCACCGACCACCCGACGGGCACCGGGCCGTTCAAGTTCGAGAGCTACGACCGCACCGCGAACGTGATCACGCTGGTCCGCAACGACGCCTACTGGGGTGACAAACCGAAGATCGACAAGCTGATCTTCAAGGTCATCCCGGACGAGAACGCGCGCAAGCAGGAGCTGCAGGCCGGCACGATCGACGGCTACGACTACCCGAACGCCGCCGACTGGGAGTCGCTGCGCACCGAGGGTTACCAGGTGCTGGTCCGGCCGGTGTTCAACATCCTCTACCTCGGGATCAACCAGAAGAACAACCCGGCGCTCAAGGACATCAGGGTGCGGCAGGCCATCGCCTACGCCCTGGACCGGGAGTCGCTCGTGCGCAACCAGCTGCCCGAGGGCGCGGTGGTCGCCTCGCAGTTCGTCCCCGACACCGTCGACGGCTACGCCGCCGATCTCAAGCCGATCCCGTACGACCCGGAGAAGGCCAAGCAGCTGCTCGCCGAGGCGGGCCAGTCGAACCTGACGGTCAAGTTCTACTACCCGACCGACGTCACGCGGCCCTACATGCCGAACCCGACGAACATCTTCACCTCGCTGTCGGAGAACCTGCGCGCGGTCGGCATCACGGTCGAGCCGGTGCCGCAGCCCTGGAACGGCGGCTACCTCGACTCGGTCCAGGCCAACGGCGTGCAGGACCTGCACCTGCTCGGCTGGACCGGCGACTACAACGACGCCGGCAACTTCATCGGCACGTTCTTCGGCACCGGCAAGCCGGAGTTCGGCCTCACCGACCCGGCGCTCTTCGCCGAGGTCAGCTCGGCCGACGCGGTGGTCGACCCGGCCGGACACGCCGCCGCGTACGAGCAGGTCAACCGGGACCTGATGACGAAGTACCTGCCGGCCGTCCCGCTCAGCAGCTCGCCGCCTGCGCTCGTGGTGCGCGACAACATCAAGGGTCTGGTCCCGTCACCGCTGACCGACGAGCGGTTCTACACGGTGACCAAGGGCTGATCCGGACGGTCCGGAGTGGCACCGCCGAGTCGGCGGTGTCACTCTCGGCGCTCACGCACATGGCGCTCAGCGGAGGGGGGATGATGCTGAGATTCGTCGTGCGGCGGCTGCTGCAGGTCATCCCGACGCTGTTGCTGCTGTCGCTGCTGGTCTTCGCCTGGCTGCGCAGCCTGCCGGGTGGGCCGGCTGCTGCCTTCCTCGGCGACCGCGCCACCCCGGAGCGGATCGCCGAGTACAACCGCGTGATCGGTCTGGACCAGCCGATCTACGTGCAGTACGGCAAGTTCCTGGCCCGGGTCGGCACCGGTGATTTCGGCACGTCGACGAAGACCAGCCAGCCGGTGCTCGCCGAGATCGGACGGGCGCTGCCGGCCACCATCGAGCTCTCGGTCGTGGCGCTGCTCATCGCCGTGGTGCTCGGCATCCCGCTGGGCTACCTGGCCGCGCAGCAACGCGGCCGGCCCCTCGATGTGGCCACGATCATCGGCACGCTGGTCGGCGTGGCGGTTCCGGTCTTCTTCCTCGGCTACCTGCTCAAGGCCGTGTTCGCGGTGGAGCTGGGCTGGTTCCCGCCGTCGGGCCGCCAGGCGGTGGACGTCGACGCCACGAACGTCACCGGCTTCGCCGTGCTCGACGGCGTCCTCACCCGCGAGTTCGACGCGAGCCTCGACGCGCTGAGCCATCTGGTGCTGCCCGCCGTCGCGCTGGCCACCATCCCGCTCGCGGTGATCGTGCGGATCACCCGCGCCTCGGTGCTCGACGTACTCGACTCCGATTTCGTCCGCACGGCCAACTCCAAGGGCCTCACTCCCGGTGTCATCCGGACCCGGCACGTGCTGCGCAACGCGTTGCTGCCGGTGTCCACGACCATCGGCCTGCAGGTCGGGCTGCTGCTCGGCGGTGCGGTGCTCACCGAGAAGGTGTTCAACTGGGGCGGTATCGGCACCCTGCTCGCCGACGCGATCACCGAGAAGGACTATCCGCGGCTGCAGGCCCTGCTGTTGCTGGGAGCGCTGGTGTACGTGCTGGTCAACCTGCTCGTCGACCTCTCGTACGCGGTCATCGATCCTCGGGTTCGGCTGTCATGATCGGCTCTCGACCATGACCACCGCATGGGCCCAGCGGCGCAAGGACCGCATCGACGACCTCGCCGGCGGGCGCAGCCTCACCGCCGAGGCGTTCCGGCGGCTGCGCCGCGACCCGATCGCGATCACCGGCGCGGTGATCGTCGGGACTTTCGTGGTGGTCGCGATCCTGTCCCCACTGATCGCTCCGCACAGCGCGACGGAACCGTTCCCGCAGCTGCAGGCCGACCTGCGTCCGGGCCATATACCCGGCCCGCAGGACGGGTTCCCGCTCGGCAGCGACCAGCTCGGACGCGACTTCTACTCGCGCATGCTCCTGGCCTCCCAGCAGACGTTGCTGGTGGGCGTGTTCGCCACGCTGATCGGTCTCGCCGTCGGCCTGGTCATCGGGACACTGGCCGGGGCCTTCGGTGGCTGGGTGGACACGCTGCTGATGCGTTGCACCGACGTGCTGCTGGCGATCCCGAGCCTGCTGCTGGCCATCTCGGTGGCTGCGCTGGCCGCAAGCGCGTCCCAGACCACGGTGATCATCGCGGTCGCCGTGGTCAGCGTGCCGATCTTCGCGCGGCTGCTGCGCGGCTCGATGCTGGCGCAGCGGCACAGCGACCACGTCGTGGCGGTCACCGCGCTCGGGGTGCGCCGGCCCGCCGTCGTGTTGCGGCACATGCTGCCCAACGCGATCGGGGCGGTGATCGTCCAGGCGACCCTGACGCTGGCCACCTCGATCCTCGACGCGGCCGCGCTGTCGTTCCTCGGCCTCGGCGACGCCGATCCGGGGCGTGCCGAGTGGGGGCTGATGCTGTCGCAGGCCCAGACCTATCTGGACGTCCGGCCCGCGCTCGCGTTCTACCCGGCAGGGGCGATCATCCTGGTGGCGCTGGGTTTCACGCTGCTCGGCGAGTCGCTGCGCGAGGCCCTCGATCCCAAGGGACGCCGCTGATGCCGCCGCAGCTGAGCAAGGGCGGGCCGCCGCTGCTCGAGGTCCGGGACCTGCGGGTCGCCTTCCGCCGCCGGGGCGAGCCGGACACCGCTCGCGGTCGACGGGGTCAGCTTCGAGGTGGAGCCCGGCCAGGTCGTCGGGCTGGTCGGTGAGTCGGGCTGCGGCAAGTCGGTCACCTCGTTGGCGATCATGCGGCTGCTGCCGAGCCGTGGGGTGCAGGTGTCCGGGAGCGTCCTGATGGACGGCGAGGACCTGCTGACGCTGTCCGACGCCCAGATGCGCGACCGGCGTGGCCGGGAGCTGTCGATGGTGTTCCAGGACCCGCTGTCGTCGCTGAACCCGGTGATCCCGATCGGGCTGCAGGTCACCGAGGTGCTGCGGCGGCACCGGGGGATGGACAAGGAGAAGGCCCGCACCGCCGCGGCCGAGCTGCTGGACCGGGTCGGCATCCCGGACGCGCGGCGCCGGCTGAACTCCTACCCGCACGAGTTCTCCGGAGGCATGCGGCAGCGGGCGCTGATCGCGATCGCGCTCGCCTGCCAGCCCCGGCTGTTGATCGCCGACGAGCCCACCACGGCGCTGGACGTGACGATCCAGGCGCAGATCCTCGAACTGCTGCGCGAGCTCGTCCGGGAGACGGGCGCCGCGCTGGTCATGATCACCCACGACCTCGGGGTGGTCGCCGGGTTGTGCGACATGGTGAACGTGCTCTACGGCGGGCGCATCGTCGAACGGGCGCAACGGAATCGGCTGTTCGGTACCCCCCGGCACCCGTACACGCACGGGCTGCTGCGCTCCATCCCGCGGCTGGACGCGCCGGCGGGGGAGCCCCTCGAAGCGATCCCCGGCTCCGTGGTCGACAACCTGCCGTGGGCAGGAGCCTGCGCGTTCGCTCCCCGCTGCTCACGGGAGATCGAGCCCTGCACCGACGTGACGCCCGGGGTGGAAATCGTGGGCGGGCGGCTGCTGCGCTGCCACAATCCCGTACCGGCGAGCGTGGAGTAGACCGTGAGCGCGCAACCAGATTCGGTGGCGGGCCCGCTGCTCGACGTCCGCGACGTCGCCGTGCACTTCCCGATCAAGCGGGGGGTGTTGACCGACCGCATCGTCGGCCACGTCTACGCCGTGGACGGGGTGTCGCTGACGATCGACAAGGGCGAGACCTACGGGCTGGTCGGCGAGTCCGGGTGCGGGAAGTCGACGCTGGGGCGCACGATCCTGCGGCTGGAGACGCCCGACCGTCGGGCCAGGTGCTGTTCGACGGCCGGGACATCGCGCCGCTGCAGGGCGAGGAGCTGCGCAAGCTGCGCCGCCGCTTCCAGATGGTGTTCCAGGACCCGATGTCCAGTTTGGACCCGCGGCAGTCGGTCGAGTCGTTGCTCACCGAAGGGATCAAGGCGCACGGGCTGCGTCGGGGGTCCAAGGAGGACGGAGCCAGGCTGCGCGGACTGGTCGACTCGGTCGGCCTGCCGGCCGCCGCGCTGCGCCGTTACCCGCACGAGTTCTCCGGCGGCCAGCGGCAACGCATCGGCATCGCCCGCGCGCTGTGCGTCGAGCCCGATCTGATCGTCGCCGACGAGCCCGTGTCCGCATTGGACGTGTCGGTGCAGGCCCAGGTGCTCAACCTGCTGGGCCGGCTGCAGGAGGAGCTCGGCCTCACCTACCTGGTGATCGCGCACGACCTCGCGGTGGTGCGGCACGTGAGCGACCGGGTCGGGGTGATGTATCTCGGTGGGCTGGTCGAGGAGGCCCCGTCGCAGGTGCTCTACGACGACCCGCAGCATCCCTACACCCGCGCCCTGCTCTCCGCGGTTCCGGTGCCCGACCCGGAGATCGAGGACCGCCGGGAACGGATCCTGCTCACCGGCGACCTGCCCTCACCGGCCGCCCCGCCCAGCGGCTGCCGGTTCCACACCCGCTGCCCGTGGCGGCAGCCGAAGCGCTGCCACGACGAGCGCCCTGAGCTGCGGGTGGTCGAGGGTGCCGATGCCGGGCACCGGGTGGCCTGCCACTACGCCGAGGACATCCGATCGGGCAGGCTGGCCGCACACCGCGTCGAGGCCGAGGTGGTCGAGGACGTGCTGGGGCCGGGCGCGGTGCCGGACCTGCCGGGCTCGGTGACGGAAATCCTGGGGCGCTGACGGGCTGTGGTGCGCAGCCGTGTTCTCACACGGCTACGCACTCACGACCCGGGTACAGGCTCAGCGCATCGCCCGGTTCACCGCCGACACGACGGCGCGCAGGCTCGCGTTCACGATCGACGAGTCGATCCCGACACCCCACAGCACCGTGTCCTCGAACAGCGCACTCGACGTAGGCCGCGGCCCTGGCGTCGTCGCCCGCGGACAGAGCGTGCTCGTGGTAGTCGAGCACCCGCACGTCGAAGCCGATCCCGGCCAGCGCGTCCACGAACGCCGCGATCGGGCCGTTGCCGCTGCCGGAGATCTCGTGCAGGTCGTTCTCCACCCGCACGGTGGCGACGATCTCGTCGGTGCCCTCGCCGTCGCTGGTCAGCCGGTGCCGGATGAGCTTGAGCGGGGTGACCCGATCCAGGTACTCGCTGTCGAAGACGTCGCGCATCTCCTTGGGCGAGACCTCGCCGCCCGCCGTGTCGGTGACCTCCTGGATCACCCGGCTGAACTCCATCTGGAGCCGCCGCGGCAGGTCCATCTGGTGCTCGGCCTTCATGATGTAGGCGACACCACCCTTGCCGGACTGCGAGTTGACCCGGATCACGGCCTCGTAGGTGCGCCCGATGTCCTTCGGGTCGACCGGCAGGTAGGGCACCTCCCACGGGAACTCGTCGACCTCGACGCCGGCCGCCGCGGCGTCGACCTTCATCGACTCGAAACCCTTGTTGATCGCGTCCTGGTGGCTGCCGGAGAACGCGGTGTAGACCAGGTCGCCACCCCACGGGTGGCGCTCGCCCACCGGCAGCTGGTTGCAGTACTCGACGGTGCGGCGGATCTCGTCGATGTCCGAGAAGTCGATCTGCGGGTCGATGCCCTGGGTGAACAGGTTCATGCCCAGCGTCACCAGGTCGACGTTGCCGGTGCGCTCGCCGTTGCCGAACAGGCAGCCCTCGATCCGGTCGGCGCCGGCCTGGTAGCCCAGCTCGGCGGCGGCCACCGCGGTGCCGCGGTCGTTGTGCGGATGCAGGCTGAGCACCACCGCGTCGCGGCGTTCCAGGTGCCGGTGCATCCACTCGATGCTGTCGGCGTAGACGTTCGGCGTGGCCATCTCCACCGTCGCCGGCAGGTTGACGATCATCGGAGACTCGGGCGTCGGCTGCCAGATCGCGGAGACGGCGTTGCAGACCTCCACCGCGTACTCCAGCTCGGTGCCGGTGTAGGACTCCGGCGAGTACTCGAACCGCCAGTCGGTGTGCCGGGTACTTCTCGGAGAACCGCAGCACGTCCTCCGCGCCGTCGGTGGCGATCCGGGCGATCCCCGGGCGATCGGAGCGGAACACGACCCGGCGCTGCAGGATCGACGTGGAGTTGTAGAGGTGCACGATCGCGCGGGGGGCGCCCTCGCAGGCCTCGTAGGTGCGCTCGATCAGCTCCGGGCGGGCCTGGGTCAGCACCTGGATGGTGACGTCGTCCGGGATCAGGTCCTGTTCGATGATCTCCCGGACGAAGTCGAAGTCGGTCTGGCTGGCGGCCGGGAAGCCGACCTCGATCTCCTTGTAGCCCATGCGCACCAGCAGCTCGAACATGCGGCGTTTGCGGGCCGGGCTCATCGGGTCGATCAGGGCCTGGTTGCCGTCACGCAGATCGACCGCGCACCACAGCGGTGCCGAGGTGATTCGTTTCTCCGGCCAGGTGCGATCGGGCAGCGACACCGGCTCCACCACCTCGTGGAAGGGGCGGTAGCGGTGGAAGGGCATTTCGGAGCCGCGCTGGCGGTTCCAGGCGGGCTGGTTGTCGGGAGCCGGTTGCGACGGGGTGCGCAGCCGGCTGGATGTGGACGACGAGTAGGCGTCGGGGGACGTGGTCATGATTGCCGCTCCAGGTTGCGAGGAAAGGACCGCGACCGGCGCACGCCGACATCCCGCGACGAGGGGCCGGTCGGTCAGACCCCGCCGCGGCGGCGAAGGAGCAGGCGCACCACGTCGACGAGAGTAACCCCACCCCCGCCGCAAGCAACCCCCGGGCCCCGGCGGTGCCCGCCGATCGAGTGATTCTCCGTGGCTCGCGGCGGCCCTTCGGCGTGCCGACGAGCCCGGGCGCGCGTGGACCGGGAACGTCGTGTCGGTGAGGAACGCGAGGAGCTCGACGCGCGGCGGCGGCGCCTACGCGATGGCGCGTGTGCTGAACACGATCGGGCTGGCGATCGTGGCCGTGATCGTCACCTACATCGTGCTCACCCTGCTGGACGCGAACCCGGACAACACGGTGGCGACGCTGATCCGGCAGCTGGCCGAGTACTTCAACCTCGGGCTGGCGAACCTGTTCCTCATCGAGAACCCGAAGTGGTTGATCGGCATCAACTACGGGGTGGCCGCGCTGATCTGGTGGGCGATCACGGCCGTGGTGGTGCGGCTGATCCGCCGCATCGGCTGACCGGCCGGCGGGCACTCAACAGGAGCCACGCGTACCTTCTCTGCACCGCGCGCACGTCCGACTGCGCGCATCGCGTGGGGAAGATGCGCGCGGCACGTGGAGCGGAGAGGTGCGCGGCCCTGCTCGATGCCGTCCGTGAGGAGCAGCACGGTGTGATCACTGCGATTCGAGAACCGCGTAGCCGAAGGGATCGACGATCACCACACCGTGCTCGGTCGCTACCCCGGACGCCACCAGGGCGCGGTACCGATCCAGCCGCGGAACGGGAGCCTCGACGCGCCGGCCGCTCGGGTTGAGCACCACCAGGTGGGTGCCACCACGCAGGTAGACGAACGGGTAGCCGTCGTGCAGCACCTCCACCTTCCCGGCCAGGCCGAGCGCCGGCGTCGAGCGCCGCAAGGTGATCAGTCTGCGGACCAGGTGCAGCAGGGAGCCCTCGTCGGCGAGCTGTGCGGCGACGGTCGGCCGGCCCGGGTCCGGGTCGATCGGCAGGTAGAGCTCGTCGGCCGGCGCGCTGGAGAAGCCGGCGTTGGGTCCGTCGTCCCACTGCATCGGCGTCCGCGCGCCGGCCCGGTTGTAGGTCGGGTACACGATGCTGCCCTCCTTCTCCGGCAACCCCGGCCGGTAGCGCAGCCCGATCTCGTCGCCGAAGTAGATCGACGGCACGCTCGGCCAGGTGAGCAGGAAGGCGAACGCCACGCCGAGCTGCTCGACGGTCCGGGAGCCGCAGGCCAGCCGGGAGAAGTCGTGGTCGGCCGAGGCCAGCAGCACCGGGTGGTCGAGGCCCATCTGTGCCGCGTGTTCGTCCCACATCCGCAGCAGGGTGTCGGTGGAACCGGCGCCGTCGGCGTCGAAGAAGCAGGGCGCCGGCGGGATCCAGGGCATCGTGCCGGCTCCGCCGTTGTTGAACAGCGAGCTGTGGGGCTGGTGGATGACCAGGAAGAAATCGGCGTGGAAGGCCGGCGGCGCGTCGGCTCGCGGCTCCACGCCCTCGGGGATGATCACCGCGTCGGGGTAGGCGTCGTCGAGCCAATCCCGCATCTCGCGCCACAGTGCGGTGGTCGCCACATGGCCGGGATCGTCCTTGACCAGCGAGAACGCCATGTCGACCCGGAAGCCGGCCACCCCGCGATCCAGCCAGAACGCCATGACCTCGCGCAGCGCGGCCCGGTTCGTCAGCGGCCCTGGCGCATCCACCGGCTCCCGCCATGGCTCGGCCGGATCGAGGCGGGCGTAGCCGAAATTGAGCGCAGGCTGCGAGTCGTAGAAGTTCTTGAGGTAGTAGCCGGGTCGCGAACCGGGCGACGCGACGAACTTCTCGGCCTGGATGTCGGACCAGATGTAGCGGTCGTCGGTCGGGTCCGCGGCGGACGCCACGAACCACGGGTGATCGCTGGACGTGTGCCCGGCGACGAGGTCCAGCAACACCCGGATCCCGCGTTCGCGCGCGGCGGCGACCAGCTCGACGAGGTCGTCGTTCGTCCCGTACCGGGGCGCCACCTGCACGTAGTCCGAGACGTCATAGCCCGCGTCGCGGAAGGGAGAGGCGAAGCAGGGGTTGAACCAGACCGTGTTGACCCCGAGCCATTCGAGGTGGTCCAGATGGGCCAGTACCCCGGGGAAGTCGCCGATGCCGTCGCCGTTCGAGTCGGCGAACGACTGCGGATAGATCTCGTAGAACACGGCCTGGGTGAGCCAGTGGGCCGGCTCGGAGGGAGCGCTCATGGGTTCATCATTCCCACCGCGGCCGGGGAACCGCTCGGTGTGATCGATCCGACCGGGGTGGTGGTGGCCGTCATCTCGGTCGGTTTCGTCGGTCACCGCCGGTAGGGTTGGTTTCCGAACGGCGTCGATGGTCGGTGCCTGGGGAGGAGGTTCGGCGGGTGGCCCTCGTCGTGCAGAAGTACGGCGGATCGTCCGTCCAGGACGCGGGCCGCATCAAGAAGGTCGCGGAACGGATCGTCCGGACGCACAAGGAGGGCAACGACGTCGTGGTGGTCGTCTCCGCCATGGGCGACACCACCGACGAGCTGCTCGATCTCGCCGAGCAGGTCTCCCCGGCGCCGCCGGCGCGCGAGATGGACATGCTGCTCACCGCCGGTGAGCGGATCTCCAACGCGCTCGTCGCGATGGCCATCCACGCTCTGGGCGCGCAGGCCCGCTCGTTCACCGGCTCGCAGGCCGGCATGATCACCACGGCCAAGCACGGTGACGCGCGGATCGTCCAGGTCAACCCCACCCGGCTGCGCGAGGCGGTCGCCGAGGGCTCGATCGTGCTGGTCGCGGGGTTCCAGGGGGTGAGCCAGGACTCGAAGGACGTCACCACTCTCGGTCGGGGGGGCTCCGACACCACCGCCGTCGCGCTGGCCGCCGCCCTCGACGCGGACGTCTGCGAGATCTACACCGACGTCGACGGTATTTTCTCAGCCGATCCGCGCATCGTCCCCGATGCCCAGCTCGTCGGCCGGATCACGTACGAGGAGATGCTGGAGATGGCGGCGTGCGGGGCGAAGATCCTGCACCTGCGGGCCGTCGAGTACGCCCGCCGCTACGACGTGCCGCTGCGGGTGCGCAGCTCGTACAACGAGAAGCCGGGATCGTTGGTCACCGGCTCGATCGAGGAGATTCCCGTGGAACAGGCGATCATCACCGGGGTCGCGCACGACCGGTCCGAGGCCAAGATCACGGTCACCGGGGTGCCGGACACGCCGGGCATGGCCGCCCGGATCTTCCGGACCGTCGCCGACTCGGACATCAACATCGACATGGTGCTGCAGAACATCAGCCACGACGACGACCGGCGCACCGACATCACGTTCACGCTGCCGCGCACCGACGGGCCGCGCGCGATCGCCGCCCTCACCGCCGCGCAGACCGAGATCGGGTTCGAACGGCTGCTGCACGACAGCGCGATCGGCAAGGTGTCGCTGGTCGGGGCGGGGATGCGTAACCATCCCGGCGTCACCGCCACCTTCTGCGAGGCGCTCTCGAACGCCGGCGTCAACATCGAGACCATGAACACGTCGGAGATCCGGATCTCGGTGCTCTGCCGGGAGGAGCAGCTCGACGTGGCCGTCGGCGCGCTGCACAAGGCGTTCGAGCTGGGTGGCGAGGAGCAGGCCGTGGTGTACGCGGGGACCGGACGATGAGCGCGGGCCTGAATCCGGCCGGGCCGGTCGTCGCGATCGTCGGCGCCACCGGCGCGGTGGGCAGCACGATGATCGAGATCATCGACGCGCGGGAGAGCGTGCCGTGGTCGGAGATCCGGCTGGTGGCCTCGGCCCGGTCGGCGGGCAAGGTGCTGCGGGTGCGCGGCGCGGACGTCACCGTGCGTGCGCTCGCGCCCGAGGTGTTCGACGGCGTCGACATCGCGCTGTTCGACGTGCCCGACGAGATCAGCGCCGAGTGGGCGCCGATCGCGGCGGCGCGGGGCGCGGTGGCCGTGGACAACTCCGGCGCGTTCCGGATGGACCCCGAGGTGCCGCTGGTGGTGCCCGAGGTCAACGCCGACGCCGCCGCCGACCGGCCGAAGGGGATCATCGCCAACCCCAACTGCACCACCCTGTCGATGATGGCGGCGATGGGCGCGTTGCACCGCGAGTTCGGGCTGGAGGCGCTGGTCGTGTCCTCCTACCAGGCCGCTTCCGGCGCCGGGCAGCCCGGTATCGACCGCCTGCAGGCCGAGATCGCCGCGGTCGGCGGGCGCGACCTGGGACGGCGAGGCGGGGATGTCGCCGAGGCGCTCGTTGCCGCCGGCCTGGACCCCGCCGACTCGCCGTTCCCCGCACCGCTCGCGCTGAACGTGGTGCCGTGGGCCGGATCGGCGAAGGACGACGGCTGGAGCTCCGAGGAGCTCAAGGTGCGCAACGAGTCCCGCAAGATCCTCGGGATCCCCGAACTGCGGGTGTCGGCCACGTGCGTGCGGGTCCCGGTGATCACCACGCACTCGCTGGCGGTGCACGCCACCTTCGCCCGTGAGATCACGGCTGACGGGGCGCGCAAGGTGCTCGCGGAACAGCCGTCGATCGTGCTTCGTGACGATCCCGCGGCAGGCCGGTGGCCGACCCCGGCGGACGCGGTCGGCGGCGATCCGACATGGGTCGGGCGGGTCCGGCAGGCGCTGGACTTCCCGAACACGCTGGAGCTGTTCGTCTGCGGCGACAACCTCCGCAAGGGTGCGGCGCTGAACACCTACGAGATCGCCGAGACGGTGGCCGCCACGCTCTGAACGGCGTCAGTCCGGGGGCGCCGCGCCAGGCCGGGGAGCTGCAGGCGCGTGAGTACGGCGCGGTGGTCGGTGCGCGCGATGTCGTGCACCGAGAAGGTCTCGGCGGTGATGCCGGTCGTCGCGATCACGTGATCGATCTGCGGGCCGATGAGGCGGGTACGACTCGACGGACCCCAGGTCGGTATCAGCCCGCCGCCACGCTGGGCGGCGGCGTCCTCACAGCCGGCCATACCCGCCCGCATCGCGGAATGGTCCAGCGTGGCGTTGAAGTCGCCGGCGACGATCGCGGGGGTCGGACCCGCACACCAGCGCGCCAGCGCGGCCAGGTCGGTCCGCCAGCTGGTCGACGTCGAGCGGGAGCGGAGCCGCCGAGTGGTAGGCCATGAAGCGCGTGGCACCGAGTCGGCCGCCGGTGACCTCCACGTACGGGAAGGACGAGCCCTGGTCGGTGGTGCGAACCTGTACCTCGCCCAGCTCCGCTCCGACCGCTGCGGCGACGTTCGCGATGTCGCGCGTGTCCGCGGTGTCGCTGTGGTGGAGCCGGTACCCGAGCGGTTCGATCAGCGGGGCGAGCTCGTCGCTGAAGCGGGCACCGGCCTCGGGCAAGGCGATGAGGTCCGGCAGCTCGGTGCGGATCAGATCAGCGATCGCGTCGACGTCGGCCTGGCCCTCGAACACGTTCAGGCTGAGCACGGTCAGCGTGGTTCCTCCGGTCGGAACCGGACCTGGTAGCACCCGGGGCAGCACCAGGGCGCCGCCGACCAGCAGCACCGCGGCCAGCCCGGCGGCGAACGGCCAGGCCCGGCGGCGGAACCCCACGAGGATCGCCAGGAACACCACCAGCACCGATCCGCCGGCGAGCAGCAGCGGTCGGAACGACACCAGCTGGACGAACGGGCTGTGCTGGTCCAGACCGAGCCGATCCGGCAGCAGGACGGCGGCGGCGAGCAACGTGGTCACGCCGGCGGCGAGATGCGGTCAGCCGCCGACCGGGTACGCGATAGGGGCCGGCTCGGGGCTGACCGGTCGCCGGTCGATGTTGTCATCGCCGTCGAGTCTGCCCGAACGGCGCGCCGCCCGTTCCGCCACACACTGAGGAGTCACCGTGACCGCAGCCGAGCCCCGTCCGACCACCACGGACGGCGGTGCGCCCGTCGCCAGCGAGGAGCACTCGCTGACCGTCGGACCGGACGGCCCGATCCTGCTGCAGGACCACTACCTGCTCGAGCAGATGGCCAACTTCAACCGGGAGCGGATTCCCGAGCGGCAGCCGCACGCCAAGGGCGGCGGCGCGTTCGGCACGTTCGAGGTCACCGCTGATGTCAGCGCCTACACCCGCGCGGCGGTGTTCCAGCCGGGCGCCGAGACCGAAGCCGTGATCCGGTTCTCCACGGTCGCCGGCGAGCGCGGCAGCCCCGACACCTGGCGGGACCCCCGCGGCTTCTCGCTGAAGCTCTACACGTCCGAGGGCAACCTGGACATCGTCGGCAACAACACCCCGGTGTTCTTCGTCCGGGACCCGATGAAGTTCCAGCACTTCATCCGCAGCCAGAAGCGCCGCGCCGACAACAACCTGCGCGACCACGACATGCAGTGGGACTTCTGGACGCTGTCCCCGAGTCGGCGCACCAGGTGACCTGGCTGATGGGCGACCGGGGCATCCCGCGGACCTGGCGGCACATGAACGGCTACTCCAGCCACACCTACATGTGGATCAACGCCGCCGGCGAGAGGTTCTGGGTGAAGTACCACTTCAAGACCGACCAGGGCATCGAGTTCTTCACCCAGGACGAGGCCGACCAGATGGCCGCGGTCGACACCGACTACCACCAGCGCGACCTGTACGAGCACATCCGCGACGGCGAGTTCCCGAGCTGGACGCTGAACATGCAGATCATGCCGTTCGAGGAGGCGAAGACCTACCGGTTCAACCCGTTCGACCTGACCAAGGTCTGGCCGCACGGCGACTACCCGCTGATACCGGTGGGCAGGCTGACCCTGAACCGCAACGTCACCGACTACCACACCGAGATCGAGCAGGCCGCGTTCGAGCCGAACAACATCGTGGCCGGCACCGGCCTGTCCCCGGACAAGATGCTGCTGGCCCGCGGGTTCTCCTATGCCGACGCGCACCGCGCCCGGCTCGGGGTGAACTACAAGCAGATCCCGGTGAACGCGCCGAAGTCGCCGGTGCACAGCTACTCCAAGGACGGCGTGATGCGGGTGCAGAACGTCACCGACCCGGTGTACGCGCCGAACTCCTACGGCGGCCCCGCGGCCCAGCCGGAACGCACCGACGACGGTGGTCACTGGTACGCCGACGGCGAGATGGTGCGCACGGCGTACACGCTGCGGCCCGAGGACGACGACTGGGGTCAGGCCGGCACCATGGTGCGTGAGGTGCTCGACGACGCCGCCCGTGAGCGGCTGGTGGACAACGTCGTCGGCCACCTGCTCAACGGGGTGAGCGACCCGATCCTGCAGCGTGCCTTCGAGTACTGGCGCAACGTGGACAAGCTCCTCGGCGACAAGATCGCGGCCGGGGTCCGGGCCAAGCAGGACGAGATGGACCCGAAGGCCGCCGATCAGGACAACCCGGCACGATCGTCCATGCAGGCCAAGGCCTGATCTCGAGCTCGCCGATCGCTCCCGGCCGCCGGGCGGGGGCCGATACCCGGCTCCCGCCGGTGAACGGCGGCCACGCGAGGGGGTACACGGTCGATCCGGATCACCACGGGGTGGTCACGGGCGGTAGCCTGGCGCGAGGTTCTTGTCGCACGGCCGAGGATGTGCGGAAGGCGCGTTTCCGTTCCGTGACCTCTGACCGTTGACGGGCGGCTGCTACCGTGCGAGCAGTGCTCATCGCACGCAGCACTCGTGGCGTCCTCGACCGTTCGACGACGGGAGGTGGGACATTTGCCGACCGACCGTGCTCAGCCCGGTCATCGCCGCTCTCGGCATGCCAGCATCGTCGACGTCGCGGCGCTGGCCGGGGTGTCCGCCGCGACTGTTTCGCGGTCGCTGCGCGGCCACAGCAATGTGTCGCCGACCACCCGGCAGCGTGTCGTCGAGGCAGCCAGGGAGCTCTCCTACGTCATCTCGCCGCAGGCGTCCGGGCTCGCCTCCGGACGGACCGGGACGATCGGCGTCGTCGTGCCGTTCGTCACCCGCTGGTTCTTCGCGAACGCCGTGGCCGGGGCCTCCGACGTGCTGCGCGAGGCCGGCTACGACCTGCTGCTGCACCACCTGGGCAGCGCCGGGGCCCGCGACCGCTTCTTCGAGCGGATGCCGCTGGCCCGCCGCGTCGACGCCGTGCTCACGCTGTCGTTGCCGTTGACGGAGGAGCACACCCTGGCACTGCGGGCGCTGGAGATGCCGCTGGTCACGGTGGGTGCCCAGATGCCCGGGTTCAGCTGCGTGCGGGTGGACGACGTCGCGGCGGCGACGAGCGCGACCTACCACCTGCTGCATCAGGGGCACGAGCGGATCGTGATGATCGCCGGGTTCGACGACGACGCGGAGTTCGGTTTCGCATCGTCCCGCGACCGGCGCCGCGGCTTCCGGGAGGCGATGGCATCGGCCGGCCTTCGGGTCGGCGACGAGAACTTCGTGGTCGCGGACGCCTACGGCATCGAGGGTGGCGCGCAGGCGATGATGAAGCTGCTGGCCATGCCGCAGCTGCCCACGGCGGTGGTTGCCGAATACGACGAGCTGGCGATCGGGGCCCTGCGCACGCTGCGGCGCGCGGGCATCCCCGTGCCAGGGCGGATGTCCGTGGTCGGGATCGACGACCACGAGATGTCCTCGGTCGTCGAGCTCACCACCGTCGGCCAGCCGGTGCAGGAGGAAGGCGCGACCGCCGCCCAGCTGGTGCTGGACACGTTGGCCGAGATGCTGCCGGAGCCCACCGACATCGTCCTCCCGACCCGGCTCATGGTGCGCGGCAGCACCGGATCGCCGGTCGAACCGCGCCAAGGGGTCTGAGCTCACGGGCCGCTACTGGCGAGGCCAGGACGCCTCGACGGCGGCCAGCGCGTCCGCGGTCGGGGTGCCGGTGACCCACGCCGTCATGGCCTGGGGCAGGGCGGTAGAGCCGACGACGGCCGGCATCCGGTCCGAACCGTCGTAACGGATTGTCATCCGCGGGTCCTGGAGCACGCCGAGCGCGACGCGGCTCACCGGGTCGACCACGGTGGCCGGATCCAGTCCGCTGTTGGGGCTCACCCAGCGGCCCCGTGTCGCACCGGCCATCGCCTTCGCCCAGTCCGGTGTGGACAAATACGCCTGCAGGGCCTGCACCTCGCGCCGGTCCGAGAAGGCGACCACGAACCCGCCGCCGGCCAGTGCGGTCGGCTCGGCGTCCGCGCTGCGTGGAGGCATCCGGAACACGAAAACGTCGCCGTTCTCCCCGATGCCGGTGCCCGCCGGCCACGATGCCGCGAAGTCGTCGGCCTGCCGATGCAGGAAGCAGCTCCCCGAGACGATCGGCACGCCACCGTCCCCCAGCGACGTGGTCGCGATGCTCGCCGGATCACCGATGCCGCCGTTCACGAAGGCGCCGTTGCGCAGGATCGTGCCGATGTCGTCCAGGGCGGCGCCGATCTGCGGCGCGTCGGCGGGTATCGCGTGGCTCACCCAGGCGTCGAAGACCTCGGGCCCGGCGGTGCGCAGCACGGAGTCCTCCAGCCAGTCCACCAGCGGCCACCCGGTGCTCGGCCCGGCGGCGGCGCCGGCGCACCACGGCGTGCCGCCATCGGCCACGATCCGCTGCGACAGTGCCGTCAGGTCGTCCCATGTGGACGGAACCGGGTAGCCGCGTGCGGCGAAGCTCCGTGGGGAGTACCAGACCAGCGACTTGACCACCCCGTCGAGCGGCGCGGCGTACAGGGTTCCGTCGACGCTGCCGGCGGCGCGGTAGGTCTCCGGATAGAACTCGGCGACGTTGACCGCGACCGGCGGCGGTGCCGGCTTGGCCGCTCCGGTGAGCCGGACGAGCTCGGCGAGGGCCGCGGATCCGGGCACGTAGGCGAGATCCGGCGGCTGTCCGGCCTGGACCTGCTCGGCGACCGACGCGGCACCGTGCTGCTGGACGCGGGCCCCGGTGCAGGACTCGAATACGCCGAAGGCGCCGATCCGCGGCCCGGCGTCGGTGGTGGTCTCGGTGATGCTGACGGTGGTGCCGGTCAGGTCGCCGTAGCGCTCGAACGCCGTGCAGGCCGGGTCCGCGACGGGGCCCGCTACCGGCGTCGACGCGGGTCCTGCCGTCGGCTCGGCGGCGGGGTCGGCCCGGCCGCAGCCACCCCCCGCGACGGCGACCGCCACGGCGGCGGCCAGCGCGGCGCGGGCCCGCGGCCGGCGGAACGGCGGCGCCATCGCATCCCTGCTTCTGCCTCGAGGCGGATCTATCCGAACGGACATGAGCATGACAGGCTGTGGCTGCCCTCACACTCGGATCGTCCGGCACGTTCCTGCCGGTGGGAAGGAGCACAGCATGGCCGCTGTGACCTATGACAACGCGAGCCGCATCTATCCGGGCTCGGAGCGCCCCGCGGTCGACGCGCTGAATCTGGAGATCGAGGACGGCGAGTTCCTCGTGCTGGTCGGACCATCCGGTTGCGGAAAGTCCACCTCGCTGCGCATGCTCGCCGGGCTCGAGGAGATCAACAAGGGTGCGATCCTCATCGGCGGACGCGACGTGACGAACGTCCCGCCGAAGGACCGCGACATCGCGATGGTCTTCCAGAACTACGCGCTCTACCCGCACATGAGCGTGGGCGAGAACATGGGCTTCGCGCTCAAGATCGCCGGCCAGTCCAAGGACATGATCAACGAGCGGGTCCGCGAAGCGGCCAAGATCCTTGACCTCGAGAACTTCCTCGACCGCAAGCCCAAGGCGCTCTCCGGTGGCCAGCGCCAGCGCGTGGCCATGGGCCGGGCGATCGTCCGGCAGCCGCAGGTGTTCTGCATGGACGAGCCACTGTCCAACCTGGACGCCAAGCTGCGGGTGCAGACGCGCACCCAGATCGCCTCTCTGCAGCGCAGGCTCGGGACCACCACCGTCTACGTCACGCACGACCAGGTCGAGGCCATGACGATGGGCGACCGGGTCGCGGTGCTCAAGGACGGCATCCTGCAGCAGTGCGACGCGCCGCGGAAGATGTACGACCACCCGGACAACGTCTTCGTGGCCGGCTTCATCGGATCGCCCGCGATGAACCTGCTGCAGACCGATGTGGACGGTGACACGCTGCACTTCGGCGGGGCGGACCTGCAGGTGCCGCGCAGCGCCGCGGACGCGGTCGGATCCACCCGGTCGGTGCACGTCGGCGTCCGGCCGGAGGACATGGACGTGGTCGGTGAGGGTGCCGGCATGCCCACCGAGGTGGAGGTGGTCGAGGAGCTCGGCGCCGACGCCTACATCTACGGCAGCACCGAGTTCAACGGTGAGCGCAAGTCGGTCATCGTCCGGGTGGACGGGCGCCGCCCGCCGGCCAAGGGCGACGTGCTGCACCTGGCCCCGCGGGCCGGGCACGTGCACCTGTTCGCCGGCGACTCGGGCGAGCGCATCGAGATCTGAGTCCGGCTGTCACACCGCTCGTGGCCTCGTCACACAGGGCGAACCCTGGGTGACGGGGCCACGGGGCGGGTGCCGGCTCTCGGGCGGCGGATCCGCGTGCTGGGGTCGCATCCCCAGCTGGGCGGCCAGCTCGAGCAGCGCCGCGGCCCGGGAGATCTCGGTCGCGGAGAAGGGCCACGCCCGCCCCAGTCGCAGCCGGTAGGCGCCGACGCGGATCCGGCAGGTGTGCTCCGGCCCGGTGTTCCCGCTCACACCGCGATTCGGCGCGACGAGCTCGGCGCGCAGCATCGTGGCCACCGCGCGCGGTGCGCTGCCGGGGTCCGCGGCCACCATTCGGGCCAGGGTGAGCGCCGTGGTCGCCGTGTCGGAGAGTTCGGTGGGATCGGCCGGCACCATCAGCGTGCAGGGGATGCCGGCGAGCGTCACGGCGTCGAGCAGGGTGGCCGGTTCGACCGAGTCCGGCATCGTGACCAGCAGCTCGTCGGTGACCGAGCCGTCGTCGGCCGGGTCGTCGACGATGTGCAGGGAGAGGATGTTGCACCCCGTCGCCCCGACGGCGGTCGCCAGCTCACCGAGCCGGCCGGGCCTGTCCGCCAGCTCCACGTGGACGCGCCAGAGCGTCACGGCTCCACCTCCTCGGGGACGAGGCTCCAGGGTTCACCGGTCATGTTTCCGGCGCGCTACCACCACGTGACAGCGTCGAGTCGTCCCGGATAGGTTGTGCACGACAGAGATCGTTCACCAATGAAGGGGTTGTGATGGCGGCGGTCTACACGGCGGTGACCACCTCGTCCGGCGGAGGCCGGAACGGACGGGTGCGCAGCGACGACGGGATCATCGACCAGGAGGTGAAGCAGCCGCCCGCGCTCGGCGGACCGGGTGGAGCCACCAACCCGGAGCAGCTCTTCGCCGCCGCCTATGCCGCCTGCTTCCACGGCGCGCTGCGGGTGGTCGCGAAGAAGGAGGGCGTGGCGATCCCGGACGACGCGACCGTGGACGCGGCCGTCGGGATCGGGTCCGACGACACCGGTTTCGGGATCAACGCGGTGATCACCGCGCACCTGCCCGGCGTGGACCAGGAGAAGGCCGAGGAGCTGGTCGCGGCCGCGCACCAGGTGTGCCCCTACTCGAAGGCCACCCGCGGCAACATCGACGTCCAGCTGAAGGCCGTCACCGGCTGATCATCCCGTGCTGCCCGCTCCCAACCCGACCGCCCGGCGAGCGAAGTCGATCTCGGTCGCCACCTGCTTGAGTGTCTCCGACACCACCAGGGAACCGTGTCCGGCGTCGAAGCGGGTCACCTCGTAGCGGGCGTCGGGGCGGGCGGCCAGCGCGTCGAGATAGTTGTTGATCTGGCGGATCGGGCAGCGGGGGTCGTTCTCGCCGGCCAGCACCAGCACCGGGGCCCGCACCTGCGCGACATAGGTCAACGGGGACGCCTCCCGGTACCGCTCGGGCTGCTCCGCGGGTGAGCCACCGAACAGCGCCCGGTCGAAGGCGCGGAGCTGCTCCATCTCGTCGGCGTAGGCCGTGAGGTAGTCGGCCACCGGCACGCCCGCAACGGCCGCCGCCCAGCGGTCCGGCTGCGTGCCCGCGGCGAGCAACGCCAGGTAACCGCCCCACGACCAGCCCTCGACGACGCAACGGGCCGGATCGACGAGCCCGGCCGCGATGCAGTGCTCCAGCACCGCGTCCACGTCGGCCAGCTCGGTGCGGCCGGGCCGGCCCTCGATGGCGTCCCGCCACTGCGATCCGTAGCCGGTGGAACCGCGGTAGTTGACCTCGACCACGACGAAACCGGCGTCGACCCATGCCGCGCGCATCGCGCTGAACCGATCCTCGTCGGCCGCGTGCGGGCCGCCGTGCAGGCTGAACACAGCAGGCGGCGTCCCGGCACCGGCCGGCCGTGAGACCAGGGCATGCACCCGACCGCCGGGGCCGTCGACCCAGAGGTCCTCCACCGGCACCGAGCCGGGTGCCCGTTCGCCCGCGGGGGAGACGAGGACCCGGTCGGGACCGCCGGGGTGCAGGGCCCGCACCGTCGACGGCTCGGCCGCCGACGAGCACGTGTACTCCACGGTGCCGTCGGGACGGACCTCCGCCGATCCCACGCAGCCCGGGGCCACCGGCAACTCGTCGAGGGTCTGGGCGCTCAGGTCGTAGCGGTACAGCCGGGTCCGGGCGGCGTGCGTGTGCCAGACCAGCAGCGCCTTCCCGTCCGGGTAGAAGTCGGCGATCAGCTCCCCGGGCAGCTCCAGCGGCAGGTCGCGCTCGGTGTCCGAGGCGACGTCCCACAGCAGCAGCGCCTCGCGGCCGCGGCGCTCGTGCAGCAGCAGCAACCGCGTGTCGCCCGGGACCGGGGCGAAGGCGAGTGGGGTGAGGCCGCGGCCGGGGCCGTCGGACTTCTCGGCGATCAGGCTGCCGTCGGACACCCGGACCACCCGGACCGCGGGATGGCGGGAGTCCCCGTGCTCGGAATGGCTGATCGCGAGCAGCAACTCGTCCTCGGACAGGGCGCCGACCCCGGCGTCCTCGGGATGGGTGTAGACGGCCTCTGCCGGTTCGGCCCCGCGACGCACCCAGATGGTGGTGCCGTCGTCGGTCGAGGTGCCGAGGGCGATCGTGGCGCGGCCGATCTCCAGGCCGGCCGGGTAGCCGTCCGGGACCCCGGGCGTGACGGGTTCGGCGGTGCTGTTCGGCGGGCGGCCCCCGAACGGCTCGGCGACCCAGTGCCCGAACTCGTCGCCGTCGGTGTCGGCGAACCAGTAGACCGTCTCGCCGTCCGGCGGCAGCGCAGCCGAGTGGGTGCCGTTGCGCCGCTCGGTGACCCTGCGGTGCAGGTCGGTCGCGCGGTCCCAGGTGTAGACCTCGGTGACCCCGCTCGCGTTCGACGTGTAGACGCAGCGATCGACCGCGTCCCGGGCCCACTGCGGCCGGGACATCCACGGGGCCGTGAACCGCGCCCGCCAGCGCTCCTCCCGCTCGTCGTCGAAGAGACGCTCGGGGACAGGGGCGACGGGATGCTCGGTCACGACGTCGATCCTGCCCGAGCGGCCGTAAGGTGCAGCCCGTGCAACGGCGAACGGGTGACGGTCTTCTCGGGCGGATCGGTGCGTTCGCCCTGCCGGTGGGGCTCCTGTTGCCGCTGCTGATCGGTGGTTGCGGCGCCGCGGCCGCTCCTCCGGCAGCCGGCGCAGACTCTTGCGCCGGCGGTGACCGCCGACGGGGCGCAGCGTATCGAGGTGGCGTTCGTCGGTGGCGCGGTGCGCGACGGGGTGCAGCGGTACGCGGTGCCGAGAGGATCGGCCGTCGAGCTCGTGGTCTCCAGCGACGTCGCCGACCAGGTGCACGTGCACGGCTACGACCGGCTCAGCTACGTCACCGCAGGAGCCAGCACGACGCTGCGCTGGCGCGCCGACCTGCCCGGCATCTTCGACGTCGAGCTCGAACAGCGCGGCACCCCCCTCGCCCAGATCCAGGTCTCCTGACCCGGTTCGGGGTGGGGTTTGTAACCTCGGCCGGGTGGGGCAGTGGTGATCACGCAGGGGTGGATCGTGCGGGCGCTGCTGCTGGCCGGGCTGGTGGCGCTGCTGCTGCCGGGAGGCGCGACCCGCGCCTCGGCGCACGCGGGCGGGCTGTCCTCCTCGTCCAGCGAGGCCAGGGTGCTCGCGATCGAACCGCCGATCCCGGGACTGGCGGTGCGGGCCGTCGAGTTCGGGGCCCGCCTGCGGATCGACAACGACACCGGCGCGACGGTGGTGGTGGAGCCGCTGCCCGGCTCGCTGCTGTCCGGGCTGCCGACCGTCGCACCGGGTGGGCGGGCCTACTGGAACGACCCACGGATCACGGCGGCCGCGGCGTCACCCCGACCGCCGGACGCCCGGCTCGACTGGTCGATCCCGCTGCTCGTCGGCAACGCCGCCGTGCTGGTTCGGGGTGAGCAGTACTGGCCGCCGGCCCCGTCCCCGCTGTGGTGGGTCGCCGCGCTGCTCGCTCTGGCGGTCGCCGCTCTCGCCGGGGTGCTCGGTGCGCGGCGCCGATGGGGCCGGGTCGGATTGGCGGTGCTCACGATCGGGGTGCTGGCCGCGCACCTCGTGCACGTGCTCGGCTCGGCGCGGCGTACCCGAGGACCAGCCGTACGGGTGGATGCTGCTCAGCGCGGCAGGCTATGCCCTGCTCGGCTGGCCGCTCGGCGCGGTCGGGGCCGCGCTGACCCTGCGCGGGAACGTCGCCGGGCCGCTGCTGTGCTGCGCCACGGGCGGGCTGTTCGCTGTCGTGATCGCCCCGGCGGATGCGTTCACGCTGGTCGACGCCGTAGTTCCGTTCTCGTGGGGCGCGGATCTGGATCGCGCGCTGGTCGCGCTGACGCTCGGTGGCGGACTCGGGGTGGTCGTCGCCGGGATGGCGATGCTGCGCAGCGGCCCGGTCCGGACGGAGCACTAGTTGGTCCTCGCACACGGGATCGGCGGTGTGGAGGGTCTGCCGCTGGACGGCGAGCTCGTGCTGCAGACCGGCGGCGTCGTGGTGCTCGTGTCGTTCGTGGCGGTCGCGCTGCTCTGGAAACACCCGCGGTTCACCGGCGCGGTGCGGGGTCGCCCGCTCCCGAGCCTGCTGGACGACCGCCGGCTGCGGGCGGTGCTGCAGTCGATCACCCTGCTGTTCGCCCTCGCGGTGGTCGGCTACGGGTTCCTCGGCCCACAGGATCCGGACGCCAACCCGGCACCGCGGGTGCTCTACGTGCTGTTCTGGGTGGGGATCGTGCCGGCGTCGCTGGTGCTCGGCCCCGTCTGGCGGCTGCTCAACCCGCTGCGGTTGCTGCACCGGCTGCCGCCGGGCTACTGAGGCCTGGGCTACTCGGGGCTGGGCTGCACCGACCGGATCCCGGGGGTCCACCGTCGCGGCTGGGTTACTGGCCGGCCGCGATCGGGCTGCTGGCCTTCGTCGCACTCGAGCTGGTCGTGCCCCAGCGCGATTCACCTGCGGTGGTTGCCGGCTTCCTGCTCGGTTACGCCGTGGTGCACACCGTTGCGGCGCTGCGCTACGGCCCGTCCTGGTTCGACCGCGCCGACGCGTTCGAGGTCTACTCCACGATGACCGGTGCGCTGGCCCCGATCGGACGGCTGGACGACGGCCGGCCGGGGCTGCGCAACCCGATGCGCGGGCTGGCGGGCGTTCCGATCGCACCGGGGATGGTCGGCTTCCTGTCGGTCTGGTGGGGTTCCACGGTGTTCGACGGGCTCACGGGCTGGCCGGGATGGCGCGCGCTGGGCCTGCCGCCGCTCCTGGACGTGGTCGTGCTGGTGGGGCTCGTGGCGGCGGTCGCGGCGCTGTACCGGGCGGCGACCGGGGCGCTGGCCGGCCCGCTGGCCAGCACCCTGGTGCCGATCGCCGCCGGCTACACGGTGGCGCACTACGCCACACTTCTGATCATCGAGGCGCCGCGGGCCGTCCAGCAGCTGGCGGGCGTGACGCTGGGCGCGATCACCTCCGTGCCGGCGCCCGGCCTCGTCGCCGGCATCCAGATCGGCGCGGTCCTGATCGGGCACGTGGTCGCCGTCGTCGCCGCGCACGACCGCAGCGTGGCCCTGCTGCCCGAACACCGCCGGCTGGTCGACCAGATCCCGTTGGTGCTGCTGATGGTGGCCTACACGATGATCGGGCTGTTCCTGCTCGTGATTTCCTGAGCCGATGACCGTGGGCCGCTCGGTGCTGCTCTTCCTGCTGGCTGCGCTGGCCGAGATCGGCGGGGCCTGGCTGGTGTGGCAGGGCGTGCGTGAGCAGCGCGGGCTGCTGTGGATCGGGGCGGGCGTGCTCGCGCTGGGCGCCTACGGCTTCGTGGCCACGCTCCAGCCGGACCCGCACTTCGGGCGGATCCTGGCCGCGTACGGCGGCGTGTTCGTGGCCGGTTCGCTGGTCTGGGGGATCGTCGCGGACGGGTTCCGTCCGGACCGCTTCGACTACCTGGGTGCCGGGCTCTGCCTTCTCGGCGTCGTCGTGATCATGTACGCGCCCCGGTGATGAGCGCCGGGCGGGGCGTCACCAGCTGATCTCGCGGCACCCCGTCGTCGCGCCGGGCGGCTCGACCTGCAGCGTGAAGTGCGCCACGGCGTGCCGGTCGGCCAGCAGCTGCTGAGCGGCGGAGAGCACCTCGGCGGGATCGCAGTCGGCGTCGATCCCGAGGTGGGCGGAGCCGACCTCCATGCCGGACGTCAGGGTCCAGACGTGCACGTCGTGCACGTCCAGCACGCCGCCCAGCTGGCCGAGATCCGTGCGGATGGCGGCCACGTCGACGTCGGCCGGCGCGGCCTGCACGAGGATGCGCACCGCTTGGCGGCCCAGTGACCAGGTGCGCGGGAGCACGAACAGCCCGATCCCGATGGCCACGATCGGGTCGGCGTATCGCCAGCCGAACGCCAGCGTGACCGCTCCGGCCACCAGCACTCCCACCGATCCCAGGGTGTCGGCGAGCACTTCGAGGTAGGCGCCGCGGACGTTCAGGCTCTCCTTCGCGCCGGAGCGCAGCATCACGAACACGATCAGGTTGGCGATCAGCCCGACGGCGGCCGTCAGCATGATCGGCAGACCGGGGACGTCCGGCGGCGCCGCGAAGCGCTGCACCGCCTCGACCAGCACCCAGCCGGCCACCACGAACAGCAACACCGCGTTGGCCAGCGCGGCCAGCACCTCGGCCCGGTAGAGGCCGAAGGTGCGCTGGTCGGAGCTACCGGCCCGGGCGGCGGCGGTGGTGGCGGCCAGGGCCATCCCGATCCCGAGCACATCGGTGAACATGTGCCCGGCGTCCGACAACAGCGCCAGCGACGACGTGGCCAACCCGACCACGATCTCCACCACGAGGAACACGGCGAGCAGGCCGAGGGCGATGGCCAGCCGGCGCACGTAACGACCCGAAGCGCTGGTGATGGCATCGAGCCCGTGTCCGTGACCGTGCCCGGCGCCCATGCCGTGCAACATATGCGAGAGTGTGCATGAATGCAACGGGCCGACGGACTCCGCCGCCGCGTGCCATCATCGCGACGGGTGGCGTCGGAGGAAGCAGGGGGACATCGTGACCGAACCGGTCCGTCCGGAGGACATGCGAGCGTCCGACGCCGACCGGAACCTGATCCAGGATCGGCTCCGGCATGCTCACGACGTCGGCCAGATCGACCTGCACGAGTTCGACGAGCGGGTGCGCACGGTCTGGGCCGCCCGCACCCGAGGTGAGCTGGCCCGGGTGGTGGCGGATCTCCCGGTCCCGGTGCCGCCGCCGGTGCGGCCCGCCCACGGCGCCGTGTTCGCCCGTAGCCCCGGCGGCGTGGCGATGCACGTGCTCACGATCATCTGGGCCAGCCTGGTCGTCACCAACCTGGTGATCTGGGGGATCGTCGCGCTCACCCTCGGCGTGTTCGTCTACCCATGGTGGCTGTGGGTCGTCGGGCCGCCCGGTGCCGTGCTGGCCGTGCTCTACGCGTTCGGCATCGGCCGCCCACCCCGCCGCCCGTGAGTGCGCCGTCTGTGAGTGCGCCGTCTGTGAATGCGTAGCCGTGCTCCAACACGGCTCCGCACTCACGACCCTCGGTCAGGGGGCTAGATGCTTGACGAACCAGTCCCGGGCCGCGCCGCTGGAGTCCTCGAATCCCTTGACGTAGGCGTCGAAGTGCGCACCAGGCAGGATCACCAGCTTCTTGGGCTCGCGCGCCTTCTCGTACGCGGCGACGGCCAGGTCACAGGGCGTCACGTGGTCGCCGATGGCCGGCAGCATCAGCACCGGCGTCGGGCTGATGTAAGGAAGGTACGTGATCGGCTCATACTCGCTGAACATCTCGATGCTGCGCAGCGTCACCTCGTTGCGCCACGAGGGCGCTCGGGTCTTGCCGGTGTCGATGAACCACTGCCAGGAGTCGGCCGTGGGCAGTGCACACGGGGTCATGGGGTCCTCGGCCACCACCGGCACCATCACCGGCGGATCTCCGCGGTAGCGTGCCACCCGATCGGCGTCGAACCACTCCCGGAGCCCCGCGATGAGGTCGGACCGGACCAGCGCCCGGACGTTGTCGTGGCCGGACACCATCGGCACCTGCCCGACAACGGCCTTGACCCGGCGGTCGATCGCCCCAACCACCAGCACGTGCCCGCCGGAGTAGCTGCTTCCCCACACGCCGATCCGGTCGTCCGCCTCGGGGAGGGTGGCGGCGTAGGTGATCGCGTGCCGGTAGTCACGGATCTGCGCCCACGGGTCGATCTCCTGGCGGGGCTCGCCATCGCTGGCGCCGAAGTTGCGGTTGTCGAACACCAGCGCGTTCAGCCCAGCAGCCGCGAAGACCTCGGCGTAGCTGTCGAGATACATCTCCTTCACCGCGGAGAATCCGTGCGCCATCACGATCGTCGGGGCCGGGCCCGCGGCGCCGTCGGCCGGGTAGAACCATCCGCGCAGCGTGACGCCCTCGGCGTCGAATTCGATGTCGCGACGATTCATCCTCAGCTCCCCTGTGAGTCGGAACCCGCCCCGGCGCGATCGGGCAGCGACACGCTCGTGCCGGCGCGGTGGACGGCAGCGCGTTCGCTCGGTGGCACCTCGTGCTGCGCCCGTTGCCCGGATGACGCTAGTCGCCGTGTCGGGCGACTGTCACCGGTTGTCCGGGCGAACGGGCCGGGTCAGTCCTGCGTGACCTGCCCTTTCAGGGCCTTGTCGAGCTGATCGCGGACGTCCGCAGCGCGCCACTGCGGTGCCGGGTTGCGGAGGTAGTCCTCGACGACGGTGCGGAATGCCGCACTGAACTGCGCGTAGTGCGGGACGGTGGGCCGCGGTCGTGCGGTGGCGAGCGCGTTGTACAGCTGCGGGACGAAATCTTTGACGTACGTGCTCTTGTAAGCGTCGATGACGTCCTGGTCGGAGTACACGAGCCCCCGGGTCGCCGGCAGGCCGCCGCGCTCGAACAGGATCTGCTGGCTGCGGTCGCCGGTCAGGAACCGGATCAGCGAACGAGCGGCGCGCGGCTGGTCGGTGCCGGCCGCGACGGCCAGGTTCTGGCCGCCGAGCACGCCCGCACCGCCGGGCAGCGGCGCGACCGCGAACCGCAGGTCGGGTGTCTCGCGGGCGGACGTGAGCTGCCGGTAGGCGACCGGCCAGTTCCGCATGAACAGCGCCCGCCCGCTGCTGAACCGCTGCCTGCTGTCGGTCTCGTCGAGCGCGGGGAGGTCGCGCGGGGCGATCTTCTTGAGCCGGTCGAGCGCGGCACGCAGCGCGTCGGCGTCGTCGTCGGTGGGGAGCGCCCGCCCCGCGTCGTCGACCACCGTGGCCCCGGCTCCCCACGCGGCTTCCAGCGCGGTGACGGTCAGCCCCTCGTAGCTGCCGAACTGGCCCACGAAACCGACGATGCCGCCGGCATCGGACCGGGCCAGCTTGGTACCGACCCGCTCCTCGAGCGTCTGCCAGCTGTCCGGGGCATCGCTCTGCTGGAGCTGTTCCGGCACGGCGTCGGTGCGGTAGTAGAGCAGCCCGACGTCGGTGTTGAACGGAAGGGCCCAGAGCCGGCCGTCGTAGCGGCAGGTCGCCAGCGGGCCCGCGAGGAACCCGTCGGTCGGCATCTGCGACTCGTCGAGAGGCTGCAGGTAGCCGGCGTCGGCGAACTCGGCGGTCCGGGTGACGTCCAGGTTGTAGATGTCGATGCCGTCGCCGCCGGCCTGTGCTCTGGCCAGCATCTCGCTGCGCTGCGCGTCCGTGCTGGCCGGCAGGGGGACGATCACGGCCTGCGGGCCGTCGTCGCCCTGCATCGCGTTCCACTGGCTGACCAGCCGCTGGCGCTGGCCGTCGACGCTCTCGTCGAGGCCGCTGAGGATCCTGATCTGGCCGGGCTCCAGGTCGTTCGGATCGGAGACCACGGACGTGACGGCCGAGGTGATCAGGACGGCCACCACCGCGAGCAGGAACCCGGCGGTGAACCAGAGCGGCGGCGCCGGCACGATGCGCGGCCCGCGGTTGTCGTCGCTCACGTCAGCCACCCCCGCGCAACGAGGCCACGACCTCGGCCAACCGCGTGTCCAGATCGGACGTATCGGCGTCGAGGCACCTGCCGGCCGTCTTCCTGACGATCAGTGACAGCTCGGGTGCCGAGCAGCGGATCTCTCCGATGCTCACGACCGCGACCCGGACGTCGCGGCCCGCCATCTGTTCCGCCGCGTCGGCGGCCGATATGCCGCTGGCCGTGTCCTCCCCATCGGTGATGACGACGAGGGCGCTGACGCCCGGGTCGGCCTTCTCGGCCGCGGCAGCGAGCGAGTCCACCCCGGCGATCATCGTCCGGTAGAGCGGTGTGTTCCGGGCCGGGACCGGGCCGGGCTCGAGCTCGGCACGTGCGGACTCCACCCTGGTGTCGTCGTCACGAGGCCCGAACGGGACGGCCTCGGAATAGCCGTTCTCGGTCTCGCCCGGGAAGAACCACAGCCCGAACTGGTCGTTGCGACCGATGCGCTGCAGGCTGTCCAGCACGGCCCTGGCCGCCACCTGCAACCGGGATCCGCCCGGACCGGCGGTGTTCATCGAGCCCGAGGTGTCCACGAGGAACTGCAGGTGGCTGGGCCGCTGGGCGACCGAGTAGCCCTCAGCAGCCGCGTTCAACCGGGCCGCGGAGATCGGGCCCAACGTCACGTGGTCCGGCTCGATGCCGGAGTCGACGGTCATGGGTGGTGACAGCGGGAACTGACCCATCGGGCGCAGCCCGGCCCGGGTGATCGCGCGGCGTCCGGTGTCGGCGAGCAACCATGCGGTGAAGTTCCTCGCCGCTTCTTCCTGCGGCGGCGGGCTCCACGCCAACCGGACGAGCTGCAGGTCCTGGTCCCCGGTGTCCGCCGGGTACAGCGCGACCAGTCGCTGCTCGGCCGGCGGGGGACTGACCCCGGTGCCGCACGTGCCGCCGAGGCTCTGTCCCAGGTTGTAGCGGATGACCTGCTGCTCGGACGCGATGATCGCCGTTGCCGTCACCCTCTCCGACGCGGCGGGGTCCGCCCTCACGGCCTCGGGCGCCAGGAGTTGGCGTCGATGGCACAGCAGGCCGGGGGTGTCGTCCGGGGGGAACTTGCCCTGCTCGAGGGACCGTTCGACGCGCTGCTCGATGTCCGCGCGCAGCCGTGGTGCGTCCTTCGTCTCCGTCCGCGGGTACAGCAACGCGGTGGCGTGCAGGCCCAGCCGGTTCGACGTCGGCGTGGCCCGGACGACGCCGGGTCCCTGATCGGTGAAACGGCGGAAGAGCTCCGCCCAGGTGCCCTCCTGCTGCCCCTCGGCGACCACCGCCGGAACGGCCAGCACCAGCGGCGATCGCGCAACCGGCGTCCGGTCGGCCAGCACCGGACTGCCGGGTACCGCGGCGGCGGCCGCTGCCTCGTAGCCGGTGCCGGCCAACCAGATGTCCGGCCGTGGGCCGATCCCTTGCAGCGCCTCGCTGCCGTCCGACCAGCCGTTCGACGCCAGGCTCTCGCTGAGCGAGTCGGAGGATGCGGCGTAGACGAAGAGCTGCGCCGTCGGGCAGCCGTAGTTGTCCAGCGCGCTGTCCCGCTCGTAGGCGGCCGCGAGCTGGCTCGCGCTCGCGACGTCCTCCAGGTCGGTGACCATCCGGAGCTGGGTGGCCGGAGGGCAACCGAGGTAGGCCCAGGACAGCCCGCGGACGTGCTGCCACAGCGGGGGCACGCCGAAGGCGATCACGGCGACGAGCACGGCGAACGCGATGATCCGCGTCCCGTATCGGCCAGGAAGTCGCGAACCCACAGCAGCACCGACTCCCTGGTGGGGCCGTCCGGGTCCGTGTCGCCCGCCGCCGCCTGGACGGTCAGCAGCGCCGAGAGCGTCGCGCCGCCGATGATCTGCAGCCAGTCGAGCCACGACCCCGGCGGGTTCGGGGTGATCGCGACGAGCACGATCCCGAGCACCGCGATCAGGAACTTGCCGGATCGACTCCTGGCCGCCTGCGCGGTCCAGTCCCAGACCTGCCGCAACGCGTCGGAGATCCGGTCGCGGGCGGACACGCCAGGGCGCCCCTTCCGTGGATCGAGTGGGTCACCTGTCCGCCCGGACGGGTGACCCGGCAACACTGCGGTTACAGACCGTACTCAGGCCCGCAGGGACGATCCGGTTCGGGGGCGGCCGGACGGCCGTTCGGACAACCGTCGGCGCGTTCGACCGATGAGGAGAGGTCGACCGGCGTCAGTCGTCCGCGACGTCCACGACCCGGTTCTCGGCGGCACTGGTTCTGGCGGCATCGAGCACGGCCAAGGTGTGCACCGCCTCGGTCGCCGGCACCGGGTAGTCGGCGTCGCCGCGCAGCGCCGCCGCGAACTGGCGGTAGTAGTGCTGGTAGGCGCCCTGCTCGGACGGCACCCGCACCGAACCGGCCGCGGTGCTCAACGTGCCCCAGAACTCCGGGGCGTCGTAACCCCACTCGTCGCCCATGTCCACCGGACGCTTCCCGGCGAAGATCGCTTGGGCCTGCACGTCGGTGCCGCGGGCCACGTACGAGCCGGCGCTGCCGTAGGCCCGCAGCTCGCGCTCCTGGATGTGGTTGATCTTGCTGGAGCTCACCCGCGAGCGCACCCCGCCGGTGTGCTGGATCGCGACGGTGAATCGGCAGTCGGTGCGCCCCTCGGGGAGATCGACGTAGTCCAGTTCGGCGAACACGGAGCGCGCCGGGCCGAGCAGCCACAGCACCTGGTCGGCCACGTGACTCCCCAGGTCGCGCAGCAGACCACCGGTGGGACCGGCTTCCAGGGTGGCCGGGTCGTCGAGGTCGAAACGCGATTCCACGGCCCACAGCTCACCCAGCTCGCCACCCTTCAGCACCGCGGCCAGCGTCCGGATGTCGGCGTCCCAGCGGCGGTTGTGGAACACGTTCAGCGGAACGCCTGCGTCCTCGGCCGCCGCCACCAGCTCCCGACCGGCGGCTGCGGTGGGCGCGAACGGCTTGTCCGCGATCGTCGGCGTGCCCGCCGCGATCGCTTCCAGCACCAGCTCGCGGCGGGTCTGCGGTGGGGTGGTGATCGTGACCGCGTCGACGCCCGCTGCGAGCAGGTCGGTGAGGGAATCGAACGCGGGGACGCCGGGGTGATCCGCCGCCAGCTCCGCGCGCCGGTCTTGGGAGCGGGTGACCACGCCGACCAGCTCCACGTCCTTCGCCGCGGTGGCGAAGGGGGCGTGGAAGAACCGGCCGCCCGCCCCGTAGCCGACGATCCCGAGTCGCACGACATCCCCCTTCTCGTCGGTGTCCGCGCACCTCGATCGACCCTAGCCCGGGGCCACCCGGCTGCGGCCAGGGTCGAACACCGCGATCTCGCCAGATGGGAGCGGTCCGATCCGGGGGCCTGCGGGACGGCGCACGTCAGTTGCCCGGTCGGGACCGCTCCTGTGCCTCGCCCGCCTCGACGTCGGCGGGGGACCTGCTCTTCCCGTCCTGCTGGGCCTCGTCCTGCTGGGCGCTGTCCTGCTGGGCGCTGTCCTGCTGGGCGCTGTCCTGGTGGGCCCTGTCCTGGTGGGCGCGCGACACGAGCCGCCATCCTCGCCGCTCCCCTCCGATGTCCACCCGGCACCAGGGTGGCATCCGCGGTATCGGACGCGCCCGGATCGAGGCGGTCGGTGCTCGACCTTCATTGCGGCGGGTGGGACCCGTCATCGGCTCGGACCGGCCGCCTTGCGTGAACGGTAGGCCCGTACCCGCGCCCGATTGAGGCAGACGGTCGAGCAGTACCGCCGCGGGGTCCGTCCGTGCTCGTCGAGGTAGACGTCGACGCAGTCGTCGCAGTCGCAGGTGCCGAGCCGGGACCAGCCGTGTCGCTGCACGGCGTCCAGCAGCGTGCTGGCGCAGCCCGCGCCGAGCAGCGCGGCGGCCCGCTCGTGGCGGGTCACCCAGCGCAGGACACCCGTCGTGTCGATCTCGGGCGTCAGCGCGGCGTCGGCCAGCAAGGAGTTGAGGGCTGCGACCCGATCGGCCGGCTCCGGTGCGCCGAACACGGTCCAGAGCCGGTCGGCCAGCTCGATCAGCTCGTCCCGGTCCACCGGCAGCTCCATCTCGATCGGATCGGGGTACGGATTCCGCGACTCACCGGCAGCGGCGCGCGGCCGGTGCCCGTAACCGTTGACCAGGTCGATCAGCGAGGAGGCGGACACGGAGGGGACGGCGGGCATGTCGCCATGGTAACTCGCTAGGAGGTGCAAGAAGTTACCTGACCCTGTAATCTCCTTAAGATGTATGACGGTTACGCAATCGATGTGTCGGCGCTCCCGCTGTTTCTCGGGGCCGTCGTGCTGATCAGCATCGCCCCAGGTCCGGACATGGTGTACATCCTCGGCGCCGGAGTGGCGGGCGGTCGATCGGCCGCGATCCGTGCCGCGCTCGGAGTGTCGATCGGAGTCAGCGTCTGGGCCGTCACCGTCGCGGCCGGCCTGGGTGCCGTCGTCGCCGGTCACCCCGCCGTCCTCGGCGGGCTACAGATCTTCGGTGCCGGCTACCTTGGCTGGCTGGCGTACAGCACGTGGCGTGATGCCCCTGCCGCTGAGCTCCCCGCAACCGAAGCCGGAGGCGACAACTGGTTCCGGCGCGGGATGATCGTCAACCTCACGAACCCCAAGGTCATGTTGTTCTTCCTGGCGTTCCTGCCGCAGTTCATCGGCCGGGCGACCAGTCCCACTCTGCAGCTGCTTCTGCTCGGACTGGTGTTCCAGCTGGTCGGGCTGATCGTCGATGTCGCGGTCGGGTGGAGCGCGGGAACCGTGCGGGACAGGGTGCGCACCCGACCCGGGATCGTGCGGACCATGACCTACACCTCGGCGGCGGTCTTCCTCGTCCTGGCGGTCGGCGTCGGCGTCGAGGCGATGGGCACGGTGAGCCACGCCCCGTAAGCAGGAGCGGTCAAACACCCAGCGGTTGTCGCTCGGTCGGCACCCATCCGCCGGGTCGCGACATGGTCGACGTCCGGCTGGAGACGGTCTTACGGGGCCAGTTCGCTGTTGTGGCGCCGGTAGATCTCTGCCAGCTGCGCCGGGTCGGGCGGACCGGCTGCGGGAAGGGCCGCGCCGATCTCCTCCATGAAGCTCAGCGCTGACAGGGGGCTCCATACGCCGAGGACACGAGCGGGTTGATCGGTGGGGTTGGCGAAGGTGTGCCGGATGCCGCGGGGAGCGAGGATGAGGGTGCCGGCTGTCGCGGGTTCGGGATCGGTCCGGCCCCGTGTCATGGTGAGTGCTCCGGTGAGGACGTAGATCGCTTCGTCGAAGCCGTGGTGGATGTGGGCGGGTGGCCCGGCGAATCGCGGCGGCACCGTGAGCTCACAGATGGCGAGCCCCGGACATTCGCCCAGTACGCGCAGAACGTCGCCGGCGTAGGGGATCAGTCGCTCCGGACCGCTCGCTGCAGGCTCCACGACGACAGCTTGGCCGTCGAGCAGGACGGGGACAACGGTGGGGAGCTTGCCCGTCGGCCGGGCCATCGGACCGCAACAGCGAGCCAACCGGCCGCCTGGAGACTCGATCATGACTACTGGGTTCGGACCCCCGGACGGCAGGATCCTTCCGTTCCACGATGCTGTCCAGTGGGGTGCGCGCGTGCCACGATCGGCCCATGCCCCCGATGCCGGCCGGCGAGCCCGACGACGTTCCCGGACCGGGCTGCGAGTCGGGCCGGATCCTCGAAGCGCAGGCCAGGACGCTGCACCTGGAGTTCGACTACCCCGGCTCGATGATGGCGTACGACCGCGCGTATGCGGCCTATCGCCGGGAGGGGGACCTCCTCGGCGGCCGCGCGGGCGGCGCGCACGTTGGGGTGGTTCCACGGCTCGGTGTACGGCGACTGGGCGGTGTACCGAGGCTGGGTCGGCCGGGCGCTGAGCCTGCTGGAGCAGGCCGGTGTGGACTCGAACGAGCACGGCTGGGTGCTGGTCGCTCAGGCGCAGGCGGGAGGTGACCTCGACCTCCAGCAGCGGCTGTACGAGGAGGCGATCGCCACGGCGCGTCGCTGCCGGGACGGCGATCTCGAATGCGAGGCCCTGGCTTCGCTCGGGATCATGCTCGCGTTCTCGGGCCATGTCGCCGAGGGCATGGCGCGCCTCGACGAGGCGCTGGCCGCGATCTGTGCCGGTGAGGTCGACGACCTGTCCGTCGTCGAAGGGGTGTTCTGCGGGTTGTTCCACGCCTGCGAGCGGACGAACGACGTCGGGCGGGCCGAGCAGTGGCTGCGTGCCGCCGACGACTACGTGCGTCGCCGTGGATTCGCGGCCGTGGGCGGGTACTGCCGGGCCTACTACGGAGGGATCCTGACCGCTGCCGGTCGGTGGGCCGAGGCGGAGGCCGAGCTCACGTCCGCGCTGACCGTGTTCCCTCGGGACCACAACCAGATCCGCGGAAACGTGCTGTGCCGGCTGGCGAACCTGAGGCTGCACCAGGGCCGTCTGGAGGAGGCAGCCGAGCTGCTCGCGGGACTCGACCAGCACGAGGATGCGGTCCGGCCCCTTGCCGTCCTGCACCTGTTGCGCGGCGAGCCGGAGGTCGCCCGGGACCTGCTGGAACGCACCCTGGAGGCCGGGAGTCTGGAGGACGCGGCGGAGGGCGCGTTGCTCGCGCTGCTCGTCGATGCGGAGCTCGCGGCAGGGGCGGTGCAGCCGGCGCGCGAAGCGGTCGATCGGATGACCTCGCTCGCGCAGCACCAGTCGGCGCCGTTTCTGCACGGGCTGGCCGCGCTGGCGCGCGGGAAGCTCTGCGTGGCCGAGGGCGCGAGCGATCCCCGATCCTGCTTCCACGAGGCGATGCGGTACTTCGCCCAGGCCCGGCTTCCGGTCGACGCCGCCCGGACTCAACTCGAGCTGGCCAGGGCACTGGTCTCGAGCAATCCGGCGGCCGCCGCCGCACAGGCCACCGCCGCACTCGAGTCGTTCGAGCGCCTGCATGCGGACCGGGACGCCGGGGCCGCCTCGGCGCTGCTTCGCTCCCTCGGCGTCGGCACGCGACCCGGACCGCGTCAACACTCCACCCTCACCCGGCGGGAGGCCGAGGTACTCGAGCTGGTCGGCCGGGGCCTCAGCAACGCCCAGATCGCGGAGCGGCTGTTCATCAGCCCGAAGACCGTCGAGCACCACGTGGGCCGGATCCTGGCCAAGCTCGGACTGCCCAGCCGGGCCCGCGCCGTCGCGTACGCGGCCGCCGGTTCCCGAGTCGGGTCGTAGATGGGGGCGCGCCCCGATGTTCGAGGCGCAGGGGCGAGCCACCGTGGGCTGCACACCCTGCCCGAGGATCGGAGGCCCTCCATGCCAACATCCCAGCCGACCACGAGGACTGACAACGCCGAGCTCGTGCGGCGGTTGTTCGCCGCGTACGAAGCGAACGACGCGGCGCAGCTGGACGAGCTGCTCGCGCCCGACTTCACCGCACACGGGCTGCCGCCTGAACTCGGCGACGGCCCGGCGGCGATGAAGGCCACCGCATCGCTCATGCACGGTGCACTTGGCCGACTGCCGATGCGACATCGATGACCTCATCGTCGACGACGACCGCGTCGCTGCGCGCTACACGACGCGGGCCCGACATGTCGGGGAGCTGTTCGGTGCCGCCCCCAGCGGCCGGACCGTGACGTTCACCGGCATCGAGGTCTACCGCCTGCTCGACGGCAAGATCGTCGAGTACTGGGGCGAGGCGAACATGTCGGATCTGTTCGCGTCCAGCGCGGAACCGGAGCACGCGAACGTGAGCTGACCCCGGCGCGCCCAGGCCGAACCGTTGCGTCGCTCCGGCCTGGGCGGCCGCGGGTTGCGACGCGGGCATATTCGCTTGCGATCCGCAATCGGCGTTGGGCACGATCAGCGCCATGTCGCGCGTTCTCGTGAGCTGGTGCTGGTCGCCCGACCGGCGACCCTGACCACGCACGCGTCCTGGGCTGCCCTCTCGCGGCAGCCTCCCGAGGACCAACGCACGGCTAGGCAGCTTCGAAGGGTCGGCCTCAGCATTCGAGGAGACCACCGATGTCTGAACGCACCCCATCCCAGCAAGCCGCACTCGACCGCAGCGCCGCGCTCGAGCGACAGGTGCAGGCCACACCGCGGAAGTTCCGGGTCCTGACCGGTGATCGGCCCACCGGCCCGCTTCACATCGGCCACTACCTCGGCACCCTCGCGAACCGCGTTCGGTTGCAGAACCTCGGCGTCGAGGTGATCGTGCTGATCGCCGACTACCAGGTGATGACCGACCAACAAGCGAGCCAGCAGCTGCCCGCCACGGTCCGCGGCGTCGTCGCCGACTACCTTGCGGTCGGCATCGACCCCCACCGTTCGACGATCTTCACCCACAGCGCGGTCCCCGCCCTCAACGAACTGGTGCTGCCCTTCCTGAGTCTCGTCAGCGACGCCGAGTTGCACCGCAACCCCACCGTCAAGGCCGAGGTCGAGGCCACCGGCAGACCGCCGACCGGTCTCATGCTGACCTACCCCGTTCACCAGGCTGCCGACATCCTGTTCTGCCACGCCAACGTGGTCCCGGTGGGTCTCGATCAACTCCCGCACCTGGAGACCACACGGCTCATCGCCCGGCGATTCAACGAGCGCTACGCCATCGAGTCACCGCTGTTCCCAGAGCCCGCCGCTCTGCTCACCGCCACACCGATGCTGGCAGGACTCGACGGAAAGAAGATGAGCAAGACCCGCGGCAACGGAATCGGCCTGCAGGCAACCGAAGATCACACCGCGGCGTTGATCCGCCGCGCGCCCACCGACAGCGAACGGCGCATCACCTACGACCCGATTGCCCGGCCCGCCGTTGCCAACCTGCTCGACCTCCTCGCGGCCGCGAGCGCCGCGGACCCACATCAGCTCGCCGACGAGATCGGCAACCGCGGTGCAGGCCGTCTCAAACAGATGGTGACCGAGGCCATCAACGAACTACTACGACCCGTCCGAAGACGCCGCGCCGGCCTCGCCGACGACACCGCCTACCTCGACAGCGTGCTCGACACCGGCAACACACGGGCACGCCAACTCGCCGACGCCACACTCACGAAGGTCCATGACCTGCTTGGGATGACCTACGCCAACCGACAAGGCCACCCTCGCTCGGGCCCGGCGCAGCAGAGTGTCGTGGCGTGACGGGGCACGCAGCTGGTTCGCTGCGGGTTTGCTCCGCCCGACTGCATCGAGGGCTTGCGGTGTCGGCGGTACCGTCTTCGACGTGCCGGTGCGAGCGGGCGAGCCGTCCGACGCGGCGTTCATCGTGGAGATGGCCCGACTCGCCTCGGTGATCGAGGACCGCCCGCTGCCCCCGGCCGACGATCCCGCGCTGGTGCGAGGGCTTCCCAAGTCACCGGACACGGCCGTGCTGGCGCTCGATGACGATGGTCACCGGGTCGGGGCGGCGTGGTGGCACTTGCGAGACTGTCCGTTGGTCGTGACGCCCGACGGCGCGCAGGTCCCCGAGCTCGTGATCGCGGTGACGCCCTGCGACCGCGGCCACGGCGTCGGTCGTTGCCTGCTCGACGCCGTCGCTGCCCGCGCTGCCGAGCACGGCTACGACCGGTTGGCCCTCAACGTCCACATCTGCAACCCCGCCGTCCGGCTCTACAGCCGCGCGGGATTCGTGGTCGCGGGGAAGGGCCGCGGACCGCTCGGCGTCGCCATGGTCCTGCAGCTATCCGCGATCCTCCACTGACGACAAGATCTTCTGGGAGACCAAGGCCTCGGCCTGACCAGAGCCCCGAGAACGGCGCTGACCAGCGGCAACCCATCCGGGTCAGCATCGTTGCCCGTCGAGCCAGATCGAAAGCTGGCGGAGGTAATCCGCGTTGGAAAGATTGACCCTGCGTTTCTTAAGGTTGGCTCGGCGAGCGTCAGCGGTCGCCGTCATCAAGGGAGCTAGGGCGAACTGGCCGGCGTCTTCCACGGCACGACTGCATAGCGTGAGCCTTTTGTTGCAACAATACAAGTAAGGTACTAAAGCCCAGTACCGCCGACAGCTGGAAGAAGAAAGTTCAGATCATCATTTGAGCTTGCCTTCTCGCCTGTAACCAGGCGAGAAAAGTAGACCGCACCTAGGCCGAACAGCCACATATAAGAGTACAGCGACAACGGAAGGGCGGCAAGAAATCCCCAAAACAGGCTTACCTTTTGCCCGTGTGGGCGGGCGGATGAGCTCGCGGTCCCGACTGGCCGGGCAGGTCGCCCGGTTCGGCCGGGACACCAATGCTGGTGTTCGGGACGAGATGCGGGCCAGGCAAGTGCTCCCGGTCATGTCCCAGCCGGCGTTGTTGATGTTCGAGGAATCGCCAGAGCCGGCGAGTGAGGTAGCGCTCGGGGCAGCGGCGGGCTTCTCGTCGGTTGTGGCATGCGGTGATGAGTTCGGGATGGAGCGGTCCTGCGAAGAGCACGACGCTTGCAGCCGCACGCCTTCTGTATCCACCTGCCATGAAAGGTGGCGCCGAGCTCGAACGCGACCGGCCGCTGTTCAGTAGCTACGCCATCAGCCCCGCCGACGCCCTCGATCTGTTCGGCGACTTCCGGGACCGCATGCGAGCACGGCTGGAATGGATGCGCACCCACTGCGGGCAACGGGCCTGCCCTATCACCGTCTAGTGTCGCGTGATCCTGTTGTCTTTACTTAGCGTTGTTGTCGACGAGCTTCCTGATGCTGGTTTGCACGAGTTGGACTTTGGCGAGGATCTCGTCGGCGGTGGCTGTCCAGTCGAATGGTTTCGGGTTGGTGTTCCAGTGGTCGATGTAGTCACGGATCTGTTTGATCAAGACCGTGACGGAGGTGAAGGTCCCGCGCCGGATGGACTGGCGGGTGATGATCCCGAACCAGGTCTCGATCTGGTTGATCCACGACGACCCGACCGGGGTGAAGTGGAAGCTCACGTGTGGGTTGCGCGCCAGCCAGGCCAGCACCTCGGGTGTGGTGTGCGTGGACAGGTTGTCCAGCACCACGTGCACCTCGCGTTCGCGGTGCGGCTTGACCGCCTTGGTCAGGAACGCCAGGAAGTTCGCCCCGTCACGGCTGGGCTTGCACTCGCCGAACACCTGCCCGGTGGTCACGTTCAACGCCGCGAACAGGTTCGTGGTGCCGTGGCGCACGTAGTCGTGGGTGCGTTTCTCGGTCGCGTCGAACTCGATCGGCAGCATCGGCTGGGTCCGGTCCAACGCCTGGATCTGCGTTTTCTCATCGATCGACAGCACCACCGCCCCACCGGGCGGGTCCAGGTAGAGACCCACGATGTCGGCGACCTTGTCCGCGAACGCGGGATCCCGGCTGAGCTTGAACGTGCCCTGGCGGTGCGGGCGCAACCCGCTCTCCCGCCACAGCTTCGCCACGTAGTGATGCGAGACCGACACCCCTTCGGTGCGCTGCAGGAATGCGGCCATCTCCCGGCTCGACCAGTGCGACAACCCCGTCCCGGCCGGCGGGCTGGTGCGGGTCAGAGCCAAGATCCGACCCCGAATCGCCGCCGGCACCTGCTCCCGCGGCGCCCCCCGGCGCCGACCCAACAACCCCGCGACACCGTCGGCGGCAAACCGCGACAACCACAGATCCACCGTCGGACGCGACACCCCGGCCAACGCCGCGATCTCCACCTTCGCCCGACCCTGCGCCCGCCACAACACGATCCGAGCCCGCGTCGCCACCGACGCCGACACCTCCGAGCTGTTCACCAACGACCGCAACTCCGCCAGCTGATCCGTGGTCACATCCACCCGCCCAGCCAACACCAAGATCCATCAAGGCAGCGTAAAGAGAACAGGATTACGAGACACTAGGCGTTGACCACATACGTTGGGCGGATGCCGACGCGCCGCAGCGAATCCCACGGTGAGCGGCTGCTGCTCCCACTCTTGGTCTCGACATCGGGCGAGAGCATGGGGTGCGGACGGATGGCAGAACCGGTCAGAGCGCAGCGATTATCCGATCATGAGGGCCAGACCCTGGCCCAGATCGTGCGGCGTGGACGCGGCGGCTCGATCAGAGTCCGCCGCGCGACCATGATCAGGCGTCGGCGTCAGGGACACCGGTGCCGGCGAGCGCCCGACTCGTCGCCGCCGACGAGGACACCGTCCGCGACGTGATCCACGCCTTCAACGAGCGGGGGCTCGCCGCGCTGGACCCTCAGTGGGCGGGAGGTCGTCCCCGCCGGATCAGTGACGACGACTCACGTTCATCGTCACGACGGCCGCCCCCGATTCGACCGTCGTGGGCGCCCCGTTCACGCAGTGGAGCGTGCGCAAACTCGCCGCCCACCTGCGCTCACGGCCACGATCGGCGGGTCCGATCGGGCGCGAGTGGCTGCGCCTGATCCTGCGCGAGCACCACATCAGCTTCCAGCGGACCCGCACGT
>CAWJFD010000007.1:0-38164 GCA_963841985.1 uncultured Actinomycetota bacterium
ACCATTTGCTGAAGACTGTCGCCACGTCGCCGTCGGCCCGGCCCGGGCCGGGCGTCAACGCGTGCTCGGCGTAGTTCAGCGTGGCGCCGGGGAACCACTCGGCCCCCGGCATCTCCCGGGAACCGATGGTCGCGGTCGGTGGATCCCGGAAGATCACCCCGAAGTACTCGGCCGCGGCGGACCAGAAGCCCTCGAGGTCGCGCACCGACCACTCGTGCAGCGCCGCATAGTCCAGCTCGTCGAGCTGCACCCCCCGGTGCTCGCCGACCCACCGGGCGAAGTCGGCGATCGCGGTGGCCCGCTTCGGGTCGGGGTTCCAGAGAACCTCGACATCGTCTGTCGTGGCCGGATTCGTCACGCGGCGCCTCCCTTGTCGTCCGTGGGGACGCTACTTGGGGGAAACGCTACTTCTCGAACGTGCGGCACGTCATTCCTCGTCGAGTTGGCCCTCGGTCCCCGCACTGGCCGCCCGCACCCCCTGCAGCTCGGTGACCGCAGCGGCCAGCTCGGTCAGATCACCCCGCCCGATGAGCTGCAGGCTCACCGTGGCTGTCCGGTGACGTCGTCGGTGGTGCCCTCCCGGTCGATCTCGACGCGGCCACCGACCAGCCCCGGTCGGTGCACGAGGCGAGCACGGTGCGCAGCACCCCGTGGCCGTCGAGGTAGTTCAGCCGCAGGATCGGCGGGCCGGTGCGTCGACGGTCGAGCAGCCGGCTCAGCGGCGGGTGACCCATGGTGATCACGTAGTGCCCGGCCGTGGCGGCTACGGCGAGTACCGGCAGCCCGCCCCGGCGGCCATCCCCACCGCGGCGGCCAGCCAGATCGTGGCGGCCGTGGTCAGCCCGCGTACGACGTCCTGCCGGACGAAGATCAGACCGCCCCCGATGAAGCCGATACCGGACACGACCTGGGCGGCGATCCGGGACGGGTCGAGGGCGACGTGGTCGGTAGCGAGCAGATCGCTGAAGCCGTACTTCGACACCATCATGATCACGGCGGAGCGGAACCCGACCAGCGTGTGCGTGCACAGCCCGGCGCTCTTGGCCCGCGCCTCGCGCTCGACCCCGATCAGGGCCGTGAGCAGCAGCGCGAGCAGCACCGGCGGCAGCACCGCCCATTGCCGTCCGTCGACCAGAAGGCGGTCGAGCCGGTGGCGGCGAGCATCCTCGCATCTTCCTCGCCGGGATCACGAGGTGCTGGATCTGATCGGGGCTCGATGCCACCGACTCAGCCGCCGCCGGGACCGTCGTTGCCGGGGTCCGGGTTGGGGGTGAAGCTGACGGTGGCCTGCGGCAGCCGGATGTCCTGGCCGGGTTGCAGGCCGGAGCGGACCTCGGTGTAGTCGTCGCCGACCAGCCCGGGTTCGAACGGCACGGTCACCGGGTCGCCGTCCGGCCCGGTGATGGTCACGCTGGGCCGCCCGTCGGTCCGACCGACCGCTGAGGTCGGCACCCGCAGCACGTTCGGCGCGACCTGGGTGCGGACCGCGGCGTTCGCGGTCTGCCCGTCGCGCAGCTGGTCGATCGGGTCGTCGATGGAGATCGTGGTGTAGAAGCTGACGATCCCGTTGAGGTCCTGCCCGGTCGGCGCGATGGCCTGTAGCCGTCCGTGCAGCGGCTTCTCCGGCAGCGCGTCCAGCGTGATGTCCACCTGCTGCCCGACCACCAGCCGGACGGCGTCCGACTCCTCGAACGGCACCACGACCTCGAACGCGTTCGCCGCGGCCAACACCAGGAACGCGCCGGTGACGGTGGTCTCGCTGGTGGTCCCGAGAGGTCGGACACCGGCGGCAGCGGCGTGCCGCCCGGCCCCTGCGCGGTGATCCCCGACGGCGCGGGCACGAACTCGCCGGGCACGCCGTTGATCGCGGCCACCACGCCGGCCACCGGCGCGGTCAGCACCGTCTCGTCGACGTCCCGGCGGGCGCCGGCCACCCCGGCACGGGCGTCGTCGACCAGGGCCCGTTGCTCGGCGACGTTGAACGGGCGGTCACTGCTGGCCGAGGAGAGCTCGTTCTGCGCGGAGACCACGCCCTGCCGGGCGTTCTCGATCGACACCCGGCCGGCCGCCTGACCGGTCCGTTCCTGCTGCTCGGCCGCCACCACCTGGGTCCTGGCCGAGACGACCGCGCTCTCGGCCTGCTGCACCGCCGACTCGGCCGCGCTGGTGTCGCACGTCGTGCTCGCCGTACCGGTGCCCGTCCCGGTGCCGGTCGTGCCGCCGGTGGCGCCCGCAGCGCAGGCCGCGCGGGCGGTCCGCAACTGCCGCTGCGCGAGATCCCGGGCCGACTCCTCCACATCGAGCTGCTCGCGGGCCCGCTCGGTGGCCGACGAGTTCGCGTCGTCGGTCGCCTCCACCTCGTCCTCGGTGGCCTCCTGGATGTCGCGGGCCTGGGCCAGGCTCGCGGCATCACCACCCACCGTGGTGTCGCCGCTGACCCGGCCGAGCACGGCCTGCTGCTCGTCGAGGGTGGCCTGGCGCTGGGCCAGGGTCTGGCGCAGCGAACGGTCGTCCAGCCGGGCGAGCACCTGACCCGGCTCGACCCGGTCCCCGACCCGGACCAGCACCTCGGTCACCCGGCCGCCGTCCGGGAAGCCGAGCTTCTGCTCGTTCGTCGCCACCACCGAGCCGGTCGCGGTGACCGCACTGACCACGTCGCCGCGGTCCACCCGGACGGTCGGCGGACCGGTTCGGGTGCCTCCGCGCAGCCGGCGGTGACCAGGCGCGGCGGACCATGCGACGCGGTCCGACACGGCCAGCCGCGCCCGCCGGCCGGCACGGGAGTGACCGTTCACGGGATCACTGCCACCGAAGGGCGTCGATCGGGCGCATCCGCGCCGCGCGATTCGCCGGATAACCGCCTGCGATGAGGCCGATGGCCAAACTGATCGACATCGCCAGTATGACCGGAGCGACCGAGACCGTCGGCGGCGGGAAGTCCGGCACCGCCCTGGGGAGCACCACGCCGGCAACGAGCGAGATGCCGATACCGAACACCACCCCGATCAGACCGCCCAGTGCGGCCAGCACCGTCGACTCCAACAGGAACTGCTGCAGGATGGCCCGCCGGGTGGCCCCGATCGCTTTCCGGATGCCGATCTCCCTGGTCCGTTCGGTGACCGAGACCAGCATGATGTTGGCCACCCCGATACCGCCCACCACCAGGGAGATCCCGGCGATCGCCGTCGTGAACAGGGACAGGAAGTTGAGGAACTGGTTCGCGTCGTCCAGCAACTCCTGCTGCGGGGTGGCCTGGAAGTCCCGCTCCGACGGTTCGTCGATGTTGTGCCGGGCCCCAGGATCCGGTTCACCTGCTCCTCGGCCGCCGGCACCGCGGCGGCGGAGGCGGCCTCGACCACCACCCGGTCCACGGTGTCGTCGCCGCCGAGCACGTAGCTGCGGGCCGCGTCGATGGGCATGATCACCAGGTCGTCCTGCTGGGCCGGCTTGGTCACCCCGATCACCCGGAACGTGGAGCGCCCGATGCGCACGTCCGCGCCCATCGCCCGGCCGGCGTCGCCGCCGAACAGCTCGGTGACCGGACCCGGCCCGAGGATCACCACCTTGGCCTTGGCGCGCTCCTGGCTCTCGTCGAAGAACGTGCCGACCAGCAGATCGAGGCTGGTCGCGACGGCATAGCGGGCGGTGGTGCCGGTGATGGACGTGCGGTAGCGGATGCCGCCGGGCTGCTGCACCAGGCCGGCCCCGGTCACGATCGGCACCACCGAGGCGATGTCCGGCGCCTGGACGCGGTCGGTCAGCGCCAGCACGTCGTTGTCGGTGATGTCCCGTGCGGTCCGGTCCCCCTGGCTCGGGGTGACGGAGATCTGGTTGGCCAGCGACCCGAACTGTTCGCTGAAACCGGCCTTGATCCCGTCACCGAGGGCCGTCAGGATGATCACCGCGGACACTCCGATGACGATGCCAAGGGTGGTCAGCACCGAGCGCAGCCGGTTGGCGCGCAGCCCGCGCAGGGCGATCCGGAACGCCTCGTACAGGTTCACGGTTCGACCCCGATCGGGGGTTGGTCCTTGGTCACGTCGCTGATGACCCGGCCGTCCTCCAACCGGACCACCCGGGAGGCGTAGCTGGCCACGTCGTCCTCGTGGGTGATGATCACGATCGTGCGGCCGCCCTGGTTCAACTCGACCAGCAGCTTCATCATCTCGGTGGTGGAGGTGCTGTCCAAGGCGCCGGTCGGCTCGTCGGCCAGGATCATCGCGGGGTCGTTGACCAGCGCCCGGGCGATCGCCACCCGCTGCTGCTGCCCGCCGGACAGCTCGTTGGGCAGGTGACTGGCCCGGTTGCCCAGCCCGACCTGCTCCAGCGCGGCTCTGGCGCGGGCCCGGCGGCTGGCGATGCCGGCGTACACCAGCGGCAGCTCGACGTTGCGCACCGCGGTGGTCCGCGGGATCAGGTTGAACGACTGGAACACGAACCCGATCTTGCGGTTGCGGATCCTGGCGAGCTGCCGGTCGCTCAGCGCGACGACGTCCACCCCGTCCAGCAGGTAGCTGCCCTCGGTGGGCGCGTCGAGGCAGCCCAGGATGTTCATCATCGTCGACTTGCCGGAGCCGGAATGGCCCATGATGGCCAGCATCTCGCCCTCGCTGATCTGCAGGTCGACACGATCCAGCGCCCGTACTTCGATGCTCCCGGTGCGGTAGATCTTCGACACGCCCGCGAGCTCGATCATCGCGGGTCCGGGCACGTCCCTCCTCCACCTTTCGCTACCACAAGTCCGATGGTAAGCAGTGTTCTTGACCGCCGTCCGGGCTGCCCCTACGGTCGGGCCGTCACCGCCGTCGAGGTTGCCGGCTGTCCACGGGTAACGCGTCCGCATCCATATCGGTTCGACGCGCGTCATCGTGCGTCCGTCACACATCCGATACGGCATGTCCGACCTCGACGGGGGCCCTACAGATGACTACCGAAACGCCCGCTGCCACCGCGACGATCGACGACCTGGCGGTCAACACGATCCGCACCCTGTCGATGGACGCGGTGCAGGCGGCCAACTCCGGGCATCCCGGAACGCCGATGGCGTTGGCGCCGGTGGCGTACTCCCTGTGGCAGAACTACCTGCGCTTCGACCCGGAGCTGCCGGTCTGGGCCAACCGCGACCGCTTCGTGCTGTCGGCCGGTCACGCGTCGGCGCTGCTGTACTCGCTGCTGCACCTGGCCGGGGTCAAGTCGGTGAACCCCGACTACGAGACGCTGGGCGAACCGGCCGTCTCCCTGGACGATCTCAAGCGCTTCCGGCAGCTGGACTCCAAGTGCCCCGGCCACCCCGAGTACCGCTGGACGTCGGGGGTGGAGTGCACCACCGGTCCGCTGGGCACCGGGATCGCCACCAGCGTGGGCATGGCGATGGCCGGGCTGTGGCAGGCCGCCACCTTCAACCGGCCCGGCTACGAGCTGTTCGACTACGACGTCTACGCCATCTGCGGCGACGGCTGCCTGATGGAGGGCATCGGCGCCGAGGCCGCGTCGCTCGCCGGGCACCTCAAGCTGGCGAACCTGTGCTGGATCTACGACAACAACCGGATCACCATCGAGGGCGCCACCAGCCTGGCCTTCTCCGAGGACGTCCCGGCCCGCTTCGCCGGCTACGGCTGGGCGGTGCAGCAGGTCTCCGACGCCAACGACCTGGAGGCGCTGGGCGCCGCGTTCGAGGCGTTCCGCGCCGAGACCACGCGGCCGACGCTGATCGTCGTCGACAGCATCATCGGCTACGGGGCGCCCACCAAGCAGGGCACGCACTCCGCGCACGGCGAACCGCTCGGCGTGGACGAGGTGAAGGCGGCCAAGCGGTTCTACGGCTGGCCGGAGGACGAGACCTTCCGGGTGCCGGAGGAGGTCGCCGAGCACGTCGGGGCGGGTATGCGCGAGCGCGGCGGCGGCCTGCGCCGGGAGTGGGAGGAGATGTTCGCCCGCTACTCCGCGGAGTACCCGGAGCAGGCCGAGCAGCTCAACCACATGCAGCGCCGCACCCTGCCCGACGGCTGGGACGCCGACATCCCGACGTTCGCCCCCGACGCGAAGGGGGTGGCCGGTCGCGACGCGAACGGCAAGGTGCTCAACGCGGTCGCCGCCAGGGTGCCGTGGCTGATCGGTGGCTCGGCGGACCTGGCGCCGTCGAACAAGTCCCGGTTGACCTTCGAAGGGGCCGGCGACTTCTCCGCGGACGAGCGGGCCGGGCGCAACCTCCACTTCGGGGTACGCGAGCACGCGGCTGCCGCTGTCGCCAATGGACTGGCGCTGTCCAAGCTGCGCGCCTACCAGGCCGGCTTCCTGATCTTCTCCGACTTCCAGCGCGGCGCGCTGCGGCTCTCGGCGCTGATGGAGCTGCCGCTGATCCACATGTACACCCACGACTCCATCGGCGTCGGCGAGGACGGGCCGACCCACCAGCCGATCGAGCACATCGCCTCGATCCGCGCCATGCCCGGCGTGATCGACATGCGCCCGGCGGACGGCAACGAGGTCGCCGAGGCGTGGCGGGTGCTGATGCCGATCCGGCACGAACCGGTGGCGCTGATGCTGTCCCGCCAGCCGCTGCCCACACTGGACCGCGAGAAGTTCGGCTCGGCCACCGGTGTGGCCCGCGGCGCCTACGTGCTGGCCGATCCGCCGGAGGGTGAACCCGAGGTCATCCTCATCGCCACCGGCAGCGAGGTGGCGATGACCGTCGACGCCTACGAGCAGCTGACCGCGGACGGGGTGCGCGCGCGGGTGGTGAGCATGCCGTCGATGGAGCTGTTCGACAAGCAGCCCGCCTCCTACCGCGACGAGGTGCTGCCGCCGTCGGTCACCGCACGGGTGTCGGTGGAGAAGGGCACGACGTTCGGCTGGGACCGCTGGGTCGGGCCGAAGGGTGCGATCATCGGGATGAGCACGTTCGGCGCGTCGGCTCCGCTCAAGGTGCTGCAGGCCAAGTTCGGCTTCACCACCGAGAACATCGTGTCGGTGGCCCGCGCCCAGCTCGGGCTGGACCACGACGCGAACGCCCCGGGCGTCACGCTCGAGACGGCCGAGGCATGAGCGCACCGGAACGCGTCCGCTACCAGCTACCGGACCGCAACCTCGGGCTGGACCTGATGCGGGTCACCGAGGCGGCCGCGCTGGCCGCCGGCCGGTGGGCCGGGCGCGGCGACAAGGAGGGCGGCGACGGGGCCGCCGTCGACGCGATGCGCGAGGTGATCGCGAGCGTCGCCATGCGCGGGGTGGTGGTGATCGGGGAAGGCGAGAAGGACGAGGCCCCGATGCTCTACAACGGCGAGGAGGTCGGCGACGGCACCGGGCCGGAGTACGACATCGCCGTCGATCCCGTGGACGGCACCACCCTGCTGGCCAACGGCATGCCGAACGCGATCGCGGTGATGGCGGCCGCCGATCGCGGCAGCATGTACGACCCCAGCGCGGTGTTCTACATGGAGAAGCTGGTCTGCTCGGGCGCGGTGGCCGGCGAGGTCGACATCGACGCCCCGGCCGAGCACAACGTGCGCGCGGTGGCCAAGGCGCTGGGCGGCGGAGCGGCCGACGTCACGGTCTGCGTGCTGAACCGGCCGCGGCACGAGAAGCTGATCGCCGAGATCCGCGCCACCGGAGCGCGGATCAAGCTGTTCTCCGACGGCGACGTGGCCGCCGCCATCGCCGCTGCCACCGACGGCACCGGCATCGACCTGCTGCTCGGCATCGGCGGCACCCCGGAGGGCATCATCACCGCCTGCGCCATGAAGGCGATGAACGGCGTCATCCAGTCCCGCCTGTGGCCCAAGGACGCCGACGAGCGCCGCAAGGCGCTCGACGCCGGGCACGACCTCGACCGGGTCCTGCACACCGACGACCTGGTCACCGGCGACAACACGTTCTTCGTGGCCACCGGGATCACCGACGGCGAGCTGCTGCGCGGCGTCCGCTACACCCCGAAGGGCGCCCGCACCGAGTCGATCGTGATGCGCTCGCGCAGCGGCACGATCCGGTCGGTGCAGAGCGGTCACTCGCTGGACAAGGTGGCGCAGCACCTCGGCTGATCCGGGCGCGTGATCGTCGATTCGGGGCAGGAGCGGCCGGATCCGGCCGGTGACACCCCGAAACGGTGATCATGGATGAACCGGACAGCCGCAGCTCCCGTGTACTTGGTGACGTCCTGATGGCAGCCGTCGCGGCGTGGAGCTCGGGGGTTCACGTGACAGACATGGGGTACGACACGGCCGGGCTACGCGCCGGGGCGGCCGGCCACCAGGCCACCGCCGACGCGGCCGACCTGGGCGCGGGCGCCTACGCCCGCATCGTCGTGAACCCCGCCGCGTTCGGCCGGGTGCCCGCAGCCGCCGGCCTGGCCCGCACGCTCGACTCGGTCCGGCACCAGCAGGGCAGGGCCAGCGCGGCCGAGGCGGCGCTGCGCTCCGATCTCGCCCACCGGGTCACCTCCGCAGCCGAGGCCGGGCGACGGGCTCACCACGACCAGCACCGCGGTTGCCGCCGCCGTCCGCACGACCGGGAGCGGTGCCGGCGGCCCGGTCGGGAGCCCGGTAGGGACCGCCACGGGCGGCAGCTCCGCCGGCGGCGTCCTCGCCGGCATGCAGTGATGGGTTTCACGATCAGCGACGTCATCGCCGCCGCTGGCGTCGGCAGCCCGTGGGACCGGGCGCAGGACATCGCCACCGCTGATCCCGGCGCGATCGGGGCGATGGCGGCGGGATTCGGCGAAGCCGCCGGGCACGCCCGCACCGCGATGGCCGCCGCCCAGCGCGCCGACCCCGTCACCGCCACCAGCTACCTCGTCGACCGGGCGCCCGTGCACGACGCCCCCGCCGCCACGGCGGCCACCCGCACCGCGCTGGGTGACGGCGGTGACCACCCCGACGTCATCTCCCGCATGCTGGTCGGCGTCGCCGCCGAGTTGACCGGCACCCGGACCGGCGTGCAGGCCGCCATCGGTGCCCTCGACGCCGAGCTTCAGGCCATCAGCGCCGCGTCCGCCCGCCTCGCCGGCGCCCGCGGCACGGACCCCGCGGCGGCGGCCGCCGCCGAGCGCGCCCTGTTCGACCAGGCCGTCGCCGCCGTCCGCAACCACGGCGGGCGGATCAACACCCTGCTGGACGACTACAACGGCGTGCTGGCCTCGCGCACCGGGATGGTCACCGGGCTGGGCTACACCGGCCTCGAGCGCCCCTTCACCGGCCCGGCGGCGCCCCCTCCGCCACCCGGCGGGACGCCCGTACAGAACGAGGAGTGGTGGCGGTCCCTCACCCCCGAGCAGCAGCGCGACGTCCTCATCAACAACCCGCAGCTCGTCGGCAACCTCGACGGCCTCCCCGCCGAGGTCCGCGACGCGGCCAACCGCGCCCGGCTGGAATCCGAGGGCGCCCGCCTCGACGGTGAGATCGCCTCCACCCAGGCCCGGTTGGAGACCGCCCGCCAGGAGCCCGTGATCGTCGTGCCGCGGGTGGGTCCGCAGGAGCGGCCGGAGGTCCGCGAGCTGACCGACCAGCTCGCTCGGCTGCAGGAGCAGCGCAGCGCACTCGGCGCCGTACGGGACACCGTCGCGGGCGACAACCGCCAGCTGCTGCTGCTCGACATCAGCGGGCACGCCGCACCAAGGGCCGCGGTCGCGGTGGGCGACATCGACACCGCCGACCACGTCGCCGTGTTCACTCCCGGCCTGGAGTCCACCGTCTCCGGGGATCTCGGCCGCTACACCCAGGATGTGGCCGGTGTGGTCGTGACGGCCGAGCAGCAGCTCCTCCGCGAGGGGCGGGACACCGAGCGGGTGGCCGCGGTGGCCTGGATCGGCTACGACGCACCCCAGCTGAACACGACGTTCCAGGCCGATCGCAGCGTCGCGCTCCCGTTCGCCGCCCAGCACGGCGGCGCCGACCTGGCCCGTTTCTACGACGGCATCAACGCCTCCCGACCCGGTGACGACCCGCACCTGACCGCCCTCGGCCACTCCTACGGGTCCAGCACCACCGGCTACGCGCTGCAGCAGACCACCAGCCCCGTCGACGACGCCGTGGTGTTCGGCTCCCCAGGGGTCAGCACCGACCATCTCAACGACCTGCACGTCCCGGGCGGCCACGTGGCCGTCATCGAGGCCCGCCGCGACCCGGTCGCCGATCTCGGGTCGTTCGGCTCCGACCCCAACCATCTCGACGGTGCGGTCAACCTGTCGGCCCGCGAGCAGAACCTCCCCGACGGCACCCGCCTGCAGGAGTCCACCGGGCACAGCGCCTACCTCGTGCCCGGCACCACCAGCCAGCACAACATCGCCGCCACCGTGGCCGGCCTGCCGGAGAACCGCATCGAGGGCCGCAACTCCGGGTTCGGCGACTTCCTCCGGGACGAGGTACCCCTGCTATGACCATCCGCATCCGTCCCCTGCTGGTCGCCGCGATCGCGCTCGTCGCCGCGCTGGCCACCGGCTGCACCGAGGAAGGACCCGCCATGGACCCGGCCGCCGAACTCGCCGCCCGCCCCAGCTCCCAGGAGATCGTCACCCGCTACGAGCAGATGGAGCAGCGCATCCGCGACCAGCTCGACGCCGAGCTCGGGCCGTTCGCGTGGGAGGTCAAGCGCAACGGCGAGCAGGGCGGTTGCGGCGCCAACTTCCCCAACCTCGGCGGTGTCACGACCTACCTTCCGAGCTGGGGTTTCGACGGCAACATCGCGGACGGCGACTGGCCCCGCGCCAAGCAGATCGTCACCGGGATCATCGCCGAGTACGGGTTCACCTCACCCACACTGCAGATCGACAAGCCCGGCCAGCACGAGACGAGCGCCGCCGACCTGGCCCTCGGCGCCCAGTTCGACCTCGGGACGAAGGTGAACACGACCATGCAGACCACCACCGGCTGCCATCCGAAGGACCCGGCCACCCCGCCCAGCTGAGTCGCCGCCGAGCACCGGTGCGAATTCCGGGACGGCCTCGGTCGTCGCCGCAGCGGTAGCGCAACGCGTGCCGTGCTGACTACGGAAAGTAACTACCCGACCCGTGCGGGTTCCGCGCGCCCTACACCCTTTCACTCGGCCGAGTTGCACGCTCGTCACGATCACGATCACCGGCACCCGATCGAGGACATCACGGTGAGCAGCCGCTCGATTGCGGCAGGTCACACACCCTCTCGATCCACCTCATCGGACATTGTCACTGAGGGAAACGTGCTCCGACGGGGGCTCGCCGTGACCTCTCGAACTCCTCCGTCCGGCACCCCTTATGAGATCGACTTACCGAAAAGAACGGCCCGCTCACCGTTACTCAGAGAAGTCATGGCACCATTCTTCTGGTGTTCCGCGAGTTGCTCCAGGAACTGCTCCAGGTACCTGGAGCGAATTACTCCTGCATAGCCGACGGTGCGACCGGAAAGGTGCTGGACAGCGCCGGATCCGCGCCGGAGGCCGGCTCGGGAGTGCCGCTCGCGGTGCTCGGCTGGGGTTCGACCGCCGCCGGCTTCCTCGCCGCGGCGGCCGGCGACGAGCTCGACGACCTGATCGTCACCTCGCGGCGCGCGTACCACCTGGTACGTCAGCTCGACGGCCGATCGGGCCGACCGCTGCTGATCTATCTGCGGCTGGACCGCACGCGGGCGAACCTCGCTGTGGCCCGCCGGGCACTGTCGACCGCGCGCACCGGTCCGGGTGGGGTCCCTCGACAACGCACGGCCGTCACCACGCAAGAAGATGCAGGTCAGAACGGTTCTCCACGGAAACCCCAGGAGGCTCCACCCGTGCCGGCGATGGCCGCAGGCCCGGCGCAGGCCGACCGGCCACCGCTGCCCAGCCGGCGCCAGGTGGCCGCCCTGCCGTTGCCGCGCCGACCGCGGCCGGCGCCACGCGCCACACCTCGGAAGAGCCAGGCACCGGTCCCGGCGGTGATCACGACGCTGCCGCAGCGCACCGCCGAGAGGCCACCACCCGCGGCTCCCGAGCCGGCCCCGGGAACCCGACCGACCTCGGTGCACGGCCAGCACTGGGCCGACGACGTGAGCACCATGCGTCGCCTGCTCACCGCACTTCGGAAGTTGAGATGAGTATCTCAACTGCCCCCAATTCAACATCGACATCGCTGCGGGCCTTTTGCAATGGCGCTGCGGAGAGTTACGCTTCGGCCCCCGATCAAGGGCGTGCCGAATCATCCCCCGAATATCGGCACAAGCCGTACGCTGGAGGCGTAGAAAAATCATGAGTAACATCGATCATTCACTCGACATGGCCGCGAACATCAAGGGTGCGTTCGCCGTGGCACTGGTCGACTACGACAGCGGCATGACGCTCGGCTCCCGCGGCGGCAGCCCGGAGTTCGACCTCGACGTCGCCGCGCCGGGCAACAGCGACGTGGTGCGCACCAAGCTCGAGGTGATGCAGAAGCTGGGCCTGCGCGAGGTCATCGAGGACATCCTGATCACCCTCGACACCCAGTACCACCTGATCCGTCCGATCCACGGCGGCGGCGACGAGAAGCTGTTCCTCTACCTGGTCCTCAACCGCGCGCAGGCCAACCTGGCGATGGCCCGGCGCGACCTGCGGGTGATCGAGCAGCAGTTCTACATGGCTGTGCCCTCCCCGGGCCGGCCGGTCGCCCAGGACGGGCAGGCGTTCTTCCCCGCAGGCGCCGGTCAGCGCTGATCGGCATCGAGCTGCGGGAGGATCGAGCCGATGCCGATGGGGCGCCACCGCCACGCGGTCAACGTGCGCTCCGACGGTCTCGCCACGGTGCTCGGCCAGCTCATGCAGGACAAGGCGATACGGGCCGCCCTGCTGGTGGACGTGGACAGCGGCATGATCCTGGACGCCTGCGGCCCACAGGCCTGCGGAATCGGTGTCGATCAGGAGCAGCTGGGCGCGGCCCACGGTGACCTGATGCGGCTCGCGCTCGGCCCCGCCGTTGCGGCCGGCGCGAGCGGGCAGCCCTCCCGGCACCGCGACTGCGAGATCGTCGTGAGCCAGGACGACGGGCAGCATCTGGTGCTCCGCCTGCTGCCGGATCCGTACGGCGACCGGCTGGCGCTCTCGGTGTTGATCGACGGCCCGGGACGGGCGCTGCGGCGCGCCCGGCGACAGCTGCGCGAGGTCTCCGCCTCCGCTCTCACCGCCGGTCCGACCACGAGCCTGCGCCCGGTGGAGGGCACGTGGGTGCCGGGTGTGATCGAGGAACGCGCGGTCCCCCTGGCGCGGCCATGGCCGCCGCCGAAAGACGTTCCGTCCCGCGCGTACGTGACACCGGTGCTCGGCATCGAGCCCGCGCGTGGGCCCGCTCTGGCTGCGCTGGACGCCGCGCTTGCTCCGCGGCCCCGCGCGTCGCCCGCGCTCGATGCGCTCGGCGACGACCGCGCGTTTCCCGTGGTGGCAGGCCCGGACGGGACCTACCCGGACACCGAGGAGCGGCGACCCGCGCCGCCGTCGGCGCTGCCGCCGCCCGCCCAGCGCAACCGCGCCGTGGACTGAACGTCGGTCGGCGTCCCTCAGCGAGGTCCGGCCAGGCCGGCAGCCGTGTCGTCGTGGGCGATCGCGGCCCGGCCGGCTTCCAGCCGAGCGACCGGCACCCGGAAGGGGCTGCACGAGACGTAGTCGAGCCCGACGTTGTGGAAGAAGTGCACCGACTCCGGATCACCGCCGTGCTCGCCACACACCCCCATCTTGAGGTCGGGCCGCACGGCCCGGCCCTCGTCGACCGCGATCCGGACCAGCCGCCCGACGCCGATCTCGTCGAGCGTCTCGAACGGCGACACCGTGAGCACGCCGTTGTCGAAGTAGGCCCCGAAGAACGACGCCTCGACGTCGTCGCGCGAGAAGCCCCACGCCGTCTGGGTCAGGTCGTTGGTGCCGAAGGAGAAGAAGTCGGCCGCCTCGGCGATCCGGCCCGCGGTGAGCGCCGCCCTCGGGAGCTCGATCATCGTCCCGATCAGGACATCGAGGGTGACGTTCTCGCTCTCGGCGACCTCGACCAGTATGCCGTCGGCCTCGTCGCGGATCAGGTGCAGCTCCATCACCGAGGCGACCAGCGGGACCATGATCTCCACCAGCGGGGTGCCGCCCGCCTTGATCCGTTCCGCGACGGCCTCGGCGATGGCGCGTATCTGCATCGCGAACAGGCCGGGCACGACCAGGCCGAGCCGCACCCCGCGCAGCCCCAACATCGGGTTGGACTCGTGCAGCCGTTCCACCGCGGCGAGCAGCTTCTCGTCGACTCCGATGTCCTCGCCGCGCTCCCGGGCCACGGCCACCCGCACCGAGAGCTCGGTGCGGTCGGGCAGGAACTCGTGCAGCGGCGGGTCGAGCAGCCGAACCGTCACCGGCAGGCCGTCCATGGCTTCGAACAGCTCGACGAAGTCCGTGCGCTGCAACGGGGTCAGCGCCTCCAGCGCAGCGTTCCGCGTCTCGGCGGTGTCGGCGAGGACGAGTCGCTCGATCAGCACCCGGCGGTCGCCGAGGAACATGTGCTCGGTGCGGCACAGCCCGACACCCTGGGCGCCGAGCCGACGTGCCCTCGCCGCGTCCTCGCCGGTGTCCGCGTTGGCGCGCACCCGCAGCCGCCGGGCCTCGTCGGCGTGGGTGAGGACCCGGTGCACCGCGTTGATCAGCTCGGCGGTCTCCTCGTCGGCGCCCTCCAGCGCCGCGTCGAGCCCGTCCTCGAGGTAGTCGACGACCGGCGACGTCATCACCGGCACGTCGCCGAGGAACACCTCGCCGGTGGACCCGTCGATGGCGATGATGTCGCCCTCGTTGACGACGATGTCGCCGACGCGGGCGAGCTTGGCCGCGGCGTCGACATCGACGGCCTCCGCGCCGCAGACACAGGTCCGGCCCATCCCGCGGGCCACCACGGCGGCGTGTGAGGTCTTCCCGCCGCGGCTGGTCAACACCCCGGTGGCGGCGATCATGCCTTCGAGGTCGTCCGGGTTGGTCTCCCGGCGCACCAGCACCACCGACTCCCCCTTCGCGTGCCGGGCCACGGCCGAGGCGGAGTCGAACACGGCGGCACCCACCGCGGCGCCTGGTGAGGCGGCCAGACCCTTCGCCAGTAGCGTCCGTTCGGCGGACCGGTCGAACTGCGGGAACATCAGCCGCGAGAGCTGCTCGCCGTTGACGCGTTGCAGCGCCTCGTCCATGGTGATCAGCTGCTCGTCGACGAGCTGGGCGGCGATCCGGAACGCCGCGGCGGCCGTGCGCTTGCCCACCCGCGTCTGCAGCATCCACAGCTTGCCGCGCTCGACGGTGAACTCGATGTCGCACAGGTCGCGGTAGTGCGTCTCCAGCCGGCGCATCACCGCGTGCAGCTGGTTGGCCGACTTCGGGTCGCGATCGGCGAAGTCGGCGAGGGTGAGCGTGTTGCGGATGCCGGCGACGACGTCCTCGCCCTGCGCGTTGGGCAGGTAGTCGCCGTACTCGCCCTGGCGGCCGGTCCCGGGGTCGCGGGTGAAGCACACCCCGGTGCCGGAATCCGCGCCCAGGTTGCCGAAGACCATCGTGCAGATGTTCACCGCGGTGCCCAGATCGTGCGGGATCCGTTCGCGGCGCCGGTAGAGCCGGGCGCGGTCGGTGTTCCAGGAGTCGAAGACGGCCTTCATCGCCAGGTCGAGCTGCTCGCGGGGGTGCTGCGGGAACGGCCGCCCGGTCTGCTCCTGCACCAGCTTCTTGTAGTCCTCGATCAGCTCCTCGAGATCGTCGGCGGTGAGGTCGACGTCGTCGGTGACGCCGCGGGCCCGCTTCATCTCGTCCATCGCCCCGGCGAACCGCTCGCCGTCGATGCCGAGCACCGTCTTGCCGAACATCGCGATCAGGCGCCGGTAGGAGTCGCGGGCGAACCGCTCGTCACCGGAGACCGCGGCGAGGCCGCGCACCGACGCGTCGTTCAGCCCGATGTTGAGGACGGTCTCCATCATCCCGGGCATCGAGAACTTCGCCCCGGACCGCACCGACACCAGCAGCGGATCCTCCGGGTCACCGAGCTGGCGGCCGATCTGGTCCTCCAGGGCCCGCAGCGCCCTGGTCACCTGCACCCGCAGCTGCGGCGGCACCACTCCGTCGGCGAGGTAGCGCCGGCATGCCTCGGTGGTCACCGTGAACCCGGGCGGCACGGGCAACCCCAGCCGGGTCATCTCCGCGAGGTTGGCGCCCTTGCCCCCCAGCAGGTCCTTCTCGTCCTTGCCGCCCTCGGTGAACTCGTACACGTACTTCTGCATCTTGGTCCGCCTCACAGCTTCGGGAGAGGAACACCGGCTCTCGGCGGAATGCAGCGTCTCCGCGCGGTTGGTGCCGCGTCAAGGGAACGAGGGGTCAAGAACGAGGGGCGCGACGCGAGCGGAACTCACACCGCCGGGCGCCGCGCCCCTCGATCAACTCCTCAGAAGCTGGATCGCACCAGCGTCCGCAACGCGGCGCTGCGCAGGTACAGCGCGACCCAGACCAGCACCCCGATGTAGACCGGGAAGAGGGTCGTGGAGAACAGCGGTGCCTCGATCCGCATCTGCGCGCAGACCGCGCCGCCGAGGTAGCCGGTGAGCAGCACCGCGCCCAGCACGGCGGTGCGCGGCACCAGGTAGAGCGCCAGGCAGACCAGCAGCACGCCGCCGATCACCGGGACCGTGGACGGTGGGAAGCCCATCTGCATCGTGGCCTGCACCACGAAGTCCACCTGCATCAGCTTGGTGACCGAGTCGAACAACAGGAACAGGGTGATCAGCACCGTGAGCACCTGGCCGGTGCGGGCGGCGGCCCGGCCGACCGGCGCGGTGTCGTTGCTGGTGGCGGTGGTGGTCGAGGTCATGGGAGGGGTCCTTCCGGGTGGGTGCTGCCGTTGTGGGGTCAGACCCACGGCCCCCGCGAACCTCATCGGTGCTGGTCCACATTCGGCGGCATGGCTCGTTCGATCGAGGAAAGCGGCTTCGCCCGCGGACCTGGCGCGAGCGGCGCCGGGTCCGCGCCCGGTGTCGGGCCCGCCGCGTCGGCAGCCGTAAAGCGGTCGTCCGGCGGGCCGCCAGGCGCCACGATGGCCGGCGATGCACCGCGATCAGATCGACGCCGCGCTCGCCACCCGGCTCGTGGCCGCCCAGTTCCCCGAGTGGGCCGGGCTGCCGATCGTCCCGGTCGAGCTGCCCGGGTGGGACAACCGCACCTTCCGGCTCGGCGACACCATGACGGTGCGGCTGCCCACCGCCGCCGGCTACGTGCCCGGCGTCGAGAAGGAACGGATCTGGCTTCCGCGGCTCGCACCTGGGCTACCGCTCCCGATCCCGGTGCCGCTCGCCCTCGGTGTGCCGACCGGCGAGTACCCGTGGCCGTGGTCGATCCGGCGCTGGATCGACGGTCGCCCCGCCGACCGCGACCGGATCGCCGACCTCGACACCTTCGCCCGCGATCTCGCCGGCTTCCTCGTGGCGTTGCAGCGCATCGACGCGGTCGGCGGCCCGCCCGCCGGCGCGCACAGCTTCCACCGCGGCGCCCCGCTCACGGTCTACGACTCCCAGACCCGTGACGCCGTCGCCACGCTCGGACCGCTCATCGACGGCGAGACCGCCACCGCGGTCTGGGACGCCGCGCTCGCGGCGACCTGGACCGGCACGCCCGTGTGGTTCCACGGCGACGTCGCGGCCGGCAACCTGCTCGTCGACCGGTCCGGCCGATTGTCCGCTGTGATCGACTTCGGCACCTGCGGGGTCGGCGACCCGGCGTGCGACCTGGTGATCGCCTGGACGCTGCTGGACGGGAACAGCCGCGACGCTCTTCCGGTCGCTGATGCCGGCCGACGACGCGATGTGGGCCCGCGCGCGGGGGTGGGCGCTGTGGAAGGCCCTCATCACGCTCGCCGCCCCCGACGCCGATCCGGCCGTCGCCGAGCAGGCCGCGAGCGTCGTCCACGACGTGCTCGCCGACCCTCACAAGACCTGGTGACCGACCGGCGCCCGACCGGTTCGTCCGGACGACGCCGAGCAGTAACCCGTCACCGCGCGCAGAGCCGGGTGAGTCTGCTACCGGGCAGGCGCAAGCGCCATCACGGAATCCCGCGCCGCCTGCAGTATCTCGTCGGACAGCTCGCCGGGGCCGACGGCGCGGGCCACCAGAACGGCCCCGACCAGGGTGCTGAGCGCTGCCGCGGCCCGCGGGCGATCGCCGAGCAGCGACTCGAGGTGCCCGAGATAGCGCTGCCACCTGCGCGGTGTAGGCCGCCTGCACCCGCTGGTCCGCACGCGGTGCGTCGGCACTGAACGAGACGACGCCGCACCCCGCGCCCGGGCTGTCGCGGTGTTCGGCGGAGGTGTACCAGTCGACGAACGCGGCGAGCGGGTCGGCGGCCTCGGCCAGCAGCGCGGTCATGAAGCCCTCGTTGTCGGCCAGTGCGCTGCTCCACCGCCTCGGCGACGAGGTCGTCACGCGAGCCGAAGTGCTTGTAGAAGCCGCCGTGGGTCAGGCCGGCGTCGCGCATCAGCTCGGCGACCCCGGGACCGGCGAGACCCGATTCGCGCAACCGTGTCGCGGCGATCTGGACGATGCGGTCGTGGCTTCTGGCCTTGTCCTCGCGGGAGTGACCCATGACATGGATGATACCCGACATCTTCATCTGGATGATGGCTATACTCCAGAACTGCACACACCAGTCCAGTGGAGGCAGTCATGAAGATCGAAGGTTCGGTAGCCATCGTCACCGGCGCCAACCGCGGCATCGGCCGGGCCATCACCGAGGAGCTGCTCGACCGTGGAGCGGCGAAGGTCTACGCCGCCGTCCGTGATGTGACGACCGTGCCCGCGGGGGATCCGCGGCTCGTGCCCGTGGCGCTCGACGTCAGCGACGCAGGGCAGGTGAACGCCGTCGCCGCGGCACTGGGCGACGTGCAGATCGTGGTCAACAACGCCGGCATCGGCCGGCCGGCGACCCCGCTGGCCGCGACCCTCGAGGACGCCCGCGCCCAGCTCGAGGTGAACTACCTGCCGCTCATCTCGACCACGCAGGCGTTCGCCCCCACACTCGCCGCCAACGGCGGTGGCGCGTTCGTCAACGTGCTGTCCGTGGCGTCGTGGGTCGGCGTCCCGACGCTGGCCACCTACGCCGCGTCGAAATCGGCGGCGTGGAGCTACACCAACGCGGCGCGGGTCGAGCTCAAGCGCCAGGGCACCCAGGTGGTGGGTGTGCACGTCGGCTTCGTCGACACCGACCTGACGGCCGGGCTCGACATCGACAAGATCGAGCCGGCCGCGGTCGCCACCTCCGCGCTCGACGCGCTCGAGGCCGGCGCGCCCGAGGCGGTCGTCGACGACTTCAGCCGCTCCGTCAAGGCCGGGCTCTACGACGACCAGCAGTTGCTCTACCCCGCCGTCGAGGCCGAGTTCGAGGCCACGCTGTCGGCTGCGCAGCGCTGAGGGCGGCAGGTCGCCCGCCGAGACCACCGAGATGGCTGTCCTGCGGCGGAACAACAGCCATCTCGGTCATCTCGACGTCGGGTGCGGCGGCGATGGTGCGAAGGCGGCTACGCTGGTCGGCCGTGAGCGCCCCGCCGCGCCGGGCCCCGGCCGACCTGCTGGTGCACCTGCGCCGGGCACGCGACCATGCCGACCGCCACTACGCCGAGCCGCTGGACCTCGAAGCGCTCGCCGCGGTGGCGGGCCTGAGCAAGTACCACTTCCAGCGGCTGTTCACCGCCACCTACGGCCTGTCGCCTGCGGCGCACCTGTCCCGGCGACGGGTGGAACGCGCCCAGGATCTTCTGCGGGCCACCAACCTGACGGTCACCGAGGTCTGCCACGCGGTCGGCTTCTCCAGCCTCGGCTCGTTCTCCGGCCGGTTCCGGGAGCTGGTCGGCGAGACACCCAGCGAGTTCCAGCGCCGCTGGGCCGTGAGCGGGGCGCCGCGCATCCCGGGGTGCTTCGTGTTCATGTGGGGGCTGGCCGAGCGGCGCGGCTGCGCAATCCAGGAGAAGCAGCGGTCGCCGGGCGACTCCTAACCTGGAACGCATGATCACCAATATCTCCATCACCAGCGTTTTCGTGAAGGACGTCGACGCGTCCAAGGCCTTCTACATCGACGTACTCGGATTCGCCGAGCACACCGACATCACCCTCGGCGACGGGTCCTACCGGTGGTGCACCGTGAAGCATCCGAACCAGCCCGAGCTGCAGGTGCACCTGACGAACCCCGGCCCGCCGTTCTCGCCGGAGATGGTGGCCGCGATGAACCGCGCGCTCGACGACGGCGGCCTGTTCGGCCTCGGCATGAACGTGGACGACTGCCGCGCGACCTACGACGACCTGATGGCCAAGGGTGTCGAGTTCATCCAGGCGCCGGAGGAGCGTCCCTACGGCGTGGAGGCCGTCGGCCGTGACAACTCGGGCAACTGGATGGTGCTCATCGAGCCGCGCGCATTCACCTCGGCGGACTTCGCCTGACTCTCGGCAATCGATCGCCTCCGATGCTCGCGGGACGACGACGCGAGCCTGCGCCGCGTCGCCGAACCAACCGAATCCGAGGAATAGCCGGCGTCCACCCGCCGGTTGGGGCCGGTATGACTGCCGCCACACCATTCGACCCGCACGCCCTGCTCACACAGAGCCGACTCGGCGTACTCGCGACGATCAAGTCGGACGGCCGCCCCCAGCTGTCGCCCGTCACGCCGACCTACGACCGTGCCGCCGGGATCATCTATGTGTCGATCACCGAAGGGCGCGCCAAGACGGCGAACCTGCGCCGGGACCCCCGAGCGGCACTGGAGGTGACCAGCTCCGACGGCTGGGAATGGGCCACCGCCGAAGGCTCGGTCACCCTCACCGGACCGGGAACCGACCCCGACGGTCCCGAGGTGCAGGCGCTGGTGGAGTACTACCGCGCCGCCGCCGGCGAACACCCGAACTGGGACGAGTACCGGTCGGTGATGGTGTCCGACCGGCGCGTGCTCATGGCGATGACCGTCGAGAGGGTCTACGGAGCCAAGATCCGCTGACCGGCCTGCCGTCTCCGCCGAAGCCCACGCAGCGAGACCGGCGGCCGGCCCGTCACGCCGGCAGGCCGGCGCACCACTCCTCGTCGGCGCGGACCAGGTCGCGCAGGACCTTGAGGCCCCGCTGACGGGTCGGCCCGATGCTGCCGATCGGCATGTCGAGGGTGTCTGCTATCGACGCGTAGTCCCGCACGTCGGCCAGGAACGCCAGGCGCAGCAGGTCACCCTTGCGATCGAGCAGCTTGGCCAGATTCCGACGGATCACCCGGCTCACCAGGTCGACCTCCATGACGCGTGACGGATCATCGGCGTCGTCAGGGCGGTCGAACGTGGCCATGTCGCCAATCGGCTCGGCCCGCCGTTCCAGCTTGATCACTCGGATCGCCTCCCGCCGCGCCACGACCGCGAGCCAGGACAACACACTCTGCGGTTCCCGCACGGTCTGAATGTGCTGGACAAGCGTCAGCAACGTGGTCTGGACGACGTCCTCCGCGGTGTGCTTCGACATCCGGTACGAGTGGCAGACGTAGAACAGGAACGGCGTGGCCTTGCGCGCCAGATCCGCGATCGCATTCGGATCACCGGATCGGTGCCGCTGGACGGCGTCCGCCAGCTCCGCGCTGAGTGTTCGGACCGGGCGGAGATCCGTTAGCGGGGAATCCTGGGGAATTGATCGATCGGTGTTGTCGTCCATTGTCCGCCACCTTGATCACGATTCTGCTGGTCGTGATCGACGTTAGGGAGCACGATCGACCGCGGCAGCCAGCCAGAACACTGCCGGGGTGTCATCCCGGTTACAGCCGGGCCGGAGAAAATGCACGCGCTTTCCGCGCCATCGCCAGTTCTCGAACCGCCGGGTATGGTCGATGGCACCCGCCGTCGCCCACGGCATACGGAGTCGCTCGCGTGAGACGCGATACACGGCACGACGCGACCGCTGAGGTCCTCAGAGGCACCGCGCTCTTCGCCGGGCTGGACGACGACGCGTTGCGCAAGCTGGCCGAGACGTGCACGCGACGCACCTACGGCAGGGGCCAGTTCCTGTGGTACCAGGGCGACGCCGGCGACCGCTTGATGATCGTGGCAAGCGGGTTGGTCAAGATCGTGCTGACCTCCTCGAACGGCGACGACGTCATGCTGGCCACACTCGGCCGGCACGAGACGTTCGGCGAGCTGGCCATCCTGGACGGATCACCGCGGTCGGCCTCGGTGGTCGCGGCGGAGCCGACCACCGTGCTGATGCTGAACCGCACGACGGTCCTCGACCTGATGAGCCGCTATCCGACGGTGCTGGACGCGGTTCTGCGCTACCTCGGCCGGCTGGTCCGCCGGCTGACCGAGCAGAACGGCGACCTCACATTCCTGGACCTGGGTGGCCGGCTCGCCAAGCTACTGCTGCGGCTGGCCGAGAACCGCCCGGTCGCCGACGGTTCCGTCGTGCTCGATCTGGGTCTGTCGCAGTCCGATTTCGCCGCCATGGTCGGGGCAACCCGGCCGGCGGTCAACCGGGTGCTGCAGCGGTTGGCGACCCGCGGGCTGATCTCCGTGGACGGCCGGGTGATCGTACTCCGCGATCTTCCCGGGTTGCGGCACCGCGCCGGCTACTGATCCCGGGCGCAGGACCGTCCACAAGTGATCGCGATGGCTACGCGCCTCCGTTGATCTCGGCCAGGATGTCGAACTCGAGGCCGTCGGCCCTGGCGAGGTAGATGTGCTGGAGAAGGTGTCGATCGTGGACCCGCACCGCGCCCCGCGGCCCTTCGTAGGCGATCGAGTCGGACACCCCGTGGATCTGTGCGACGTCGGTGCTGCGTGCGGCGGCCACGAGCTGCGCGAGCAGGGCCATGCCTTCGTAGCAGGACTCCCCTGGCGACGTGATGGCCGGGGCCAGCACCCCGAGGTTGGCGAGATACCGCCGCTCGAACTCCATGCTGTACGCCGACCCGAGCGCTTCGAAGAAACCGGCCGCGGAATAAAGCTCGTGCGTATTGGCCGCGCCCGTCGCCAACAACATGTTCTCGTCCATCAGCGGGCTGAGCCGCACACAGAGGTCGTGCAGTCGCATTTCCGTGAACGCCCGGTTGAACTGCACCGCGTCGGATCCGAGGAGGAACATCAGCACGCCCTGCGGGCGGGAGCGCTCAACCTGCCAACCTGGCGGAGAACCGGACCGAATTCCTCGGTGCCGACACCGACGAAGATCTCGTCGCGGATCTCCGCCCCGATGGACCCGGCGAAGGCTCTGGCGGGCGGGCGGAGGCTCGCGGCCACACGTAGTCGTTGCCGACGATGTACCAGCTCCGGATGCCCATCTCGCGCGCCATCCACCGCATGGCCGGCAGCAGCTGCCGGTGCGGCGTCTCACCCGTCAGGAAGACCCAGGGCGTCTGCTCCCCGCCCTCGTAGACGGCCGTGTACACGTAGGGAACACGGCCGTCGAGCCGCGGAGCGACCTCCTGCCGGACGGCCGAGGTGTGCCATCCGGCCACCGCGGAGACCGCTCCCGACGTCACGAGCGAGTCGACCTCGTCCGCCACGCACCTCGGCGACTGACCGCCGTCCACCGGTCGCAGGCGCACCTCGCGACCGAGGATGCCGCCCGCGTCGTTGATCTCCGCAACGGCCAGCCGGCCGCTCGCACGGCACGACGGGCCGTAGATCCCGGACGGGCCACTTCCCGGCACCACGAAAGCGACGTCCATGACGTCCGCAGCCATAAGACCTCCCTCTGCGGGAGCGGGGATGTTGTCGAGTCTGCTGCACGAGTGTTGACTGGGTGCTGACGGTCATTGCAACAAATGGGTGATGATGTGTGCTGAAAGGGCAGCATACCGCGCAGTACACGATCCAGGGCCCGAGTCTTCGTCACCCTCCGCTGTCCGGCGAGCGCGCGGTCGGTCAGGCGGCATGCGCGACGACCATCGAGCGGTAGCTCTCGATGATGCGGCGACTCACCGGTTGGCGGCTCACCGGTTGTCGGTGAGCCGGGACAGCAACTCGATCAGCTGCGGGGCGTCGTCGCCGAGCACGACCAGGGCGTCCGCCTCGGCGCTGGTGATCTCCGGGCTCAGCCGCTCGTGCAGGATCCGGCCCTCGTCGGAGATGAAGGCGAGTACCCGGCGCCGGTCACGGGGATCGACCAGCCGGTAGACGGCCGTCGCGTCGATGAGCTTGTCGACGATCTTGGTCAGGGTCGGCCCGGGAACTCCGGTCGCAGCCATGATCTGGGACATCGTGCGACCGGGACCGTCGGACAGCAGGTCGAGCACCCGCCACTGGTCGACCGTCAGCTTCTCGGCGGCGAGCGTCGCCTCCAACTGCCGCGACACCCGACGCTCGACCTGACCCAGCAGCCGAACCAACGGCGGAACGGTGCGCCGTCCCTGCGTGCCCCCACGTGTGTTGGCCACCCTGCCGCCTTCCGGTCCATCCGAATCCGCTTTCGCGCCCTCGATCCTTGCTGCCCGAACGGAGCATCGACCCGCTGCCCCCGTTGGGCGATTGCCACGTTCCGCCAGACGAGTACCTTACAATGAATCTTCGTCGGATGACACTATTACCAGCTGGGCGTGTTGCGTGTGATCGACCGGGAGACGACTCCGATGACGGCACCCGACCAGGGGCTGCGGTACGAGCTGGCCGGAGCGGTCGGCGCGACGGCCGCGCTCGCGGCGATCTCGCGGACCCACCCGGACCTGCGGCTGATCCCGCTCGACGTCGACGAGCTGAGCCTGATCCCGATCACGGCCGGACCGGCCGCCGACGTGACGCCCGCTGCGTTGTGCGCGCTCGGCCTGGCCACCCTGCCGGGTGGGACGGCACCCGCGGCACGGCGCCGCGCCGACTTCCTGACCGGGCCGGAGTCCGGGTTCACCGTGCTGACGCCGGGTGTGGTCGCCCTGCTCGAGGCGGCCTCCATGATCGATGACGTCGGCTACGTCGAGGCGGACTACACCGGCAGGGAAGGCAGTCAGGCCGCGGCGCTCTGGCGCGGCGGCGTCCTCACGATCGGCCCGCTCCTGCTCGGCCGGCAGGAGCCCTTCTCCACCAGGTCGGCCCCGATCTCGGTGGTACTGCGGGCTCTGGGCGTCGCGGCGCCCGGACGGTTCGACGAGTTCGTCGTCGCCGGACTCGGGCGCCACCGGAGGACGGCGGAGTGGATCGAGAAGCAGGGTTGACGAATATTTGCCAGAGAACTATCTTACGGTGACGATAATTCGGGAGGGGGGCCGCCCGTGGCGATCTACACGTACTCCTGCCCCGTGTGCGGGAGCTTCGACCTGAACCGGCCGATGGCCGAGTCCTCGGCACCGGCCGTCTGCCCCGGATGTGGCGGCGCCGGTCGGCGGGTTTTCGGAGCACCGGCGTTGCGATCCCTCGATCCCAGCCTGCGCACCGCCCTCGACGCCCAGCACCGCAGCGCCGACCAGCCGGCGGTGGTGTCGTCCCCGCCACCCCGCTCGGCGCGACGCGGCCAACGGCACTCCACCGATCCCCGCCACGCGCTCCTCCCCCGACCCTGACCCCTTCCATGACCCCTTCCATGACCGTTGTCCCCGAGTCGCAGGAGGTTATCCGCCATGCCTGACGTGGTGTTCAGCGTGGATCAGGCCAAGTCGATGCGTGATCAGGCCGTGCCGGGTCACAACCGGTGGCACCCCGACATCCCCGCAGCGGCCACGGTCAAGCCGGACTCGTCGATCCGCATCGAGTGCCGGGAGTGGACCGACGGGCAGATCGGCAACAACGACTCGGCCACCGATGTACGCGACGTGGAGCTCGACGGCTGCCACATGCTGTCCGGGCCGATCGCGATCGAAGGTGCCGAACCCGGCGACCTGCTGGTGGTCGACATCCTCGACCTCGGTCCGGTGCCCCAGGAGATCGGCGACGCCCCCGGCCAGGGGTGGGGCTACACCGGCATCTTCTCGAAGGTGAACGGCGGCGGCTTCCTCACCGACCAGTATCCCGACGCCTACAAGGCGATCTGGGACTTCAGCGGGCAGAAGGCGACCTCCCGGCACATCCCCGGGGTGAGCTTCACCGGCATCACGCACCCCGGCCTGTTCGGCACCGCACCGTCCCCCGACCTGCTGGCCAGGTGGAACGAGCGCGAGCGGGCGTTGATCGCGACCGACCCGGACCGCGTGCCCCCGCTGGCCCTGCCGCCGCTGGAGGCACAGGTGCTCGGCGGGACCGCGACCGGCGAAGCGCTGGCCGGTATCGCCCGCGACGGCGCCCGCACGGTGCCTGCCCGCGAGAACGGCGGCAACCACGACATCAAGAACTTCACGCGGGGATCGCGGGTCTTCTACCCCGTGCACGTGCCCGGCGCGAAGTTCTCCGGCGGCGATCTGCACTTCAGCCAGGGCGACGGCGAGATCACCTTCTGCGGCGCGATCGAGATGGGCGGGTTCATCGACTTCCACGTCGATCTGATCAAGGGCGGGATGGAGACCTACGGCGTCACCACCAACCCGATCCTGATGCCGGGCAACGTCGAGCCGCGCTACTCGGAGTTCGTCACGTTCATCGGCATCTCGGTGGACCACGACGACGAACACGAACTACTACAACGACGCGACCGTCGCGTACCGCAACGCCTGCCTGAACGCGATCGAGTACCTCAAGAAGTTCGGCTACAGCGGGGCCCAGGCGTACCTGCTGCTCGGCGCTGCGCCGATCGAGGGCCGGGTCAGCGGTGTCGTCGACATCCCGAACGCCTGCTGCTCGCTCTACCTGCCCACCGCGATGTTCGACTTCGACATCACGCCGTCGGCCTCCGGACCGATCATGGCGGACCGCGGAAGCTGCGCGGTCTCGTGATCCCGAGAGACCCGGCCCGTCGGGCGGAGGTGCGCGACCGCAGGAAGGTCGGCGTGGCCGTGATGAGCTACACGATCCCCGCCCCGCGGACCCGCACCGAGGCCCGGCTCAACCACCTCACCATCGCCGACCTCGTCGGCGGCATGGTCAAGGGCGAGCCAGGGCTGGATCTCGTCGTGTTCCCGGAGTACAGCACGCACGGCTTCGCGGAGGACCGCGGGGTGGAGGTCCTCACGGCGCCCGGTGAGGACGTCGACCTCTTCGCGCGGGCCTGCCGCGGGGCGCGGGTGTGGGGCGTCTTCTCCACCGCGGCAGGCGACGGGCCCGATCCCGATCACTCCTTCGTGCTCATCGACGATCGGGGTCGTGTCGTCATGCGGCACCGGCGGGTCGCCGGCAGCACCGGCGGCGACCCGCCCGACGTCGTGAGCGGACCGGGCGGGTTGCAGATCGGCCTGAGCATCTGCACCGACGACCCGGTCACGCCGTCGGGCTGCCAGGTGCGGGGCGCCGAGCTGCTCATCCGGTGCCAGGCCGCCCCGGACGTGTCGGCCGCCGACCAGGTCCGGGCCGCGCGCGCCGCGGCGTGGTTGGGCAACTGCTACGTCGTCGCGGTGAATCCCGCCGGCACGACCGGAGCGCACCGGTGGTCAGGCCACTCTGTGATCGTCGACTTCGACGGCAGCGTCCTGGGCCAGTGCGGCGACGAGGAGTACGAGTTCCAGTACGCCGAGCTGTCCATCGACGCGCTCCGGGCCGCTCGGGCCAAGCGGAATCATCTTGAACGGGCAATCCGGACACGCGCGTTCGCGGGTCGTCCGAGCCGGACCTCTCCCGAGAACCGCCCCCAATTCGAAAGGTCCTCCTGATGGCTGACGAGCACGGACACGGACACGGGCACGACCATGAACATGACAGCACCCTGGCTCGCATCGAGGCCCTGAGCAACGAGCACGTCCACCACGCCGGGGATCACGAAGGACCGTTCTCACTGCACGTCCTCGGCCTGGGTCCCACCGGCGCCGCCGTGATCACCGCGCTGCTCGAGGACGCTCCCGATGGTTTCACCGCACTCGCGGTGGACATCGGTGACCTGTCGGGGGTGCGCGAGGCGGCAGGCGGTGGCGCGGTGACCACCGTGGAGCTGCCGATCCCGACCAGGGCCGACCTGTCGACGGCGCTCAACCGCTACCGCGAGTTCCTCAAGATGGAATACCCGCGGTACTACTGGAACCCCAACTACGAGCCGTGGCTACCCGGTGACCTGGAGATCCCAGGACGCGGGAGAGCCGATGCCGCGCGCCATCGCCAAGGCGATCTACGGCTCCGAGTACTACCAGAACAAGGAGATCGCCACGGCGATGGACGCCTTCGCCGCCGGCGTGGACTCAGCAGCGATAAGACGCCACTGGTCGTGATCGCGTTCTCGCCTCGCCGAGAGCGCCGGTTCCGGGATCGTCGTGGAGATCGCCCGGCACATGTCCTCGATCAAGCTCGGCCGCCGGCCGTGGGTGATCGGCGTGGGCGTGCTCCCATCGACCCCCGAGTCCCCCGACGTTCGTTTCCCGGTGATCAACGAGCTCGACTGCATGATCGACACCGAGAAGAACAACGGCGTCATGGCGGTGTGGGGCGACCTCTACAAGAACCCCTTCACCGGCGGGTTCTTCGCGGTCCCCGAGGAGGGCGCCCGCGCCCGGGTCGCGTGGTGCCCGGCATCGCCTCGTTCCTCTCCGCCGACGGAGGGAAGGACCTGTACGAGACCCTCAAGGCGCTCAACTGGCTGGCCGTCCCCGGCGACCAGTGGCACCCGGCCATCCGCGGTGAGCAGAGCGACCGGTGGATCAACATCCTGACCACCCGCAGCCTGGACGGCGCCGGCTCGCTCGGCGTCGCTCGGCCTGACCAAGGGCTTCAGCACCGAGTACGCCGAGGCCAGGGTGTTCGGTTCGGGCACGGACGGCGAGGCGGCCGCGGCGGCGGTGGCCGGCGCGATCCCGGAGGTGGCGAGCACCCGCGTGCCGGCGGTGGTGCAGACGGTCGAGACGCCGGGTTCCGGATTCGTCAGCGTGGTCGTGCCGCGCGCCTCGAAGCTCGATCTCGAGATCTTCGTCCCCTCGCGCGATCTCTACGACCCGCTCGAGTGGGACGACAAGCTCCTCATGCATTCCTGGCTGCTCGATCTGGGTGTGCTGCTCTGCGAGCCGTCGATCAGGTTCGACGGCATGGGCGGGGAGTGCATCTGGGGCTGCGCCTGCTGGGTGGTCGTTCCGCATGCCGCCATCCGTGGGGAGGCCATCTCCTCGCCGATCAGCAACGAGGAGGTGGCCACCATCGCCGCGTCGGGTGCCGGCGTGGCGGCGTCGGGCTGAGTGGAGGCGGAGATGGCGACCGAATGGGCCGATGTCGTCAAGCGCTACGAGAACGGGGCCGAGCTCCCGTCGATGCCGGGGGCGCGCACGCTGAAGGTGACCGGTGCCGACGACGAGTACATCTACGTCTCCCACCGGCTCTGGCAGGACAAGATCACCCGGGCCTACCTCGAGAAGGCGATGGCGCTGCTCGACGAGGGCAAGATGACGCGCAACTACGGCGATGTGATCGACCACTACCGCACCTACATCGCCGACGAACGGCCGACGACGGCCGCGACCATCCTCAAGGATCTCGGCTACCTGGACTGATCCGCATGACCCAGGGGCCCCACCGACACCACAGGTAAACATCTCAACGCACCGCCAGGACGGACGTACGGGAACACCGCTCGCCCGAAACAGGAGGAACCGCAATGGGTCTGTCGATGTATCACAGCGCGACCGGCGCCCAGGCGCCGCACTGCATCCACGCGATCGGGATCGGGAAGACCGGCGCGTACATGGTCGAAGCGCTGCTGCGGACGGGCGAGATCGAGGACATGCTGGAGGACCCCCGCGCACGGTTCACCGGCCTGTCCATCGATATCGGGGACCAGGACCAGCACGAGCTCAAGGAGTACGCGAGCGGTTTCGACCAGCGTCTGGAGGAGCGGGGGATCCCGACCGACCGCGCGCAGGTGCGCACCGTGTCGTTGGAAGTGCCGGCGAAGAAGGACCTCATGACCAGCCTGAACCGCTGGCGTGAATTCCTGAAGATGGAATACCCGCGCTACTACTGGAACCCGAACTACGAACCGTGGCTGCCCAGCGACACCGAAATGCCGAAGGCGGGCGACTCGATTCCCCGCGCGATCGCCAAGGCGATCTACGGGCACTACTACTACGGCGAGGACAAGTCCCTGGAGAAGGAGCTCGACGACTTCGTCGGGAGCATCAACAAGACCAGGTTGCCCTCGTTGGTGCTCGTGTTCTTCTCGATGGCGGGCGGCACCGGCAGCGGGATGGTCGTCGACCTCGCGCGCCACCTCTCCAACGTCAAGCTCGGCCGCCGCCTCCCGGTGATCGGGGTGGCGGCCATGCCGTTCTCCGGCGACGAGAAGCACGTCGGTGGGGACGCGGCGCTCTTCCCGACGATGAACGAGATCGACTGCATGCTCGACGACGCCAAGAACCAGGGCGTCATGGCGGTGTGGGGCGACCTGTACAAGAACCCGTTCACCGGCGGCTTCTTCGCGCTGCCGCAGGAGCACTCCTGGCAGCGGCTGGGCTCCTACACCAAGACCGGCAAGCCGGCGATCCGCGATGCCCTCCGCAAGGGCGTCACCCGCAAGTTCGTGAACGACTCGTTCATGCGCTTCGTGGTGCAGGACTACGGCAGGCTGCTGTTCAAGATGCTGCGCCCGATGGGATTCACCGGGGCACCGCACGAGCGCAACATCTCAGGCGACCGCACCTGGACGGTCTTCGACGTCGCCAAGTTCACCCACCCCGGGGTGGAGGTGCTGCCCGGCGAGCCGCGATCCAAGTGGCGTGAGGTCGTCGGCAAGTGGATCGGCTACATCCCGCAGTGGTCGGGTCTCAAGGAAGGGTTCAAGACCGACTACATCGAGGCCCACACGGTCGCGCCGCGCGAGCTGTGGAACGACACGCTCGAGCAGAAGCTCATCGACACCCTCAAGGTCTACGTGCTCGACGGCGAGGACGGCACGATCAACACGTCGCACGGGGAGTTCTTCGACGAGCTCACGGCGTACTGCAACGTGATCATCCCGGGGGTCGCGAAGAGCGACTTCACGGCGTTCTTCGCCGCTCGTGACGCCTATGACGCCATCGAGTCGTGGGATGAGAAGTTGATGATGCACTCGTGGCTGCTCGACCTGGGAGTGCTCCTCTCCGAACAGTCCATCCGGTTCGACGGCATGGCCGGGGAGTGCATCTGGGGCTGCGCGTGCTGGGTGGTCGTGCCGCACGAGGCGATCCGCGGGGACGCCCCGGCGTCGAAGGACCTCACGGTGGTGCAGGCCGAACACATCGCAATGATGGTCAAGACGGTCGTTCCGACGCCCTGACCTGCAGTTCTGCTGACGGGTACCGGCCGGTGACGGCCGGCCGGCGCTCGGCACGTCCGCAATGCCGGAAGGGACACACATGCCTGCGACGCGACCCGCGAGTGATCCGGCGATCGCGCAGGAGTTCGCCGAGTGGCTCGAACGGGTGCGCGCGACGTTCGAAGCCGTCCAGTACACCTGCGCCCACCGGCTCGCCGACCCCACGCTGGCGGAACAGGTGAGCGTGCAGGTCGTGGCGGGCATGGTGTCCCGGCCGGCCGTGTTCCGCTACTTCGGCCTGCCCTACTCGGGACGCATCGCGCGGCTGGCCGAGGCGCGGCTGGCCGAGGCCGACGCGGGTGACCTCGCCACGGTCTGCAGCTGGTCGGAGTTGCTGGGGCAGCTGGTGAACCTGCCGGAGCAGCACCGCGAGCCGCTCGTGGTGATGTGCGTGCGCGGGGACGGCGTCGAATCGTTGGCTGCGGTGCTGGCCTGCGACGAGGCGTCCGCCGCGAGCAGGCACGAAGCGATGCTGCTGCACATGGGCGAGCTGGCCCGGCCCGGTCTCGCCCCGGTGCCCGACCCCGACGGGAGGGGATGACGTGCCGCTGGACTGGGCGCAGGTGATGACGCGGTACGAGGGAGGCAAGAAGATCCCGACCGTCGCGGGCGGCAAGACGTTGGAGATCACCGGAGTGGACGAGGCGGGCGTGCACATCCGCCACGCCCTCTGGCGCGACACCCTGGCCCGCGAACACCTGGAGAAGGCCGCCGATCTCATCGAGGCCGATGGCATGAGCAGGCACGCCGGCCTGTTCGTGGAGGAGTACCGCGCGATGGTCGCCGACGTCCGGGCGACCTCGGCCGCCCACGTGCTGAAGGATCTCGGGTTCCTGGAATGACTCGGGAGCTCGACTGGGAGGAGGTCCGCGATCGCTACCGCGGTGGCCGGACCGTGAAACCGCTGGTGGGCGGGTCGCTGCTGCACGTCGACGCGGATGTCGAGGAGGCGATCCGGGTGAGCCAGCGGTTGTGGCAGGCCGAGGTGACGAGGGCCGAGCTGGAGATCGCCCTCGGGCTGCTGGGTGATCGTCCGGCGTCGACGCCGGCCGTGCCGTTCTCGGAGGAGCTGCGGCGCTACTACTCCGGCGGCCCGCAGGTGCAGCCCACGTGCTCCCGAACGCCGAACCTGTGTGCGGTGGTGCTGAAGGACCTCGGCTACCTCGACGCCTGAGGCTCGGAGTCCGTCGAACTTCACCGTTGTTCGGCCGGCCCTGCCCGCGATCCTCGCCGCGGTCGGCGTCGCCCGTCGGCAATCTCGACCCGGTCGCATAAGCCGTGCACCGGCGCACCCGCATCGGGGTGCGCTGCGACACGCCGGTTCGCGGTGCGGTCCGCGCCGACTCCGTGAGTACCGACCCGACCGTCCAGCGGCTGCTACGCGAGCGCGTCGCTGATCTTGTCCAGCGTCGCAGCCAGATCCTGTTCGGAGACAATCGGGAGCAGCTTCTGAACTCGGGGTGCTTGGCCCCGGTCCCGTCCGTAGGTCTCCGTGACCTGCGTGCCTCCCTCGACCTCCTGGAGGTCGTAGGTGAACGTGTGGCCGCCCACCTTCATGTCGCCGAGCTTCGAGGCGAGCTCGCAGCCGGGACCATCGAGGGCGCCCAGCCGATGCGGGCGTCGGGGACGAGCGCGGTGACCGAGTTGATCATCCGGTACGGGCCGAACGCCTCCTGGTACATGTTCATCGTGCAGGTCTGGCCGACCTCGGGGAGCGCACCGGACTCGCCATTGACGCCGCGCAACATGCCGGCCCTGTCGATCTCGTTGTGCCGGTTCGGATCCGCGAGGAGGGCGAAGATGTCCTTCGCCGGAGCGTCGATGACCTTGCTGACCTGGATCTTCTTGGAGGTGTCCACGGCCGGAAAGCTCCGAGTGGCGGCGCCCCTCGCATCCGGACCCCGGAACCGGTCCGGCGTCAGCGAGCGCTGTCCGGGTTGCGGGGCGGGCGCTTGCCGTTCCCTTCCTGCAGTCGGATCCGGATGCGCTCGCCGGCCGCGGTGACGGAACGGAGCTGGGCGACGGTGAGCGGGTCGATGACCAGGCGCCGGACCTCCTCGACGTGACCGGGTGCGGCGGCGACGACGAGGTTCCACCCGGCGTCGGTGAGGGTGGCGGTGGTGATCCGCCGATCATCCGGGTCGACGTCGCGACGGACCCAGCCGTGCCGTTCGAGTCTCTTCACGACGTTGGACAGGCGCGACAGGGAGCCGTTGGCGATCCGCGCGAGTCCGCTCATGCGCAGGGTGCGGTGCGGGGCGATCGACAGCTCGCTCATGACGAGGTACTCGAACAGGTTGATGCCGGCGTCGCGTTGCAGCTGACCGTCCAGCGCGCCGGGAAGCAGCATCGCGATGGCCGCGACGGCCTTCCACGCCTCCGTCTCGTCCGCCGACAGCCACCGGGGCGCTGGTCCTGCGGACGACTCCGGCATGGTCCCAGCATACCTCTGACGCTTCAGGATTGAACCACGACTGGTGTAAATTCACTTCACTCTTGAAGTCATGGCGTGCTACATTCACTTCAATGTTGAAGTCTTTGCTGATGCCGGGGAGTACCCCATGACCACCACCAGGCCCGACTCGGTCGCGAACCCGCTGCTGGCGGAGCTGGAGGCGATCCACCGGGTGTTGCGCAACGACCTGCGGGCGTGCCGCCGCCTGGCCAGGGAAGCGGCGAGCGGGGCCGCGGCCGCCGAGCTGCGGCAGGGTCTGGCCCGGCTCGACAGCCGCGGCCTGCTGTTCCAGCTGCGGGTCAACTGCCTGGGTTACTGCCAGCTCGTGCACCGCCACCACGGCGCCGAGGACCTCGCCCTCTTCCCCGCGGTCCGGCGCGACGCGCCCCACCTGGCCTCCGTCCTGGATCGGCTCGAAGCCGACCACCGCACGGTCTCCGATCTGCTGGACGAGGTCGAGTCCGCCGTCGATGCCCTCGACGACCACGGCGACGGCGCGGCCCCGGCCGACATGGGCCGCTTCCGCCTGATCACCGCCCTCACCACACTCTCGACGCACCTGCTGGAGCATCTCGACCGCGAGGAAGAGGCACTCGCCCCCGTGTTGGCCGGCTGGGAGCGGTTCCCCGACCCAGGGTCGCGCACCACCGACCGGGGGACGCACGAGCGGGAAGCGTGAAGCACCACCCCGCCGCGGTGGTCCCGGACCGCGGCCGTTTGCGCCGGCAGGGCGACACCTACCCTCGTCCCCATGGGCGATCCGAAGCCGATCGAGTGCTGGATGACCGACATGGACGGCGTACTCGTCCACGAAGGTCGACTGATCCCCGGCGCCGACCAGTTCATCGACCGGCTCAAGGAGACGGGCACGCCCTTCCTCGTCCTCACCAACAACTCGATCCACACACCGCGGGATCTGGCGTTCCGGCTCCGGCACACCGGTATCGACATTCCGGCCGAGGCGATCTGGACCTCGGCACTGGCCACTGCGGCGTTCCTCGACGACCAGCGGCCGGGCGGGAGCGCGTACGTCGTCGGAGAGGCCGGCCTCACGACCGCGCTGCACGACATCGGCTACGTCCTCACCGACTCCGAGCCCGACTACGTGGTGCTCGGCGAAACGCGCACCTACAGCTTCGAAGCCGTCACCACCGCGGTCCGCCTGATCCGCGCAGGTGCGCGGTTCGTCGCCACCAACCCTGACCCGACGGGACCCTCCGACGAGGGTGTCCTGCCGGCGACAGGATCCGTCGCCGCCCTGATGAGCCGCGCGAGCGGGGTCGACCCCTACTTCGTCGGCAAGCCCAACCCGCTGATGATGCGCGCCGCGCTCAACCGGATGCAGGCACACTCCGAGACCACAGTCATGGTCGGCGACCGGATGGACACCGACATCGTGGCCGGTCTCGAAGCCGGGCTCCGCACAGTTCTGGTGCTCAGCGGGATCATGCAGGCCGACGAGGTGGACCGCTTCCCGTTCCGGCCCAGCCGCGTTGTCGCCTCGATCGCCGACCTCGTCGAAGACGTCTGAGCCGAGCCGGCACCTGGGACGGACGACCTCAGGACCGACCTGCCGGGTCCAACCCGGGCCGGGGCCGCGCCATCGGCGCACCGACCCGACGATCCGACACGGGCTCGGTTGCCGGCCTGCCTCCGATGGCGGGGCCGAGCAGGGCCCGCAGATCGGCCACCGCTACCGACGGGCGCCCGACATCCACCGCCACGACAGGCGCCACCTTCCGCAGCGCCTCGACCAACCCGACTTCCACGAGATCGTGCACACGATCGACTGCACCGGTCACGATCACGTCAGGGCGCAACGCCGCAACGACCTGCGGGTCCGGTGCCCGTGACGCGCCGATGACGTCCATGTCCTCGATGGTCCCTGCGCACCCCACCATGGGCACGCCCAGGCCGAGCAGCAGCGCGCCGACCCCCTCATCGGTGGCGACCAGTCGGCGGATCGCCGTCGGGAGCGCGACGGGCACGCCCGTCGCGTCGACAAACGCCCGTCGCCCGCCGCCGCCGCTGCCGACAAGGCCGCCGAGCACAGCGCGACGCGCCCCGTCGTGCGCAGGGTTCCCCGCCGCAGCGTGTGGCACAGCCGCAGCGTAAGCCGCAGTAGCCCGTCGCGCCGACCGCCCGGCTCCAACGCGCGAGCGACTCGTATCCAAGGAGATCGCCCATCCGCACATCGAGATCATCGTAGAGTGCACGGGCAATCCCATCGCCGCGGCCGAACACTGCCTAGCGCCTTCAACCACGGCAAGCACGTCATCAACGTCACTGTCGAGGCCGACGCGTTCTGCGGCCCGCTGCTCGCGCACAAGGCGAAATCAGCCGGCGTGACCTACAGCCTGGCCTACGGCGACCAGCCGGCGCTGGCCTGCGATCTGGTGGACTGGGCACGCAAGTGCGCGGCCATCGCCAACGCGACCGGGTGGACCGGAAGCCGGGCTCACCTTCCGCCCGGCTCCGTGGACGACATCCCCACGCTGATGCGACCGAAGAGCGAGGGATCCTCGACCGTCCGGGGCAGGTCGAGGTCGTCTCCAGCGTGAAGCCTGATGGAACACCAATTCCCTACGACATCCGCAAGGGCGTGGGTCTGCTTCGAGGAGATACCGAATACATTCGGCGATGCTTCGAGGAATGCAACGTCTGGACCGTTCCCAGTGGCGCTACATGTGCTCCTACAAGAAATGGCACCTGATCGGTCTCGAGCTGGGTGTCTCGGTCGCGGCCGTAGGACTTCGGCAGGAACCGACGGGCGTGGCGACCTGCTTCAACGCTGATGTGGTGGCAACGGCGAAGTAACCGCGTCCAGGAGGTTGGCTGCGGCGAGTAGCCACACCTACAGGCCGCGCGCCGACAGGAAGGCGCGGTTGGCGCGCTGGTCGTCGGCAGCTCGGGCGAACCTCTCGAATGTCGTCGGCAGGGTGTCCTGCTCGACGACGAGCCACCCCGACCACCCGGTGTCGCGCAGGACCGTGAGGAAGGCGTCGATATCGATGTCCCCGGCCCCGAGCCGCGGGAACGCCTCCCGCGTCCACACGGCCTCGACCGGATCGCCGTCGGCCACGATGGCCGCGACGACGTCCCGACTCGCGTCCTTGAGGTGCACCTGGTTGATCCTCGATCCGAAGTCGCGCAGCGCCGCGACGGGGTCGCCGCCACCGACGACGAAGTGCCCCGTGTCGAGGCAGAACTGGGCATCGGTGAGGTCCAGCACGCGCTCGACCTCCCACGGTGCCTCGACGAAGGTGCCCGTCTCGTTGTGGAACGTCGGCTCGTAGCCGCGATCGCGGCAACGGGACAGGACCCGGGAGAGACCAGCGGCGAAACGGCGCCAGCCGTCGTCGTCGAGCCCCATGGAGCGGTCCGCATGCGCGCGCCCCGGCTGGGCCCTGCGTTGCGGGACGCCTGCGTCCGCGATGGTGGGATGCGGCGGCGGCCCCGGCAGTCGCCCCGCGACGGCGTCGAAGGTGTCGAGCATCGCATCGAGCTCGGGGAGCACCCGCTCGAGCGCATCGGCGTCGGCGTAGGGCAGCTCCAGATAGGCACCGGCCAGGCCGAGCCCGCGCGACGCGAGGCGGTCAGCGAGCTCTGGACCCGAACCCAGGTAACCGACTGGGCCGAGGTCGATGCCCGCGTAACCCGCCGACGCCACCTCGTCGAGAACAGCCACGCCGTCCGGTGTGGAGGGGTCGATGCCCACGGTGAGTTCGAACGCTCCGTAGCTGACCGGGGCGTTCGCCACCGTGATCGAGCTCAGGTCGGCCAAGTGAGTCTCCTTCTCGATCGATGGGCGTCACTTGACGGCGCCCATGGTCAGGCCGCGCACGAGGTGCTTCTGCACCAGCACGGAGAACAGCAGGATCGGCAGGGCTCCGATCACCCCCGCTGCGCTCATCGCCCCCCAGTCGATGTTGATCCGCCCGATGAGCGTCGCCGCGCCGACCGGCATGGTCTCCGCCGAGGGGGTCGAGGTGAGCACGAGCGCGAAGAGGAACTCGTTGTAGGTCACGATGATCGCGAAGATGCCGGTCGCGACGAGGCCAGGCGCCGCCAACGGCAATACGATCCGACGGAAGGCGGCGAACCGGGTGTCACCGTCCACCATCGCCGCCTCCTCCAGGTCGACCGGGATCTCCCGGAAGAAGCTCTCCATCATCCAGACGACAACGGAGACGTTGAACGCCGAGTACACGACAATGAGCCCGAGCTTCGAGTTGAGGACACCAAATCCTTGGGCGATAAGGAAGACGGGGATGATGATGACGATGGGCGGCACGATCCGGGTCACCAGGAGGGCGAGCCCGACATAGCGCTCCATCCCCCGCCACAGTCGGAATCGGGCAACCGCGTAGGCCGCGGGCGTCCCGAGGAGCATGGCGACTCCGACGCTCGCCGCGGTCACGACGATGGAATTCGTCAAGTAGGAGCCGAATTCGCGGCCGCTGAACAGGC
>CAWJFD010000008.1:0-148152 GCA_963841985.1 uncultured Actinomycetota bacterium
TGGGCACGACGAGCACCTTTCCGATCCACGGCGGTTCATCCGCCACGGATGAGTTCCCGGTCGCTGCTACTCACGACGATTACCCGGGTCTGTACGGCTGGCCTGGGAGGGACCCGATGTCCAAGGACGCTGCTTCGGGACGCGATGTTGCCGACATGGTCGCGGATGTTGGCGGTTCCCGCTGGTGGTGGGCCGGCTATGGCGTGATCAATGTGATCGTGGGGCTGCTGGCCCTCGCCTGGCCGGGCGCCACCATCGTGGTGCTCTCGATGGTGTTCGCGGTGCAACTGTTCATCCTGGGGGTCTTCCGGATCGTGCTGGCCTTCGCGATCCCCGACGCCTCGCCCGCCGCCAAGGTGCTTTCCGTGGTGCTCGGTGTGCTCGCGTTGATCGTCGGGGTCCTGTGCCTGCGGTCGCCTCAGCAGACCGTCGTTGTGCTTACCCTGGTGCTGGGCGGGTTCTGGCTGATCCATGGGGTGGTGGACATCGTTGCCGGCATCGGTGGACGCGGCCAACCCGGGCGCGGTTGGACGATCGTCGGTGGTGTGATCGGCCTGGTCGGTGGGATCGTCGTGTTGGCCTCTCCGGAGGCCACCGCGGTGACCTTCGCATGGCTGCTCGGGATTCTGCTGGTGGTGCAGGGCGTCCTGGCGATCGTGATGGCGTTCGCCCGCCCTCGCGCCGCGGCACCCGCACCGGCCACAGGGCTGGAGGCGACTTCCGAGGCTGGACGCGCGTCGGGCTGACTTTCGCCCGCTGCGGGTGACGCCGGGGTTCGGTTCCGGACCTAGCGTCGCTGCGTGACGATTTCGGCAGCTGACACCCCGGCCTCGCCGTCCGCCCCGGCCACTGCTCCGGCTTCGGGGAACCGGATTTCCGGGGCCGGCTTACCGCGCGCCTTGATCATCCTCATCGGCGCGGCCGCTCTGGTCGTGGTGTTGGCGGGTATTCAGGCGATGGCGTGGTTGATCGGTCCGGCATTCATGGCGTTGATCATCGTCATTGCGGTTGCGCCGGTGCAGGGCTGGTTGCGGCGGCATGGATGGCCGGGGTGGGCGACGACCACGGTGGTGATCCTGTTGGTGTACGCCATCCTGTTGGGGTTGGCGCTGGGGATCATCTTCTCGGTGGCGCGGTTGGCTACGGAGCTGCCGCAGTACGCGTCGAAGGCGGGCGGGCTGGTGGGCTCGCTGACCACGCAGTTGGCCGCGTTGGGCGTGGGCCCTGAGCAGCTGCGGGAGGTGGCGGGTTCGCTGAACCTGGGCAAGCTGGCGGGGGTGCTGGCGGCGCTGTTGGGCAGTGTGGCCGGGTTGGCGTCGAACTTCGTGTTCTTGATCTCGCTGTTGTTGTTCCTCGGGGTGGAGTCGGGGGGTGCGGGGGATCGGCTGGCCTCGATCGGCGCGGAGCGGCCGAAGATCACGCGGCGCTGGGTCACTTCGCGTGGGGGACACGGCAGTACTTGTTGGTGACCACGGTGTTCGGGCTCATCGTCGCGGTGTTGGACTGGGTCGCGTTGGCGTTGTTGGGGATTCCGCTGGCGATCACGTGGGGCCTGCTGTCGTTCATCACGAACTACATCCCGAATGTGGGGTTCATCATCGGGGTGGTGCCGCCGGCGTTGCTGGGGTTGTTGATTGGTGGCCCGCAGTTGATGCTGGTCGTCATCGTGGTTTACAGCGGGATCAACATGGTGATCCAGTCGGTCATTCAGCCGCGTTTCATCGGGGATGCGGTGGGGTTGTCGGTCACGGTGACGTTCGTGGCGTTGGTGTTCTGGGCGTGGTTGTTGGGGCCGCTGGGGGCGATCCTGGCCATTCCGTTGACGTTGCTGGCCAAGGCTTTGCTGGTGGACACCGACCCGCGGGCGAAGTGGGCCGACGCGTTTCTGCGTGCGACGGCCAAGGAACCGGACCCGGATGCGCCCCCGAAGAAGTCGCGTCGCGAGCGGCGGCGGGAGCGCGACGAGGCACTACCCGACCTGTCGGCCGCACCGACCTGACGGCCTGTCGGTCGACGCGGCCCGTCGTGAGTCCCGAAGCATTCGTGCTGGCCCTGACTACTATCGTCCGCCCGACGAGCACAGTGGCCGTGGTTGCGATGCTCTCCACGCGGCGTCCACAGCAGCTGCTGGCGGTGTACGTGCTCGCGGGACTGGTGTTCAGCATCGGGATCGGAACGCTGGTGGTCGTCGTCCTGCAGGGCTTCGGTACGGCAAGCTCGTCGTCGGCCGGACGTCCGCTGATCAACACGGTGCTCGGCGCCGTTGCGCTCTGCTGTGCCGTCGCCGTCTGGATCGGCTGGTTGCCGCGGCCCTCCAAGGACAGGACCACGCCATCGTCCCCGACGTGGATGCGTCGCCACCTCCAGGACCTGTCGCCATCGCGCGCCGCGGTGGCCGGTGTGATCACCCACCTGCCCGGGTTGGTCTACCTGGCCGCACTGAACGCGATCGTCGGCGACGCCAGGAGTCCGCTGAACGGAATCGTGCAGGTGCTCGTCTACAACGCCATCTGGTTCAGCATGCCCGTCGTGGCGCTGGTGCTCTCGATGCACCACTCCGCGGTGGCCCGTGAGTGCCTCGCGACGGTGGCTTCGTTGCCTCGCCGGCACCGGCAGGTGATCACGGTCGTCTTCCTGGGTGGCCTCGGTACCTACCTGCTCGTCGCTGGTGTCCAGGCCTGGCCACCACGACCGGCGTGAAGCTCAACGCGACTGAGCGGCGACGGCATCCCGGTCGTGGACGTAGTGGTTCGAGCCGATGCCGGCTCAGCGCGTGCTGCTGCTGAGAAGGCCGTGCTCGTGGGCGGCGAGCACCGCGAGCCTGCGGCTACTCACGCCGAGCTTGGTGTAGATCGACCGTACGTGGCTCTTGACGGTGTTCACCGACACGGTGAGATCGAGGGCGATCTCATCGAGCGACAGCAGCGAGGGGAGCAGCTCGAGCACGGTGATCTCCCGCTCACTCAGCAGCGCCCGCTGGCGCTCGGGACCCGCCCCCACGGTCAGTGCCCGCTCCGCGAACTGGTCCATGGCTCCGAAGCAGCCGTGCTGATGCACAAGCAGCTCACGGATGCCTGGTCCGGCTTGGGCGAATGGTCGAAGGGCATCGAGCGGCTCGGCGAGAGCAAGCGCGGACTGCAACGCGCGCCGGGCAGCAGGCCGCTCCCCCACGAGAACCGCGACCGACGTCTCCAGCAACCAGGAGTCCACCGCGGTCTGCGGGAGCAGCACGGGGGCAGAGCCGTTCAACACCGGGCGGATCAGGGCGCGCGCTCGGTCATGCCGACCTCCCGCAGTTTCGGTCCATGCACGCATCACCAGTAGCTCGCCACTGTCGGCGGTGCGTTCGGTCAACCAGCCGAGGACGGTTCGCGCTGCCGCCGAGTGCCCGAGCAGCAGTGCGGCGCGGAACTCCAGCATCGCCAGCGCACCGCACTGCTCCGCTCCCGCCCCGTTGCCGCCGAAGTCCGAGCGCGCCTGCTGCATCTCGGCCAGCCCGTCCGCCCGGTTTCCGAGGTCGAAGACCGCGGCACCGTGAACCGAGTGCAGCACGAACAACAACAAGGGTGACCACGCAGCTCGGTCCCGCCCCCAGGCCTTCGGCTGCGATCCGCTCGGCGGCGGCGGCCTCCGAGCGCAGAAGTTCGGCATAGGCCAGCATCGCCGTGGCGCTGGCCGACCACGTGGAGCCCGTCCAGCAGTGGTCGGCCGCAGTGAGCAGGGCCTCGTTGCTCACCGTCCGCATCGTCCGCATGTCGCCCGACGTGCCGGCTGCGACACCCAGTAACACCAAGCACTGCATCGTCAGGTAGGGAAAGCCGTGCTGGCGGCTCAAGGTCAGCGTGGCGTCGAAGTCGGCGCGGGCCCCCGCCCGGTCGTCGCGCTCGAGCCGAGCCTTGCCCCGGCTCAGACGGGCGAGCGCCTCCAGCGCCGGTTCGGTTGGCAACTCATCAGCTTCCGCGATCACGGAGGGAGAAGGGGCAGTCGTGTCGTCACCGAACTGCTCGACGACGGCACGGAGCATCGCCAGGTCCGGCGGTGCCGTGCTCAGGCCAGAACTGCCGCGCGTGGCGCAGGTCGCCCCGCGCGGCAGAGAGCGCCCCGGCTTCGAAATTGGTGAGCGCGGACGCGAGGGAGAGCCAGGGATCAGCCGTCTTGGCGTCGACACCGACGTGGGCCAGCGCTCGTCGCAGCGGCCCGTGGTCCCCGGCGAGGAGCAGGGGGACGGCGAAGCGATGGAGCAACTCCGTCACCAACGCAGCATTCCCGCTCTGTGCGGCGTGTTCGATGGCGCGAACCGGCTCATGCCGGTCGGCCCACCAGCGCGCGGCCACGGCGTGCAGGTCCTCCACCCGCCGCAGGCCCTGGCGCCGGAGGTCGGCGAGCAGGTGCGTGCGGAGGAGTTCCTGAACGCGATAGGCCTCCCGCCGTCCCCCCGTCGCTGTCACCAGGGAGGTTTGGTGTTCGAGATGGTCGAGCATGCTGCCGGCCTCCTCCCGTCCGGACAGCTCGGCGGCGAGCGCGGTGGGCACCGGGTCGCTGATGCTGATCACGCGCATGAGTTCCTGCAGGTCTGAGGGCAACCTGGAGAGGATCTCGACGACGAGGTAGTCGGCCACCGAGCGCTCGTCCCCGGAGAACTGGGCAAGGAAGGCCTCGCGGTCGGCGGACTCGCTCATACCGATGGCGGCCAGTCGCAAGCCGGCTGCCCACCCTCCGGTACGCCGGTGCAGCACGCTGATCTGCGACGGCGAGAGAGACAGCCCGGATTTCCTCAGCAGCACCGCCGCCTGCTGCGGTGTGAAGGACATCTGCTCGGCGCGTAGCTCACGCAAGCGGCCGGCAAGACGCAACCGGGGCAGGGACAGCGGCGGATCGAACCGGCTGGAGAGCACGAGCTGGATGGTGTCGGGCTTGAGCCGGATGAAAGTCTGGACGCTGTGCAGGACCTGCGGGTCGACCAGTTCGTGCAGGTCGTCAAGGATCAGGCGGATCGGCTTCGGCAATTCCTGCAGAGTGTCGGTGAGCTCCGCGATGAACTCCGGTTGGGCATCCAGCTGCCAGGCCCACCGGCCGTGCAGCCTGCCGTGGCGCGGCACCGACGGGCAGGCGGAGATCGCGGCCACGACGGAGGACCACAACCGAATCGGGTTGTTGTCATCGCGGTCTACGCCGACCCACGCGGTGTCGACCGCCGTGCTGGTGCGCGACCAGTCGGCAAGGAGCAACGTCTTCCCGTAGCCGGCAGGAGCGCAGACGAGTGCCACGTCGCCGGTCGCTCCGGCATCGAGGCCCGCGTACAGCTCGCTGCGCGCAACGAACTCGGGCGGGAGCTGGGGAGTCGAAATCTTGACACGCGGAACGGGCGACATGGCGATCACTCCCAGTGCCCGTCTCTCCCGCGCGTCGTGATCAATTCGACGTCCGGGCGGCGAACAGATTCGACCTTCTCGGAAGCTCGTGCCCAATAACGATAGTCGTGGCCGGTGGTGGTGTCTATGGACCTTGGTGAGCTACTGATCTTCGGGGATTCGCAGCCGCCCGTCGCCGATGGTCGGGGCGTCGCCGCGGGACGCATTAGGTGCGTGAGAGCAAACCTTTCGACCACCACGTCCCGATCGAACTATAGTTGTCGCTCCTTTTGAACGAGTTGCCAAGACGTCGCATGCACCCGCCGGAGCGGCGTGATCACCATGGCAGCGGGGTCCTGGCTGGGCTCATCCTGGCCCCGCGCCTCCGGCGAGGCAGGAGGGCAGTCATGGTGGGAATCCGGGCGCTCAGGGCTTCAGGGGAGTGATCGCTTGGTCGACCACGATCACCAAGCGGGCGAGGAGCTGCTCGGCCTCGGCAGCTGTGAGTATTCCGTTCGTGACAGCCATCCGGGTCTCAAGAGCGAGCACCTGGTCCAGGTGTCGGGCCCAGCCGGCTGTCGGCGATGTGACCGCCATGGGTGGAGCAGGGACCGCGGTGAGCCGGGAAGCTGCGGAAACGACCGGCATGGCTGCCCTGGTCGTCCGCCGCGCCGCGGCTCCGGTCACCAACGTCACTTGCGGTCGTCGCGGTCGTCGCGGTCGTCGCGCAGGACGATCGTCAAGCTGGGTCTCGTCGTCCGCAAGCTCGAGTTGCTCGTGCCGGTCGGGCAGTGGCCCGCGAGTGGAATCGACCGCTCTGCGATCCGGGTCGGACATCGTTCGCCTCCTCGTCCGCGCCGAGCCTCGTTCGGTGCGGAGCGCAGTGTCACGGCGGCCAGGCGGCACCGGCATCACCCCGGCGGGGTGAAGCCCGTTGCATGGCCGAAAGACTCATTCGGCGAACCACACTTCCACCAGGTCCTCTGCGGTGAGTCCCTGGTCGTCAGCAATCCGCTCGAGAGCCGTGGCCAGCGCGACCGAGAGCGCTGCCGCAACCGCACGGAGTCCGGTCGAGCCGTTCTCCCGGACGATCCGGTCGACGAGGTCGTTCAAGGTGGCTAGACCTCGCTCGTAGTTGTGGTCGTCGGACAGCACCGCGTGCATGGCCTGCAGGACCATCAGCTGGGTCTGCCGTTGGTCGGGCTCGTCATTCACGTTTGTGCTCCTCGCCGGCCGCCTGGGTGCCCGGCCTGGCCTGCAGGTCCCTTCGGCCGAGGCGACTCTAGCCCTCGAGCTCGCGCGGCTCATGGTCCTCCGGTGAGTAGCGGCCTGATCATTTGGGTACCCTCTGGCGCGGGGTTCGCCACGATTGAGGGCTTGTCCCCAGATGCTGGTGTCCCAGATGGGAGCCGTCGTGACCGAGGACAGATCCGGTTCCGGTGAGTCGGTCGACCTGAGCGCGCGGGCTCGGGCCTATGACTCGGTTCGAGCCGTGCTGTCGGACGACCACAACCACGAGCGCGGCGTTGCCGCGGCTCAGGGGATCACGACGACAGTGCTGGCCGAGTCCGGGGTCGCCGGGCTGGCGGAAATGACCGTCGAACTCTCGCTGAAGCTCGCTTCGGCACTCGAGCGCATCGCCAGTGACCAGGGCCTTGCGGCTGTCGATCTCGCTGAAGTGTGGTTTGTGGATTGATCAGCGCAATAGCCCGCGTTCCTCGGCGACCAGCACGGCGGTTCGTCGGCTGCTGACCCCCAGCTTGAGGTAGACCGCGCGGATACGGGTGCTTGCCTCACTCGGCGGGATACGCATCTCTCCAGCGATCTGATCAACCGACATCGATGACGGCAGGCGCGCGAGCAGCCGCAGCTCGCTGGCGTCGAGGCGGGCCGTACGGGTGTCCGGGCGCCGGTTTGCCGCCAGCGCTCTCGCCGCGAACGGCCCAGCCTTTCCGGCGCGACCCACGTGACCGGCCAGGAGTTCCCTGGCCTGACCTCCGGCCATCGCGAACGGCCGCACGACGCCCTGGGATGCCCCCGAGGACAGCGCATCGTGCAGCGCGCGGCGAGCGGTCCGGACGTCGCCCCCCGTCACCCCGGCACTCGCCTCCACCAGCAGCGCCTCGACAACGGTGTGCGGCAGGACGGCGGTGACAGTGCGGTCGAGAACCGGGCCGACGACCGCGCGAGCGGCGCGATCCCGGCCAGCCGACTGCTCCACCCACGCCCGCATCACGAGAACCTCCCCGCGGACGCCGATGCGCTCCACGAGCCACGCGTCGACGTTCCGAGCGGCTTCCGGCCGCCCGAGCCTCACGGCCGCGTGATGCTCGAGCACCGCCAGGGCTGCGGACTGCTCCGGGGTCAGGTCCACCGCGCCCAAGTCGGCCCTGGCCTGCTGCATCTCCTGCAGCCCACGGTGCCGCTGGCCCGAGTCGAACAAGGCTGCGCCCTGTACTGCACGAAGTGCGAACGCGTAGCGCGGCCGAAGCCCCGCCCCGCCCCGCCGCCGCGCCGCGCCGGCCAGCCGATGTGCTTCGGCGGGTTCGGCCCGCATGAGCGCTCCGTAGGCGAGCATCCACCGGGCCGCCGTCGCGATCGGGGACCCCTCCCACCCACCCGAGGTCGCCGCCGCGGCGGCATCAGCCGCAGCGGTCGTCATCGCCGGGTAGTCGCCCTCGATACCTTTGACGCTGCCGAGCAGCCCGAGGCACTGCATCTCGAGGTACCCGAAGCCGTGTGCCCTGGAAAGCTCCAGTGCTTCTGTGAAGGCTGCGGTGGCTGCGGCCCGGTCGGCGTCGAGCAGGAGCGCCCTGCCGCCCGCGCCCACCAGAGCCAGCCCCGCCCATTCCGGCGAGTCGCGCCGCCCGCGCTCCAGGTTGACAGGGCCGGGGGTGGCGCCGAGGTCCGCGGTGGATACAGCGGCGAAAAGGTCGGTGACCGAGCGCAGCACGGCCAACCGGGCCGCGGTCTCGGCCGGCCCCGGTACGTCTGCTGGCCGCGCGATCGGGTCGCCCGTCGTCCCGCTCGGCGGTGTGTCCTCGCCGGCCTCGATGCGGGTCAGCTCGGTGCACAGGGTGAGCCAGGGATCACCCGCCACGACACGGACGCCCAGGCGGGACAGCGCCCGGCCGAGCACGGAGTGGCGGCCGGTTACCAGCAGGAGACCGGCAAACCGGTGCACGAGCTCGACGAGCAGGGCCGCGTTGTCGGCCCGAACGCCGTGCTGGAACGCCGCCAACGGATCGTCCTGTTCGGCCCACCAGCGTGCGGCGCGGCCGTGCAGATCCGCGGTCCAGGCCCTCCGGTCGGCGATCTCGGTGTGTAGGTGGGGGCGCACGAGCGGATGGATTCGGAACCGGTCGGCGGGCCCGTGCTCGACGAGACCACTCTCGCGCGCCATCTGGTCCAGCGCCGTGCCGGCGTCGCGCCGGCCGCTGAGGGTGACCGCAAGGGCGGTGGTGACCGGCCCGCCGATGCTGACCGCGGCGAGCAGGTCACGGTCCACGGCTGGCAGGACAGCCAGCACTTCCCCGACGAGAAAGTCGGCCTTGGGCTCGGAGTCGGCGGCGGCGAACCGTTCCAGGAAGCTGCTCGAAGCGGATCCCCTGCGCAGCGCGAAGCCGGCGAGCCGAACACCGGCCGGCCAGCCGCCAGTGCGAGCGTGCACCTCCTGCGATTGGGCATCGTCGAGGTGCAGGTCCAATCGGCGCAGCATCTCGGCTGTCTCGTTCGCCGAGAAGCGCAACCGGTCGACACGGATCTCGCGCAGTTGCCCTGCGGTTCGCAGAGCCCCGAGCGACAGCGGGATGTCCAGCCGACTGCAGATGACCAAGCGCACTCCGGCCGGACGGGCCGCGAGGAGCGTCTCCAAGTCCCCCAGCGGCGTCGGCGCGGCAACCTCATGAACGTCGTGCAGGATCAGCGTGATCCGCGTCGGTAGCACGTCGAGCGCAGCGACGATCTTGGTTACCAGCTCGGTGGTCGGTGACGACCAACGTCGAGCGAGCTCGTGCAGCGCGCTGTCCGGCGGCACCGCGGGGCACGCCGTGAGCGCCCGGAGGACAACCGGCCAGATGTGCTCGTCGGCCCCTCCGGCGAGGTCGGCCCAGGCGATCGGGACAGCAGGCCCTGCGGTGTGAACCCAGTGCGCCAGTAGCGCGGACTTGCCGAACCCGGCAGGGGCAGAGATCAGTACTGCGACGTGGGATTCGTCGTCGTCCAGCTCGCCGAGTAGCCGCGACCGCGGGACGAAGGGGTTCGGGAGTGGGGGAACCGTCGTTCTCCCTGCTGGAACCGGCAGCATGACGCGCCCCCCATCTGGACCCGCGTACCGCCCGAAACGGTGCCGCCGATCGGGATGACCCCGGCTCATTCCACCGGGATGAAGCACGGTGACGTCCGAGTCAGAGCGACGATCCAGTCGAGGCAGGAACGACGGCGTCAGAGCAGGCGCAGTTCCTTGGCACGCCGCACGGCGTCGCGCCGTCCGGCGGCGCCGAGCTTGCGGTAGACCATCCGCTGGTGGCTTTTCACCGTGTTGACCGACAGGTACAACTCGGAGGCGATCTCGGCGTTGGAGAGTGTGCTTGCGAGGTACCGCAGGACGAGCTGCTCGCGGTCGGTCAGCGCCGCGGCCAGGGTGGCGGGTGGTCGGCTGCCCTGCCCTGACATCCGGCGTATGAGGTCCACGGCGAAGGCAGGGTCTGCCGTGCCGGCTTCGATCCGGGCGCCGAGCAGCTCGCTCAGGTCCGCCGCCTGCACCAGGAAAGGCCGCCGCATCGCGAGCGGAGCCGCTGTGAGCAGCGCGTCCTCCAGCCGGGCCAGTGCGACGCCGCGGTCCTGCGGCGCGGCGATGACGCTGCGCAGGACCGCCCCCTCCACCCGCCCGCGCACCGTCGCGCCGTCCTCCGCACAGTGCGTAAGCGCCTCCGATGCGGCTGCGACGTTCCCCGTGCACAGGTGCAGGCGGGCGAATGCCCTCGCGGAGCTCGCCGTAGCCGGGTCGTGCAGTTCCGCGAGTACCTCGCTCGCGCGCTCGAGGCGACCCATCCGGCAGAGCACGTCCGCTTCCACCTGAAGCAACCGGTCGGCGAGTGCCGGAGGGACGGTGCTGGCCAGCCGCGCGGTCGTCAGCTGTAGTCCGGACAGCGCAACGGCCAGGTCGCCGGTGTCCGCGCGGCGGAGCGCCGTCAGCGCGGCCGCGGCCAGCTGGACGTGAGGCTCGGGAATGACCGCTTCGACCGCCGCAATTCGGCTGAGCCAGCCATCGGCCTCGCGCTGGTCGTCGCGGTCGAGCGCCACCCAGGCGAGGGTCAGGTAGGCCGCGACGACCTGCGCTGAGACCGTCCATCCAGCGTTGACCGCGTGCTCGACCACCGCCCGTGCGTCGTCCTGCGCCGCGTCGAGGTCGCCCTGCTCGCAATGCAGCAGGGCCAGGTGTGCCGCCGCGTTGAGGTGTGGCCGCAGGACGCCTCCGGACGGGGCGAGGTCTACCGCAGCCCGCAGGTGCTTCTCCGCCTCGACCGCGTCTCCGGTCCAGAACTCGGCCATCCCCCCGTTCCCCAGGACCACCAGCGGCACCACGTCCCACCCGTTGAGCCCGAGCGCGGCGAGCACGCTCGGATTCACGGGGATCTGCCGGCATGCGGCGGCGACCCGGGCGAGGTCGCCACAGGCGCGGCCGTTCCCGATCTCGATCATGTGCAGGACGACGCGGAGCCGCTCCGCGCGCTGGCGGGGGAGGCGACCCAGGCCCGACCGGGCCGCGGCGGTCAGCTCCTCGAGCTCCAGCGGCGAACCCTGCAGGATCCGCGCTGTAGCCAGAGCGGCTGCGAGCTCTGGGTGGCTGAGCAGCACGTCCCGGGGTATCGCGGACAGGAGTACGTCGATCTCCCGCGGACTTTCCTTGACCGCGAGGGCGAGGAGGTTGCGGCCCATGAGCTCCGCAGCGAGCGGCCAGAGTCCACCACGCAGCGCATATCGGAGGGCCTCGAGCGGCATCGCCTGGTTCTGGTACCACTCGGCCGCCCGGCGGTGCAGGTCGCGGAGCGTTCGATGCTGGGTGATCCGGCTGCGGAGGATGTCGGCGATCAGCCGGTGCAGCCGGTACCACCGGCCCCCTGTCCCGACGGCCTGCACGAAGAGGTTCGAAGCGGCGAGTTCGGCGAGCGTCTCGGCACCACTCCGGTCACCGGTCAGTGCGTCGGCGAGGGAGGCACACACGACGTCAAGGACGCTGACCTGCACGAGGAACTTCAGTAGCTCCGGAGCCAGCCGGTCGATCACCTCGTCCAGCAGATATGCGGCCACGGCGTGGTCGTCGCCCGAGAAGGCGTCGACGAAGCCGGTGGGGTCCGGTGTCCCTTGCAGTTCGAGGGCGGCGAGCCGCAGTCCGGCGGCCCACCCCTCGGTCCGCTCGACGAGCCGGCCGAGATGCGCGGCGTCCAGGTCGATCCCGAGCATATCGAGCAGGATGCGGGTCTCGTCCGTCCGGAAGGCCAGGTCAGATGCCCGTATCTCGCTCAACGCGCCGGCGAGTCGCAGCCGGTGCAAGGGCCACGGCGGGTCCCGACGGGTCGTGACAACGAGCCGGAGACCGTGCGGCGGACGCTGTACCAGCCGCAGCAGGCTGTCGTGGACGTCGAGATCGGTTACCTCGTGGAGGTTGTCGAGGACGAGGACGACCGGCGTCCCGGCGGCGGTCAGTGCCTTAGCCAACTGCCCCGGCGCCTGCTCCAGGTCGTCGCCGGCCACGGCCCTGCGCAGGCTGTCAGCAGCGCGGTCCCCGACGGTGGGGACGAGCGCGGCTGCGACCGATGTCCAGAAGCCGCGCAGGTCGTTCTCGGTCGGGCTCAGCGAAATCCATGCGGCACCGCCATCGACATCACCGGAGCCGAGCCAGGAACAGGCGAGCAGCGTCTTGCCCCAACCCGCGGGTGCCGCAATCAGGACGCAGGGCGCCGCGAGCTCGGTCGTCAGCTGGGCATGCAGACGGGACCGGACCACCATATTGGTGGCCACCGGGATGGCGAAGCGGGGATCGGCCGATCCCGCCCCATTGAGCGCTGTCGGACGTCCGTCGCCCTCTCTCATGCGGCGCGGAGGGGACGCTCTCACCCCAGTGCTCCGACCATGACGACGGGAGGGCCCCAACCGCCGGGGTCGCTCCCCCCAGATGGGAGCACGACGTGAGCTCTGAATTCGCGTTTCGGATCACCGGCAGGCTGACTCCGCGGCTGCTGGCAGCACTCGATCCGCTTGAGGCGAGTGGAGCAACGACCGAGACCCTGCTGGTGGGTCGGGTGGCCGACCGCGCCGCGCTGCACGGCATCATCGCGCGAATCGAGGCTCTGGGATTGGAGCTTGTCGAGCTGCATCGGCTGCCTCCCCGCCTCGCGAACGGATGCTGTCCCGGATGCGACCGGAACGGAAGACCCGGCGAGCAAGGCACGCGGGCCACCGGCACCATGCCGCGGATATAGCGGCATCGATCGTGGCCCAGGAGCTGGCTTCTGTCGATACTGCGCTGACTGCACGCAGTCATGGCACCGGCTTCGTGATCGATGCCTCGCCGTCCTGGATCGTGCTCCGCCCTTCGAGCAGCTCGGCCAGCGCATACGCTGCATGGGCGGTGTTGCCGGCATTCACCTCCGCGCGCAGTCCGTGCTCGTCGCCGCGCTGGAGGAGAAGGTAGGCCAGCGCCTGCGCGGCGCGGTGGTCGCCGGCGTCGGCCCGACCCTGCAGTTCGGCGACTGCCTCCGAGTCGCCGCGCCCGGCCAGCAGCTCGACCAGATGTTGGCCCGCGTACCAGTCGCCACTTTCAGCGCGGGAGCGCAGCTCGGCCACGGCCTCCGGATCCTGACGTCCGGCCAGCAAGTCCACCAGCCGCTGTCCGGCGAATCGGTCGCCGGCTTCTGAGCGCGCGCGCAGCTCGTCGACTGCCTTCTGGTCGCCACGGTCGAAAAGCAGGCGGACAAGTGTGACAGCGGCGTAGTCGTTGCCGTCTTCGGCGTAGGTGCGTAGGGCGGTGGCCGCGCCTTCATCACCGAGATTGAAGAGCACCCGGATCAGGAGCTCCAGGGCGTAGCCGTTCCCGGCCAGGGCATAGGTCTGCAGCTCGGCCACCGCCGCCGGATCGCCGGGGTCCACAAGCCGCTCGACGACGAGGTCGACGGCGGTACGGTCACCGCTGCGGGCGCGGGCTCGCACAACGTCGACCGTTTCCGGGTCGCCCATTGCCACCAGGAGCTCGGTCGCGTAGCGGTCTCCCGTCTGGGACAGGGCACGTAGCTCCACCACGGCGTCGTGATCACCGCGCTCGACCAGTAGCTCGACCAGCAGCATTGCTGCGTACCCGTCGCCTGCGTCCACCCGTGCGCGCAGCTCGTCAAGTGATTCTCGGTCGCCACGCTCGCACAGGAGCTCAACCAGCTGCTCGCCCGCAAATCGATCGCCCGCGTGCGTCCGTTTCCGGAGCTCCGCGCATGCATCCTGGTCGCCCCGCGCGTAAAGCATGCGGACCAGGAGGCGCGCCGCGCTGCGGTCACCGCCCGCGGCCCGTTGCCGCAACTCGGCGGCTGCGGCCTCGTCCCCTCGCTGGTAAAGCAGCTGCACCAGGTGGTCTGCACTGGACAGGTCACCTTCGTCGGCGCGTTTCCGTAGTTCTGCGACCTCCTCCTCGCCGCCGCTCTCGAACAGAACCATGACCAACCTTGCCGCCGCTTCAGGGTCGCCGTCGTCGGCTCGGGCCCGTAGTTCGGCTACCGCATCTGCATCCCGCCGTCCGGCCAGCAGTTCGGCCAGCAAGGCTGCGGCGTGCACATCGCCTCCATCGGCGCGGATCCGGAGCTCGCCGACAGCCTCCTGCCCACCGTCGTGGAACAGCAGCTCGGCCAATCGGCGCGCCGCGGCGACGTCACCGTTGTCAGCGCGTTCACGCAGCCACGCCTCGGCCTCGGGCCCGCCGTGCTGGAACAGCAGCTCGACCAGGTGCCCCGCCGCGTCCTGATCGCCTGCATCTGCTCGGGTCCGCAGCAATGCCACAGCCATCGGATCATGCCGCTCGACCAATAGATCGGCCGCGTGAGAACACCCGTTGCGATGCCCGCTCCCTCAGCTCGGCCACTGCCTCGGGATCGCCACGTACATGCAGCAACCCGGCCAGCCGCTGGGCTGCTGTGTCGTCTCCTGCTTCGGCACACCGACGCAGCAGGGTCATGCCCCACCGCACCAGGCCGCGAACGAGGGTGGAGTCGATGACACGCTTGCGGTCGCCGTCGTCATCAACTCCGGAGGTGACCGCCGCCCAGAGGCTGTCGGGGATCGGTTCCCGCCGGCGCACCTCACGGGCATGCTGAGCCAGGTAGCTGTGCAGCACGACGGCGTCATCGTGGCCGTCGGCGCGGGTGAGCGCACCAATGCCGCAGACCGGCTGCATGGCGTCGGCGACGGCCCGGCTGACCGCTATCGGGTCGTGCTGCGGCCGCAGATATCCGCGTGCAGCTTCTTCCAGCACGGCGAGTGGGAGGGGGGACCAGAAACCGATGCAGTGAGCGTCCATTGCTGCAGTGAGCAGGGCACGGGCATCCGGGCCGTACCGGCCCTGCTCGATGTGCCGCACAAGAAAAGGCCCGCCCGCCAGGTAGTTGACAACGTTCACACCACCGCTGGCGGCGAGCGCGTCACGCCATCGGGAATCCCGCTGAGCGGCGCGCTCGACATGCTCGGGGGCAGGAAAGGCCTCGCACACCGGGACAACGACCCCGGGCCGGCCCAATAGCTCACGGACCGCCTGCTCGTCATCGTCGTCCGACGACCAGATCTCACGTGACCACATGCTGCCGATCACCACGCGCTTCCGACCGGGCCGGGGTGTCGCGTCGAGCATGAGGTGCAATGCGCGAGCGACATCGCCCCCGTGTCGCCCGTCGAAGTACCGCTGGGCCTCGTCCAGCCACACGACCGCGCCGGGCTCAAGATCAGCTCTCAGCAGGGCGAGGAGCTCCTCGTCATTCGCCGGCCGCAGCACCACACTGTCGGGCAGGACGGCATGTAGCGCCTCGTAGCAGGCCCGGGTCTTACCCGTCGAGGAGCCCCCGACCACCAGCAGCACGGAGTCCCGCCAGCCGTTGCCCAGCGCTACGCGGAGGTGCTCGTCGTGGGGTCGCTCCACGTACACCGTGAGCGCCGGCAGGCCGGCCTGTCCACTGACCGGTTGGATGGCCGGGTGCACACCCAGATGACGTATCGGGTCGACATCGTCGATCGTCGGACTCGTCCGGCGGCGTTCACGCCCGTGCCACCCTCGTCTCTCACCGAGTGACGACACGAGCGGAAGCACCTCGATCCCCTCTGCAGTCGCTTGTCGCCACTCTGCGAGGTTGACGCCGCTTCGACCTCACCCACTCTGGGTGATCTCTCGTGCTGGGCCGAGCCGCCGATGGTTACCTGCTTCAGGTGGGTGCGCGGCGCTCTGCGCCGGGACAGGCGCGTGACTCAGCCCGCCGAGGGTGGGGGAGTAGAGCGAGCGGCCTCAGCCTTTGTTCTCGTACACCGGCGTGATGACCGCCCGAGCGAGAGTGTGGCTGAACAGGTTGAACCCGAGGAAGGCCGGCGTCGATTCCGGGGGAATTCCCAGGCTCTCCACATCGACAGCGTGCACCACGACGAAGTAGCGGTGCACCCCGTGTCCAGGAGGGGGGCCGCCCCCAGGTAGCGCTTCAGGCCGGCGTCAGTGGCCAGCTGAAACGCGCCGTCCGGCAACCCCGAACCGGTCTCGTCGCCGGCGCCGGAATCGAGTGAGGTGACCGAGGCGGGGATGTCGACGACGGCCCAGTGCCAGAAGCCGGCGGCGGTGGGGGCGTCCGGGTCGTAGACGGTCACCGCGAACGACTTGGTTTCCTCCGGGAACCCACTCCAGCTGAGCTGAGGTGATATGTCCTCGCCGCCGGCTCCCATGATGCCCGACAGCTGCGGCGTGGCCAGAGCCGTCCCGTCGGAGACGTCTTTGCTGGTGACGTCGAACGATGGCACAGGGGGGAGATCTGCGTACGGATCGTGGCTCACGGTCGGGTCCTCCGTTGCGTGGATGGTGGTGACGTCAGGCCGGTCCGAGCGGGAACCACCTGACGGATCTTTCACAGTGCGGTCGTACCACCTCATGCCGGGAGCCGCACGGCGCGCGGGATAGACGGAGTCGTAGGTCGGGTCACTGCTGATCAGCACCGCTCGAGCGTTGCTGTCGATCGGACCTGCGGCTACAACAGGTCGATGGGCGACAGTCGGCGCGTGGAGCGAGCCACTGTGCGCGGCCGGCCTCCGGAGTACATGTTCGCTCCGCTCACCGAGCAGCTGGCCAACGTCCGCCGGTGGAACGAGGACCGGCAATGGGGGTTCCCCACCGCGGAGATCGACGCCATCGATCTTGCTCCGCGGAAATACTCGGATCCCCTGGTCGTCGATGTCCTTGCCGTCTTCCTCGATGCGGAGTACCGCGGTGACGACGAGGGTGAGATGGATGGCGTACGCCGTACATGCCACGAGATGTGGAGTCTTGCCGCCGAGCGCCAGCTCTACACGTGGTCCTGGGACTGGATCCGGGACATCTACGAGAGCAGGCCGAAACCGGTGCGTCTGCTACCCGGGATCGAGCACCGGCCGGGCGTGCGCAGGGTGACCGTCGATCTCGGGGCGCACTGGATGCCGGGACGCCACGTTCGTCCGCGCGCGATCCGTGGGCCGGACTCCGCGCATGCGGAGATCCTCGCAGCTGCAGCGCATTTCCCGCGCTGGGCCAGGGCGATGGACGGCATCAGCGTCCCGTTCATCTGGCTCGCGGGCTACCAGGTCACCTATCCGGAGCGCGCCACCGACGAACGTCTCCTCGCCATGGCGTGGGTGGAGTATCGGCGCACCCTCAGTCTGAGCATCGCGAGAGCCGATCACTCGTTCGCCGGTTGGGCCGCCCCGACTCGCGTCCGGTAGGCCCCGACTCGGCCTCGGCGAAGATGGCCGGGCGGTTCGATCTCCGACGTCGCTGTCAGGAGCCGCTCACCCCGGTCGCTGTCATGGCGCAGCCGAGCAGTGCTACCAGCACGGCCGAGACCAGCGGAACCCGCGCCATGATCCACGGTGGTGCTGATCACCCGGGCCGGCGGAGCTGAGCCGGCCGCCCTCGGACCGACCCGGATCCTGTCGGCCCCAGCCGTCGAGGCGCCCGGTCCGTAGCCTCGAAAGGGTGACCGTCGCGAGGACGCTGTTCGAGTTCGACTACTCCTTCGCCCGCGCGGTGCCGGGCCTGTCCGTGCCGTGGACGGCCGCTCCGGTGCCGGCGCCGGAGCTGCTGGTGCTCAACGAGGAGCTGGCCGCCGAGCTGGGGGTCGACGCCGCCGCGCTGCGGGAGCCGGCGGGGGTGTCGCTGCTGGTCGGCCACGGCCTGCCGGACGGGGTGACGCCGGTCGCGCAGGCTTACGCCGGACACCAGTTCGGCATGTACGTGCCTCGTCTCGGCGACGGTCGGGCGTTGCTGCTCGGCGAGGTGGTCGACGCGGCGGGGCGCCGCCGCGACGTGCACTTGAAGGGGTCGGGGCGCACGCCGTTCGCCCGCGGCGGCGACGGCAAGGCCGCGGTGGGCCCGATGCTGCGGGAGTACCTGATCGGCGAGGCGATGCACGGGCTGGGGATCCCGACGACGCGGGCGCTGTCGGTGGTCGCGACCGGTGAGCGGGTGCATGCGCGAGACGGTGCTGCCCGGCGCGGTGCTCTGCCGCGTCGCCGCGAGCCATCTGCGGGTGGGCACGTTCCAGTACGCCGCCGCGTCCGGTGACCGGGACGTGCTGCGCGCGCTCGCCGACCACGCCATCGCCCGCCATCTCCCCGCTGCCGCCGGCGCCGCCCGAGCCCGTACCTGGAGCTGTACCGCCATGTGGTCGATGCCGCAGGCCGAGCTCGTGGCCCGGTGGATGCTCGTCGGCTTCGTCCACGGCGTGATGAACACCGACAACATGACGATCTCCGGCGAGACGATCGACTACGGCCCGTGCGCGTTCATGGACGCCTTCGACCCGGCCACGGTGTTCAGCTCGATCGACGATCGCGGCCGCTACGCCTACGGCAACCAGCCCGCCGTCGCGCAGTGGAACCTGGCCCGGCTCGGCGAGGCGCTGCTGCCGCTGATCGACGAGGACGCCGACGCCGCGGTGGAGGCCGCGACGGCGGTGCTCGGCGGGTTCGCCGAGGCCTACGAGCGGCACTGGGCCGAGGGCATGGCCGCGAAGCTCGGGCTGACGGCGCCGGACCGGGAGCTCGCGACGGACCTGCTGGAGCTGATGCGGCGCAGCACGTCGACTTCACCACGTTCTTCCGTGCGCTCGCGGCCGGCACCGCGCGGTCGCTGTTCGCCGAGCCGGAGCCGTTCGACCGTGGGCCGCGCGCCGCGAGGCGCTGCTGCCGGTGGACCGGGCCGGTGTGGCGGCGGCGATGGACCGGGTCAACCCCGTCTACATCCCGCGCAACCACCGCGTGGAGGAGGCGCTCGCCGCGGCGACGGGGGCGACATGGCGCCGTTCCATCGGCTGGTCGACGTCGTTTCCCGGCCGTATCGACGAGCGTCCGGGCCTGGAGAGCTTTGCCGGGCCCGCGCCGGTTGGCCGCGCCCCTCACGTCACCTACTGCGGCACCTGAGGCATCGATCCGCCGGAGCCGCAGTGACGATCGACCGGCTTGCTCGGGCGGCCGCCTGATCGCAGCGACGGGTTCCCGCCCACCGGGACGTCGGGAACGCCCTGCAGCTCGACACGGCGATACGGTGCGAGGCATGGACGACGTGCTCCCCATCCTGGAGAAGGTGCCGTTCCTCGTCGACGCCCAGCTCTGGGAGATCGCGAAGCAGTGCCGGATCTACCGCTCCCGCGTCGACGGCGAGGACCAGACCCTCGAACTGGAGCTCAGCGTCGACGCCGCGGGTCGGTGGATGGCCGTGGCATGCGACGTGGAGCGCGGCATCACCGCCCAGGGTGTTCCCATGCCCGGCCTCAACGGCGCGATCAACATGGTGCCCTGGTACATGCTCGACGACTAGCCCGGACCACCCGGGGCTCACGCCGGCGTGATCAGCGCCCGCCGCTGACGTCGAGCAGCGCCCCGGTGACGTAGGAGGCGGCTGGTGAGAGCAGCCAGACGATCGCCTCGGCCACCTCGTCGGCACCGCCGCCGCGTCCCATCGGCACGTGCTCGGCCATCCGGGCCACCCGGTCGGGCTGCCCGCCGCTGGCGTGGAGGTCGGTGTCGATCAGGCCGGGCCGCACCCCGTTGACCCGGATCCCGGTTGCCGCGACCTCGCGGGCCAGGCCGACGGTCAACGTGTCGACCGCGGCCTTCGACGCCGCGTAGTCGACGTACTCGCCGGGCCCGCCGAGCTGGGCGGCGCGCGACGAGACGTTGACGATGGCTCCGCCCGATACCATCCGGCGGACGGCCTCGCGCGCGCAGAGGAAGGCGCCAACGGCGTTCACCTCGAACATCCGCCGGACCCTTGCGGCGTCCAGGTCCGCGACCGCCGTCTTCGGACCGACGATGCCGGCGTTGTTGACCAGCCCACCCAGCGGGCCCAGCTGCGACTGCGCCGTGTCGAAGATGCGCACGACATCCGCCTCGTCCCCGACGTCGCCGGCCACCGCGACCGCCGACACGTTCGCGGCGCGGCACCGTGCGACGACCTCGTCGGCCGCGGCGGCGTCGGCCCGGTAGGAGATGGCGACGTTCCAGCCGTGGCGCGCCGCCAGCACGGCCGTGGCGGCGCCGATGCCCCGGCTGCCGCCGGTCACGAGCAGGGTTGCGGTCATCGGCGGAGTATCCACCGCCGAGCACCGTGGACGGGACGACACAGGAACCGGGTGCGTCGCTCTCGACGCGCGGGCATGCTGTCCACACTCACCGGAGGAGGCCTGATGACGACTCCACGCGCCGACGCCTGGACGAGCGACCACGCCTACGAGCCCTACATCGGGCGATGGAGCCGCCTGGTCGCGCCCCTTTTCCTGCGCCTGCTTCCCACCGAACCGGCGCTGGCCTGGTGCGACGTCGGCTGCGGCACGGGCGCGCTGGCCCACGCGGTGCTGGCGAGCGAGAACCCGGCCCGCGTGCTCGGCGTCGACCCGTCCGCGGAGTACCTGGCGGCCGCGCGGCGCGGCACCGCCGACGACCGGTTCGCCACCGCGGCGGGCGACGCGACGGCGGTGCCGGCCGAGGACGGTGAGTTCGACCGGGTCGTCTCGGCGCTGGTGCTGAACTTCGTCCCGCAACCCGAGCTGGCCGTGCGCGAGATGCGCCGGATCACGCGGCCCGGCGGCTGGATCGGCAGCTACGTGTGGGACTACGCCGAGGGCATGCAGCTGATCCGCGCGTTCTGGGATGCCGCGACCGCGCTGGATCCGGGGGCAATCGAGCTGGACGAGGCGCGGCGCTTCCCGCTCTGCGCGCCCGACCCGCTGCACGCGTTGTTCGGCGCGGCCGGGCTGCACGAGGTGGCCGTCGAGGCGATCACGGTCCGAACCGTCTTCGCCGATTTCGACGAGGTGTGGCGGCCGTTCCTCGGCGGCCAGGGGCCGGCACCCGGCTACTGCACCGCGCTTCCCGAGGATCGCCGGTCCGCGCTGCGGGAGCGGTTCCGCGAGCTGCTGCCGGCCGGGCCAGACGGCACCATCGCGCTGGACGCCAGGGCCTGGGCCGTGCACAGCCGGCGGTAGGCGGGCAGGCCGGCGAGCGGGGTGCCGGGCCGATCCCTCGTCCGTAGCCGTCGCGGGGCTCGGCCGGCATCAGGGCGAGCGGACGGCGGGGGAGTGCGGGACGCTTCTGCGATGCCAGCGTGGCCGATCGGCACCGGGCGGTTCGCCGGGCGTAGTGCGGCTGGATTCGGCGTGCTGCTGCTGATCGGCCTCGTCCTGGTCGTCCTGCTCGCCGCCGGCCCGGTCGACGCGCTCGACCACCTCGTGGCGGTGGACGTCAACGCCGTCGTGGCGCCGCATCCGGCGCTGGTCGGCGCGTTGCAGGTGGTGACGGCGCTGGGCGATTCACTGACCGCTGCGGTCGTGTTGTCCACGGTGGTCGTCGGCCTGCTGGTCCGGCGCCGGGTGCGGCTGGCCGTGTACGTCGCCGTCACGGCGCTCGGCGGCGCGGCGCTCAGCCCGACGCTGAAGGTGCTGGTGGGCCGGCTGCGTCCGGTCGTGCCGGAGCCGGTGGCCGGAGGCGGGCGGGTTCAGCTTCCCCAGCGGTCACACGACCAGTGTCACGATCATGGTTGGCGTCCTGCTGCTCGTGCTGCTGCCCGCGGTGCCGGCCCGGTGGCGGCGCGGCGTCACGGTCGTCGGGATCTGCGTGATCGTTCTGGTCGGCCTGACCCGGATCGCCCTCGGCGTCCACTTCGTGTCCGATGTGGTGGCCGGGTGGCTGCTCGGCGCGGTGTGGGTCGCGCTCACGGCTACCGCCTTCCGCGGGTGGCGGCGCGCGGAAGGTCGGCCGCTGCTTCCGGTCGAGCGCGGGCTGGAGCCGGAGGCGGGCCGGGACCTGGTTCCGGCACCCGCGCACGAACCACCGCCGTCGCCATGGCTGCGCGCCGCGCAACTGCTGGTCGGCGCCGTACTGGTGCTGGCCGTGCTGCTCGGCGCCGGCTGGCTGGTCACCCGGGCCACGCCGGGCACCCCGGCCGAGGACGGCGACATCGCCGTCGTCCGCTGGCTGGCCGAGCACCGCACCGGTGCCCTGGACGTGGTGTCGGCCCGAGCCGCCGACCTGGGGGCCACCATCCCGGTGTTCGTGCTGGGCCTCGTCGCGGCCGTGCTGGGGTTGGCCGCGTTGCGGCGCTGGTGGCCGGTGCTGCTGCTGGCCGTCGGGCTGGTCGGCGAGCTCGCCATCTTCCTGACCACTGCGATGATCATCGATCGGCCACGGCCACCGGTCTCGCATCTCGACGCGGAGCTGCCGCCGACGTCGAGTTTCCCGTCCGGCCACTCCGGCGCCGCGATCTGCCTCTACGGCGGCATCGCATTGATCATCTTTGTCAGCACGCGATCGTGGTGGCGGTGGGTCGCCGTCGCCGCCGCGGTCGTTCTGGTGGTCACGATCGCGTTGGCCCGGCTCTATCGCGGCGCGCACTTCCCGACCGACGTGCTGGGCAGCGTGCTGTTGGCCGTGCCGTGGCTGCTGATGGTCGCCCGAGTCGTCCGGCCGCATCCGACCGGGCCGCCTGCGCCGCACCCGGACCGTGACATCCCCTCACCACATCGACCGAGTCCTGTCACGGATGGCACGGCTCGCGCGGGCTGAACCGACTCCGCGCAACACGCAAAGATTGTTTCTTCTTCGGAGAAATTCGCCGAATCCGCGAGCGGCGGCAAATCGGACCACGGCAGGCAACTCGGGTCTACCCCCACGGGTTCGCCCTACGGTGCATTCGGGAATTCCCCATCGATGAACGAATGTCCTCCCCGTCACACTCGGACCCAGAAATTCTGGGTCAGAAGAGCCGGTGTTGCGCTCCACGAGCTACTCCAGCCCCTTCATCCCGATCCGGGGCAAGCGGCGAGCGAGGGTGGGGAGCGGGAATCATGGCGGAGGGGTGCACCCGGCAGAAGCTGATCACGGGGCGGCGGCGGACCGGCCGATGGCGGTTGCTGGTCTGCCTCATGCTGGCCTCGGCGATAGCCGCGGTGGCAGGTTGCGGTCCGTTGCCCGGCCGCGACGATCAATGGCCGGCCGTCGATCTCGGCTTCGAGAACTACACCTTGGCCAACGGGCTGGAGGTCATCCTGCGCAAGGACGACCGGGTCCCGATCGCGGCGATCAACCTGACCTACCACGTAGGCCCGGCCAACGAGGTCAAGGGCCGCACCGGGTTTGCTCATCTGTTCGAGCACATGATGTTCCAGGGCTCCGGCCACACCGGCCAGGACGCCCATGTCGCGAGGCTGGAGGCCGTGGGCGCGACGGGAGTCAACGCGACCACCGACTTCGACGACACGACCTACACGGAGGACGTGCCGTCCAACGCGCTGGAGTTGGCGCTGTGGCTGGAGAGCGACCGGATGGGCTTCCTGCTCGACACCCTGGACCAGGCGCAGCTGTCCAACCAGCAGAGTGTGGTCCGCAACGAACGCCGCGAGAACACGGAGTCGGTGCCCTACGGGCTGTCCGGCGAGGCGATGTATCAGCACCTGTTCCCCGAGGGCCACCCGTACCACTCGGCGATCATCGGCTCGCACGAGGACATCCAGGCCGCGGAGCTCGCCGACGTGCGTGAGTTCTTCGCCCGCTACTACGTGCCCAACAACGCCAGCCTGGCGATCGTCGGGAACATCGACATCGCCGCGACGAAGGCGCTGATCGAGAAGTACTTCGGCACCATCCCGCGGGGCGCCGATGTGCCCGCCCCCGCGGTGTCGACGCCACAGCTGACCCAGGAGCAACGACTGACCGTCGCCGACCAGGTGGAGCTGCCTGCCGTGACCATGGCCTGGGTCACGCCGCCTGCGTACAGCCCAGGGGATGCCGAGGCCGACGTGGCGGCCCACGTGCTCGCGGGGGGCAAGACGGGCCGGCTCTACGAGGCGCTGGTGCACCGAACCGGTATCGCGCAGGACGTCTCGGCCTCCCAGGAGTCGCTCCGCTACGGGTCGGTGTTCTCGATCTCGGCCACCGCGAAGCCGGGCCACAGCGCCGACGAGCTCGAGGCCGCCATCCAGCGCGAACTGGACGCACTCGCCGCCGACGGTCCGACGGCAGCGGAGATGAACGCGGCCGAGACCATGATCCGGTCCGGCACGATCTTCGGTCTGGAACACCCCAGCTCGGTGGCCCACCTGCTCAACCGCTACAACGACTACGTCGGTGATCCGGGCTACCTGAACCAGGATCTGCGGCGCTACGCCGCGGTCGACGCCCAGGCGGTTGCTCGCTTCGCCACCGAGCAGCTGTCCCGCGACCGACGGGTGGTCCTGCACACCGTCCCTGGCGAGAAGGTGCTACCGCCCGACCCGCCGGCACCGGTCGAGACCGCGACCGAGACCGCCAAGGCGCCGTCGGCGGAGCCGTGGCGCAACACGGTTCCCGCACTCGGCCCGGGCTCGGCGATGTCGCTTCCCAGCGCCCAGCGCTTCGAGCTGGACAACGGCCTGCCGGTCTACCTGGTCGAATCGCACGGCCTGCCGATCACGGTCGCATCGCTGGTGTCCCGGTGGGGCAGTGCAGCCGACCCGCCCAACCGGCCCGGCCTCGCCGAATTCACCGCCGACATGCTGGACGAGGGCACGCAGACCCGGGACGCAGCTAGGCATCGCCCGTGAGATCGAAGCGCTCGGAGCCTCGCTCTCCACGTCGGCCGGCGGTGAGGGCAGCTCGATCAGCGTGGCCGCGCCGGCGTCCCGGATGGATGCGGCGATGGGGGTGATGTCCGACGTCGTGGAGAAACCCGCGTTCCCGCCGGCCGAGATCGAGCGGGTGCGCGACGAGTTCCTCGTCGGGCTCCAGCAGCTGGGCGACGACCCGTCGGCGATCGCCTCCACGGTGACGTCGCGGGAGCTCTACGGAGAACAACACCCGTACGGCCGAGCAGGCGGCGACATCACGAAAGGCTTGACGGCCATCAGCCGCGAGGACCTGCAGCGCTTCCACCAGGCGGCCTTCACGCCACACAACAGCGCGTTGATCATGGCGGGGGACCTGACCGAGGAGCAGGCCCGGACACTCGCCAACGACCATTTCGGGAGCTGGAGCGGGGCAGGTGGGGAGCCGCAGCCGCCCGGCCGACCGACCCCATCGCCCGAGCGGGTGTTCGTGGTGGACAAGCCAGGGTCCGCGCAGAGCGCGGTGATCCTCGCCCAGCCCGGCGTCAGCCGCACCGACCCCGACTTCGAGAAGCTGATGGTGATGAACGCCGTGCTGGGCGGCGGGTTCACCAGCCGCGTGAACCTCAACCTGCGCGAGCGCAACGGCTACACCTACGGCGCGTCGTCCGACGTGAGCTCCGGCCGCGGCGTCGGCCTGATCACGCTGCAGACGAACGTCATGGCCGAGTTCACCGGCGCCTCGATCCGCGAGATGCTCGACGAGGTGGCCGGGATGCAGAACGTGCCGGTCGGTCCCGAGGAGCTGGACCTGGCCAAGGAGTCGCTCAGCCGCTCGCTCCCGGCCGGCTTCGCCACCTGCACCGACAGCGCAAACGCCGTCGCAGGGCTCTACCTCTCGGACCTGCCGCCGGACTACTACCAGAAACTGCCGGCCGCCCTCGCGCAGATCGATGCCGCGGACGTCCAGGAGGTGGCCCGAACGCACCTGCGGCCCGACGAGATGAAGATCGTCGTCGTCGGGGACCGGGCGCAGATCGATCCCCAGCTCGCGGAGCAGTCGCTGGGCCCCGTCGCCTACCGCAACCCGGACGGAGCGCCCCGCGGCGACTGAGTGGGGGCCCGATCGGCACCCGGCCCCGGGTGGCTAGGTTCTCCCGATGCCTGGACAGATTCGGGACCTGATGACCGTCCGCGTCGTCTCGGTGCGGTTCGACGAGCCGATATCGGCGGCCGTCGATCGGTTCATCCGGTTCGGGTTCAGCGCCTTGCCGGTGGTCAGCGGTTCGTTGCGGCTGGTCGGCATGGTGAGCCTGCTCGACGTGCTGCGCTTCCGCGAGGCGCACGAGGCCGAAGGGCTGCCGGCCGACGAGGGGATCGCCGTCGAGGAGATCATGACGACCGACGTGGTGTGGATGTCGGCCACCGCCAACGTCGGGGTCGTGGCGCAGCGGCTGCGTAGCAACGGCGAGCTGCGGGTGATGCCGATCGTGCAGGGCGGCCGGCTCGTCGGTGTGGTCACCCGCAGCGACCTGCTGCGGCGCAATGACCAGGACAGCGGCAGGGACCAGGGCAGCGGCAAGCGGGCCGGGCTGCGGCGCTTCTTCGGCGGTCGACGCCGGGACGAGGCCCAGGACGATGCACTGGTCGCCCTCGCGCGCGGGCGTCGTGGCCGACCGAGCGGCGCCGGCCACCACCCCGGTACGCGAGGTGATGACCCGTCAGACGATCACCGTCGGCTCCGCCGAACCGGTCGCGCTGGCCGCGGAGCTGATGCTGCACCACCGGCACACCTCGCTCCCTGTCGTCGACGGGAACAGCCGGCTGATCGGCATCGTGAGCGAGGCGGACATCCTGACCGTCCCGCAGGCCGGGCGGTCGGCGCCCGCCACGGTGGGTCGGGTCATGACGACGACCCCGATCACCGTGGATGTCGGCACGACCGTCGGGGAGGCCAGGGCGCTGGTCGCCGATCGCGGCCTGCGCACGGTACCGGTGATCGACGGCGACCGGCTGGTGGGCGTGCTCAGCCGCAGTGACCTCGTCTAGCGAAGTGATGCCGCCGGCTCAGCCCGCGGTCAGCCGCTCGACCGCTTCGAGCAGCTTCGCGACCTGGGTCACCACGCTGAAATTGTCCTTGGCGTAGGCCTCGGCGGCCGGGCCCTTGGTGTTCTTCCAGTCCTCGTCGATCGCTTGGGTGACGGCGGCGGCGAGGGACACCGCGAGCGCCTCTCGGTCGTCGGTCTCGGGAACGAGGACGCCGACCTCCGGTGTCACGAAGTCGCGCGGGCCACCGGAGTCGGCGCCGATCACCGGCGTGCCGCAGGCCATGCATTCGATGAACACCAGGCCGAAGGGCTCGCGGTAGGACGGGAAGCAGCCCACGTCGGCGCAGTTGAACAGCGTGGTGAGCTCGTCCTGCGGTCGTGGCCCGAGGAAGTAGGTGCGGCGGAGGCCGAGCTCCGCCGCGAGGTCGTTCATCCGCACCTGGGCCTCGTGCGGTCCGGAGCCGATCACGAGGGTAAGGATCTTCCGATCCTGCTTCTCGTACATCGCCGCCGCATGGAGGAGGACGTCGAGCCGCTTCCAATCCGCGAACTTGCCGCAGAACGCCACCACCGCGTCGAACCCATCGGGCGGCGCGACCGGCTCGGGCTCCTTGCCGCTGCCCTCGGGCACCTGGGTCATGAACCCGGCCAGCACCTTCTCCCGGTGACGTGTAGACGTCGGTCGGCTCGGTCAGCCGGCGGAAGACCTGCTGGTTGTAGCCGTTGTGCGACAGCACCACCCGCTCGCGCGGGAACTCGGGGAACACCCTGGCCAGGGCGTCGATCTGCTCGGCCGAGATCGACGCGACCACGTCGACGCCGCGTTCGGGGTCGTCGTAGGCGAAGATCTTCTCGTTCTGCATGAACGGCAGGAAGCGCAGCGGGAAATCGTCCGGTTGATCGCCGCGCAGCTCGTTCGCGTACATCTTGAGCTCGGTGCCGTGGGCGAAGCACAGCAGCGGCATCGTGCCACGCCCGGCGGCGGCCCGGCGCCGGATCACGTCGCGCATCACGACCGTGTTCATGAAGCCGTGATGGGCGATCGCGAGCCCGAACCGGTCGTCGGTCCCGGCCTCGATCTCGTCGATCCAGCTCGCGACGTCAGCGGTCAGCCGCTCCCGGTAGGCGGTGACCTCGGCCTCGCTCATGCTGTGCCAGCGGTAGTTGCTGACCGGCGAGATGGACTCGCAGATCGGGATGTCGTGCTCGAGCGGGAAGACGCGCACGTCCTCCTCCCGGAACCGTTGCCGCCGCGAGGGATACATCGAGTAGCAATGCAGCCCCGGCAAGGCGTTGTAGGCATGGTGGTGTGCCTCGTGCAAGATCCCTGATCCCGGCGCGAACTCCCCACCTCGTTGCCAGTTGTTGGTGCCGAGCTGAAAGATCAGCCGGTCGCCCATCCTTGCCTCCTGCCGGATCCCGCCCCACGCACGCGAGCCGCGATCATGGCGGGGTTCGGTGGAAAAGGGAAGCATGACAGGGTGGCGGCGACACGCGTCCTGGCGAACGAAAGTGAGCGCAGCGACATGGCGGACACCGGCCGATCGCCCCTCTTCTGCGACACCGCCATGGCCGAGCGGATCGAACGGGTCGAGGCGCAGCTCGTCGCCAGGGGCAGCGAGGCTGCTCGCCGTCGCCGGGGGGATTCGGTGGGCTTCGTGATCTCCCTTGCCGGGGGCGTGGCGAGCTTTGCCGAGGAGGGCTCGCCGCTCAACAAGGTCGCGGGGCTCGGCTTCGGTGGGCTGCCGAGCGCGGATGCCCTCGACGAGGTCGAGCAGGCCTTCGCCGGCTACGACGCCCCCGTGCAGGTCGAGCTCGCCCACCTCGTCGATCCCGCGATCGGCACCCTTCTGACCGAACGGGACTACCGGCTCGTCTCGTTCGAGAACGTGCTCGGTCGTTCCCTCGACGGCGAGCCCGAGAGGGTGGTGCCCCCGGGGATCGAGATCCGGCCGAGCGGCGACGAGGAGTTCGAACGGTGGCTCGACATCGCGGTCGAAGGTTTTGCCCACCCCGACACGCAGGGGGTGCCCTCGCACGAGGAGTTCCCGCGTGAGGTCATCGCGGGCGCCATGCGGGATCTCACGGCGGCGGCCGGGGTCCAGCGCTGCGTCGCGGTGAACGGCGGGGTGATCGCCGGCGTCGCCAGCTTCCGCCTGGCCGACGGCGTCGCCCAGCTCACCGGCGCGGCCACCGCGCCGGCGCACCGCCGCCGGGGGATCCAGACCGCGCTGCTCTCGTCCCGACTCGCCCTCGCCGCGGCCGCCGGCTGCGACATCGCCGTCGTGACCACGCAGCCGGCCTCCAAGTCCCAGGAGAACGCGCAGCGGAGGGGCTTCGAACTGCTCTACACCCGCGCCGTTCTCGTGAAGCAGCCGATCAGGGCCGGGTGAACGCAGCCGCGTGATCCCGGGCGAACGTGGCGATGTCGCGCGGGGCCACGCCGGTGACCTCTTCCACCGTCGGGTACACGGCCGCGGCCTCGCCGCGGGCGTAGTGCGCGTAGTCCTCGAGCAGTCCCTCCACCTGCCAGGGCGGCAGGACACCGCCGAGCGCGGCGGCGAAGTCGGCCGGGGGCGTGTCCACGAACGTGATCTGCCGCCCGATCGCCGTGCTGAACGCGGTGGCCATCTCGGAGTGGGTGACCGCCGCCGGGCCGGTGATCGGGTAGGTACGGCCGATGTGCCCGGGTTCGGTCAGCGCCACGGCCGCGACGGCGGCGATGTCGCGCACGTCCACGGCGCTGACGCGGGCGTCACCGATGGCCGCGTAGAACCGGTCCTCCGACCGGATCGACCCGGCCATGGCCAGCAGGCCCTGGAAGTAGAGGTTCGGCTGCAGGAAGGTGTAGCCGATCCCCAGCTCACGGATCCGGCGCTCGACCGCGGCGTGGTAGCGCAGGAACCGCACCGGCGAGGCCTCGTCCGCGGCGAACTGCGAGAGCTTCACCAGGTGCCGTACCCCCGCCGCCGCGGCCAGCTCGACGAACCGCAGCTGCTGCTCCTCGGCCCGCTCGGACGACGGCGTCACCAGGTAGGCCCGGTCGATTCCGGTCAGTGCGGCCGCCAGCGCGTCGGGGTCGTCGAAATCTGCCACCGCGGCCGTCGTTCCCGGCTGCGCGCGGGACGCGTCACCCCGCACCATCGTGCGAACCGGAACACCGCGCCGGAGCAGGAGTTCGACGAGCGTCGAACCCGTGCTTCCGGTCGCACCGGTCACCAGGACGGCCTTCTCGGGTTCAGTCATCGTGCGCTCCTTCAGATCGCTGGACCATAACGAGAGCACTGCTCTCACAAGGGACGATGCCAGACGGCGCCGATCCCGTCAAGAGCAGTGCTCTCGGTTGGTGTCACCGTTCCTTCGTGAGTCGCTCCCGCAGTCCCGCGGCCAACCACCACCGGCGTACCCGCGGCGCCGCCTGATCCCGACCGCTCGTGACCGCCGATCGCGGCCGGTCGGCGGTTCGGTGGGTCGGCCGATCGGTGATCGCGGTGAGCGTGTCGTGGCGCATGATCGGACCTGCGTGAGCGCCCGTTGACGGTGATCTTGTCGACGGTCGGCCGAGGTGGTCGAGTGATCGCAGCGAACGTGCCGTGACACATGATCGGACCTGCGTGCGAGCACGTTGACGGTGATCTCGCCCATCGGTCGCCGCTCACGACCTCGGCGATGGTCAGCAGGTCCAGCAGTCCACCGGCGGTCTCGGCCAGCCACTTGCGTCGCACCGGAGCCATCCGCCGGTCGTGCCGTCGGCGTGGACCTCGGTCATGGCGTTCGAACCCCCGTCCGGGGTCCGGCGGCCGCCCGGACCCGGCGCACGAACGCCCCCGCCTGCTCCAGCGCGTCCGCGGCCTCCGGCAGGAACGACCAGAACAGGTGGAAGTCGTGCGTGGTGACGGGGTAGAGCTCGAACTGCACGTCGACGCCGTGCCGCGTGGCGTGCTCGGCCAACCGGTGCGCGTCCTTGCCGAGCACGTCACCGGTGCCGGCCTGGATCAGCATCGGCGGGTAGCCGGTGAGGTCGGCGCGCAGCGCGTTGACCACGTCGTCGTGCGGCGACGTCTCCCCGAGATACGCGGCGGCGAACGACCGGAGCTGCACGATACTGATGGCCGGCTGCGGTTCGGTCGGGAGCTCGATGTCCTCGCTGTAGCTGAGATCGACGCCGGGGCAGAAGTGCATCGAACCCCCGGGGAGGGGGAGATCCTGCCGCTTGAGCGTCGCCTGCAGGGAGAGGGCGAGGCCGCCGCCCGCGGAATCGCCCGCGATGACGATCTCCTCGGGTCGGACGCCCGTGTCGAGCATCCACACGTACGCGCGAAGGGAGTCCTCGACGGCGGCCGGGAACGGGTGCTCGGGGGCGAGGCGGTAGTCGGGCACGATCACGCACGCGTCGGCGGCGGCGGCCAGCGCGCTGGCCAGGTGTCGATACCCGAACGCCGAGCCCATCACATAGCCGCCGCCGTGCAGGAGCAGGATCGTCGGCGGCAGCTCCGGACGGGCCGCCAGCAGCAGCGACGGGACGCCTCCCGCGATGGCCGGCCGCACCGAGATCCCCGTGGCCAGCTCGAACTGGCCGTGCAGGTGCTCGCCCGCGTCGCGCAGCGCCTGCAGGTCGGGGCTGGCCGCGGTGAGGTCGTTCACCGGCTCCCAGACCGCGGCCAGCCTGCGTTCGAGATCGCCGCCGACGGACCGGGTGGCGTGCACGGCATCGTCGACGTCGGCCAGCAGCCTGCGAGCCCGATCCAGCAGCGCGTCTCCCGCGAGGGTGAGCTCGACCCGGTGCGTCGAACGCCGCAGGAGATCGCAGCCGACCAGGCGTTCGAGGCCGCGGATCTGCCGGCTCAGCGCGGGTTGCGACACGAACAGGCGGGTCGCGGCGCGTCCGAAGTTGAGCTCCTCGGCGACCGCGACGAACGCGCGCAGGTGTCGCAGCTCGATCGCGTCGGGCGCGGGCGGGAGCACGAGCACCTTGCCGGAGCTCGGTCGGCCATCGGTCATACCGACCATCATGGTCGTGATCGGCCGTGCACGGTGATGCGTCTCGCGCACAACTGTCATGCGCCATCGGCCTTTCCCTTACCGGGGTGTGCGGCGCGACGGTGTTGGCCATGGCCTCACCGCAGCAGCCGCGAACCCGGGTGTACCGGGTCGCCGATGTCCAGCTCCGCGATCCAGCGCCGCGAGGGCGGGCCCGTGTGCACTGGCCACTCCGTGCCGCCGCCGCGCCCGCACCGGCCCTGGTCGTGCTGTTCGTCGACACCGCGCCGGCCGCGGGGAACCCGCTGGTCGGCCGGCTGGTCGAGAGGTTCGGTGTGGTGGTGCTGGCCGTGTCGGCCGCGCACACCATCGAGGCGCACGCCACCGTGGCGTGGGCCGCCGACCACGCGGCCGAGCTCGGCGCGGACCCGCGTCGCCTCGTGCTCGTCGGCGACGGCTTCGGAGCGGCACTGGCCGAGCGGGTGGCCGAGCTCGCCGTCGACGAGGGTTGGCCGCCGCTTCACCACGTGGCCATGGTCTGGCCGCACGACGACCCGACCGCAGCCCTCGACGAGCTGGCCCGCGTGCTGGCCGAGCCGCCCGAGGCCCCGCACCCGCCGGCCCGGAGCGCGTGATGACGAGCGCACTCGTGCCCGCCGAGCGTCCGGCGGCCGACACCGGCCCGATGGACACGGCCTGGATCGGCCCCGAGCGGGACGCCGTCGTCGACGCCGCGGTCGCGGGCGACCAGCGCGCGTTCGCCGTTCTCGTCGAACGGCACCGGCCCGAACTGCACCGCCACTGCATCCGGATGCTGCGCTCGTCCGAGCAGGCGGAGGACGCTGTGCAGGAGACGCTGCTGCGGGCCTGGCGACACCGTTCGCACTTCGCCTGGCGGGCTTCCTTCCGGGCCTGGCTGTACCGGATCGCGACCAACGCCTGCCTGGACGAGATCCGGCGCGACCGGTCCCGGCCCCGAGGGCAGGCCGTGGTCCGGCTCGTCCCGCTCGACGGCACCCAGCTCCCACCGGCCGCCGCTGCTTCGCCCGATCCGGGGCCGGCCGCGGTGCTGGAGGCGAACGAGGAACTCGAGCGCGCGCTGCTCGCCGTCATCGAGCTGCTGCCGCCGAAGCAACGCGCGGTGCTGATCCTGTGCGAGGTGATGCGTTACCCGGCGAGCGATGCGGCGCGGCTGCTGGACACGTCGACCGCCGCGGTGAACAGCGCGCTGCAGCGAGCCCGCGCCACGCTGAGCGCGGAGCGCGGGGACCCGGAAGGCGAGCCGATCTCGGTCGTGGGGGTGGACCCCGAGCAGCGCACCCGGCTCGACCGCTACGTCGATGCGCTGCGGCGGCACGACGTCGCCACCGTCGTCGGGCTGGCCTGCACCGACGCGATCCGCCCGATCGCCGCCGCGGCGGGTCGGGCGGAAAGCGGCGACCGGTTGTCTCAGGTGGTGGCCCGGACGGCCTGACGAGCCAGCTGCGTTCCGTTGACCGCGACGATCGCCACCGTCGCCGCTGCCCACAGGCCGGCCCACACCCACCACAGGCGCAGCTGGTCGGGGGCGGCGAACCAGCCCCACACGAACGTGACGGAGTTGGTCGAGGCGTGCAGCAGCATCGGCAGCAGCAGGCTGCCACCGGTGTGCAGCCACATCCAGGTGGTGATCACGGCGGCACACAGGACGGCGATCGCCCATGGCAGCACGTTGTCCAGGTTGTACTCGCGGCCGAACAGTGGCAGGTGCCAGATGATGTGGAACAGGCCCAGCAGCAGTGCGGCGGTCAGCGCGGGGCGCTGCGCCAGCAGTCGGGGTAGTGCGTAGCCGCGCCACGCCGCCTCCTCGCCGAGGCCGACCATGAGCAGCGAGAAGACGAACTGGGCGGCGACGGCCGCGACCCCCGGCACGATCGACCCGGGTACCAGCGGAGCGCCGGTCGCGAGGTTGATCGCCACCGCGCCGAACGTCATGGCCGGTGGCCCGAGGAGCGCGACGGCGTACCAGACCGGGGCGACCCGCCAGTGCACGATCTTGGCGAGCCAGCCGCGGATCGCGGGCCAACCCCCGATGAGCGCGAGCATCACGAGCGCGGCCAGGAACGGGCCGAGCGGCAGGATGGGCGCATCGGCAGCGACGGGATCGACGCGGTACCAGAACCACGCCCACCAGGAGAAGGCGTAGGCCAGGGCGAAGAACAGGGTGAGCTGGTGGCGCCGGGCAAACGCGATGAGGTTCGACATGGGTCCTCCACGGGTGGGGCGGCGATCGGGCCGCGGCTCTTGACCAGGGTTGAAGCGGTGGACGGTCAGCGTCCGGCAACTTCCGGCTGCAAGCGCGCGGCCCGACCGGAATGCATAAGCCACCCGCCCAGGACGGCCACGGCCAGCCCGATGGGCACGCCGTAGGGCGGGAGCCCCGACTGGAATCCGAGCAGGCCGCCGATGATCATTGCTACCGGGATCGCGGCGGGGACGACGCGGGCCAGCAGGACCGCGAGCCCGAACAACATCCAGCCGAGCGCGAAGAGCAGGTAGGCCGCCAACGCCCCGACCTGAAGGGTGATCGTCTTCTCCGCGGTGAACACCTGGGGCGCCACCTCGGCCAGCCAGGGCGCCGCGAACCCGTCGAACCACATGTTGCCTCCCTGCGTCATGGTTCCGACCAGCGCGGCGAGAAAGGCGACGAGTCCGAATGGGCCGGTACGGGGCGACAAGCGCTCGTGAAGGACGATCAACGCGATCGCCAGCCCGATGAACGCGACGAAGTAGCCGCCGTTGAACAGCCGGAAGGTCGGGTCGGCCATCATCGCGATCTTGTCCTCGGGATCGGAGAACGCCAGCCGCCCCAGGTCGACCAGGGCCACTGTGGACCCGGCGGCGAGAGCGATGGGTCCGGCGTGGTGCGAGAGCGACGAATCCGACACGAGATCCTCCTTCAGCAGGAGGCAAAGTCTTCGCCGCGGCGCGGGACCGAGGTAGCGGGAAGGCCCGGCTGCCACGACAAGGGGTAACCCTGGTCCGCAGCGCATGCCGGTTCTCGCGGACGACGCTGCACGGCTACGTCGCGGCGCAGGTGTGACGACTCGGTGCTACCGATATCCCTTCACCAGGGACATCAGCGCGGCCGGCTGCTGGACGTGCGCGTTGTGGCCGAGGCCGGGCAGCTCGACCGGATCCCGCACGAGCGCGGCGAGCTGGGCGGTGCTCACCATCGGGTCGTGCTCGCCGCGGGCCAGTACGACCGGAACCGGCGCGGCCGCGATCAGCTCGGCGACTGCGGGATCACCGACGCCGAAGGCGCGGGGATCGAACGCTGCGCGCCAGCCTCGGTCGGTGTCGAGCACGGCGGCCGCGAGCGCGGGATCCGCCGGATCGACCAGACCGTCGAGGCCGGCCACGCGCAGATGACGGGCGATGGCCTCGCCGCGGGTGTCGAACGTCGGCGCCGGCCGCTCGGCCATGGCGGTGGCCCTGGCCAGCTCGTCGGCCGTCCAGCTGACCTTGACCCCGATGCCCACCACCGCCCGCACGCCGGGCCGCGCGGCCAACCGCAGACCGACGACGCCCCCGAAGGAATGCCCCACGATCACCGTTCCGCGCGGATCGACGAGGTGCGCGACCGCGTCGGCCACGGCGGCGAAGGAGTATCGCGGCAGCGCCGCGGACCCGCCGTGGCCGGGAAGGTCGGGCGTGACCCACGCCTGATCGTCGAGCGCGCCGGCGAATCCGTCCCACACGTCGGATGTGGCGCCGAGGCCGTGCAGCAGCAGGACTTCCGGCGGTCGGTGGCCGCCGCGACGGACGCGAAGTTCTCCCACGGCTTGTTCAGTCCCGATCGAGCAGGTCGGTGAGCAGCACGAACGCGCGCCACCGGTCGTGGCACGGATTCTACGGTCGGTTCTCGATCAGCGCGTCCTGTGTCGACATGGTCGGCCGCTACGCAAGATCGAGGCCAGCGCCGGAAAGACCAGGGCGACGGAGGGCTTGGCTCTGACTTTGCCAAGATCTCCGCCGCCGGTCGCTCCACAGCCGAGTCGCTCGGCCTCGCGGAGCCAATCCGCACCTCAGGAACTTCGGTGCATCAGAGAGAAGTCGGCGTGCGCAACGACGCCGAGCTGCCTACTGAGTGTGCGTCACCGCTAGCGAGTAGATAACAACCTGACCCTGGGCAGTGGCCTTGTCTCCCTTGCTCGTATTGGACTGAGTGTAAGCTCCGGCCTTGAAGTACCACGTTGTTCCGGTCACCGCCAGATCGGCTTTCTTGGCGCCATTGTAGTAAACCACCACGCGACTCTTGGCCGCTTCGATCGTCACATTGTAGACGGTTCCGAGCTTGTAGTTCGGGTCGAGCATCACTTCTTTCTCACCGTCGGCGAGCACCATCAGGCGCGTACCTTCGAGCCGGATCTGTATTGCATCAGAAGTGCCGTCATGAATCTGGGCAGCGACAACCTCCGGCTTGACTTTTGGTAGCTCGGTCACGGCCTCGGTCACCTTCATCGTGTGCACTCCGGTCTTGTTCGACCAGAGCGCCTTCTCCTCGCCCTTCATCTCACGCAGCTCGGACCGTGGATACTTGCTGTTCGCCGTGGTGACACCACCGGCAGGTGCCGTGAAGACAACGCCGTTCTTCGCGGTGTTGAGCTGGAAGTGGGGGCCCGTGTACGTCTTGAGGTCGGGCTGATCAACTGTGGCGGGACTACCTTTCGCTCCGGTCGGGAGGGTGACGTACCAGTTCGTGAGGTCCAGAACGTCCGATGGAAGCTTGGCGCTCGATGGGGGCGTAGTGCTCGTTGGCGGCTTGGTGGTCGTTGGCGGTTTGGTGGTCGTTGGCGGTGTAGTGCTCGTTGGCGGCGCACACCCGGATGTTGAACCGGCAGCCAACGCCACGGCGCTGGTCATGGTCGCGCTGGGAGCCGACGGCGTTGACGTGCTGCGGGGTACTGCTGTAGCGGCACCGGCCGCGACGGGTGACAGCGGGAATACGATCGCGGCAGTTGTGAGCACTGCGGCGAAAGTTGACAGACGAATCATGATTACTCCATAGGTATAGATCGGCCAGGTGAACCACGGCAAGTCATTTCGCCTGGACGGGTAAGTACGTGCCGGGCGTTATTCACGATTCATGTCAGCAGTTGTCAAAATCGCAGCTGCCTTGACTCGCAGAGTGGCTACGGGTCAAAGTTGGTAATCACTTCTCGCCGGGTCGGCTGGCACCTGACCCGGCAGGATCGGCATCGACGGCATCGGCCGTCGAGTGTCGAAACCACCAGCTGGGTTGCCGGCAACTCAGGGTCGGCAGGTGCTGCTCAGGCGGGCGTGCCGGAGGCGTTGGCGGCGTTGGCGGGCCTCGGCGTGACCATCGGCGTGACCCTCGGCGTCGGCGTGGGCGTGACCCTCGGCGTGAGCCTCGGCGTGGGCGTGGGCGTGGGTGTGACCCTCGGCGCCGGTGTCGGCGTCGGCGTCGCGATCGGCGTCGCGTCGGCGTCGGCGTGACTGTCGGCGTCGGCGTGACGATCGGCGTCGGCGTGACTGTCGGCGTCGGCGTGACGATCGGCGTCGGCGTGACTGTCGGCGTCGGCGTCGGCGTGGTTGACGGTGTCGCCGTCGTGGACGGCGTCGGCGGGGTTGATGGTGTCGGGGTCGCCGTGGTGACCGTGGTCGGCGTGCTCGACGGAGCAGGCTCCGCCGGTTGGCCGGGGGCGATCGCCGTCTCGGGTCCGACAGTTGCGGCGGGTGCATCTGACGGGAGCGCCGGCGGCGGGAGCGCTGTTGTTCTCCCGGCCATGGCGGCCCGCGGCGTGCGCTCGGGCGGAACGAACGGAAGTGAACCGGGCAGGGCCGCCGGGCGCGTTGCGCCGATGTAGTCGTCGCCCCCATAGCGGTACTGAGCCACTTGCACAGGCTTTCCGAACGTGGGCGCGTTGATCATCTGACCGCGACCGAGGTAGAGCCCCACGTGGTGCACCCTGCCGGGCGTTCCGTAGAACACCAGGTCACCGAGCTGCAAGGGTGCTTGGGCGAGCAGCCGCGGACCGGCGTCGTACTGGGTCTGGGCAGTGCGGGGGGTGGGGATCCCGGCGGCGACGTACGCGGCGTGCGTGAGCCCCGAGCAGTCGAAGCCGGCGTCGCCGTTGTTCGGGCCGTTCCCGCCCCAGACGTAGGGCAACCCCATCTGGGCGGTCGCAAAGGCAACCGCACTCGCAGCGGCCCGATCCGCCGCGGCGTTGCTGCGAGCCGGGGCGATCGGTGTCGGGTCGGTACGAGTTGATGGAGGAAGAGCCACTACCGGCCCGGTGTCGTAGGTACGGATCCACGCCATGACAGCCTCGACGTAGGTCGGCGAGGGGTTGTACCGGTTGAGGGCTGCGGAAAGCATTCCTGGCTCGGCCAGGTTCGTACCGCCCGCGCACAAGAGCCGGCCGGCGGCCAACGCGGCGTCGTTGACGTTGTGAGGATTTCCGCCGGCGCCGTAGAGCGCCCAGGTCTCGGGGAGGAACTGCATCGGCCCCACGGCGCGCTCCCAAGCGGGAAGCCCTGTGGCCACCCCGGAGGGAATCGCCGCGGTTCCGTTGGATCCGTCCAACCACGGTCCGAAGATGGCGGTGCGGGTGTTGCCCGCTTCGTCGACCTGGCCACCCCCGGCGTGATCGGACTCCATCTTCCCGACGGCAGCCACCATCGACCAGGTCAGTCCGCATCCAGGCGTGGTACCGGCGATGGTGGCCTCGGCCAATCGGTACGCGGCCAGCACAGCCTCGGGTACTCCCGGCGAGAGGGCGGGGGGAGCGTCGATCGATGCCGGTGGAAGCACGGCTGCGGTGGCTCCCGGAGTGCTTGGACCCGCGAGCTCGTCGCCGGTTCCGCCGGGGGCAGCCAGATCAGTCATCTCGGCAACGTCGCGGAACGGCGCGATGATGACGGGGGCCGCAGGTGTCGACGCCAGCATGCCTTGACCCGAGTCGACGAAGAACACGGCGGCAAGTACCGCACCGGCCCGCAACGCGTTGGTCCGGCGCGATGAGCTGGCTCGAGTCGAGTGACGCCCCTTCGTCGAGGCGCCTACCGCGCCGCAGGAAACGGCGGACCTCCGGAGGTGACGCTGCGGAGGCAGTGCATGTCGTGGTCCCGAACCGCCCTCCTTCGGGGCGGAGAACGCGACGCCTGAGCGCACGCGTTTCCCTTTCGGCGCGCCGATGAAGAGCTTCATTGTGTGCTTTTCCCTTAGTTGGGCGTCAGTGCCGGAACGACCTCGTGCGTACCGTTGCGCGCCCCGGAAATGGGCCCGACTCGTGCTACTTGCCCTGTGTGGGCTCGTAGTGACGACTATCCGGCTCGTACCTCTGCGTGGTGTCGTCCCTACCTCAACGTCACCTCAAGAGATCGGGGCTCGGACGGGTACCCGGGGATTCCGCGGTGATCGGTTCGCCGGCCGGCGTGCTCCGCTGGTGGCGCGAGCCGGGCCCACGTCGGCGCTCACCGGCCTCGGCCGGGGGAGATCCACGTGCCGCACAACCGGGGCAGCAGTGTCACGCGCATCCCCAGCCCCAGGTCAGGTCGCGGCCGAGACCGCGGTGCGGGAGCCGGCGGGGAGCAGATCCACGCTGTCGTCGTGGCCGGCATCCCAGGCGAAACCGGTACATGCACGACCTCTTGAGGTGACCTTGAGGTAGGGACGACACCACGCAGAGGTACGGGCCGGATCGTCGTCGTGGTAGCGCCCAACCAGTGACCGGCAGTGACTCCACCGACGCCAACGTGGAGGTCGTGAGCTCGATCGTGCTCAGCCGCATTCCGGGATCTTTCCCGGAAGAGTCGGGGTGGTGACGTTCAATGTCCACACGAACAACACCGCGGGCTATGCCGTCACTGTTCAGAGCCAGAACGCACCGATGGCCAGAACCGGTCGCCATTTCGTTCGTCAAGTCCGACATCTACACAGCGACTCTCGACTACGTCTCCACCACCTGCCGCAGTCGCGGCGTCCGCAGCGGAGGCGGCGGCCGCGCGGCGGCCCCGTCGTCCGGCCTGCTGCAGTGGTACGTGGCGGGCGGGATTGCCGTCGTTCTCATCGCGGTGTCGGTTCGCGGGCGTACGACACCGGCTCGATGATCGTTACGACGTACGCGATGTGGTGAACGACCACGAATATGGCACCCGTGATGACATCGGGTGGTTAGATCCGCACAATGCGTGGCAAACGCACGCCCCCCAAGGTGCTCATCGTCGAGGACAACCCCGACATCACTGTCATGATCGAGCTGTCGCTGGTGGACGCCCAGCTGGACCTGCGCACGGTGGACGACGGCGACCGCGCCCTTGCCGTGGCGCGCGACTGGGCGCCGGACCTGGTGTTGCTCGACCTGAACATCCCGGGTCCGGACGGATTCGAGGTCTGCCGGCGGCTCCGGACGTACTCCGACGTCTACGTGATCATGCTGACCGGCCGCACCGAAGAGGTGGACAAGCTCGCCGGACTGTCGGTCGGCGCTGACGACTACGTGACCAAGCCCTTCTCGCCGCGGGAGCTGGCCGCCCGGGTGGAGGCGGTGCTGCGCAGACCCCGCGGAGCGGCGAACGCGGCCGGGACCAACGAGCAGAACCTGGGCTCGGTGACTATCGACCTGTCCGCCCGCGAGGTGCGGGTCGACGGTAGCCTCGTCGAACTGACGAAGATCGAGTTCGACCTGCTGGCGGCGCTGACGGAGAACGTGCGTCAGGTGCGCACCCGCGACCAGTTGCGGGAGCGGGTCTGGGGTGGCGCGTGGCTGGCCGACGAACACGCCATCGACGTACACATGTCGAACCTGAGGCGCAAGCTCCGGGCGGGCGGACAGGACGAAGTGATCACTACCGTGCGGGGTATCGGCTACCGGTTCGGTCCGCCGAGAAGGCGGTGACGAGCGGGCCGATCGGTCGGCGTCACCACCATGGCAGGTCGATCTCCGGCCCGTCGGCCGGCAACGACACCTCGAAGACACTTCCCCCACCGTCGGCCGGCCGGGCGTGCAGATGGCCACCGTGCGCCTCGACGATCCCGCTGGCGATGGCCAGACCGAGCCCCGCGCCTCCGGTCCGGCGCTTACCGGGCATCTCGAACTGGACGAACGGCTCGAAGATCTCGTCCAGCTGGCCCTGCGGGACCCCGGGACCGTGGTCGCGGACCGCGAGCTTCGCCCGCGTGCCGTTCATCCCACAGGTCACGGACACCGATTCCCCCCGCGGGGACACCCGCAGCGCGTTGACCAGCAGGTTCGTCACGACCTGCACGAGCCGATCGGCGTCGACGTGCAGGTGCGGCCGGCTCGGTGCACGAGACGTCGATCGCACGGCCGCGCGCTCGGCGACATCCTGGACCGCCAGGACCGCCTGCTCGACGATCTCGGGCAGCGTGATCTTGTCGAGCCTCAGGTGCAGCCGGCCGCGCCGCATCTGGTGCAGGTCCACCACGTCCCCGGTGAGCCGGACCAGCCGGTCGGTGTTCTTCGCCGCGATGCCCACCAGGCGGCTCACCTGCGGCGGCAGCTCGCCGAACCGTCCGGACCCGATCAGCTCCAATGAGGCCCGGATGGAGGTCAGCGGAGTCCGCAGCTCGTGGCTGACCACGGAGACGAAGTCGCGGCGGGCGCGCTCGGTCTCCTGCTCCCACTGGTTGGTCTGCAGGACGGTGTACTCGAGCTCGACCCAGGCGGCCAGATCGCGGAGCGTCGCTCGCTGCCGCTCGGTGAGCGAGCGCGGCACCCGGTCCATCACGCACAGCGTGCCCACCAGGGATCCGGACGGTGCGGCCACGGGCTGACCCGCGTAGAACCGGATGTGCTGATCCCCCGCGACCATCGGGTAGTGCGCGAACCGTGGATCGGCGGCCGCGTCCGGCACCTCGAGGAGTTCTCCGGAGGTCGATGGCGTACGAACAGAACGACGAGCTGCGCGGGATGTCCTGCTCGGGCAGCCCGACGCAGGACTTCGCCCACTGACGGTCGAGATCGACGAGTGTCACCATCACAATCGGCACGTCGAGCAACTGCTGCGCGATCCCGGTGATCCGGTCGAAGCGGTCCTCCCGCGGCGTGTCGAGCAGCCGCAGCGCCCACACGGCAGCGACCCGCTGGATCTCCGTATTCTCGCTGTCGGCCGGCACGCCCGCCATCTGCTGTGCGCGACGGTCCGATCCTTCGGCAGCGATCCGGAGGGGTTGCGTCACGGGCTATCGCCTCGTCGACGAGTCGGAGGCGCGTTTGTCGGCCGACTGAGCTCGACCAGGATCCCGCTTCAGACCGCGAGAACCGTCCACGAGGTTCGCGCCGACGGCACCCTTCATCCGGTGACGCCGCGCCGTAGTAGTTCTGATCAGTTCTCCGCCCGTCCCGTCCTCGACGACAAGCCCCCGTAGGTGACGCCGCGGCCAGCACGTCGATCTGAACGCCGGCGGCGCCCCTCACCGATACGGATCGGTCGCCTAACCACAAGAGTCGTTCACCTGACCAGCCGCTGCCGGATCTCCACCACATCGTGTGACAAACAGGCGGGGCGGAACCGCTCCCGCACGACGAGGTGGGCGGACCGGCGCTATGCCACGGTGAATTCGGTGACCATTCCCGACAGAGCGTGCGGCGGTCCGGTTCCCAGGCGGTCGGCGGTCGAGCCACGCGGCTCGAAACAGGCCACGCCGTAGCGACCGGGGATCAGGGCCACGAACTCCGTGTCGTCCGATGCCGGATTGGCGGAGACGCTTCCGGCACCGTCGAGAATCGCGGCTCGTTGCGCATCCGGCAGCGTGACGATCTCCGTCATCGGCTGCTGGACGTCGTCGTCGATCCGGTAGACGGTCAGCTCATGGGGCTCGACGCCCTGATTGACCAGGGTGAACACCGTCGTTCCCTGCGCGAGGGTCGGCGGGATTCCCTGGTAGGCATACTCGGTCGCGAAAACGCGGACCACGGGATAGCCGCACTCCCGCACGATGTAGGCCTGCAGGCGTTCGGTGGCGGCCTCGAACTCGTCGGTCTCGATCGCGGCCCGGTCGTTGTTCTGGATCGCGTACCTGGCCTGTCGGGCCACCGTGCCGATGTCCTTCTCCAGACCCGGAGGTGGATCCTTCTCGATCGCCGACAGTGGCGGTTCGAGGCTCGACTTGTACTCCTGGAACGCGGACGCCAGCTGCTCCGGAGTGGGCGGCTCGGCTTCGAGGTCGAGACCGTCGCTGATCACCGAGGACACGTCCACCACGGCGCCGCAGACCGTGGCGGCATTCGGTGGTGCGGCGGCGGCGCCGGAAGCGTCCGGCGCGGGGGCGGTGGCGGTGCCTGGGCTGCACGCCGTGATCAGGAGCGCCAGGAACACGCAGCCGATCTGCAGCCGTCGGACCGAACGGGCACGGGCTCGCGTGGCCATCACCCTCTGTCGTCGATTGTCGGAAATTCCTCGAACGTGGCAAGCGGCACCGAGTATCGGCCGTAGCCGTGGGGCGAGCCACTCGGGGGTGGAGCGGTCATCGACGATAGGGCGCGAGGCCGGAACGGAGCAGGTCGAAGGCCCGGTCCGCCTCGGCCGTCGCGGTGGTGGCCAGCTCGTCGGCGGACGTGCCGGCGGCGATCCGCACCTGGTTGGCGTGCGCGAGGGTACGCAGCGTCACGAGGATCTGGCCGCCGGCGAGGCGGGCGGTCAACTCGGCGTGCGGCAGCGTCTCCGGCGTCGTCTCCAGCAGGGCGGTGGTCAGGGCGTCCTCGCTGCGTGACTGGTAGCGGAGCATGGCCGCGCTCAACGCGGGCGTCTCCGTGACCAGACCGTAGAAGCTCACGACCGCAGGGTGATCGCACAGACCGCTGATCGGGTCGCGGCGGTCCAGCGCCGACCGGATGTAGTGCTGCAGCGCGTCGAGCGGCGACTGGCCGGGACCGCGCTCCCGCACCACGCGGGCCGCGTCGTCCTCGTGGTCGGCGAACCGGTGCAGGACCAGGGCGTCCTTGGTGGGGAAGTAGGCGAACAGGGTGCGCTTGGACACCTCGGCCGCATCGGCGATCTCGGCGACGGACACCGCGTCGTAGCCGCGTTCCAGGAACAGCGCGATCGCGGTTTCGGAGAGAGCGCGATGGGTGCGTGCCCGCTTCCGCTCGCGTAGACCTGGCGACATGCGGCAACACTACACCAGGTTGCAAGTTGCACCCGGTTTACTTATGCTCCTGGTATGGAGAACATCGACGTCGACGTGGTGGTGGCGGGCGCCGGCCCCACCGGTCTCATGCTGGCCGACGAGCTGGCGCTGGCCGGTGTCGCGGTGGCCGTGGTCGAACGGCAGGCCGTGCCCAGCGGGCAGTCCCGCGGCGGCGGGATCAACCCGCGGACCTCCGAGATGCTGGCGATGCGCGGTCTGATCGACGCTGTGATCGGGCGCGCCGTGCCACGGGAAGCGGTCGGCGGGCACTTCGCCGGGCTGCCGGTGCCGCTGGACGCCCGCCCCTGGCGTACCCGCCACCCCGACGGGCTGCTGGTTCCGCAGGATCGCCTCGAGGAGATCCTCGAGGCGCGGCTGCGCGAGCTGGGCGCCGCCGTCCGGCGCAGCACGACCCTGATCGGCATCTCGCAGGACGACTCCGGCGTCCGCGTCGAGCTCGACGGGACCGCCGGCGTGCAGACCTTGCGTGCGCGCTACCTCGTCGCCTGCGACGGCGGACACAGCACGGTCCGGAAAATGATCGGCGCAGCGTTCCCCGGTCGGTCGGGGACGATGTCCGCGGTGAGCGCCGACATCGACCTCGCCGCCGCATCCGCCACGGTGCCGATGACCACGGGCCACATCAGCACGCTCACCCGGGCCGGCGGCGGCTACTGGATGATGCTGAGCCCGCTCGACGCCGACGGCGGCCGCACCAGCGGGTTCCGGGTGGTGTTCGGCGGCGCCGAGCAGGCCACGACGCCTCGCGAGGCGCCGGTGACCGAGGACGAGGTCGCGGCGGCGCTGACCGCGGTGCACGGGGAGGGCACGGTGCTCGGGCGGCTGCGGTGGGGTACCCGGTTCAGCGACGCGGTCCGGCAGCTGACCGACTACCGGCACGGCAGGATCCTGTTCGCCGGGGACGCGGCGCACATCCACCTGCCGATCGGGGGGCAGGGCCTCAACCTGGGTGTGCAGGACGCGATGAACCTCGGCTGGAAGCTCGCCGCCACCGTGCGCGGGCAGGCGCCCGACGGCCTGCTGGACAGCTACCAGGCCGAGCGGCACCCGGCCGGTGCTCGGATACTGGCGATCACCCGCGCTCAGGGGGTGCTGATGAACCCGCCGCCCGACGCCGACGACGTCCGCGCGCTGCGCGAGATCGTCATCGACATGGCCCGCCTGCCGGAGGCCAACCGCTACCTGTCCGGCCTGATGTCCGGCCTGGCCCTGCGTTACGACCTGGATGACCCCGACCCGCTCGTCGGCACCCGGATGATCGATCTTGCGGTGCGCACCGCCGCCGGGACCAGCACCGTCAGCACCCTGATGCACTCGGGACGGGGGTTGCTGCTCGACCTCGACGGACCGCTCGAGCCGCCGGCCGCGGTCGGTGCCGGGGTGGACCGCGTCGCCGCCCAGATCCTGGACTCACCGGTGGGTGCCGAGCTGGACGCGGAGTCGCCGGTGCGGCAGGTGCTGGTCCGCCCGGACGGCTACGTGTGCTGGGTCGGCCGCGGACCGAACGCGTCGCCGCGGCCGGCACTGCGGCGCTGGTTCGGGAGCCGTGCAGCCGACATCCCCGCCGGGTCACCGGCGGGGACGGGCGGGGCGACGGGTGAAGTGGTTACCGCTGCGCGATCCGGCGGGTCATGGTGACCAGCTCGCCGACGCTGCGCCTGCGGGCGTAGGCGACCACGGCGACCAGGGCCAGCACCACCGCGGGAACGATGGCCATCTCGACGCTCATGAAGATCACGGTGCTGATCACCGCGCCGGTCATGAGGGCCACGAAGCAGAACCCGGCGAGCCCGGCCAGGCGCGGGATCAGCAGCGCGACGGCGCCGGCCACCTCCAGGAACCCGATGATGTACATGCCGGTGGTTCCTAGGCCCATCAGCTCGAAACCGGCCACGGCCATCGGATCGGCGGTCAGCTTCGGGATCGCCGCGAAGACGTACACGGCGGCGAGGAGCACCTGCAACACCCACAGGGCGACGTTCGCCCCGCGGCCGGTGCTGCGGACGGTGGTGGAGGAGGAGGCGGGGGCGATGGTCGTCTGGGTCATGCGGTGTAGACAGGAGGGAGCCGGGAAACTCATCGGTCGGTCTCCGATTTTTTCCGGCGCTCGGCTCGGTCCGGAAGGAGGTGGGACGGTGGCGGCCGAACGGTTCGTGATCACCGACGCCGCGCCCTCGTTCGCGGACGACCAGGCGCGCCGTCGCCGCGTCTACGTGATCCTGATGCTGGTGCACATCGTCGGATTCGCGCTGTCGTATCCGCTGTACCTGTGGGTGTGGTGGGCAGGCGTCACCGCGGTGGTGCTCACCGGTGTGTTGCCGTGGGTGGCCGTGATCCTGGCCAACGACGCCCCGAGGCGTTCCCGTCGTCGGCCCGGGGCACCGAGTCTCAGCCGGGTGCCTGCAACAGGTAGTCGCCGGTCGCGTCGTCCCAGTCCATCGCGATGAGGTTGCGGGCCCGCGCCGCCTTGGCGAACGACAGGAACGTGTTGAAGCCGTAGCGCTTCTCGCTGAACGCCGGGACCCGCTTGCGCAGCTGGTTCTTCAGCCCGCTCAGCTGCGGGCGCGACCCGTCGGCCTGCAGCTGTTCGACGACGTCCACGAGCAGCCGGAAGGCGTCGTCCTCGGCCGATTCCCCCTGCGAGAACGTGACCTCAGGGTCGCCCTGGGCCGAACCGGGTCGCAGGTCCACGACGCGCTGCGTCTCGAGGTGGCGCAGCAGCTCACCGAAACCGCGGAAACCGTGATCGGCCTCGTCGAAGGTGGGGTCCTTGCGCAGGATCGCCCGCTTCAGGCGGGATGCCATAACCGGACCGTCCGCGTGCCGTTGCAGGCCGGCCAGCGTGCTGACCACCAGCGGTCCGAGGTCGCCGTCGGTGGTGAGCCCCTCGGCGGCGGGCGGCTCGGCCGGCGCCGTTTCGGGGGGAGCAGGCTCGGCCGCGCGCGCCCGTTCCGGCGCAGCGGCCGGTGCCGGCCGCTGGGAGCGTCCGGTGCCGCTGCGGACCGCCGGCATCGGCTCGACGCCGGGCAGCCGGTCGTAGAACAGGAACTCGTCGCAGGCGGGTGGCAGCAGCGCCGACGTCGAGGACTGCACGCCGATGCCGATCACCCTCTTGTCGAGCTCCCGCAGCTTGTGCACGAGCGGCGTGAAATCCGAATCGCCGGTGCAGATCACGAAGGTGGTGATGAAGCTGCGCTCGTACGCGAGCCCGACGGCGTCCACGGCCATTTTGATGTCGGCAGCGTTCTTGCGTGAACCGCCCAGCTTCTGCGGGATCTCGATGAGCTCCACCTGGGCCCTCGCGAGCAGCCGGCGGTCCTCGTCGAAGTACGACCAGTCGGCGTAGGCGCGGCGCGTCACCACCCGGCCGCGCTCGGCCACCGCGTCGGCGATCGGGGCGAAATCGAAGGGCGAGACCCGCAATCCGTCACGAGCGCCGATCGCGAGGTTTTCGTAGTCGAGGAACAGCGCGATGCGTTCGTCGTCGTTGAGCACGCCGCACAGTGTGCAGCGTCGTCGCTCAGACGGGCTGCATCGGTCCGTCGAGCATGTCCGACAAGCGGATCCGGTACACGTTCAGTCGCAGGTCGTAGTACTTGTCGGTCTCCCCGACCCAGGTCATGCCGAGGCGTCGAGCCGCGGCCTCGGCCCGCTCGTTGGCGGGCCGGGAGAGCGCGAAGACCTCGTCGATGTCCTGGGTGAACGCGTGCCGGATCACCTCCCGGCCCGCTTCGCTTCCGTACCCGAGGTTCCAGTACTCGGGCGCGACCTGCCAGCCGATCTCGATGTCCTGCTCGTCGACGGGCAGCGGGTGCAGGCTCACCCCGCCGATGACCTCGCCGGTGGCCGCGAGCGTGATAGCCCAATGACCGAGGCCCTCTTCGCTGTCCCGGGTCTCCCCGATCCACCGGATCAACATCTGCTGCATGGTGTCGACATCACCGACCGAGTCGATGACCGGGAAGAGCCAGCGGGCAACCTCCTGCCGGCCGTACACCGCGAAGGCCGCGGCGGCGTCGTCTTCCTGCCAGTCGCGGATGATCAAGCGATCGGTGCGCAACGGATCAGCCACCCCGCCAGGAATACCCCTAACCAGGCAGCAACACCAGAGGTGATCGGAATGTGCGTGCGGTCCGGTTTGCTGTGCGCCCGACGAGGCCATAACGTTCGGCCGGCACAGGTGTCGAGCAACGGCGCTGCCGGGCGGCGCACGGCGGGCGGAGTGAACGGCGTCGTGACGGTGGACCAGTGAGCGAGTGCCCGGCGACGGGGGGTGCCGACCCCCTCTTCGGAGCCGACCCGATGGGCCGGGTGATGGCGTCGTGGGACTGGTCGACGACATCGGTCGGGCCGCCGCAGCACTGGCCGCGGGCGCTGCGCCAGGTGGTGCAGATCCTGCTCACCTCACGGTTCTCGATGTGGATGGCGTGGGGGCCGGAGCTCGCCTTCTTCTACAACGACGCCTACCGGCGCGACACGCTGCAGGCCAAGCACCCGTGGGCGCTGGGCCGCCCGGCGTGGGAGGTCTGGGCCGAGATCTGGGACGACATCGGGCCACGCATCTCCTCGGTGCTCGAGACCGGCGCCGCGACCTGGGACGAGAGCCTGCTGCTGTTCCTGGAGCGCGCCGGTTACGTGGAGGAGAGCTACCACACGTTCTCCTACAGCCCGCTGCACGACGAGGCCGGGCAGGTCGCGGGCCTGCTGTGCGTGGTCAGCGAGGACACCGACCGGGTGCTGGGGGAGCGCAGGCTGCGGATCCTGTCCGAGCTGGGTGACATCTCCGCGGTCACCGCGCCGACCGTGGCCGACGCGTGCACCGCCGCGCTCGACGTGCTGCGACGGCACCGCGCCGACGTGCCGTTCGCGTCCATCTACCTCTTCGAACCGGACGAGCGGAGTGCCCGCCGGGCCGGTTGCTACGGGCTGGTGGACGATCCGGCGATCGTGCCGGAGGTGCTGGACCGGCGGACGGCGCCCGACGATCCACTGTGGTCGCTGGTCGACTCCGGAACCTGGCAGGTGCTCGACACGCCGAACCGGGCGGAAACCGACTGGTTCGTGCCGCTGGATCCTCCGCTGGCTGGTCGGGACCCCGAATCGGTGGTCGCGGTGCCGTTGGCCGCCGCGGGCGGCGGCCGCCCGATCGGCGTGATATTCGCCGGGCTCAGCCCGTTCCGGGCGTGGGACGGGGAGTACGGCCGGTTCGTCGACCTGATGGCCGGTCAGGTCGAGAACGCGATCGCCGATGCGGACGTCTACCAGGCACAGCTGCGGCGGGCCGACGAGCTGGCCGCGCTGGACCGCGCCAAGACCGAGTTCTTCACCGGCGTATCGCACGAGCTGCGCACCCCGCTGACGTTGATCGCCGGGCCGGCCGAGGACGGCCTCGCCGACCTCGACGAGCCGCTGCCCCCTGCGCAGCGGTCCCGGATGGAGGTGATCGCCCGCAACAGCGGCCGGCTGCGCCGGCTGGTGGACACCCTGCTGGAGTTCGCCGGGCTGGAGGACGGCGGGCTGGTGCCGGAACGGATACCGGTCGATCTCGCCGCCCTGACCAGGGGGATCGCCGAGTCGTTCGCACCCGCGTCGGTCCGGGTGGGTCTGCAGTTCGACGTCGACTGCCCGCAGCTTCCGAGTGCGGTGGCGATGGACCCGGACATGTGGGAGCGGATCGTCCTCAACCTGCTGTCGAACGCCGTGAAGTACACCCCGAGCGGCAGCGTCCGGGTCGGGCTTCGGCTGCAGGAGGACAGCGGCGGCGTGGAGCTGACGGTGGCCGACACCGGGATCGGCATCCCGGCGGTGGAGCACGCGCTGCTGTTCGAGCGGTTCCACCGGGTGCGCGGGGCGGCCGGGCGCAGCCACGAGGGATCCGGGATCGGCCTGGCGCTGGTCGCCGAACTGATCGCGCTGCTGGGCGGCACGGTCGGCGTGGAGAGCGTGCCAGGGCGAGGGTCGGTGTTCACCGTCGCGTTACCGGCATCGGCGATGACCGATGCCATGCCGGCGCCCGCCGAGGTCTCGGGGCTGGCCGGGCTGTACCGCCAGGAGGTGCTGCAGTGGGGCGACCCGCAGCCCACCGGCGGCCCGTCCGGGTCCGAAGCCGCTGCGCCCGCGGGATCGCCGACGGGGGCGCGGGTGCTCGTGGTGGAGGACAACCAGGATCTGCGCAGGTTCCTGGTGGGGTTGCTGTCGCCGCACTACACGGTGCTCGAGGCCCCGGACGGTGTGACCGGGCTCGACCGCATCCGCGGGGAGCGACCGGACCTCGTGCTCACCGACGTGATGATGCCCGGCCTGGACGGGTTCGAGCTGCTGGCGGCGCTGCGCGCGGATCCGGCCGTCGCCACCACGCCGGTGATCATGCTGTCCGCGCGGGCCGGCGAGGATGCGACCGTCGGCGGCCTGGCCGCCGGTGCGGACGACTACCTGGTCAAGCCGTTCTCCAGCCATGACCTGCTGGCCAGGGTGCGGTCCAACCTGGCCATGGCCCGGCTGCGCAGCGACGAGGGGGTCCGGCGGACGGCGCTGTTCAACGCGCTGCTCGACGGACTCTTCGTCGCCGACGCCACCGGCAGCGTGATCGAGATCAACACCGCCTTCGTCGATGTGCTCGGCTACGGCCCGGAGGGGCTGCCCTACCCGGCCCCGCATCCGTGGTGGCCCGATCCGGACCGGGATCCGGTGGAGTTCGCCCAGGTCGAGACGGCGCTGCAGGCGGCTCGGGAGGCCGGCAACGGGCGTTTCCTGCTGCCGCTGCGGCACCTCGACGGGCGGCGGATCTGGGTCGACTGCTCGGCGTCGGTCGTTCCGGGGGTGGGCACCGACGGTCCGGTGCTGGTCGGGGTCGTGCGCGATGTCACCGACGAGCATCGGGCCGCGGAGCGGGACCGGTTGCTGACCGAGGCCGGACGGCTGCTGTCCCGGCCGGGGGACCTGACCGACCGGCTCAGGGGGTTCACGCGGCTCGCCGCCCCGGTGCTGGCCGATCTCACGGCGATCGCGCTGGCCCGGCCCGACGGCCGGCTGGCACCGATCGCGGCCGGCCACCGGACCCGCTCCGATCCGGCCGCCGCCGCCGCGCTCCGGATCGAGCCGTACCGGGTACCGGACGAGCTTGTGCCCCGCCATCTGGCCGGGCGGGCGTTCGTCCCGGATGCGGCGACGGGTCCGTTCCCCGCTCAGCACGAGCTGGTCGTCCCGCTGGTGGTGGCCCGGCGGCTGCTGGGCACCCTCACGTTCGCCACGACCGAGAAATCCCACACCCCCGACGAGGCCGACGTGGTGCTGGCCGAGGAGCTGGGCCGCCGGGTGGCCGGGATCGTGGAGGCGCACCGGGTGGCCACCCGGGAACACCACCTGCACATCGTCACCACCGCGCTCGCCGGCGCGGCGACGCTCGTCGAGGCAGCGTCGGCGCTGGCTGGCAGCCTGCGCACGGTTGTCGGCGCCACCGGGGTGGCCGTGTGGACCGCCCCGCCCGACGATGTGGAGCACCTGCACCTGACGCACCTGCTCGGCGTCGCGCGGCAGGTCGAACCCGGCCCGGCGGTGCTCGCGTTCGGAGCTCCGGCACCGGCGGCGGCGGCCGCCCGAACCCGGACGCCGGTGTGGCTGCACGACCTCGAGGATCGGGCGGCCCGCTTCCCGGACCGGTCCGGCTCCGTCGCGGCGGGTTGCCCGCCGGTCGACGACGGTGAGCAGGCGGTTGCCGCGCTGCCCATGCTGATCCAGAACCGGGTGGTCGGCGTGCTGGTGCTGGTCTTCCCCGGCGATCGCGTCTTCCCGGCCGAGGAGCGCGCCTTCACCATGACCCTGGTGGCGCAGGCCGCGCAGGCCTTCGACCGGGCTGCTACGGCCGACGCGCGCCGGCAGATCGCCGAGACCCTGCAGCACGGCCTGCTGCCGGCCGGCCTGCCCACCCACCCCGCGCTCGCCATGGCCGTCCGATACCTGCCGGCCGGGCAACACACCGCGGCCGGCGGTGACTGGTACGACGTCTCCGTGCTCGACGACCAGCACGTCGCGATCACCGTCGGCGATGTCGTCGGGCAGGGCTCCCGGGCCGCGGCGGTGATGGGGCAGCTGCGCAGCGCACTCGCGGCCTACCTGCTGGAGAGCCATGCACCGGCGCACGCGCTGCAATGGCTTTCCCGATTCGCGCGCACCATCGAGGGGGCTCGCGGCAGCACCGCCGTCTGCCTGGTCCTGCACACCGGCACCGGCGAGCTGCACTGGGCCCGCGCCGGGCATCCGCCGCCGCTGCTGCTCGAACCGGCGGGAACCACTCGTTTCCTCGACGGCACGGTCGGTTCCATCCTCGGCGTCGCAGGCTCGCCGCCGATCACCGAGGGCCGAACCCGCCTCGGTCCCGGATCCACCGTGCTGCTCTACACCGACGGCCTGGTCGAGCGCCGCGGCGAGGACATCGACGAGGGCCTCGTCCGGCTGGCCAAGGCCCTCGCCGGGCATCCGACCACACCCGTCGCGGACCTCGTGCCCGCGGTGGTCGAGGCCGCGCTGCTCGGCAGCGGCCCCGTCGACGACGTGGCCATCGTCGCGGTCCGGCTGCGCGCTGCGCCGCTGGTCGGCAGGCGGCCGGCCCGAGCCGAGCAGCTCTCGCCCGTCCGCCGGCAGGTGGCGGTCTGGGCCGGCGGCGCGGCGCTGACCGCGGAAACCGTCGACGATCTGCAGTTCGCGCTCGGGGAGGCCCTGACCAACATCGTCGATCACGCGTACGCGTACGCCGCCACCCCGACCGAGGGCGACATGGACTACCGCGTCGAGATCGGCGGTGACGATCGGGTCCGGGTCGAGGTCAGGGACGAGGGCGCCTGGCGGGCCCCGCCCGACGACCCCGGCTACCGCGGCCGTGGGCTGACGTCGCTCGAGGCGATCAGCGAGGAGCTCGTGGTGCTGCGGGAGCCGGGGGGCACCACCGTCCGGTTCACCCTGCCGACGTACCCGAACGACCTGGCGGTCCCGGCCGCGCCGGCGCTGCCGGCCCTGGCACCGCGAACCGGATCACCCGAGGCCGCGGCCGCGGTCCGCGTCGTCGAACGCGGCGGCGGGATCCAGATCCTGCTCAGCGGCGAGCTCGATCTGGCCACCGTGCCCACCGTGCGCACAACCGTGTTGCAGGCGCTCGCCGACGCGACCGGTCCGGTGGAGATCGACCTCCAGGACGTCACCTTCCTGGCCAGCGCCGGTGTCGGGCTGCTCCTCGACGCCGCCGACGCCGGCCGGGGGGCGGCGCTTCGCGTCGCCGGACACGGACCCGCCGCCCGGGTCGCGCGCCTGACCGGTGTGGACAAGGCTTTCAGGTGACCCTTCCGGCCGTGACACACTGGAACGGCGAGTGGGGGGTGCACGGATCTGGAGTGACATGCACGCAATGCAGGCGGCCGAGCCGGTCGATCCTGTGGATTGCGGCGCGCTGTGCGACCCGGAGCGGTTGCGTGCGCTCGCCGAGTCGGGTCTCACGGCAACCGCCGACCCCGACATGGAGCTCTACGCCGAGCGGGTGCGGCGGTGGCTGGGCGTCCCGGTCGCGCTGGTCTCGCTGGTCCAACCGGACCGGCAGGTCTTCCCGGGAAGCTCCGGCCTGCGGGAGCCGTGGGCGTCGACCCGGCTGACGCCGCTGTCGCACTCGTTCTGCCAGCACGTGGTGATCACCGCCGAGCCGCTGATCGTGACGGACGCTCGCGAACACCCGCTCGTGCGCGACAACAGGGCCGTGGCCGAACTCGGGATGATCGCCTACGCCGGCATGCCGTTGACGGACGCGGTCGGCAACGTGCTGGGGACGCTGTGCGCCATCGACGTCGAGCCCAGGCACTGGACCGAGGAACATCTGGACGCGCTCCGCGATCTGGCCAGGTCCTGCTCGACAGAGCTGCGGCTGCGCCTGGCCCGCCACGACGCCGACCGGGAACGCGCGCACCGGGACGGGCTCGAGCAGGAGCTGCGTCGGGCGTACGAGCGGAGCCAGACGCTGCTGCTGGCCTCGCAGGCGTTCACCGACACCGCCACCGTCGAGGACGTGCGTAGCCGGGTCAGCGAGCTGGTGCGCAGCGAGCTGCAACCCGGCTACGTCGGCCTGGTGCTGCTCGACGAGCGGGGGCGCATGCGCCGCGTGCACGACGAGCAGTTCCCACCGGGGGCCGAGGACGTCAGCCCGTGGATCGACTACGGGCTGGACTCGGCGCTCCCGACAGCCGCCGCGGTCCGCGAGGAGCGCGTGGTGCACTACGCGAACCGTGCCGACTTCGACGCGGCCCATCCCGCGCCCACCAGGGCGCTGCTGCGCGAACTCGGCATGCACGCCGTTGCCGCCGTGCCGCTGCTCGGCACCGAAGGGCCCCTCGGCGCGGTGATGCTGGGCTGGAACGCGCCCCGCGCGGTGGATCCGGCCGACCTCCTGATGATCACCACGATCGCCGGCTATGCCGCCCAGGCGATCGAAAGGGCGCAACGGCTGCAACATCGTGACGGGGTGGCTCATCAGCTGCAGCAGGCGATGCTCACCACGCTGCCCCCGGTGTCGGGGCTCGCGATGGCGGCTCGCTACCAATCCGCCGACGTGCGGGAACACGTGGGCGGGGACTGGTACGACGCGGCGCTGATCCCCGACCCCGGCCACCGCGACCGGGAGGTCCTCACGCTGTCCGTCGGCGACGTCATCGGGCACAACCTGCAGGCCGCCACGATCATGGGGCAGATCCGCTCGATGCTGCGCCAGTCCGCATGGGACCACCCCGGCCGGCCCCCGTCGCGGGTCTTCAGCGCGTTCGAGCACGCCAGCATCGGTCTCGGGCTCTCCGCCACCGGCACCGCCGTGCTGGCCCAGCTCCGGCGCCGACCCGACGGCCGCTGGTCGATGGCCTGGACGAACGCCGGGCATCCGCCGCCGATCCTGCTCACTCCGGACGGCACGACCACAGTGCTCGACCACCACGACATCCTGTTCGGCTTCTCCAGGCTCGACACCCGGCCGCGCACCGACCGGCACATCGACATCGATCCGGGTTCGACGCTGTTCCTCTACACCGACGGCCTGGTCGAACGCCGCGGAAGCGACATCGACGCCGGCACGGATCGGTTGGTGGAGCTGCTGGAGAGCGTTCGCGGGCGCTCGCCGGCCGAGATGGTGGACCACGCCGTCACGACGCTGGCCCAGGATTCACCCGATGACGTGGTGGCGTTCGCGGTTCGTTTCGTCGGCGGGCGGGGGTGACCGCGATCCGTCCCAGACTGCGGTTCACCCCCGTCCGCGTATCCTGAGCTGCAGGTCGGCCGGGTTCGACGGCATCCGCCCACACCACGGTCGGCCACGCCACCGGGAGGCGGCCATGGGGTTCGCGGAGAAGTTCAACCACAAGGCGCAGGAGATGCGCGGCCGGGTCAAGCGGAACACCGGCGAGGTCACGGGCGACCGGCGTCTCGAGCGCGAAGGGCGTTCCGACGAGGTCAAGGGCCAGCTGAAGCAGACCGGCGAGAAGATCAAGGATGCGTTCCTCGGCCGGGGGCGACGCCGCCGGTACTGAGACCACCCGCTACCGGTTCACCGCTGCGCCGCGACCGTCGGCCTACGGCGGCGGACGACCCACCACTCGACGGCGAGCAGGTTGACCACCCAGCTGGCCCAGACCGCGACCCCCACGGCCTGCGCGATCTGGGCCGGCTCCACCGGGCCGTTTCCGTAGACACCGGGCGCGAAGATCGCGAAGCTGATCAGCAGCCACGCCCGGTTCGCCACGATGGACCAGGTCAGCGCCACGCTGCGGAGCATCCAGAGCCGGTGGTCGGCGAACCGGTGCTGACGCGCGGCGCGGTATCCGGCGATGCCGGTGACCAGCCAGAGGATTCCGAGCAGGGTGTTCCCGGCCTGTTGAACCGGTCCCAACGAGCCGAACGGGGCGACGGTGAGCACCGCGACGGCTCCGGGGAGGGTGCCGGCGAACAGGTAGGCCCGGCCGCTGGAGCGGTGCGCGCGGGGATGCCGGCGGCGCAACCACGGCCAGACCTGCAACACGCTGGTGAGCAGGGCCACCGTCCCGAAGGCGATGTGCGCCACCAGCATCGGGTAGAAGTGCGGCAGGTCCGGCGGTATCGGTACCCGGGACGCCGCGGGATCCAGCCCGAGGTAGGGCGGCAGCGCGTAGCCGGTGAACGCGATCCCGAGCAGCCCGAGTGGCAGCACCCACGGCCGTCGCCACCACGGTGTGCGGCGGGCGGGTCGACTGCGCTCCTGGCCGGCGACGGGAGCTGCGACGGGGGCTGTTCGCGTCATGCACCGAGCCTCGACCGCCGTCCGGCCCGCTGCCTCGGGGATGCCCCCGAGAATCCCCTGATCAGACGGCGGTCGTTGCCGGCCGACCGCTGGTCGCGGCCGGCACCACCGGCCGCGGTCGCGCCGCGACGGAGAAGGACTCCAGGACATAGGGGCGCGGCAACACGTCCCGCAGGTCCCTGGCCTGCCGCGCCTGCGGCACCGAGTCCATCCCGATGACGTGCACGTGGACGTGGTCCGCGCTGATCTGCAGGCGCAGGTGCGACTTGTAGTCGGTGAACCGCAACGCGGAGAACGCTTCCAGGGTGTGGCAGCCGAACCAGTCCGCAACATGCAGGTACGTGACGAAGACGAACATTCCCAGCAGCATGGAGAGCGCGAACGCGACCGCGTACGTGAACGGGTTCGGCACCGACGCCAGCCAGCCCACGACCGCAGCCACCAGCAGGGCCACGCCGACGTGGCCCGCCGTGTGCCCGAGCAGCAGGGAACCGATCGCCAGCCGCTTGCGCCACTTCGGGCGGCGCTCCTTCGCGCCGCTGGCGGCGTAGACGCCGAGCAGGATCGCGACCGTTACCGCCGTCAGGCCGAACAGCCACCGCTGGTCCAGCAGGCGGCCCAGCACCAGCACGACGTCGACGGCGCCGACCAGCAGTGGCAACGACCAGCCGTTCCGCCACGCGGCGGCGAGGAAGCGGGGGGCCGCGACCAGACTCTTCGACTGTGCGGGCGTGGGGTAGGCCGTCGTCAGGTCGTACGCGGTGTTGAGCCCCGAACCGGTCGGCCACGGCTGCCACGCGGGCGTCAGCCGCTCCGGCAGGTGATGGGTGGAGGCGAGAAAGGCCCCGCCGCCGCCGCAGGTCACCAGCTCCGGTGCGAACTGCGGGGCGGCCGGCTCCGGTGGCTCCTCGGCTGCCGGGTTGCCGGCGACCGGGTCCTCGGGTGCGGGACGGGCGTGGTCGAGCACGGGGCTGTAGCGGTTGTAGTGGTGCTGATCGCCGGTGAGGACGAGTCGGATCCTGCTGCGGTCCTCGCCGAGCACCCGGTCGATGAACCAGAGCAGCGTGTAGAACGGCGTGTCCGCCATCGCGGCGTAGACCTTGCTCCCACCGGCCTCCAGCCAACTGGGCGATGCCGTGCACAGGATGACGTCGGCGTCGCCGAGCAGCCGCCGCGCGTCGTGGAAGTAGGCCAGCTGCTCGGCGTCGATGGGGGCGTCGAGCTGGCTGTCCAGCGCCCACAGCCACCAGCGCGCCGACAGCTGCACCGCGAAGTAGCTGCGGGACTGGAACGCACCCCAGCCGCCCACGTCGTCGCGGTCCTTCGCGGGCGGTACATCGGTCGTCTCGGGGGCGAGCGGCGGGAGGTACTGGTGCCCGCGCAGCACCCATGACTCGCAGAAGTTCCGGCGGAACGCGGCCAGCCCGTCGTACCAGTCGTGGTTACCGGGCAGCGCCACGACCGGCGGGCTATGGGCCACGCCGGCCAGCTGCCCGGCGACGCGAAGCACCTCGTTGAGGCGTTCCTCGTAGGCCGACGCAGACGCCACCGGATAGACCTGGTCGCCACCCAGGACGAGCAGGTCGGCCTGGGACGGCCGGCCTTCGAACGCCGCGGGCACCGGATCGTCGGCTCCGGCGGAGACGACCAGGCCGGGCGGCCCGGCGAGGCAGCAGGCCGTGGCGAACGTGCCGTCGAAGCCGTCGCCGGTGTCGGCCACGTAGTCGACCCACACGTCGCGCCCAGCCGAATCTTTGGGCTCAGCCGGTCGATCGGGCTCAGCCGGTAGAACTGGCGAGGGGTGCTCGCCATCGCCTCGCGCTTGTCGGCGAACCGGCCGAAGATCGACGCCTGCACGACGTCGGCAGTCGTCCGGCGCAGCTGCCGGACCGACAGCCACTGGACGGCCGGAAGCCCGTTGCCGGTTCGTCGGACCGACGACAACACGGCGCTGGCGTTCATCTGCAGCTGCGTGATGCGTGCCGGCAAGGGCATGGCGCCGCCTTTCTTTCCCACCCGTACGGGGTCGCTCGCCGTCAGTGTGCCGGTCCGCCGGCGCGAGTTGTCTTCGGTGAGTGGAAACCGGGTATGTCGGCTAGGCCCCGAGGGTGGACCGAAAGGACGATGATGGCAGCGACCCGGTACCGATCGACCCATAATGATCACACCCAAAAAGCGTTCAACCGAGAGCGATCCTTGGAGCGGCGATGTCTCAACCAGCACCTGACCCGACCCGTTGGCTCGCCGACCTGATGAAGGCCGAGCACTTCGTGTGGCCCCTCGGCGACGTCGCCGAGACGTCGAAGGCCTTCGCCGCCGCCGCGGCGCCGTGGACGAAGGCGATGGCCGAGTTCTCCTCGTGGCAGCTCACGACCATGCAACAGATGATGGCCCCGTGGACCGCGGCACTGCCGGGCACCGCGGTCGCGAGCGAACCCATCAAGGACCGGCGGTTCGCCGGCGAGGCCTGGGCGAACGATCCGCGCTTCGAGGCGGTGGCGAAGATGTACCTCGCGCAGAGCGACGCCATGCACAAGGCGCTGGACGCCGCGCCGGTGGACGATCGCATCAAGGGGCAGTGGGGATTCGCGCTCCGCCAGGTGCTCGACGCGCTGAGCCCGGCGAACTCGCTGGCGACCAACCCGGAGGCGTTGCAGCTGGCGATGGAGACCGGCGGCGCCAGCCTGATGGAGGGCATGCGGCTGTTCACCGAGGACCTGGCGTCGGGCCGGATCTCGATGACCGACAGCACCGCGTTCGAGGTGGGCCGCAACGTCTGCACGACGCCGGGTTCGGTGGTGTTCCAGAACGAGCTGATCCAGCTGATCCAGTACACGCCGACCACGACCAAGGTCTACAAGCGACCGCTGGTGATCGTGCCGCCGTGCATCAACAAGTACTACATCCTCGACCTGCAGCCGGCGAACTCGTTCGTCGCGCACGCGGTGGCCGAGGGCCAGACGGTGTTCCTCGTCTCGTGGCGCAACGCCGGCCCCGAGCAGTCCGAGCTGACCTGGGACGACTACATCGAGCAGGGCGTGCTGCGGGCGATCGACGTGGCGCAGGCGATCACCAAGGCCGACAAGGTCAACACCCTCGGCTTCTGCATCGGCGGCACCCTGCTGGCCAGCGCGCTCGCGGTGCGCGCGGCGCGCGGCGAGCACCCGGCGGCCAGCATGACGCTGCTGACCTCGATGCTGGACTACAGCGAAACCGGAGAGCTCGGCCTGCTGGTCACGCCGGAGGGGGTGGCGACCCGCGAGGCGACGATCGGCAAGGGCGGCCTGCTCAAGGGCAGCGAGCTGGCGCAGATATTCGCCGCGCTGCGGGCCAACGACCTGATCTGGCCCTACGTCGTGAAGGGTTACCTGAAGGGGCAGGCGCCGCCCGCGTTCGACCTGCTCTACTGGAACAGCGACGACACCAACCTGCCGGGCCCCATGTACTGCTGGTACATCCGCAACACCTACCTGGAGAACAAGCTGCGCGAGCCGGGCGCCACCACCCAGTGCGGCGAGTCGGTGGATCTGGGTTCGATCGAGCGTGCCGACCTTCGTCTACGCGTCCAAAGAGGACCACATCGTGCCGTGGAAGGCGGCGTACGAGAGCACCCAGATCCTGAACGGGGAGACCAGGTTCGTGCTCGGGGCCAGCGGGCACATCGCCGGCGTGATCAACCCGCCGGCGAAGAACAAGCGCAACTACTGGACCCACGAGGCTCCCGACGGGACCGACGCCGACGGCTGGTTCGACGCCGCGGAGAGCGTGCCGGGCAGCTGGTGGCCGGCGTGGTCCGAGTGGCTCGCCCCGCACTCGGGGAACCAGATCAACGCCCGCAAGAAGCTGGGCGACGCCGAGTTCACCCCGATCGAGGACGCCCCCGGGGCCTACGTGAAGCAGAAGGCGCCCTAACCCGCCCACCCCGGCCCGCCCGGCCCGCCTCGGCGGGCGGGCAGGGGGTCAGCGCAGGCGGTCGCCGCCCACCCAGACGCCGCGCACGTCCGACGGGCCGGCCAGCGCGAACACCTTGGCCAGCGCGTCGTCGGCGTCGGCAGCATGCTCCAGCACCACGTCGAGGGTGCCCCCGTGGTGCGGGCCGACCCAGACGGCGTCGAACTGCTTGCCCACCGAAAGGTCGCCGATCTGGTCGTCCAGCTCCAGCGCCGCCGCACCGGCCCCGGTGGCGAGGTAGAGCATGTGCGCCGAGGTGAGCGGCAGCCCGTCGGCGCCGAGCAGGGCCTGCATGAAGTACGACTGCAACCCTTCCCGCAGCAGCGAGAAGCTGGTGCCGGCGCCCACGTCGGTGCCCAGCGCCACCCGCACCCCGTGCTCGACGTGCCGGCGCAGCGGGAACAGGCCGCTGCCCAGCGCGCTGTTGCTGGACGGGCAGTGCGCGACGCTCGCCCCACTCGCGGCGAGCAGCTCCAGCTCCGCGTCGCCGGGGTGCACGTTGTGCGCCATGACGCTGCGCCGACCGATCAGGCCGAACCGGTGGTAGGTGTCGACGTAGTCGCGGCATCCCGGGAACAGCCCCAGCACGGTGTCGATCTCGGCGGTGTTCTCGTTGACGTGCGAGGTGAACAGCGCCCCGTCGACGTCACGCAGCAGCGCCGCGCACGATTCGAGCATCGGCTCGGTGGTGGACAGCGAGAAGCGGGGCGTCACCGCGTAGCGCAACCGGTCCTTGCCGTGCCAGCGGCCGGCCAGCGCCAGGCCGTCGGCGTACGCCTGCTCCGGAGTGATCATCAGTTCCGGGCGCAGGATCCGGTCGCTGACGACGAGCCCGGCGCTGATCCGCGGCCCGATGGTCGCCGCGCGTTCGAAGAGGCAGTCCACCGCGGACGCGAAGTGCGCGCCGAACACCAGCGCCGTGGTGGTGCCGGCCCGGACGAGCCCGTCGACGAACTCGGCAGCCACCACGCGCGCGTAGTCGGCGTCGGCCATCCGGGCCTCTTCCGGTAGCGCGCAGCGGTCCAGCCAGTCCAGCAACGGCATGCCGAGCGCGCCGATCACCCGCACCTGCGGGAAGTGCACGTGGGTGTCGACGAGGCCGGGCAGCACCACCCCGCCGCGCAGATCCACCACCTCGTCGTCCGGCCGCCCGGCTCGGACCTGGTCGAACGAGCCGCGTTCGACGATCACGCCGCCGGCCACCGCGACGCCGGCATCGTCGTGGGCGCGCAGGCTGCCGCCCTCGAACGGTGAGTCCGGCGTGTCGAGGAACGTTCCCCGGTAGATCGTCATCGCAGCACTTCCTTGCCGGTCCGGGTCGAATCCTGCGCGGGCCCGGACCGGACGGACTCGAACCGTCGCAACAGATCGGCGGCCACGCTCACCGCGATGGTCGCGGGCTCCTTCCCGGTGATGTCCGGCAGTCCGATCGGGGTGGTGATCCGCGCCAGTGCCCGCTCGTCGTGACCCTCCTCGGCCAGCCGCTTGGCGAACCGGCGCCACTTGGCCGACGAACCGATCAGGCCGATCGAGCCGAGGTGGCCGCAGCGCAACGCGGCGTCGCAGAGTGCGGCGTCCTCGGCGTGGTCGTGGGTCATGATCAGCACATGGCTGCCGCCCGGCAGCTCGCCGAGCACCAGCTCGGGCACCACGGCATGGTGCAGGTGCACCCGGGCCGCCGCGTCGGCGGTGACCACGGAAAGCCGATCCGGGTCGACGTGGCGGGCGCGCGAGTCCACCAGGTGCAGCTCGATGTCGTGCCGGGCCAGCACCCTGGCCAGCTCGGTGCCGACGTGGCCCATCCCGAAGACGGCCACCGCGGGCACCGGTGGCAACGGTTCGAACAGCACCGTCACCTCCCCGCCGCAGCACTGGACCCCGTGCGCGGCAGGCGCCCGCTCGTTGAGGCTCGACGTGTGCGTCTGCGGCTCGCGGGCGCCGGAGGCGATCATCGCCCGGGCCCGCTGCACCGCCGACTCCTCGAGGTTGCCGCCCCCGATCGTGCCCCAACACCGCCGCTGGGCCACGACCATCTTGGCCCCGGCGTCCCGCGGCGCGTGCCCGCGCACCGTCACCACCGTGACGAGTACGCCGGGCAGGCGCTCGCGGCGCAGCTCGGAGGCCGCGGTCAGCCAGTGCATGCGATCAGTCCCCGGCCACCGGCACGGCCTGCGGGGTGCTCGCCCGCGCGGCCGCAGCATCCGGTCCGGCCGCGGCGCGGGCCGCCTCGACGGCCCAGAACACCTGCTCCGGAGTGGACGGGCAGCCGAGGTCGACGCAGTGCCCCGCCGGCCCGAACGCCGCGACCGCCTCCCGCAGCGCCTCCCGGACGCTGAAGGCGAGCATCAGCGGCGGCTCACCGACGGCCTTGGAGCCGTACACCGCGCCGTCCTCGTGCGCCTTCTCCAGCAGCGCCACGTTGAACACCTCGGGCATCTCGGAGAAGCTCGGTAGCTTGTAGGTGCTGGCGGCCTGGGTGGCGAGCCGCCCGCGGGAGGGCCGGTCGGTGGTGTCCCAGCGCAGGTCCTCCAGGGTCAGCCAGCCGGCACCCTGCACGAACCCGCCCTCCACCTGGCCGAGGTCGACCAGCGGCGAGAGGCTGTCGCCGACGTCGTGCACGATGTCCACCCTGCGCTGCCGGTAGGCCCCGGTGAAGCCGTCGACCTCCACCTCGGTGGCCGCCACGCCGTAGGCGAAGTACTTGAACGGCGAGCCGCGCATCGCCTTGACGTCCCAGTGCAGGCCTTCGGTGCGGTAGAAACCGGCCGCCCACAGCTGCACCCGCCGGTAGTAGGCCTTGTGCACCAGCTCGGCGAACGGCATCCGGCCGTCGGTGTCCGCCAGGCCGGTGACCATGCCGTCGACGAACCGCACATCGGCCGGGTGCAGCCCGAACTCGATGGCGGCCACCTCGGCGAGCCGGGCCTTGATCTGCTCGCAGGCGTTCTTGACCGCGCCGCCGTTGAGGTCGGCACCCGAGCTGGCCGCGGTGGCCGAGGTGTTGGGCACCTTGTCGGTGCGGGTCGGCGCCAGCCGTACGACCGACAGCGGCACCCCCAGGGCGGTCGCGGCCACCTGCAGCATCTTCGTGTGCAGGCCCTGGCCCATCTCGGTGCCACCGTGGTTGATCAGTACCGAGCCGTCCTTGTAGACGTGCACCAGCGCGCCGGCCTGGTTGAAGGCGGTGAGGTTGAACGAGATCCCGAACTTGACCGGCGTCATGGCCAGCGCCCGCTTGGTGTGCTCGTGGGTCGCGTTGAACGCCTCGATCTCCACCAGCCGCGACTCGACGTCGGCCGTGTCGAGCACCTGGTTCCAGGCCCGCTCGATGCGCTCCGGGTGGCGGACCGGCTGGCCGTACGGCGTGGTCTGGCCGGCCCGGTAGAAGTTGCGCCTGCGCAGCTCGCGGGCGCTGATCCCCAGCGCGGGCGCGCAGCGGCCGAGGATGTCCTCGATCACGATCATGCCCTGCGGGCCGCCGAAGCCGCGGAACGCCGTCTGCGACGTCTTGTTGGTCTTCGAGATCCGCCCGTGCACCTCGATGTTGGGGATCCAGTAGGCGTTGTCGATGTGGCACAGCGCCCTGGCCTGCACGGGTTCGGAGAGATCCAGGCTCCAGCCGCCGTCGGCGGTCAGCGTTGCGGTCAGCGCCTGGATGCGGCCCTCCGCGTCGAAGCCGACCCGCCAGGTGGCGTGGAAGCCGTGCCGCTTGCCGGAGATGGTGATGTCCTGGGTGCGGGTGAACCGCAGCCGCACCGGGCGGCCGGTGACCAACGTGCCCAGTGCGGCGATCGCCGCGTAGCCGTGCGGCTGCATCTCCTTGCCGCCGAACGCGCCGCCCATGCGCAGGCACTGCACCGTGATCTCGTGGCTGGGCTTGCCCGTGACGTGCGAGACGATGTCCTGGGTCTCGGTCGGGTGCTGGGTGCTGGACTGGATGAACAGCTGCCCGTTCTCGTCGAGGCTCGACAGTGCCGCGTTCGTCTCCAGGTAGAAGTGCTCCTGGCCGGCGAACTCGAACTCGCCCTCGAAGACGTGCGCGCAGCTGTCGAACGTGGCCTCGGGGTCGCCGCGGTGCAAGGTCGGGCGGGCGCCCTGGAAGCTCTCGGCCTCGATCGCTTCCTTGATCGTGATCAACGACGGCAGCGGCTCGTATTCGACCTCGACCTTGGTGGCCCCGATCCGGGCCGCCTCCAGGCTCTCGGCGAGCACCCAGCACACCGGGTGTCCGTGATACATCACCTCGCTGGGGAACAGCGGCTCGTCGTGCTTGACCCCGGCGTCGTTCACGCCGGTCACGTCGTCGGCGGTGAGCACGTACACCACGCCCGGCACCGCGAGCGCAGGCTCGGTGTTCATCGAGACGATCGTGGCGTGGGTGTGCGGGGCCTGCACCGGGTGGACGTGCAGGCAGCCGGGGTAGCGGCTGACCAGATCGTCGGTGTAGAGCGCGAGGCCGGTGACGTGCAGGTCGGCGCTCTCGTGCGGCATCTCGACCCCGACCACGCGGCGCTGGCGTCGGCCGGCTGCTGCAGCCGTGCTCATCGCTGTCCTGACCTCCTGGGCGTGATGCCGTGTCGGCGCATTCGGCGTGGAACTTGAGCAGTGACTGCTCGAGCATCGCCGCCCGGTAGGCGGCGCTGGCGCGGTGGTCGTCGAGCGGGGTGCCCTCGCCGCCCAGCACGGCCGCCGCTTCGCGGGCGGTGTCCGAGGTCCACGGCCGGCCGATCAGCGCGGCCTCGGTCGCGGTGGCGCGCAGCGGGGTCGCCGCGACCCCGCCGAGACCGATCACGGCGCGCTCGACCGTGCCGGCGGCGCCATCGGGGGCGATCTGGAAGGCGAAGGCCACCGCGACGCTGGAGATGTCGTCGAACCGCCGTTTGGCGATCTTGTGGAAGGCGACGGTCGGGGCGAGCGGCAGCGGGACCCGGATGGTCCGGATGAGCTCGCCGGGCTTCATGAGCGTCTGCCGGTAGCCGGTGAAGTACTCAGCCAGCGGTACCTCGCGGTCGCCACCGGGGCCGGCCAGCACCAGCGTGGCCTCCAGCGCCAGCAACGCGGGCGGGGTGTCGCCGATGGGGGATGCCGTGCCGACGTTGCCACCGATGGTGGCGCCGTTGCGGATCAGCCGGGAGGCGAACTGCGGCCACACCTGGTCCAGCAGCGGGATGCGCCCTGCCAGCAGCCGCTCGGCCTCGGACAGCGTCAGCGCCGCGCCGATCTCGATGCTGTCGGCCCCGACGGCGAACGTGCGCAGCTCCGGCAGCCGGTCGACGGCCACCGCCAGCGGGGCTCGCGAGCCCCGGATGTTGACCTCGACCCCCCAGTCGGTGCAGCCGGCCACCACGACAGCGTCCGCCCGCTCGGCCAGCAGGGCCAGCGCCTCGGGCAGGTCTGCCGGTCGGACGAACTCGGTCTCGCCGACCCGCACCCTGGTGTGGGCGGGCCCTGGCGCAGGCGCTGCGCTGCGGCGCGCGAGCGCGTCGTCCGCGGGCGGGGTGTCGAGGGCGTAGGCGGCGTCCCGGATCGGGCGGTAACCCGTGCAGCGGCAGAGGTTCCCGCTCAGCGCGTGCAGGTCGAACCCGTTCGGGCCGTGCTCATGATCTTGTCCGTGGTCCGGGGCCGGCGCGGCCCCGTTGCTCGCGGCGGCGGGCTCGGTGGCGGCCCGCTCGGGCCGGTAGTACTCGGCCGCCATGCTGCAGATGAAGCCGGGCGTGCAGTAGCCGCACTGGGAGCCGCCACGGCTGGCCATCTCGTACTGCACCGGGTGCAGTGCGCCCGGCTGGCCGAAGCCCTCCGCGGTGACCAGTTCCTGCCCGTCGAGGGACAGGATCGGCACCAGGCAGGCGTTGAGCGCGGTCCAGCGGGTGCGGTCGTCCCCGTCCGGCCGGGCGACCAGCACCGAGCACGCGCCGCATTCGCCCTCGGCGCAGCCCTCCTTGGCGCCGGTGAGACCCTGGTCCGCAACCAGTCCAGCGCGGTGACGTAAGGCTCGATCCCGGTGATCGTCACGCTGACGCGTCCGTTGACGTTGACCTTGGGCGTTGTCATGGGTGAACCCTTTCCTTGCCGGTGACGATGCCCGCGCGCGCCAGCAGCTTGTCGTGCGCGGCGACGGCCCGTTGGGTGAGATCCTGCTCGTCGGCGGTGACGACCCGATCCTGCTCGACGACCGGCCGTCCGGCGACGAGCAGCAGTTCCAGCGGCGGTGCCGCTCCGAGGACGAGCGCGGCCACCGGATCGACGATGTCGGCGTGCGCCAGCCCGTCGAGCCGCCAGACCGCGATATCGGCCTGCTTGCCGGCCTCGAGCGAGCCGATCTGGTCCTCCCAGCCGAGCAACCGCGCCCCGCCGATCGTGCCCAGCTCCAGCGCGTCCCGCACGGCCAGCGCCTGCGGGCCGCCCCTGGCCCGGGCGAACAGCAGGGCGTGCCGGGCCTCCTCGATCAGCGAGCAGGCCTCGTTGCTGGCCGCGCCGTCGACCCCGAGCCCCACCGGGACGCCGGCCGCGCGCAGGTCGCGCGACGCGGGCGATGCCGGCGCCGAGCCGCGCGTTGGACGACGGGCAGTGCGCCACGCCGGTGCCCGTGGCCGCGAGCCTCGTGATGGCCGGGTCGTCGAAGTGGATGCCGTGCGCCAGCCAGACGTCGTCGCCCAGCCAGTCCAGCGACTCCATGTACTCCACCGGTGTGCGCCCGAAGCGCTCCCGGCAGAACGCCTCCTCGTCGGTGGTCTCCGCGAGGTGGGTGTGCAGCCGCACACCCTTGTCCCTGGCCAGCGCGGCGGCCTGGCGCAGCAGGTCACCGGTCACCGAGAACGGCGAGCACGGGGCAAGGCCGATGCGCAGCATCGCGTCCGGGCCGGGATCGTGGTGGCGCTCCACCGCGGCCGCACAGGCGGCAAGGATGGTGTCGATGTCCTCGACGACGTGGTCGGGCGGCAGCCCGCCGTCGCGGCGACCCAGGTCCATGGATCCGCGGGTCGGCATGAACCGCAGGCCCACCCGCCCGGCCGCTTCGATCTCGGCCCCGAGCACGTCGCCGCCGTCGGCGGGGAAGACGTAGTGGTGGTCGGTCGAGGTGGTGCAGCCGGTGCGGGCCAGCCAGGCCAGCCCGGCCTCGGCGGCCGCCCCGACGACGTCCTCGTCGATGCAGCCCCACACCGGGTACAGCGTGGTGAGCCAGCCGAACAGGCCGTCGTCGACGGCGAGGCCGCGGGTCACCCACTGGTAGAGGTGGTGGTGGGTGTTCACCAGACCCGGCGTGATCAGGCAGCCGGAGACGTCGACGACCCGGCCGCCGAGCCCGTCCGGTGCCGGGCCGGCACCGACCGCGGCGATGCGCCCGTTCTCGATCACCACGTGCCCGGAGGCGTGCTCGGCCCGCTCGCCGTCCATCGTGACGACGTGCGCGCCCTCCAGAACCAGATCAGGTGCCACGGTAGGTCCCGTAGCCGAAGGGGTTCAGCAGCACCGGCACGTGGTAGTGCTGGTCGGCGTCGGCGATGGTGAACACCACCACCACCTCCGGGTAGAACGCGTCGCGACCGCTGTCGGCGAAGTAGGCGCCGGTGGCGAAGCGCAGCGTGTAGTCGCCGGCGTCGAGGCGGTCCGGGCCGATGGTGCCGATCCGGCCGTCCGCGTCGGTGACGCCGTCGCCGATCCGGGTGCCGCCCTGCTCCAGCACGACCGCGACGCCCTTGGCGGCCGCGCCGATGCTCGTGTCGAGCACGTGCGTGCTCAGAGTTCCCATGTCGAACCACTTTCCTCGTTCCAGGTGCGGGAGCCGCGCGAGATGGCGTCCAGCGTCGTCGCGGCGTGATCGAACAGCCGTGGTGGCCATCTCGCGGTGACGTGCGGTGCTCGGGACGCGCTCACAACACGTCCTGCAGGCGCAGCAGCGCGATCTCGCGCAGCTGCGCGACCGTCTCCGCCCGCTCGGTCCCGTCGTCGTTGCCCAGCCGGCGCCGCAGCTCGGCCAGGATCTCGGCCGAGCTGCGGCCGGCTGCCCGGATCAGGAAGACCCGGTCGAAGCGCTGCTCGTACTCCCGGTTGCCCGCGGCCAGCGCGGCCGCGTCACCGTCGTCCACACCGGACTGCTCGCGGGCGGAGAACGCGGCGTCGTGCCCGGCGCCTGCCCGTTCGCCGATCCGCGGGTGCCGGTCCAGTGCGGCGTCCAGCTCCGTGTCGGACAGCCGTGCCGCGGCCGCCTCGGCCCGCGCGACCAGCGCGGCGAGGTCCGGGTACGGCCGCCCAGCGGTCACCTCCTGCGCCCACCGCGGTACGGCCAGGCAGGTCAGCAACCGCGACGTCGCCTCCGCCTCCGGAATCGCGTTGAAATCGGCGACGTCGGCTTCCCTGGAAATGTCACGGCGGGCGCTGGTCATGCTCGTGCCTTTCGTCGTGCTCATGTGTCCAGATGTCGGGTTCGGGCGGAGTGGATCGGGTTCGCGTCGGCCACCAGTCCGTCGAACCGGTGCGTGGCGATCTTCGCGATCTCGAGCAGCGCGGCCTGGTGCTCCTGGGCCGGTGAGTTGTTGAGTCGTTCCCACCCGTGCCGCAGCAGCTGGTTGAAGTTCTCGTGGTCGCGCACCGCCATGATCAGCGTGAAGCCGAAGCGGTCCCGGTAGGCCCGGGTCAGGCGTGCTCAGCTCCTGCTGCTCCTGCTCGGCGAGCCGGGTCAGGCCCAGCACCGACTGGTCCTCCTTGGAGCGCTCGCCCTCCGCGCCCTCGGCCACCGACAGCGAACCCAGGTCGGGGTAACTGGCGATCAGCTGCTCCTGCTCCTCCGGGGTGGCGGCGAACAGCGCCTCCTGGAAGGCCCGGCGCAGGTCGTGGGTGTCGGAGAAGGGACGCTGCGCGTAGGCCCGCTCGACCACCCAGTCCGGACCCTGGAACAAGGTGGCGAAGGTGCGCACGAACTCCTCGGAGGACATGTCGTTGACCTGGTCCAGCCGGATCGAGGCGCCCGGGGTACCGGCCACGGCCGGCCCGAAGTTCTTGCCGACGTGGTGGAACACCAGGTTGAGCACGATCGCGGTGATGCTGCCCAGCGTGATGCCGCTGCCCAGGATGATCTGCGCCCACTCCGGCACCGCCTTGGCCACGTCGGGCTGGGCGGTGACGTACATGGCCAGGCCGAGGCTGGTGGCCACGATGACCACGTTGCGGTGGTCGTGGAAGTCCACCCGGGACAGGGTCTGGATGCCGACCACGGCCACCGTGGCGAACATGGCCAGCGCGGCCCCGCCGAGCACCGGGTGCGGGATCCCGGCGACGATCGCCGCCGCCTTGGGCAACAACCCGAGGATGATCATGATCACCCCGGCCGCGGCCACCACGTACCGGCTCTTGATCCGGGTCAGCCGGACCAGCCCGACGTTCTCCGCGAAGCAGGTGTACGGGAAGGAGTTCAGGATGCCGCCGAGCGTGGTGGCCAGGCCGTCGGCGCGCAGTGCGCGGGCGATGTCCTCGCGCACGATGCGCTTCTCCACGATCTCGCCGGTGGCGAACACGTCACCGGTGGTCTCCACCGCGGTGATCAGCATGACGACGATCATCGACACGATGGCGGCTGCGGCGAACTTGGGCCAGCCGAAGTAGAACGGCGTGGTGACGCCGAACCAGGCCGACTGGGCGACCGCGTCGAAGTGCGCGTCGCCCAGTATCCAGGCGACCAGGGTGCCGACGACCAGCCCGATCAGCACCGCGACGGTGGCCATGAACCCGGTGAAGACGCGCTGGATCAGCACGATCAGGAACAGCGTGCCCATCGCGTAGGCCAGGTACTTGCCGTTGGTCGGGTCCAGTGTCGGGCCGGCGCCGCCGGCCGCGTCCGCCGCCGCGACCGGCAGCAGCGCGATCCCGATGATGGTGATCACCGTGCCGGTGACCACCGGTGGGAAGAACCGGATCAGCTTGGAGAAGAACGGGGCGATCAGGAAGGTGAACAGCCCGGCCACGATCACCGCGCCGTAGATGACCAGCAGGCCCTCCGTGCCGCCGCCGGCCGCCAGTCCGATGGCGATCATCGGCGACACGGCGGTGAACGTCACGCCCTGCAGGAGCGGCAGCCGGACCCCGATCTTCCAGAACCCAACCGACTGGATGATCGACGCGATCCCGCAGGTGAACAGGTCGGCGTTGATCAGATGGATGAGCTGTTCGGTGCTCAGCCCGATCGAGTTGGCCAGCAGGATCGGGACGATCACCGCGCCGGCGTAGAACGCCAGCACGTGCTGGAACCCGTACACCGCCAGCTTCGGTATCGGCAGGACCTCGTCGACCGGGTGCACGGGGGCCTTGACCGGCTTCTCCATGGTGTCGGACATCGTCATCCTCTCAGCAGAAGCCGGGCGTGTTGAGCCACGCGTCGCCCGGGTCGGAACCGTTCTCACGCACCACCGAGGCCTCGATCAGGCCGTAGGGTCGGTCGGCGGCGATGAACACCTCGTTGTTGTTCTCGACCCCGAAGGGCGAGAGATCGACGACGAAGTGGTGCTTGTTCGGAGCCGAGAACTTGATCTCGGCCACCTCCTCGTGCGCCTCCAGCACGGCCTTGCCCATCAGGTACAGGGTCTGCTGCAGGGCCTTCGAGTAGGTGTCGGCGAAGACCTCGAGCATGATCCGCTTGATGTCCTCGTAGGTCTTGTTGAAGTCCTCGATGTCGATGTGCTCGTAGCGCCACCGCGCGGTCATCGAGGTGGCCATCACCCGGTCCTCGGTCTCCTGCAGGGTGGTGTAGCGGTCCTTCAGGTAGCCCTTGAAGCCCGAGCCGGTCGACTTGAGCACGACCAGGTCCTGAACGCCGGAGACGACCCAGGCCCGACGCTCGCCCTGGCTGTCGTCGGTGGTCACCACGGCGGTGCGGATCTCCGGACCGCGGCGCACGAACGAGTGGTCGTGTTCCTTGCCGTTCACCGACAGCCGTTCCCAGGTGTACTCCTCGATCCCGATGCGGGCAGCGGTCGCCTTCGGAGCGGTGTCGAGGAAGTGCGCGCCCAGCGTCAGCCCGACCTGCTCGGGCGAGGACACGCCCTTCTCCTTGGCGAACGCGAACGCGGTGTTCTTCTGGGTGTCGGTGGGCAGGATGTCGCCCTGGTCGCCGGTGATGTGCGCGTCGGCGAAGTCGCCGCGCAGCGATGTGGAGACGTTCATGTCGCGGATCTCGTGCCGGTCGGTGTCGCGGTAGACCCGCACAACCCGGTTCTCAGCCTTGCCGTACTGGTTCGGTCCGAGGGCGATGCCCATACGAAGCTCCCTTTGCGAGTGCCCGACTACTTATCCGCAGTGCGGAATTTGATTCCCGTAGTGCGGAATGATAGGTGGGCTACGGGAGGGGGGTCAAGCCTCCGGTGGCGGCTGATACTCGACTGAATGGCGGCTATTTTGATCCACTGATCGGGTGAACCTGGCCAGGACTGGCCGCCATCGGTTCCGATGAGTCGAAGTTGCATTCCGCACAGCGGAATTATTACTGTGGGTGGAAGGCTCAGCACTCGACGACGTTGAGGGCCAGCCCGCCGCGCGCCGTCTCCTTGTACTTGTCCTTCATGTCGGCGCCGGTCTCGCGCATCGTCTTGATCGCCTTGTCCAGCGAGACGTGGTGCCGGCCGTCGCCGCGCACGGCCATCCTCGCCGCCGTGATCGCTTTCACCGAGGCGACCGCGTTGCGTTCGATGCACGGGATCTGCACCAGCCCGCCGACCGGATCGCAGGTCAGTCCGAGGTTGTGTTCGATGCCGATCTCGGCCGCGTTCTCGACCTGTTGCGGGGTGCCGCCGATCACTTCGGCGAGCCCGGCCGCGGCCATCGAGCAGGCCGAGCCGACCTCGCCCTGGCACCCCACCTCCGCCCCGGAGATCGAGGCGTTCTCCTTGAACAGGACGCCGATCGCGGCCGCGGTGAGCAGGAACCGGACCACCCCGTCGGGGGAGTAGGAGGGCACGAAGTGCCGGTAGAAGTGCAGCACGGCCGGCACGATGCCGGCCGCTCCGTTGGTCGGCGCGGTGACCACACGGCCGCCTGCGGCGTTCTCCTCGTTCACCGCCAACGCGTAGAGCGTGACCCAGTCCATCGCCCGCATCGGATCGTCGGCGAGCTCGTCGGTCGAGGTGAGTGCCTCGTGCAGCCGGGCGGCCCGGCGGCGTACCTTGAGCCCGCCCGGCAGTACACCGGGGGTGACGGTGCCGCGCTGCACGCACTCCTGCATGACGTCCCAGATGTGCAGCAGCCCGGCGTGGACCTCGGCCTCGGTGCGCCAGGACAGCTCGTTGGCCAGCATGATCTGGCTGATCGGGAGGTCGTGCTCGACGCACAGGCCGACCAGCTCGGCGCCGGTGTGGAACGGGTAGCGCACCGGTGTGGCGTCCGGGACGATCCGCTGGCCACCGGCCTCGTCCTGGTCGAGAACGAAGCCGCCCCCGACCGAGAAGTAGTCCCGCTCGCGCAGCACCGCGCCGTTCGCGTCCATCGCCGTGAACCGCATGCCGTTGGTGTGGAAGTCGAGCCGCCGCCTGCGGTGCATGACGATGTCCTCGTCGGGGTCGAAGTCGATCCGCTGCCGGCCCATCAGCGCAATCGATCGGCTCGTCCGGACCTCCTGGACCGCGGGGTCGGCGGCCTGCGGGTCCACCTCCTCGGGCGTTTCGCCCTGCAACCCGAGGATCACCGCCTTCACCGAGCCGTGCCCGTGACCGGTGGCCCCGAGCGAGCCGAAGAGCTCGGCGTGCAGGGAGTGCACCCGACCGAGCTCGCCACCCTCGACCAGCGAGCCGACGAACAACCTCGCGGCCTTCATCGGTCCGACGGTGTGCGAGCTCGACGGGCCGATGCCGACCTTGAACAGATCGAAGGCGCTGATGGCCATGCGTACCTCGGCTCGTTCGGAGCGGAAACACCTCCGCTCGATCGCACGATAGGCCGGGGGAGAGGCCGCTGACCAGGATGGAACTCCGACCCGGCCGCCTGCGCCGATCTCGGCCTGCGCCACGGCGACCCGATGCTGGTCGTCGTGGGCGGGGCGGCCGCGGAGCAGATCGTGCCGCTGGACCGGACTGCAGGGCCTGGTGATCCTCGAGTCCACCGGTTCCGGCGTCAAGGGCTCCTCAAGGACAAGTGCACGACGCGGCAGTAGACCGAGGACCGCCTCCGCTGCTGGAACTCATCGCTGCCGGGTCGACGGATCGGACGCGACCCGCGCCTCCAGCTCGCGGATCCGGGCGGAGGCGGCGTCCAGCTCGTTCTGCAGCGTCACAATGCGGGTGGCGGCGTCCAGGTTGAGACCCTCGTCGAACAGCGCCCGCACTCGCACGGCCAGGGCCAGCTGACGACGGGAGTACCGGCGATGCCCGCCGCCGGAGCGCTGCGGCGTGATCACACCGGCCGCGTCCAGGCTGCGCAGGAAGGCCGGTTGCACCCCCAGCAGCTCGGCGGCCTGGCCCATCGTCACCGCGGGGTAGTCCTCGTCGTCGAGCCGGGTCAGCGGCACCGACACCTCCCTCCGTGCAGCCACTTGCGCGCCGTCGGTCGACGGCGCAGTAAAGGGGCCCGGCCAAGAAGGCCGGGCCCCTGATCAGGACGACAACAGTTTCGTTGATCTCGATGTTCGGCGGCTCTCCAGACGATCACCTCCGTATCTCGCGACCGGGTAGCCATCCCTACGGCATCCATACGATCCTGGTCGATGCAGCCAAACTGTAGTCGCTGCTGTAGGTCGAATCAAGCCCCGGAACCAGGTCGTCCCGGTGCAGCTCGGTGCGCAGCTCGTGGGCGCCGTCCGGTCTCTCCGGGCCTCGTAGTGCAGCCGGTACCCGCCGGGCGGGCAGGGACGTCTGCGCGCAGTTTCGCCCGGCATTTCCGGGGTCACCGGCACTACCCCGTACGGGTGGCTGCTCGAACGGCTGCAACGGGGCCGCGGCGCTCCTCGAGACCACCACGCTGACCGTGGACGCCGTGGCCCGGCGGGCCGGGTTCCCATCCGGACACCGCTGCGCCACCACTTCGCCCGCCGGGGCGGAACCACCCCGCACGCCATCGCCACGCGTTCCGCAGCATCGGCTGAGTCTGAGCTGAGAACCAGCTGAGATCTTGAGATCTCTGTAGCTCTCGTTGCCGAATTGTGACGGTGCGTCAACAACAAACGTTCTCACCAGGCAAATGTCGGGAGCGAACAAATCTCACCCAGCGTAGTCGCGGCTGCTGCCGGCAGGCACTACGGCGTTTGATGGAACAGATAATAGACTGATTGGCCTAGTGCAACGATGAGAGAAGCCAATTCTGGTCACAGCGCGTTCAAGTCGCCGTAACACGATCGAGTGGCCGCCCGACTCAAGTCGATAGGCGTGACTCTGATCACTCAGCGGATCTTGATCGTGAGGTAAGGATGCAAAACGGCCGTGGTGACGTCGCCGACGCCACTCAGACGGATCCGCCGCGGGAGGAATGGTCGACGGGCCTCACGCCCCTGGCGACGCCCGGGCCCGGCGCGGTGGGGCATACCCCGACCTGGAAACGCCGCCGGGTCATGCTCGTCGGCTGGGACGCCGCCGGCTGGGCGTTGGCGCTGACACTGTCGGCCGCGCTGCGCTACGAGTTCACGTTCAGTGACATCCCGTGGGAGTCGCTGGATGCCGTCGTGCTGGTCGCGATCGTCGCCCAGCTCGCCGTCGGTGCCCTGCTGCAGACGTACCGGGGCCGGCACTGCGTGGGCAGCAGCGACGACGCGATCAACGTGACAGGTGCGGTGGCGCTCACCGGCACGCTGCTGTTCCTGGTCGACTTCTTCGTCCAGCCGCAGCTGGTGCTGCGGTCGATCCCGCTGCTCGCGGTGCCCATCGCGGTGGTGTTCGCGGTGGGCAGCCGGCTGGCGGTGCGGCGCTACCGAGAGCACCGCTACCGTCCCGACACGCTGCGCGCCCAACGCGTGATCATCTACGGCGCCGGGCCGGAAGGACATCAGCTGCTGCGGCTGATGCTGTCCGATGCCGACGGCGGATTGCTGCCCGTCGCGCTGCTCGACGACAACCAGGTCTTCCGGCGCCGGCGGATCTCCGGGGTCGCGGTCCACGGCACCCGGGCCGATATCGCCGCCGCCGCCGCCCGGACCCGCGCCGACCTGCTGGTGATCGCCGACCGGACGCTGCCGGCCGACACGATGCGCGAGGTCGCGAGCGCGGCGCGCGCGGCCGGGCTCACGGTCAGCGTGGTGCCGGCCCTGTCCGAACTGCTGCAGCCGCTGCCCGGCGGGTTGGCCGTGCCCGCTCCGCGTCCGCCCGCCGGCACCCGGGTGTCCGGGGTCGTGGATCGCCCCTCCTCCTCGGTCTTCGCCCCAGCTCCCGCTCCGGCGCTGGCCGGGCGGAGCTGGTCGAAGCGGTTGTTCGACATCGGGGTGGGCCTGGTGGCCGGGCTGGTCACGCTCCCGATGCTGCTCGGGATCGCGATCGTGCTCAAGATCGGCAACGGCCAGGTGATCTACCGGGCGCCGCGGATCGGCCGCGACGGCAAACCGTTTACGATGTTCAAGTTCGCCACGATGGTGCCGGGCGACAGCGGGCCCCGGGTCTCCCGGCAACGGGATCCGCGGATCACGCCCCTGGGGGGCTGGCTGCGCGCGACCAAGCTCAACGAGCTGCCGCAGATCCTCAACGTGATCAAGGGCGACATGAGCCTGGTCGGGCCGCGCCCCGAGGACCCCCGCTACACGGCCCACTTCTCGGCGCGCCAGCGGGAGGTGCTCGCCGTGCGACCGGGGATGACGAGCCTGGCGTTCCTCGAGTTCGGCGACGAGCAGGCGTTCATCGAGCGGGCGCGGCCGGAGGACGTCGAGGCCTTCTACCTCCGCACGCTGCTGCCGGAGAAGCTGGACATCGAGCTGTCCTACGTGCACAACTGGTCGATGCGCGAGGACCTGCGGATCCTGGCCCGGACGGTGCGGGCGCTGCTCACCTGACGCTCCGGCCGCCGCCTCGCTATTGGCGAAGCGGGCTGCTGTGGGTGGTCTGCTCGGTGTGGTCGTCTGTGCACGCGGTGTGGGAAGTGCCTCAACGCCCCGCATCGAGTGCATGCCCAGCGGAACCTGTCACCGGGGCCGCCGAGGCGCCGCGCCCAGCGGATGACAGGTGAATCCCGCACGCGTCACAACATCGGGGTCGAGCAGGTTGCGCGTGTCCACGATCAGCGCGGTCCGCGTCAGAGTGGCCAGCTGCGCCCAGTCCAGCGTGCGGAACTGCGGCCACTCGGTGAGGATCACCAGCGCGTCGGCGTCCTTGGCCAGCACGGTCGGGTCGTCGACGACGGTGAGGCCGGCGAGCGCCGGGTTGCGGGCCCCGGCGGACACGGCGGGGTCGTAGCCGACCAGGTCGGCGCCGGCCTGGCGGAGCAGCGCGGCGACGTCGAGGGCGGGCGAGGCGCGCAGGTCGTCGGTGCCGGCTTTGAAGGTGAGCCCGAGCAGGCCGATCCGGCGTCGGGACAGCGACCCGGTGCGGGAGCCGGTGATCGCCTGCGCGATCTTGTCGACGATCCGCTGGCGCTGCCGGGTGTTGGTCTCGATGGTCGCCCGGAGCAGCCGGAACTCGAAGTCGGCGGAGTCGGCGACCTGCAGCATCGCCGCGGTGTCCTTGGGCAGGCAGGAGCCACCCCAGCCGGGACCCGGGGCCAGGTTGGCCTGGCCGATCCGGCGGTCGTAGCCGATGCCCTCGGTGACGTCGCCGATCCGCGCGCCGAGCCGCTCGCAGAGCTCCGCCAGCGCGTTGACGTAGGACAGCTTCATGGCCAGGAAGCAGTTCGCGGCGTACTTGACCAGCTCGGCGCTGGCCGCGTCGGTGAGCACGGTCGGGGCACCGAGCCGGGCGTACAGCGCGGCCACCTTCTCCGCGGCGTCCTGCTGGTCGCAACCGACGACGATCCGATCCGGGTGCAGGAAGTCGTGCACCGCGCTGCCCTCCCGCAGGAACTCCGGGTTGCTGACCACGGCCACGTCCGGACGGTCCAGCAGCTCCCGGGTCCGCTGGGCGGTGCCCACCGGCACGGTCGACTTGTTGACCACCACGGCGCCCGGCGCCAGCACACCGGACAGCTCCTCGGCGACGGCCTGCACGGTGGACATGTCGGCCACGCCGCCGATCCCCATCGGGGTCGGGACGCACAGGAACACCACCTCGGCCGGTTCCTCGTCCTCCGGGGCCACGGCGGCCGCATTGCCGACGACGAACGTGAGACGCCCGGCGGCCACCCCCTCCGCGACCAGCTCGGACAGCCCCGGCTCCAGGATGTCCACCTCGCCGGTGCGCAACCTGGCGACCTTGGCCTCGTCGACGTCGGCGGCGGTCACCGAGTGGCCGAGTGAGGCCAGACAGGCGCCCGTGGTCAGCCCGACGTAGCCGGTGCCGATGATCGCTATTCGGCGCGCGAACATGTGCTCGACTCCCTTCCGATCAGCCGTGCGGCGGAACGCGAACAAGCGATCATGTGCTCGACCCGGACCGCGCGGCGAGCGGGCGGGACAGCCGCTCCCGCACCGGGACGAACGCCTCGGCCAGCAGGTAGCCGGAGTGCCCGCCACGCACCCGGGCCAGCGCCTCGATGTAGGAGTAGCTGCGCGGGTGCCGGCCGCCGATCATCTCCGTCGGATAGCAGGCCAGCGCCTTGAGCTTGCGGTCCCACACCGGTTCCACGTCGATGAACGTGGTCGGGTTGAAGACGTAGTCCGCGACCTGCGGGGCCTGGTCGGTCGACGACGGCGTCTCGAAGGTCAGCAGCCGCTGCACCACCGACCCCAGCGGAGTCATCGGGCGGCAGGCCGCGTAGACCGCCTTGAACACGACCTGGTGGTCGGTGTTCGCGTCGCCGCCGTGGTGGACGTACACCACGGTCGGCCGGACCGCGTCGATCGCCGCCTCCACGACCTTGATCAGTTCGATGAACGGGACCGTCTCCAGGCGCTGGTCGGGGAAGTCGTTGAACAGCACGTCGGAGACACCCAGCACCTTCGCAGCCTGCAGCGCGCAGTCCCGCCGTGTCTCGCAACGAGGGGTCCCGTCGAGCTTCTCGACCTCGCCCTCCGACATGATCAGCACGGTGACCTCGCTTCCGGCTTCCGCGTGCAGCGCCAGCGTGCCGCCCACCCCGAGCGTCTCGTCGTCCGGGTGGGCGACCACGCAGAGGACCCGCTGGCGCAGCGGGTCCTGGGGCAGGAAGCGGGGTGGCGGCAGGGTCAGCCCCGGCGCCACCCGCGCCTTCTCGATCAGGACCGGTACCCCGTCCCCGGCCACCGCGTGTGCGACCGGGTACGGCGGCGCCAACGCCCGGATCAGCCGGACGACCTCGTCCGCCGGGCGGCTCCAGTCGATCTCCCCGTCCACCGCGGTGCGCCGGCGCGTGTAGCTGCTCACCTCGTCGGGCTGCGGCTGCCGCGGCGCCGTCCCGTCCAGGATCCCGTCCAGGTTCCGGCGCAGCAGGGTGATCGTGGCGTCGTCGGCCTTGCGCAACAGGTCGGCCGAGTAGTCGCCGTCCTCGATCGGGAAGCGCTCGACGTCGATGACATCGCCGGTGTCGATCCCGCGATCCAGGTAGAACATGGTCACCCCGGTCTCCCGGAGCCCGTCGATCATGGCCCAGATCAGCGGGGACGAGCCGCGCCGCCCGGGCAGCACCGCCGAGTGGAAGCCGATCACTCCCAGCGGCGGGATGTCCAGGATCGCCGGCGGGATGATCTGCGAGAAGCCGACGACCAGGACCAGGTCCGGGCCCAGCTCGCGGATCTGCTCGGCGTGCCGCCGGATGTTCTCGATCTTGTACAGGGCCGGGGCCGGCACCAGGTCGTCGAAGATGCGGAACCCGGACACGGCGGCGCCGCTGGGCTCGTCCAGCACGAAGGCGCCGACGAGGTCGACCTGCGGGTGGGCGAGCAGCTCCGCGACCGCTCGGCGACCGTCGTCCAGCCCGCCGATGAACACCACCCGGTGCTTTCCGTCCGTGTCGCCCACTGTCATCTGTTGCGTCCTTCCTGCTTCCGACCTCATTGCTCGTCCGACCTCATTGCTCGTCCGGCCGGGTCAGGCCCGGTCCCGCCATCGGCGCCGGAACCTGACCAGTCCGGCGAGGAAGCCGGTGCCGTAGCCGATGTGCAGCGCCGCGAAGACGGCCGGCAGCACCGGCAGGTGCCGCCAGCCGGACCGGCGGGCGATCGAGGTCGAGGCGGCCACCGCGGCGAGGCCGTAGCCGCCCAGCGCGGCCAGCCAGAGCCGGCGCGCGACCCGGTGCAGCGGCGCCAACAGCACCCCGCCGCCCAGCACCGCGACGAACACCGGGGGCACGAACTGGCGCGCGCGCATCTGCCGCGGGTGCTTCTGCAGCACCCGGACCTTCCATGTCCCGTACTGCCGGTACTGGCGGAACAGCGTGCGCAGGGAGGCGCGGCTGTAGTAGCGGGACCGGATCCGGTCGGTGAGCAGGATCCGGCCGCCGGCGGAGGCCAGCCGGTAGTTGAACTCGTCGTCCTGGTTGCGCACCATCTCCGGGTCGAACGGGCCGATCCGGCCGAACACGTCGCGTGGCCAGGCCCCCAGGTAGACGGTGTCGACCCAGCGTTCCCCGTGCGCGTAGTGGAAGTGCGAGTTGCCGACGCCGAACGCCGAGGAGGTGGCCAGCGCGATGGCCTCGCCGAGGGGCCCGCTGCCCTCGGCCTCCATCCGGCCGCCCACGTTGTCGGCGCCCGAGGTGTCCAGCGCCGACACACACTCGGTGACGTAGTCAGGGGCGATGATCGTGTGACCGTCCACCCGGACGATCACCTCCCCGCGGGCACGGGTCAGCGCGGCGTTGAAGCCGGTCGGCACGATGCCGCCGGGGTTGTCGACGATCTCGACGGTGTGCGCGGGCCGGGTCGCCGCCAGCTCTACGACGATGTCCCGGGTCAGGTCGTCGGACATCCCGTCGGCGACCAGCACCTGGACGAGCTCGGCCGGGTAGTCCTGCTCCAGCACGGCGCCCAGGCTGCGCCGGATGAAGCTCTCCTCGTTGCGCACCGGCATGATCACCGAGACGGTCCGTCGACCGGCAGCCGGCTGGGGTCGGTCGCTGCACACTGCGGTTCCTCCGGGGCGCGGGAACAGCCGAGCCCGCGGGGCGCGGCTGCTCTGACGCAGTCTGATCGAGTCGGCTATTTCCGAGTCTGACACACCTCGCACACACGGCGCGTAGCAAGACGGGCCCCGGTAGGTTCGCGGCAGCGACACGTCCGGGTAACGCCGGCGACCTGACGGGCGAACCCGTATACGGAGAGCGAAAGGGTGGACGGATGGCTCGCGATCAGCCGGATTCGCCGCGCGGGCCGGACCCCCGAGCCGATCCGATGATCAGCGCCTCGGCCGACGTGGCCGACTCCGCCGTGCTCGGTGCCGGGACCCGGATCTGGCAGCTCGCCCAGGTCGCCGACGGTGCCGTCCTCGGCCGGCGGTGCGTGCTGGGCCGCGGGGCCTACGTCGGGCCGCAGGTGGTCGTCGGCGATCACGTCAAGATCCAGAACTACGCGCTGGTCTACCAGCCGGCCACGCTGGGCGCCGGGGTGTTCGTCGGTCCGGCCGCGGTGCTCACCAACGACCTCAACCCGCGTTCGGTCGACGTCGAGGGGCGGCCCAAGGCCGCCGGCGACTGGGAGCAGGTGGGCGTGCACGTCAAGGAGGGCGCCTCGCTGGGCGCCCGGTCGGTGTGCGTCGCCCCGGTGACGGTGGGCCGCTGGGCCATGGTCGGCGCCGGCGCGGTCGTGACCAGCGACGTCCCCGACTTCGCGCTGGTCGTCGGGATGCCGGCGCGGCAGATCGGTTGGGTCGGCCGGGCCGGCGTGCGGCTGGACGCGTGCGGCGAGGGGACCTGGGTGTGCGCCAGGACCGGAATGCGATACATGGAGAAGGAAGGCAGCCTGCATGAGATCCTCCCTTGAGCTCGACGAGGTCGGCGTCCTGGAGGTGCCGGCCACCGGGCTGCAGCTGGGAGAGCCGGAGCGGGCCGCCGTTGAGCGGGTGCTCGCCTCCGGGATGCTCGCCCAGGGCCCCGAGGTCGCCGCGTTCGAGGCCGAGTTCGCCGAGCACGTCGGCGGGCGGCCCTGCGTGGCGGTCAACTCGGGGACCAGCGCGCTGGTGCTCGCGCTGCTGGCTCTCGGCATCGGGCGCGGCGACGAAGTCGTCGTGCCGTCGTTCAGCTTCGCCGCCACCGCCAACGCCGTGGCGCTGACCGGTGCTCGCCCGGTGTTCGTCGACATCGAACCCGAGCACTTCTGCCTCGACCCGGACGCGGTGGCCGCGGCGATCACCCCGCGGACCGCGGCCGTGCTGCCGGTGCACCTCTACGGCCATCCGGCGGCCATGGACCGGATCGTCGACATCGCCGCCCGGCACGGATTGGCCGTGGTCGAGGACGCGGCGCAGGCCCACCTGGCCGGCCTGGACGGGCGGCCGGTCGGGACGTTCGGGGCGGCCGCGGCGTTCAGCTTCTACCCGACGAAGAACATGACCGCGGGGGAGGGCGGGCTGGTCGCCTGCGCCGACGAAGCCGTCGCGCGGACGATCCGGCTGCTGCGCAACCAGGGCATGGAACGCCGCTACGAGAACGAGCTGGTCGGCTACAACATGCGGATGACCGACCTGCACGCGGCCATCGGCCGGGTGCAGCTGCGCCGGCTGCCGGGCTGGACCGCGGACCGGCGGCGCAATGCCGCGCACCTGAGCGCCGCGCTGGCCACGACGGCCGCAGTGCGGTTGCCGCAAGTGGCCGCCGGGGCCGAGCCGGTCTGGCACCAGTACACGATCCGCGCCGCGCAGCGCGACCGGCTGGTGACGGCGCTGGCCGAGCGGGGTGTGCGGTGCGGCGTGTACTACCCGACCCCGATCCACCGGCTGCCGGCGTACCGGCTCGATCTCGACCTGCCCCAGACCCATCGCGCGGCGGCCGAGGTGGTGTCGCTTCCGGTGCACCCGGCACTGACCGGGCAGCAGCTCGATCACGTGGTGGGCGCGGTGACCCTGGCGGTGGCGTCGTGAGCCCCGGCCTGCGCGCCGGGCTGATCGGCCTGGGGCACATGGGGCGCCATCACGCCCGGGCGCTGCGAGCGCTGCCCGGGGTGGAGCTGGTGGCGGCCGTGGACACCCGGGACCAGATCCGCGAGCACATCGCGGACCTGGAGATCCTCGGCACGGTCAGCGCGCTGCTGGAGCGGGGCGTCGACCTGTGCGTGGTGGCCACGCCGACCGTGACGCACGAGCAGATCGGGCTGCAGCTGGCCGAGGCCGGCGTGCCCACGCTGCTGGAGAAGCCGCTGGCGCACGACGCGAAGGCCGCGCAGACGATCGTCGAGGCGTTCGCCCGCAGCGGCACGCTGGGCTGCGTCGGGCACATCGAGCGGTTCAACCCGGCGCTGCAGGAGATGCGCCGCCGGCTGTCCGCCGGCGAGCTCGGCAACCTGTACCAGGTCGTCACCCGCCGGCAGGGCCCGTTCCCGGCCCGGATCATGGACGCCGGCGTCATCCTCGACCTGGCCACCCACGACATCGACCTCACCGGGTGGGTGACCGGCGCCGGGTACCGGTCGATCTTCGCGCGTACCGCGCACCGCAGCGGGCGGCCGCACGAGGATCTGGTGAGCGTGGTCGCCGAGCTGTCCACCGGGCTGGTCGTCACGCACCTGGTCAACTGGCTGTCGCCGTTCAAGGAGCGGGTGACCATGGTGACCGGGGATCTCGGCTGCTTCGTGGCCGACACGCTCACCGCCGACCTGACGCTGTTCAAGAACGGGTCGGAGTGGGCGCAGTGGGACCGGGTCGCGGCCTTCCGCGGAGTGGCCGAGGGCGACATGATCCGCTACGCGATCCCCAAGCCGGAGCCGCTGATGACCGAGCTGTCGCAGTTCGCGGCCGCTGTCAGGGGCGAGCCGGACGCCGCCGTCGTCACGCTGGAGGAAGGCCTGGTCACGGTGCAGATCGCCGAGGCCGTGCGGGACTCGGCGGCGACCGGTGAGAGCATCCGGATCGGTCACTGAAGGCGCCTGGATGAAGGTCACCGTCGTCGGCCTCGGCAAGATCGGTCTGCCGCTGGCCGTGCAGTTCGCCGGGTTCGGGCACCGCGTCGTCGGCGCGGACATCGACGCCGACGTCGTGCGGGCCGTCCGCGAAGCCACCCCACCGTTCCCGGGCGAGCACGAGCTGGCGCAGCGGCTGGCCGACGTCGTCGGCTCGGGCGCCCTGGAGGCCACCACCGACACCGCGTCGGCCGTCGCGGCCAGCGACGTCGTGATCGTCGTGGTGCCGCTGTACGTGGACGCCGCCGGCGTGCCGGACTTCTCGCGCCCTGGACGCCGCGACCACCGCGATCGCCGGCGGGCTGCGCCCGGGGACGCTGGTCAGCTACGAGACGACGCTGCCCGTCGGCACCACCCGCACCCGGCTCACCCCGCTGCTGGAGCGGGGCAGCGGGCTGCGTGCGGGGCACGACCTGTTCGTGGTGTTCAGCCCCGAGCGGGTCTCCTCGGGCCGGGTGTTCGCCGACCTGGCGCACTACCCGAAGCTGATCGGGGGCGTCGACGCGGAGAGCGCGCGCCGGGCCGCAGCCTGCTACGCCGCCGGCCTGCGTTTCGACGAGCGGCCGGACCTGCCGCGGCCCAACGGGGTCTGGGACCTGGGCTCGGCCGAGGCGGCGGAGTTCGCCAAGCTGGCCGAGACGACCTACCGCGACGTCAACATCGGGCTGGCCAACCAGTTCGCGCTGCACGCCGACCGGATCGGCGTCGACATCCGGCGGGTCATCGAGGCCTGCAACTCGCAGCCGTTCAGCCACCTGCACACGCCGGGGATCGCGGTCGGCGGCCACTGCATCCCGGTGTACCCGTGGTTCTACCTGGCCGGCGACCCGGACGCGACGATCGTGCGGGCGGCCAGGGCTGCGAACAGCGAGATGCCGGAGCGGGCGGTGCGGCTGCTCGCCGAGACGTACGGCGACCTGGCGGGGCCACCGTCGTGGTGCTCGGCGCCTGCTACCGGGGCGGGGTCAAGGAGACGGCGTTCTCCGGGGTGTTCGCCACGGTCGAGGCGCTGCGCCGGCGGGGCGCGGTCGCGCTGGTGCACGATCCGCTGTTCGCTGCGGGGGAGCTGGCGGGGCTGGGGCTGGAGCCGTACGGCGCCGGCCGGCCGGTCGACGCCGCGGTGCTGCAGGCCGACCACGCCGAGTACCGCGACTTCGGGCCGGCGGACCTGCCCGGGGTCCGGGTGCTGCTGGACGGCCGCGGCGTGCTCGACGCGGCCCGCTGGCCCGGGGTCAGCGTGGTCCGGCTCGGCGGCGGCGGACCCGACCCCGACGCGTAGCTAAGGAGGGAGACCACGATGCCGGTCGCACACGAGAGCCGGGTTGCCGTTGTCGGCCAGGGCTACGTCGGGCTGCCGCTCGCGGTGCGGGCGGTCGAGGTCGGCCACACGGTGGTCGGCTTCGACCTCGACAAGGACCGCGTGGACCAGCTACGTCGGGGCGTGAGCTTCATCGACGACATCACCGACGCCGACCTCGCGCTCGTCCTGGAGAGCCGCCGCTACACCCCCAGCGACGACCCCACCGACCTCGCCGGGTTCACCATCGCCGTGGTGTGCGTGCCGACGCCGCTGCGCGATGGCGCGCCCGACCTCAGCTACATCGAGGGCGCCGCCCGCCTGCTCGCCCCGCACCTGCGCCGCGGGGTCTGCGTGGTGCTGGAGTCGACGACGTACCCGGGCACCACCGAGGAGGTGTTCGTGCCGGTCCTGGAGGCGGGGTCGGGCCTGCGTGCCGGTGCGGACTTCCACGTCGGGTACTCCCCGGAGCGCATCGACCCGAGCAACAGCACCTGGGGCCTGCAGAACACGCCGAAGATCGTCTCCGGGATCGACGACGCCTCGGCGGCCGCGGTCACCGCGTTCTACGAGAGCGTCGTCGATCGCACGGTGCCGGCACCCGGCACTCGGGAGGCCGAGCTGGCGAAGCTGCTGGAGAACACGTTCCGCCACGTCAACATCGCGCTGGTCAACGAGCTGGCGATCTACTGCCACGAGCTCGGTCTGGACGTCTGGTCGGTGATCGAGCTGGCCGCCTCGAAACCGTTCGGCTTCATGAGGTTCACGCCCCGGCCCCGGCGTCGGGGGGCACTGCCTGCCGATCGACCCGTCGTACCTGTCGTGGCAGGTCCGCCGGGCTCTCGGCAGGACCTTCCGGTTCGTCGAGATCGCCAACGACGTCAACGACAACATGCCCGCATACGTCGTGACCCGGATCATCGAGCACCTCAACCGCCGGCGCCTTGCGGTCAACGGCAGCCGGGTCCTGCTGGTGGGCCTGACCTACAAGCGCAACTCCGGGGACGCGCGCCAGTCCCCCGCCACGGCGGTCGCGCGGCGCCTGACCGAGCTCGGCGCTGAGCTGTCCGCCGTGGACCCGCGGATCGCCCCGGGCGAGGTCCCGGCGGGGGTGCCGCTGGTCGCCTGCACACCCGAGACAGTCGGCAGAGCCGACGTCGTGGTCGTCCTCGCCGACCACGACGAGATCGACTGGGAGCTCCTCGAGCGCCACGGCGACCGGGTCCTCGACACCCGCAACCGGCTCGCCGGCACTGCCGTCGACCGCCTCTGACCGGCCGCTGACCCACCCGCGGCGCCTCGAGTCGCCGGCGGAGTCCGGAATGCCGGTTACTATCGCCGCCACTGCGGCCGGGCGGCCACTGTGGACCGCAGGCCCGAGGAGGGGACATGGCGCGAGGGACCAGGGCTGAGCGCGGCCAAGAGGACCGGTGTGCGGCAACGGTCGTGATGCTCCACGACGTGCTGCCCGACGGGCAGCCGCTCGGCGACAGCGGCTTCACCGGCCCCGGACCCGACCGCTACAAGATCCGGCAGGCGCTGTTCGAGGCGATGGCGGCGCGGGCCCGCGGGGCCGGCACGATCCTGACCTTCGACGACGGCGGGCGCAGCGCCCTCGATGTGGTGGCGCCGGTGCTCGCGGAGCACAGCCTGCGCGGCGAGTTCTTCATCGCCACGGCCCGGCTCGGCACGCCCGGGTTCCTCGACCGCAAGGGAGTGGGCGAGCTTGCCGCGGCCGGCCACGTCATCGGCTCCCACTCCCACACCCATCCCGAGGTGATGCCGGCGCTGTCCGACGAGCAGATCCGCGAGGAGTGGCGGACGAGCATCGCGGTGCTCGAGGACGTCACCGGCCGGCCGGTGGAGCACGCCTCTGTTCCGAACGGGTTCACCAACCAGGCCGTCGAGGCGGCGGCGGAGGAGGCCGGGATCCGGACGCTGTACACCTCGACGCCCACCCGGCGCAGGCGGACCCTCCGGGCAATGGACGTCATCGGGCGGTACGCCGTGCTGGCCGTGGACAGCCCCCGCTGGGCGGTTGCCCTCGCCGCGGGCGCGGCCCGGCCGCGCCTTCAGCAGCAGGTTCGGTGGAACGCGCTGGCGCTGCCCAAGCAGCTGCTGGGAGAGCGATATCCCGCCGTGCGGGCCCGGATCCTCGGGGCGATGGCCGGGAGGTCGGCGTGACGGCCTCGGCAGCGTCCGCGGTGGCTGCGATCAAGCTCCCCGCCGGTACGCCCACGGTCTCGATCGTCATCCCGGTCCGCAACGAGGAGCAGTTCATCGAGGCGTGCCTGACCTCCGTGCTCGCGCAGGACTACCCCGCGGACCGGGTCGAGATCCTGCTGGTCGATGGCATGTCGACCGACCGGACCCGCGAGCTGGCCTGCGCGGTGCTCGCCGACCGCCTCGCCGACGGCAGCGCGCGCGTCCTGGACAACCCGCGCGGCGTCGCCCCCACGGCGATGAACATCGGGATCAGCGCCTCGTCGCGAGACGTGATCGTGCGGGTCGACGGGCACACCCGGCTGCCGGCCGACTACGTGCGCCGGTGCGTCGAGGTGCTGCAGGAGACGGGCAGCCAGTGCGTCGGGGGCGCGATCCGGACGTGCGGATCGGGCGAGATCGGGCGGGGAATCGCCGCGGCCCAGAGTTCGCGGTTCGGGGTCGGCGGCGTCGCGTTCCGCACCGGTTGCAGCACGGCGGGGCCGGTCGACACGGTGCCCTTCGGGGCCTTCCCGCGCGAGGTCTTCGCCTGCATCGGCGAGTTCGACGTCGAGCTCGTCCGCAACCAGGACGACGAGCTGAACTTCCGCCTCCTGCAGGCGGGCGGGACGGTCTGGTTCGACCCGGCGATCAGCACCGACTACTACAGCTGCCCCACGCTGCGCCGCTTCTGGCGGCAGTACTTCCAGTACGGCGTATACAAGATCAGGGTGGCGCAGAAGCGCAACGGGTTCGCCTCCGCCCGCCACGTCGTGCCGGCCACGTTCGTCGTCACCGCCGCGGCGTCCGTGTTGCTCGCCGTGGCCCGCCGCGAGCCCCGCTGGGCACTCGCCGTGCTCGGGCCGTACGCCATCGCGAACGGCGCGGCCAGCATCGCGGTGGCCCGCCGGTCGCAGGCCGATCCCGTCCGCGTCGCCGCCGCTTACGCCGTGTTGCACACGAGCTACGGCGCCGGCTTCCTCTCGGGCCTCTGGCGCTGGCGACGGGGCTTCCTGCCGGCGCGGTTCCGCAGCCGACAGGGCTAGCGCGACGATCTCTTCCTGCGCAGGCTGGCGGTGAGAGTTCGCAGCTCGTCCTGGGCGGCAAGCAGCGGCCGCAGGCGCCGCGGGTGCGACGGACGTGCAGGTAGGGACGCTGGCGTGCGCCGAAACCCCGGTTGAACCGCTCGACCGACTCGATCATCGAGCCGGCGAAGTCGAAGGCGCGCGGCACCTCGCCGAGCAGCGGATGGCTTCCACACGAGCAGCGACTTCGCCCCGCTGCTGCGCAGCTGCGTGTCAGCCCGCTCATGAGCAGGTAGCTCGCGTCGCTGTCGTGCACGATGAACGCCGCCCCGTGCACGCGCTCCTGCGCGTCGACCGCGAACAGCAGCGTCCTCGCCTCTCGCTCGACGCACGCCCGTCCAGCCGGTGGAGCAGATCGCGCCGACGGGCGCCGCGATGCCCTGCCTCTCGAAGACCTGCCGGTATAGCGCGAGCAGGACGTCGACCCGAGGTCGGTGCGGACCGAGAGCTGCTTCTGCGCCTTCCGGACGTGTCCGCGGGCGCTGTGCGCGAACTCGCCCCAGCACCACGTCGAGGTCGCTCAGGTCCTCGATCCGGTACGTGTATCGCGTCGTCGCCTCGAATCCCTTCCAGTAGAACGGAAGCCAGTTGCGACCGCCGGTGCGAAGCTCTGCCGGAAGGCATCGAACCGGGGGAGCCGGTCGATCAGCTCGGACATGAGGTCCTTCTCGTCTCCAGTTGCTTCGTGGGCTTGCTGCCGGTCTGCCGCACCCAGGGGCCGAGGAACGGGGTCAGCGGAGGTTGGGTGAGCACCCGACCCCGAACCTCTCCTTGATCGCGAACGGAAGCCGGGCGGCGACCTCCGTCGCCGCGCGTCACGACGCTCTCGCCCCAGCGGCCCGGGGCGACAGCGTCGAGCCACCAGGGCTGCGCGAATATCGTGTGCGCGCGAACGTCGTCCGGTCTGCGAGCCGGCCGGCTGTCGGGTCGGGTCCGGTCCGTCCGCCCTTGTCCGGCGGACCGGCCGAGCCTCCATCCGCTCGTTGAGAGGCGGCATGCGATCTCCTGTCCACGTGCTCGGGACGTCGACGCCCCGACGGCGCCGATCGACCGCCCCTGAACCGCGGCGCGGGGCGCCGCGACGTCGCCGACCCTACCGACCGCGGTCCACCGCCGGGACCGCGGCTGACCGGCTGCGGGAGACACCCCGTCGACGGCGCTCCGGTTCGTCGTTGCACAGACCTGCGTTTGGGTACGGTCGGGCCATGGCGCAGCGCTCGCCCGACGGTCACGTGCGGGACGCCCGTCGCCTGCTGACCGGAGACCGGTCGTCGCGGCGGTGGCGCTGGGCTACGTCGCGATCCTGCATTACGCCTACGTCGAGCACATCGCGCCGCATTTCACCTACCTCCAGTACGCCTACCGCACGCCCGACCCGCTGGCTATGGCGTGGCCATTGCCCTGGTCGTGGCTCGCGGTGCTGCTCCCGCGCCGATCAGCCTGCCCGTCGCATACTCGTCGTGTGGATCCTGTTCGTCCTCGCCGTGATCCCGACCCTGGTCATCCCCCAGTACGCGCCGGCGCTGGACCGGGCGGACGCCCTCGAGCTCGCGCTCTGGGTCGGTGGCTGTTTCCTGCTGATCACGCTGCTGGGCACCCGCCGCGTGCTGCGCGGCTTCATCCCCTGCGCCGCTGCGGCCATCAACTTTCTGGTTCGTCATCGCCACCCTCTCGTGTGCTTCAACGGCTACGTGCTGGCCGCCGGCGTGAAACTGGAGCTGCCCTCGCTCGGCGACGTCTACGGCGTGCGGGCGAGTTCCCGGAGACCGGCGCCGACCCCGTGCTGGGTACACCGTTCCGCTGCTGTACAAGGTGCTGAACCCAGCGATGATCGTGCACGGCCTCTGGGCCCGGCGGTGGCCGTGGGTCCTGGCCGGCGTCCTCGGCCAGGTCTACCTCTACGCCGAGCAGGGCAGCAGGCCTCGATCCTGTCGCCGCTCGTGGCGATCGCGGTGGCATTCCTGGTGTTCAAGCGGCGGCGCTTGCCCTCGGTGGGGGCGGCCCTGCTGGCCGGGCCGCTGCTGTCCCTCGGGTCGCTGATGGCGGACTGGCTGACGGGTCGGACGACGTCAGCTCGTTGCTCGTGCGCCGGCTGCTGGTCACGCCCGGGCTGGTGACCGCCGGCTACGTCCAGGTGTTGACGGCATCGAGAAGGCCCACCTCGGGCACTCGATCTTCGAGTCGTTCGTTCGGCAGCCCCTACCGCGTCGAGCCTCCTGACCTGGTCGGTGCGCAGTTCTTCGGCCGGCCGGAGACCCACGCGAACGCGAACTGGCTCGCCGACGGGTACGCGAACTTCGGATACCTCGGGATGGTCCTGGCGAGCCTGGTACTCATCGCGCTGCTCTGGACGATCGACGACGCGACTCCGGGGGTTGCCGACGGGTTGCCTGCCTGTTCTTCCTGATGCCGGTCAATGCGCTCACCGAGTCCGCGATTCTCACCACGCTGCTGACCGACGGGTTCGTGGTGGCGATCGCGCTCTGCGCGCTGGCGCCGCGGGACGGGTGGGGGCGCGGCGGCCCGATCGTCGGCGGAGACGCCGCGCCACTGGTCGCGGTGCCCGAGCAGAGGTCGACGCCGATGTCGAGCCCATCCGGCACCGCGAGATCAGGGCGCTCGAGTGCTACCTGACCGACATGTCGGCCGGAGCAGCCCGCGCAGGCGACGACATCGAGACGCTACCGCGGGATGACGGGGACGATGCAACGCTCGCGGCTCCCCACCGCGTTGCGGGGGTCTCCCGCATCGCCGCCGGGAGCATCGCCGGCCAAGGGCTGGTGATGCTGTCCTACCCTTTCTGACCCGGCTCTACGATGCGGCCGAGTTCGGCCTGCTGACCGTCTTCACCTCGGTGGTCACCATTATCACCGTCATCTCGAGCGCCACGCTGCACCGAGCGATACCGATCCCGTCGGGCGACCCGGAGGCCGCGGACGTGGCGTGGACCGCTCTCGCCGCCGTGACGCTCACGGCCGTCCTCACGGTCGTGGTCGGTCTCGTGGCCGGGGCGCCCATCGCCGAACTGCTCGGGGTTCCGCAGCTCGCGCGACTACTGGTGGCTGATCGCGCCCACCGTCTTCATCGTGGGCACCTATTTCGTCCTCTCGGAGTGGATGGTCCGCGACCGCAGCTACGGGGCGCTCGGCTGGCGCAACCTGCTGCAGGGGGTCGGGCAGACCGCGACCCAGGTCGGCCTGGGTGTGCTGCAGATCCGTCCGGTCGGCCTGCTGTTGGGCCTGGGCATCGGCCGGATGTTCGGCCTCGGCGGGCTGCTGTCGCGCGGCGGGCTGTTGCGGCAGCGGCGGCCGAGCCTGGCCGGGATGCGCGGCGCGCTCCGCCGGTACCGCAGGTTCCCGCTGCTGACCATGCCATCGGCGCTGCTCAACGCAGGCGGCCTCGAGATCCCGCTGCTGCTGGTCAGCGCGTTCTATGGGGATGCGCGGGCCGGCCTGCTCGGGCTGACCGTGCGGGTCTTCAGCGCGCCGACAGCGATTCTCGGACAGGCGGTCGACCAGGTCTTCACCGGCGAGTCGAGTGCCGCGATTCGGGAGCCGAAGGGGACACTCGCCCGGCTGCTACGCTACACGGCCGGACGGCTGTTGATCATCGGCGCGCTGCCGACCGTCCTTCTGGTGGTGGCCGGACCATGGTTGTTCGGCGTGATCTTCGGGCCGACCTGGACCGAGGCGGGCGACTACGCTCGGGTCCTCGCGTTCGCGTACCTGGCCCAGTTCACGGTGAACCCTGTCTCCGGGGTGCTGCAACTGCTCGAACGGCAAGGGCAGTCCCTGGCCTGGGCCGGAGGACGGCTGCTCCTCACGGCGAGCGGGCCGGCGGTGTGCGGGCTGATGGGCGCTCCGGTCCTGCACGCCATCGTGGCGCTGGCGGTCGGACATGTCGTCAGCTACCTACTCATGTACGGCATGTGCCTGCGCGCCGCGAAGGCTTCGGACGACCAGTACCGTCGCGGTCGCGGATGACCGGGATTCCAGGAAAGGATTGCGTGTGGCAACGGCGACGACGAGGAAAGCGGGCACATCCGTTACGAGCTCAGAGGCCCCACTCGTGACTGCGTCGCGCAGTCCCCTGTTCCTGGACGAGTGGATCGAGTACAACCGCCGCCGCTGGCGGGTCACACCCGAGCGGATCGTGCTGGGGAAGCCGGACGGCACCCCCCGACTCGAGAGCGGTGCTCTACCGGGCCCGGTCCGGCAGGTTCTGGCAGCCTCCGCGCAACGTGTACGTGCCGGTGGCCTTCCACACCGCCCCGGACACCAGTACCCACCGGTCCTACAAGCAGTGGACGGACCTGGCCCAGGAGCTGGCCGCCCGGATGGCCACGACGGGCATCAAGAACACCATGACCTTCCTGCCCGAGGTCACGGATGTGCGGCCGTGGCAGTGGCAGGGACTCCTGGCCAGCGTGAAGTACACCCTGTACCAGGACTTCCCCTACGACATCGCCCAGACCAACCAGTCCGTCCGGGCGCGTATCAAGAAGGCGCAGAAGGCGGGCTACACCTGTCGACGGGCCGATGCGACCGCCGATGTCTCGGTCTGTCTGAGCGAGACGGAGAAACGGTCCGGATTTGACCACTTCTACACCCTGGCGCAGCTCGAGGAGGCGCAGCGCTTCGTGGGCAGGGAGCACTTCCGCTGCTATACCGCATACGCCCCGTCCGGCGAGCCGGCGTCGTCGTACATCGTGCTGCACAACACGGGCGGCTACGCGCTGGCTTGGGTCATCTCGACGCGCACCGAGCACCTACCGTCCGGAGCGACGCAGCTGCTGCACCGGTACGTCACGCAGGACCTGCAGGACGCCGGCGCCGCGGGACTCGACCTGGCCGGAGCGAACACGGACTCGATCTCGGCCGCGAAGGCCGGCTGGGGACCGCGGCTGTTGCCCTGCTACTCGCTGCAGCAGTACGGCCCACGCCGGATCGCGGCCTACACGTTCCGCGGGATGCAAGCCATGGCCGGCCGCCTCGCGGCCGCCCGACGCCGACCCTAAGGCGCGCCGCGGCCGGAGTGGGCCTGAGCACTTGCTGTGATCTCACAACAGGCCGACGCGCGACGACTATTCTGTGGAGTAATCGGCCGCGAGGCCGCCGGGCTGCTGGCCGACCGACGGAGATCGGATGAAATACTGGCGCATACTCGTCGCAACGGTGGTCTCGCTCACCCTGACGACCCAGGTGGGCTGCTCGCAGGGCGAGGTCCAGTCACCGCCCTCCGCCGCGTCGTTGGTGCCGTACACCCTGCCGTCGGTGCCGAGCCCGGCCGACGCCGCACTCGTCGTTGCGCCCGACGGCGACGACGCCGCCGCCGGCACGGCCGACGCCCCGCTGCGGACGATCGCCGCGGCCACCCAGCGGGCCCAGCCGGGCATGACGATCCTCGTCCGCGACGGCACCTACGAGGGCGACATCACGACCGAGGTCAGCGGAACGGAGTCCGCCCGGATCGCCTACGTCGCCGAGTCTCCCGAGGTGCGGATCGTCGGCACCGACGGCCAGGACGGAGCGTGGGAGAACGACGGCGACTACGTCGACATCGTCGGCTTCGACGTCTCGGGCGAGAACGAGGTCGGCATCTACGACCGAGGTTCGTTCGTGCGGATCATGCAGAACCGCGTGTACGGCTTCCCCGATGGCAACTGCATATACACGGCGAACAGTAACTACGACCTCACGGACATCGACATCATCGGCAACGTCACCCACAACTGCGGCGCGAGCTCGCTCGACCACGGCATCTACCTCGCCCACCGTCGCGGCATCGTGGCCAACAACATCTCCTACGACAATCCGGGCTTCGGCATCCACTGCTGGCAGGCCTGCAACGACGTCGTCATCACCAACAACCTGGTGTTCGACAACGCCGAGGGCGGAATCGTCATAGGCGGGGCGAACGCCGACGACGTCCCGGTCGACAACTCGCTGGTCGCGAACAACATCGTGGTGGACAACGGCCGCGAGGGGATCCGGGAAGGCGGCACCTCCGGCCCCGACAACCGGTTCGTCAACAACCTGCTCTGGGGCAACGGGAGCGACCGTATCCTGATCAACACCGGCGAGGAGCAAGGCACGATGGTCGCCAACCCGCAGTTCGTGAACTTCCAGCCCGACGGGTCGGGCGAGTACCGGCTCGAGCCCTCCAGTCCTGGCGTGGACGCCGGAACGGCCAACATGGCCCCGCCGGTCGCGATCGACCGGGCGCCGCGCCCGCAGTCCCAAGGCGTCGATGTGGGGCCATACGAGCGGTAGCCGGCGTCGAGCGGTCGGCTGAACTGCCACCCCGTCGTTCGGCGGGGTCCGCGGCCGGAAGGATGACTGCCGGGTAGCACAATCGCGGCCGATGGTGTTGTCGCCGACGTCGCGCAGCGCGATCGAGCAAGGCCCGCGGCGTAGGTGGCCGCGGGGTGGTGACCGGGTCGGGCATGGCGGACTGAAGGCAGGATCGAGTGGTGGGCAAGCGCGGGACCGGGCGGGCGAGGGTCCGCCATCTGACCTCGGTGCACCAGATCGGCGACAACCGCATCCTCTACCGGGAGTGCAAGGGGCTTGCGGACGCGGGCTACGACGTGGCGCTCATCGTTGGGCACCCGCTGACCGAACCCGTCGCGGGCGTGCCCGTCATCGGCGTCGGTCTGCCGCGCAACCGTGTCGACCGTGCCACCCGGGTGGTCTGGAAGGTGTTCCGGGCGGCCCGCCGGGAGCGCGCGCAGATCTACCACCTGCACGACCCCGAGCTGTTGTGGGCCGGACTGCTGCTCAAGCTGTGCGGCCATCGCGTGGTCTACGACGTCCACGAGGACGCGCCCAAGCAGATCATGAACAAGTTCTGGATCCCGTGGTGGGCGAAGAGGGTGCTGTCCACCGGCACGATGCTGATGGAACGAGCGGCCGCCGCGGCGTTCGACGGTGTCGTGGCCGCGACGCCGTCCATCGCCGAGCGGTTCCCGCCCGGCAAGACCGTGGTCGTGCAGAACTTTCCACGGCTGGCGGCGGCGCGGGACCGCGACGACGTGCCCGATTTCGACCGGCGCCCGCACGCGTTCGCCTACACCGGGGGCCTGGCCGCGGTGCAGGGCCTGCGCGAGATCGCCGCGACCGCCGCGCTGCTCCCGGTGGAACTGGGCGACGCGGTGGTCGCCGGCTGGTTCGATGACGGTGCGCTGGAGCGCGAGATCCGGGCGTCCGAGGGCTGGGCCCGGATCCGCTTCCTGGGCCGCGTCACCCCGACCGAGGTGCTCGAGGCGATCCACAGCGCCCGCTGCGGGCTGGTCATCGACCACCCCATCAGCAACTATCTCCACTCCTACTCGACGAAGATGTTCGAGTACATGGCCTGCGGGGTCCCGGTCGTCTGCTCGGACTTCCCGTTCTGGGTGCACCTGGTCGCCGACGCCGACTGCGGCGTCACCGTCGACCCGATGGATCCCAAGGCGGTCGCCAAGGCCGTCGAGGCGCTCGGCCGCGACCCCGAGGAGGCGCGCCGGCTGGGCGCCAACGGGCGGCGGGCCATCCTCGACCGCTACAACTGGGAGACCGAGTTCGCCAAGCTGGACGACCTCTACGGGAGGCTCGTGTGATCGCCCCGAAGCGCGTGCTCGTGCTGTCGCCGCACACCGACGACGCCGAGCTCGGGTGCGGCGGCACCATGGCGCGCTGGACGGACGAGGGCGCGGCGATCTTCACCGCGGCGTTCTCGACCGCCGAGACTTCGCTGCCGCCGGGGTCGAAGCCGTACCGGCTCAAGGACGAGTGCCATCTCGCGCTCGACGAGATCGGCGTACCCCGGGAGAACCGGTTCATCTACGACTTCCCGGTCCGCGAGCTGGGCTACCACCGCCAGGAGGTGCTCGAGGAGATGGTCAAGCTCGCCCGCGACGTGCAGCCCGAGGTGGTGCTCGTGCCGTCGGGTGCTGACCTGCACCAGGACCACGCCGTGGTGCACCAGGAGAGCGTGCGGGCGTTCCGGAACCTGACGATGATGGGTTATGAGCTGCCGTGGAACCACATCACGTTCTCCACGCAGGCATTCGTGGTGCTGGACGAGAGCCACCTGCGCCGGAAGTGGGCGGCGCTGACGATGTACGAGAGCCAGCTGGAGATGGCCCGGCCGTACTTCCGGTACGAGTTCATCGAGTCGATGGCCCGGGTGCGCGGCGTGCAGGTCAAGGCGGACTTCGCGGAGGCCTACGAGGCGATCAGGATCCGCCTGTGATCGTGCTGTCATGATTGTTTCTGCGCACCAGCCGAACTTCGCGCCCTGGCTCGGTTTCTTCGACAAGGCGTGGCATTCGGACGTGCTGGTGTTGCTGGACACCGTGCAGTTCATCAAGCGTGGTTACCAGAACCGCGCCCGGATCAAGGCGAGCAACGGGCCGCAGTGGCTCACGGTTCCGGTGGTGACCAAGGGCCGCTACGACCAGCCGACCCACGACGTCGAGATCGACGAGACGGCCCGCTGGCGCTCGGTGCACCTGCGCACCCTGCACACCGCGCTGGCCAAGGCCCCGCACCGGGACGAGGTACTCGATCTGGTCGAGCCGATCTACGGCCGGGACGACGTGCACCACCTGGTCGACCTCAACGTCGCACTGATCCGCGCCGTCGCCGCGCGACTTGGGCCTGCCCACCCGGCTGGTGCTGGCGTCGGAGCTGAAGGTGTCCGGCAGCTCGACGCGGTTGATGCTGAACCTGACCAGAGCGGTGGACGGCGATGTGTACCTGTCCGGGCCGACCGGCCGTAAGTACCTGGAGCCGGAGCTGTTCGCGGCGGAAGGGGTGGCCCTGCGCTACCACGAGTTCGCGACGTTCACCTACCCGCAGCTGCACGGTCCGTTCGTGCCCGGGCTCAGCTGCGTGGACTACCTCGCCAACGTCGGGTTCACGCCATGGCCGGACACCGGGCGGTGACCGGCGTTCAACCGGGCGCCGCCACCGCGTCGACCAGTGAGGAGTACCAGCGTCGCTCCCGAGCCGTGCGCAGGACCTCGTCGTTGTGCCACAGCACGCCGAGCGTGCCGCGGTAGCGGCGGCACTGCGCGGCGACGTCCAGCACCGCGGCCCGCGCCGCGTCCGGCCGCAACGCCAGATGCCGGAACAGCGTCACGTCCATGATCTGGAACGGGTGCTCCCGCAGCGCCAGCGGCCGGCGGGCGAGCAGGTCGAAGACCGGGTGCTCGTGGCAGGTGCCGGTCCGGAATCCCAGTGCCTCGCTGAACCCCAGCGTGCAGTCGTAGTCCAACCCGGCCTGCGACCAGTTGCGCCAGGTCTGCGGGTTCGCCCACTGCAGGTAGTGCTGGCGCCCGCCCCACCGGTCCTGCCGGACGCCCTGGCTCTCGGCGATCTCGCGCAACCGGCCGAACTCCTCGGCCGTTCGCTGCGGGTCGCGGAAGGTGCCGAACCCGGCGTGGAAACCGACCTCGTGGCCGCGCCGGGACACCCGTCCCACCAGGTCCTGGACCCACGGATGATCGAGCAGGTCGTAGCGTCCACCGCGCGGGTTCACGTCGTTGTTGGCCAGGAAATAGAAGGCACTGCGCAGCCCGTGCCGCTCGCTGGTCGACATCAGGAAGTCGAAGGTGTTGTGCGGGTCGCGGTCGAGCCGCCCGCGCCGGGCGTCGCCGAGCGCGCGCAGCCGTCGCAGCAACAGGCCGAGGTCGCGCCGCCGGGCCACGTCCCCGAGCAGCTGGCGCGCCCGCAGCGCCGGCCCGCGGCCGAGCGTGGAGAGCGGGTCGTCCACATCGTGGGTGAGCTGCACCCGGTAGTCCCGGCGCCGGCGGGTCAGCCGTGGCCACAGCCGGTGCAACGCGGCCCAGAGCAGCTCGACGTAGGCGTCCGCGATCGGGACCCGGAGGAAGCCGGCCCGCTCGGCCAGCGAGTCAGCTGCACGAAAGCGCTGGTAAGAGTCCCGCTCGCCGTCGATCGCCTCCTCGTAGCGGGTGAGCACGGCGAACACGCTGCCGAACACGTCCACGGCGACCCGCAGGCCGTCGGCGGTCGGCTCGACCAGCGGCCGGCCGGCGTCCGGCGCGCCGAACAGCACCGGCAGCCGCTCGTGCTCGTCGAGCAGCCCGGCGCCGCAGTCGCCGACCTCGATCAGGGGCAGCGGGACGGTCGGAAGCGAGGACACGCTGAGCCAGTCGGTTTCGTCGAGGGCGAACAGGACGTCCGGCAGGGTCACGACCCGGCCGGAATTCGCGCCGGCCAGCCGGATCTGGACGTCAGGATCGTCGGAGATCTCCAGCTGCCACTGCAGTCCCAGCCACTCGCCCAGCACGACGTCCAGTACGTAGCGACGCTCGGGCTGGTAGCGCGCCGGCGCGCGGACCACGAGCGTCACACCGAGGACAGTAGCGGGCCGGGGCGGCCACGCTCAGAGCCGCCGCGCTCGTCGTGTGCGCGGATCGTCGGGCCACTCTGGTATCAATGGGCTGATCGATGTGACGGGCAGTGCAAGCCTGCGCGCCCGCACGAAGCATCCAGACCGCCGAGAGGTGAAGCGTGACGCCGCGTGAATACCTCGACATCGCCCGGGAGCGCTGGCGGTTCATCCTGGCCGGGCTGCTGCTCGGCCTGCTCGTGGCCGGTGCGCTCAGCTATCTGATCCCACGCCAGTACCAGGCCGCGGTGACGGTCATCGTGTCCGCGCAGGCCAGCACCGACCCGGCGGCGCCCGCGGACGGTGGTGAGATCTCGGCCCAGCGCCTGCGCACCTATGTCGAGTTGATGCGCAGCAGGCGATTGGCCAGCGATGTGATCAACGAGCTGAAGCTGATCATGACGCCGGAGCAGCTGGTGGACCGGATCTCGGTCACCACTGCTCCGGACTCGGTGCTGCTGACCGCCACCGTCACCGACGGCTCCGGCCGAGCAGGCCGTGCAGATCGCCAACGTCATGGCCGACCAGTTCATCCGCAACGTGGCCGAGATCGAGCAGCCGTCCGATCCGGCGCGCCCGCCGCTGGTCGAGGCGAAGGTCTTCGAGCCAGCGGCGCTGCCCGCCGACATCGTCGCGCCCCGCCCGCCGCTCTACCTGGCCGCAGGGCTCGCGCTCGGCCTGCTGGCCGGATTCGCCGCGGCGCTGCTGCGCAACGCCCTGGACACCTCGCTCAAGCGACGCAACCAGCTCGAGGACGTCCTGCGGGTGCCCGTGCTCGGGATGATCGGCCGTGATCCCAAGATCGTTAACAGCCCGCTGGTGATCTACGGCGACCCGCACGCGCCGCTGGCCGAGGCGTTCCGGCAGCTGCGCACCAACGTGCAGTTCATGGACGTCGACAGCGCCCGCAAGGTGATCTTGGTGACCAGCCCGTCGGCCGCGGAGGGCAAGAGCACCATCGTCTGCAACCTCGGACTGGCCTTGGCCGAGGCCGGGACCAGCGTCCTGATCATCGACGCCGACCTTCGGCGGCCGTCCATCGCCAGGTGCCTGGGTGTGGACGGCACCATCGGCCTGACGAACGTACTGGTGAACCGGGTGGCGATCGAACGGGCCCTGCAGCCGTTGGCGCCGGCTCTGGACGTGCTGCCGAGCGGTTTGATGCCGCCGAACCCGAGCGAGCTGCTCGGCTCGGACCGGATGGTGAACCTGCTCGCGGAGCTGCGCGGGGCCTACGACGTCATCCTGATCGACGCTTCGCCCCTGTTGCCGGTGACCGATGCCGCGGTGCTGGCCCCCCGAGCGGACGGGGTACTGGTGATGGTCCGGCACGGCAAGACCAAGGTGCAGGACCTGCAAGCCGCTCGGGACGCGGTGCACGCGGTGGGTGGCCGGATACTGGGATCGGTGATGACGATGGCTCCGCACGTCGGCAAGCAGCAGCGCTACCCGAGCAACGCCCAGAACAGCTGGAAGCAGCGGGCGGATGCGCCGCCGTTCCGGATCCGCACCACCCCGCCGCGCCGTGACACCGACGCCACCGGTCCCGGTCCCGTCGGAACCCCGCCCGCGGCCGCCACGTCCCCGGCCCCCACGCGCAGGGCCCGCGCCCGGTGCCCCAGGCCACGCCCCGCGGTCCCGCAGGGCGACAAGCCGCAGCTGGTCAGCGGCCCGGCCCGGCCGCCGGGCAGCGACGGCGGATAGCCGCGACTCCAGGAGGAGGTGACGGGCTCGACGAGGTGTGGAAGTGACCAGCCCAGCGCCGTTCAACGTCCTGTTCGTCTGCACGGGCAACGTCTGCCGCTCCGCCTTCGCCGAGGTGCTGTGCCGGCAGTTGTTCGACGACCGGCTCGGGCCGGCGTCCTTGCACAGCTTTGCCGTCTCGAGCGCCGGGCTGCGGGCGGTGACGGGATCAGGCATGCACCCTGACACCCGCGAGGTCCTCGGCCTGTGGGGACCGTCGCTGTTCGAGGCGTCCGAACACTTCGTCGCCCGGCCGTTGCGGGCGCACATGGTGCGCTGGGCCGATCTCATCCTCACCGCGGAGGACGAGCACCGCGACGAGATCGCCTGGACCGCCCCGGAGGCGGCGCGCGAAGCTGTTCACGTTGCTGCGGTTCGCCCGCATCGTGCGCACCTTCCGACCCGCCGCGCTGCCGCCCGAACCGGTGCTCAGGGCGCGCACCGTGGTGATCGCTGCGGCCGCGTCGACCGAGCCGGCTCGGCTCACCGACTTGGTTCCGGATCCGATCGGGCGGCCACCGCGGGAGCACCTGCGTGCCGCTGACCTGATCTTCGAAGCCGTCGGGTCGTTCGTCGACGTGGTCGCGCCGCTTTCATGATCGACACGCGACCGGCGGCCATCGGTAACGTGGTGGTCGTGAGCGGACGGGTGTCGAGCGAGCCACCGGAGTTCCTGGCCCAGGTCCGCCGCCCGGCGGTCGTCGTGGCGGCCGTCTCGGCGCTGGTCCTGGTCGCACTCGGGGTGCGCTACGCCGGGGAGAGCAGCGGGCGCTGGCTGGACGAGACGGCTTCGGCGCTGCTGCGTTCCGAGTTGCCGGTGCGCCGCGGCGCCCTCCGTCCGGTGATCGAGCTGATGGACCCGGTGCCGCTCGTCGTGATCATCGTGATGCTCGCCACGGTCTGCCTGGTGCTCGGCCGGCGCCGGCTGGCCGTGCTCGCGGTGGTCGGGCCGGCGTTGACCGGCCTCGCCACCACGGTGCTCAAGGAGATCGTCGGCCGGACCAAGAACGGTGATCTGGCCTACCCGAGCGGGCACGGCGGCGCCGCCACCGCGGTGGCTCTGGTGGCCGGGTTGTTGCTGGTCAGCGTGATCCGGGTGCGGCTGTGGGCTGCGGTCTGCCTGGTCGCCGGGCTGACCGTGCTGGTCGGCGGCGGTATGGCGGTGGCCATGACCCTGACCAACTACCACTACCTCACCGACACCCTCGGCGGCTTCTGCGCGGCGGTCTCGGTAGTGCTCGGGCTGGCGCTGCTGCTGGAGCGCGGAACGCTGCGCAGCCCGGCGGAACCCGCCTGAGTTTTCGTGATCGGTGGGCGTGGCGAAACGTGCACACCGACCCGAACGAGTGAAATATCGTCGGCGGCGCCAGTTGGGCCCAGGGGGAACGACTCGATGGGAAGTGGTGTGAGCGATCTCAAGGCCGTCATCCAGGCCGGTGGACGAGGAACCCGGTTGGCGCCGTACTCGACGGTGCTGCCCAAGGCGCTGATGCCGATCGGCGAGGGCACCGTGATCGACAACCTGCTCACCCAGTTCCGGGACGCCGGGGTGCGCGAGGTCATCGTCACCGTGAGCAAGTTCGGGCCGCTGATCCGCAGCTACTGCGGCGACGGCAGCCGCTGGGGCCTGGAGATCGACTACGTCACCGAGGACGTCCCGCTGGGCACCATCGGCGGCCTGATCGCCCTGCGGGACCGCCTCGACGGCCCGTTCTTCGTGGCCAACTCCGACGTCTACACGGACCTGCAGCTCAAGGACCTGATGGCCGCACACGCCAGCGGCTCGGCCCCGGTCACCGTCGTGGTGACCCGGCAGGTGGTCAGCATCGCCTACGGAGTGCTCGACCACGCCGACGGGCGGGTGCTGGACTTCCGGGAGAAGCCGACCCAGGAGTTCTCGGTGAGCACCGGGATCTACTGCATGCACCCGTCGGTCTTCGAGTACATCCCGACGGACGGGGCATTTGGGTTCGATCAGCTGATGGTGGACATGCTGGCCCGCGGCGCTCCGATCAACGTCTACGAGCACCTGGGCCAGTGGATCGACATCGGCCGCGTCGAGGACCTCCGCAAGGCCCAGGAGCAGGCGGCCCAGCCGTTCGCGGACGAGGACATGGTCTGAGGTGACCGTGCCGGACCAACCGATGATCGAGCTCGGCGCCCCGACGCTGGGCGAGCCGGAGAAGCGCGCGCTCGCCGCCGTCATCGACGACCAGTGGCTCACGATGGGCGACCGGGTGCGCCGTTTCGAGCAGGCCTTCGCCGCCCTGCACGGTGTCGACGACGCGGTCGCCGTCAGCTCGGCCACCGCCGCGCTGCAGCTCAGCCTGGCCGCGTTCGACGTCGGCGCGGGTGCCGAGGTGCTGGTCCCGTCCATGAGCTTCGTGGCCACCGCGGCCGTGGTGGTGCACGCGGGCGCCACGCCGGTCTTCGTCGACATCTCCGGTGTCGACCGGCCCCACATGTCGCTCTCCGACGCCCGCCGCCGGATCACCGCGCGCACCCGCGCGATCATGGTGATGCACTACGGCGGCTACCCGGTGGACCTGCCGGCCTGGCGGCAGCTGGCCGACGAGCACGGGCTGCTGCTGTTCGAGGACGCCGCGCACGGCGCCGGCCTGGCCGGCGTGGTCGGCACCGTCAGCGACGCGGCCGCGTTCAGCTTCTTCACGAACAAGAACATGACCACCGCCGAGGGCGGAATGATGATCGTCCCGGACGGGGCGCGCCGGCGGCGGGCGCGGTTGCTGCGGGCGCACGGGATGACGGCGAGCACGCTGGATCGGGACCGCGGCCGCGCGGTCGGCTACGACGTCGTGGAGTGCGGGCACAACTTCCGGATGGACGAGCTGCGCGGTGCGCTGGGCCTGGTGCAGATCGAGCGGCTGGCGGCCTGGAACGAGATCCGGTGCGGGCACATCGCCCGCTACCGCGCGGCGTTGGCCCGCGAGATCCCCGAGATCGGACTGCTCTTCGACGCCGGGCACGTGACCTCGGGTCACATCATGCCGGTGCTGCTGCCCGAGGGCACCGACCGCGCCGCGGTGATGGCGTCGATGCGCGCAGCCGGGGTGCAGACCAGCGTGCACTATCCGGCGATCCATCAGTTCGACTACTACCGCCGGGCGTTCGCGCCGGTCTCGCTGCCCCGCACCGAGCAGTTCAGCCTGCGGCAGCTGACGCTGCCGCTGCACCCCGCACTGAGCGCCGACGACGTCGACCGGGTCGTGGCCGCGTTGCGCAAGGCACTGGACGCGGCCACCCCGCCGTACGACTACTCCCCGCAACTGGAGGTTTGACGTGGATTTCGCGGATCGCACGGTGCTCGTCGTGGGCGGGGCGGGCTACGTCGGCTCCGTGCTGGTGCCTCGGCTGCTGGCGGCGGGAGCCGAGGTACGGGTGCTGGACCAGCTGATCTACGACAACGGATTCGCGATTGCCCCCCAGCTGGACCATCCGCGGCTGCGTTTCCAGCGGGGCGATCTGCGCGACCCCGACGAGTACGCGCAGGCGGCGCAGGGCGCGACCGACGTCGTGCTGCTGGCCTCCCTGGTCGGCGACCCGATCTGCAAGATCTATCCGGAGCTGGCCCGCGAGGTCAACGAGGAGGGCGCGAAGCACATCGTCGACCGGCTCGACGAGTTCGGCATCGGCCGGTTCGTGTTCACCTCCACCTGCAGCAACTACGGCATCCACACCTCGTCGCGGCTGGCCACGGAGGACAGCGAGCTCAACCCGCAGTCGCTGTACGCCCGCACGAAGATCGCGGTGGAGCAGTACCTGCTGGCCAACGCGGACGAGCTGCGCAGCTCGGCCACCGTGCTGCGCATCGCCACCGCCTACGGCCTCTCGCCGCGGATGCGCTTCGACCTCACGGTCTCCCAGTTCGCGTGGGAGCTGGCCACCGGACGCCCGCTGCAGGTGTACGACGCCGACACCTGGCGGCCCTACTGCCACGTCGCCGACATCTCGAAAGCGATCATGACCGTGCTGACGGCGGACGACGGCCGGGTGCGCGGCGAGGTCTTCAACGTGGGCGACACCGGCCAGCAGTTCACCAAGCGGATGATCGTGGACGAGGTGTGCAAGCACCTCGGAGAGGTGTCGGTCGCCTACGGCGAGGGCGACACCGATCCGCGCAACTACCGGGTGTCGTTCGACAAGATCGCCCAGCGGCTCGGCTTCCGCTGTGACCACACCGTGCAGGAGTACCTCGCCCGGCTCGCTCCGGCGGTGCAGGCCGGGATCTACCCGGACGTCAGCGGGAACTCGAAGTACGGGAACTACGAGGTCCACCACCTCGAGCCGCTCGGCTCGGGTGCGGCCGGCGTGGTCGGGGCGCCCCCGGCTTGACACCGGGTGCGTGGATCGGAGAGTTGTCGCCGATGAGCCACGACGTTCTCCTCGATGCCCTCGACCGGCTGCGCGACACCGGCCCGGAGTTCGACGGCTTCCTGGCCAACCACGGCCCGATGGCCGCCGAGGCGCTGATCCGGATCGGGGGAGCGGACGCCGTTCTCCGCTGGGTCGACGCCTATCGCCCCCGGCTCGACGCGGCTCCCGGGGTGGTGCGAGGGATCACCGACGACGACTGGTCCGAGCACCTCGGCGAGGAACGGCTGTTCGGCGACTGGACGGCCTACCTTCGCCGGGAGGCCGAGGAGCTGCCGTGGCGGGAGCTGCTGCTGCGCTGGTGGCCGCGGCTGCTCCCGGGGTTGGCGGCGAGCGCGACCCACGGCGTGATCCGCACCGCGCACGCCGTCCGATCGCTGCGCGCCGCCGGTGACGAGCCCGATGCATTGCTGGTGGACGAGTTGGCGCAGGGCCTCGGATTCTGGGCGGCACGCTTCCAGACGCTGCCTGGCAGCCCCCGGCTCGGCGGGAGGCTCGAGGCCGTCGAGGCGACCAGCCGGCTGCCGCGCCTCGATCCGGCGGCGCCCTCCGCCGGGCCGGGCGTCGGCGGCAGGCTGCGGTCGGTGGAGCAGGTCCACGGCCTCGCCGAGGCGCTGGACGAGTGGGGTCCGCCCCGGACCCCCGACGAGGCGCTCGACGAGCTGATCAGCGCGGCCGCCCGCGTGCTCGCCGCCCGCTCCGACGCACCGATCGCGTTCTGCCACGCGGTGACCGCGCCCGCGGCGGTCCGGCTGGTGCTGCCCGAGCTGCCGGCGCAGCAGCAACGGGCGAGCGTGGCCGCGAGCTGGCAGGCGGCGGGCGCCATCGTCGCCGCGTTCGCCGCGCCCCGGGAGGAGGCCGAGTCCGCCGACCCCGGAGCGGAGGCGGCCGAGAGCGCCTTCACCGATCTCGATGCTCGCGCGATCGAGCACGGCGACGAACACGTCATCAAGCTGACCGAGGCGGCCGGCCGCGAGTTCCGCCGCACCGGCGACCGCACCCTGCTGGTCGCCGCCGAGCGGTTCCGCGGGCGGATTCCGCCGCCCTGACCCGGGATCAGCTCACCGACTCCGTCGAGCACGTCGCGCCGCTCGGTCGGGCGGCTACCGCCGTTCGGTTGATCGACCCGCGACGTCGACCACGGTGACGCCGCGCGCCCGGCCGCCGCCGCCCATCTCGACGAGCGCGGCCGGCACGTCGTCGAGGGTGATCCGGCGTCGGATCAGCTCCGCGGGGCGCAGCGCGCCGGAGCCGACGAGCGCGAGCAGGTCCGGGTAGTCCGCCGCCGCCATGCCGTGGCTGCCCCGCACCGTGAGCTCCTTCGCGATCACCTCGGACATCGGGATCGCGGGGTCCTCGGTGACCAGCCCGATCTGGACATGCCGCCCGCGGATCGACAGCGCCCGGATGCCGAGGCGCACGGCGGCGGGCAGCCCGAGCGCATCCACCGCGACGTGCACGCCGTCCGGGGCGATCGCTGCGACCCTGGCGAGCACCTCGGCCTCGTCGAGCCCCGCCGAGTTCACGGTTCGGACAGCGCCGAGCCGGCGCGCGTCGTCGAGCGCATCGCGGTCGACGTCGACCGCGATCACCTCGGCGCGCAGGGCCCGACCGATCATGACGGCGCTCTGCCCCACCCCGCCGCATCCGATGACCAGCAACCGCTCGCCCGGGCCGATCCCGGCCTGGTGGACGAGCCCGCGGAACGCGGTGGCGAACCGACAGCCGAGCAGGGCTGCGGCGCCGCCGTCGAGATCCGCCGGCACCGGGACGAGGTTGACGTCGGCGTTGTGGAGCGCGACGAGCTCGGCGAAGGAGCCCCAGTGCGTGAACCCGGGCTGTGTCTGGTCCCGGCACACCTGGCCGTGACCGGACCGGCATTCCGGGCAGCGCCCGCAGGCCGAGACGAACGGCACGGTGACCCGGTCCCCGGCACGGAACCCGGCCACCTCCGCACCGACCGTCTCGACGACGCCGACCAGCTCGTGGCCGGGGACGTGCGGCAAGGTGATGCCGGGGTCGTGGCCGGCCCAGCCGTGGACGTCGCTGCGGCACAGACCCGTGGTCTCGACGCGGACGACGACGCCGTCGGGGCCGATCGTCGGGTCGGGCACGTCCCGAACGACCGGCATCCCGCGGAACTGCTCGACGACGACTGCGCGCACGCCTGTGGTTCTACTCCTAGCGGTCGCGCTGGTACCGCTCGATGAGCGCGGCCAGATCGGTCGGGAGCGGCCGGGGTGTGGTACGGGGAGTGGTGGTGCGAGGGGGGGTCGTGGTTGTTCGCGGAGTGGTCGTCGCCGGGCGGGGAGTCGTGGTCGGGGTCGGTGTGGTGGTGGTCGTCGGGGTGGGGGTCGCCGATGTCGTTCCGTCCAGGTTGCCCTGGTAGATCCCGTTGGTGCTGCCCCGTCTCACGCCCCTCGAGTTGCCGCGGAAGTCGTTGTTCCTGATCTCGTAGCCCGTCGTGGCCGAGTCGGTCTGCAACGCGTAGCCGTTGTTGCCGCTGACCCTGTTGTCCAGCAGCTTGACGCCGGGCGCATTGACCAGCCGGATACCGTCGGAGCCGCTGTCGCGCACGGTGTTCCGAGCGAACAGCAGGTTCATCGCACCCTCGTCGTGGACGTAGATGCCGTAGCTGGCGTTGTCGGCGAACGTGTTGTCCTCGACGTACTGGGTGTCGGACTGGCGGTAGACGTGGATACCCCACCTGCACCCGGTCACCGTGTTGTGGTGGATCCAGTTACCGGGTCCGGCGTTGGCGTGGTCGGCGCCGATGTTCCCGACCCCGAAGCCCCCCTCACCGCAGTCCTCGGCGACGTTGTTGCGCAGCTCGTTGCTGTGCTCCTCCTCGCCGTGCAGGTCGTAGGCGTCGTACACCGTCTTGAGCACCCGGTTGTCCTCCACCAGGTTGTGGTGGGCGCTGTACTGCAGCAGGATCCCGTGCCGCATCGACGGACCCCGGACGGTGTTGCCGGCGACCCGGTTGTTGGTCGACCTCGAGTAGCCGATCATGATCCCGTAACCCTCGCCGCCGCCCCCGGTAGCCAGCGCGTCCTTGATCAGGTTGTCTTCGATGGTGATGTTGTCGCCGTTCCGCACGCTGATCGCCATCTTGTAGTACCTGTCGATCTGCACGTCGCGGATCGCGATCCGGGAGACGTTGCTGCCCTGCGAGTTCCCGATCCACAACGGATAGTTGAGCGCCTTGCCGCCTGAGCTGGTCAGGCGCAGGCCGGAGAGGGTGAAGTTGTTGGCTCCGGCGGGCGCGGAGAAGATCGACGATCCGACGAAGTCGGAGCTCGAGGTGAACCTGGCTGTGATCACGGCGCCGGATTCGCCGCGGATGCTGACCCCGGTCTTCAGCACGACATCGGGGTTCTTGAAGACGTAGCTGCCGCTCGCCACCACGATCTCCCGGCCGGCGCCTGCATCGCTGATCGCCTTGCGGAACGCGGCGCTGTCGTCGTCGGAGTCGTTGCCCGGCGTGGCGCCGTAGGCCCTGACATCGAGCGGCGGGCCGCTCGGTGCCGTGGGCAGCTGGATGGGCTGCGTCGGTCCGGCGTCGTAGGCCGCGGTGGCCGCGCCCGCGGCCGGGCCGGCGACGCCGAGCGGTATCAGCAGCAGCGCTACGACGGCCGGTGCCGCGAGCCACGTCAGCCGGCGCGCTGCGGGTGCGCGGAATCGCCACGTGGCTCCGGCGACGGCGTGCCGCGGGCGCCCACGGGTCACGCCAGGTAGGTCGACAGGGGGCTCTGCTGGTCCACCCGAGCTGCTCATGCCGACCTCCTGAGCCACGACGGGATCACCGGCCGGTGTCGTCGCGTTGTCAACGCTCAACGAGGAGGCGTCGCGGATCGACAGGGTGACGAAGCGTTCCTATCGGGTGGCGTCAGTTGACTGTTCGTCGTCGGGCGTGGAGGTCGGCCTGAGTGCCGACGAAGCCGGCGGCCATGGCGCGTCGCGCGCCAGGCCGCCGGCTGTGATCCGGGTCCGGGACGGACCGTCCTCAGGCGACGATCCGTTGAGCCTCGAGTCGGCTCGTCTCGGCCGTGTTCGCCGTAGTGGGCTGCTTCATGACGAAGGCGTGCCGAGCCGCGGCGAAGCCCAGCCGGTCGTCGAAGATGTCCCGGCTCATGGCCGCGAGCTCCTCGGTCCGGTAGACGTCCAGCGGCCTGCGCCGCTCGTCGGCAGCTCGGCGGGCGCGCTTGCCGTCGAGGAGTTGGAAGTAGTCGTCACGGGCGGCGGTCCGCATCGCGTGCTCGACACGGCTGACTCGAACGCCGAGCGCGGGCCCGGGATGACGTCGTCGACCAACCCGATCCGGGCGGCGGCTGCTGCGTCGATCGGCTCGCACCGGGAGGTCAGCATCTCGGCCTGGTAGGTGCCGACCCGGCGGGGCAGTACATAGGTCCAGTACTCCGAGCCGAAGAGGCCCATCGTGCGGTAGTGCGGATTGAGCACCACGCCCTCGCGCGCCATCACCTCGTCGGCCCCGAGCGCCAGCATCACGCCACCGGCACCGGCGTTGCCGCCCACCGAAGCGACGACCAGCTGGCGGGAACAGGTGATGATCTCCCGGCAGACGTCGTCGATGGCCTTGATGTTCTGCCACGCCTCGATCTGCGGCTGTGGCGCGGCCTCGATGACGTTGAGATGGATGCCGTTGGAGAAGATCTCGGCACCCCTGATGACCAGGACCCTGGTGTCCTGGGCGGCCGCGTGTCGCACCGCGTGGGCCAGCCGCTGGCACTGTTCGGTGGACATGGCCCCGTTGTAGAAGTCGAAGCCGAGCACGCCGACCGGGCCGGTGCGGTAGTAGGAGATCTCGTGGTGGCCGTTCGGTTCGGCCACCTCGGGCACCTGATCCAGCAGGCCGCCGAGCGCGAGGGTGGCCGGCAGCTTCGGCGCGCCACGGCCGCGGATCTTGACGTGCCCGATCCACACCGAACCGTCGCCGGTGCCCACCAGCACCGCACCGCGGCTGCGCTGCAGCACGGTTCCCGGCTTCCCGGCGATGGCCGGGCCCGGGTGGGCGTCGAACACCGAGACCGCGACGCCGCAGACCGTGCTCCGCACTCCCGGCGAACCGTCCGCCGCGCGGATCCGGCGGACGATCGTGACGGTCGGGTCCGACCAGGAGAACTCGCGATCGGACTGCCGCATCAGCGGGCGCGAGCGGCCGGTGATGTCCGCGGCGCTGTAGTCGAGTCGGCGCGGGCGGAAGGTGCGGTCCGCCGCCTTCGCCACCACCTCGTGCACGAGGGCGATCGCCGCTTCGGTGACCGGGCCGTTGTAGAGACTGCTCTTGCGCGGGGGATCGGTCGGCATCGGGAACGTGCGGTGTCCCCAGATCGGTCCGGCGTCCATCTCTTCGACGGCCTGCAGGGCCGTGACGCCCCAGCTGGGCTCGTCGCCGGTGATCGCCCAGTCCAACGACGACGGGCCCCGGTCACCGGGCGGGCCGGGATGAATGATGATCGTGCGGTGGCGTCGCCACACCTCGGCCGGCACCCGTTCCTTCAGGAACGGACAGATGATCAAATCGGGCTCGAAGGCTGCGACCGCATCGTTGACGGCGTCCGGGTTCGCCATCAGCTGGACCCGTACATCGTTTCCGGCGTCGCGGAGTTCGGTCCACGCACGTTGACTCAGTCCGTTGAACGACGAGCAGAGCAGCAAAACCTTCACATGCTTCTCCGGGGGGTCAGTCTTGTCTAGCCGGGGAGGGGGAGCCGGACAGCGATGTCCGAGGGAGCGATCCGGGGCGAGATCACGATAGCGGCTGGTCGGACGGCCGCTGCGCGGGGGCTACGGCATCGGGCAGGATGGCCGAACACCGACAGGGTTCACTGGATCGAGGGACCGTCGTCCGGGGGTCGGCGCGGGTTTCAGCCCGCTGGGTTCGCCGCGGGGAGCTCGCCGGCGGGGGTAGCCCGACCGGGTGCGGGCGGCCTCCCGGGAGGAGCGGCGGGGTAGTGGCCGCCGGCCTGGTCGGCGGGCACGGCCGGCCACACCGGCGCAGGCGGCGGTAGCTCCGGAGCGGGCGGCCTGGGGGCGGCGATCGGCTGCTCGAGGGACTGCGTCAGCTGGCGCAGCTCGTCGCGGATCGCCAGCGCGTCCGGGTGCTCGGCGCCGAGCAGCGCCTCGGCGTCGCCGAGTGCCCGGTCCAGCTCCTCCATCGCCGGCTCGACGTTGCCGACCGCGGACTGCATGCTGCCAAGGCACCAGCGCAGCGTCACCGTGTGGAGGTCGCGCCGGCCGTGGGCCGCTTCCGAGTCGCGCAGCGCGCTCGCCACCACGTTGACGGCAACGAGCAGGTCACCGGTGTCCGCGCGGGTGAGCCCGAGGCCGAGCCGGGAGATGAGGGTGTCGGGGTGCGCCGGGCCGAGAACCCGGCTGCGCTGCGACGCCACCCGGGAGTACAGGCTGAGGGCATCGGGCAGCTGGCCGGCCAGCCGGTAGGCGGTGGCGAGAGCGTCGCGGGCGGTGAGGGTGTCGGGGTGGTCGTCGCCGAAGACGAGCTCGCGGGCGGCCAGGTTGGACGTCATCAGCTGGATGCCGTTCTCCTCGCGCCCGGCCTGGAAACAGGCGGCGGCGAGGTTGCCCTCGACCAGGAGGGTGGCGTCGTGGGCGTCGCCCAGTGCCGCTCGGCAGTCGACCAGAAGGGCGTCGAACTCGTCGACCGCGTCGATCGGATGCCCGGCGGTGAGCTGGGCGACGGCGACGTCGTTGCGAGCGGACAGGCTGCCCAGATCGGTGCCGCCCGGTCCACGCTCCATCGCTGCGCTCTCGGCAAGGAAGACCGAGCCGGCGAACGGGTTGTGCCCGTCATCGGATCCGAATCGACTCATTCCGCGGTCCCTCCTTGCCTCGTTCTCAGTGTGCATCAAACATCGGGTGTTCAGAACACGCGATGGTGCCGAACGGTACCCAGCATTCACTGGGCGGCCGCTCGACCCGCCCGTATTGCACAACAAGCAAGCGCTCGATTGCAGAAAGTGAATATATGGCGAAGGCTTGTGCGCACAATGTCGGTGCGACGTGTTTCACTCGGGACGAGGAGGTGGTGGGTGTGGCCTTCGTGCACGGCCACCCGCGTGACCTCGGCTGGGTGAAGGCGCACCGGCGGCGCCCGAATCGCGCCGAGGACGGTCAGCTGCCGCTCATCGCCGAGTCGAGTGGCGACGATCATGAGGGGAAGGCGACCTCGTCCGACGGTCCTGCCGAAGGTGAACGGTTCGGGACCGAGGTGGATGGGCGGAGCGAGTGAGCCGGCTCGATTGCACCGGTACCGGCCCGGATCGGATGACTCGGCTCGTGTCCGGTTCCATCCCGTCGATCTGATCTCGCTCGATCGGATCCGTCCCGATCAGGACGGGGTACCGGCGTCGAGGGGGAAGCGTTGAGTTCGGCGAGGAACTCGGCGATCACCCGCAGCTGTCGCGGATCCCGCCGGCTCAGCACGGCGTCGGTGTGCCGGCCGTGCGCGGTGTAGTGCCGCGCGAGCTCCTCCATCGCGGCGGGCACCGGCGCAACGAGTACTCGACGCCGGTCGGCGACGTCGCGCTCCCGGCGCACGAACCCGGCGCGCTCCAGGCGGTCGATCACACCCGTCACCGTCCCGGTGGTCAGCCCGGAGAGCTCGGCGAGCCGTCCCGCGGTGAGCGGTCCGTTCAGATTGAGCAGGCTGATGAACTGCGAGTCGCTGCCGCCGAGGCCGACGCGCTGCGCGACCACCTGGTTGTGCAGCACGACGCTCGCGATGAAGCGCAGCAGCGACTCGTTGATCTCTGCCCGCAGCCGGCCCGCGTCCACGGCTCTCCCCTTGACATTGGCTCGTTCAGCCAAGAAACTTGGCAAACCGAGATACTGACGGTTTCGAGTTATTGTAGGCGGAAGGGGTCCGATGATGACGACGGCACTGGTGATCGGCGGAGGCGTGGCGGGACCGGTTGCCGCGATGGCGCTGCAGCGTGCCGGCATCGACGCCGTCGTCTACGAGGCGCATCCGGGCCCGGCCGATGATGCGGGCGCCTTCCTGACCCTGCAGGTCAACGGGTTGGACGCGTTGCGGGCGGTGGATGCGGGCGACACGGTCGCCCAACTCGGGTTCGCCACGACGTCGATGCGCTTCCGCAGCGGGAGCGGCAAGTTGCTCGGCGAGGTGAGTACCGGGGCCCCGTTGCCGGACGGCACCGTCGGGGATCACCCTTCGCCGCGGGGGAGCTCTACCGCGCGTTGCAGGACGAGGCCGCGCGGCGGGGTGTCCGCATCGAGCGCGGCCGCCGACTGGTGGACGCCACCGCGATCCCGGGCGGGATGCGTGCCGTGTTCGCCGACGGCGGCACCGCCGACGGGGAGCTGCTGATCGGCGCCGACGGCATCCGGTCCAGGGTGCGGCAGCTGATCGACCCGGCCGCGCCGCCCGCGCGCTACGTTCCGGTGCTGAACACCGGTGGCTACGCCCCGCCCCAGGAGCTCGACGTGCGGCCGGGGGAGTACGAGATGGTGTTCGGCAGGCGGGCCTTCTTCCTCTACGCGGTGGCGCCGGACGGCACCGTCTGGTGGGGCGCCAACCCGCCGCGCCGCGACGAGCCGGCCGCGGGTGAGCTCGCCGCGATGACGAGTGACCGGTGGCGCTCCTGGCTCCTGGAGCTGTTCGCGCCCGATCGCACTCCGGCCTGCGCGATCATTGCCTCCACCCGGGGTCCGATCACCGGCTGGGCCACCTACGACCTGCCCTCGGTGCGACGCTGGCACCGCGATCGGATGATCGTCATCGGGGACGCGGCGCACGCGACCTCCCCGCCTCCGGCCAGGGGGCGTCCATGGCGATCGAGGACGCGGTCGAGCTCGGGCGTTGCCTGCGCGATCTGCCGCGACCGGCGGCAGCCTTCGACGCGTACGAGCGGTTGCGTCGGCAGCGGGTGGAGCGGGTGGTCGCCCAGGGGGCCCGGTCGAGCAACTCGAAGGCCGCGGGGCCGCTCGGACGGGTGCTGCGCGACGCGCTGCTGCCGACGATGCTGCGCCGGGCCGCGAGCGCCTCCGGCCGGGGCTCGGTGGCGTTCCTGCACCAGCACCACATCGACTGGGACGCCCCGGTGACCTGCGCGAACGGCACTCTCGCGCGCTAGGTTCGCGCGAGGGTGCCGTTCGCGCACAACGTCGGTGCCGCCGAGGTCGGGTACCCCGTTCGCCGCGAGCCTCCGGTCATGCCTGCGGTCATGCCTGGCTGCCCGCGGCTGCGGCCTGCGGGGCCGGGAAGCCGCCGACGGCCTGCTCGAACGTGTGCGCGACGCGCAGCACGGTGGCGTCGTCGAACTGCCTGCCGATGATCATCATTCCGGTTGGCAGCCCGTTGACCAGCCCGGCAGGCACGCTGCAGCCCGGATGCCCTGTGACGTCGGTGACGCAGGTGTTGGCGATCATCTCCAGGGCCCGGCCGATCACCTCCTCGCGCGGGGCGCCCTCGCCGGGGATGATCGAGGCCTGGATCGGCGTGGTCGGCATGACCAGCACGTCGTAACGGGCCAGCGCCTCGTCGTAGGCCGCGTTGAGCTCGAGTGCGAGGTTGCGGGCCATCGCGTAGTGCTTGCCGTGGTGGCGGTCGATGGTGTGCCGGCCGGTCAGCAGCACCAGCTTCACCGTCTCGGAGAACTCCTCCCGTCGCCCCGCCACTGCGCGCCGTAGTGGTCCATCACCTCGGGGTCGTAGAGGCCCTTCCAGTTCATCCCGTAGCCGTTGGCGTCCACCATCTGGAACGTGGCACCCTCCGTGGCGATCACGTCCCAGACCTTGGCGCCGTGCAGGTGCCACGGGATCGACACGTCCTCCGCGCTCAGCCCGGCGCCGCGCAGCACGTCGACGGCGGCGCGCACCGCGTCGTTCACGCCGGGATCGGAGTTGGCGTGGCCGAAGCCCTCGGTGACCACCCCGATCCGCAGACCCTCCGCGCCGCGGCCGAGGGCGGCCACGTAGTCGGCCGGGACGAGGTCGCGGGGCTGGCGCGGGTCGAGCCCGTCCGGTCCGGCGATCACGTTCAGCACCTGCGCGGCTTCGGCGACGGTGCGGGTCATCGGGCCGACGTGGTCGATCGACTGCTCGATCGGGAACGCGCCGGTGTAGGGGACCAGGCCCCAGGTGGGCTTGTGCCCGACGATCCCGGAGTACGACGCGGGCATCCGGATCGAGCCACCCTGGTCGCCGCCGGTGCCGATGTCCACGATCCCGGCCGCGACCAGCGCCGCGGAGCCGGAGGACGAGCCGCCGGTGGAGCGGGTCCCGTCCCACGGGTTGCGCACCGGGCCGGTGCGGGAGGTGTGTGAGCCACCGGAGAAGCAGAGGTCCTCGCAGACGGACTTGCCGGTGATCGTCGCGCCCGCGGCCAGCATCCGGGAGACGATGGTGGCGTCCCGGCGCGGGACGTAGCCCTCCATGGTCTTCGAGCCGTTCATCAGCGGCACCCCGGCGACGGAGGTGTTGTCCTTGACGGCCACCGTTCTGCCGGCCAGCGGCCCGTCGCCGCTTCCGGTCACCGTGCAGCGCACGTACCAGGCGTTGAACGGGTTGTCGGCGGCATCGGGTCGGCTCCACGGGCGGTCGGGCATCGCGGGGGCGGAGGCGTTGTACAGCTCCTCGACGGCGTCCCAGGAGGCGAGCAGGCCACCCACCATCGGACCGAACGTGTCGAGGTCGGCGGCGTCGAGGCCGAGCCCGTAGCGCTGGGCGACGGCGGCGAGTGCGGTGGAGTCGGGCTGGTCGACGGGCATGGAAGTCTCCTCGCGTCGGGTGCTTCATCCCCCGCCGAGAACCATACGAACGACCGCGCGTGCAGATCAACGCGTGGCGGCGCCCATGTCCTGCAATCGGAGCACCCGCAGCAGGGCGGGGCGGCAACCTCCGGAGATCCGGAGCGCCGGATCAACGCCGCCGACCCGGGCTGCACGGCGACCGATTCAACGACCACGGCGGGCACCAGGCGGTGCAGGAGGGCATCGAGGCGATCGTCACGCTCGCGCAGGTGACGCCGGACGGGCCGACCGGCGGCTTCTTCGACCGCTTCGGCCCCGTCCCATGGTGACGTTCAGTGCTGCAGCCGCAGCGTGAACGGCGCGCCCTGGTCGTCGGTGGCGTCCACGCCGAACCCCACCCGGCCCGGAGTCGGGTCGCCGGCCCGCCCGCCGGAGGCGCGCACAGCATCGACGGCGGCCCCGAGGTCGGGAACGACGAACGTCGGCACGGCCGCCGCGTCGGCATACCCGCCGGCCAGGCCGAGCCACGGTCGGGTCGGCTCCCCGGCGACGGTCATGTGCCAGTAGTCGGAGTCGGCGCCGGGGAGGAACCGCCAGCCGAGCACCGTGCCGTAGAACGCGCGGGCCGCGGTGGTGTCGGGCACCCGCAGTTCGACGTAGTTCAGGCCGCCGGGCTCGGTCGGGTTCAGCGGAGTGCCGCCGGAGCAGAGCGCGAAGGGCAGCCCCTGGTCGTCGACGCAGTCCGCAAGCCGCCCGTGCGGGGTCTCCGACGGCTCGCCCGCGGTGCCGCCGGCCGCCCGGACCAGCGCGACGGCGGCGTCGACGTCCGGCACGGCGTAGCAGAGCATGGTGATCGGCCGGTCCGCGCCGCCCCACAGCCCCAGATCGGAATTCAGCTCGGTCACCTGCCGGCCCTGCGCGCCGGAGCCTGCGGTGGTCCGCCAGCCGAGCACGTCGCGGTAGAAGTCCGCGGCGCGGGCCACGTCCGACCGCCAGAGTGACGCGTAGACGACATCGCCCGGCCGGGCGCGGGGTGTCTCGCGGGAGATCATCCAGCGGTGCCCGGACGGGTCGTCGACCACGCCGCCGCGCCCGTACGGCGTGTCCGTCACCGGCCGCGTCAGGACGCCGCCTGTGGCGATCGCCCGGTCCACCACGGCGTCCGGGTCGGCGACCTCCAGGTACAGCGACTGGCTCACCCCGCCCCTGTTGACCGGCGCGACCAACCCCATCTCGGGGAACTCGTCGGCCATCATCAGCACGCTGTCCCCGAGCAGCACCTCGACGTGGCCGGTCCGACCATCCGGCATCATGATCGGCTCCCCGCGGCGGCGGGCGCCGAACGCTGTCACGTAGAACTCCACGGCCGCGCGGGCGTCGACGACGGCGAGATACGGGGTGAGCGCGTGCAGGCGGGCGGCCGACGGATCGGTGCTGGTGGACGGGGTGCTGACGGTGCTGGTCACAACACGTTCCTCTCCTCGGTGGAGCAGGGCACGCTCGATGCGTGCGCGCAGGGCGGCGGCGAAGGCCGGGTCGGGAGCGACCGGCTCGGTCGGGGCGCGGAGGACGTCGAACGGATCGGTCATGTCGTCGCCTCCGGGAGGGAGCACGTCGGCGGTTGTTGTCTGTCGCCTCCGCGGGAGGGAGCACGTCGGCGGTGTTGTCTGTCGCCTCCGCGGGAGGGAGCACGTCGGCGGTCATCGCGGGCCGTCCTCACGCCGGTCGGTCGGATATGCGTCCGGTGCGACGGCGGTGTAGCTGCGCCGGAACGCGGTGCGGGCGCGGGTGAGCAGGGCCTCGGTCGCGGTCACCGTCCGCCCCAGCGTGCTGGCGACCTCGGGCACCGGAAGGCCGTCGAGGTAGCGCAGGGTCAGCGCGGCCCGGTGTGGAGCGGATTGGGCGGCCAGCACGTCGTGGGCCAGCAGCGCGTCGATCCGCTCGTCCCACGGATCCTCGACCCCACCGTCCGGCTCGGCTACGGTCCGCAGCCCGCGCTCCTCGCGTTCGACCGCACGCCAGTGGTCGACCAGCTTGTGCCGCGCGATGCCGACCAGCCAGCCGGTGGACGGCCGCGGCGGCGGCGTGCGTCGACATGCGGCGACGGCGGCCAGGAACGTCTCCGCGGTGAGGTCCTCGGCGAGCACCCGCCGGCCGCAGCGGGCGAGCAGGTAGCCGTACACCTGGGGGAGCGCGGCGTCGTAGAGCTCCAGCAGTGCCGGGCCCGGGTCGGGCCGGATCCGTTCGCCGGGGTCCACGTCCCTCCATCGTCCGGCAGCGCCCGACTCCGACGCCCCATCACCCGATCGGCCCACCAGCGCGCTCCTCGCGGTCGTGGACGAGTCAGCAGGAGGCGAGGAACTCCGTGAACGTGGCCAGCCACTTGTCGCGGGCGTCGAAGTGCGGTCCGTGGCCGGAGCCGTCGAACATCTCGGCGCGCACGCGTCCTCCCGCGGCGGCATACCGGTCGAGCAGCTCCCGGATCTGGGTGATCATCGGCTGCGGGGGGAACACGTCGGGCCCTGGCCAGTCCGGCACCGACCCGGCCGCGCCGAGCGTGCCGAGCTCCAGTGGCGAGCCGTCGGCGACCACCAGATCGGCGGTCCCGTGCGTCCAGAGCACCGGCGGTTTCGGGTCGAGGTCGAGGATGCCGGTCCAGTCGCAGTACTTCGGGGACAGCGCGTTGAGGATCCCGGTGCGGCCAGGTGCCGTCCCCGGCCAGTTCTCCGAGGCGACGCTGTCGCCCGGGTAGTTGTCGGCGCCGGTCACCGTCTTGAGGATCTCGGCAACCAGCAGGTCCTCGCGATCGGGTGGCTCGCGGTGGGGCGGTGCGAAGTAGAAGGCGTTCATCACGTTGCGGATGGAGGCGGGGCTCTCGTCCGATGCGTCGCCCTCGGCCAGCCGGCGCACCACCTCGGGGTTGGCTGTGCCGCCGCCGGAGCCGGCGCCGTCCGGGAAGCACGGCCGGCCGTCGGGAAAGGTGCCGCCGTAGCCGTGCGGCGAGACCGGGTCGACGAAGGTCAGCGAGGACACCGGGTGGTTCATGGCGTACTGCGCGATCGCGGCGCCGCCGGTGGACCAGCCGACCAGGTGCGGCGGGGGTTCGATGCCCAGTGCCTGGACCAGCGCGAACGTGTCATCGGCCCAGTCGGCGAGGCCGCGGGTGGCGTCGAGCGGGGCGGGCGCGCTGTCGCCGAAACCGCGCATGTCCGGCGCCAGCACGCGATGGGTGGCGGCGAGCGCGGGCATCAGGTGCTCGTAGAACCGCCCGGTCGAGAGGTTGCCGTGGATCATGATGATCGGGGTGCCTGCGCCCGACCCGGCCTCCAGATAGTGCGTCCGGATCCGGTCGGTGTCGACGGTGGCCGAGCGCACGCCGGGCAGCAGGTCCATACCGCGCACCCTGTCCGGCCGCGCCCGCCGGGGTCAAGCAGCCTCATCCGGACGTCGAGTGCGACCTGGTGGCTTTTCGATCATGGTTCGCCACCGTGACGTCGCACTCGACGGTCCGGATCAGGCGGCGAGGCGGGTCAGGCGGCGGAGCTGGGCAGCCAGATAGGGGCGGGCGCGGCGCTGGCCGCCGCGTTCGGCGATGGCCTGGTGCAGGGAGCGCAATGCGCCCGCCACCGCGTCGACGTCGGGGCGCCAGCCGCGGCGCTCGCACTCGACCAGCCAGTCCGCCGGGCTGGTGTGCCCGCGTTCACGGTTGCAGCGGCCGCAGGCCAACACCTCGTTCTCCAGCCACGAAGGGCCACCCTTGATCTTCGGGACGAGGTGATCGGTGGTGGCGCGGACCAGGCCGGCGCACTCGCGGCGGCACCACACGCAGCGCGGCCCGTCGCGGACCATCGCGCTGCTCAGCCGCTCGCGGCGGCCGGGCTGAGTGCTCACGGCGTCGAGTATTCGCGATGCTGGTGATGCCCGCGAGCGGGCGACGGCCGACCCGCGGCCGGGGCCGGTGACCCCGAACCGGGGCGGCGACAACCGTGGCGGCGGGGCCTCGACGCAGGAGCTCCACGCCGAGCTCATCGTGCGAATAGGGTGCCGGCATGACGGGTGATCGACTGGGCGTCGCGGTGCACGGTGGCGCCCTGGCCACCGTGGTCGGCGGCCGCGCGACGGGCCGAGGAGCGTGGTTTCGAATCGGTCTGGACGACCGAGTTCTACGACCGCTCGGCCACCGTCTCACTTGCCGCGATGGCCCTGACCACCTCGACGATCACGGTGGCCAGCGGCATCGCGTACGCGATCGGCCGCAGCCCGCTGGTGCTCGCCGCCGAGGCCCGCGACCTCGACGAACTGTCCGGTGGCCGGCTGCTGCTCGGGTTGGGTACCGGGACCAGGCGGATGCAGCAGGACTGGCACGGTGCCGACGGGCTCTCACCGGCGCCGCGGCTGGAGGAGCTGGTGCCGCTGCTGCGCCGGATCTGGGCGATGGATTCCTCGGGGGTGCAGCACGAGGGTCGCTTCTACCGGATGGCGCTGCGACCGACGGCCGAGGTCACACCGCGTCCACCGATACCGGTCTATCTCGCCGGGTTCAACACCCGCATGGTGCAGGCCGCGGGCGCGGTGGCCGACGGGCTGGTCGGCCACCCGATATTCACGGCGCGGTACCTCGATGAGGTCGTCCGGCCGGCGTTGGCGGCCGGGGCTGCGCGCACCGGACGAGATCAGGACGTGCCGATCGCCGGCTACGTGATCTGCAGCGTGGCCGACGACGGCGATCGGGCCCGTCGAGACGCGGCCGCCCAGATCGCGTTCTACGTCGTTGTCCGGACCTATGCGCCGCTGGTCGAGCTGGAGGGTTTCACCACCGAGGTGGCCGAGATCCGGGAGGCCTGGGGTCGTCAGGACCATCGCGCGATGATCGACGCGGTCAGCCAGGCCATGCTGGAGCGGATGGCCGTGGCCGGAACGCCCGACGAGGCCCGCGACCAGCTTCCGGCGTTCCACGGGCGCTACGACCGGCTCTGCTGCTACGTGCCCAGTTTCGGCCTCTCCGGGGCGGAGATCGCCGACCGGGTGAGCGCCGCGGTGGACACCTTCGGCACGTGAACCGGTCGACGGTGCAGATCGAGTTCCGCGTGGCGCCGATCGGCGAAGGAGCCGGCCGGTCGCTCGTGACCGCGATGGCTGCCGAGATGCGGGTGCTCTATCCCGGCCTCGACATCAACGACGCCAGCATGCCCAAGGCCGGGCCGGCCGAGCTCGGTCCGCCCGACGGCACGTTCCTCGTCGGCTACGGTCCGGACGGGACCCCACTGTGCTGCGGTGGGGTCAAACGCCTACCCGACGGGGCCTGCGAGATCAAGCGCATGTACGTCGTCCCGACGGCCCGCCGGCAGGGAGTCGCCCGAAAGCTGCTCAGCGCCCTGGAGGACGCCGCTCGTGACCTGGGATACCGGGTCGCTCGGCTCGACACCGGGCCCGCGCAGCATTCGGCGCGCCGGATGTACGAGGCGGCGGGCTACGTGGAGATCGGGAACTTCAACGCCAACCCGGTGGCGACCTACTTCGCCGAGAAGCCGCTCTGATCCCGCGTCGTTGCCACCTCGGCGGGCGGTGTGCTCAGCGCCGGCTACCGGTCGTCGAAGGCCGTCGCCGCGGCTGACCGGCGCCCACTTCTCGACCTCGGCCTCCATGCCGCGCAGCCGGTCGAGGATGCCGCCGACGGCGTCGGCCCCCAGCACCAGCCGCAGCGGTGTGTCGCCGTCCAGTGCGGTCAGGATCGCCGAGGCCGCCTTGGCCGGGTCACCGGCCTGGCTGCCGTCGCCGGAGGACACGTACTCGCGAGTCGGTCCGACGGTCTCGGCGTACTCGGGCATCTCGGCCGACGCGTAGGCCGCACCGGGGGTGAACAGGCTGGTGCGGAACGCCCCCGGTTCGACGATCAGCACCGTCACCCCGAACGGGGCCACCTCCGAGGCCAGCGTCTGCGACCAGCCCTCGAGGGCGAACTTGGTGGCGCAGTACGCGCTGAAGCCGGGGGCCGTGACCTGGCCGCCGACGCTGCTCAGCTGCACGACGGCGCCGCCGTGCTGGCGCCGGAAGTGCGGTAGCGCGGCGACGGTGAGCGCCACCGGGCCGTGGAAGTGCACCTCGAACAGGTCGCGCAGCTCCTTGTCGGTGGTCTCCTCCGCTGCGCCGACCTGGGTGTGGCCGGCGTTGTTGACCAGCACGTCGAGCCGGCCGTAGCGGGCCACGACGTCGTCGACGACCTCGCGCCCGCGGGCGGCGTCGGTGACGTCGAGCGACACGGCCTCCACCCGGTCGGGGTGCCGGGCGACGAGCTCGTCGAGGGGGGCGGTGCGGCGGGCGGCCGCCACGACGACGTCACCCGCGGCAACCGCGGCCTCGGTGATCGCGCGGCCGAAGCCACTGCTGGCGCCGGTGACCAGCCAGACGCGAGCGGCTGGGGTGGTGCTCATCTCGTGGTGTCCTCATCTGTCCGCGAATGCGTCACCGGACGGCGGCGCGGCACCCACGTTCCGCGGTGTCCGGCGGGCTGTCCAAGGCCGGCTGTGATAGCCATCGGTGATGGACGTGCACCTGCGGGACCTGCGCTACTTCGTGGCGGTCGCCGAGGAACTGCATTTCACGCGGGCGGCCGAGCGCCTGTTCATCAGCCAGCCCGCACTGTCGAAGCAGGTGAGGGCGCTGGAGCGGCAGCTGCGCTCGGACCTGTTCGTCCGCGACCGCAGGGAGGTGCGGCTGACTGCCGCAGGCCAGGCGCTGCTGGCGCCCGCACGGACGCTGCTGCGCGAGTGGGCCGCCGCCGAACACGCGGTCGGACAGGCGGACCGGTCGAGACTGACGATCGGGATGAGCACCGGGCCCGGCCGCGGGGTGCTGCCCGCGGTCCGTGCACGACTCGGACGCGTGGAACCCGGCGCCCGGCTGGAGTTTCGGCAGATCGGCTGGGGGGATCCCACCGCCGGGCTGGCCGCAGGGTCGGTGGATGCGGCGTTCGTCTGGCTGCCGCTGCCGGACCCGGCCCCCTACGCCACGCTCCGGGTGGCCCGCGAGCCGCGGGTGGTGGCCCTGCCGACCGGACATCCGCTGGCCGGGCGGGACGAGCTGCGGTTGAGCGACCTGCTCGACGAGCCCTTCCTCGCGCTGCCGGCTTCCGCCGGGGTGCTGCGCGACCACTGGCTGGCCGTTCCGGAGCGAAGCGGCATCCCGGTGCGGATCGGGGCCGAGATCAGCGACACGGAGGGGGCCTACGAGGCGCTCACCTCCGGGCTCGGGGTGTGCCTGCTCGCCGCCGGCAACGTCGCGAATCTCGAACGAGGCGGCGTGGTCACCCGGCCCGTGATCGACATCGGCCCGTGCGAGCTGGTGCTGGCCTGGCGCCGCGACGCCGACGGCCCGCTGCTCCGCGCGTTCGTCGCCGCCTGCACGGAGGTGGTCGGAGTTCCTCGCTGAGCTGTTCCTCGCTGAGCTCGTCCGAGCAGGGGTGCGGCCCTGTTCAGCTCGCCTCGGCGTGCGGCCGCTCCGACACCAGTAGGGGCTGCCGGTTCGTGAACGAGGTGACGTCGGTGCCTCCGTCGGTCCGCGTGGCCAGTACTCGGGTGGCGAGGCGGGGGATGAGCGAATCCACCGAGAAGCGGATCCCGAACTCGGCGTAGGCGGTGAGCTCCCGGAAGACGAGCTCACCCAGCTCGCCGGGATAGATCCGGCGGGCATGGCGCGCGGCGGCCCTGATGCGAGAGCGTTCGTGCGCCTCGAGTGGCTCGGCGCTGCGCGCCGGCTGCGCCGAGCCGAACGGGGCCGGCATGGTCATGTCCTCACCTCCTGGGTGTGGAGGAAGGAGCAACGAAACCCCGCGCTGATACAACCGATCGGGCCGCTTGTGCCGGGTCGTCAGGGGAATCGGACGTATTCGTACTCGACCGGCTTGTCGTTGATCCCGCGCGACGGCGGTGCGATCCACCCGGCGATCTTGCCGGGCTCGTAGACAGGGCGCATCAACGAGCGGACGTGCGTCTTGTCGGCCTCGGTGGGCAGCCAGGAATCCTTCCTGTCCGCCCACACGTCCGGACCGATGACGTCGCCCTTCGGCGTGACGTGGTGCTCGGCGAACAGCCCGACGTCGCGGTTGAAACCGACGCTGGGCAGGTAGAGCCTGCGCTCGATGCCGCCCTTCTCCAGGATCCGGTTCCAGCGCTTGAGCCCGCTCTGGCAGTCGGTGATGTACTCCCGCCGCAGGTCGTGGTTGAGCGCGAGCAGCGCCGGCACCTCGTCGGTGGTCAGCTCGCCGTCGCGGACCAGGTCGATGTGGGCCGCGTCCTCGGTGAGCACGTGGTCGTCCTTGCGGCGCTCCTCCTGCCAGCGGCCCTTGAGCCCGGCGGTGAAGTAGTTGGCGGCGTTGGTCGACTGCTCGGAGCCGAACAGATCGAGGCTCACCGAGTAGTGGAAGTTGATGTATTTCTGGATCACGTCGAGCGGGATCCCGCCGTGCGGGGCGATCTCGTCGGTGTCGTACTCACGCATCAGTTCCGCGGTGCGCGCCACCACCCGGTCGATGCCGGTGGTGCCGACGAACATGTGGTGCGCCTCCTCCTTCAACATGAACTCGCAGGTGCGCGAGAGCGGGTCGAAGGCGGACTCCTTCAGCGTGCCGAGCTGGTACTTGCCGTCCCGGTCGGTGAAGTAGGTGAACATGTAGAACGACAGCCAGTCCGGCGTCTCCTCGTTGAACGCGCCGAGGATGCGGGGCGAGTCGACGTCGCCGGAGTTGCGGTGCAGCAGCGCCTCGGCCTCCTCGCGGCCGTTGCGGCCGAAGTAGGCGTGCAGCAGGTAGACCATCGCCCAGAGGTGCCGGCCCTCCTCGACGTTCACCTGGAACAGGTTGCGCAGGTCGTAGAGGCTCGGCGCGGTCTCGCCGAGCCGGCGCTGCTGCTCGACCGAAGCCGGCTCGGTGTCGCCCTGGATGACGATCAGCCGTTGCAGGTCGGCCCGGTATTCCCCGGGTATCTGCTGCCAGACCGGCTCGCCCTTCTGCTCCCCGAAGGCGATCTTCCGGTCGGTGTTGCGCTCGGCGAGGAACACGCCCCAGCGGTACTCCTCCATCGCGACGTGGTCGAAGTGGGCCCAGCCCTCGCGACCGACGGCGACCGCGGTGCGCAGGTAGACGTCCTCGGTGGGCACCGCGGGGCCCATCGTCTTCCACCAGTTCAGGAAGTTGGGCTGCCAGCTCTCCAGCGCCCGCTGGAGCTTGCGGTCGCCGGCGAGGTCGACGTTGTTGGGGATCTTCTCGGAGTAGTCGATCGACATGGTTCCCCCTCAGACTCGGCGGCGGTCGAACTCGGCCCGGCGACCGCTGCCGTAGCGGCGCAGCGCGCCCTCCGGGCCGGAGGCGTTGGGTCGGACGAAGATCCAGTTCTGCCAGGCGGTGAGCCGCGAGAAGATCCTCGACTCCATCGTCTCGGGCCCGACGAACCGGTGGTTGGCCTCCATCCCGGTCAGCGCGTCGGGGGACAGCGACGCCCGCTCCTCCAACATGATCCGGATCTCGTCGTCCCAGTCGATGTCGTCGGGGGCGTCGGTGACCAGGCCCAGTTCCACCGCTTCGGCCCCGTCGATGCGCCGGCCGGTCTCCTGGCGCAGCTTCGCGACGTGATCGTCGTCGCCGTAGAACCGGGAACCGAGCCTGGACAGGCCGTTGCTCATCGGGAACGTGCCGAAGGTGGACGGCGAGAGGACGATCTGGGCGGGCTCGCCCTCCTCGTCACCTTCCTCCATCAGACCGTCCAACATGTACTGCCGGTCGCAGGCCAGCGCCAGCTCCAGCAGCGCGCCCGCGAAGCAGGAGCCCGGCTCGATCAGCGCGATCAGGCTGCGCGAGGTCACATCGAGACGCTTGAGGACACGCTTGAAGTAGTGCCGGATCTCGTTGACCAGCCAGTCGTCAGCCGAGTGCTGCTCGATCACCCGCTCGAAGGCCAGCGCGTCCTCGACGTCGCCCTTCGTGCGGATGATCCAGGTGCCCAGCTCCAGCTCGTTGCTCCGCAACCGCAGGATCAGGTCGTCCAGCTCGCGGGTCATGGCCAGCGGCCAGAAGTCGGCGCCGAGCTCGTGTACCCGCTCGACGGTGTCGGGCACGTCGCCTTCAGGGCCGAAAACGGTGATCTCCACCAGGCCCCGGTCGCGGTCGAAGCGGGCGCGCACGTGCCGGTAGTCGATGCCCTCGGCGGTCTCCTCCCGGTGCAGCGGGGTGAGCTCGACGCCGGTGGCTCCGCTGTCCACGGTCGGGCGGTTCGAGCGCGCGGCGGCGGTCGCGGCCCGCTGGGCCACGGTCTCGTCCCATGCCCGCTTGGGGACCACCTCGTCGACCAGCTTCCAGTCCACGGCCTGGCGGCCGCGCAGCCCCTCGGACTTGGTGGCGAACACGTCGGCGCGATCCTTGCGGACCCGGCGCTTGTCGATCACCCGGGTCAGGCCGCCGGTGCCGGGCAGTACGCCGAGCAGCGGCACCTCGGGCAGCGACACGGTCGACGAGTTGTCGTCGATGAGCAGGATCTGGTCGCAGGCAAGGGCCAGCTCGTAGCCGCCGCCTGCCGCAGTGCCGTTGACCGCGGCGATCCAGGTCTGGCCGGAGTTCGCGGTGGCGTCCTCGATGCCGTTGCGGGTCTCGTTGGTGAACTTGCAGAAGTTGACCTTCCACGGGTGCGAGCTCTGGGCCAACATCCGGATGTTCGCGCCCGCGCAGAAGTTGCGGTCCTTCGCGCTCGTCATCACCACGGCCCGCACCTGCGGGTGTTCGAAGCGCAGCCGCTGGGTGGCGTCGTAGAGCTCGATGTCGACCCCGAGGTCGTAACTGTTCATCTTCAGCTCGTAGCCGGGTACGAGCCCGCCCGCCTCGTCGATGTCCAGCCGCAGGTAGGCGACGTCGCCGTCGACCTCGAGCTTCCAGTGCCGGTACGACGCGGGCGCGGTGTCGAAGGACACGGTCGGGGCGGGTTCGGCGGTCGTCATCGGCTCCTCCGGTGGTGGCCGAGTAACTCTACAACAACCTGTCGCGATGAACTAGATGTGTAGAACATCGACTGCGGTGTCGCGCTGTCCATCAGTGGTCTACCGCATTCGCCCGGGCAGCGGCGCCGAACCGGATGACCGATATCGGTAGTCGCCGACACCCGCCAGGAGACGGTGATCGACGCTGGACGGGTCCAACCGGCGACGACGAGCCCCCGGGCAGACGCCGGGCCGTGCCTGGTGTGAGCGCCCCGACGGGCGCGAGCCACCCGAGGGTGGCGGCGGAAGCCAGGTTCGACCCGCCAGAGCCTGCTACGGCCCGCCGCGACCGCTACCGCCCGCCGGCGGCCAGAGCAGCGCCTCCCGCTCCAGAACCGCTGTCGTCATCCCCGGAGCGGGTCACCCGCTTGCGGAGCTCACCGACGTCGGTGAGCTCGAAGCCGCGTGCGGTGAGGAAGTGGGTAACCGACTCCGGGTCCGGGTGGCGTTGCGGCACGACGTTGTAGATGTAGTTGACGTGCCGGGCGGTGGCCTCGGCCTCCAGGTTGGCCAGGATGAAGCTGCCGATCCCCGGAGGCGCGCTGGACCGGCGCCACCAGCATCAGCACCTCGGCGTCGCCCCATGTCTCGTCCAGCCGGCCGTAGCCGAGCACCTCGCCGTCCCGCTCGACGCGCCACCACTCGTCGGCCAGCGGGTCGCCGTCGGTCGGCCGACCCAGCCCGAACAGCTCGGGGGACAGCTCGCCGAGCACCGCGGCCTTGGCCCGGTCCCAGCGGGCCGGCGTCTCGCGCACCCATTCCACGCCCGTAGTGTCGGGGTGCCGGCCGCCACGAGGCAACGTGGACGCGGCGACGCACGGCCGTTCCGCCCGGATCGAGGCGGTCGCCGCGACCAGCGGCTACGACATCGAGCTCGAGCCGGGTGTCAGGCTAACCCTGGGCTTCGGCCACGTCGGTGACGCTGGTCGGGACCGGGGCCACCTGGACGGTGGCGAGCTCACGCAGCCGGTAGCGCTGGATCTTCCCGGTCGCGGTCTTCGGCAGCTCGCTGATCTCGATCACCAACCGGGGCCGCTTGAACGAGGCCAGCCCGGCCCGGCAGAACGCGATCAGCTCGTCCGCGTCGACGTGCGCGCCCGGTCGCGGCACCACATAGGCGACCGGCTTGTCGAGCCCGTCGGCGTCGGGCACGCCGACGACCACCGCCTCGGCGAGCGTCGGGTGCTCCATCAGCCGGGCCTCCACCTCGGCCGGGCTCACCCAGATCCCGCCGACCTTCAGCACGTCGTCCGCCCGGCCCAGGCAGCTGTAGCTGCCGTCCTCGCCGCGCACGTACTGGTCGCCGGTCCGCATCCACTCGCCCTGGAACACCGTCCGGTTCACGGCCGTGCGGCACCAGTAGCCGGTGCAGATCGACTCGCCGGCCACGAACAACATCCCCGGCTCGCCCGCGCCTTCGATCACGGTGCCGTCGGCACGCCGCAGTTCCACCCGGTAGCCGGGCACCGGGAACCCGGAGCTGGCTGGAACCACCTTGCCGGCCACGTTCGAGATGAAGATGTGCAGCGCCTCGGTGGAGCCGATGCCGTCGAGGATCTCGAAGCCGTACTGGTCCTTGACCCCGTGGAACATGCGGGCGGGCAGGGCCTCGCCTGCGGAGATGCCGTTGCGCACCGTCGCGAACGTCTCCGGTGGCAGGTCGGCGGCCATCAGGGGACCCCAGAAGCTGGGTCCGCCGAAGAACAGCGTGACGCCGTGCTCGCGGATCCGGTCGGCGAACAGCTGGGGGTTGGGTCGCGCCGGTTCGAGCACCGCGGTCGCCCCGACCGCGAGCGGGAAGAACAGTGAGTTGCCGATGCCGTAGGCGAAGAAGAGCTTCGCCGCGGACAGGCAGACGTCCTCAGGTCCGATCCCGAGAACCTGCACCCCGTAGGTCTCGGCCACGAAGCGGATGTCGGTGTGCCGGTGCATGGCGCCCTTCGGGGTGCCCGTGGTGCCGGAGGTGTAGAGCCAGAGCGCCGGCGACTCGTCCCAGGTCGGGTAGGGGGTCGCGAGCGGTTCGGCAGTGCGCAGCGCCTCCCAGGTCAGCCCGGTCACACCGGGTACCTCCGGTGCGGCGTCACCGGTGAGGACCACGTGCGTCACGTCCGGCGCGCCGGTCGCAGCGGTGATCACCGCGGGGGTGAACTGGGCGCTGCCGAGCACCACCCGCGCGCGCGAGTCGCGGACGAGTGTGCGCAGCTCACCGCCGGTGAGCATCGAGGAGCACGGCACCGCGACGGCTCCGAGGTACATCGCCGCCAGGATGCCGGTGGCCAGCTCGATGTCGTCGGACATGCACAGCAGCACCCGCTCCTCGGGGCGTACGCCGAGCCCGACCAGGCCGGCCGCGACCCGGCGGACCTCGATGGTCAGCTCGTCGTAGGTGTGCTGGCCGCGGGGGTGGCGCAGCGCCACCCTGGCCCCGTCGCCGGCCCGCACCCGGCGCTCGGTGAGGTAGCTGGCGGCGTTGAACGGTTCCGTCATGGAGCGTCTCCGGTCCGGTTCGGGTGGATCCGCACTCTACTAGTTGATCACGTGGCGTCAACGAATCGTAGAAATTCACTCTTGGTGATCTTCCCCGGACATGCGCGGCCTGCTATGAACGCCGGAGGGCCATCCGTTCAAGGGAGAACAGCGTATGCAGACGCGTGGAGCGATCATTCGGCAGGCACCGGGCAAGTACGAGGTCGTCGATCTGGAGGTCGACGACCCGCGGGCCGGCGAGCTCCAGGTCAAGATGGTGGCTTCGGGCATGTGCCATTCCGACGACCACATCGCGACCGGTGACATCCCCGTCGGCACCTACCCCATGGCGGGTGGACACGAGGGCGCCGGGATCGTCTCGAAGGCAGGCGTCAACACCAAGGGCCTCAAGGAGGGCGACCACGTCGTCTTCTCGTTCCTGCCGTCCTGCGGGCACTGCCGCTGGTGTGCCTCTGGGATGCAGAACCTGTGCGACCTGGGCGCCGGCATCCTCGCCGGTCCGCGGTGGACCGATCCGACGAGTTACCGGTTGCAGCTGACCGACGGCACGCCCGTCGGCCAGATGTGCGGCATCTCGACGTTCTGCGAGACCACCACCGTGTCGGTCGACTCGGCGGTCAAGGTGCCCGATGACGTCCCGCTCGAGGTGGCCTGCCTCGTCGGCTGCGGCGTCGGCACCGGTTGGGGCTCGGCGGTCAACTCCGGCCAGGTGCAGCCGGGTCACACGGTGATCGTCATGGGCATCGGCGGCATCGGCATCAACGCCGTTCAGGGCGCTGCGCACGCCGGCGCGTCCAACGTCATCGCGGTGGATCCGGTTGCCTTCAAGCGGGAGAAGGCCCAGGAGTTCGGCGCGACGCACGCCGTCGACTCGATGGAAGAGGCCACCGAGCTCGCGAAACAGTTCACCAACGGTCAGGGGGCCGATTCCGCGATCATCACCGTCGGCGTCATCAAGCCGGAGCACCTCGGGCAGGCGATGGCGTCGATCCGCAAGGCCGGCACCGTGGTGGTCACCGCGCTGGGCAACATCGCCGACACGACCCCGCTGCCCGTCTCGCTGGCCGACATCACGCTGTTCCAGAAGCGGATCCAGGGCGCGCTGTTCGGTGCGTCCAACCCCAACTGGGACATCCTGCGCCAGCTGGAGCTCTACCGCGCAGGCGTGCTGAAGCTCGACGAGCTGGTCACGAAGACCTACTCGCTCGACGAGATCCAGCAGGGCTACCAGGACATGCACGACGGCAAGAACATCCGCGGCGTGATCCACTACTGAGCTGATCTCCGCGCGAACGGCACTCTCGGGCAGACCTACCGCGCGAAAGTGCCGTTCGCGCATGTGGGTCGGGAACGCGAGGTCGGGCACGTGCGGTCGGGCACGTTCGGCTGGGGAGGGCGCATGGCCGGGCCGATTGCGGTCGTGGGGCTGCGGCGCGAGCGCGAGGTGCTCACCGTCGCCCTGACCACCGGGCGGCACGTGGTGATCGAGGGCCCGCCGGGCACCGGCAAGTCCACGCTGCTGCGCGCGATCGCCCGCGAGACGGGCCAGCAGGTGGTGTTCGTCGAGGGCAACGCCGAGCTGACGCCGGCCCGGCTGGTCGGCCAGTACGACCCGTCGCAGGTGCTCGCCTCGGGCTATCGGGCCGACGCGTTCGTCGACGGCCCGCTGCTCACCGCGATGCACAGCGGTGGGCTGCTGTACCTCGAGGAGCTCAACCGGGTGCCGGAGGAGACCCTGAACGTGCTGATCACCGTGCTCACCGAGGGCGAGATCGCGGTGCCGCGGCTGGGCACGGTGCGCGCGGGCAAGGACTTCCGGCTCATCGCGGCGATGAACCCGTTCGACGCCGTGGGCACCGCACGGGTGTCACAGGCCATCGCCGACCGGATGTGCCGGGTGGTGCTCGGGTACCAGGACGAGGCCGGTGAGCGGGCGATCACGTCTGCCGTCAGCGGGCTGAACGGGCGGCACGTGGAGCTGTCGGTCGCGCTGACGCGGGCCACCAGGGCGCACCGGGACGTGCGAATGGGCTCCTCGGTGCGCGGTGCGATCGACCTGGCGCTGGTGCTCACCGGGCTGGCCGAGCTGCGCGACGAGAACCCGCCGGCCCGGGAGACGGCCCGCGACGCCGCCTACGCCGCGCTGTCCGGCCGGATCCGGATCGCCGACGGGGTGGACCGGACACCCGAATCGGTGATCGACGAGCTGCTGGACGCGCTGTGGCCGGCCGACGTCGACCCCGAGCCCTCGGAGGCTCCCGAGGACGCCGAGGGAAAAGCTGACCGCCTGCCGAACCCCTCGGCAGGCTTCCGGCCCCGATCCCGCCCCGGCCGGGAGCAGTCGGCTCGCACCCAGAGCCGCCGGCAGCTCGCCACCCAGCACCCGGCGTTCGACGAGGTCTCCCCGGAGCTGGGCGAACTCGACACCGCCGCCTTCGACGCCGCGATGAACCGCGACCCCGAGGCGGCCGCCGCGCTGCTGGCCGATCTCGCCGTCGCCACCGACGCCGAGCTGCGAGCCGCGGCCCGGCGCCTGGCCGGGCGGGTCTTCCTGCGGCTCGGCCGGATCGGGCCGGCCCGGTCCCGCGGGACCCGCCGCCTCGGACCGTCCCGCGGGTGGGACGGCGACCTGGACCTGGACCGGACCCTGGACGGCTGGAGCCCCGAGCGGTCGCGGCGGCCGGGCGCCGAGGACATCGTCACCCGCAGCTGGACGGCGCACCGGCGCGCGGTCTGCCTGGTGGTCGACATCTCCGGTTCGATGCAGGGCCTGGCCGTCGCGCTCGCCGCGGTGGCCGCCGCCGGGGTGGTGGTGGCCAACGAGGAGGGGCCACCCGCGCTGGAGCCGTCGGTGCTCGCGTTCGGTGCCGGGGTGCGGGTGCTGCAGGCTCAGGGCGCGCGCCGGCCGCCCGAGCAGCTGCTCTCCGACCTGGTCGCGCTGCGCGGGCACGGCACCACCGACCTGGCCGCCGGGTTGCGGGAGGCGTCGACCCAGCTGGCCGCTGCGGTGGCCGACGAGCGGCTGGTGGTGCTGCTGTCGGACTGCCTGCACACCGCGGGCGACGACCCGGCCGGCGCGCTGGCCGGCATCGACCGGTTGCACGTCCTGGTCCCCCTCGGCGGTGCCGAGGCCGAGGTGGCCGCGGCCGCGTTGGCCGCCCGCGGCGGTGGCCGGTCGCAGCCGGTCAGCCGGCTGGCCGACATCGCCCCCGCGCTGACCCGGATCCTGGCGTGACCGCGCCCGCGAGGTCGTCACTGTTGCTGATTCCGGGCCGGGAACAGCGGTAACGCTCATCTCGGCGTGCTGCGGGCCGCGAGCAGCCGCGCCACGGCGTCGGCGGTTCGGCGCGGGGTGACCCAGACATCGGATGCCTCGACCCGCATCGTTTCCCAGCCGAGGACAGCGGCGGTGATGTCGCGGTGGTTGTCCTTGCCGCGCCGGGACCGGTGGTAGCTCTCGCCGTCGTACTCGATGGCGAGTTTCGCCGCGGGGTAGGCGAGGTCGAACCGAGCAAGCACGAACCCGTAGCGGTCGTACAGCTCGAACTGCACGGTCGGCGTCGGCAGGCCGTGGTCGTGCAGCAGCAGGCGCAGCCGCGATTCCATGGGTGATTCCGCCCGTGGTTCGGCGAGGGCCACGACCTCGTCCAGCCGACGGGCGTGGCGGGATCCGGGGATCGTCGCCCGGCGGGCCAGCAGCTGGGCCGGATCGAAGCGGCCGCGCCGGGCGAGGGCGTCGAGGGCCACCACGGCTTCGGTGCGGTCGAGTCGGCGCGCGAGATCCCAGGCCGTGCGCAGCGGCGTTGTGACGCGACAGCCCTGCGCAGTGGTGATGTCGGATGGGGGCAGCGCGTCGCGATGCACCATCAGGCCAGTGCGGGGGCGGACCCCACAGCGCGGCGCGACGATCTCGGCCGGCGCACCCTCGGGTGCGCAGGATGCGCCGAGCAGCTCGGCGGCGGAGTCGCCGGCGAGGGCGCCGGTGCCGTTAAGCAGCAGGAACGCGGCCCTGGACCGGGTACGAAGATCGAGTGGTTGGCCGCAGCGCAGGTAGACGCCTCGGTACAGGGGGTGGAACTGACGCCCGCGCAACTGGGCGGGTGTCACCAGCCCGCGTTCGATCGCCTCCCGTCCCCGGAACGGCCCCTGAAGCACGACCCCACTCTGACCCGCAGGCTGATCATCCGTGGCCGTTTCGTCGAAGTCGGCGTTGATGCTGTTTCTGCCCCGCCGGACAGCAACAGCGCTCATCTCGGCGGGCGGCAGCTGCGTAGGGTTCCGGTGTGGGCACCATCGTTTCCTTTCATGCACATCCGGACGACGAGTCGATCGCGGCGGGGGGCACGGTGGCCCGTGCCTCAGCCGCAGGGCACCGGGTGGTTCTGGTCTTCGCCACCCGTGGTGAGCTGGGAGAACCTGTACCCGGGGTGCTCGAACAGGGGGAGTCGCTTGCCACCCGCCGGTCGGCCGAGTGCTACGCCTCCGCCGCCGTGCTCGGAGCGAAGCGCGTGGAGTTCCTCGGCTTCACCGACTCGGGGATGATGGGCGAACCGTCCAACAACGCGCCCTACTGTTTCTGGCAGGCCAACGTCGAGCATGCGGCCCGGCGGCTCGCGGTGATCCTCGACGAGGAGGAGCCGGACGTGCTGACCGTGTACGACGACAACGGGGGCTACGGCCACCCGGACCACATCCAGGTGAATCGCGTCGGGCGCCGAGCCGCCGAACTGTCCGCCGTGCCGGTGGTCGCCCAGAGCACGATCAACCGCGACTGGCTGGCGCGCGGTCGCAAGGGCATGGCCGAGTCCGAGGGCTTGGCCCAGACGGCGCTGGCCGAGCTACCCCGGGTGGGCAAGCCAGAAGCGGAGATCACCCACCGGGTCGAGGTGCTGGATTTCGTGGACCAGAAGAAGGCCTCGATGCGCGCGCACGCCAGCCAGATCCCGCCCGACCATTTCCTGCTGACGATGCCCGCGCCGGTGTTCGCGATGGGGATGGGCGTGGAGTTCTACATCGTCGACCCGGCGTCGGCAGCTGGTGGCGGCCCCGGAGCTGTTCGAGGAACTGTTCGTGCCCATGCGATGACTGTGTCCCGGGGCGCGCCTTCGACGCCGAGTAGAGCTACGATTCCCCCCAGGCCGGAAGCACGATGGCCAGCACGCCGCAAGCCGTTGAGGACAATGGGCAGCGTCACCGGCACCGGAACGTCGCCGGGACGCACCGCAGGGGAGTGAGCACAGTGACAGCTGTTGCCCCGAAGCCGATCACGTCGCGCCCGTATCCGGCGCGCCGTACGGGTAAGGGATCCACGTTCCTGAAGATGATCCGGACCACGGATCCCAAGGACATCGCGATCCTCTACATGGTCGCGTCGTTCGGGTTCTTCATGGTGGGCGGCGCGATGGCGCTGCTGATGCGCGGCGAGCTGGCGGTGCCCGGGCAGCAGTTCCTGTCCAACGAGCAGTACAACCAGCTGTTCACCATGCACGGCACGATCATGCTGCTGCTCTACGCCACGCCGATCCTGTTCGGCTTCGCGAACTACATCGTCCCGCTGCAGATCGGGGCCCCCGACGTCGCGTTCCCACGGCTGAACGCGTTCTCGTTCTGGCTGTTCCTGTTCGGCGGGCTCACCGTGATGTCGGGCTTCCTCACCCCCGGAGGTGCCGCCGACTTCGGGTGGTTCGCCTACACGCCGCTCTCCAACGCCCAGCACTCGCCAGGCGCAGGCGGGGATCTGTGGATCACGGGCCTGGCGATGGCCGGCCTGGGCACGATCCTGGGCGCCGTCAACTTCATCACGACGATCGTCTGCATGCGCGCTCCCGGCATGACGATGTTCCGGATGCCGATCTTCACCTGGAACATCTTCGTGACCGCGATCCTGGTGCTCGTCGCGTTCCCCATCCTGACCGCCGCGCTGTTCGGCCTGCTCATGGACCGCCATCTCGGGTCGCACGTGTTCGACCCCGCCAACGGCGGCGTGATCCTCTGGCAGCACCTGTTCTGGTTCTTCGGCCACCCCGAGGTCTACATCGTGGCGCTGCCGTTCTTCGGCATCGTCTCCGAGGTCTTCCCGGTGTTCGCCCGCAAGCCTGTCTTCGGCTACAAGGGCCTCATCTACGCCACGATCGCCATCGGTGCGCTGTCCGTGGCCGTGTGGGCGCACCACATGTACGCCACCGGCGCGGTGCTGCTGGCCTTCTTCTCCTTCACCACGTTCCTGATCGCCGTCCCGACCGGCGTGAAGTTCGTGAACTGGATCGGGACCCTGTGGAAGGGGCAGATCACCTTCGAGACGCCGATGCTGTTCGCCCTCGGCTTCCTGGCGACCTTCCTCTTCGGCGGACTGACGGGCATCCTGCTGGCCTCTCCGCCGCTGGACTTCAACGTGTCCGACACCTACTTCGTGGTGGCGCACTTCCACTACGTGCTGTTCGGCACCATCGTGTTCGCCACCTACTCCGGCATCTACTTCTGGTTCCCGAAGATGACCGGCCGGATGATGGACGAGACGCTGGGCAAGTTCCACTTCTGGACCACGTTCATCGGGTTCCACATGACGTTCCTGGTGCAGCACTGGCTGGGCAACGAGGGCATGCCGCGCCGGTACGCCGACTACCTGCCCACCGACGGCTTCAGCGTCCTGAACGCCTTCTCCTCGATCGGCGCGTTCGTGCTCGGCGCTTCGACGCTGCCGTTCGTCTGGAACGTGTTCAAGAGCTACCGCTACGGCCGGGTCGTCGAGGTCGACGACCCGTGGGGCTTCGGCAACTCTCTCGAGTGGGCCACCTCCTGCCCGCCGCCGCGGCACAACTTCACCGAACTGCCCCGGATCCGCTCCGAGCGCCCCGCGTTCGAGCTGCACTATCCGCACCTGGTGGAGCGGTTCCGGAACGAGGCCCATGTCGGTGGGCACGCCTCGCCCTACGAGGTCGCCGCGCAGGCGACCGGGACCGAGGAGCAGCCGGACGGAGACCCGAAGTCGCGCTGATCCCCGAACCGCACCCGCCGATGGCCGGACGTGGCACCAGCGTTCTGATCACGGTGACGGGGCCGGACCGGCCCGGGGTGAGCTCCGTGCTCTTCGCCGCGCTCACCCGGCACGGCGTCGACCTGGTCGACGTCGAGCAGGTGGTGATCCGCGGTCGGTTGACCCTGGGTGCCCTCGTCGTCGCCCATCACGATCCGGAGGCCCTGCAGGAGGCCGTCGAGCAGGCGATGGCCAGCATCTCCATGCAGGTGCACACCTCGCTGGAGGAGCCGGACGAACCCGATGCGCGGCGGCACTCGTCGCACGTCATCGTGGTGATCGGCCGGCCGATCACGGCGCGGGCCTTCGGCTCCATCGCCCAGGCGCTCGCCGACGTCGGCGCCAACATCGACGCCATCCGCCGGGTGGCCGACTATCCGGTCACCGGCCTGGAGCTGCTGGTCTCGCCGGAACCGGGCGCGGATCCGAACGCACACCCGCCGGGCACGCTGCGCGCCCGGCTGGTCGAGGTCGCCCGGACCGCGGGCGTCGACGTCGCGGTGGAACGGGCCGGGCTGGCCAGGCGCAGCAAGCGGCTCATCGTGTTCGACGTGGACTCGACGCTGGTGCAGGGCGAGGTCATCGAGATGCTGGCGGCCCGGGCCGGCGCCGAGGCCGAGGTTCGCGCGGTCACCGAGGCCGCCATGCGCGGCGAGCTGGACTTCGCCGAGTCGCTGCGCCGCCGGGTGGCCGTGCTGGCCGGGCTGCCCGTATCGGTGCTCGCCGACGTGGCGGCCGAGCTGGAGCTCACGCCGGGGGCGCGCACCACCATCCGGACGCTCAAACGGCTCGGTTACCGGTGCGGGATCGTCTCGGGCGGGTTCACCAGGGTGATCTCCGGTCTGGCCGTCGAGCTGGGCATGGATTTCTGCGCGGCCAACGAGCTGGAAGTGGTCGATGGTCGACTCACCGGACGGGTGCTGGGGGAGATCGTGGACCGGCCGGGCAAGGCGGTGGCGCTGCGCCGGTTCGCCGAGTCGTTCCACATCCCGTTGGAGCAGTGCGTGGCCGTCGGGGACGGTGCCAACGACATCGACATGCTCTCCACGGCGGGTCTCGGGATCGCGTTCAACGCGAAGCCTGCCCTGCGTGAGGTGGCCGACACCGCGCTCTCGCACCCCTATCTGGACGTGGTGCTGTTCGTGCTCGGCATCACCCGCGACGAGGTGGAGCGCGCGGACGCGGCGGAGGGGATCCGGCGGCGGGTGCCGATCCCGTGAGTGCGGCTGTGAGTGGCGAGCCGTGTTCTCACACGGCTGCGCACTCACGACCCCCGTTGGGTGCGCTGGCGGAGCGTTATCTCGGTGGCGCTCGGATCGCGCCGGAGCCGGACGGGGTGGTGCGGGCGATGCCCGTGATCCTGCGGCTGGAACGTCCGCCTCCGGCGCGGACCCCGGTGCTGGAGGCCGCCGCCGCCGCAGCGCTCGCCGTCTGTCTCGATCCGCGCGCCGAGCCGGGTGGGGAGTGGCACGACGCCGTCTCCACGTGGGTGGACGCCCGGATCCGCAAGATCGCCCGGCGGGCCCGTGGCGCGCACTGGGACGCGGTGCTTCAGCTGCCCGGGATCACATGGGACGTCGACGGGGCGCAGGTCAGGGCGCTGCTGCCGGGTCCGGTGGACGACGTGCCGAAGGTCGTGTCGCGGCTGCAGATCGGTGGCACCGACCTCGAGCCCGACCAGCCGGGCGAGCCGGCGGCCGGGGTACCCGTGATCTGGGTGAACGCGGCGCTCGAGCTGTCGGTGGGGAAGGCCGCGGCGCAGGTCGGCCACGCCTCGATGCTGTTCGCTGCGGCCCGCGGGTTGACGGCGGTGCCGGCGTTCGCGGTGCGTCCGGCGGCACCGGACCGGTGGGCGCTGCTCTGTGCCGCGGTGCGGGAAGGGTCCGCGGTGGCCGTACGGGACGCCGGGTTCACCGAGGTCACGCCCGGGACGATCACCTGCATCGCCGCCGACGCGGCGGCCGACGCGCCGGACCGGATCAGCAACCCCTGTCGTTGATGGCGCCGGGGGCGGGGCGCGGCGTCCAGGGCGTCGTGGTAGGCGGGTCCCAGGACCGGAGGTCGATCATGTCGTGGCGCGCCTCGCCTCGCCTCGTTCGGGCGCTGCTTCATGCCGTCGCTGTGTCGGAGCGGTGGGGCCTGCCCTGCCCTGCCGGGGATGCGCTCCCGGATCGGCGGTGGCGCCGCCCCGATGGAATGCTTCCGGGGTGACCCGCAAGATCGGTGTCGACGAGCGGCGCGCACGGCTGGCCGTCCGCCACCGGCACATCGTGTCGGCCCGCACCGACGACGTGGTCGCACTGACCGACGGGCTGGTGGCGCTGCACTCCACCGATCCGGTCACGGTGTACCTGTCGGCGCTGGCGCGGATGCGAACGCCGCGATTCGATGCCCTCGACACCGCGCTCTACACCGACCGCACGCTGGTGCGGCACCACGCGATGCGCCGGACCCTGTGGGTGTTCGGCCACGACACCGCTCGGGCCGCCCACCTCAGCGCCACCCTCGGGCTGGTCCGGGTCCAGCGGCGCAACGTGCTCGGGATGCTGGCCGCGGCGGGCATCGCGGACCCGGACACGTGGCTGGTCGCGGCGGGCGCGGAGATCGTCGAGCTGCTGGCGGCGGAGGGCCCGCTGACGGCCCGCGAGGTGGGAGCCCGGCTCCCCGCGCGCGCGGTGCCGATCCCGGTCGGCAGCGGCAAGTTCGCGACCACGCAGGCCGCGCACTCGCGGGTGCTGCTGGTGCTGGGCTTCGAGGGGCGGGTGGTCAGGGCCCGGCCGACCGGCACCTGGATCAACGGCCAGTACCGGTGGGCGCGCCGGTCGACGTGGTTCCCCGGCGGTTTCGAGGGCCCCGACCGGGAGCCGCGGGCCGCAGCGGCCGAGCTGGCCCGCCGCTGGCTGTGGACGTTCGGCCCCGGTACCCGCACCGACCTGCAGTGGTGGGCCGGCTGGACGGTGGCCACCACGAAGCGGGCGCTGGCCGACGTGGGCGCGGTGGAGGTGGCGCTGGACGACGGCGTCGGCTACGTGCTGCCTGACGATGTCGACGAGGTGGAGCCCTCCGGGCCGAGCGCGCTGCTGCTGCCCGGGCTGGATCCATCGACGATGGGCTGGAAGCAGCGCGACTTCCACCTCGATCCCGCGTACGTGCCACTGCTGTTCGACCGCAACGGCAACGGTGGTCCGACGCTCTGGGTCGACGGGCGGGTCGTCGGTGGCTGGACGCAGCGCCGGAGCGGCGAGATCGTGCTGCGGGTGCTGGACGACATCGGCGCCGAAGCCCACGCCGCACTGGAGCAGCAGGCCCACGGCCTGCAGGCGCTCCTCGGCGACGTCCGCTTCTCGGTCCGCTTCCCGGCCCCGCTCCAGACCGAGCTGGGGTCGTGAGTGCGTAGCCGGGCGAGAACACGGCTACGCACTCACAGGTGGCGGAGCCGCCTCAACGCCGCGTGCACCTTGTCGCGGTCGTCGGTGGCCCAGAACGGGGGGAGGGAGGCGCGGAGGAAACCGCCGTAGCGCGCGGTGGCCAGCCGCGGGTCGAGGATCGCGACCACGCCCCGGTCGTCCATCCCGCGCAGCAACCGTCCCGCGCCCTGGGCCAGCAGCAGGGCGGCGTGGGTGGCGGAGATGGCCAGGAAGCCGTTGCCCCCGCGGGAGTCGGTCGCTCGTTGCCGGGCGGCCACCAGTGGGTCGTCGGGCCGCGGGAACGGAATCCGGTCGATGATCACGCACGACAGTGACGGACCGGGCACGTCCACGCCCTGCCACAGCGACAGCGTGCCGAACAGCGACGTGGCCGGGTCCTCGGCGAACCGTTTGACCAGCAGCATCGTGGCGTCGTCGCCCTGGCAGAGCAGCGGCGTGTCGAGCCGGCCGCGCAGCGCCTCGGTGGCCTGCTTCGCCGCGCGCATCGAGGAGAAGAGACCGAGCGTGCGCCCGCCGGCCGCCTCCACCAGCCCGGCGATCTCGTCCAGATAGGACGGTGGTAGGCCGTCGCGCCCTGGTGGGGGCAGCCGCTTCGCCACGTAGAGGATGCCGCTGCGGGCGTGCGCGAACGGAGAGCCGACGTCCAGTCCGGACCAACGGGGTGCGTCGGGATCGGGGACCGGGTCGTCGGCGCCACCGGCCGCAGCGGCCGACGGCGGCAGGCCCCACTGCCGGGCCAGCGCGTCGAAGTTGCCGCCCAGCGCGAGCGTCGCCGAGGTGAGCACCACCGTGGACCGTCCGAACAGGCGCTCCCGCAGCAGCCCGCCCACCCACAGCGGGGCGGCCCGCAACACCCGATGCCGGGCACCGTCCGGGCCCTGCTCGGCCAGCCACACCACGTCCCGCCGCTTCGCCGGGTCGGGTTCGTCGAACGCGCCGAGCAGCCGCACCGCGGTGTCGGCGACGTCGTCCAGCGCGGCCTGGGCGATCTTGCGGCCGGCGGCGCCCTCGGGGTCCTCGCGACGCTCGCCGCCCAGTGAGCTGCGACAGGACCGGCCGCGTCCCGGATCGCCGACAGCACCCCGGCCGCAGCGGCAGGCAGCGTGTCCCAGCGCACCGGCGCCAGGTCCTCGAGCACCAGCGCCAGCCCCTCGCCGGCCTCGGCGAGCCGGTCGGCCACGGCCTGGTCCACCAGCTTGCCCAGCCTGCGGGCGGCGGCACCGACCATGCCGGAGCTGAGCTCGGCCGTCGCCACGCCGGTGACCCGGTCCACCAGTTCGTGCGCCTCGTCGACGACGACGACGTCGTGTTCGGGCAGCACCGCCCGGCCCTCGAGCGCGTCGATGGCCAGCAGGGCGTGGTTGGTGACCACGATGTCGGCACGCCCGGCCGCCGCCCTGGCCCGCTCCGCGAAGCAGTCGTCGCCGACCGGGCAGCGGTTCGCGCCGAGGCATTCGCGCGCGGTGACCGACACCTGCCGCCAGGTGGCGTCCGGCACCCCGGGGACCAGCTCGTCGCGGTCGCCGGTCTCGGAGTTCTCGGCCCACTCGTGCAGCCGCTTCACCGCCCGCCCCATCGCGGAGATCACGAACGGGTCGAACAGCTCCTCGGCCGGGTCGACGTCGTCGCCGCCGTGGAGCTTGTTGAGGCACAGGTAGTTGCGCCGGCCCTTGAGGATCGCGAACGTCGGGGCCCGCCCGAGCTGCGGTTTCAGCGCGGTCGCGAGCCTGGGGAGGTCGCGGTCGACGAGCTGGCGCTGCAGGGCGATGGTGGCCGTGGAGATCACCACGGTGCCGCCGGTGGCCACCGCATGATGGATGGCCGGCACCAGGTAGGCCAGCGCCGCGACGTCGACACGATCTCCAGGTGTCAGGTGAACGCGCTCGGCCGTGCTGACGTGAAGCCCGCTCGTATCGTCTTGAATGAAGAGCGACGTGTCACCGACCTGCAGGGATACGATCCCTTGTACGCGAATGCGATGCCCCTCGCCCCCCGCGGGGTCGAACTGCAGCAACGCGCCGATACGTCGAATCGGGACCGAAGGGATCCACTGGGGCCGCCCGCTCGACAATCACGTTGCCGCCATCCGGCACCAGCAACTGGATCCCGACCAGCTGTCGATTCTGGTTGAAGATCGTCCCGCACACACCTCGAAGGCGAACGCGCGCGTCGATCAAAATTCGCCGGCAGGCGAATGCCCGGAGGAACGATCGCGCGGAATAGGTAAGTCGCCATCAAGCTGATGATGGTGTGCGTGTTCTGCGCCGACATCGTCGCGTCCTGCGCCGTCTTCGTGATGGTCTGGACGACGCCTACGGTTTCGACCAGATTGCTGTCGTGACGGCCGGCCATCAGCACGTCGAGCGTCAATTCCGGTGCTATACAGGCATCGGAGAGGAGCCGACGACGCGGATGTGAGGATCCACTACCATCGGCGCGAAGCCGCCAGGCGAGCTGCGGCCGACGATGTCAGCGCAGTCACGATTTGAGAGCGGACGGGATGTCGGATTTCGCCGCCCGGGAATGTAAATGCCTTCTGTCGCGTCCTGAACGAACAGGGTGACCCAGACCGGGTCGTAATAGCTGACCGTGGCGCGGAGATGCACTGGATAACGCCGCTTGGCTTCGATGGCCGTCGAAGCGCATGCACCGCGGCCACCGTGTCGAGCACGTAAGATGTCCTGTTGAGCTCGCGAGAGGTTCCGGGGTTTCCGCGCTCCCGATTTCGCGCACGAGCGCCTGCTCGAGTGCGGTCGGCGTTGTCTCCGACACGAATCCGCTGACGTCGACTCGGTGGCCGCGGTCCGGCAATGCCAGCTGTGATGTCTGGATTAGCGCCTGTCCGGTCGCATCACGGACGGCGAGCTCCGCGCGAGGACCATCGACCAGCTCGCCCTGCACGTGCACGCGATGGTTTTCGTGGTGTCGCGTGGGGCCCGGGGTCAGTGCCGCGATTGCGCCGACGGGAATCGAGAACGGTCTTCGGGGCGCCGCCTTCGACACCACGAGTTGCTCGAGGGTTGGAATCAGGATTCGGGCGCCGAATGGCGCGACCCTGGGCATCAAAGACGGTACGGGCAACGCCTCGCACCATCACGCGCGAGTCGACCAGGAATTCGCTGTCTTCCTCGTATTCCTCGGCGAGCCGAGCGGTAAAGCGACCGGTATCGGCGACAATGTCGAATGTGAGCTGGCCGTCGGCTTCCAGGGCGGCCGCTCGCACGATTCCTTCGGCTTCCACCGAGCGGTCCGCAAACCGATTTGCCTCCAGATCAGCGGCTGTCACGCGTTGCGGCGGCGGCATGCCGGTCTGGCTTGTGAGGGTCGCCCGGGTGACCACCAGCAGCCGTCTCGCGCCGGCGACGAGGGTGTGACCTTCGAGATTGATTGTCTGTCCGGGCGTGGGGCGTTGCCGCACGGCGGAAAAGTCGGCCATTACGGCGCCGGTCTGGTCCTGGAGGAAGCCGCGGGGATTGTCGAGCTGGGGATACCGTCAACGGCGCCCGGAGCCGGACAGCGCGGCCTGCACCGGCGTCGGCCGCCGAGAGCTGGACGATTTGCCCAATCGCCGTCAGGGGTGAGGTCCCGGCCCGCTGGAACTGGCCCGAGCAGGAGCCTGCGGCGGCGATGAGACCGCCAAACACGAAGAAACCGCACAGATCGCTGGCATATTTGCCACAACAGCGACGAAAGGGCGACCAGGGGACTGGAGGGCACGGGTTATCCGTAATCCTCTTATCGTCAGGCGTGCCTGAACGCATAAGAGGCGGACGGGCGCTCGATGAGGGACGCCGAGCCCTGGGGAGCGAACCCTATGACCGACGATCCGTCGCCGGGGCTAATGTCGCTGGTCAGATTGTTGGCGGTGTTGACGAGCGCGACGTGGGAGAACGCCTGAGGAAAGTTGCCGAGCATGCGGCTGGCGGCGGGTCGTATTCCTCGGACAGCAGACCGACATCGTTGCGGAGCGCGAGCAGGCGCTCGAAGAGGCGCCGCGCCTCGTCAGGCCGCCCCTGAGCGCATAGTTGTCCGCCAGCCAGAACGTGCACGGCAAGGAAGACCCCTTCGCCGGGCGGCAAGCCGTCGATTCGTTCGGTCCGCGGCTGCATCGGATAGCGACGCACGAAGCCGTCCTACAGCAGCTCGCGCTCGATCGCCGCAACCGTGCCGATGACGCGCGGGTCGTCCGCGGGAAGGAAGCCAACCAGCGGAATCATCAGCAGACTGGCGTCGAACTGCTCCGATCCGTAGAACTGCGTGAAAGGCCGCGCGCCGGATCGAACCCTGCGGCGCAGACCTCCTCGTGGATCCTGGCACGGACACGCCATCGTCGACCGGTCCCTCCAGCCCAAAGATCTCGACCGACTTGACGGCGCGATCGAACGCGACCCAGGCCATCACCTTCGAATGGGTGAAGTGCCGGCGCGGTCCGCGCACTTCCCAGATGCCCTCGTCGGGCTCGCATCCAGATTTGCGCCGAGAAGTCGATGAGCGCCCTCTCGAGCGGCCATGCAGACCGTGTCGGCTTCGACGCCAGCCCGTCTGGCCACGTGCATCGCGTCGATGACCTCGCCGTACACGTCGAGTTGGAGCTGCTGCGCGGCGGCGTTGCCGATGCGCACGGGACGGGAGCCCTCGTATCCGGGCAGCCAGGCCAGCTCGATTCCGTGCAGCCGCCGCTCGCCGCGGCGCCGTACATGATTTGAAGATCGGGGATCGCCGGCCACCGCGCGCAGCAGCCAGTCGCGCCACGCAGGGCCTCGTCGGTGAAGCCGCCCAACATGAAGCGCGTAGAGCGTGAACGTCGCGTCGCGCAGCCAGCAGTAGCGATAGTCCCAGTTGCGAACACCGCCGATCCGCTCGGGCAGCGACGTCGTGGCGCGCCGCGACGATTCCGCCGGTCGGCGCGAACGTCAGCGCCTTCAGCGCCACGAGCGAGCGCAGGACCTCCTCGCGCCATGGCCCTTGGTAGGTGCAGCGCGGCGCACCAATCCTCCCACCACTGCTCTGTGTCGACGATGCAGCGGGTCGATCCGTTCCGGGCGCGAGGTGCGACGGATGCCACACCAGCACGAAGGGCACGCGATCGCCGGCTCCCACCGTGAACTCCGCACTGGTCGTCAGACCTTCGCCGTGCGTCTCGACGGGCGACAGAGCGACAGCGCATCGGGCCCGCCGATCGCGCGCAGCACGCCTTCGACCTTGCGCACCCACGGCACGATCGAGCCGTAGTCGAAGCGCACGATCAGCTCCATCTGCATCGGCACGCGCCGCTCACACCCTCGACCACGCGAACGAGGTCGGGCTCGTCCTGCGCGGGCGGCATGCAAGTCGACGACGCGGACGACGCCGGTCGCGTCTCGAATTCCGTCTCCAGGACGAGCGAGTGCGCCTCGATAGCGGCGACGACATGCGTTGGACCTTCCGGCGACGGCGCAGCAGCCATCGACCATGGCGGGGGTCCCCCAACAAGGCAGCGAAACAGGCCGCGCGAATCGAAGCGGGGAAGGCAGAGCCAGTCGATCGACCCGTCCCGGCCGACGAGCGCGGCGGTCTGCGTGTCGCCGATGAGCGCGTAGTCTCGATCGGAAGAGACATGATGGATAATCGTGGACGTTGAGGCTTGCTCAAGTCTTCCATTCTCAACCACTTCACGCCATTTGCCAAGCTGTACCGACGCCGGTGCTGAGCTGGCGACACTGCTCCAACAATATGCTGGCCGAGACGACGTCGTTGTGCTCGGGCTGCCGCGCGGCGGTGTACCCGTTGCCCATCAGATCGCGCGTGCACTTGGCGTGCCGCTGGACATCTTTCTCGTGCGGAAGCTCGGCGTGCCGGGCCATTCGGAGCTGGCGATGGGCGCCATTGCATCGGGTGGCGTTCGCGTGTTGAACGACGACGTCATCCGTTGGTATGGCATTCCGCAAGCGGTGATCGACGAGGTCGCGCACGAGGAGCTACGAGAGCTGGAGCGTCGGGAGCAGGCCTATCGCGACGGGCGTACCCCCGTCCCGCTCGGCGGCCGAACCGTGCTGCTGGTGGACGATGGGGTGGACGGGCTCAACGATGAAGGCGGCGGTCAAGGCGATTCCGGCGCTCAGCCCGAGCAGAATCGTCATAGCCGTGCCGGTGGGAGCAGCGGAGACATGCCGCGAGCTCTCGGAAGTGGCGGACGAGATCGTCTGCGCGCGTACTCCCGCGAATTTCAGGGCCGTCGGACAAGGTAAGTCGACTTCTCGCAGACGACTGACGCGGAGGTGCGCGATCTTCTGCGAGCGCGCGACGAGGCGCGATGATTCCGACGCGAGGTTGACGATGACGATACGTGATGCGCTGGTTGAAGAGTTCGATCTCGAGCTGCCGTTCACTCGACGCTGTCTCGAGCGAGTGCCGCTCGACAAGTTCGACTGAAGCCACACGAGAAGTCGATGACACTGGGCTGGCTCGCAACGTTTCTCGCGCTCGTTCCAAGCTGGGGCGTGATGACCATCGAGCGAGAGGAATTCGATCCCAGCGCGGCGTCGGCAGGAAAACATCCCAGCCTGCCGACGTCATCCAATCAGCTGCTGGCGATGTTCGACGAGAACTACACGAAGTTTCGATCCTCGCTCGTGTCGACATCGGACGCGCACCTTCAGGGCCTGTGGACAATCAAGTCGGGCGGAGACGTCTGGTTCACACAGAAGCGCTGGCTCGTGCTTCGGACTTACATCCTCAACCACATCGTTCATCATCGCGCCCAGCTTGGCGTTTATCTGCGGATGAATGGCGTCTCCGTGCCCGCGATCTACAACGACTCGGCCGACGAAAAAGGGGGCATGTTCCGCGCCTGAAGCCTGGAGCCTGGAGCCATGTTCGCGCGGGTTCGTGAGCGAAAGGAATGGCAGTTCTTCGCAGTACTGCCGAAGGCTGACCGGCGCTCGCGCTGCCTGGTGGGCCTGGTGCTGCGCGGCGTTCTGCCGGCGGTTTTCGCGGTGGCGATGGGCGTGCTCGTCGCCGCGGTGCAGCGGGCGACACCTCGCCGGCCCGCTCGCGTTTGCCGGAGTGATTTTCGTTCTCCTTCAGATACTCAGCCCGATTCATCAGGCGATCAGCGCGAACCTCGGTGATCGCACGGCCGCGTGGCTCTACGACCGGCTGACCGACGCCTGCGTGCGCCCGCCAGGGATGGGGCATCTCGAGGATCCGGCCCTCACCAGCGACCTCACCGTCGCGCGCGATTTCGACCTCGGCATGACCGGTCCGCCGCTGTCGATCTCATGGACTTCATCGCCGGCGGCCTGGTCGAGATGATCGGCGGTATCGCGTGCGCGATCGTGCTCGCTGCCTACGCCTGGTGGGCGCCGATCGTGCTCGCGGGCGCGTGGCTGGCGACGCACTGGCTGCTGCGCGAGAGCGCGAGTCTGGCGCGACCGCAACACGGACGAGGTGCGCGCCGCACAGCGGGACGCCGACTACGCCTATCGCCTGGCGGTGGATCCGCCGGCGAGCAAGGAACTGCGGCTGTTCGGCCTCGCGGACTGGACGATCGAGCGTTTCATCGCCCGGCGCACGCGCCTGCACGAGCTGCAATACGCGGCGACGCGGCTGCGCGAGAGGCCGCTGATCTGGAGCGTGCTGCTCGTCGTCGCTGCGAACGTCGTGGTGTTCTGGTCGCTGGCGACTGCCGCCGTCAGACGGCCGCATCGAGTCTCGGCGAAGGTCGTCATGTTTGCGCAGAGCGCCGTCGGCGCGTCGATGATCGCGTTCGGCGGACTCAACTGGGCGCTCGACGGCGCGGCCGCCCCGGTCGCTGCCGTGCTGCGACTCGAGCCGGCGATGCGGCCACCGGCGCGCTGCCGTCGGGGATCGCGCCGCGGCCGGCATGCCTGCGCGCGAGATTCGTTTCCGCGACGTCACGTTCGCCTATCCAGGCGGCGCGCCGGTGCTCGAAGCATTTCGATCTCACGATCCCCGCCGGGTCGTCGCTCGCCATCGTCGGTCAGAACGGCGCCGGCAAGACGACGCTCGCCAAGCTGCTGTGCCGGTTGTACGACCCGCAGTCGGGCGCGATCGAAGTCGACGGCGTCGATATTCGTGAATTCGACTCGCGTCGTGGCGCTCGCGCGTCACGGCGGTGTTCCAGGACTTCATCGTCTCGAGCTGCCGCTGCGCGACAACGTGGCGCCGGCAGGCGCGCCAGACGAATCGTGCGCGCCGCGCTCGAGTCGGCGGGCGCCGCGAACCTGGCCACACTCGACACCGTGCTCGCGCGCGGCTACGAGGGTGGCACGGATCTGTCGGGCGGTCAATGGCAGCGCGTCGCGCTGGCGCGTGCGCTGTGCGCCGTGCAGCTCGGCGCCGGCGTGGTGCTGCTCGACGAACCGACGGCGCAGCTCGACGTCCGCGGCGAGGCCGAGATCTTCGACCGCTTGCTCGCCGCGACGCGCCATTGCACGACCATCCTGATTTCGCATCGTTTCTCCACGGTGCGCCATGCCGACCGCATCTGCGTGCTCGAGCACGGCCAGGTGATCGAGCTGGGAACGCACGACGAGCTGATGGCGCTCGGTGGCCGCTATCGGACGATGTTCGATCTGCAGGCGCAGCGCTTCACCGCGACGCGAGGATGAGGAAGGGCAGGCGTATGACGTCCTCGGCTGAGCGCAGATCACGCGCATGCGAGCCGCTGCCGCCCGCGCTGTCGTCGATGTGGCGGCTGTGCAAGCTTGGCTATCGCCACGAGCCGCGCCTGATGGTCACGGCCTTCGTCTTGTCGCAGCTCGCGGCGCTGCCCGATGCGCTCCTCGCGCTGTGGCTCATGCTGCTCGGAGGGGTCGTCGCCGGCGAGCCCGGCTGGTGCGGACGCGGCGATTGGTCTCGGGGTATCGGCGACCGCCACGTGGTTCTTCAGACCGTCAGCACCCGCGTGCAGCGGCGCTTCCGTGACAAGGTGACGATCGCGCTCGAATCGCACGTCGCCGGCTCCAGGCATCGGTCGCGACGATCGCGCATCAAGAGCGGCCGGAATATCTCGACCGGCTGTCGATGCTGCGCAATCAGGTGTTCGTGCTCGATCACATGTACATGTCGCTCTTCTCCACCTTCGGATGGATCCTGCGGCTCGGGGTCA
>CAWJFD010000009.1:0-122922 GCA_963841985.1 uncultured Actinomycetota bacterium
CTTCTACGGGCGCGATCTTGCCGAGGCGGTGGCCGTTGCCCAGCACGCTCAAGCTGTCGCCGGTCGGAGCGTGGGAAGCGCACTGGCTGCGGCGCTGGAGGCGAGAGCACACGCGGTCCGCAGCGACGTCAAGCAGACTCACAGAGCCCTCGCCCACGCGGAGGAAACCCTCGGCGCACTGGACCCTGAATCAACCAGTGACGTGAGCGCTCTTGGATACAACGAGGCTCAGCTACGCTTCCATGAGAGCAACGCGTTAACTCACCTCGGTGACACGAAGAGCGCGCTCGCCGTCCAGGACCGGGCACTCGAACTGATCTCGCCCGCCGACTTCATGGACCGTGCGTTTGTTCAGCTCGATCGCGCAGCTTGCTTGTTCGGGGACAACGACCAGGTAGGTGCCGCGTCAGTTGCGCTCGACTGCATGCTCGAACTGAGCAGCGAGCAACGACGAGGGATCATCTCTGGCCGCGCCAGGGAACTACTCGCGCCAATGTTGTCGGACGGTCAGCGATCCCGCCGCCCTCGACCTCCAAGATCTTCTGCAACTCCCAGCACCAGGGAACGGTTAGCACGTGGTTACTGTTCGGCCAGCTCGTCGTGAGGATGTCGCAGCGATCGCCAGCCTGCTCGGAGAGCTTGACCAGTTCTACGGAGCAAGCCAGCTCGAACCTTAGCCGAGAGGATCGCGGGAACAGAATCAGCTCTCTTCACGTCACCTTCGGCAGCATCCGCGCTGCTCGCCTGGACAGGGTCATCGCTCTCAGGGCTAGCCACCTATTCGTTCTTGTGGCCCGCCGCTGGGGTAACTCGCTCGCTGTACCTCAAAGAGCTGTACGTCGCCGCGTCCAACCGGCGGGACGGTGTCGGAACACGCCTCATGAACGAGATTCTCGGCGTGGCACGCGCACATAACTGCAGTCGCGTTGAGTGGACAACGGAGACAGAAAACGTTGCCGCCCAAGAGTTCTACGCTACATTCGACGCGTCGTTGCAGGACGGCAAGGTACTCTTCAGGGTCGCCCTGTAGGTTCGGTCTGCCTGGCCGACGTCTAGCCCCTGCAAAAGGGCCGTCGCATGCGAGTTGGCGAGGCCTTGGTAGCGGTGAGTCCGGCGCGCCGAGGCGCCGCTCGTGATCGACATCCTCCGCGAGAATAAACAGGTCGTAAGACATTCTTTCTGAGAATATTCGCTGCTGCCTGCAGGTCGCTGAGCCGGGCTTATGCCGACCTGGGATAACTTACTCCCGAACTGACGTGTCCTTGATGTCACGTTGTCGCCTTACTTGACGGCGACGGCTCGCATCCCGCGAGTCGTAGCCGAAGAGTAAGGACACAACTCTCATGAAATCTGCAAACAACGTTGGCGGCGGCCCGGTATTTCTCACGGTCGGAGAGGTTGCGTGGGCGCTCGGGGTGCCGCCGTGTGTGGTTCACCGCGCCATCCGCGTGGGCGTGCTGCGTGCGGTCTGGCGGAGATCCCGGCTGGTGGTCGACGAGACCGAACTACAACGGCTGCGGACACCCGGCGGTGCGGCATGACCGCGTCGGATGACCGGGTGTTGGCGGGGATCGCGCGGCGGTTGGCGCGGCTGCGGCCGGTCCCGGCCGGGGTGCTCGCCGAGATCGTTGCGGAGGACGGGGCCTGCATGGAGGTCAGCGCCGAGAACGGCCGCCGCGGTGGCTGCACGAGGACGGCAGCGACCGTGAGTTGGCGGCCCGGCTGTGCCGGGCTGCCCGGTCCAGCGCGAGTGCCTGGAGCTGGAGCTGCGGATGTTCGGCGAGCAGACCGTCGGGGTGTGGGGGCGCTGGGCGAGGACGACCGCCGCGCGCTGGTCCCGTACTGGCGCACGCGCTCGCCGAGCCCCCGCCGAGCGACTCCGGCGAATCGCGGGACCGCCGGCGGTGCGGACGGGGAGCGGTGATGGACGGGTTCACGCTGACCGGCGGGCAGGTGCTGGTGCTGCTCGGGGTGCTGCTGGTCGTGGTGGTGGTGGCGGTGGCCGGGCGGGTGTTGCTGGCAGCCGCAGTGATCGTGGCCGCCAGTGGGTGGTGATCACCTACTGGGCGGAGAACACGACGCTGCTGTGGGTGGTGCTGGCCGTGCCGGCGCTGCTGGCCGGCTACACCCTCGCCGAGGGGCTGACCGGCAGCACCGGGCTCGGCACGGGTTCGCGCCGTCGTGGAGGTGGCCGGCGATGAGCCCTGCGGCCCCATGTGTCGAGCCCCGGGCTGTTAATGATCGTCGGGTCGGGTCTGGTGGTGGTCGGCGCCGGGATGCTGTGGGCGTCCCAGACCCGGGCGGGTACCCGGCGGTTCACCTGGCCGGGGATCCGCCGACGCCGTGCACGTCGGCTTGGTCCGACGGGGGGACGGTCGGGCGCGCTGGTGGGCGCTGGGTGCGTCGGTGGGCTGATCACCGGTGTGCAGTGGCTGGTGGTCAGCGCCGCCACCCCGCCTGTAGCCCCGTCAGCGGCAGCAATGCTCGTGCTGGGCGTGCCCGGCTTCCTGGCGGGGGCGACGGTCGTACGGCTGCTCGCCGTCATCGGGATCGTCCTGCACCGACGCCGCAGGACGGCCGGGCGCGGGCGGGGTGATCGGCGATGAGGCGCAGGTCTGGGCGCGGCCTGCCGCCGTGGCGGATGGTGCACGGCCAACCGGTCAATGCCGGCTACGACACCGCCGGTGACGACGGCCCTGCCAGCGCCGGCCATGCCAGCGATGACGGCGCGTGCGGTGACGGCGCGGGCAGCGGGCGGGGTGCGGAGTTGGTGCGGCGTGCGTCGGCGGTGCCGGCGCGGCACCGCCGCGATGGTGGGGTGGCGCGTCCGCCGGTGGGGCGGCGTGTGGTGGTCGCGACGGTGCGGGTGGTCGGGCGGGCGGCCCGCCACGAGCCGAGCCTGAATGGGGCCCGCTGGCTGGTGCGCAACGGGGTGCTCTACATCGCGACCGGGGTGTGGGTGCTGGTGCGGCGGTGGTGGGAGGCGCGCACGAACGCCCGCTACGAGCGGCTGCTGCGGGCGGCGGAGGCGGCGGGGGACTACGAGCGGCTCACTGACTGGGAACAGCGGGCGGAGCAGGCGCGGGAGCGGCGGCACCGCCGCCGGATGGACTGGATCACCGCCCCGCTCGATATGGCCCGCACCGCCGCGGTCATGACTCTGGTCGGGGTCGGGTTGCTGCTGCGCTGGGCGGGATGCTGGCCGTCGCCCACCGCGACCCCGCCTGGCTGCTGACCCCGCTGCAGAAGGTCGTGGACGGGATCGCGTGGGCGGTGTGGCTGCTCGACCTGATGTGGCTGCCGGTCATGGTGGTGGTGCCGTGGCTGCTGCTGGCCGGGTTGTGGCAGCTCGGCCGCCGCCACGGCCAGGTGCCGCGCTGGGCCGCCCCCGGCGGGGTGCGGGAGCACCCGACGGTGATCGTCACCCCGGGTGGGGTCGCGACCGCGCTGGCCCACCTGGGCATCCCGGCGATGAACCGGGCGGTCAAGGACGGCTGGCAGGTCGAGTTCGCCACCCCACCGGTGCGGGTCAACGGGCGCGGCTACCAGACCACGTTCAGCCTGCCGATGGGCGTGACCCCGGAGATGATCGCCGACAAGCGCGACGTGCTGGCCCGCAACCTGGTCCGCGCCCCGCTGGAGGTGTGGCCGTCCGCGGCCGAGCGGGCCGGGTATGTCGATCTGTGGGTGGCCGACCAGGGCTCGACCGAGCGCCCGGCGCCGCCGAATACCCGCTGCTGCACGAGGGCGCCGCGGACGTGTTCGCCGGGGTGCCGTTCGGGGTGTCGCAGCGCGGGGAGGTGATCGCCCCGCCGTTGCCGGGGGCGAACGTGGCGTTCGGTGGGGTGATGGGGCAGGGCAAGTCCAACGCCGCCCGGGTCGTGATGGCCGGCGCCGCGCTGGACCCGCTGGCGGAGTTGTGGGTGTTCGTGTTCGCCAACAACGGCGACTTCGACGCCTACCGACCCCGGCTGTCCCGCTACCACCGCGGCGTCGACGAGCAGACCACCCGGGCCGCGGTCGAGGCACTGCACGCCCTGTACGCGGAGGTCGGCGCGCCGGGAGGCCCGGCTGGCCGAGCTGGGAGCGAAGAAGGTCACCCGGCCGTTGGCCGAGCAGTATCCGGATCTGCGGCCGCTGGTGGCGTTGTTCTCCGAGTGCCACGAGCTGTTCGGCGACCCCAACCACGGCCGGGAGGCGGCCGATCTGGCGGTGCAGACGATGCGCCGGGCCCGCAAGACCGCCATCACGCTCGGGTTCGACACGCAGTCGTCGCGGGCGGACGCGATCCCACCGAAGATCGTCGAGCTGGTGAAGCTGAACGCGTGTTTCGCGGTCAAGTCGTGGCGCTCGAACGACGGGTTCCTCGGCGACGGGTCGTTCCAGGCCGGGATCCGGGCGACCGAGTTGCGGATGGGCAAGGACGTGGGCACGTCGATCCTGACCGGGGCGACCGCGGAGCGGTTCGAGATCGTGAAATGGTTCTACATCGAGGCCGACGACGACACCGGATTCGATGCCGCAACGGACATCATCGCCCGGGCAATGGCCAATCTGCACCACGTCGTGCCGACACAGCCATGGCGGCGAAATCAGCGGAACCGGCGACGAGGTGCGGGATCTGCTCGACGACCTGGACCAGGTATTGGGCACCGAGAGAATCGGGACCGCGGATATCCCCGCGTTGTTGCGGGACCTGGCCCCGGGCTGGGCGCCGTATCAACGGCTCACCGGGACCGCGCTGCGGACGATCCTGCGCGAGCAGTACGGCATCACGGTGCCGCGCGCGCACAACACGTGGCCGCTGAACCCGGCCACCGTCCGGGAACGCATCGCCCAACGCGCCGGCACCGACGGCGCCGAGTGACGGCGCCGGGCATGACGACGGGCCGCTGCGGTGAGCCGGCGATGGAGCCGGCCGGCGCTGGGCTGGCCGGTCGGGATGTGTCCGGTGCGGGGTAGCTCCGATCGGCAACGTCGCGAGTGGCGCGATTCGGGCAGATCCGGTGCCTGCCAGGACCGGACGTACCCCCTCACTCCGCCCTTCGATTCTGGCTGTCTTCGCATGCTCAGAGGAGGGTAGGTGATCAGCGAGCGGCGGGGGGAGAAACTACCCCCCGCGCCTCGACCTACCCCGTCGAGTTCCCCTGGTAGCACTTCCCCGCGGGGAGGTGAGACCCCCTGCCTGAGCGGCCACGCACCCCACGACCGACCACAGGTGATGCCCACCAGCGAGAGAATCAACGAGAGATACAGCGAGACGTCCACCGAGACGGCCGCCAGCGTGACGACCAGCAGGGCGACCGACTGGGACGGGGCTTGTGTTTCCCCGTCCCCGCCAGAGCCCTTGACGATCCCCTCACCCTGGCAAGCGCCGCACGCATCGTTCGGGCCGCACTCGCCAGGCGGGCGCTGTCCGACAACCAGGCGGCCGCCGCCGGAGAACGCCGGACAGAGGACGGGCTGCCCCGAACGCCGCAGCGATCACACCGTCCGTGGTTCCGGCCAGCGGGTCAGCTCAGCGCATCGGCCGGCGTGCTCGGGGTAACGCCAGCGCGTGAGCAGCAAGGTGCCAATGTGATCGATTCGCCCGGACCGCGCCTGCCCAGCCGAGTGCGATTGAAACCGCTCTGCAACACAATGGGGTGCAACGGAAGGCTGTCGACGCGACCGTGCTTAGCAATCTTGGCAAAGTAGTTCGAATCGGGCCGAACGGTCTCGCGGGATTGTACCCGGGCTTTCGATCGGCCGAGTAACCACGGTCAGGCCGATAGCGGCAGCCCGCCGCTTCGAGCGACGAGGCGTTGAAGTAGTTGGCCTTTGCTTGCGCCGCGGGACGGGGCGCCGAACCGCTTCTCTCGTTCATCTCATTCTATTAGCATCTAATAGTTGGACATCGAACTACCGCGCCGAACGCCACTCGACGGTGACGCGCTCCTCGATCGCGGCCCGCCGGCCGGCAGGGGCGCGGTCGACGACTACCCGGGCGACGAACAGCCGCAGGAACTCCCGTCGCTCGTCGAGCGTCATCGCCGGCCACGCCTCCCGCGCCCCTTCGATCCCCGCCAGCCGCGCCGGGGCCGCCGGCAGTGCGCCGAGCTCGGCCCGTAGCGCCTGCTCGCGCTGGTCGAGCCCGGCCCGCGCCGCGGTCCACTCCGTGGTGGACATCCCGCCAGCGGCCCACAGGCCCGCGAGCTCGCCTCGCTGCGCGTCGAGCGCGGTCAGGGCGGCGGCGAGCTCGCCCCGTCGCGCGGTGTGCTCGTCAGCGGCTAGCGCAGCAAGGAACGCCGGCTTGTCCAGCTCGGCGAACAGCCCGTCGGTAACGTAGTCGTCGGTCGGCTGCATCGAGGATGCCGACGCAGGCCCGCCCGCCCCGTGCTCGGCTGGCACCGCAGGTAGGGGACCGGGTCGCCAGCACGCTTCACCCGGCACCCGGACAGCGGCGCGCCGCAGACTGCGCACACCGCGAGCCCGCCCGTGAGCTGGTACCGGCGACCCGTCCGGCCGGCGTTGCCCGCGAACACCGCGTCGCTCACCGGGTAGTCGCGGCCGTCCCGACGCCGGATGGTCCGCGGCCCCGCCAGCCGCGCACGAACCGACTGCCACACGTCCTCGGGCAAGATCGGCGTCCAGTTCCCGCGCCCGATGATCTCGCCCTGGTGTACCCGCAGCCCGGCGACCGTCGGCGACGTAAGGAAGCACCGCACGCTCGACGTGCGCAGCCGCGCACCCTGCGCCCCCCGGTGCCCGCGCTCGGTCAGCTCATCCGCGACGGCGGTCAGCGACCATCCGGACAGCACCGCGTCGGCAGCCCAGCGCACGGCCTCGGCCTGCTCGGGCACCACGTGCAGCGCCTTGCGGCCGAGCTCGTCGACGCCCGTGGCGGTAGCCGAACACGATCGCGCCGGGCGGTCGGCCCTCACGGGCCAGCTCGGCCGACTTGTCCCGGATCTTCTTCTTCAGGTCGGCCACGTACTGCGCGTTCACGATGGCGCGCACGTCCGACCCGATGTCGTCGAGCCGAACCAGGCCATCCCGCCGGGTGTGCACCTCGTCGATGCCGGCCGCGATCAGCTCGGCCGCGAGCTCGAACCACGGCGCCTTGCGGCGTTCCAGCCGGCTCTGCTCGACCGTCCACACGTGCGTGATCTCGCCGGCCCGGATCGCGGCGCGCAGCGCCTCGTACCCGGGGCGGCGGTCGTCACGGGCGGCCGACAGGTTGTTGTCGGTGAACACCCGCACCATGGCGCCCGGCCAGTGCTCGGCCGCGTACTCCCGGCCCCATCGCTCTTGCGCCTCGACGCCTTCGCGGCGGCCGGACTTGTCGATGCTGATGCGGCAGTAGATGGCGACGACCACGGCGGCGGCCACTGCGACGGGGGTCATGCCGCGAGAGCGTAGCCGCCCGTACAACTTGACAACAGACGTCGCACCACGGCTCCCGCTACAGCTCGCCGGGGTTCCTGGCGGCTGTCGCACCGCGGGCGGTGCTGGTCAGCGTGGGCGCGGGCAACCGGTACCGGCATCCCGACCCGGGCATGCTCGAACGGCTGGCGGCCGGTGTCGCGGTCCGACGCACCGACCAGGCCGGCGACGTAGCCGTGGTGATCCGCCGCGCCGACCACGGTGACGTGAATGATGCTCGTCAGCCGGGGCGGACCGTTGCCGGGGCCACGCCGTCCCGCCGGCCGTGGCATCGGCGGGCTGGCATCAGGCGGGCTGGCATCAGGCGGGCTGGCATCCGGCAGGCTGGCATCCGGCAGGCTGGCATCCGGCGGGGAAGGCGAGTGCCGAGTCATCCGATGCCGCGACGCCAAGCCGTGCTTCGCCTCTGCCTGGTGAGGGCCCTCAGGTCGTCCGGGCCGCCAGCGCCTCGCGCACCGCCTTGCTGCTGGCCGGCACGGTCGCGGTCGGACCGATCTGCCCGGACACCGCGTCGAGGGTCTTCAGCCCGTCGCCGGTGATCAGCAGCACGGTCTCGGCGTCCGGGTCAAGCGGCCGGCTCTCCACCAGCTTGCGCGTGGTGGCCACGGTGACGCCGCCGGCGGTCTCGGCGAACACGCCCTTCGGTCCGAGCCAGCAGCCGGATGCCCTCCACCACCTCCGCGTCGCTGACGTCGGCGACCGCGCCGCCGGTGCGTCGCACCGTGTCCAGCACGTAGGGGCCGTCGGCCGGGTTGCCGATGGCCAGCGAGCGGGCGATGGTGTCGGGCCGCACCGGGGTCACCACGTCGTGCCCCGTCGTCGAACGCCTGGCCACCGGCGAGCAGCCGGTGGCCTGCGCCCCGAACACCCGGTACGGGGTGGGCTCCACCAGCCCGAGCTTGCCGAGCTCGGTGAAGCCCTTGTCCACCTTGGTCAGCTGCGAGCCGGACGCGACCGGCACCACGATCTGCTCGGGCAGCCGCCATCCGAGCTGCTCGGCGACCTCGAAGCCGAGGGTCTTGGAGCCCTCGGCGTAGTACGGCCGGACGTTGACGTTGACGAACGCCCAGTCCTCGTGCTCGGCGGCCAGCTCGGTGGCCAGCCGGTTCACGTCGTCGTAGTTGCCGTCGACGGCGATCAGGGTGCCGTCGTAGACCGCGGTGGTGAGGATCTTGGCCTGCTCCAGCGACGACGGGATCGAGCACGACCGAGTCCCAGCCGGCGCGGGCCGCCGCCGCGGCGACCGCGTTGGCCAGGTTGCCGGTGGACGGGCAGCACGAGCACGGTGAAGCCGAGCTCGCGGGCGGCGGCGAGGGCCACCGCGACCACCCGGTCCTTGAACGAGTGCGTCGGGTTGCCGGTGTCGTCCTTGATCCACAGGTTGCGGATGCCCAGCGCGGCGCCCAGCCGGTCGGCCTTGATCAGGCGGGTGAGGCCGGGCTCGGTGTTCGGGTGCTCCTGCACGGTCGAGGGCACGGGCAGCAGCTGGCGGTAACGCCAGATCGACTTCGGGCCGGCCTCGATCGACTCCCGGGTGACGGCGCCGAAGTCGTAGGCGACCTCGAGCGGGCCGAAGCACTGGGGGCAGGCGAACTCGGCGGCGAGCGGGGTCTGGTGGCCGCACTCGCGACAGGACAGCGCCCGGGCGGGCCCGAGATCGAAGGAGGTGGACGCGGTGACGTCAGCAAGAATGGTCATGGAAGATCTCCTCATCTTCCCCGCACCTGCGGGTCGGAATTGGCACCGTGATCGAACGCGTGACGTGCGCGTCGCCGGTTGCCGGGGCTTCAACGGGCCGTTCCCTCTGCCCCTCTGGATGAGCCATATGAAGTTGGGCCGCGCGGCGAGAGCCCGCGGATGCCGTCACGTTACGACACCATCGCCCGCCGGCCCAAGCGCCGGAGCTCGATCTGGGAGCCGGGTCACCCGTTGTCGGTGCCGTGCGCGAGCATGGGCAGCATGACCGCTTCCGCCCGTCCATCTCGTGCTCGGCGAGGAGGAGCTGCTGGTCGAGCGGGCGGTCGACCGACATCGTCGCGGCAGGTACGGGACGACGACCCGACGGCCGAACTGCGCCGGTTCCGGGCCGCCGAGCTCACGCCGGCCGACCTGGCCGCCAGCCTCAGCCCGTCGCTGTTCGCCGAGGCCAGGGTGATCGTGCTGCAGGCGGCCCACGAGGCCGGCAAGGAGCATGGCCGCGGCCATTCTCGACCAGTCCGCCGATCCGGCGGACGGGGTCGTGCTCGTGGTGGCGCACGCCGGGGGCGCCCGCAACAAGGCGCATGGTCGACACGCTGCGCAAGCGCCGCGCGGCCGTCGTCACCTGCAACAAGATCACCCGCTACGAGGAGCGGGCCGACTTCGTGCGGGGCGAGGTGCGGCGGGCCGGTGGGCGGATCGCGCCGGCCGCGGTCGGGGTGCTCATCGAGGCGGTCGGCTCCGAGCTGCGGGAGCTGGCGGCGGCCACCGGCCAGCTGGTGGCCGACACCGGCGGCACGGTCGACGAGCAAGCGGTGCGCCGCTACCACCGCGGCCGGGCGGAGGCCACGGGCTTCGCTGTGGCCGACAAGGTGGTCGCCGGAGACCGGGCCGGCGCACTGGAGGCGCTGCGCTGGGCGGAGCTGCTCGGCGTGCCGCCCGTGCTGGTTGCCGACGCGCTGGCCGACGCGCTGCGCACGCTGGCCAAGGTCGGTTCGGCCGGGCGCGGCGACCCCAACCGGCTGGCCGGCGTGCTCGGGATGCCGCCTGGAAGGTGCGGAAGGCGCAGTCGCAGGTGCGGGCCTGGCGGCCGGAATCGTTGGCGGTCGCCTTCGACGCGGCGGCCGAGGTGAACGCGGACGTCAAGGGGGCGGCCGCCGATACCGCTTACGCGCTGCAGCGGGCCGTGCTGCGGATCTGCGAAGCACGCGAGTCCCGCTGACCGGAGGCAACCACGCCGGGCACACCCCAACGGCGCTACCGCATCAGGCGGACGACGCCGTCGGTCAGCTGCGGCGAACCGAACTACTCGGCGGTGACGCGCTTGGCCATCGCCGACTTGCGGTTGGCCGCCTGGTTCTTGTGGATGACGCCCTTGCTGGCTGCCTTGTCCAATGCCCTGGACGCAGCCCGCTGCAGCACGATGATCTGCTCGGTGTCGCCGGACTCCGCGGCCTCACGGAAGCGGCGGACCGCGGTACGCACTGCCGAGCGCACCGACTTGTTACGCTGCCGGCGCTTCTCGTTGGTCTTGACCCGCTTGATCTGGGACTTGATGTTGGCCACGCGTATGCCTCGAGTCTTCCTGCACGCCTAGGTATCGGTCGGCACCGGCGGAAAGGATCCTGCGTTCACGCCGGGCACTTCTTGTCTCCATGCTACCCGGCGGCCAGGCCCGGCCGAAATCGACCCGGTCGACGTTGCACGGGGGTGCGGGAACCGTCGTTCGGCGTCGTGTTACGTGGCTGTAGCGCACCGGTATGGCCGCGCCCGTGCTCGTTGGGCGAAACTGACCATCGGCGATCAGGAGGTCGAGTGGCGCAGGCAACACGAGGCGTGGAGCAGGACGGGTCGGCCCTCTTCGACAGCTACCAGGAGCCGGACCGCCCGCATCCCGACGCGTACGACGAGATGTTCCACCGCGACGGCACGGTTCGCAGCGCTTATCGGGCGCTGCACGATGCGATCGCCCCGACCGCCGCAGCAGACCTCGCGGCCCGCTCGGAGGCGCTCGACCGCGCCTACCTCGACCAGGGCATCACGTTCTCGCTGTCCGGTCAGGAGCGCCCGTTCCCGTTGGACATCGTTCCGCGGGTGATCTCGGCGGCGGAGTGGAGCAAGCTCTCCAAGGGCATCGTGCAGCGGGTCAAGGCGCTGGAGGCGTTCCTGGCCGACATCTACGGGGACGCCGAGATCGTCCGCGACCGCGTGCTGCCCCGTCGCCTGATCACCAGCTGCGAGCACTACCACCGCGCCGCGCACGCGTTGAACCCACCGAACGGCGTGCGCATCCACGTCGCGGGCATCGACCTGGTGCGCGACGAGGCGGGTGCGTTCCGGGTGCTGGAGGACAACCTGCGCAGCCCGTCCGGCGTGTCGTACGTGATGGAGAATCGGCGGACCATGGCCCGGGTGTTCCCGGACCTGTTCACCCGGCAGCGGGTTCGCGCGGTCAGTGACTACTCCACCCACCTGCTACGCGCGCTGCGCGCCGCGGCCTCCGCGAACCAGGCCGATCCGACGGTCGTCGTGCTCACCCCCGGCGTCTTCAACTCCGCGTACTTCGAGCACTCGCTGCTGGCCCGCCAGATGGGCGTCGAGCTGGTCGAGGGCCGGGACCTGTTCTGCCGGGACAACGCGGTCTACATGCGCACCACCCAGGGCGAGCAGCAGGTCCACGTGATCTACCGGCGGATCGACGACGAGTTCCTGGATCCGCTGCAGTTCAACCCGGACTCGGTGCTGGGCATCGCCGGCGTGCTCAACGCCGCCCGCGAGGGCAGTGTCGTGATCGCCAACGCGGTGGGCAACGGGGTGGGCGACGACAAGCTCGTCTACACCTACGTCCCGGAAATGATCTCGTACTACCTGAACGAGAAGCCGCTGCTGCCCAACGTCGCCACCTTCCGGTGCTGGCTGGACGACGAACGCACGCACGTGCTTGACCGCCTGGAGGAGCTCGTGCTCAAACCGGTGGAGGGCTCGGGCGGCTACGGGATCCTGTTCGGCCCCAACGCCACCGCCCGCCAGCTCGTCGCCGCGCGCAAGGCGGTGCGCGAAGACCCGCGCGGCTGGATCGCGCAGCCGGTGGTGCAGCTGTCCACGGTGCCGACCAAGGTCGACGACCGGCTGGTACCGCGGCACGTCGACCTGCGTCCGTTCGCGGTGAACGACGGCGAGGACGTCTTCGTCCTACCCGGCGGGCTCACCAGGGTCGCGCTGCCGAAGGGCAGCCTGGTGGTGAACTCCAGCCAGGGCGGTGGGAGCAAGGACACCTGGGTGCTGGCCGCGAGTCGGGGCCCGGACACCGAGCGCGAGCTCGGCCTGCGGGGGCTCGCCGTCGTGCCCCCCGCCGGTTCGGTCCCTGCTGAGCAGGGGCCCGAGCTGACGATCGGCCAGCAGAACAACAGCAACAGCAGCAACAGGGTCGTGAGTGCGCAGCCGTGTCGGAACACGGCACGGCACTCACAGGTGGCGAAGCCGCATGCTAGCCCGCAACGCGGAAAGCCTGTACTGGATCGGCCGCTACGTCGAGCGGGCCGACGACACCGCGCGAATTCTCGACGTCTCGGTACACCAGCTGCTCGAGGACGCCACGGTCGATACGGACGGCGCCGCCCGCACCCTGCTCGCGGTGCTCGGTGTGACGGCCCCGCCGGACGAGGCCCTCGACGCCTGGTCGCTCACCGAGCTGGTCGGCTACTCCGCCGATCAGGCCGGGTCGATCGTCTCGTCGGTGTCCAGCGCACGGGAGAACGCCCGCGGCGCCCGCGAGGTGGTCTCCGCGGAGATGTGGGAATGCCTCAACGCGACCTGGAACGCGCTGCCCGAGCGGCAGCGCTACGCCCGCTGGGTAGGACCACACGCGTTCTTCTCCTACGTCGAGGACCGGGCGGCGATGTTCTCCGGTCTGGCTGCCTCGACCATGAGCCGCGACGACAATTGGCGCTTCTACCTGCTCGGACGATCGGTCGAGCGCGTCGACATGATCGTCCGCTTGCTGCTCTCGCGGGTCTCGGACCGGATGTCCTCGCCCGGCTGGCTCACGGTGCTGCGCAGCGCGGGCGCGGCGGACACCTACCTCCGCACCTACCGGGGGGCGCTGGACGCGTCCCGGGTGGTGCAGTTCCTGCTGATGGACAAGCTGTTCCCGCGATCGGTGTTCCACGCACTGCGGCAGGCCGAGACCTGCCTGGTCGATCTGGACAACCGGCCGAGTGCGCGGGTCGGCGCAAAGGCCGAAGCGCTGCGGCTGCTCGGCCGGGCCCGTTCCGAACTGGAGTTCCTCCGCCCGGAGGAGCTGCTCGACGATCTGCCCACCCAGCTGCTCGGCCTTCAGGAGTGCATCCGCAACGTGGGTGAGGCCGTGTCCCTGCAGTACTTCCACGCCGCGCCATGGGTTGCGTGGACCGCACCGGAGGTTTCCTGACATGGGTTGGCGCATTCGGGTGGTCCACGAGACCGGCTACTCCTACGAGACGCCGGTGCACGAGTCCTACAACGAAGTGCGGCTCACCCCTCGCAGCGACCACCGGCAGAACGTGATCGTCAGCCGGGTGGAGACGGTGCCGCCGACCCGTTCGTACCGCTACACCGACTACTGGGGCACCTCGGTCACGGCCTTCGACCTGCACGCCCCGCACACCAAGCTGGCCGTGACCGGCACGTCGGTGGTCGAGACCGCGGACGCGGTGGCCCCGGCCCGCTCCGCGAGCTGGGCCGAGCTGGCGAGCGACGAGGTGCGGGACCGCTACACCGAGACGTTGGAGTTCACCGACTACGTCGGGCGCAACCGCGACCTGGCGCGGGCGGCGCGGGCGCTGAAGCGGGGCAAGGAGCCCGCCGACGCGGTGCTGGCGGCCTGCGGCTGGGTGCGCGAGCACCTGGAGTACCAACCGGGAACGACCGGTGTGCACACGGCGGCCGTCGAGGCATGGGACGCCCGCACCGGTGTCTGCCAGGACTTCGCGCACCTCTCGCTGCTGCTGGTGCGCGAGATGGGCATCCCGGCCCGCTACGTGTCGGGCTACCTGTTGCCGTCCGCGCTGACCGAGGTCCGCCAGACGGTCAGCGGCGAGAGCCATGCCTGGATCGAGGCCTGGACCGGCGGCTGGTGGGGTTACGACCCGACCAACGACATGGAGATCGCCCACCGGCACGTGTGGGTCGCGGTGGGCCGCGACTACGCCGACGTGCCCCCGCTGAAGGGCATCTATTCCGGCGGAGCGGCGGCCGCGCTGGACGTCACGGTGAACATGACGCGGCTGGCGTGAGCCTCGTCAGCGGCTGCTCGCTCCGAGTGCTGCTGGTCCGGACCGACCGCCCGCGGCTGCGCCGGGATCTCCACGACCTCGGCCACGGCGGGGCCGGTGCGCGCAGCCCCGGCGGGCGCGCTGATCACCTTGTTGCCACCCTCGTGCTTGGCCTGGTACATCGCGGCGTCCGCGGCCGCGAGCGTGGCCGCCGGTTCGCCGTGCGGCTCCGCGCCCACCACGCCGACCGACATCGTGACCCCCGACGCCACTTCGGGTGGGAGCTCGGCGATGACCTGGGTCGCCCTGGTCAGAGCCGCCTTCGCCTCCGCCAGCGGGGTGGACGGCATGATCACGACGAACTCGTCGCCGCCGTAGCGGGCCACCACGTCGTGCGACCGCAGCGTGGCACGCAGGGTGGTGGCGATCCTCCGCAGCACGACGTCACCCTCGGCGTGCGAGTGGCCGTCGTTGACGTCCTTGAAGCGGTCCAGATCGATCAGGGCGACGGAGCACGGCTGGCTCGCCTCGCTGGTGGCCGCCGCGAGCTGCAGGTCCAACGCGCGCCGGTTCGGGAGGCCGGTCAGCGGATCTTCCATCAACTGGGCGGTGACGGCACCGTGCTTGAGGGTCAGGACGCCGTGCTCCCGGCTGAGCCGGTGGTTCTCGCGATGGCTGCGCAGGGCGGAGATCGCGGCCTCCTGGAGTGTCCGGAGCTCACCCTCGAGTGCGGCGGCGTAGCGGCTCAAGGCGTCGGTGTCCCGCGCCGGCCGCCCGGCTCCGGCCGCAGTTGCCGCGGCGGCCTCGGCCTGCGAGAACTCCCGGTGCAGGGCCAGCACGAGAACGGCATCCGATCGGCCGTGCGCGAGCTCGGAGCGCACCGGAGCCAGTGCCGCCAACGCGTCATCGGGCCGGTGGTCGGCCAGCAGGCAGCGCGCCGTCGCGATCGCCACCGCGACGCGATCATCGGTGTAGTGCGCCATCGCCAGCAACTCCGCGAGCGTATCGAGGTGCTCCGGGCCCGGCCGGTGGAAGGCATAGGCGACGCCGATGATCGGGCACTGTCGCGCGGCGGGCGGTCCGTCGGCCCAGTTCCGGCCGAATGCGGGGGCCCACAACCGGGCGGCATCGTGTGCGGCCTGGGCAGCGCCCACGAGCCGACTGGTGGCGGCCGCCTCCCGCCCGCTGCGTTCGAGCCGCAGCGCCCAGGACAGCTGCAGGCGTACCCGGTAGAGCTGGTGGGCCAGCCGATCCAGCGCCGAGCCCCCGGCGTCCGAGAGAACGATCGCCTGGTGCGACACCTCGTCGGCGATCTCGTGCGCCCCCAGCGTGAGCAACGCCACTATCAGCAGGTCGAGCGAAAGCAGATGCGAGCGTGACCACGAGGCCTCGTCCTCGTCCGGACCCGGCCCGGTGATCTCGGTGAGAACGTCCAGGGCTTTCGCGGCGTCGACCAGGGGGTCCTGCTCCCGCGCTGAGCCCGAGCGCCGGAAGGTCGTGTTGTAGCGCGCCCGCAGTGCCCAGGCGTTGCCGAGCAGCCGGTCGTTCCCTGACCGCTCGGCATATTTGCGGAACTCGGTCAGCAGCATCGCGGTGTCGCCCGCGTCGGCGTTGCAGCCGCCGTGGATCCGCACCGCGATGCCCATGCCGAGCAGGTCCGACACCACGGCAGGCGGTCGGTGCCGGCGCGCGTGGGCGAGCAGCTCGTCGAGCCCCCGTCGCGCGGCCGCGCGGCCGGCCGGCGCGGCCAGCTGCTGCCAGCGGAACATGTCCGTGGCACGATCCAGGATCTGTGCGTCGACGAGATAGCGGGCGTCCTGAGCGCAGCGGCATACGGGCGCTCCGATGCTCAACGAGCATTCCGGCGCCGTCGGCTGGCCCACGGGTGAACGCGAGTGACCCACCACCGCCCCCTGGGACGGCTCCTCGACACAGGTCACCGGGAGGAGGCCCCGGGCCAGCGGTGCGCGGATCGGTCCCCTACCCGCGCACGTGAATATCGTTGCACGTGCAGGCGAGAGTGCAGGCGGCCGATCGGGTGTTTCCCACGTTCGAGCGTGGCCAGACCCCGTGCACCCCGGATGCACACGGTTGCGGCTGCGCGCGCAATGAGCCCACCGGACCGTTGATCATCCGCTCGTGGTGACGGCGGCCTCCCCGGCCGCGGCCGGGTCCCCGTCCGCGCCCGTGGGACGATAGGAGGACCCGCACCCGAAGGAACCATCCTTGAGCGAGCTTGCGAGCTCACCATCAGACACAGCAGCTAGGCGAACGCGGCCCACGAGCGCCGGCGAGGAGGACACGTGAGCTCGTTCGCCGACCAGACCTTCACCCGGCCGGAGTTGATCCGCAACTTCTGCATCATCGCGCACATCGACCACGGCAAGTCCACGCTGGCCGACCGCATGCTGCAGCTCACCGGCGTGGTGGAGGGCCGCGCGATGCGCGCCCAGTACCTCGACCGGATGGACATCGAGCGCGAGCGCGGCATCACGATCAAGGCGCAGAACGTCCGGCTGCCGTGGCGGGTCGTCCAGGAGGACGGTGCCGCGGCCGAGCACGTACTGCACCTGATCGACACCCCCGGCCACGTGGACTTCACCTACGAGGTCTCCCGTGCGCTGGAGGCCTGCGAGGGCGCGATCCTGCTGGTCGACGCCGCGCAGGGGATCGAGGCCCAGACGCTGGCCAACCTCTACCTCGCGCTGGAGAAGGACCTGACCGTCATCCCGGTGCTCAACAAGATCGATCTCCCTGCCGCCGATCCGGACCGCTACGCCAAGGAGATCGCGCACATCATCGGCTGCGACGCGGACGAGGTGTTGCGGGTGAGCGCGAAGACCGGTCACGGCGTGCGCGAACTCCTGGACGAGGTGGTCCGCCAGGTCCCGCCGCCGGTCGGCGACGACAGCGGCCCGGCCCGCGCGATGATCTTCGACTCGGTCTACGACACCTACCGCGGCGTGATCACCTACATCAGGGTGGTCGACGGCCGGATCACCCCCCGCGAGCGGATCAGGATGATGTCCACCGGGGCCACCCACGAGATCCTGGAGATCGGCATCGTGTCGCCGGAGCCCAAGCCGAGCATCGGGCTCGGTGTGGGCGAGGTGGGCTACCTGATCACGGGCGTGAAGGACGTGCGGCAGTCCAAGGTGGGGGACACCGTCACCACGCAGCGGCACGGTGCCACCACGCCGCTCGTCGGCTACCGCGAGCCGCGGCCGATGGTCTATTCGGGGCTCTACCCGGTGGACGGCTCCGACTACCCCGAGCTGCGCGACGCGTTGGACAAGCTGCAGCTCAACGACGCCGCGCTCACCTACGAACCGGAGACGTCGGCGGCACTGGGCTTCGGATTCCGCTGCGGCTTCCTCGGCCTGCTGCACCTGGAGATCACCCGCGACCGGCTGGAGCGTGAGGCCGGCCTTGACCTGATCTCGACCGCTCCGAACGTCGTCTATCGGGTGATCCTCGACGCTCCCGACAAGACCGGTGCGACGGAGATGATCGTGACCAACCCGTCGGACTGGCCGACCGGGCGGGTGGCGGAGGTCTACGAGCCGATCGTCAAGGTGACGATCCTGGCGCCGTCCGAGTACATCGGCGCGATCATGGAGCTGTGCCAGAGCAGGCGCGGGCAGCTGGGCGGTATGGACTACCTGTCCGAGAGCCGGGTCGAGCTGCGCTACACGATGCCGCTCGCCGAGATCATCTTCGACTTCTTCGACGCGCTGAAATCGCGCACCCGCGGCTACGCCAGCCTGGACTACGAGGAGGCCGGTGAGCAGCAGGCGGACCTGGTGAAGGTCGACATCCTGCTGCAGGGCGAGGCGGTGGACGCGTTCTCGGCGATCCGGCACCGCGACTCGGCGTACGCCTACGGCACCACGATGGCCACGAAGCTGCGCGAGCTCATCCCGCGCCAGCAGTTCGAGGTGCCGATCCAGGCCGCGATCGGCGCCCGGATCATCGCCAGGGAGAACATCCGGGCGCTGCGCAAGGACGTGCTCGCCAAATGTTATGGCGGTGACATCACCCGCAAGCGCAAGCTGCTGGAGAAGCAGAAGGAGGGCAAGAAGCGGATGAAGACCATCGGAAGGGTCGAGGTGCCGCAGGAGGCCTTCGTGGCCGCGCTGTCGACGGACACGGCCAAGAAGTAGGGAGCCCCGTTGAGCACCGACGGGCACGTCGTCGCGGTCAACGTGGCCGTGGTGCGTACCGACCCCTGGACCGAGGTAAAGAGTGGGCGGTCCGGAATAGACAAACGTCCGGTCGACGGTCCGGTCCGGTTGCTGTCGTACGGCGTGGCCGGTGACACGATCTGCGACACCGCCAACCACGGCGGTTCCGACCAGGCGGTCTACGCCTACGCGTGTGAGGACCTCGCATTCTGGGCTGCCGAGCTCGGACAGCGGATGGATCCCGGCGGGGTGGGGGAGAACCTCACCCTGTCCGCAGTGGACTGCTCCGCCGCGGTGGTCGGAGAGCGTTGGCAGGTCGGCGCGGTGATGGCGGCGATGACCGTGGACCGCCGGGTTTCACCGGGACCGGGTGAACGGGGCGCGTTCGCGCGGGCGACCCGGGCGGGCTCGACCGGCCTGCAGTGGCCGACTGGCGGCGGACCGTGACATCGGGTCGGAGCGCGCGGCCAGGACTGGCTGGATCGGACTCTGTTCAACCTGCGCTCGACGGTCGGCCGGCGCTGAGCTCCTGCCGGGTTCAGTTGCGGGCGTTCATGCCGGCGAGCGCCTCGAGGAGTTCGGCGAGCCGTGCGCGCTCGGGGGTGTGCGCGGCGCCGAGCACCTCCGATGCCCGCCGTTCGACGGTGCCGCAGACCCGCTCGATCACCGTTCTCCCCGCCCCCGCCAGATGCACCAGCACCCGGCGCCGGTCGACCGGATCGGTGCGTCGGTAGGCCAGCCCGGAAACGACCAGGCGGTCCACCACCCGGGTGGCGGTCGGCGCCGGCAGCGCCGTGTAGGAGGCGATCTCGCCCATGCTCCGACCACCGCCGCGGGCGAGCATCAGCAGCACGCGCCAGCCGTCCCGGCTCACTCCCTCGGCGGCCGTCACGGGCGACAGCGCAGCCGCCACCGCGCGGTCCAGCCGGTCGAGCACCTCGACCAGACCTGTCACCCGCTGGGCCGGCACGAACACCGTCCCTGGCACACCCTGATCCGTGTATTCGGACACGATTACTGAATGTACATACTGGTTGGACCGATGGTTGCTCTGGTCCGAGGTATGTGCGAGACGAACGGCCTACTGCGAGCGCCGGACGGTATCAGCGAGTGAAGACGATCTTCCCAGCGGTGTCCCCTGCGAGCATCGCGCGGAAACCGTCCTCCGCCCGCTCCATCGGAAGCTCGAGCCCGATCTCGGGTGCGATCCCGGCATTCGCCACGAACTCGAGGAGGTTCGCGAGCTCGTCGCGAGTGCCCATTGTGGAGCCGATCACGCGCATCTGGAGGAAGAACAACCGCTGCAGATCCGCGCCCGGATTTGCGCCGCTGGTGGCTCCCGAGACAACGATCACGCCGCCGGGTTTGAGGGCGCGCATCGAGTGTGCCCAGGTCGCGTCGCCGACGGTCTCGAACACCGCGTCGACCTTGCCCGGCAGCCGCTCCCCGGTGGCGAAGGTGGCGTGCGCCCCGAGCTTCTCGGCGACGGCCCGCTTCTCGTCGGTGCGCCCGGTCACCCACACCCGCATCCCGGCCGCGCGTCCAAGTTGGACGAGCGCTGTGGACACTCCGCCCGATGCACCCTGCACGAGCATCGTCTGTCCCGGCTGGAGGCCGGACTTGGTGAACAGCATCCGGTAGGCGGTGAGCCACGCGGTGCCCATGACGGACCCCTGCACGGCACTCAGTCCCTCCGGTCGAGGTATCGCGTTGCGCCGCGGCACCACCACCGTCTCGGCGAAGCTGCCCTGGTGCTTCTCCGTGAGCATCGTGCGCTTCGGATCGAGCGTCTCGTCGTCGAACCACGTCGGTTCGCCGATGATCGAGTGGAGCACGACCTCGGTGCCGTCCTCGAGCCGGCCGGCGCCGTCGCAACCGAGGATCATCGGGAACTGGTCGGGTTTGATACCGACGCCGCGCAACGTCCAGATGTCGTGCATGTTCAGGCTGGCGGCCGTGACCGTGACGGCCACCCAGCCGTCGGGCACATCGGGCGCGGGGCGTTCCCCGACCCGCAGCGATTCGAGCGGGGCATCGGCGTTGGGCTCGGCAGCGTAGACGGCGAACATGCCTGTGAACCTAACCCGGATCGATCGCGGGCACCCGCCGTAGGGTGGAGCACATGGCGCGCGCGGTGGCGGACTGGTGGGACTCGGTCGAGCTGTGGCTCACCCAGCTCCCGTTCCCCCTGCAGGTACTGCTGGCCCTGGTCGTGGTGGTGCCAGCCGCATGGGGGGGAGCCGCCGCGTTCGACCGGCTCTGGGATGTGGTCGCGGCCCGGTTCGCCGCAAGCGGCCCGGCTCCGGACGCCGCTGACGACGCCGCGGTCAGGCGCTGAGCCGGAGATCCGTCTCTGCCAGCGCGGTGAGGAACGGTGAGCAGCCGGCGGACACGAGCACCGTCGCGAACTCGTCCCCTCGGGTCGCCCCCCGGTTGACGATCACCACCGGCATCCCGTGTCGATGGGCGTGCCGGACGAACCGCAGCCCGGACATCACCGTCAACGAGGATCCCGCGACGAGCAACGCCCCCGCGCCCGCGACGGCCGCATCGACCATGGCGTAGGCCATGGCCACCCGCTCCCGCGGGACGTTCTCGCCGAAGAAGACCACGTCCGGCTTGAGCAGGCCGCCGCAACCGGTGCAGCCTGCGAGCCGGAAACCGTGGACGGCCTCCAGCTCCGCGTCGCCGTCAGGGGCGGTCTCCACGGCGGCGCCGGCCGCCTCGACGAATCCCGGGTTCAGCGCGATGAGCCGGCGTTGCAGCTCCGACCGTGAGCTGCGACCACCGCACCCGACGCAGACCACGTCGGCGATGCGGCCGTGCAGGTCGATCACCGCCCGGCTACCGGCCGCGGTGTGCAGCCCGTCCACGTTCTGGGTGATCAGCCCGTCCAGCACCCCTGCGCGTTCCAGCTCGGCGAACGCCCGGTGCCCCGCGTTCGGCTCGGCGCGCGACATCCGGGCCCACCCGACGTGGCTGCGCGCCCAGTAGCGGCGCTGCGCCTGCTTCCCGGACAGGAGCTCCTGGTATGTCATCGGCGTGCGTCGCGGCGCGCCGGGCCCCCGGTAGTCGGGGATGCCGGAGTCGGTCGAGAGCCCGGCGCCGGTGAGCGCGACCAGCGGCCGCCCGGCCAGCACCTCGACGGCGCGTTCGAACGGTCCGGCCAGCAGCACCTGACCAGATTAACCCCGCCGTGAGTGCGCAGCCGTGCTCGAGCACGGCTGCGCACTCACGACGGGGACCAGGACGGCGGGCGCTTGGCGGCGAACGCGGCCATGCCCTCCTGGGCCTCGGGGGCGGCGAAGAACGTGGCGCTGAGTTGCAGCATCTCGGCGAACTGGTCGGCCATGGCCGCCGGCCGCTCGCGACGGAGCAACTCCTTGGTCGCCGCGAGCGCACCGGGCGCCCCGCGGAGCAGCATGCCGACGTAGCGGTTCACCTCGGCGTCCAGGTCGAAGCCGGGTACCGCGCTGTTGATCAGCCCGATCTGCGCCGCCACGTGCGCGTCGAAGGTCTCGCCGGTGAGGAACAGCTCGTGGGCGGCCCGCGGCAGCAGCCGGGGCAGCACGGTCACCGAGATGATCGCCGGCACCACCCCGATCCGTACCTCGCTGAACGCGAACGTGGTCTCCTCGGCGGCGGCCACCGCGATGTCGCACGCCGCGACCAACCCGACCCCGCCCGCCCGTGCCGGGCCGCCGAGTCGGGCCAGCACCGGCGTCGGTGAGGTCCAGATCCGTTCCAGGATCGCCGGGAACTCGTTGACCCCCTGGTCCTGGGCGCTCGCGCCGCGGGACTCCTTGAGATCCATCCCCGAGCAGAAGACCGGGCCGGTGTGCGCCAGCACGATCACCCGCACCGCCCCGTCGGCGACGGCCGTCTCCAGGTGCGCCAGCAGCTCGCGACGCAGCCGTGCCGACAGCGCGTTCCGGTTGGCCGGCGAGTCCAGGGTGATCGTCGCGATGTCGGTGGCGACGTCGAGATGTACGAGTTCGGTCACGCGGAGACCGTATCCGGATCATCGGCGTAGGCCCGGGCCTGCAGCGAGAACAGCTCGCGGTAGGTGCCGGCGACGGCCATCAGCTCGGCGTGCGTGCCCAGCTCGGTGACCCGTCCCTGCTCGAGCACGACGATCTGGTCGGCGTGCCGCACGTTGGCCAACCGGTGCGTGACCAGCACGGTGATCCGCTCACCGCCACCCATGCCGCGCAGCGCGGCGAACACGGCGTGCTCGGCGCGGGCGTCCATGGCCGCGGTGGGCTCGTCGGCCACGACGAGCGGGGCGTCCCGGTACAGCCCGCGGGCGACGCTGATCCGCTGCCACTGACCGCCGGAAAGGTCCCGGCCGGTCTGGAACTGGCGCGACAGCATGGTGGCGGCCCCGTCGGGGAGCTCGGCCAGCACGGAGGCCGCGCCCGAGCGGGTGGCGGCGTCGGTGAGCACGACGTCGTCGGGGTCGGGGCGTCCCAGCCGCCCGATCCGCACGTTGTTCTCGGCGGTCATCGGCCAGTGCAGCGGATCCTGCATGACGACGGCGACGCGGTCGTGCAGGTCGCGCGCGTCGACGGTGGCGGTGTCGACTCCGTTCCACCGCACGGTCCCCGACTCGGGCAGGTACAGGCCGGTGAGCACCTTCGCCAGCGTCGACTTGCCCGAGCCGTTCTCCCCGACCAGCGCGACCACCTGACCGCGTTCCAGCCGCAGCGTGACGTCGTCGAGCGCGAGCCCGTCCTGGCCCGGGTAGCGGAACGTCACTCCGGCGAGCTCGACGACCTCGGGATCCCCTGGCAGCGCCGCCGTGGGGAGGGGACGACGGCGGCCACGCACATCGGCCACGCACGTGCGGTGCAGGTCGATCATGAACCCGGACTCGTACAGCTGGCTCACGCTGAACACCGCGTTCACGATCGAGGTCGACGCCGCACGCATCGCCAGCACCGCCGTGCCGGCCAGCGCGAGCCGGAGCCCGCCCGAGTGGAGCAGCAGGCCCAGCACCACGAAGCCGGTTCCCGTGCCGAGTCCGGACAGCGCCCGCCCGAGCGTCCGGGCCAGGTTCTGCTGGTGCGCCACCCCGATGGCCTCGCTCATCAGGTCGTCGGCGATGCGCCGATGCTCTGCGAGCAGCACGTCCTGGGTGGTGAAGGCCCGCACCTCCGCGGCGTTGTCGCGATCGGAGATGAGCGCGCCCGTCACCGCGAACCGCCTGGCCTGCGAGTTGATCCGCAGCCATGAGCCGAACTCGAGCTGGGCCGAGCGGACGCTGGCCCACGCCTGCGGCAGCACCGCCAGCAGCACGGCCGGGGCCAGCAGCGGATGCAACACACCGGCCGTGGCGATCGCCGACACCGCGGAGACCATCCCGGCGACCAGATCCCCGGCCTGGCGTACGGCGTACTGGAACCGGTTCGGTGGTCGGTCGGTGACCCGCTGCACGAGGTGGGTGAAGTCGGGCTCGTCGAAGGCGACCAGATCGACCTCGATCAACGCGGCGTACAGCTCGTCCTCGGCGCGCCGCTCGACGCGTGGGCCCAACGATGCCTGCACCGCACCCGCGCCGGCGTCGAGCAACCCGCGTGCGGCGAACGCCCCCACCACGACGGCGAGGGCCGGCATGGCAGCGACGACCCGTTCCGGCGTCGGACCGGCGGCGAGCAGCCTGGTGAAGACGTCGGCCGTGGCCAGCAGACCGAACGCCTGGACACAGCCGGTGGCCAGCTGCAGCAGTCCGGCCAGCACGGTGAGCCGCGGCGCGGCGGCCCACGCCGCCACCACGAGCCGCCCGATGGTCCGCGGTGTGGCCGCGGCCACCTCGCGCAACCCCGCCTGCGACAGCTTCTCGAAGCCCAGTGCCCAGTACGGGGTCTCGAAATCGTCGGCGCCGATCAACGGTGCCGTCTCCTCCTCGTGCGGTGCACCCTGCTTCGCGGCCACACGCTCCCCCTTCGCCGCCGAGAGCCATGGTCCCGGATGAGGGCAGCGGGTGCGGCGCCTTATCCGAATCGCGCGCGCAGGTAGGCGCTCGTGGCGTCGTCCGCGGGGAAGAAGCTCTCGATGGCGATCTCGTCCAGCGTCACGTCCAGCGGCGCGCCGAGCACGGCGACGGTGGAGAACAGCGTCAGCTCCTGGTCGGGGTGGCGCAGGCGGAGCGGAAGCACGATCCGGTCGCGGGGTTGCGCCACCGGGTCGAGCCCCGCGTCGCGGCAGTAGCCGACCAGCTCGCCGAGCAGCGCCCGCAGCCCGGTGGAGGCGGCCCGCTCGGCCTGCCGGCGTACCCGGGACACCACGTGTGCCGCGTATTCCTGCAGGTCGACGACGTAGGGCGCGAGGCCGCGCGGATGCAGGCTCACCCGCAGCACGTTCACCGGCTGGGCCAGCAGCGTCGGATCGATCAGGTCGGTGAGCAGCTGCACCGCCCGGTTCGCGGCGACGAGGTTCCACAGCCCGTCGACGAGCACCGCGGGGTAGGGCTCGTGCCCGTCCAGGATCCGCCGCAGCGAACGCCGCACGTCGCCCAGCTCGGTGTCGTCGAGCCCGTGCTGGGTGTAGGGCGGTGCGAACCCGGCGGCGACCATCAGCTCGTTGCGCCCACGCAGCGGCACGTCCAGCTCGTCGGCCAGTAGCAGCACCATCTCCCGGCTCGGCCGCGACCGGCCGGTCTCCAGGAAGCTCAGGTGCCGGGCGGAGACGTCCGCGGCCAGCCCGAGATCGAGCTGGGTGAGGCGGCGGCGGAGGCGCCAGTCCCGCAGCAGCGATCCGAACGCGGTTCCGGTGCCGATGGCGGCGGTCATGGACGCCGACATTAGGCCGTGTCCTAGCCGGAACGCCGGTGCGGGCGGGCCGGTCCCCTCCCGCGCCCGCACCTACGCTGTTGCGATGCGCACGGCGGAGATGATCGAGCAGGAAGGCCGCGACCTCGCCGGCTGGATGATGACCCACTCCGACGACTTCCCGCCACTGCAGATCATCAGGGTCGACTCGCGGTCGGAGATCGACAGCGGCGGGGAGGCGATCGTCCGGCTGACCGCGGTGCTCGCCGATCCGGTCGACCCGGAGGCCGGCTGGCCGATCGACGGGATCTTCGCGCTGTACCAGGCGGTCAACGACCTGGCACTCGACACCGATCACCAGGTTCTGGCCTACCTCCACCTGCAGTCACAGTCGGACGGGGCGGCGTGACGCAGCCCGACGGGAAGTCGTCCGGCCTCTGCCCCGACGCGGTCCTGGGTCACGCCGAACAGCTCGCCCGGTTGCCGGGCGACGTGCTCGTTCCGCGGAGCGTGCACGCCCGTCGCTCCGTCTCGGCCGCCTACTACGCGGTGTTCCACCGGGTGTCGCTCAACCTGGCGTGGGCCGCCGTTCCGCTCGGGCCCGACAGCGCGCGCTGGGAGCTGTGCCGCGCGACCGGGCACAGCTCGATCGCCACCGTCGCGGGATGGGTCAACGGGCGCGGGACGCCACCGACCCCCGTCGCCGGGTTGGTCGAGCTCGCGCGCGAATCGGCCGAGCTGCGCACCTTTGCTCTCGGGTTCGTGCAGCTCAAAGGGTTGCGGGAGGACGCGGACTACGACCACCGCGCGACGTTCGGCCGCGACGTCGCCATCGCCGCGTGCCGCACGGCCCGGCGGGCGACCGACGCCCTCGAGGCCGTCTACGGCGAGCCGCGCTGGGCGACCTTCGCGACGCTTGCCATTCTCCGAGGAACCCGCTGACCGCCCCGGTACCCGTTCCCGGTGACGACGGCAGCCCGGTGCTGCTGCACGTCCCGCACGCCGGCAGGCAGATCCCGGAGTGGACGCGGCCGCACCTGCTGCTCGACGACGCGGAGCTGGCGTCGGAGCTGGCCGCGCTGACCGATCACGACACCGATCGGATCGCGGGAGATGCCGCGGACCAGGCCGCCAGCCGGCCATGGGCCCTGATCAACGGGGTGTCCCGCTTCGTCGTCGACGTCGAGCGCTTTCCGGACGCTCGCGAGGAGATGGCCGCGGTCGGGATGGCCGCGGTGTACACGCACGGGACGCGCGGCAGGCGGCTGCGGGCCGATGACCCGGCTCACCGAGCCGCGCTGCTCGCCGACTACTACGACCCCTGGTCCCGCGCGGTGCGGGACGCAGTGGACGGCAGGCTGGCCGCCACCGACCGGGCGGTGCTCATCGACCTGCACTCCTATCCGAGCCGGCCGTTGCCCTACGAGCTGCACGCGGAGGGGTTGCGCCCCGCCGTGTGTCTCGGCACCGACCCGGCCCACACGCCGCCGTGGCTGGTCGACGCGGCGCGGGCGGCCTTCGCCGAGCTGGGTCCGGTCGCGCTGAACACTCCGTTCCGTGGCAGCTACGTGCCACTCGCCCACTACGAACGGGATACCCGGGTGAGCTCGATCATGATCGAGATCCGGCGGGACGGGTACCTTGTCGAGCCCGCCGGCCCGCTCACCAGCGGCAGCGAGCGGGCCGCGCACGCGCTGGCGGCGCTGATCGCCGCGGCCGGTGCGGAGGGCCGCGCGTATCGGCCGGAGGGCCACGTCGCCGCCGCGCCGCGGTCGACGATCCCGGCCATGATCACCGCCTGCGGTGTTCTGGTCTCACCCGTGCAACTCCTGCACCGCAGGCGGTGATCATGGTGGTGGTCGCCACCACGTGGGGAGCCCGGACCGGGGAGGGCGGCTGCGGCGGCCCTGGATGATCGTCGGCGAGGAGCGGCGCTGACCGGGGCCGGCACGTGATCTCCTCCGGCTGCGCTGGTGGCTGAGCAGGACCGCCCCTACCCTCGATGGTATGGAGCCCCCGACGCTGTCGCGCCGCCGGCACGTGGATCTCTGCCGCACGAGCGCCGCCCTCTGAGGCCGGACATCCCCGTCCGCCCTCGAGAGGAACTCATGAGACCCGCGATCGCGATCGTCGGAGCCGGGCCGCGCGGCGCCGGAATCCTGGAACGACTGGCGGCGAGCGCCCCCGAGCTGCACCCCGGCGGGCTCGACGTCCATCTCGTCGACCCCTTTCCGGCGGGGGCCGGCCGGATCTGGCGGCACGAGCAGTCGCCGCTGCTGGCGATGAACTCGATGGCTGCGGACGTCACGATGTACACCGACGAGTCGGTGATCTGCGAGGGACCGCTGCGACCTGGGCCCTCGTTCTGGGACTGGGCCCAGGATCTGCGCGAGTTCGGCGACCCCGACACGCTCGGCCCTGAGCTGGCCGCCGAGCTGCGCGCCACCACCGCGTCGACGTTCCCCAGCAGGCGGCTGCAGAGCAAGTACCTGGGCCGGGTACTGCGCGACGTGATCGCCGGGCTGCCTCCAGGGATGCGCGCGCACGTGCACCGCACCCGGGCGACGGGCCTCACGGAGGACGGCCCCACCCAGCTCCTGCACCTCGAGGACGAGCCGCCGCTGCGGGTGGACACCGTCGTTCTCGCCTCCGGCCACCTCGACGCGACCCCGACCGCCGACGAGCGTGCTCTCGGCACCCGCGCCGCCGAGCTGGGGTTGCGTTACCTGCCACCCGAGCAGACGACAGACTCCGACCTCTCGGTGATCGCGGCGGGGGAGACCGTGATCGCCCGCGGGATGGGCCTGGCGTTCATCGACCTGATGGTGCTGCTCTTCGAAGGCCGGGGCGGCCGCTTCGAGCCCGACGGGGACGACCTGCGCTACGTCGCGTCGGGCGCCGAACCGCGGCTGGTCGTCGGCTCGCCCCGTGGCGCGCCCTACCACTCCAAGACCCACTACGCCTTGCGCGCCGGACGGCCGCCGTTGCCGCGGTTCTTCGGACCCGACGTGGTCGATGCGCTGATCGACTCGCCCGAGCCCGTGGAGCTGCGGGCGCAGGCCTGGCCGTCGATGGCCAAGGAGATCGCCTGGGGCTGGTACCACGAGCTGTTCGTCGGGCACCCGACCCGCGTACGGATGCCGTGGCCGGAGTTCGCGCCGCGCTACGCGGAGCTGGACTGGGACTCGCCGGAGATGACGGCGCTGCTGGCCGATGCGGTGCCCGACGCTGCGGACCGCATCGACTTCGCCGCACTGGACCGCCCGCTCGACGGCCTGCGCGCCGACAGCCTCGACGCGCTGCAGCCGCTGGTCCGCGGACGCATCGCCGAGGACCTGCGCCAGCACGTCGACGATCGGCACACTCCGCACCTCGGAGCGTTCGTCGCGATGCTGTCGGTCTTCGGCGAGTCGACTCGGCTGGCCGGGTCGGGCGCCCTGTCCGCGCGGTCACGGGCCTTCGATCTGGCCTGGTGGCAGGGCTTCTTCAACGCCGTGGCCAGCGGCCCGCCCGGCTTCCGGGTCCGGGAGCTGCTCGCGCTGTCCCGGGCGGGCTTCATCGCGTTCCTCGGCGCCGGCATGTGGGTGGACGTGGCCGACGGCCGCTTCCGCGCGGGCAGCACGACACTGGACGGTGTGCCGCCCGTCACGGCAACGGTGCTCGTGGACGCCCGGCTGCCCGACCCCAGCGCCGCGCGCACGGTCGACCCGCTGCTCGCCGGGCTCGTGCGCGACGGCGGTGTCTGCGAGGAGGTGCTCGTCGACGCCGAGGGCACCGTCCTGCGCAACACCGGGCTGATCAAGGTGCGTCCCGCCGACGGCGCGGTCGTCGACGCGAGCGGTGCCGTGCATCCGCGCCGCTTCGCCGTCGGTCCACACACGACGGTCAAGGTGGCTGGCGCCTTCACCAGGCCGGGCATGAACGCGCAGAGCCTGCGCTACAACGACGCGATCGCCAGGGCGGTGCTGCGCAGCCTCCCGGCAGCGGCGGGCAGAGTGGCCGCAGCCTGATCCAGCAGGCCGCGGCGATGCCACCGGCGCGCCGCGAGGTGGCGGGCCAGGCTCTTGTGGTCGTCGTGCCGTCGCAACCGCCTCGGCGGTTGACGCTCGCGGGCTTCCTCGGCGAGGGCCATCGACGGCTCGTCCCGTGCTCGGCCCGTCGGCGTGGCGGCACATAGGCGTGGCGGCACGCCACGCTCCGCGCAGCGTGCTCAGCCGCACAGGAATCGGGCCGCGCTCCAGGGGTGCCCGGAAACCGTCGGACCCGCCCGTTAGAATCGAATGTATGTTCGACTCCGAGACGGCCGACCGACCCGCGGTACCTCCCGGTGTCGACGATGTCCGGTGCCGGCGCGACGGCGCGCCCGAGTGGCTACGAGGGCTCGCGATGTGGGCACCCGACCAGGTCGACGTTGTCCGATCCCGGCTCCGACCGGTGGCCGTCCGACCACGGGCCGGTGGACTGGCCTGATGCGGACCAGATCCTGGCCGGCCTGACCGCCGCCGACGCGCCGCCGGAGCCGCCGGAATCAGTGGTCGAGCGAGTTCCGTCCGGGTCGCTGGCCCTGCACCTGGATCTCGCCACTGCGGAGCTGTCGGAGCTGTCCGATGCCGAGCTGATCGACGCGACGGTCGCGTGGGAACGGATCGGGTCCTGGGCCACGGCCCGACAGGCCCGGGTACTGGCCGAGTTCGCCCGGCGCCGTCCCGGCGACGACCCGGAGGCGGTCATGTGCCGCAACACCTCCGCGGGAAGCGAGTGGGCGCCCGACGAGATCGGGTTGGCGCTGCATGTGTCCCGCGGTGCCGCGATGTCCCGCCTCGGCCGGGCCGCCAGCCTCGTCGGCCCGCTCGCCGCGACCCTGGCTCTGCTGGAGTGCGGCCGGCTGGACGCCGGGAAGGCCCGCGCGATCTGCGACACGGTCGCCTTCCTGCCTCCCGCGGTAGCGAGCGCGGTGCAGGACCGGGTGCTGCCGAAGGCCCCCGAACAGACCGTGGCGCAGCTCCGCTCCGCGCTCGCCCGGGCGATCATCGCGCTCGATCCTCGCGGGGCGGCCGAACGGCACCGGGAGGCCCGCCGGCAGCGGCGTGTGCGGCTCTCGGAGCACGACGACGGAATGGCCTCGTTGTGGGCGCTGCTCAGTGCCCCCGACGCGATGGCCTCCTACGAGTGGCTCAGCCGGCTCGCCCGCAGTTTCGGCAGCGACGATCCCCGCGAGATGGACGCCCGCCGCGCCGACCTCCTGGTCGACCTCCTCACCGGCCGCCTCGAACTCCACCCCGACCCCGGTGAGGCCGACCCTGCTGAGGGCGGTCCCGGTGAGGCTCACCCTGCTGCGACAGACCCCGGTGAGGCCACCCTGCTGTGCTCACCCTGCTGAGGCCGACCCTGCTGAGGCCGACCCTGCTGAGACCGACCCCGGTGAGACCACGTCTGCAGAGGGCCAGGCCGACGGCGAGGACCCCACCGCCGATGCTGACACCGCAGCCGATGCGACTGTCCCCAGTGCTGTCGAGACCGAGAGCGCGGGAGTCCGAAGACTGACCACCCGCGAGCCGGGCACCGACCCGACCGGAACACCCGTGCCTCGGCAGTCGCCGCCGGCGGAAGCGGACTGCGAGTCCCAGGCCGAGCCGGGCGGGTCCGCGCCCAGCGGCTGCTGGGAAACCACTGGTCCACGTGACCATCCCCTACACGACGCTGATGGGATCGACGACGAGCCCGGTGAACTGGCCGGGTACGGAGCGATTCCGGCCGAGCTGGCACGGGAGATCGCCGCGGACGGGGTGTGGAAACGGCTGGTCACCGATCCGTTGTCGGGGGCGCTGCTCGACCACGGCCGCACCACCTACCGGCCCCCGGCTGCACTGGCCGACCACGTGCGTGCCCGCGACGGTCGCTGCCGGTTCCCGACCTGCCGGCGCCAGGCCGGCAACTGCGAACTGGACCATGTCGTGCCCTGGGCGGAGGGCGGCGTCACCGCCGACCACAACCTGTCCACCGGCTGCACCCACCACCATCACACCAAGCACCGCCCCGGCTGGACGGTCCGGATGTTGGGCGACGGTCGCATCGAGTGGATCACCCCGACCGGTCACCGCTACCTCGGCGACACCCATGACTACCGCCCCGACGACCCCGAGCCGGCAGCGCTCCGCCGATCCACCGGTCGGGATCCGGTTCCTGTCGAACTGTGCGAGCAGCCGGTGCAGACGCCGCCACGCCGGCTCCGATCGGCCGGTGGTCTCGGCGCGGAGGCCATGTTCGGTCGCACCTACCAGCCGGACCTGAGCCGTCCACCGCCATGCCCTGATGGTCCCGTGCCCTTTTGAGCGGGCGATGCGGGCGAGGGCACGGCCGTCACCGCGCGCCGATCAGCACGCGGTGACGACCGACAGACCCGTCAGTGCAGCGGCGGGTGCCGGTACAGCGCGTTGCGGGTCATCGCGAGCTGGTGCGCCACCTCGGCAGCGATCAGCTCGGCGTGCAGCTCCACGTGGTCGGTGTGGAAGGCGAGCGCGCGGTGCTTGCGGACCAGCTCGTCGAGGGAGCCGAGCAGGCGCTCGGCGATGCCCCGGCGGGTGTCGTCGCGGCTCTGGGTGGACTGGTCGGTGCGGTTCGGGATGGCCATCGAAGCTCCTTGTAGTTGGCCTCGCCGGCTCCCACGGCCGAGGTGAACACCGTCGCGATGATCGAGGCCGCCAGGAAGCCGAGCACGAACTTCGGGAACCGCTCCTACAGCTCGCTCACCCGTGGCCGGGCGGTCTCGCCGGTGCGCTCCACCCTGATCGCGAAGTACGCCGTCAGCGCGACCGCGACGACACCGAGCAACGCGTTCTGGGTGGTCTTGACGATCGTGGCGATCTGCAGGGCCTGCTCGCCGACGATCGCGCCCGCCGCGGTCACCGCGGCGGTGGTGTCGATGTTGCCTCCGACCCAGGCCCCGCCGACGGCCTGGTCGAGCCCCAGCGCGTCGACGGCGAGCGGCAGCAGGAAGATCGACGGCAGCGCGAAGATGATCACCAAGCTTGCGGTGTAGGCCAGCTGCTCCTTCTTGGCCTGCACAGCGCCTGCCGCGGCGATCGCGGCGCTCACCCCGCAGATCGACACGGCCGAGGCCAACAGCGCGCGCAGCCGGTCGTCGAGCCCGAGCTTCCCGCCCAGCCACCATGTGAAGCCGAACACGACCGTGATCAGCACCAGGGCCTGCACGATCGCCGGTCCGGCTGCGCTCACGATGACCGCGATGTTGATCGACGCGCCGAGCAGCACCAGCCCGGTCTTGATGAAGAACTCGGTGCGGAAGCCGTCGGCCAACCGGTCGCGCACCCTGAGCTGCGTGAGCACGACGTTGCCGAGCAGGCCGAGCGCGATCGCGTACACGGGGTACTCGATCGCGCCGGCGATCGCGCCGAACGCGGTGCCCTTGCTGGCGGCCGGAATGGTCTGCTCCAGCCACCGGGTGATGCCGCCGAGCACGAGCACGACGGCGATGCCGCCGAGCGTCCAGCGGAGCGGGACGCGGGCGCGGACGTGCTCCTCTTCTGTGGGCTCCCGATGGTGTTCGCGTCGCTCATCTAGGGCACCAGCCAACCGGGAAGCAGGCCGGTGAGCACCAGCCCGAGCAGGAGCAGGCCGACGATGGTGGCCGCCCAGTCCTCGTTGAGGACGGCACGGCGGGTGTGTTCGACGGCAGGTCGGGTGATTCGGACATGGCTGTGTTCCTCTTCGGTCCGATCGGAGATCCCGGCGCGCCACGCGCCACCGGGAGGGGTCGATCAGACGCGACAGCCGGTGGCGGTGACGTGGCAGTGGTCGACGTGCCGGCGGCGGACGAGCCGGTTCGTGCCCGCGCCGCCGCCGCTCATGACGCCTGGCCCAGCCCGCGGGCGCGCAGCACCCGTCGCTCCAGCGGCCGGAAGACCAGCAGCTCGATACCGACCCCGACCAGCAGGATCAGGAAGATCGCCGCGATCACGCCGGGGATGCTGTTGAAGTCGCTGCCCTGCTTGAGGTAGGCACCCAGCCCGACGCCCAGCTGCGGCGACGTGGCGATGATCTCCGCGGCCATCAGCGACCGCCAGGAGAAGGCCCAGCCCTGCTTGGTGCCGGCGATGTAGCCGGGCAGCGCGGCCGGCAGCAGGATCAGCCGGGCCGAGTCGAACCGCCCGGCCCCCATCACCTGCCCGACGCGGGGCAGGATCGGCGGCACCTGGTCGATGCCGGCGATCAACCCGTTCGCGATCGACGGGATCGCGCCGAGCAGCACCACGAAGTAGATCGTGGCATCGGTCAGGCCGAACCAGAGCACGGCCGCCGGCACCCACGCGACGGACGGCAGGCTCTGCATCCCGGCCAGCAGCGGCCCGATCGCGGCCCGCACGACCGGGACCTTGGCCACCAGCAGCCCGAGCGGGGTGGCGATCACGACCGAGGCCGCGAAGCCGAGCACGGCACGGTGCACCGACGTCCAGGTGATGGACCAGATGCTCCCATCGACGACGGTGCTGACGAACTCGTCCCACACCGCCAGCGGCGCGGGCAGCTGGTACTCGGGGTAGATCGCCGACGCCCACACCGCCTGCCACACGCCGATGAACAGCGCGAGCGCGACCAGCGGCGGGAGCCCCGTCGCCAGCACCCGACGCAGCAGCGGCCTGCGCTCGACCGTCGGGGTGTCCAGCGCGTCGAGTCCCGCGCCGACCGACGCGGCGTCGGCGACAGCGGTCGGTGCCGCCGAGTCCTGCGCGGTGACCAGCTCAGGCGCGGCCATGCGTGGAGATCACTTCCCGCAACCGGCCGGTGATCTCCTCGGTCAGCTGCTCGCGATCGTCGACGTCGACGAGGTTCCACTCGCGCACCACGGTGCCGGGCCGCGAGGAGAGCAGCACCACCCGCTGCCCGAGCCGCACCGCCTCACGCACGTCGTGGGTCACGAACAGCACGGCGGTGCCGGTCGTGGCCCAGATCCGGCGCAGCTCGCCCTGCAGGAAATCCCGGGTGATGGCGTCCAGCGCCGCGAACGGCTCGTCCATCAGCAGCAGCCCGCCGCCGCCGGTGCCGTTGCCGTCGGTGGTGGCGGCCAGCGCCCTGGCCAGCGCCACCCGCTGGCGCATCCCGCCGGAGAGCTCGTGCGGCCGCTTGCGGGCCTGCCCGCCGAGCCGGACCAGATCCAGCAGCTCCGCCGCGCGGGTACGCCGGGCCGCCCGGCCCATGCCGGACAGCCGCAGCGGCAGCTCGACGTTGCGCCCGGCGTCCAGCCACGGCAGCAGCGCGGGCTCCTGGAACATCACCGCGGGCCGGCCGCTGTGCACGGTGACCGTGCCCGAGCTCGGGTCGTCCAGCCCGGCGACCAGGTTGAGCAGGGTGGTCTTGCCGCAGCCTGAGGCGCCGAGCAGCACCACGAACTCGCCCGGCCGCACCCGGAGGTCGACGCCGGTGAGCGCGGTGACGGCGTCGGAGCCGTGGCCGAAGGTCTTGCCCACCCCGTCGAGCTCCACGGCGATGCGCTGGGCGACGACCGGGCGTTCCAGAACGCTTGTCATGATGCCGCCTCCGCGGGAGTGATGGCGCCGGCGGGTGTCACGAGCTGCCACCCGGCTTGTCGAGTCCTGCGGCGTCCACGGCCGGCTTGCCGGCGGCCTGGAGTTCGGCGTTCAGCGGGGCGACGTCGACGAAGCCGGCGAGGTCGGTCTCCTTGTCGGTGATGCCCGCGGTGACGCTGTCCTTCGCGAGCTGCGGGAACGTCGCGGCCAGCGGGTCCGGGTCCAGCGTGATCTCGGTGAAGGCCCGGTCGATCGCCGCCTCGGGGAGCGCCTTGCCGGTGAGCTTCTCCAGGCCGGTGTTCACCACCGTCTTGGCCTGTGCGGGGTCGGCGGCGGCCGCGGAGATCGCGTTCAGGTGGCCGCGCAGCAGCGCCCGCACGGTGTCCGGGTACTGCTGCAGGTACTCGGTGCGCACGATCAGCACGGTGGTCGGGAACTTGCCGTTCGGCCACAGTGTGGCCTCGTCGAGCAGCACGCTGGCACCGGCCTCGAGCACCAGCCGCGAGCTCCACGGCTCGGGCAGCCAGCCGCCGTCCACGCTGCCCTGCTTGAAGGCGTCGAGCGTGCGCGGGTTCTCCAGGTTGGCGATCTTGACGTCCTGCGGGCCGTCGCCTGCCGTGAGCCCGTTCTCCGACAGCCACTTCTTCAGCGCGATGTCCTGGGTGTTGCCCAGCTGCGGGGTGGCGATGGTCTTGCCCTTGAGCTGCTCGGGCGAGGTGATGTCCGGCTTGACCACGAGCTGCGCCCCGCCCTCGGTGGCGCCGGCGAGCAACCGGACCGCCTGCCCTTCGGACTTGGCGAAGGCGTTGATGGCCGGGCCGGAACCGATGTAGCCGGCGTCCAACGAGCCGCCGAGCAGCGCGTTCACCTCGTCGCCTCCGGCGTTGAAGGTCTGCGGTGTGAGGGTGGTGCTGCCCAGCTCCTTGCTGAACAGGCCCTGGTCGACGCCGATGATCGCGGGCGCGTGGGTGACGTTGGGGAAGTAGCCGAGCCGCAGCTCCTGCGCGGTTCCGCCGTTGGCGGGGGGCGCGGCGGGCTGCGGGGCGGGCTCGGCACGCGAGCAGGCGGCGCCGGCGAGCAGGGCGAGGGAGGCGATGATCAGGGCGGGGGCGCGGAGCCGGCGCATGTCGGGCTGTCCTTGTCTGGGGTGGTGGCGTCTTGTGCCGGGGCGGGAACGGACCCGGCGGGCGTTGCTCCGCACGGTGAACGGCGCGCAGGGGTGCGCGGCTCTGCTCAGCGGGTGGAGCGAGCAGTCAGCGACACAGCTCGTCGAAGGCGTGGCCGCGACGGGACGGCCAGAAGCGTTCGAGATCGGAGGTCAGCACGTTCGAGTTCGACGCTTCGGCGGCGTCCCGGATTCCCGGGCGGCCGGGCTGCGGGCGCAGCGGCGTCGATGTCACCCGTTCATCGTGCGTCGTCACGCGGTGCAGGACAACACGGTGTCCGAGCGGCGGGATGGCCGGGAAATGTCCGGACGTCTGTACTGTGCAGGTGGCAGGCCGCGACCGCCGGCCGATGCATGTGACCGGCGTCGCAGCTCAGGCCGGGCTCACCGCTGGCCGGGCCAGCACGAGGAACACGCAGAAGGGTGAGCACGAGCCGGCCGCGGCGAGCAGGACCAGCTCGGCCGGACGTCGGGCACGAAGAACGCCGGGATCGAGGTGAGCGCCGACAGGATGCGGCTGGCGCAGATGATCCGGGCTCCCGTCCGGCTGGTGGTGCGCAACGTGGAGACCACCGCGACCAACGTGATCACGCCGAGCACCCCGCAGGCGATCATGACCTCGGGCGGCGGCCCGGGCTCGCGCTGGCCGCGAGGGCCGGGATGGCCAGGACGCCCAGCACGTCGGCAGGGCGAGCAGCACGGCAGCGCCGACCGATCTTGTTCTTGGTGCTCAGCCGGCACGGTTCCGGGCTCGATGCTCATGATGTCTCCTCTGGTCGTCGGGCCGCCGAGTAGCGCCCGTCGTGCACCGAAGCTTGCCGGCTGCGACCGCCCGGCGGATCGGTGTACCGCCCCAGCCAGACCGGGAGATCGCCCGGGCGTCTGGGGGTGCGTGCTGGGCGGAGGGCCGCCGACCGGTCATCATCGACCGCATGGAGTCGACGTGGCAGAGGGGGCGTCGAGCCGATCCGGGTGCTGATCGCGGACGACCACCCGGTGGTGCGCCGCGGGATGGGCGCGCTGCTGGCGTCGCTGGACGGGGTGCAGGTGGTCGGCGAGGCCGCGGACGGCGCCGCCGCGGTGCGGGAGGCCCAGCTGACGCCGGCCGGACGTGGTGGTGATGGACCTGCAGATGCCGGAGCTGGACGGCGTCGAGGCCACCCGGCGGCTGGCGCGCCGCGGTCCCGGACACGGCGGTGCTGGTGCTGACCATGTTCGAGGACGACGAGGCGGTGTTCGCCGCGATGCGCGCCGGCGCCCGCGGCTACCTGCTCAAGGGGGCCGAGCAGGAGCGAGATCCTGGCCGCGATCCGGTCGGTGGTGGCCGGCCAGGTGGTGATCGGGCCCGGGGTGGCCGCCCGGCTGCTGAGCCACCTGGGCGACCCGCCGGCGCCGAGCCCGCCGTTCCCCGAGCTGACCCCGCGGGAGCGGGAGATCCTCGACCTGATCGCCCAGGGCCGCAACAACGCGACCATCGCCGCCCGGCTGCAGCTGGCGCCCGAAGACGGTGGGCAACCACATCTCCGCGATCTTCGCCAAGCTGCGGGTGGCGACCCGGGCCGAGGCCGTGGTGCGGGCCCGCGACGGCGGTCTGGGCCGGGATCCGCGGCGGTCGACGGTGGCTCCGGCGCTCGCCGGTGTCGGTCGATGACCGTGCCGGCACCGGGACGTCCGGCGCCGGGCGCCGCCGCGCCGTGGCTGGACGTGGCCGGCGCGGTGCTCGTGGTCGCCGGCCTGGTCGTCGTTGTGGATCGACCGGCCCGGGGCCGAGCTGGCCATCTGGGCCTTGGTCGTCGGCGCCGGGTACGCGGTGGTCGGGGCGGCGGCGGTGCGCCGAGCGGACGTGCCGGCCGGCGGGTTGTTCGTGCTGACCGCGGCGACGCTGCTGGTGGTGCCGCTGCTGCAGGCTGTCGGGCTGGCGACAGCCGGCGATGGCGCTGGTCGGGCTGGCCGTCGGGGTGCTGATCCCGGCGGGGCTGCTGCGTGTGGTCCCCGGACCGCACGACCGGCGTGCTGCGGGTCGCCGACGGCCGCCGTGCTGTGCTGCGGGGTGGCGGTCGCGGTCACTCTGCTGGGCCTGACGAGCTGGCCGGACGCGTGTCCTGGATGTGGTGTTCGTCGACCGCGCTGGTCGTCGCCGGCTGGCTGCTGTTCGAGCACACCACGGGCCGGCGCGCCGCCGACTGCTCTGGTTGGTGCTCGGGGTCAGCGGCAGCGTGCTGGCGGTGCTGCTGTTCGGCTTCGCCACCGAGGGGTTGACGATCGGCGAGTGCCGTGCGGCGCTGGTCGTTGCGCTGCTCTCGCTGCTGCTGCCGCTGAGCGCGGGCTCGCCGCGCTCGCCCCGGACGCCGTCGATGTCGCGGGTGATCAGCTCGGTGGTGGTGGGCGCGCTGATGGTGACTGCGGTGCTGGCCGTGTTCGCTGGCGGGCTGGCCGTGGTCACGCTGCTGGGCGGGGCGCCGACGGCGGGGTGCAGGGACTGCTGGTGGCCGCGATCGCGGTCGGCTTCCATCCGCTGCTGGTGCGGGTGCGCGGGTTCGTCGACGAGGTGCTGTTCGGCGGCCGCCCGGACCCGGTGCGACACGCTGACGCGGCTCGGCGGCCAGCTGACCGCGGGCAGCGACCCCGCAGGACTGGCTGGAGACGCTGCGGGCGGCGCTCGGGGTGCCCGGCGGTGCTGCTGCGCCAGGACGGGGCGGCGGTGGCCGCGTCCGGTGAGCGCTCGACACGGCGGCGCGGTGCCGTGACCCCGCTGCGGGTGCGGCACCGAGGTGGTCGGGGAGCTGGTGGTCGGCCTGCCGCCGGAGCAGCTGCGGCTGCCGCCCGAGCACCCGCGCGGTGCTCGAACTGGTGGCCGCGCCGCTGGCCCAGGCGCTGCGGGCGGCGCGGCTGAGCGAGCAGCTGCAGGCCTCCCGCGGCCGGGTGGTGGCGGCGCTGGAGGAGGAGCGCCGGCGGATGCGCCGCGACCTGCACGACGGGCTGGGGCCGACTCTGACCGGGATCGCCTACAGCGCCGACGCGGCCCGCAACCTGCTGCCCGGCCGGGCAGCGAACCGGCCGCCGCCGAGCTGCGCGCGCTGCGAGCCGACGCCGCCGAGGCGATCGCCGAGATCCGCCGCATCGTCTACGGGCTGCGCCCGAAGGCGCTCGACGAGCTGGGCCTGCTCGGCGCACTGACCCAGCGGCTGCGCACGGCTGCGGGCCGCCGACGGCCGCCGTTGACGGTGACCGTGCACCGGCGCCGACAGAGCTGCCGGAGCTGCCGGCCGCGGTGGAGGTGGTGGCCTACCGGGTGGTGCTGGAGGCGGTGACGAACGTGGCCCGGCACGCCGGCGTCGACGGGCCCGGGTGGCTGCGCTCGACGAGCCCGGACTGGATGGTCATCACGGTGACGCGGCGGGGGAGCCCGGCGCGGCTGCCGGGGCCGCGCGGGGAGGCGTGGACGCCGGGGGTGGGGCTCACCTCGATGCGGAGCGGGTCGAGCAGATCGGCGGCGGCTCGACGTGAGCCCGGCCGGCCGGCGGGGTGGTCCGGGCCCGGGTGCCCGACGCCTCGACCTGGCGGAGCTGACGCGTGGAGGGGCGGTCAGAGGGAAGCCGGAGCAGAGGGGGGTGCCGATCAGGCCCGCGGCCAGGGTGTTCCCGGTCGGCGGGTCGATGAGCAGGAAGCTGCCCGTGGTGCGCACGTCCGCGTAGTCGTCGACCGGCAGCGGATCGGCGGTGCGCAGCGACACCAGCGCGATGTCGTTGACGGCCAGCGTCGCAGGCGGGTCGACGAAGCTCACGGTCTCCGTGTCCAACCGCTCGCCCAGCGCGCCGACGATCACCTGCGTGGTCCGGGTGCCGTGTTTGAGCAGCAGCCGCGCACCGGGGCGCAGCGGGGTGCTCGCGAGCCAGCACAGCGTCGCGTCCAGCTCGTTCGTCACGCGCGGGGCGGCGTCGGCTGAGGCCAGCACGTCGCCGCGGGAGATGTCGATGTCGTCCGCGAGCAGCACCGTGACGCTGCGCCCGGTGCCTGCGCGCTCCAGCGGTCCGTCGGCGGTCCGGACGGAGGTGACCGTGGTACGGGCGCCGCCGGGCAGCACCACGACCTCGTCGCCGGCGGCAACCGTGCCGGCCGCGACCTGGCCCGCGTAGCCCCGGTAGTCGGGCAGCTCCTCGCTCCGCGGGCGGATCACGTACTGCACCGGCAGCCGGAACGGCGCGGCCAGGTCGGGCCCGGTCACCGGCACGGTCTCCAGGTGCCCGAGCAGTGTCGGCCCTTCGTACCATGGGGTGCGCTCGGAGCGCTCCACCACGTTGTCGCCGACCAGCGCGGACAGCGGGATCGTGACCACCGCGTCGTCGGCGAAACCCAGCGACCGGGTGAGGTCGGTGAAGTCCTTGCCGATGGCGGCGAGCACACCCTCGTCGTAGTCGATCAGATCGATCTTGTTGATGGCCAGCACCAGCCGAGGCACCCGCAGCAGCGCGAGGACGGCCGCGTGCCGGCGGGTCTGTTCCACGACGCCGTGCCGGGCGTCGACGAGCAGGACGGCCAGCTCCGCTGTGGACGCGCCCGTCACCGTGTTGCGGGTGTACTGCACGTGACCCGGGGTGTCGGCCAGCACGAACTCGCGGCTGGGCGTGGAGAAGTAGCGATACGCGACGTCGATCGTGATGCCCTGCTCGCGCTCGGCGCGCAACCCGTCCACCAGCAGCGACAGGTCCGGTGTGGACAGTCCCTTGTCGACCGAGGCGCGGTGCACCGCCTCGATCTGGTCGGCCAGCACCGATTTCGTGTCGTAGAGCAGCCGCCCCACCAATGTGGACTTCCCGTCGTCCACACTGCCGGCCGTGGCGAAGCGCAGCAGATCGGGACGTGTCATCAGAAGTAGCCCTCGCGCTTCCGGTCTTCCATGGCCGCCTCGCTGAGTCGGTCGTCGGCCCTCGTGGCGCCGCGCTCGGTGAGCCGGGACGCCATCACCTCCGCGATGATCTCGTCGACCGTCACGGCGGAGGACTCGACGGCCCCGGTGCACGAGCCGTCCCCGACCGTCCGGTAGCGCACGGTCATCGGCTCCAGGGTCTCCGTGCCGCGCGGCCCGCCCCACGGCCCCTCGGCCAGCCACATCCCGTCTCGGCGGAACACCTCGCGCCGATGCGCGAAGTAGATCGACGGCAGCTCGATGTTCTCGCGCCGGATGTAGCGCCAGACGTCCAGCTCGGTCCAGTTGGAGATCGGGAAAACCCGGACGTGCTCGCCGGGCGCGTGCCGTCCGTTGTAGAGGTTCCACAGCTCCGGGCGTTGGGTTCGCGGATCCCAGCGGCCGAACGCGTCGCGCAGCGAGATGATCCGCTCCTTGGCCCTGGCGCGTTCCTCGTCCCGGCGCCCGCCGCCGAAGACGGCGTCGTGCCGCTGCGCGTTGATCGTGTCCAGCAGCGGCATGGTCTGCAGCGGGTTGCGGGTGCCGTCGCCCCGCTCGACGAGGCGGCCGTCGTCGATCCAGTCCTGGACGTGTGCCACCTCGAGCCGCAGCCCGAGGCGCTCGACCAGCCGGTCCCGGAAGTCGATCACCTCGGGATAGTTGTGCCCGGTGTCCACGTGCAGCAGCGGGAACGGCACCGCGGCCGGCGCGAACGCCTTCGCCGCCAGGTGCACCAGCAGGGTCGAGTCCTTGCCGCCGGAAAAGAGGATCACCGGCCGGTCGAACTCGCCGGCCACCTCGCGGAAGATGTGGATCGACTCCGACTCGAGAGCGTCCAACGCGTCCAATGTGTCCAGCGTCGGGACGCCGGAGGGTCGTGAGTGCGTAGCCGTGTAGGAACGCGGCTGCGCACTCACGGGGGCGGTTTCGGTCATGAGGTGTGCAGCCCGCACTCGATCTTGCCGGTGCCCGACCAGCGGCCGCTGCGCTTGTCGGCGCCCGGTGCCGGCTTGAGCGTGCACGGCGCGCAGCCGATGCTCGGGTAGCCCTCGGCGACCAGCGGGTTCACCAGGATGTCGTGCTCGGCGATGTAGGCGTCCATGTCCTCGTCGCTCCAGGCGGCGATCGGGTTGACCTTCACCAGCCCGAACTTCTCGTCGTAGGTGATCAACGGCGTGTTCGCCCTGGTCGGGGCCTCCACGCGACGCACGCCGGTGACCCAGGCGTCGTAGCCGGCCAGGGTGTTCTGCAGCGGCACCACCTTGCGCAGCGCACAGCACTGGTTGGGGTCGCGGGCGAAGAGGTCCTTGCCCAGCAACGAGTCCTGCTCGGCGACGCTGTGTTCCGGCCGCGCGTTGACGATCCGCACGTCGTACACGGTCTCCACCGCGTCCCGGGTGCCGACGGTCTCGGCGAAGTGGTAGCCCGTGTCCAGGAACAGCACGTCGACGCCGGGCCGGGCTCGCGCCGCCAGCTCCACCAGCACCGCGTCCTGCATGTTCGACGCGACGACGAACCTGTCGCCGAACGTCTCCGCCGTCCACGCGAGCAGCTGCTCGGCCGTCGCGTTCGGGCCGAGCAGCGCCGCGCCGGCCTCGGCGGTCGCCCGCCCGTCCACGGTCACCGTCATCGGGACACCTCCGGAACTCCGATTCCCACCAGCTTGAGCGAGAACGTCCGCAGGCAGTCCGGGCAGTACCACGCTCCGTGGCTCTGCTCGGCCGGCCGCAGATCCTCCTCGCCGCAGTACGGGCAGTAGAACGGGACGGCGCGCTCAGACATTTCCGGTGCTCATCTCTGGGCTCACTTCAGGTCGTCCTCGGCCGCGCGGCCGACCCACTGCGCGAAACGCTCGCCCTCGGTGCGCTGCTCGATGTAGCGCCGCACGAGCCGTTCGACGTAGTCGCCCAGCTCGGCGCTGGTCACCTTGAGCCCGCGCAGCTTGCGGCCGAAGCCCGAATCCAGCCCGAGCCCGCCGCCCAGATGCACCTGGAATCCCTCGACCTGGTTGCCGTCGGCGTCGGTGACGATCTGGCCCTTGAGCCCGATGTCGGCCACCTGGGTGCGGGCGCAGGCGTTCGGGCAACCGTTGAGGTGGATCGAGATCGGTGCTACGTCCTCAGCGACCTCCCCACGTCGATGAGCCGCTTCTCCAGCTCCTCGACCAGCCGGATCGCGCGCTCCTTGGTCTCGACGATGGCCAGCTTGCAGAACTCGATGCCGGTGCAGGCCATCGTGGCCCGCCGCCACGGCGAGGGGCGAGCCTGCAGCCCGAGTGCATCCAGCTCGGCAATCAGCGGCTCGACCTGCTCGTCGGTCACGTCCAGCACGACGATCTTCTGCTGCGGCGTGAGTCGCACCCGCTGCGAGCCGGCCCGCTCGGCGGCGTCGGCCAGCGCGATCAGCGTGGTGCCCGACACCCGGCCGGACGCCGGAGCGACGCCGACGTAGTTGCGCCCGTCGCGCTGGCGGTGCACGCCGACGTGATCGATCGGCACGGCCGGGATCTCCGGTGCCGGCCCGTCGATCAGCGGCCGGTGCAGGTACTCCTCCTCCAGCACGCGCCGGAACTCCTCGGCGCCCCAGTCGGCGATCAGGAACTTGATCCGGGCCCGGTGTCGCAGCCGCCGGTAGCCGTAGTCGCGGAAGATCGAGATGATGCCGGCCCAGACGTCGGGGACGTCGTCGAGCGGCACCCAGGCGCCGAGCCGCTGCGCGATCTTCGGGTTGGTGGACAGCCCGCCGCCCACCCAGACGTCGAAACCGGGGCCGTGCTCCGGGTGCTCGACGCCGATGAACGACACGTCGTTCACCTCGTGTGCCACGTCCTGCTGCCAGGAGATCGCGGTCTTGAACTTGCGCGGCAGGTTGGAGAACTCCTTGCTGCCGATGTAGCGGTCGAGGATCGCGTCGATCGCCGGCCGCGGGTCGATCTCCTCGTCCGCGGCGATCCCGGCGACCGGCGAGCCGAGGATCACCCGCGGGGTGTCCCCGCAGGCCTCCGTGGTGAGCAGGCCGAGCCCCTCCAACTTCTGCCAGATCGCCGGCATGTCTCTCGATCTCGATCCAGTGGTACTGGATGTTCTGCCGGTCGGTGACGTCGGCGGTGTCGCGGCCGTGGTCGCGGGAGATCTCGCCGACCGCCCGCAGCTGCTCGGTGGTCAGCGCGCCGCCGTCGATCCGGACCCGCAGCATGAAGTAGCGGTCGTCGAGCTCCTCGGGCTCAAGCGCCGCGGTTCGGCCGCCGTCGATCCCGGGCTTGCGCTGGGTGTACAGGCCCCACCAGCGCATCCGGCCGCGCAGGTCACCCGGGTCGATGGAGTCGAAGCCACGCTTGGAGTAGATGTTCTCGATCCGAGCCCGCACGTTGAGCCCGTCGTCGTCGCGCTTGGTGCGCTCGTTGGGGTTCAGCGGCTCGCGGTAACCGAGCTTCCATTGGCCCTCGCCGCGCTTGCGCTTCGCGGGGACCGTACGAGGTGTGGGCGGCAAGGTGGTGGTGCCTCCGGGTCGGGGCGCGCAACGGTGGTGGGCGCGACCTGCTGGCGATGGGTGGCTGGCGACGGCTGGAACGGAGCGGAGCGGGGCTATCGACAGAGCGCGCTGCTCACCCGGTGCAGATCGACATGACGGCGGGCCACCAGCCGCAGCAGAACGGCCGCGGATCCCCGAGCCGGGTCGGCCGTCGACGCGGCGGATCCGCGGGTGGGATCCGGCCTCGACGCAGTCACAGGTCCAGGGTGCCACCTGCCCGGTCTGTGGGCTACGCGCGCCCGCATGCTGGGAGCGGATTCACACGCATCGTCTGTCCAGATCCGCCGGATGTCAGCGTTCGGGGCGTGCCTGCGGATGTCATCGGGCTCGCTGGTCAGGACACGGCCCGAGCGTGTCCGTCGTGTCGGACCGCATCCCGAGGACGACGCACGTCCATGGGCAACGACGCCGACCCGTCCTGACGACCCGCCTACCCTGGGGACGGTGCGACCTCCCCCGTTCGGCGTGTACGTGCACGTGCCGTTCTGCGCGGCCCGCTGCGGGTACTGCGACTTCAACACCTACACGGCGTCCGAACTGTCCGGCTCGGGCGCGTCCCCGCAGGGTTGGCTCGAAGCGGTGCGACGCGAGCTCGAGCTCGCCGCGCGCACGGTCGGGCCGCGTCCGGTGGACACCGTGTTCGTCGGTGGTGGCACGCCGTCGCTGCTCGGGGCGGGGCGGTTGGCCGAGGTCCTGGATGCGATCCGCGCGACGTTCGGGCTGGCGGCCGACGCCGAGGTCACCACCGAGTCCAACCCGGAATCCACCTCACCCGAGTTCTTCGCCGGGTTGGTCGAGGCCGGGTTCACCCGGGTGTCGCTGGGCATGCAGTCGGCCGCGCCGCACGTGCTGGCCGTGCTCGACCGCCGACACACCCCCGGTCGGGCCGTCGCCGCCGCGCGGGAGGCTCGCAGTGCGGGCCTCGCCCACATCAACCTCGACCTGATCTACGCCACGCCGGGGGAGACCGACGACGACCTGCGCGCGTCGCTGGACGCCGTGCTCGACGCCGGTGTGGATCACGTCTCCGCCTACGCGTTGATCGTCGAGGACGGCACGGCGCTGGCCCGCCGGGTGGCTCGCGGTGAGCTGCCCGCCCCGGACGACGACGTCGCGGCCACCCGCTACGAACTGATCGACGACCGGCTGAGCGCGGCCGGCCTGAGCTGGTACGAGGTGTCCAACTGGGCACGCTCCGCAGAGGCGGCGTGCCGGCACAACCTCGGGTACTGGCTGGACGGGGACTGGTGGGGGGTCGGGCCGGGCGCGCACTCGCACCTGGGCGGTCGACGCTGGTGGAACGCCAAGCACCCGGCCCGGTACGCGGCCCTGCTCGGCGCGGGGGAGTCGCCGGAGGCGGGGGCAGAGCAGCTGACCGAGGCCGAGCGGCACACCGAGCGGGTGATGCTGCGGCTGCGACTGGCCGCCGGGCTGCCGCTGGATCTGCTCGACGAATCCGGTCGCGCGGCGGCTGTCCGCGCGGCCGAGGACGGCCTGCTGGAGGTGATGCCGGCCGAAGCAGGCGAGGTCGCGGTGCTGACGCGACCCGGCCGGCTGCTCGCCGACCGGGTTGTGCACGCGCTGCTGGCCGCCGCACCCGTGTGATGCGCCGCGCCGCGCACGTTCGACCGGCCGCGCTCAGGTTCGACCGGCCGCGCCGGGCTGGCCGCCGCGCGTTTGGACCGGCCGCGCGTACGTTCGACGCGCCGGGCGCAGGTTCGACCCTGCCGCGCGTACGTTCGACGCGCCGAGCTCAGGTTCGACCCGCCGCGGCGCCCCGCCGCGCACACGTTCGATGCGCGGTGCGCACGTTCGACCCGCCGCGCGCACGCCCGGACATGCGCGCGGCGTGGAGAAGGTGCGCATGGCACCCATCCCTGGCGGGGCGCGGGGGGCGGGGGCACACGCCGCCGCCGGCGGCGCGTGGGTGGCCCCGCGCCGCCTATCGTGGGCGCAGTGCGACGACACCCCTTGCCCACGACCAGGTCACCGGTGTGAGCCCACGACGACGGATGCTGGTCGGGTTGCTTGCGGCGCTCGTGCTGGTGGCCGCGGTAGTGGTCGGCATGCGGGCTTTCGCCCAACGGGGCCCTGCGGTGGACGCCGCGTCGCGCCCGGCCCAGGACGCGCTCGGCCCGGTGCTGCTCGTCCCGGGCTACGGCGGGGCCCGCGAGGCGTTGCAGAGGATGGCCGACCGGATCGAGGCGACCGGTCGGAAGGCGACCGTGCTGACGCTGGTGGGTGACGGAACCGGCGACCTGTCGGCGCAGGTAGGTGTGCTGTCCGACGCCGTCGACGGCGCGCTCGTGGCCGGCGCGCCCTCGGTGGACGTCATCGGCTACTCGGCGGGTGGAGTGGTCGCGGGACTGTGGGTGGCCCGCGATCCCGGTGCCGCAGCCAAGGCCCGCCGGGTGATCACCTTCGGCTCGCCGCTTGCCGGCACTCGTACCGCGGCCGTCACGGCGGCCGAGAATCCGGACTCCTGCCCGCCCGGCTGCCAGCAGCTCGCTACCGGCAGCGCTGCGCTCGCCGAGCTGGCGCGCGCCCGGATCGGGCATGCGCTGCCGTGGCTGTCGATCTGGACCGCCGACGACCAGACCGTCGTGCCGCCCGACAGCGCGCGCCTCGACGGCGCGGTCAACGTGGTTGTGCAGGACGTGTGCCCAGGCGTCCACGTGGATCACGGAGCGCTGCCGACCGACGCCGTCGTCACCGGTCTGGTGCTCAGGGCCATCACGCCGGATCCGTTGAGCGCGAACGCCGACTGCGGCACCCTGCGCGCGGCCGGGACCCGATGACTCAGCTCGTGATGTCCTTCGTGGCGAAGTTCGCCCATGCGGCACCGAAGGCGACCAGGATCCAGCCGGCCTGCACCTCGACGCCTTCCCTGATGTCGGTCCACAGGATCGGGTCACGGCGGCCAGCGGCGAGTCGGTCAACGTCGAGAAGAACAGCCCGACCGCGCCGAGCGTGAGCATGCACAGAGCGACGCAGCCCACCGTCGCCAGCGTGCGGACGACCAGCTGGGCCGGGCTGAGCACGGCCCCGGACAACGAGGTGACGCCACCGGACCCGCCCAGCGTGGCGTCCGCGCCGAAGCCGAACAGCGCCACCCCGACGAGATAGCCGGTCACCGCCACGAGGAGCACCGCCAGCAGCACGAACGCCGTCACCGACAACAGCTTCGCGGCCAGCAGCCGTACCCGTCCGACCGGACGCACGAGCAGGTAGCGCAGGGTCCCGGCGCCGGCCTCGCCTGCGATCGTGTCCCCGGACACGATCGCCACCGTGATCGGCAGGAACACCGGCAGTACCAGGGCAAGCGCCGCCGCCGGGAACAGTTGCCCGTTGCTGACCACAGCGGACAAGAAGTTGCCGCCCCGACCGGGCGGCGGGACGACGTCGGTGATCGCGAGCAGCACCGCGACGAGCGCGGGCAACGCGCACAGCAGCAGCCAGCACAGCCAGACCCGGCGGCGGCGCAGCAGCAGGCGCCCGCCGGCCGGCCACCCGCCGCGCCGGCAGCGGCGTGACCGGATCGCCCGCGGCGAGCCGCAGCAACCGCCGGGCCAGCGTGGGCGGCAGCAGGTCCGCCGGCCGCGGCAGCTGCAGCGACCGGGCTCCGACCACGCGCGTGAGCTGGTTCGAGCCGAAATCCCAGATGTAGTCGGTGTCGCCGAGGTGGTAGGTGTCGCGTTCGCCGACCGGCGTGAGCTCGTCGACCCGCCAGCGATCGGCCGCGGCGACGAGGGCGCGGATGCGGGTGCGGCCGGTGAGAAGCCCGGTGACCGACTCCAGCCGCGGGATCTCCGGCAACCCGAGCCGCCCGGTGCTCTCGACAAGTCCCACGTAGGCGGGATCGGCGGCCAGGATGCGCCCCCGCAGCAGGGCCGGATCGACGTCGTCGGCCGCGGCCGGCAGCGTGATCGCACCGGCGCCGACCAGTCCGGCGGCGCCGGCCGCGACCAGCAGCCAGCGTCGACTGAACGCCCGGTCACCCACGCCGTTCGACGATGCCACAGTCCCCTGTATGGGCGCCGTGTACTCGCGATCAGCGCAGTGGCACCCCGGCCGTCCGCAACCGTTGCTGGTGGGCCCGCGCCTGCTCGGCGTCGGCGAAGCGCCCGCGCTCGGCCAGCAGGTCCGCCTGCCGGCCCAGCCACTCGGGCAGGGCCGCCGCAGCGGCCGGATCGCTCTCGTGCTGCCGTAGCAGCTCGCACACCACGTCGGAAACGGCCACCAGTGCGTCGACCCGGTCGCGGAACTCGGTGTCGGGGGCCGCCGCTGCCGGTGGCAGTTGGGATGCCTCCGGCGCCAGCGGCGTGGGCAGGTGGGCTTGGATCGCCGTCGCCTCCACGAACGTGGCCCGAGCCTCGAGTATCAGCCCGGCGACGGCGAACTGGGCGGACAGCTCCAGCAACGTCTCCACCAACAGGGGCAGGCCCAGGTCGAGATCGTCAACGGCGATCTGGCGGGCGAGCCGGACCGCCTCGTCGCACCACGCCAGGGTCTGCTCGGAATGCGGCATTCCGAGACCGACCCGATGCAGACAACCGAGCATGTCCAGCCGGTGCGTCCGCGGATCCTCCCGCACCAACGACCGGCCGATCCGCAGCGCCCGCTCACAGGTCTGGGCCGACTCGGCCGGGCGGCCGAGCTCGCGTTGCCGTACGGAGAGGACGATGTAGGCGTCCATCAAGTGCGGGCGCAGGCCAGGGTCCAGGTCAGCGGCCGCCACGAGAAGCGCGACGGACTCGGCCACCAGCGGCAGTGCCTTGCGAGGATCGGGCTGGTCGGCGGCCGCCGTCTGCAGCAACCAGGCGAGCATGGGTCGATAGCGCCGCTCGTCCGACTCCGTCATTCGACGGCAGACGGCCACCAGTTCGAGGCTGGTGGCCAGGGCCGGTTCCGTCAGCCCGAGCCTGCGCTGCTGGCCGCGCAATGCGCAGAGGGCTCGCATGTAGTCCTGGTTGTACCGGGCGTGGTCGTCGGTCCGCATGCAGCGGTACATCGACACCAGGTCGGTGGCGTACTCGAGATCGTGGTCGTCGCTCATCGCACGGTCCCGGCCGCGGCTGCTGGTCGGCAGGGCCTGCCGGCTTCCCACGGAACACTCTGCCACGGGCTCTCGGCGGCCAGGGACGGCGACCACCAGCGCACCACGTGCCGATCCAGCCAGTCGCTGCTCCCGCCGGCCCAGGCGTTGCGACCGTCCACGCTGTCCCGGACGTAGGCTCCCCACGAGCCGTAGCACCGGTAGGCGGGTGCGACGGCGGCCTCCATCAGCTCCCAGCCCGTCGGCTCGTCGATGAAGCCGGCGGCGAAGGCCCGTCGCGGCAGTACCGCGGCCCTGGCGAGGTCCCAGGCCAAGGGGGGATGCCCGATCCTCATGGCCAGCTCACCTCGATGGCCCGATCGGAGCAGCCGGGTCAAGGTCGACATCAGGCTGCCGACGCCGTCGATGCCCCACTGCGCCTCCAGGTCCGTTCGGTAGGAGGCTGGGGTCTTGCGCGGATGCACGAATGCCGCCGGATGCAGGCGGGCGCAGCTGCCCTCTTCCGGGTCGAGCATCACCGTGCTCAGCCCGAGGATCCAGCGCTGTCGGGTCGAGGGCGGCTCCGGGAACACCTCGCGCACGTCGAGTGCGCCGTGCGGGATCTCGATACCCTCGGCCGTCGACCGCCTCGCTGCTGAACCGCCGCGGATGAACCTCATCGTCGCACCCCCTTGGCACTGACACGGGCCAGCCGCCGGTCGGGTTCATCCCGGTGTGCCACGGCCTTGGTACGCCCGGCCGCGTGGCGAGAGCCGGTAGCCCACCTCGAGGCTCTCGGTCAGCCCGAGCTCCTTGAGCTTGCGGACGTCGCGCTTGAACGGCAGCGTCTCCCGTCCGAGCCGGGCGGCCAGGTCCGGAGCGCGGGTCGCCGGGTTGTCGGCGATCAGTTGCAGTACCGCTGCGGTCCACGGGCCGCTGCGGGAGGCCTGGTCCAGCCGCCGTAGCCGTCGTTCGATGTCCGCCCGCTCCTGCGGGGTGATCTCGGCGCGCGAGCGCAGCTCCAGTCGCGGATCGGGCCCGGCCAGCCGCAGCGTGACCCGGAAGATCGGGGCGTCGCCGCGCAGTTGGCCCAGCAGGGCGGCCAGATCCGGGTGGCCGGCGGCGTGGGCGTCGGCGACGGTGAGCTCGGCCTCGGTCACCACGTCGACCGCGCCGACCTCCAGCACCCCGACGATCGTCCGCAGCCGCGATCCCGGACGCACCCGCGGCCGTTCCCAGCGTCGGAAGGCCACGGTCACGGTGCCGGCCGCGATCGCCTCCAACGTCGGCTTCCGGATCAGCACGCCCACCATCCTCGCGTGCCGGCCGGTCCGGACTCGGAGCACCTAGACTGGAAGACAAGGATGAGGTGAGAGGTGGGTGGCGGGTGAACGCGGACGAACGTCGGTTCGCGGTCCTGCGGGCGATCGTCGCCGACTACGTGTCGACGCAGGAGCCGGTGGGCTCCAAGATGATCGTCGATCGGCACAACCTCGGCGTGTCCAGCGCCACCGTGCGCAACGACATGGCGGTGCTGGAGGAGGACGGGCTGATCGCGCAGCCGCACACGAGCGCCGGCCGGGTGCCGACCGACAAGGGTTATCGGCTGTTCGTCGACCGGCTGGCCGAGGTCAAGCCGTTGTCGGCGCCCGAGCGGCGGGCGGTGCAGGCCTTCCTGGAGGGCGCGGTCGACCTGGACGACGTGCTGCGGCGCAGCGTCCGGCTGCTCGCCCAGCTGACCAGGCAGGTCGCGATCGTCCAGTATCCGACGCTCACCCGGTCCACGGTGCGGCACTGCGAGGTCGTCGCACTGACCCCGGCCCGGCTGATGCTGGTGCTGATCACCGACTCCGGTCGGGTGGACCAGCGGGTGGTCGATCTCGGTGAGGTGCTGTCCGACGACGACGTGTCCACGCTTCGGGTGCTGCTCAACGGTGCGCTCGTCGGGGCGACCGCTCTCGGCGGCGTCGATCGCGGTCGCCGAGCTGCCGGACACGGTGCCCGGCGAGCTGCGCGGCGTCGTCACCACCCTGTCGATGGTCCTGATCGAGACACTGGTCGAACACCCCGAGGAGCGGTTGCTGCTCGGAGGCACGGCCAACCTCACCCGCAACGCCGCCGATTTTCCCGGGTCGTTGCGTCAGATCCTCGAAGCGCTCGAGGAGCAGGTGGTCGTACTGAAGCTGCTGGCCTCGTCGCAGGACTGCGGCATGGTGACGGTTCGGATCGGCGAGGAGAACGAAGCGGAGCAGATGCGCGACACCTCCGTGCTGTCGATCGGCTACGGAGTGCACACGGTGCTGGGCGGGATGGGGGTCGTCGGCCCGACGCGCATGGACTATCCGGGCTCGATTGCGGCGGTGCGTGCGGTGGCGAGGTACGTGGGTGAGATCCTGGCGGGGCGCTGAACGACTTTCCACAAGTCGTGCAGCACTGCTGTCAGCGGCCGCAGGGGTAGGCAGGACAGACAAAGAAGATCATGGGGAACACTCACGTGGCACGGGACTACTACGGGATCCTCGGGATCTCGACCGACGCCGGGCCTGACGAGATCAAACGGGCCTATCGGAAGCTCGCGCGCGAGCTGCATCCGGACGTCAACCCCGATTCGGCTGCCCAGGAGCGGTTTGCCGAGGTCAGCGCGGCGTACGAGGTGCTGTCCGACCCGGAGAAGCGGCGCGTCGTCGACCTCGGCGGCGATCCGCTCGGCAACGGACGCGGGTGCCGGTGGAGGGGCCGACCCGTTCAGCGCGTTCGGCTTCGGCGACATCATGGACGCCTTCTTCGGCGGTCAGGGGGGCGGCGCTCGCGGGCGCGGACCGCGCAGCCGCATGCAGCCGGGTGCCGATGCGCTGATCCGGATGCAGCTGACGTTGGAGGACTGCGCCACCGGCATCAGCCGCGAGCTGGCCGTGGACACCGCGGTGCTGTGCTCGGAGTGCACCGGATCGGGTTGCGCACCCGGCACCGGCCCCACCATGTGCGACATCTGCAACGGCCGCGGCGAGGTGCAGAGCGTGCAGCGTTCGTTCCTCGGCCAGGTGGTCACCTCGCGGCCGTGTCCCACCTGCCGTGGGTTCGGCGAGATCATCCCGGATCCGTGCCGGCAGTGCGGCGGCGACGGCCGGGTACGAGCACGGCGCACCGTCACGGTACGGATCCCGGCCGGGGTGGCCGACGGGATGCGGGTACGCCTGGCCGGCCAGGGTGAGGTCGGGCTCCGGCGGCGGTGCCGCGGGAGACCTCTACGTCGAGGTCGAGGAGGAGCCGCACGAGCTGTTCACCCGCGACGGCAGCGATCTGCACTGCACCGTGCAGCTGCCGATGACCGCCGCCGCGCTGGGCACGACGCTGCCGCTGCCCACCCTCGAGGGCACCGAGGAGCTGCATATCGAGCCGGGCACCCAGGCCGGCACCGTGCGCACGCTGCGCGGCAAGGGCATGCCGCGGCTGCGTTCCACCGGCCGGGTCGACGGCCACGGCGATCTGATGGTGCACGTCGACGTCGCGGTTCCGACCAAGCTCGACGCCCGGCAGACCGAGCTGCTGCGCCAGCTCGCCGCGATGCGCGGGGAGGAGCAGCCCGACCTCGTCGGCGGCAACCGCAACGGGCACGGCCTGTTCTCCCGGCTGCGCGACACCTTCCGCTGAGCACGCACGCCGCTGTTCCTCGTCGACGCGCTGCCGGTCGGCGAGCGGCTCGTGCTGGACGGGCCCGAGGGCCGGCACGCGGCCACCGTGAAGCGGCTCCGCCCCGGCGAGGCCGTGCTGCTCGCCGACGGTCGCGGCGGGCTGGCGGATGCGCGGTGACGGCGACCGGCCGGGACAGCGTCGACCTGACGATCAGCGCCCGCCGGCACGATCGAGCCGCCTCGTCCGCGCGTGCTGCTCGCGCAGGCGCTGATCAAGGGCGACCGCGGCGAGCTGGCCGTCGAGCTGGCCACCGAGGCCGGAATCGACGGCATCGTGCCCTGGCGGGCCGCGCGGTGTGTGGCCCGCTGGGATGACGGGCCCCGCGGCGAGAAGGCCCTGGCCCGGTGGCGCAGTACGGCACGCGAGGCCGCCAAGCAGGCCCGTCGACCGTGGCTGCCGCCGGTCGAGCCAGCTGGCGACGACGGCGGCGCTGGCCCGAAGGGTGCGTGAGGTGGCCGGCACCTGGTGCTGCACGAGGGCGCGAGCACCCGCTGGCGGAGGTCGACCTGCCCGATCACGGCGACCTGCTGCTCGTGGTCGGCCCGGAAGGCGGGATCACCGACGACGAGCTCGACCAGCTCGTCGCGGCGGGCGGCCGACCTGGTTCGACTGGGCGCGGAGGTGCTGCGCGCCTCCACCGCAGCTGCCGTCGCCCTGGGTGCGCTCGGGGGTCCGAACGGGGCGATGGGCTGGTCAGGGGACCACTCGATAGGACTACACGTCGGGTTCGCCGCGACACGCAGGCCATCCGGGTGACCGGTGCGAGTGTCCCTCGTTCGCCGAGCTATTGTCTGCCCTCGGTCGTACACATCGGATCAGTGCCCGACCCCAGGACCGCGGGTGCTTGCACTCGCGGGGCCGCCGGGGGGTCCCCCCTCATCCGGCGGAGCCACGTCGCGGTGGATGTCCCCCCACACCCACCGCGACGTGGCAACCGGAACGGTCCGGAGCTGCCATGATCCGGTTCCATGTCCGCAGTCCCTGCCCGAACGTGGTCGCCCTCGCCGCATCGGTTACGGCGAGCATCCCAGCCAGTTCGGCGAGCTGACCCTGCCCGCCGGCGACGGCGAGGTGCGCGGCGTCGCCGTCGTGGTGCACGGCGGGTTCTGGCGGCAGGCCTACGGGCTGGAGCTGGGCCGCCCGCTGGCCGCCGATCTGGCCGCCGCCGGGCTGGCCGCGTGGAACATCGAGTACCGGCGGGTCGGGACCGGCGGCGGCGGCTGGACCGCCACCTTCGACGACGTCGGCGGCGGCGCTGGATGCGCTGGCCGGCCCGGCCAGCAGGCCGCGGGCGGGCGGTTGGCGCTGGATCGGGTGGTCGCCGTCGGGCACTCGGCCGGCGGGCACCTCGCCGCCTGGCTCGCCGCCCGACCCGGTGCTGCCGGCCGGGCGCGCCCGGCGCCGGCCCCGCCGTGCGGCTGCGCGGCGTGGTCAGCCAGGCCGGCGTGCTCGACCTGGTCGACGCCTCCGAGCACGGGGTCGGGCCGAGGCGCGGTCGAGGATCTGCTCGGCGGCCGGCCGGACCGCGTTCCGGAGCGCTACGCGCTGGCGTCGCCGACCGCCCGGCTGCCGACTCGGGGTGCCGGTGGTGTGCGTGCACGGCACCGCGGACGTCAACGTGCCGATCCGGCAGAGCGAGCGGTTCGTGGCCGCGGCATGGCCGCCGGCGACGGCCGAGCTCGTCACGCTGCCCGGGGTGGATCACTTCGCGGTGATCGACCCGTCCACCGCCGCCTGGCGGGCCTGCCGGGACGCGGTGGAACGCCTGCTCGCCTGAGGGTCGGCCTGACCGGACACTGGCGCGGACCGCCGAGTCGGTGATGCTGTCGCACGATCATCGAACTGGCGCACGATCATCGATACGTCCCCGATCATCGATCCATCGCACGATCGTCGACCGGAGGAGCCCCGCATGCCCGTGCTGGCCGACCTGGTCGACGCGCTGCGCAGCGGCAGCGTCGCAGGTCGTCGACCTCACCGCGCCGCTGCACAGCGGCACCCCGATCCTGCAGCTGCCGCCGCCGTTCGCCAACGCCTCGCCGTTCGGGCTGACCGAGATCAGCCACTACGACGAGCGCGGCCCGGCCTGGTACTGGAACGACATCCACACCTCCGAGCACACCGGCACCCACTTCGACGCCCCGATGCACTGGGTGACCGGCAAGGACGGCGAGGACATGGCCCAGGTGCCGCCGTCCCGGCTGGTCGCGCCGGCCGCGGTGCTCGACTTCTCCGCCGAGACCAGGACCCGGACTTCCTGCTGGAGGTCGAGCACGTCCGGGCCTGGGAGGCCGAGCACGGCCCGCTGCCCGACGGCGGCTGGCTGCTCTACCGCACCGGCTGGGACGCCCGCAGCGAGGACGCCGCCGCGTTCCTGAACGCCGACGAGACCGGCCCGCACACGCCCGGCATCTCGGTCGAGTGCGCCCGCTGGCTGGCCGAGGAGTCGCCGGTGCTCGGGGTCGGCGTGGAGACCGTGGGCACCGACGCGGGCGCCGCGCACTCGTTCGACCCGCCGTTCCCGTGCCACTCGTTCCTGCTCGGGCGCGGGCAAGTACGGGCTGACCCAGCTGCAGAACCTGGCCCGGCTGCCGGCCACCGGCGCGGTGGTGATCGCCGGGCCGCTGCCGATCGTCGGCGGCTCGGGCAGCCCGGCGCGGGTGCTGGCGCTGGTCGAGCAGTGACAGACGGTGATCGACGGTCGCCGAGCTGGTCGGCGCGGCTGCTGCGCTCAGCTGGGCGTCGGGCACGCGTTCGGGGTGGTCGGCAGCGGGAACTTCCACGTCACCAACGCGCTGCGCGCCGGCGGCGTGCCGTATCGTGGCGGCCCGGCACGAGGGCGGCGCGGCGACGATGGCCGACGCCTACGCCCGCACCAGCGGGCGGGTCGGCGTGCTGTCGGTGCACCAGGGCTGCGGGCTGACCAACGCGATGACCGGGATCACCGAGGCCGCGAAGAGCCGCACGCCCGATGATCGTGCTGGCCGCCGACACCGGGGCCGCCGCGGTGCGGTCGAACTTCCGGATCGACCAGGACGGGCTGGTCACGGCGGTCGGCGCGGTGGCCGAGCGGGTGCACTCGCCGGCGTCGGCGCTCGCCGACACGGTGCGGGCGTTCCGGACCGCCGTCGAGCAGCGCCGCACCGTGGTGCTCAACCTGCCGCTGGACGTGCAGGCCGCCGCAGGCGCCCGACCCGGATGCCGGTCCCGCGCGCTGCCCGCGCTGCGCGCCGGTGCGGCCGGCCGCCGACGCGGTGCGCGGAGCTGGCGGCGCTGCTCGCGGCGGCGCAGCGCCCGGTGTTCGTGGCCGGCCGGGGCGCGCCGCGCGGCGCGCGGACCGAGCTGCGCGCGCTGGCCGCGGCGTCCGGCGCGCTGCTGGCCACCTCCGCCGTGGCGAACGGGCTGTTCCACGACGACCCGTGGTCGCTGGGCATCTCCGGCGGGTTCGCCACGCCGCTGGCCGCCGAGCTGATCACCGGCGCCGACCTGGTGGTCGGCTGGGGCTGCACGCTGAACATGTGGACCATGCGGCACGGCGCGCTGATCGGGCCGGGCGCCCGGGTGGTGCAGGTGGACCTCGACGCCGGACGCGATCGGCGCGAACCGCCCGGTCGACCTCGGCGTGCTCGGCGACGTCGCCGCCACCGCCGCCGACGTGCTCGGCTGCCCTCGCCCGGCGCGCCGCGACCGGCTACCGCACCGGAGCGGGTCGGCCGGCGATCGCCGAGCGCGGCCGCTGGCGCGACGTGCCGTACGACGACCTCACCGGCGCCGACGGGATCGACCCGCGCACGCTGTCCATCGCGCTGGACGACCTGCTGCCGGCGGAGCGCACGGTGGCCGTCGACTCCGGCAACTTCATGGGCTACCCGGCCGCCTACCTGCGGGTTCCCGACGAGCACGGGTTCTGCTTCACCCAGGGCTTCCAGTCGATCGGGCTCGGCCTGGCCACCGCGATCGGCGCCGCGCTGGCCCGCCCGGACCGGCTCGCCGTGGCCGCGCTCGGCGACGGCGGGGCGCTGATGGGGGTCGCCGAGCTGGAGACGGTGGTCCGGCTCGGGCTCCCGATGGTCGTCGTGGTCTACGACGACCGCGGCTACGGCGCCGAGGTGCACCACTTCACCGACGCCGACCTGGCCACGGTCGCGCTTCCCGGACACCGACATCGCCGCGATCGGGCGCGGGTTCGGCTTCGACGCGGTGACCGTGCGCGCGCCGGCCGATCTCGGCCGGCGTGGCCGAGTGGGTGGCCGGGCCGCGGCCGCGCGCCGCTGCTGGTCGACGCCAAGATCGCCTCCGACGGCGGCTCGTGGTGGCTGGCCGAGGCGTTCCGCGGGCACTGACGTCCGCAGCTCGTCCGGCCGATGCCGGCACTGGCGGCTAGGTTGCCGCGTGCTGCTCACCGCCGCCGGGTCCGTGCTGCTGCTGATCGACATGCAGCAGCGGCTGCTGCCGGCGATCCACGACGGGGAGCGGTGTGGCCAACGCGGTCCGGCTGGCCGAGGCGGCCGGGCTGCTCGACGTGCCGGTCTGCGCCACCGAGCAGAACCCGGCCGGGCTCGGCCCCACGGTCGAGCCGCTGGCGGCGTACCCGCAGCTGGTGCTGGCCAAGACCGCGTTCGGCGCGGCGGCCGACCGGGGTTCGCGACGCTGCTGCCGCCGGGCACCGAGGAGATCGTGGTGGCCGGGGCGGAGGCGCACGTCTGCGTGCTGCAGACCGTGCTCGGGCTGCTGGCCGCCCGGCACCGGGTGGTGCTGGTGGCCGACGCGGTCGGCTCCCGGGACCCGGCGAACAAGGCGGCCGGGATCGACCGGGCGCAGCGGCACGGCGCCGAGGTGGTGACCACCGAGATGGTGCTGTTCGAGTGGCTGCGCGACAGCACCCACCCGCGGTTCCGCGAAGTTCAGAAGCTGATCAAGTAAAGGAAGCAGGCCGGTCAGCCGCGCCCGAACCGCAGCGTGACGATCTGGAACGGGCGCAGCCGTCAGCCGGCTCGCCCCCGGTCAAGGCACACCGGCTCCGGCAGCGGCGCGCTCCAGCAGGTCGGTCTCGACCACCGACGGTGTGCGCGAAGTCGGCCGCGACCCGGGCCGTCGCGCGGGTGCCCGAGCGCCTCGTAGAGCCGGACCACGACGTCGCCGCTGCCGTCCTCGGCCAGCTTCACCGCCTCGACCACCACGGCGGGGTTGTCCACGGTCAGCAGCGGCGCGACCGGTCGCGCCGCCGCGCGACCCGGCGCAGCGGCAGGTTGAGCCGGTAGCCCTCGGCGACCGCGTCGCCGATCGTCGCACCCGACCCGCAGCGCCACCGCGAACCGGTGCCGGCCCTGGTCGGCGTTCGGGTCGGGGAACAGCGGCGCCCGCAGCAGCGACAGCCGCACGGTCGTCGTGGTGCCGCCGCCGGGCCGGGTGGTCCGGCCGATGTCGTGGCCGTAGGTCGAGTCGTTGGCCACCGCCACGCCGTAGCCGGGCTCGCCGACGTGCACCCAGCGGTGCGCGCAGGTCTCGAACCGGGCCGCGTCCCACGAGGTGTTGGCGTGGGTCGGCCGGTGCAGGTGCCCGAACTGGATCTCCGAAGTGGCCCGGTCGGCGTGCACGTCCAGCGGGAAGGCCAGCTTGAGCAGCTTCTGCCGCTCCTGCCAGTCGACCTCGGTGACGATGTCGAGCACCGGGTCGCCGGCGCGCAGCGAGAGCCGCTGGGTGATCGTCGACGAGCCGACCGAGCGGACGATCCGGACGGGGCCCGGCGCCGCGCGCTCGACGGTCAGCGCGTCGAGCTCGACGAGGTCGCGGCCGTTGTGCCGGTAGTGCTCGTCGATGTCCCAGGCGTCCCAGCTGGGTCGGGGTGTCGCGGAACAGCTGCAGCAGGTTCGCCGGGGCGCCCGGGGGGATCAGCTCGCGGTCTGCGGCCAGGTCGCGCAACGAGACGATCAGGCCGCGGTCGTCGAGCTGCACCCGGATGCGCCCGTTGGCCAGCACGATGCCGTCGGCAGTCTGCACGGACGGTCGGCCGGCGTCGGCGCCGCGCGGACCGTCGGCCCGACGCACCCGAGCGCCGGCACCCCGTCCACCGCGTACGGGCCCGCGTTGCCGGCCAGCTCCCGATCACCCGGCCCGGTCGAGCGCGCCGAGCGCCTCGCCGATCACCCCCTCCAGCTCCGCCGCCGACCCGCGCGTACTCGCGCTCGGCCTGCTGGTGCACCCACGCGATCGAGGTGCCGGGCAGGATGTCGTGGAACTGCTGCAGCAGCACCGTTCGCCAGCACCGCTGCAGCACCTCGTACGGGTACGCGGCGCCGGTGCGCACCGCGGCCGTGGTCGCCCACAGCTCGGCCTCGCGCAGCAGGTGCTCGCTGCGCCGGTTGCCCCGCTTGGTCCGGGCCTGCGTGGTGTAGGTGCCGCGGTGGAACTCCAGGTACAGCTCCCCGGACCACACCGGCGGCTGCGGGTACTCCGCCTCGGCGGCGGCGAAGAACTCCGCGGGCGAGGTGATCCGGCACGGTCGGCGAGCCCTCCAGCGACCGGGTCCGGGCGGCCGCGGCCAGCATCTCCCGGGTCGGCCCGCCGCCGCCGTCGCCCCATCCGAACGGCACCAGCGAGGTGTTCGCCCGGCCCTTCTCGGCGAACCGGCGCTGCGCCCGGGCCAGCTCCGCGCCGGACAGCTCGGCGTTGTAGGTGTCGACCGGCGGGAAGTGGGTGAAGATCCGCGTCCCGTCGATGCCCTCCCAGGCGAACGTGTGGTGCGGCATCACGTTCGTCTCGTTCCAGGAGATCTTCTGGGTGAGGAACCAGCGGCGAGCCGGCCGCCGCGATGATCTGCGGCAGCGCGGCGGAGTAGCCGAACGAGTCGGGCAGCCACACCTCCAGCGGCTCGACCCCGAGCTCGTCGATGAAGAACCGCTTGCCGGCCACGAACTGCCGCGCCAGCGCCTCGCCGCCGGGCATGTTCGTGTCCGACTCCACCCACATCCCGCCGACCGGCACGAACCGCCCGGCCGCCACCTGCGCCCGGACCCGCTCGAACAGCGCCGGGTGGTGCTCCGGCCAGCCACGCGTACTGCTGCGCCGAGGACGCCGCGAAGACCAGCCCGGCTCGCCCTGCTCCTGCAGCGCCACCACGTTGGCGAACGTGCGGGCGACCTTGCGGACCGTCTCGCGCACCGGCCACAGCCACGCCGAGTCGATGTGCGCGTGCCCGACCGCGTGCACGCGGTGCGCGCTCGGCGTAGGCCGGGCTGGCCAGCACCGCGCGCCAGCTCGGCCCGGCCCGCGCTCGGCGGTGCCGGACACGTCGTCCGGGTCGACGACGTCGACCGCCCGCTCCAGCGCCCGCACGCAGCTCGGCGCGCCGCGGCAGGTCGGCCGGCAGCTCGCGCGACCAGCCCGCTCAGCGTCCAGAAGTCCTGCTGGAGCTCCCAGACGGGCACGTCGAGCAGCCCGACGTCGATCGCCGCCGAGCCGGTACAGCGGCGCCGACCCCGCGGTGGCCGGGTCGCCCAGCGGGGTCGGCCGGAACTCCCAGTCCGCCGCCCACGTCCGGGTTCGACGCCGCCTCGATGTAGAGCTCCACCGCCGAGCCCGGCGCCGCCCGGCAGCGGGACGTGGCGGCGCTGCGGCTCGATGCCGGTGAGCACCGTCCCGTCCGCGCGCGTACGCCAGCCCCTCGGCCTGGAAACCGGGTAGGCCGGCGGTGAAGCCCAGGTCGACGACGAGCTCGGGCCGGGTGGCCGGGTCGGTCCAGTCCGCCGGCACCGCAGCCGGTGACGTGGAACCACACCGTGCCCCACGGCCGCCCCCACGGCCGACCCGATCTCGAACGGGGTGAACTCCTGGCCGCGCGGCCTCGGCGAACGGCACCGGCTCACCCGGCGCGACCAGGCCCGAACGGTCAGCGGTCGCCGCTCGCCGGTACAGGGCCGGCGTCAGCCGCTCCCGCACGAACCGGGCGACCCGGGCCAGGACCAGCGTCGAGTCGTCGTGCACGCGCGTCATCATGCTGCGCCCGGCCGAATGGTCGCGGCGAAAGGTCCGGCAGACTGTCGGCGGTGGCGGTAGCATCGGCGGCGTTCCCGCGAGCCGCGAGATCACCGACGACAGCAGAGTGGAAAGCAGGCGGCTGACCCCTTGACCGGTCCCGACTCCGGCCCCTCCCGCATATCCGACCGGTCCAGTCCCGCATGGCCGTTCCCGATGCCGCCCTGCTGGCGCTGCTCGGGTTCGCGCGACGAGAGCCTGCGCACCGCGGAGGACCTGCTCGACGCCGACGTGCACGTGCGCGGCAACGAGATCACCCTCACCGGCACCCCGGCCGACGTGGCGTTCGCCGAGCGCGTCTTCACCGAGCTGATCACCCTGGCCGAGCGCGGCCAGCAGGTGTCGATCGACGCCGTGCGCCGCACCGTCGAGATGCTCGCCGACGACGACGCCGAGGACCGGGCCCGGATCGGGGAGTCGCCCGGCCGAGGTGCTCAGCCTGGACATCCTGTCCCGGCGCGGGAAGACGATCCGGCCCAAGACGCTCAACCAGAAGCGCTACGTCGACGCGATCGACGCGCACACCATCGTCTTCGGGATCGGCCCGGCCGGTACCGGCAAGACCTACCTGGCCATGGCCAAGGCCGTGCAGGCGCTGCAGGCCAAGATGGTCAACCGGATCATCCTGACCCGGCCGGCGGTGGAGGCGGGGGAGCGGCTCGGGTACCTGCCCGGCACCCTCTTCGAGAAGATCGACCCGTACCTGCGCCCGCTCTACGACGCGCTGCACGACATGATCGACCCGGAGTCGATCCCGAAGCTGATGGCCGCCGGCACCATCGAGGTCGCACCGCTGGCCTACATGCGCGGTCGCACGCCTGAACGACGCGTTCATCATCCTGGACGAGGCGCAGAACACCACGCCCGAGCAGATGAAGATGTTCCTGACCCGGCTCGGCTTCGGCTCCAAGATCGTGGTCACCGGGGACGTCACGCAGATCGACCTGCCCGGCAGCACCCGGTCCGGGCTGAACGTGGTGCGGGACATCCTCGGCGACGTCGACGACGTGCACTTCTCCGCTGCTGACCAGCTCCGACGTGGTCCGGCACCGGCTGGTCGCCGACATCGTCGACGCCTACGCCCGCTGGGACGCGGCCAACGAGCGGCCCGAACCTGCGCTCCGCCGCCCCGCGCACCGGCCCACCCCAGGACCGCCGCTCCCGCCGCCGCTGTACGCGACGCCACGCGCGGACGAACCCGGCGGAGCGCCACCGGCTAGGCTGGACGGGTGTCGATCGAGGTGAACAACGAGTCCGGCATCGCCGTGGACGAGCCGCTGATCGCCTCCGTCGCGCGGTACGCGCTGGACGCGATGCGGGTCAGCCCGGCCGCCGAGCTGTGCGTCACCGCGGTCACCGTGGACGCGATGGCCGAGCTGCACGAGCGCTGGATGGACGAGCCCGGCCCGACCGACGTGATGGCGTTCCCGATGGACGAGCTGCTCGAGGAGTCCCGGCGCCCGGACGCGCCCGACCTGGGTCCGGCGCTGCTCGGCGACGTCGTGCTGTGCCCGGAGTTCGCCCGGAAGCAGGCCCGCGCCGCCGGGCACGCGCTGGCCGACGAGCTGCAGCTGCTCACCGTGCACGGCGTGCTGCACCTGCTCGGCTACGACCACGGCGAGCCGGAGCAGGAGCGGGAGATGTTCGGCCTGCAGAGCAAGCTGCTGGACGACTGGCGGGCCGCGCGCGAGCAGGCCGCGGCCGCCGAGGCCCGGCGGCGCACGACTCCGCCGTGCTCGGCGTGGTCGGCCTCGAGGACAGCTGATCCGCGAGCCCTGATCGATCACCCGCATGAACTGCGAGACCAACACCGTGGGTCTGATCGTCATCGCCGTCCTGCTGGTCCCGCTGGCGGGGGTGTTCGCCGCGGCCGACGCCGCGCTGAACTCGGTCTCCCGGGCCCGGGTCGACGCGCTGGTCCGGGCCGGCCGGCCGGGGTCGCGGGCGCTGGCCGCGGTGGTCGCCGACCGGCCCCGGCACGTCAACCTGCTGCTGCTGATGCGGCTGGCCGCCGAGATCTGCGCGGCCGTGCTGCTCACCGTCGCCCTGATCGAGCTGATCGAGCCGGTCTGGGTGGGCGCGCTCACCGCCTGGGGGATCATGGTCGTGGTCTCCTACGTGCTGATCGGCGTCGGGCCGCGCACGCTGGGCCGCCAGCACCCGTACCGGGTCGGCATGGCTGCTCGCCGCGCCGATCCGGGCGCTGGCCACGCTGCTCGGCCCGCTGACCAAGCTGCTGATCCTGATCGGCAACGCGATCACGCCGGGGCAGGGCTTCCGGCAGGGCCCGTTCTCCTCGGAGGTGGAGCTGCGCGAGCTGGTCGACATGGCCAGCACCAGCGGCGTCGTCGACGAGGACGAGCGGCAGATGATCCACTCGGTGTTCGAGCTGGGCGACACGCTGGTCCGCGAGGTGATGGTGCCGCGCCCGGACGTGGTGTGGACCGAGCGCGACACCCCGGTGGACAAGGTGCTGCGGCTCGCGCTGAAGAGCGGCTACTCGCGGATCCCGGTGCTCGGCGAGGACATCGACGACATCGTCGGCGTGGCCTACCTCAAGGACCTGGTCCGGGCCCGCGAGGAGGCGGCCGACGGCGCGGTCGGCCGCGCTGTCCGCGGTGATGCGGCCCGCGGTGTTCGTGCCCGGACAGCAAGCGGATCGACGAGCTGCTCAAGGAGATGCAGGCGCGCGCGCAACCACATGGCGATCGTGATCGACGAGTACGGCGGCACCGCAGGCGTGGTGACCATCGAGGACGTGCTCGAGGAGATCGTCGGGGAGATCACCGACGAGTACGACCAGCAGGAGGTCCCGGACGTGCAGGTGCTCGACGGGCGCCGGCTGCGGCTGTCCGCCCGGCTGCCGGTGACCGACCTGCTGGAGCTGTTCCCGGGCGACGACGGGCCGGACGAGCGAGCTGGCCGACGGTGCTGGCCGAGGCCGACGTGGACACCGTCGGTGGGCTGCTCGCCCAGCAGCTCGGCCGGGTGCCGCTGCCCGGGGCGCGAGGCCGAGGTCGCCGGGCTGGCCATGCTGGCCGAGGGCGGCAACGACGCCCGCGGCCGGGTGCGGATCACCACCGTGCTGGTCGAGCCGGTCGACCCGGAGGCCCGGCAGCGGGTGAACGGCGGCGACCGCAACGGAGTCGAGTTCCGAGCACCGATCACGCCGGGACCGGGATCATGAGGACGGTCCGGGCGCCGACCGCGCCGACCGCCGGGAGGAGAGCGATGTCCGTTTCCGCTGAGCCGGCCGACTCGACCCGGAGGACGCGAAGATCGTGCACGCTGGCCCGCTCGGCGCGGGCCCGGACCGGGGCGGCCGAGGGCGCCGCGGTCCGCGACACCGACGGCCGCACCTACGCCGCGGCCACCGTGGCGCTGCCGTCGCTGGCGCTCACCGCGCTGCAGGCCGCGGTGGCCGCCGCCGTGTCCAGCGGGGCGCCCGGGCTGGAGGCGGCCGCCGTGGTCACCGCCGGCCGGCGCGGTGGACCCGGCTCGCTCGGCCGCGGTGCGGGACCTCGCGCCGGCCGCGCCCGTGCTGCGCGCCGACCCGCGGGCGCCGTGCCTCGCAGACCCTGCATGGAGACTCGCACCGTGAGCACCCCGCGCTTCGACGTCGTCGTGGTCGGCGGCGGCATCGTCGGCCTGGCCACGGCGCACGCGGTGGTCCGCACCGGTCGGTCGGTCGCCGTGCGTCGAGCGGGAACCGCGGCTGGCCGCCCACCAGACCGGCAACAACTCCAACGTGATCCACTCCGGGCTGTACTACGCGCCGGGCGGCTCTCAAGGCCCGGCTCGCCGTGGCCGGCTGCGCCGAGACCGTCGCGTTCTGCCGCGAGCACGATCTGCCGCACCAGGTCACCGGCAAGCTGGTGGTGGCCACCGAGCCCGAGGAGCTGCCCCGGATGGCCGAGCTGGCCCGCCGCGGCGTGGCCAACGGCGTCGAGGCGCACGAGCTGGACCAGGCCGGGATGCGCGCGCACGAGCCGCACGTGCGCGGGATCGCGGCGCTGTACGTGCCGTCCACCGGGATCTGCGACTACCGGCTGATCGCCGAGAAGCTCGGCGAGCTGGTGGCCAAGGAGGGCGGCGAGATCCAGCTCGGCCGGTCGGTGCCGCAGGCTGGTCCGCCGCCGGGCGGACGTCGTGGTGCGCACCGACGGCCGACGACCTGCTCGGCACCCAGGTGGTGGTCTGCGCCGGGCTGCGCTGCGACGAGCTGGCGCGGGCGTCCGGCGCCGACCCGGGCGTGCGGATCCTGCCGTTCCGCGGCGAGTACTCCGGGCTGCGTCCCGCCGGCCGACGACCTGGTCAAGGGCCTGATCTACCCGGTGCCCGACCCGGCGTTCCCGTTCCTCGGCGTGCACGCCACCCGCGGCATCGACGGCACGTGCACGCCGGCCCGAACGCGGTGCTCGCGCTGGCCCGCGAGGGCTACTCGTGGGGCACCGTGCGGCCCGCGCGAGCTGGCCCGGTCGCTGGCCTACCCGGGCATGCTGCGGCTGGCCCGCCAGCACTGGCGGTACGGGCTGGGGGAGGTGCACCGCTCGCTGTCCCGCTCGGCGATGGCCGCGCAGATCCAGCGGATGCTGCCCGACGTGCGGGCCGAGCACCTGGTGCCGGCCGGGCGCCGGGGTGCGCGCCCAGGCGGTGCAGCCCGGACGGCGCGCTGGTCGACGACTTCCTGTTCGTCGAGCAGGGTGAACCGCGGGCCCGGGTTCGGTGCTGCACGTGCTGAACGCGCCCTCACCGGCGGCGACCGCGGCGCTGCCGATCGGTCGCGAGATCCTGCAGCGGCTCACCGGCGAGCGGCTCCCCCGCTGGGCCGGCTATGACGCGGGTTCGCGCAGGTCGGAGGCCGGCTTCCGGTCGGGGTTCGCGTGCTTCGTCGGGCGGCCCAACGCCGGCAAGTCGACGCTGACCAACGCCCTGATCGGCTCCAAGATCGCGATCACGTCCAGCCGCCCGCAGACCACGCGGCACGCCATCCGCGGCATCCTGCACCGGCCCGGACGCGCAGCTCGTCGTGGTCGACACCCCGGGCCTGCACAAGCCGCGGACGCTGCTGGGCAGCCGGCTCAACGACGTCGTCCGGGAGACCTGGGCCGAGGTCGACGTGATCGGCTTCTGCGTGCCGGCCGACGCCCCGGTCGGTCGCGGCGACGAGTTCATCGTCGGCGAGCTGCGGTCGGTGGCCGGCCGCACCCCGGTGCTCGGGATCGTCACCAAGACCGACATGGCCGCGCCGGAGCAGATCGCGACCCGGCTCACCGAGCTGACGAAGCTCATGGAGTTCGCCGAGGTGCTGCCCTGCTCGGCCGTCGACGGTTTCCAGGTGGGCCTGCTCGCCGACCTGCTGGTCGCCCGGCTGCCCCGAGGGCCCGCCGCTCTACCCGGACGGCGAGCTGACCGACGAGCCGGAGGAGACACTGGTCGCCGAGCTGGTCCGGGAGGCCGCGCTGGAGGGGGTGCGCGACGAACTGCCGCACTCGATCGCCGTGGTGATCGAGGAGATGGTGCCGCGCGAGGGCCGGCACGAGAGGCCCATGCTGGACGTGCGCGCCAACGTCTACGTCGAGCGCTCCAGCCAGAAGGGCATCGTGATCGGCAAGGGCGGCGAGCGGCTGCGCCAGGTCGGCACCGACTCCCGCCGGCAGATCGAGGCGCTGCTGGGCACCAAGGTGTTCCTCGACCTGCACGTCAAGATCGCCAAGGACTGGCAGCGGGACCCGAAGCAGCTGCGCAAGCTGGGCTTCTGACCCCGTGAGTGCTGTGCCGTGCGAGAACACGGCGTTGAGAACACGGCACGGCACCCACGAGGCCTGGCGGGTCATCCATGATCGGCGCGCTGCGGCGTTTGGGAGTCATGGCGTGACTCTCCTGCACCGCACACCGGCTGATCACGCCGCGTTGCCTCTGCGCCGGTTCCACCGTCCCCTGGCCGCCGCCAGGACCCGAGCGGCGTACGGGCACCGTGCGCGCCCTCCCCGCGGCGCGCACGCCCCAGCGTGCGCCGGCGGCGCGGTGCCGGAACGTGCGCGCGGCGCGGAGAGCGTGCGCGTGGCGCGGAGAACGTGCCGTGGCGCGGAGAGCGTGTGCGTCGGCGCGGAGAGCGTGTGCGTGGCGCGGAGAGCGGTGCGCGGCGCGGAGAGCGCTGGCGTGGCGCGAGAGCGTGCGCGTGCGCGGCGGCGCGATCGTGCGGAACGTGGCGTGGCGCGGGACGTGTGCGTCGGCGTCGGGGCAGGTCGTGCGTGGCGTGGGGAAGGTGTGCGTGGCGCGGGGAAGCGTGTGTGCGAGCGTGTGCGTGGCGCGGAGAGCGTGCGCGCGGCGACTGGCACGTGCGCGTGGCGTCGGTCCGCCAGAGCCGCCGCCGGTCGGTGGGACACAAGGCTGCGCGGGCGGGGCTGCGGACCCGGAGCCTCGGCTGCCGCGCGCACGTTCTCCTCGCCGCGCGCACGTTGGGGCGTGCGCGGCGCGTGTACACCGTGCGCAGGGTGCCTGTTCTGCGTGCGCCGTCGGTCGAGGGCGATCAGCCGGCGCGAGCGCTTGCTCCGCATGTGGTGATCAATGAGTGACCGGATACCCCGCGGGCGCGGCGCAGCAGCTCGATCATCGCGGCGCGAACCTCGGTGGTGGTGTCCACCTGGCGACCGAACGGCAGCCGGACGGCGGTCTCGTCGCCGTCGGCGCCGTCGCGGGCGAGCATGGCGAAGCCGTAGCGGTCGACCGTGACCATCCGGGCCGACGTCGTGTCCGGCCGGCCCGCGAAGACCTTGCAGTACAACACCTGCGCCTCGGCGTGGTCGTCGTTCATGTGTTCGATGATCCCCGCCGCATACGGTCGCAACGGGTCCGGTTCGGCCGCGGTGTACTCGCCGGCGCCGACCCAGCTCATCCGACCGAACCCGCCGACGTAACGCACCGACTCCACGCCGAGCCGGTAGAGCCGGAAGTCGGCGAAACCGGCGTAGAAGGCGCCCGGATGGGCTGCGCGGTAGATGTCCAACGCCGCGTCGCGTTCCGTGGCGGGCACCTCCGCGATCATGCCGACGAGGGTCACCCTGGCCAGCGCAAGCGGATCCCGCCCGGCCTGATCGGCCACCGAACCCTGTTCCCCGGCCAGCAGCGAGGCCCGCGGATCCACCGCCAGGTTGCGGCTGTGCTCGGCCAGATCGCTGAGCAGCAACAACGGCCGGCCAGTCGGGTCGACGGCGTGGCTCACCAGCGAACCGAACGGAAAGCCGGCATCGCCGAGGGTGGCCAGCGACGCCGTCCGCGCGCCCGCGATCAGCGTCCGGGAGCGCTCGGCATCGGACGGCTCGCCGCGGATGCCCGGGGTGGCGGCCAGCGTCCGCTCGGTCTCGGCCAGCGACTCCTGCGGGACGAGATGGATACCGGACCGGTCGGCTCGGGGGGTGTGCGTGCCCGATCCGGGTGCTGCGGGGGTGCCGTCCACGTGACCTCCGGCTCGCGAGTTCGGTCAGGCTGACCTCACCGGCGAACCGTGGTCGTGTCAAGCGGATGGCCACCGGCGCGGTGTTCTGCTGACGAGCTGTGCGGGCACTGACGAGCTGTCCGGGTGCTGACGAGCTGTCCGGAGGCTGACGAGCTGTCCGGGGCTGACGAGCGGTGCGGCATTGACGAGCTGTCCGGGGCTGACGAGCTGTGCGGGAGCCGGCGAGCTATGCGGGCGGAAGCGGCGAATCGGGCACCGCGTTGTCCCGCACCACCGCGGCGTAGAACCGGGCGCTCTCCTTCGGCGTCCGTACCAGGGTCGTGTAGTCGACGTGCACTATCCCGAACCGCTTCGCGTACCCCCAGGCCCACTCGAAGTTGTCCAGCAGCGACCACACGCAGTACCCGATCACCCGGGCACCCGCGACGACGGCCGTGTGCACCGCGGCCAGGTGCGCGCGGACGTACTCCACCCGCTCCGGATCGGCCACCCGGCCGTCCGGTCCCATCACGTCGGGGAAGGCCGCCCCGTTCTCGGTGATCATGATGTCCAGGCCGGGACGCTCGCGGGCCACCCGCATCACCAGTTCGGTCAGGCCGCGTGGATCGATGCTCCACCCCATGTCCGTCTTGGGGCCGTGCTGGCGCGGGAACTCGATGTCCGTGCAGCCGATCCACGGGCTGGCGGCGCCGTCACCGTGCCCGTCGGCGGTCTCCCGGGGCCGCTCGCGCGTCCAGTGCCGTACCACGGTCGGGCTGTAGTAGTTCACGCCCAGCACGTCCAGCGGCGCGCGGATGATCTCCAGGTCGCCGGGTCGCACGAACGACCAGTCGCTGATCGCGGCCGTGTCGGCCAGCACATCGATCGGATAGCTGCCGTGCAGCATCGGACCGAGGAACACCCGGTTCTGCAGCCCGTCCACCCGCCGGGCGGCATCGGCGTCGAGCGGCGATTCGGTGGCCGGCACCACCCAGGCCAGGTTCAGGGTGACGGCCACCTTCGCTGCGGGCGCGGCCCGGCGGATGGCCGCCGCGGCGAGCCCGTGGCCGAGGTTGAGGTTGTGCACGGCGCGCGGGGCGGCGGCGTCCTCGGTGCGGCCGGGCGCGTGCACCCCGCTGGCGTAGCCGAGGTAGGCGCTGCACCAGGGCTCGTTGAGCGTGATGAACAGCGGCACCCTGTCGCCGAGCGCTCCCGCGACCACCTCGGCGTATTCGCCGAACCGCTCGGCGGTGGCGCGCGCCGTCCAACCACCTGCGTCCTCGAGGGCCTGCGGCAGATCCCAGTGGTAGAGCGTGATCGACGGCGTGATGCCGGCGGCGAGCAGGGCGTCGACCAGATCGGAGTAGAAGCCGATGCCCTCCGCGCTGACCGGACCCAGCCGGTCGGCCGTGACCTGCGGGGTGATCCGCGGCCAGGACACCGAGAACCGGTAGGACGTCAGGCCCAGCTCGGCCATCAGCGCGACGTCCTCGCGGAACCGGTGGTAGTGGTCGACGGCGATGTCACCGTTGTCGTCCCCGGCGATCCGGCCTGGGGTGTGGGAGAAGGTGTCCCAGATCGAGGGAGTGCGGCCACCGGCCGTCACCGCACCCTCGATCTGGTAGGCGGCCGTCGCCGCGCCCCACAGGAACCCTGGCGGGAACGCGAGTGATCCAGTGGCTTCGGCGGTGTCGGTCGAGCCTCTCACGACGGTCATCCCTTCACCGCGCCTGCGATGATTCCGCCGACGATCTGGCGGCCGAGCAGCACGAACACTATGAGCACCGCAGGGTGCCGACGAGCGTCCCGGCCATGATCACGGCCGTGTCCGGCACGTAGCCGCTGCCGAGGTTGTTGAGCGCGACCTGGACGGTCGGGTTGGACGAGTTTAGGGTGATCACGGGCCGGACGAAGTCGTTCCAGGCCGTCATGAAGGTGAGCATCCCTTCGCTCGAGCCGCGACATCTTCGAGCCGCGGACATCGTTCGAGCCGCGGACATCGTTCGAGCCGCGGACATCGTCCGAACCGACTCTCCCACCGCCGCGCCGCCGAGCGCACGCGACTCGGCGGGAAGAGGCCGTAGGCTGCGGCGATGGCCCTCTACCGCGACACCGGCGTGGTGTTGCGGGTGCAGAAGCTCGGCGAGGCCGACCGGATCGTCACCCTCCTCACCCGGCGCAGGGGCAAGGTGCGCGCGGTGGCCAAGGGGGTGCGCCGCACCCGTTCCCGGTGGGGGGCCCGGCTGGAGCCGTTCAACCACGTCGACCTGCAGTGTTACACCGGCCGCTCGCTCGACATCGTCACCCAGGCGCAGACGGTCGACGCGTTCGGCGCCGGGATCGTGGGTGACTATCCCCGCTACACCGCGGGCTGCGCGGTGCTGGAGACGGCCGACCGGCTCGTGGCCGAGGAGGGCGAGCCCGCCCTGCGGATGTACCTGCTGCTGGTGGGCGCGATCCGGGCGGTGGCCGGCCGGGAGCGGGATCCGTCGCTGGTGCTGGATGCGTTCCTGCTGCGCGCGATGACCCACGCGGGCTGGGCACCCGCGATCAACGACTGCGCCCGTTGCGCCGAGCCGGGCCCACATCCTGCGTTCAACATCGCGGCCGGGGGAGCGGTCTGTTCGCGCTGCCGCCCGCCCGGCTCGGTGATGCCGTCCCGGGAGACGTTCACCCTGCTCGACGCCCTGCTGCACGGCGAATGGGAGATCGCGGACGGGGCGGCAGCGGCCACCCGGCGGGACACGAGCGGCCTCGTGGCGGCGCACCTGCAGTGGCACCTGGAACGCCAGCTGCGGTCGCTGCCGCTCGTGGAGCGGCGTACGTCGGCGCAGCTACCGGCGTCGCACTGAACTGTCAGGACTCAAGCGTGGGCGGTCAGGATTCGAGCGTGGAATCGGACCGCCGGGCGCGGGCGGTGTAGCGCCCCGTCCACATGGCCAACCCGCCGAAGGCCAGGACAGCCATCGCCGTGGACACGCCGACCATCACGCTCGGCGGCAGCAGGTACACCAGCGGGACCCGCAGCGCCGCCTCGACGAACAGCGTCACGCCCCACACCATGGAGACGTACCGGTGTCCACGTTGGACGTCCGGATCCGTCCGGTACCTCGCGGCGAGCTCGTCGGCCTTGTCCGGCGTCCAGCTCTGCTGGGCGGCCAGGGTCAGCGGACGGCGGCCGCGGATCGCGGTGACCAGGAAGGTCAGGCCTACCGCGCCGGTCACGAACGACTCCTTGACCAGCAGGAACCGCGGGTCGCCGCTGACGTACGTGAGCACCAGCCCGATCCCGAACACCAGCAGCATCACGGCGGCGAACGGGTTGAGGGTGCGCGTGTGTACCGCGCCCACGACGATTCGCAGGCCCGCGACCAGCGAGGACGCCAGCAGTGCCACCCAGTCGGACGCGCCGAGCAGGTGCAGCGTGTAGTAGGTGGCGACCGGCAGGCCGACGTCCCACGCCAGCCCGCGCAGCATCGTCCGGTTCATCGGATGCCCTTCTCGGCGTCGGACGGATCGGCGATCCAGGAGCCATGGAACCCGGAGGGCACCCCGCGGGGCAACGTCACCGCGGCCACCGGAGCCCCCGCGACGTCGGAGGCGTCCAGCACGAGCAGCTGTGACGCGGTGGCATCCCGCCGAGTCGTGATCGTCAGCAGCCAGCCGTCGTTCTCGGCTGCGGTGTCGGAGCCCGGCACGAACACCGCCTCGCCCGCGACCACATCCGGGCCGAGCTGGTGGGTCCGCACGCCGGCTGCCTCGTCGTAGGCGACGATCGCCGCAGCATCCCCGCTGTCGGAAACCGTGTAGAGGTGCCGCGAGGCCCGCCCGACCAGGCGTTCGTCCAGCGTGGGGAACTCGACCGGCCGATCGTCGCGGGCGGTCTCGGTGACCGTGCCAGCGACCGGGTCGATCACCCAGCGGTGCAGCCGGGCCACCCCCAGCGCGGCCGCGTCCGCGGCCGGGCCGCTCGGTCCGCCACCCAGGCGGCCCCACATCGCCACCGTGTCGGGGGCCGAGTAGCGGCAGCCGTCGAGCACGATCCGTCCGCCCGCGTCGGTGTGCGCGCCGCCTACGTGGAAGACGTAGGCCGGGTCGATCTCGAACCAGCGCACCTCGCCGGGCCGATCCAGCTCCATCACGCCGATTCGCGCGCCGTAGCCGTCGTCCCACGCGAACGGCATCCCGTGGCCGAGCAGGTCGAAGCGGAACGTGATGGGCAGGTCGAGGAACAGCGCGTGCCGGTCGGTGATCGCGAAGTCGTGCATCATCGACGGTCCGGGGCCCGGGATCTCGACGCTGCACACCAGCTCGCCCGCGGCCGAGAGCCGGTGGTAGGTCAGGTGGGGCGGCACCGCGCCGTAGCCGAAGAAGTGCAGGTCACCCGTCACCGGGTCGCATTTGGGATGTGCGGTCATCGCGGTCGTGAGCCGACCGCCGAAGTCACACGGACCGACGGTGTCGAGCTCAGGAGTCAGCTCGTAGGGGAACCCGCTCTCCACCAGTGCGAGCAGCCGACCGGAGTGCTCGAGCACATGCGTGTTGGCGACCACGGCGGCGCGATCGACCGTGCCGTCCGGGCGGACGAACGGACGCCCCGCGAGCGCGCCCGTGCGCACCCAGCGGTTGCGGTACCACTCCGCGCGCCCGTCCCGCAGCCGCACCCCGTGGATCATGCCGTGCCCGGTGAACCAGTGGCCGGGGTCCTCGCCGGGCCGCGGGTTCGGCCCGTTGCGCAGGTAGCGCCCGGTCAGCTCCGGCGGCAGCAGGCCGTCGACGGGCAGGTCGACGGCGTCGATCTCGTCGGGGACGGGAGCGAGATGGCCGGCCAGGTACAGCGGCGCGTTGCTCGTTGTCATGTGAGCCACTCTGATACGCCGACATCGACATGTCAAGTTTGACATGTCGATGTCGGAAGGTAGTCTTCCGCTATGTCTCTTTCGCACGCGCTGCTCGGTCTGCTGGCCGTCGCGCCGGCCAGCGGCTACGAGCTGACCAAGGAGTTCGAGCGCGACCTGGGCCGCTACGCCTGGCAGGCCGGGCACACGAGCATCTATCCCGAGCTGGGCAAGCTGGCCGGCCGCGGGCTCGTGCGCGTCGTCGACGAGGGCCCCCGCGGGGCGAAGACCTACGACATCACACCCGAGGGCCGTGCGGAGCTGCGGTCCTGGCTGCTGCGTCCACCCGGCGACGGGACGGTGGTGCGCAACGAGCACGTGTTGCGGATGTTCCTGCTGTCGGCCCTGTCGCCCGCGGATCAGCGGCTCATGCTCACCTCGATCGCCGAGCGCACCGCCGCAGCGGCGGACGAGCTGCGCGTGGTGCTGGCGAGGGAACCCAGCCCGGACCGGGGTCCGCGCGCCGATTTCGGGCGGCTCGCAGGCGAGTTCGGGCTGCGCCAGTACGGGGCGGTACACGAGTGGGCCCGGTGGGCGCTCGATCAGCTCGCCGAGCCCGATCCGGTCCCCGCCGGGTCGGATCGGAGCGCCGCCGACGCGTGAGATGGCCACCAGCGTCGTTCGATCACGTTCCTGCAGCGCTGGATGCCATCTCACTGCTTCCGTCCCGGCCTGGGCCTCGGGTTACCGTCGCGGCGTGCCCACGCTGACCGTCCGATCCGGCGCCCGGGCCGACCTGCCGGCCGCTGTCGGGGTGCTCGGCCGCGCCTTTCAGGCCGAACCCGTGTACCAGTGGCTGCTCCCCGATCCCGATCGGCGCAGGCGACGACTCGCGGGCCTGATCCGTACGAGCCTGGTCCACGTGCACACCGGGCCGGACTCGTGGGAGATCGCCACGGCGGGCGATCAGGTCGTCGGCGTGTCGATCTGGGATCCGCCGGGGCACCGTGGCCCGGGCCCGCTGCGGCGCGTCCGCGCCCTGCCTGGTCGGATCCGAGCCGTGGGCCGTCGGCTCGGTCGGCTTGCCGAGCTCGGTGCCGTGCTGAGCTCGGTGCGCCCCGATGAGCCGCACTGGTACCTGGACCATCTCGCCGCCGATCCGGATGTCCCGCGGTGTGGAGCCGGCTCGGCACTGCTGGCCTCTGGGCTGGCCCGTGCCGACGCCGCTGGGGTCGGGGTCTACCTGGAGTGCAAGACGGGCAACATCGGCTACTACCGGCGGGTGGGCTTCGAGCTGCGTGACCAGGTGGTCGTCGGTGCCGGGGCCCTGCGCGTGTCGACGATGTGGCGATCGCCGCCCCGGTGAATCCCCGCCGCTGACGGCCGTAGGGTGCCCGTGTGCCCCAGCCCCCACCTCCGCATCCCTCGGGCGCGCGGCCACCGGTGATCCCGAGCGAGCTGGTGCCCCACCACGTCGCGTTGGTGATGGACGGCAACGGGCGCTGGGCCAACGCCCGCGGGCTGCCCCGGATCGAAGGGCATCGGCGCGGCGAAGCGTCACTGATGGACGTGGCGCGGGGCTGCATCGACATCGGGGTGCGCTGGCTGTCGGCGTACGCGTTCTCCACCGAGAACTGGAAGCGCAGCCCCGACGAGGTGCGCTTCCTGATGGGCTTCAACAGGGACGTGATCCGGCGCCGGGTCGACGAGATGCACGCGATGGGCGTCCGGGTGCGCTGGGCGGGGCGTCGGCCCCGGTTGTGGCGGAGCGTGATCAGGGAGCTGGAGATCGCCGAGCAGAAGACCCTGCACAACGACGTGCTCACCCTGACCATGTGCGTCAACTACGGGGGGCGCGCCGAGATCGTCGACGCGGTGCGGCAGATCGCCCAACTCGCGGTTGATGGGCGGATCAAGCCCGGCAAGATCGACGAGCGGACCATCGCGCGCTACCTCGACGAGCCGGACATGCCCGACGTCGATCTGTTCATCCGCAGCTCCGGCGAGCAGCGCACGTCGAACTTCCTGCTCTGGCAGTCGGCGTACGCCGAGCTCGTGTTCCTGGACACGCTCTTCCCGGATTTCGACCGCCGGCACCTGTGGCAGGCCGTCGAGATCTACGCAAGCCGCGACCGTCGATTCGGTGGCGCCGTCAACTCACCGGAGACTGCCTCATGACCACCACACTGGACACCGCCCGCAAGGCGTTGGAGAACTACCACGACGTGACCGTCGACGAGGACGGGGCGCTCAGCTTCGCGCACGGTGGTGTGGTGTGTGCGGTCCAGGGCTTCATGCTGGACGAAGGCCTGCCGGTTCTGAACATCACCTGTGTGGTGGCCTGGGACCTGCCGCTGGAATCGGACGTACCGACCCAGGTGGCGCTGGGGGCGGGTGAGGGGCTGTTCGGCACCCCGCGCGTGATCCGCGGAGAGAACGGCTGGGACGTGACCATGCGCTACGCGTTCCCGGCCGGCGGTCTCGACGAGAAGGCGACAGGGACGCTGCTGATGCTGGTGGTCAGCGGCGCTTCGAGTCTCCGCGCCGAGCTCGTGTCCTGATCGGGTTCGAGGCTCCGACCAGCGGCTGAAGCCGATCCGGCCGGCTCATGTCGGGGCGTGCGCTGGCGTGATGCCGGCGAAGGGGCTCAGGTTGCCCCAGGCGGCGAGCATCCGGACGCTCCACGGCGGGCCGGTGATCGTCATCGTGCCGGCCTGCTGGGCGTGCCCGAGCGAGAGCCTGCCGCTGATCCACGCGACCAGCGTCGCCGGGTCGGTGACGACCAGGGCGTCGTCGCCGAAACCCGGGTCGTGCACGCAGACCTCGTGCTCGGCCGGCCCGGCCACCAGCCAGTACCGGTTCGGTGCCGGATGGGGGTGCACGTCGAAGCGGACCACCACCCGCGGCTGCGGCAGCGCGTCCGGGCCGAGGAGCGTCGAGAGGGTCCACAGGGCCAGGTACGGGTCGAGGTGTTCGGGCCGCACCTCGCGCCAGCGCGCCCCCCAGACCCCGAGCGCGATGCACACCTGCGCGAGCTCCTCGCCACACGCAGTCAATCGGTAGGAGGGTGTGCCGGCCGCGACGGAGCGTTCGACGACGCCGTCACGCTCCAGGCTGCGCAGCCGGGCCGACAGCACGCTGCGCGGCAGCCCTGGCGCCCCGACCAGGATCTCGCCGAACCGGTCGCACCCGACCATCAGGTTGCGCAGGATGATCGGTGTCCAGCGCTCGGCGAAGACCTCCGAACCCAACGCGATCGGGCAGAACTGTCCGTAACCCTCCACGGGCCGCAACGATCCTCCACCGGTTCGCGCCTCGGAAGTCCGGATTTCGAACTTCCGGTGTGCGGTGCTGTGGTCGACCGTGTCCGGCATGAGCACACCTGCACAGTTCTGGGCGCTGGGCGATTACGACCGGATCGCGGCGCTGATCGTGGAGATGGGACCCGCGGTCGTGGCCGCGGCGGGCGTCGGGCGGGGGCAGCGAGTCCTCGACGTCGGCGCCGGCACCGGGAACGCCGCCCTCGCGGCCGCGGCCGCCGGGGCGGACGTGATCGCCACCGACATCACCCCGGAGTTGTTGGCGATCGGGCAGCGGGCCGCCGTGGAGCGGGGGCTGGCCGTCAGCTGGCGGCACGCCGACGCCCAGGACCTGCCGTTCGACGACAACAGCTTCGACGTGGTGCTGTCCACCGTGGGAGCGATGTTCGCGCCCGACCAGCGGGCCACGGCGCGCGAGATGCTGCGGGTCTGCCGGCCAGGAGGCGTCGTGGCGATGGGCAACTGGACGCCGGGCGGGGCGGCCGGCCGGTTCTTCCAGGTTCTCGGCCGCTACCTGCCCGCTTCCGGTTCCGACGACAGCCCGCCACCGACGGCGTGGGGGGTGCCGGAGCAGGTGGCCGAGCTGTTCGGGGACGCTGACGTCCGTACCGAACTCCGGTCGCTGGAACTCGCGTTCGACGGTCCGCCCGCGGAACTGTGCGCCTACTACCGGCGTCATTTCGCCCCGGTCATCGCGACCAGGGCGAACCTCGACCCGGGGCGGGCCGCGGCGCTGGATCAGGACCTGCTCGACCTGTTCACCGCCGAGGACACCGGGTTGCCGGGCGGCCCGAGTCGCTACCGCTACGAGTACCTGCTGGTGCTGGCCGGGGTATCGGTCAGCCGGTCGGAGAGTCCGACAGGTGCAGCAGTGGCAGCCGGCTGAGCTGCACGGGGGTCAGCGTGCCGGCCGCCTCCAGCACCCGCGCCTGCGAGTCCTGCATCCGCCGGTCGAGCAGCCCGCTCAACGCGTAGGCGACCCGGCCGAGCAGCCGCACCGTGATGTCGTCCACCAGCGGTCGCGGCGTCGAGACGACCGCGACGCCGGTCGGGCGGCCGTCGTTGGACTGAGCCGCGCCGATGGTGAACGACTCGCGCGGGTTCAGGTGTCGGGACGCGTAGTGGTCGCGCAGCTTCTTGACCATCGAGTGGAAGTCGCCGACATTGCCGTCCAGCTCCAGGGTGTCGAGGTCGGCGTCGGTCAGCACCGAGGCGCGGCCGGAGAAGCAGCGCGTGTAGCCGATCAGCGCACCCGTCCACAGTGCCTCGACCAGCGCCGGGTCGGCGTCGCCCGAGCCGAGCGCGGACACCAGGTGCTCGCAGCAGCGCAGCACGTACTGCAGGTCCTCGAACACCGCGGCCTGCGCGGCCAGCTCCGCCGCTTCGGGACCGTCGAGCTGGCGCACCGTGCTCGGCGCCGTGGCCGTTGCGGCCGTACCGTTCGAGCCGGCCGTGTCGTCCGCCACCATGAGCCTCCTAGAGTCCGGCGGGACGCTAGTCGCCCACACCGGCAGCGGATGTGTCGTTCTGAGAATTCACCCCACCGGCTCCGCAGTCGCGACACAGGCCGAAGATCTCCGCCGTGTGGCTGAGCTCGGAGAAGCCGTGCGCCTCGGCCACGCCCTGCGCCCAGCTCTCGACCGCGGGCCCCTCGATCTCCACGGTGGCACCGCAACGCCGGCACACCAGATGGTGGTGGTGTTCCACGGTGGTGCAGCGCCGGTACACGGCCTCCCCGGTGCCGGTGCGCAGGACGTCGACCTCGCCGCCGTCGGCCATCGACTGGAGTGTCCGGTAGACGGTGGTCAGCCCGATGCCCTCGCCGGCCCGGCGCAGCTGTTCGTGGATCTCCTGCGCGGAGCGGAAGTCGTCGAGCCGGTCGAGCAGTGCCGACACCGCGGCCCGTTGCCGGGTGGCGCGCAGGGGACCGGTCACCGCACCTCCTCGGCGTGCTCGACCGCGTCCACCACGATGTGCGAGAGGTGGTCGTCGACCAGCGAGTACACCACCTCGCGGCCGTGCCGATCGCCACGCACGACACCGGCGGACTTCAGCACCCGCAGATGCTGGCTGATCAGCGGCTGGGTCACGCCGAGCGCGTCGACCAGGTCGTGCACGCAACGGCTGGACTCACGCAGCTGCAGCACGATCGCTATCCGCACCGGGGCGGCGAGCGCGCGCAGCAGATCCCCGGCCGCGGCCAGGGTGCCCGGGGTGCGGACGGGAGCCGGGGCGGTGTTGCCGTGTGCGTCCGGATGGACCTCGTCCACCTCGTCCACCTGGTCGTCGCTCGGGGCGACGTCACCACCAGCAACGATCGACATCGGCTGCCCGTTCTCCGGGGCCGCGGCCGGCTTCCCCGGGTGCTCCGACACGTCGAGGCCGCAGTGTCATCGTAGGCCGGGTCAATCGTAGGCTGGGTCATCATTGGCTGGCATGCTCGCGCCATGCTGCTCGTCTGCCGGTTCGCGGTGTCGCCGGCCGAGGCGGAGCAGTTCCGGGCCCGCGCAAGCGTGGCGCTGGAGCTGCTCACCGCCTCCGCCGCCTGCCAGGGGGGTGAGCTGGGGCGATCGGTCGACGAGCCGGAGCGCTGGGTGCTCACGGTCCGGTTCGCCTCGGTGGACGGCTACCGGCGGGCTTTGTCGCCGTTTCCGATCCGCGAGCACGTCGTCCCGCTGCTGTCCGAGGCGCTCGCCGACGAGCCCGCGACGTACGAGACGCTGGTGGGTGCCGCGGAAGGGACCGTTCGGAGCTACCCGAGCCTGCGCGCCGAGGGCTGAACGGCGGTCGGCGTCACAACGGGTTACCCGCAGTCACACCCGCTGTGGTCGAGCCCGCGCCGGGCCCGCGCATGCTGTCGATATCCTTTCCTTGTTGTTCTGATTCCGTGAGTTCTGGAGTGTCCCCCGTGGCCAGCAAGCCCTCTTCCGCCAAGATCGAGACCATCGTTGCGCTCGCCAAGCGCCGCGGCTTCGTCTTCGCCTCCGGCGAGATCTACGGAGGCACACGGTCGGCGTGGGACTACGGCCCGCTGGGCGTGGAGCTCAAGGAGAACATCAAGCGGCAGTGGTGGCGCAGCATGGTCACCGGCCGCGAGGACGTCGTCGGCCTGGACAGTTCCGTGATCCTGCCGCGCCAGGTGTGGGTGGCGTCGGGCCACGTCAACGCGTTCCACGACCCGCTGGTGGAGTGCCAGAGCTGCCACAGGCGCTTCCGGGCCGACCAGCTCGCCGAGGAGTACACCGAGCGCACGGGCAAGGCGGCAGCCGAGGACGACCTGTCCGAGGTCCCGTGCCCGAACTGCGGCACCCGCGGCGCCTACACCCCGCCGCGCGAGTTCAACATGATGCTCAAGACGTTCCTCGGCCCGGTCGAGTCCGAGGAGGGCATGCACTACCTCCGCCCGGAGACCGCGCAGGGCATCTTCGTCAACTTCCTCAACGTGCAGACGACCTCGCGCCGCAAGCCGCCGTTCGGCATCGGCCAGATCGGCAAGAGCTTCCGCAACGAGATCACCCCGGGCAACTTCATCTTCCGCACCCGCGAGTTCGAGCAGATGGAGATGGAGTACTTCGTCGAGCCCGGCACCGACGAGGAGCTGCACCAGTACTGGATCGACGAGCGCACGAACTGGTACGTCGACCTGGGCATCGCGCGGGAGAACCTGCGGCAGTACGAGCACCCGAAGGAGAAGCTGTCGCACTACTCCAAGCGCACCGTGGACGTGGAGTACCGCTTCGGCTTCCAGGGCCAGGAATGGGGTGAGCTGGAGGGCATCGCGAACCGCACCGACTTCGACCTCACCACGCACTCCAACCACTCCGGCGTCGACCTCTCGTTCTACGACCAGGCCTCGGGCACCCGCTACCGGCCGTACGTGATCGAGCCGGCGGCCGGCGTGGGGCGCTCCATGATGGCGTTCCTCATCGAGGCCTACGCCGTGGACGAGGCCCCCAACGCCAAGGGCGGGATCGACGAGCGGGTGGTGCTCCGGTTGGATCGGCGCCTGGCCCCGGTGAAGGCCGCGGTGCTGCCGCTGTCGCGCAACGCCGACCTGTCGCCGAAGGCCCGCGACCTCGCCGCCCAGCTCCGCAAGAGCTGGAACATCGAGTTCGACGACGCGGGCGCGATCGGCCGCCGGTACCGCCGGCAGGACGAGATCGGCACCCCGTTCTGCCTCACCGTCGACTTCGACACCCTCACCGACAACGCCGTCACGATCCGCGAGCGGGACTCGATGGCCCAGCAGCGGGTCGCGCTGGACCAGGTCCAGGGCTACCTGGCCGGCCAGCTGGTCGGCGCCTGACCGTCAGTAGAGCGTGTAGCCGCCGTCGATCACCAGGATCGAGCCGGTCATGAAGGCCGACGCATCGGAGGCGAGGAACACGACGCTGGGGCCGAGCTCGTCGGGCATCGCGTAGCGCTGCATCGGGGCGTCCTCGATCCAGTGCCGGCGGAACTGCGGCTCGTCGACCGGCGCCATCTCGGTCTTGATGTAGCCGGGAGCGAGGGCGTTGACCCGCACCCCGTGCGGGGCCCACTCGGCGGCCAGCGACTTGGTCAGCTGATGCACCGCCGCCTTCGACGCGTTGTACCCGGGCTGGAACTGCGGACGGTTGACGATCTTCGCCGAGATCGAGCCGATGTTGACGATCACGCCGCTGCCCTGGGAGACCAGCTGCCGCCCGAACGCTTGCGCGCAGTTCCAGACCCCGGTCAGGTTCACGTCCAGCACCGAGTTCCAGTCGTCCTCGGTGACCTCGAGCGCCGGGCGGTGCACGCAGGTCCCGGCGTTGTTCACCAGGACGTCGACCCGGCCGAGCGCGTCGATGATCTCCGGCACGGCCCTCCGCAGCTGCTCCGGCTGCGTCACGTCGGCGCCGACGGCCAGCGCTCGTACCCCGAGCGATTCCAGCTCCTTCACCGCATCCGCGGCGCTGTCCGGGTTGCGAACCAGCAGCACGACGTCGCTGCCCGCCTCGGCCAGCGCGGTGGCCAACGCCCGGCCGATGCCGCGGGTCGCGCCGGTGACGACCGATACCTTGCCGGCGAGCGAGAACGCGTCGAGGACGGGCACAGCTGCTCCTTCTGTCGGGGACTCGGTGGGGGACATCTGCCGGTCACTCTGCCGGGCGGGGCATGCATTGTCTCGCCTCGACTCCGCCGGCCCGCGGACGACATCGGTGAGCCGACCCGAGCGCCACCGCGTCCATCGCGGCCGCCCCGCTACCCTGGATGACGTGATCGAGCCCGGCGCTGCAGCGAGCACATCGCTGCGTGAGCTGGGTGCCGCGCTGCGCACGATCGCCGGAGCCGGGTCCGGGATCGGCGTCGTCCGGGTGCTGGAACGACACGGCTTCGGCACCGTCGAGAGCGGCCAGCTGCTGGCCGGCACCGCCACCGGCGCGGTGACCGGGGTGCTCTACCGCGGCGCGCTGGACTCGGCGGCGCTCCCACTGGCCGCGGCCGCGGCGGCCGCACCGCAGACCCGCAACGCCCACGTCACCGAGGATGCGGCGGTGGCAGCCGGGCTCGCCTGCAGCGGCGGTGCCACGCTGCTCGGCCACCCGCTGCCGGCCTCGTCCGTCGATGCGCTCGGCTCCGCCCTCGAACGCGGGGAGCCGGCGGCGCTGGTCAGCGGGGTGGACGGCAGGGCCGCCGTCGTGCTCACCGGCCCGGGGCTGGCGCAGGTGCACGGCGGCCTCGACGATCCTGGCCTGGACGCGGCAGTGGCCGACGCGGCCCGCGGGCTGCTGCAGCGCGGCGCCACCGCCACCGAACGGATCGAGGTCAGCGGCAGCGAGCTGCTGCTGGACCTGTGGGTCCCGGTGCCCTCGGTGCTCGTCGCGGGCAGTGGCGCCATCGGTGCGGCGCTGGCCGCGCAGGCCGAGCTGCTCGGTTGGAGTACGCGCAGCGAGAGCGAACCGGCCGCCACCGCGGCCGCGGTCGCGGCGTTCACCGACGCCGACGTGTTCGTCCTGCTCGACCACTCACCCGCCTTCGACGACGCGCTGATCGAGGGCCTGCGCCGGGGCCGCGGCTTCATCGGGGCGCTCGGATCGCGGCGGACCCAGGCCGCGCGCCGGGAGCGGCTGCTGGCCGCAGGCCTGGACGAGGCCCAGCTGGCCAGGCTGCACGGTCCGGTCGGGCTCGATCTCGGGGCCCGCACCCCGGCCGAGACGGCGGTCTCCATCGTGGCGCAGGTCGTGGCCACCCGATCCGGACGGGCCGGCAGCGCGCTGGCCGGCTCCGAGAGCAGGATCGGCGGGTGAAGCCCGGCGTCCGCGCGGACGGCCCCACCCGCCCGCTGCGCCGCGGCTGGGCGCAGCCGCCGGTCGATGAGGGTGGGCCGCGGCCCCGGCCGCCCGCCGGTGGCCACCGGCGACCGCCTGCCGGTGCCGTCCGGCCACGCACGCGGCGGAACGGCTGGGCGTTCCGGCTGGTCGTCGGCGCGATCCTGGTGGCCGCGATCATCGTCGGCGGCACCGCGTTCCGGGTATGGCAGGTGGCCAGGGTCGACGACCGGCAGCAGGTCGACGCCGTCGTGGTGCTCGGCGCCGCGCAGTACGACGGAACCCCCAGCTCGATCTTCGCCGCCCGGCTGCGGCACGCGCAGGCGCTCTACGAGGACGAGGTCGCGCCGCGGATCGTCACCACCGGCGGCAGCCGCTCCGGCGACAGCTTCACCGAGGCCGAGGCCGGCCGTCGCTACCTCATCGACCGCGGGGTGCCCGCCAAGGACGTGGTCGCCGTCGCCGAGGGCAGCGACACCCTCAACAGCCTGCAGGCGGTCGCCGCGCGGGCCGAGCGGGACGGCTGGAACTCCGCGCTCGTGGTCTCCGACCCCTGGCACTCGTTGCGCGCCCGCACGATGGCCCGCGACAGCGGGCTGGCGGCCTGGACGTCGCCGACCCGCAGCGGGCCCGTGGTCCAGACACGGGAGACCCAGGCCCGCTACATCCTGCGGGAGACCGCGGCGCTGCTGTTCTACCGGCTCACGCACGCCTCGGTGGACACCGAGACCAGCGGGCTCGGCTAGGCCGGGGTATCGCCGGTGCCGGACGGGTACTCGGAGCACGACACAGCGCGGCGCAGCCCGGAACCGCCGAAGGTCTCCGGCAGCGGGCCGCGGCGCAGCCCGTTCTCCCGCGATCGGGCCCGGGTGCTGCACTCGGCGGCCTTGCGCAGGCTGGCCGGCAAGACGCAGGTCGTCGGGCCGGGGGAGGGTGCCGAGATCAGCGGCGTGCCGCGGACCAGGCTCACCCACTCGCTCGAAGTCGCGCAGATCGGTCGGGAGATGGCCGAGGAGCTGGGCTGCGATCCGGACGTCGTGGACCTGGCCGGGCTCGCGCACGACATCGGGCACCCACCGTTCGGGCACAACGGGGAGCGCGCGCTCGACGAGTTCGGCGCCGCCTGCGGCGGTTTCGAGGGCAACGCGCAGACGCTGCGGATCCTCACCCGGCTGGAGCCGAAGATCGCTGGCAGCGGACTGAACCTGACCAGGGCATCGCTGGACGCCACGTGCAAGTACCCGTGGGTGCGGGCGGCGGGTGATCGCAAGTACGGCGCCTACACCGACGACGCCGCGGCGTACGGCTGGGTGCGCGACGGCGCCGCGGAACGCCGGCGTTGCCTCGAGGCGCAGGTCATGGACTGGGCCGACGACGTGGCGTATTCGGTGCACGACGTCGAGGACGGGGTGCTGTCGGGTCGCATCGACCTGGCGGTGCTCGGATCGGCAGGAGAGCGCTCCGCGGTGGTCGAGCTTGCCGCGCGGGACGTCGACACCCGGGTGGGTGGCCCGGACCACGCGGCGCTCTCGGACGCCGCCGACGGCCTGCTCGCGCTGCCGGTGGTGCACGCCGTGCGCGGATTCGACGCCGGCTCGGCCACGGCCGCCGGGCACGCCGCGCTCAAGCGGCTGACCAGCGAGCTGGTCGGACGGTTCGTGCGGACCGCAGCCGACGCCACCCGGGCCGCGTACGGCGACCGGCCGATCCGTCGCTACGCCGCCGATCTGGTGGTGCCGGCGCGGGCGGCGGCCGAGGTGGCGCTGCTCAAGGCGGTCGCGCTGCGCTATGTGATGAGCGATCCGGACCGGCTGGCGATGCAGGCCCGGCAACGCGAGCTGCTGGCCGAGCTGGGCGCGGCGCTGCTGGCGGGTGCCCCGGCCGCGCTGGACCCGATGATGGCGGCGGACTGGGCGGCGGCGGTCGACGATGCGTCCCGGTTGCGGGTCGTGCTGGACCAGCTGGCCAGCCTCACCGACCAGCAGGCGGTGGCCCGGCACGCGGCCCTGGTCAGGTCGCCGAGCCGGGCCGGCGCATAACGCCGGCGATAACCCCGAATCGGCGGCGTCGAGGGCGGATGCCATCCTTTCGAGTGAACCTCTCGGGTCGTCGGTCCGCTCCCTGTCACTCGTCCGTCGACTCCCGGCCGGTCTCCGACAGAAGGACTTCTTCATGATCACCTGGTCCCAGGTCGTACTGGTGCCCGTCACCGCAGCCGCCCTCATCGGCCTCGCCGCCTGCGGTTCCGCTCCGGCCCCCACCACCCCGCGCCTGCCTCCGCCCAGCCGAACTCCGGCATGGAGGGGATGGAAGGCATGGAGGGAATGGAGGGGATGGAAGGCATGGACCACGGCGGCGGGCACTCCGCATCGAACGGTGAGATCGAGCTGTGGGCGGTGCAGTCCGGCCCGCTCGGCGTGGTGGTGACGGACGGCAGCGGGCAGCTGATCTACCGCTCCGACCGCGACGGCAACGCCCCGTCCGCGAGCAACTGCACCGGCGACTGCACCGTCACGTGGCAGCCCGTGCTCGCCGACCTCGCCAAGCCGCCGACCCTGCTCGGCGTGGACGAGAGCAGCGTCGGTCTGGTGAAGCGCCCCGAGGGTGGCGACCAGCTGACCATCGCCGGCTGGCCGCTCTACCGGCACATCGGCGAGCACGGCGGGCTGGAGGGCACGCAGGCGAACGGGACCGACGGCGTCTGGTTCGCCATCCGTCCCGACGGCAGCAAGGCCGCGCCCGCCGCCGGCTGAGCTGTCACGTTTCGGGCGGCTGTTCCGTCCTCCGGTGGAAGACGAACACCGAGGAGGACGGGATGGGACGCATTCCAGGAGTCGCGCCGCAGCAGGCAGGCGTGGTCGGTCGGCTGATCTACCGGTTGGCCGCGTGGCGCTACGGGGCGGTCCCCGAGCCGGTCGCCGTCATGGCGCACCATCCGCGGCTGCTGCGGGCCGGCCTCGTCGCGGAGGCCGCATACGGGCGGGCCGCGACGCAGTTGCCGCCGAGCCTGCGCGATCTGGCCGTGTACCGGGTGGCGACCGTGGTGGGCTGCTCGTGGTGCGTGGATTTCGGCACCATGCTGCAACGCCTCGCCGGGCTCGACGTCGAGCGGCTGCGGCACATCGACGGCTACGCGAGCAACCCGCTGTACACCGACCTGGAGCGCAAGGCGCTCGCTTACGCCGACGCGATGACCGCGTTGCCGACGGCGGTCACCGATTCCCAGGTTGCCGAGCTCGAGGCGGCGCTCGGCCGGGCCGGGCTGCTCGAGCTCACCGTCGTGATCGCCCTGGAGAACATGCGGGCCAGGGCCAACCACGCGCTCGGGATCACCGACCAGGGGTTCGACGCGGCGTGCGCCGTCCGGCCGGCTGCGCTCAGCGAGCCTCGCCAGGGTGCAGCGCGGTGAGCTTCGCCGGGGCGAGCACCCCGTAGATCCCGACGATCAACCCGTCGCGCATGCTGAACGTGGTCACCGCTTCGGCCACCCTCGCGGTGCCCGTCGTGTGCATGCCGATATCGCCGTTGACGTGCAGCGCCCGGCCGACCGCCAGCTCCGGGCCGTGCCGATCGCGGAGGCCGAGCAGGAACCGCGCCACCTTGTCCGCCCCCACGACGGGCCGCCGGGCGGCGGACACCTGGCCGCCGCCGTCGTTGACCAGCACGACATCCGGGTGCAGCAGCGCGACCAGCGCGTCCCGGTCGGCGCGCGCCACCGCATCCGCGAACGCGGCCAGCACCGACCGTTGCTCGGCGGCGGGGGCCCGCGGCGGCGGATCGGCTGCCGCGACGATCCGGCGGGCCCGCGAGGCGTGCTGGCGGGCGCTCTCCGGGGAGCAGCCCAGCACCTCGGCGATGTCGGCGAACGGCAGTGCCAACGCCTCGTGCAGCACGAACGCCACCCGCTGCGGCGGGGTCAGCCGCTCCAGCACCACCATCGCCGCCATCCGCACGTCCTCGTCCAGCACCACCGCGGCCAGCGGCTCGTCGTCGGCACCCGTGGTCAGCAGCGGCTCCGGCAGCCACGGCCCGACGTAGCGTTCGCGGCGGGCGGTCGCCGAGCTCAGCCGGTCCAGGCAGATCCTCCCGACCACGGTCGCCAGCCAGGCCCGCACGTTCCGCAGCTGCGCGCGGTCGGCGTCGTCCAGGCCCGCGTAGCGCAGCCAGGACTCCTGCACGGCGTCCTCGGCGTCGGCCAGGTTGCCGGTGATGCGGTAACCGACCCGCAGCAGGTGTGCGCGGTGTTGTTCGAACGCCCACTCCTCGTCGATCCGCACGGACGGCGAGGTTACCCGGTGAGAACTCAGGGTTGTCCCCATGGAATCTCAGTGGTTGGCACTGAGGTGGAACACAGGACGTGCGCCCAGCATGGGGACATGACGATCTGGCAGATCCTGACCGTGTCCGGCGCCGTGTTCGGGCTGGTCATCATCGCGATGATGGCGGCGATCCCGTTCCTCGCCGACGCGTGACGGCGTGCACCACACGGCGTGAGCGAGCTTCGCAGCCCGCCCGGGAGGCCACCCTGGCGTGGACCGGCGGCAGCGGCAGCGGCAGGATCGCCTCCGTGGCCGATCTGACACAGCAGACCTTTCCGCCAGTGGTCTACGCACCCACCGTGACCGTGCCCGATGAGCCCGTTCGGCTGGAGATGCACCACACCGGCGACGGCCGCGTCGCGATCTTCGTGTACTCGGCGCTCGATCGCCTGCAGGACATGTACGGACCGGAGACTCCGTGGGTTCTGCTGACGGTGCCCGAGCTCCAGGCGGCCCACGACGAGGCTCCGTACGACCTGCTGTTCCTGGACCGGCGCATCGACCGGATCGGATCGGATCAACCGACCCGGTGAACGTTGTGCCGCCACCGCCCGTGTAGCAGGTGACGAGCGCCGAAGTCCGTAGGGAGACCGATGACCATCCTCGACGAGGCCGTCGCGATCGCCGGCGTGGATCCGCGCGCGCTGGCCGCCCAGCTCATGGCCGGCCAGCCGGACCGCACGATCCAGCTGGCGCGCGCGTTCGAGGAGGCCGGTTCGGCGGCCCGCGACGCGTACGAGCGAGGTCGGCGAGCACACGCCGCCATCGGGGGCGGCTTCAGCAACAACGCTGCTGCGGTGCTGGACGTCGGAATCCCAGAGCCAGCAGGCGTGGCGGCTGCTCGGGCAGGGCGGGCAGGACATGGAGGACACCGCAGCCTTCCTGAAGCGATCGGTCACCGCACTGGACGACGCGCAGACGACCAGCACGGCCGCGCTCAACCGGATGACCACGCAGCTCAACGGCGTGGTCACGGCCTGGAACGAGCAGCTGAGCGCCGATCCCGCCGCCGGCCCCGCCCTCCGCCAGCAGTACCTCGCGCAGGCCGTGGCCATCGTCACGCACCGCCGGCACCGACATCCAGCGGGCCATCGACAGCTACGACCGCGGACTGACCCGGGACGCCACCGAGCTCGCCAACCGCGGCTACGCGCCTTCCACCGCGACGGTCGCGGCGATGTACGAAGGTGGCAGCGGGCCGCTCACCGGCCCGGGCGGTGCCATGCCGCTCACCCCCACCCTGCCGCCGCCGGGCACCGACCAGTACCGCGGGCTGAGCGGCCCGAACGGGCTGCTCACCGCGGGCGACGTACTGGGCGGTCTCAACGGGGCGCGGTTGGAGGCCACCGCGGAGATCCGCCGGGCCGACGGCACCCTGATCAAGGAGGGCGCCGAGCGCGAGCTCGCGCGGCTGCGCGGGCAGGAACGGGTGCTCGAGCCGGACCGGTTCTACCGCGACATCGACCACCACCTCGGCCGGGTCCAGACCGCCGACGACCTGCTCAAGAGCGCCGAGACCACCTCGAGGGCCAGCAAGACCCTGCCGATCAAGGTCGGGGGTGCGCTCGCGGTCGCCGGTATCGGCTACGACATCGCGAACGGCAAGGACCCGGTGCAGGCCGTGGCCGCGGGCGGCGGCGGTTTCCTCGCCTCCGTCGGAGCGGGCGCCGCGACGGGTGCGGTGATCGGCACGTTCGTGCCGATCCCGGGTGTCGGGACCGCCGTCGGCGCGGTCGTCGGGGCCGGGGTCGGCGTCTTCACCTCGGGCGCGATCGACTCCCTGTTCGAGAACGGCCCGGACGTCGGCGCGGCGCTTCGACCGCGGCGTCGAGAGCGTCGCCGACACCGGAAAGGCGATCGGGGGCGGCATCAAGGCGGTCGGGCACGGCATCGCCGGCCTGTTCGACTGATGGGAACGACGAGGGGCACCCGCCTCCTGCTCACGGTCGGTTACGTCCTGCATGGGCGTGCTCGGCGTGCGGACTGCTGGCCTACGACGGTCGGACCGGAGCGGGCGCTGTTCGCGGCGCTGCTGATCATCATCGCGGTCGGTGGGCTGGTCATGACCTCGTTCGGCCCGTGGTTCGAGAACCACCGCCCCGACGCGGTGCTGGCCACCGCGCCGTCGGGTGCGCCTGCCACCTTCTTCCCCCGCTCATGGTTCCGGATCGTGATGAGCGTGCGTGGTCAGCGTGGCGCTGGCCGGCTGGCTGGTGGCCGCCGCAGTCACGCTGTACGGCAACGGTTACGCCGGCTCGGCGTTCGCTGGTGGCCGTGCTCGCACTGGTGCTGCTGTGGCCGGTGGCGGTCGTCGCGACCGGCAAGGTGCAGCCCGGCGGGCTGTGGCTGCCCCGGACCGGGGTGGAGCACCGCGATGCGGCGGTGAGCTGGACGGTGCCGTGGCCGGACGTGCGGGCGGTGGTGGCCGGCCGAGCCGGTACAGCTGGAGCTGCGGCCGGGCGCCGAGCCGACCCGCAGCCGGACCGTGCGCTGGATATGGGACCAGGCCGGCCGGATCCCCGGAAGGGCCGGCTGGGCTTCGCCAGCACCGATCTGGCCGGCGGTGGCCCGCAGATCGTGGCGATGATCGCCTACTATCTGTCGCGGAGCCGCCCCTGCGTGAGCAGCTGGGCACGGCGGAATCCCTCGGCCGCAGGCACGGCCTAGACTCGCCGCCGTGGCAGGGCGGATCCGGGACAGCGACATCGCCGAGGTCCGCGACCGCACCCGGATCGACGAGGTGGTCGGCGAGTACGTGGCGCTGCGCCGCGCCGGCGCCGGCTCGCTCAAGGGCCTGTGCCCGTTCCACGACGAGAAATCGCCTTCGCTTCAACGTCCGGCCCTCGCACGGCACCTACCACTGCTTCGGCTGCGGTGAGGGCGGCGATGCGGTCGCGTTCGTGATGAAGATGGAGGTCATCGGGTTCGTCGAGGCCGTCGAGCGGCTCGCCGACCGCGTGGGCTACCGGCTCACCTACGAGGGCGGCGGCAGCTCGGTGCAGCGCGACCGCGGCACCCGCACCCGGCTGCTGGAGGCCAACCGGAAGGCGGCCGAGTTCTACGCCGCGCAGCTGCGCACCCCCGAGGCCGCACCGGCCATCCAGTTCCTCACCGCCCGCGGCTTCGACAGCGCACCGCGCTGACCACCTTCGGCTGCGGTTTCGCCCCGGCCGGCTGGGACACGCTGACCAAGCACCTGCTCGCCGCCGGCTACTCGGTGGACGAGCTGCTGAAGGCCGGCCTGTCCAAGGAGGGCAAGCGGGGCCCGATCGACCGGTTCCACCGCAGGCTGCTGTGGCCGATCCGCGACCTGGGCGGTGACGTCGTCGGCTTCGGAGCGCGGCGGCTGTTCGACGACGACGGCATCGAGGCGAAGTACCTCAACACCTCCGACACCCCCGTCTACCACAAGACGAAGGTGCTGTTCGGGCTCGACCTGGCCAAGCGGGAGATCGCCAAGCGCCGCCAGGTGGTGGTCGTCGAGGGCTACACCGATGTGATGGCCATGCACCTGGCCGGGGTGCCGACGGCGGTCGCGTCCTGCGGCACCGCTTTCGGCGCCGAGCACATCGCGGTGATCCGCAGGCTGATCGGCGACGACTCGTTCGACCTCGGCGAAGTGATCTACACCTTCGACGGCGACGCGGCCGGCCAGGCGGCGGCCCTGAAGGCGTTCGAGGGCGACCAGAGCTTCGCCGCGCAGACGTTCGTCGCCGTCGCGCCCGAGGGCAAGGACCCGTGCGAGCTGCGGCAGAGCGGCGGCGACACCGCGGTGCGCGACCTGGTGGCCCGCCGGGAGCCGCTGTTCGAGTTCGCGATCCGCTCGATACTGCGCGAGCACGATCTGGACAGCGCCGAGGGTCGGGTGGCGGCGCTGCAGCGCACGGTGCCGCTGGTGGCCCGGATCCGGCGCGAGGACCTGCGCGACGAGTACGCCCGCAGGCTCGCCGGCTGGACCAGCTGGGACGACATCGCGATGGTGGTGCGCCGGGTCCGGGAGACCGCGGGCGGCGGGACCGAGGCGCGCGGCAACGGCAACGGCCGTGGACGCCAGGCTCCGGCCGCGCCGCGGCGCGACGACCCGCGCCTGCACCTGCAGCGGGAGGCGCTCAAGGCGGCGCTGCAGGTGCCGGCGATCGCCGGGCCCTCCTACGACGAGCTGCCCGAGCAGGTGTTCACCCATCCCGTGCTGGCCGCGGTGCACCGGGCGGTGCAGGCGGCCGGCGGGGTGGGCGCCGGGCTGAGCGGGCATGCCTGGTTGGAGACGGTGCGCACCGAATGCGCTCCGGAGACCCGCCCGCTGGTCACCGAGCTGGCGGTGGAGCCGCTCGAGCTGCCGCGGCGCAACTCCCGGGGTAACGACCTGGACACCGAGGAGGCCCGCTACGTCGCCAGCGTCATCGCCGGGGTGCGGCTGGTGCTGGTGGAGGCGCAGGTCGCGGAGCTGAAGGCGCGGCTGCAGCGCACCAACCCGGTGGAGGAGCCCGACGCCTACCACCAGCTGTTCGGGGACCTGGTGCCGCTGGAGCAGTACCGCATCGCGCTGCGGGGCAAGCTTTCGCGACATGCGCAGGCCGAGCGCAGCGAGGGAGAGCGATGAAGCTGCTGAACCGGCTGCTCGGTCGGGCCGAGCTGCCAGCCGGGTTCACCGGGAGGCTCGACGCCGACGAGCACGTGCTCGCCACGGCGACCGCGGGTGACGGCGAGCCGGTGGTCGTCACTTCGCTCGGGCTGTGGCTGGCCGAGCCCGGCGGCGAGCAGCGCCGGATCGGCTGGCACCTGATCAGCAAGGCGTCCTGGCAGCAGGGGGCGCTCATGCTGGTGGAGGCGCAGGAGGTGGGACGGGTGGAGGGCGCGGTCCTGATCTCCGACCGGCCACCGCGCCGGCTCCGGCTGTCCGCAGCGGGCCGGGTGCCCGAAACGGTGCACGCGCGGGTCGAGGGGTCGATCAAGAGTCGGCACCACCGCACCCTGCCCGGCGGCGGCGCCTGGTTCGTCCAACGCAAGGTGCCCGGCCGCGACGGAGTTCTGCTGCAGGTGCGGGCCGACGCCGGCACCGACGAGGCCGCGCTCCGGCAGGTGGCGGGCGCGGTCGCGACCACCATCGGAGGAGCGCAGCGATGACGACCACCAGCTGGGATCCCGCGCTCTACCTGAGTTTCGACGATCATCGCTCGCGCCCGTTCCACGACCTGCTGAACCGGGTGGGTGCCGGCGAGCCGCGGCACGTGGTGGACCTCGGCTGCGGCCCTGGCCACCTGACCGGCGTGCTCGCCGCTCGCTGGCCGGGCGCCGTGGTGACCGCGCTCGACTCGTCGGCGGAGATGGTGGCCGCCGCCCGCGAGCGCGGCATCGACGCGCAGCAGGCCGACGTCGTGGACTGGAGACCGGATCCGGACACCGATGTCGTGATCACCAACGCGGTGCTGCAGTGGGTGCCGGCCCACCTGCGACTGCTGCCCCGCTGGCTCACCGCGTTGCCCGCCGGCGCCTGGTTCGCGCTGCAGGTGCCCGGGAACTTCGGGGCACCGTCGCACGCGCTCGTGCGCGAGTTGCTCGACCAGCCGCGCTGGCGGGGGCTCGTGGATCTGCGCGGGGACGACGCGGTACCCGAACCCGGCGGCTACGCCGAGCTGATCGCCGGTACCGGCGCGGACGCGGACGTCTGGGAGACCACCTATTTCCACCGGCTGACCGGCGCCGATCCCGTCCTCGAGTGGATCAGCGGCACCGCATTGCGCCCGGTCCGCGATGCATTGAGCCCGGCCGACTACGCCGAGTTCCGCGCCGAGCTGGGCCCGCGGCTGCGCGCTGCCTACCCGCACCGCCCGGACGGCAGCACCTGGTTCCCGTTCCGCCGCGTCTTCGCCGTCGCGCACAACCGCTGAGCAGCGCGTCATTCCGTACGACGGGTCGGTGTCTCGCTCGTCTCATCTCGTTGACCGGGCGGTCAGTCAGTTCTAGTCTCGCATTTGTCAGATCCCTTTTTCGCAGGAGGCAGGAGGCTCGTGATGGCTTCCGAGAGCAAGGCGTGGAGTCGTTGGCAGGACTGGGTGGCGGTGGTGGTGGGCGCGTACACGGCGCTGTCGCCCATCTGGACCGCCGTCGACCAGGCCGCCGGCACCACGCTCGCCGTGTTCGGTGTGCTGATTCTGTTGGCGTCGCTGTGGTCGCTCGGCCGGCCCGGCGCGGTGAGCTCGGAGTACGGGCACGCCGTTCTCGGTGTGCTGCTGTTCCTCGCACCCTGGGTGTTCGGCTTCTACGCCGCGTTCCCCGCCGCTGCGTGGACGGCGTGGGTGGCCGGTGTGATCACCGTGGCGCTGGGCCTCTGGGCCGTTCCGGAGAGCAACAGGGCACATCGGACGGCTTTGAGTCACTGATCGGTCGATCAGCCGACGCGGTGCCCGGGGGCGGTAACGTCTCCGGGCGCCGTCCTGTTCGGGCCGTGTGCCCTGCCGAAACCCGAAGGGCCGCGCCGCGAACGGAGGCCGAGATGGTCGAGTCCCCCACCGGTGAGGCACGGGAGCGGATCCTGGACGCGGCCGAGGAGCTGTTCGCCCACCACGGCTATGACGCCACGCCGACGGCGAAGGTGGCCGCAGCGGCGGGGGTGCCGAAGGGTCTGCTGTTCTACCACTTCGCTCGCAAGATCGATCTGCTCACGGCGCTGTTCGACGAGCGCATGCCGGTGGCACTGCCGCACGAGGTCGACGACATCGTGATCGCGGGTGACGTCGCGGGCTCGCTGCTCGCGCTGGCCGACCGCCTGGCCGAGTCGCACCAGCGCTCGACGCTCGTCCGCACGATCCTGTGGCGGGAGGCCGACACGCATCCCGAGGTGGCCCGCTGCATGCACACCTTCCACGACGAGGTGGTCGAGTTCACCACCCGGGTCATCGAAGCGGCCGACCCGGACCGCACGAGCGGCGAGACCAGGCACGCGGCCGCCCTGGCCTGGACCGGCACCGTCGGCCTGGCGCTGAACACGGCCCGACTCGGGGGTGCCGAGCACGATCTGCCCGTGGTCGCCGCGCTGCTCGCAACGGGCCTGCGCGCCGCGGCGCCGCACGCGGACGAGCAGCTCGCCCGGTAGCGCCACGCACCCGCGGCCCGCGGGTAGGTTCGAAGGGGGAATGTTCCCGAGGGCATTCACGTCAGGAGCCTGCATGCCATCTAGACCCGTCCTCATGACCGTCGACGACGACCCCGGGGTGAGCCGGTCCGTCGCTCGTGACCTGCGCCGTCGTTATGGCCAGGACTACCGGATCGTGCGCGCCGAATCCGGCAGGGAGGCGCTCGAGGCGCTGCGGGAGCTGATGCTGCGCGGCGAGCAGGTGGTCGCGATACTGGCCGACTACCGGATGCCGGAGATGAACGGCATCGAGTTCCTCGAGCAGGCCATGGACGTCGTGCCGCACGCCCGCCGAGCGCTGCTCACCGCCTACGCCGACACGGACGCCGCGATCCAGGCGATCAACGTCGTCGACGTCGACCACTACCTGCTCAAGCCGTGGGATCCGCCGGAGGAGAAGCTCTACCCGGTGATCGACTCGCTGATCGAGTCCTGGCGCTCGGTCGGCATCCGTCCGCCGGAGGAGATCCGCGTGGTCGGGCACCGCTGGTCAGCCGAATGCTTCGCGGCGCGCGATTTCCTGGCCCGCAACTCGGTGCCCTATCGCTACTACTCGATCGAGGACCCCGAGGGCTCCCGGCTGCTGGAGGCCGCAGGCGCCGGGCCGGACGACGTGCCGGTGTTGATCACAGGTGACGGTACGGCGCTGCGCTCGCCGACCGACTCCGAGATCGCGAACGCGGTCGGGCTCACCACGGATCCGGCCACCGACTTCTACGACCTCATCGTCATCGGCGGCGGGCCGGCCGGGCTGGGCAGCGCGGTCTACGGCGCCTCCGAGGGTCTGCGCACCGTGCTCGTCGAGCGGCAGGCCACCGGTGGGCAGGCCGGGCAGAGCTCGCGCATCGAGAACTACCTCGGCTTCCCCGACGGTGTCTCGGGCTCCCAGCTCACCGACCGGGCCCGGCGGCAGGCGGCGAAGTTCGGTGCCGAGGTGCTCACCGCCCGTGACGTGGTGGCGCTGGAGGTGCGCGGCTCGGCCCGGGTGGTCCGCTTCGGCGACGGCAGCGAGATCGCCGCGCACTCGGTGGTGCTCGCCACCGGCGTGTCCTACCGCAGCCTGGACGCGCCGGGTGTCGCCGAGCTGGCCGGTCGCGGGGTGTTCTACGGCTCGGCCGCCACCGAGGCGGCGGGCTGCAAGGGCGAGAACGTCTACATCGTCGGCGGGGCGAACTCGGCGGGCCAGGCCGCGGTGTTCTTCTCCCGGCACGCCGCGACGGTGTCCGTGCTGGTCCGCGGGACCAGCCTGGAAGCGTCCATGTCGAGCTACCTGATCAAGCAACTGGACGCCATCGACAACATCGTCGTGCGCACCGGCACCGAGGTGGTGGAGGCCTGCGGCGACGGGCACCTGCAGCGGCTGGTGCTCACCGACCGGGTCAGCGGTGAGAAGCGGACCGTGGACGCCGCGTCGATGTTCGTGTTCATCGGCGCCGCGCCCCGCACCGAGTGGCTCGACGGCGTGGTGCGGCGCGACGCACGCGGGTTCGTACAGACCGGACCCGACCTGGTGGTCGAGGGCAGGCGCCCGTCAGGGTGGCCGCTCGACCGCGATCCCTATCACCTGGAATCCAGCGTCCCGGGTGTGTTCGTGGCCGGCGACGTGCGGGCCGAGTCGGTCAAGCGCGTCGCCTCTGCCGTCGGCGAGGGCGCGATGGCAGTGACGCTGGTGCATCGATACTTGGCGGAACAGTGACAGAGACAGTGACAGAAGAGATCTTCGAGGTGCCGGCGGCTGGTGACCGGATGACCGCGGCACAGCTGCGGCAGCTGTTCCTGTTCGCCCAGCTCGACGACGAGCAGCTCGCCTGGCTCTCGGCCAACGGCGATGTCGTCGAGGTGCCGATGGGTGGGGACGTCGTGGTCGAGGGCGACCCGGCATCGTGCTTCTACGTGCTGCTGTCCGGCCAGATCGCGATGAGCCGCATGATCGGCGGGGACCGGGTCGAGACCACCCGCACCGGCTACCGAGGCGTCTACTTCGGAGCGGTGCAGTTCTACCTGGACGACGATACGACCAGGACCTACATGGCGTCGGTGCGGGCGGTCACCGACAGCGTGCTCCTCGCACTGCCCGCCCGCGAGTTCGCAGGCGAGTTCGCCCGCTGGTTCCCGATGGCCGTGCACCTGCTCGAGGGCATGCTCATGGGGATGCGGCAGGGCAACGCGCTGATCGGGGAGCGGGAGCGGCTGCTCGCGCTGGGCAAGCTCTCGGCCGGCCTCACCCACGAGCTCAACAACCCGGCGGCCGCCGCCGGCCGGGCCACGGTCGCGCTGCGCGACCGGGTGGAGGGCATGCGGCACAAGCTGGCCATGATCGCCTCAGGGAAGATCGCCGGCGCCCAGCTGAAGAAGCTGGTGATGGCCCAGGAGGAGTTCGTCAAGAAGGTGCGGCACGCTCCGCCGCTGTCGCCGCTGGACGCCTCCGACCGGGAGGAAGAGCTCGGCGACTGGCTCGAGGACCACGAGGTGCCCGGCGGCTGGGAGCTGGCACCGATCTTCGTCGCCGGTGGTCTGGACGTGGGCGACCTGGAGGCTGTGCAGACGGCCGCCGAGGACACCACGCTGGAGGGGGCGATCCGCTGGCTGGCCTACACGGTGGAGACCGAGAGCCTGCTGCGCGAGATCACCGACGCCACCACCCGCATCTCCGATCTGGTGCTCGCGGCCAAGCAGTACTCGCAGATGGACCGCGCACCCTACCGCTGGATCGACGTGCACGAGGGGCTCGACGCGACGCTGGTGATGTTCGGACGCAAGCTCGAAGGCGAGCGCGGCGTCACGATGGTCAAGGACTACGACCGCACGCTGCCGAAGCTGCCCGCCTACCCGGCCGAGCTCAACCAGGTCTGGACCAACATCATCGACAACGCCATCGACGCGATGGGCGGCACCGGCACGCTGACCGTGCGCACCTCGCGCGATCAGGACTGCGCCGTCATCGAGATCTCCGACACCGGACCGGGCATTCCGGCCGACGTCCGGGCGCGGATCTTCGAGCCGTTCTTCACCACGAAGGCGGTCGGGCACGGCACCGGGCTGGGCCTGGACGTCAGCTACCGGGTGGTGGTGTCCCGCCACCACGGCGACATCCGGGTGGTGTCCGAGCCCGGCTCGACGACGTTCCAGGTGCTGCTGCCGCTCACGGAGGCCGAGTGACCGGCTCGCGGCCATGACCATGCAGATTCCGCTGGCCGCGGCCGACGCCCGGTTGGCAGCCACCGCGGACCGGGCCGTCGACGTCGTCATGGGCGGGCACGCGCTGGTGGTCGACCACGCTGAGGGAGGCCCGACCCCGCTGGAGCTGATGACCGGCGCGCTCGCCGCGTGCAGCGCGATGTCCGCGCGGACCCACCTGGAGCGTGACGGCGACCGCGGCGACATCGAGGTGGTGGTCACCCTCGATGCCGGCCCGCCGACCTTGTTCTATCGGCGGGTGATCGTGGCCTACCGTCTCGATCCGGCCGACGCCCACCGGTTGGAAGAGGCGTTGGAGCGCACCGAGCTGACCATGATGATGCGCCCGGCCTTCCAGATCCGCACCCAGATCGAGCACGCGGGCGAGCCGCTGATCTGAGTAGCCGATCAGCTCGGCTGGATGAGGTCCCACCGGTTGCCGTAGGGATCGGCGAACACCGCCACCGTGCCGTAGGGCTCGGTGCGCGGCGGCTCCAGGAACTCGACGCCCGCGGCCAGCATCCGGGCGTGATCCGCAGCGAAGTCCCTTGTCGACAGGAAGAGCACTACCCGGCCGCCGGTCTGGTCGCCGATCCGGGCGCGCTGCGTCTCGCCGTCGGCGCGGGCCAGCAGCAACGCCGCGCCCGTCCCGCCCGGCGGGGCGACCACGACCCATCGGTGGTCGGGGGACTGCGAGGTGTCCTCGAGCAGCACGAAGCCGAGCGCGCCCGTGTAGAACGCGATCGCCTCGTCGTAGTCCGGCACGACGAGCGTGACCGTGGCGATGCCGGGCGAGGGCCGATAGGGCGGCGCGATCGGGGGAGTCGTGTTGTCCCAACCCCAGCTGGTGCGCCGCGACCGGCCGGGCAACTCGATCCGGCCCGTCGCCCACAGCAGGGTCGACCACGGGTCCGGGCCGGGCTCGACGTCGGGTAGCAGCCGATCCAGCACCCGGGTGCACAGCCTCGGATCGGCCGACCACGTGACGCCCAGCCCCGTGGCCACGTCGTGGGTGTGCACCACCGTCTCCAGCACGCCCATCGCGGCCGAGGCCTCCGGATCGGCGGGGCCGTGGGTGTGGTACGCCCGCACGGCCGGCGGCGTCACCCGCACCATTGCCGCGAGCAGCTCCGCCGAGGCGATGAGCACGGCGAACAGCCCGTCGGCCCCGGCATCCGGGTCCGAGCGGATGCTGTTGGGCTCGCCACCTGGCCGCCGTGCGGCCCGTTCGACCGGCAGGTAGTCGGGATAGGAACCGGCGCCGAGCTGCAGAGCGTAGGCGAACAGGTCGTCCGCGATGTGCTCGACGGTCTCCCAGCAGTCCCAGTCCAGGCCGCCGGCGCGGGCCGACCAGTCCCCGCCTGCGCCGGGACGCAGCGCGGCGACCGCCGCGGTCGCCGCGGCGAGCACGTCGTCCGCGGTCACCGCCGCTCGGGAGTCCACTGCGGTGTTCTAGCACGCCCCGAACGCGCTGCCCGGACGGCCGAACGCCCTTTCGGTCGATGGCCGGGAGGGCGTCGGTCGATCAGGGTCTGCGTCGGGGGAGACCGATCGTGGCTGCTGGTTCAGACGATCCGATGCCGGATGTCGATCGGTCTGTTCATGACATCCGGATGGATCCGCGATCATCGCTCGCCCGCCTCGACGAGGCCCTCCTGCTGCAACTGGCGCAGGCCTCGCGGAGTGTTCGCCGTGAGATCGCGAGCGCCTCGGACAGCTCGGTCTCGATCAGGTGGGTGCCCGGTGTGATGTCACCTGACGTGAGCGCGTTGCGCAGGGACCGGAGGGCCTGCGAGCGAGGCTGTTCTGAACAAGGCCGGCCGGCTTCGGCCCGTTCGTGACGGTCATGTACTGCGCTCATGTGGGGAAAATGCTAGCGCTCGACAAGTAACTGTTGACTGTTAACAGGTAGTTGAGCCATAGTAGTTCCGATTCAGCTCGCCCCACCACGGTCCTCGGATCAGCTCGGGGCCACCGTGATCAAAGGATGCTCACCATGGCGATCGACGCCCGCCTCGGCTGTTCCACCATCAGCTTCCGCCACCTGCCGCTGCCGGAGGCGCTCGCCGTCATCACCGGCCTCGGTTTCGTGGAGATCGACCTCGGCGCATTGCCCGGCGTCTGCGACCACGTGCCCTACGAGCTGACGACCGACGCGGTAGGTGAGGTCGCGGCGGTGGTGAACGGCTCGCCGTTGCGCGTCCGGTCGGTCAACGGCGACATCGGTGACCTGAACCGCCCACTCGACGCCCGGCAGCGCGCGGATCGCGACGAGCACCTGCAGCGTCTGCTCGAGCTGACCGTCGCGATCGGTGCGCGCGCACTCGTGCTGCCCTGTGGTGCGCAGGACCACGACCCGATCGTCGACCTGGAGACCGACCTCGACCTCGTGGCCGCCGAGCTGATCCGGGCTGCGGCCGCCGCGCAGCAGGCGGGCGTCGAGCTCTGGGTGGAGGGCCTGCACTTCTTCCGGCTCTGCTGGAACCTCGAGCGCGCCCGGTTGTTGGCCGATCGGCTCGCCGGCCACCCGGTCGGCCTGGTGTTGGACGTCAGCCACGTCGTCGCCTCCGGGTCGAACCCTGGGGAGTTCGTCGCCGCGTTCGGCGACCGCATCGTGCACGTGCACCTGCGGGACGCCAGTCCCGGTTACATCCACCACTCCATCGGCCGCGGTGACGTCGACTTCGCCGCCACCTACCGGGCGCTGACCGCGATCGGCTACCCGGGCCATTCGGCCCTGGAGCTGGAGACGCGCGACGTGAGCAACGAGGAGCGCCCCGGCGCCGCGGCGGCCGCCGCCACCTACATCACCGAGCTGTTCCCGGCCACCACGCCGGTCCACTGATCCAGCACTCGAAACCAGGAAGCGGGTCCACAACGACATGAGCACCATCCAGCGCACCGTCGTCATCACCGGGGTCGGCGCCGAACGCGGCATCGGCCGCGCCACCGCCCACCGTTTCGCCGCCGACGGGTGGGCCGTCGCCGGCCTCGACCTGAACGGGGAGGCCGCCCAGAAGATGGCCGCCGAGTTGGCCGCACAGTACGGGGTGCCGTCCTTCGGCGGTGGCATCGACGTGGCCGACGAGGGCTCCGTGCTGGCCGCCAGGGCCGCGGTCGCCGCGGCCGGCCTGCCGACCGTGGGCGCGGTGCTGAACATCGCCGGCATCGCGTCGCCGGTCGCCTTCCTCGACACCACCCTGGAGCTGTGGAACAAGGTGTTCGCGGTCAACTCGACCGGCACCTACCTGGTGACCAAGGCGTTCCTGCCGGAGATGATCGAGGGCGGCTACGGACGCATCGTGAACATGTCGTCGGTGTCCGCCCAGCAGGGCGGTGGCGTGTTCTCCAAGACCCCGTACTCGGCGGCCAAGGCCGCGGTGCTCGGTTTCACCCGGTCACTGGCGCGGGAGCTCGGCCCGACCGGCATCACGGTCAACGCCGTCTCGCCCGGCGCGGTCGACACCGACATCCGGGTCGGCGGCACCTCCGACGAGCTCGAAGCCGGTATCACCAAGTCGATCCCGCTCGGCCGTCAGGCCACCGTCCAGGACATCGCCGCCCTGTTCGCCTTCCTCGCCTCCGAAGACGCCGCCTACATCACCGGGGTCACGCACAACATCAACGGCGGCGCGTACATCGCCTGAGCGGCGAGAAGATCTTCGGTCGGGAACCTGAGTGTTCCGCCGTGCTGGAGCACGGCGGAACACTCACGACGTCGGGACTCAGCCCTGCTCTTCCCGCAGCACAACGACTTGCCCCGCGGGCACCGTGAGCGTGCCGTCCGCGTGGGCCCCGGAGAGCAGGTCGACACCGCGTGCCGCCACGGTGACCGGCTCGGCCGCGCTGTTCAGCGCGAACAGGTAGCTGGACCCGCCCTCGTGCATGCGCCGCACCAGCTCCAGCCCCGGCCGCGGGTGCTCGAGCCGCCGTACCCCGGCTTCCTCGGACAGCCGGCCGGCCAGTGCCGCGGTGCCGGCCTCGTCGAGCCGGGTCCCGATGTACCAGGCCACCCCGTCTCCGACCGGCCTCCGGGTCAGGGCCGGAGTGCCGGGCAGCGGCCCGTCCCGATATCGGACCAGCACCTCGGACTCGCGGGCGTCGAGCAGCTCGGTCCACAGGTCCGCGCGGCTGCCGTCGTCCAGCGTCACCGCCGTGCCGGCCAGCAGCGGCGCGAACTCCTCGACCCGCACCCCCAACAGCTCCCGGAACGCGCCAGGGTAGCCACCGAGCCGCACGTGGTCGGACTCGTCGACGATTCCCGAGAAGTAGCTGATCAGCGCGTGCCCACCGGCGCGGACGAACGCGGCCAGCCCGGCCGCGGCGGCGTCCGAGCACAGGTACAGGGTAGGGACCACGACCAGCCGGTAGCCCGGCCAGGTCGTGCGCCGGATGCACCACGTCGACGGTCGCGCCCAGCTCGGTGAGCGCGCGGTGCCAGCGCAGCGGCGCGTCGGTGTAGCGCAGCTCGCCGCTGGGATGTGAGGGCAGGTCGCACGCCCACGACGACTCCCAGTCCCACAGCAGCGCGACGTCGGCCTGGACGCGGCTGCCGGCCACCTCACCGAGCGCCGAGAGCGCGGCCCCGAGCGCCGCTACCTCCCGGAACCGCGCCGAGTCCGAACCTGCATGCGGCACCAGCGCGGAGTGGTACTTCTCGCTGCCCGCCAGGGACGCCCGCCACTGGAAGAACCCGACTGTGTCCGACCCGCGGGCCACGTGTCGCAACGAGTCCAGCAGCAGCTCGCCGGGCCGCTTGGCCACGTTCACCGGCTGCCAGTTCACCGCCGAGGTCGCCGATTCCATGAGCATCCACGGCCGCCCGCCGGCCACCCCGCGGGTCAGATCGTCGAAGAAGGCCTGCTCGGCCTGCGGATGTGGAAGCCGGTGGTCGAGGTAGTGGTCCTGCGAGATCAGGTCGAGCTCCGGGGCCCAGCGGAAGTAGTCCTGCTCGTTCTGGTGCGACATCACCATGAAGTTCGTGGTCACCGGCACAGTCGGCGAGAGCGAGCGCAGCAGGTCACGTTCGGCCCGGTAGTAGGACAGCAGCTCGTCGGAGCAGAACCGGGCGAAGTCCAGCGCCTGGGTCGGGTTCGGCACCGCGGGCGTGATCCGCGGCGGCAGCACCTCGTCGAATGCGCCGTAGTGCTGCGACCAGAACGTGGTGCCCCATGCGTCGTTCATCCTCTCGATCGAGCCGTAGCGGTCGGCGAGCCAGCGGCGGAAGGCCGCCGCGCTCACGTCACACCAGCAGCGGCCGTTGTGGCAGCCCAGCTCGTTGCTGACGTGCCAGAGCCGCACCGCCGGATGCCCGCCGTAGCGCCGCGCCATCTCTCCGACCAGGCCCAACGCGTGCTCTCGGAACACCGGCGAGCTGGGGCACCAGGACTGCCGGCTGCCCGGCCACAGCGTCCGGCCCTCGGCGTCGACCGGCAGGATCTCCGGATGCGCGCTGGTCAACCACGGGGGAGGGGCCGCAGTGGCGGTGGCGAGGTCCACCGCGATTCCGCCCTCGTGGAGGAGCCCGAGCACCTCGTCGAACCAGCCGAAGTCGTAGCGCCCCGGCGACGGCTCGAGCAGGCTCCAGGAGAACACGCCCAGCGTCACGAACCCGACGCCGGCGTCGCGCATCAGCGCCACGTCCTCCCGCCAGATCGCGGGTAGCCACTGCTCGGGGTTGTAGTCACAGCCCAGGGCGATGCCGTCGAACGGCAGGCGGTCCATGGTCATTCGTGCGTTGCCTCCAGGGTCGGGCCGGCGACGAACTGTCGCTTCTGTGCCAACGTAGTCAGGGGCAGGCCGCCGCCGTTGGTGATCACGCTGATCAGCGCGTGTGATGCCCGCGGTGCGCGGCGGGGCGATGGTGATCGTCGTGAGCGTGCGCTGAAGCCGATGCGGACCGGCGTGGGTGCCCGCTCGCGGCGATCATGCGACGCGACCCCGGTCATCGACGAAGCAAGGCCCGGACGGTCGCCGCCGGATCGGCCAGTAACCGGCGGGTGCCGCGTACCGGCAACGCGCCGTCGTAGTAGTCGACGGGCCCGATCCGAGCCCCTCCTCGTCGATCTCGAGGATCTGGGCTCCGGGTAACCGCGAGCAGCACCGGTGAGCGCCCAGCTGCGATGCAGGTACAACTGCGAAGTGCACGAGCAGGTCAGGAACGACTGCCCATGTGAACGATCATGCGGTGCCGTCCCGCCGAACGCGGGCAGCAGCTGGGCGCCGGGCCCGGGTACGGCGTCCAGGCGTTCGATCTCGGTCGCGACGTTGTAGGACTCGGCGCGCAGAAAGAACGACGTCCGCTCCCGCCCGAGCTGCAGCCGCAGCGCCCGTGAGCGCCGACTCGCTCGACCGGGTGGCGAAGGCGAACGACCGCGACCCACCGTCGAGATTCAGCCCGTCGTCCACCGCGACATCCCTCGACCAGCGTCGACTTCCCCGACCCGCTCTCGCCGACCAGGAACGTGCCCCCGGCCCGAGCGTCGATCACGAAGTCCGCGGCCCGGCGACGACGGAGGTCGAGGGATACCCGAGTCCCGCCGCGTCGTCGTCGAGCGCGACGTACCGGATGAACCGGCCCGGTCCGTGGGGTATCGGGCGCCGACGGATCAGCGGCTACGCCCGTTGCCGGCCACGTCGACGGTGTGTTTGCCGCCGTTCACCTTCTCCTCGACCCGCGCCCGCACGACACCGGCCGCGCCCTGCACCGCAGGGTGGTCGGAGACCCGCTGATAGGTGCGCCTGATCAGCTCGTAGCGCTCGTGGCCGGCCTTGGCGCCCAGCACGTAGCCGACCGCCGCACCCAGCAGGAACTTCAGCATGATGCCTCCCCGCCTCGTGGAACCGCTTGTCGGCATCCTGCCCCAGCTGCGCGGCCGATGCTCCTCCGGCGTTCGGGCAGGTAGCGGATGTCCGGGTCTGGTGAAACGCGTGCTGGCCGTTGGGGGGCTGCGGATCTGGGGTGCGACCGTGCGCTAGAGTCGTTGAGGTCCGCGGGGTTGCGCCGCGACATGAGTGATCCTCCGTAGCTCAATTGGCAGAGCATGCGACTGTTAATCGCAGGGTTACTGGTTCGAGTCCAGTCGGAGGAGCTTCTACCAGCGGAAATGTCGATCAACACTCGTGTCTGATCTTCGTTCCCACAACTTACCCACATGATCGCGCTCCGGTGTTGATGAAGAGTCGAGCGCGCCGGCTCCGTTTCATACCGCGTCACGCTTCCTCTCCAACCAGTCGAACACGTCAGCGGGCGCCCATCTCAGATAGCGGCCGATCTTGTGCGCCCTGGGTGCCTCACCGGTGCTGCGCCACTTGTAGATCGTGGCGACAGGCACAGACAGATAGGCCGACAGGTCCTCGATCGTCCACAACGGCTTGGCCATGAGAGCGCTGGGGTCGACCGGCGCCGATTCGAGCTTGGCGTGGCGGCTCACCGGGCCATCTCCTGACCTCTTGCTTGAGCTCGGTGCGACGCGAGCAGGGCGCGGGCCCGGTGTTCCGGGATCCCCAGCTCCGCCGCCAACCTGCGTCGACCCGCGCCCGCGGCGATGAGCTGGGCAGCCCGGTCCTCCCAGGGCGGGACATCAGATGGGCCGTCGACGGGATGGCCGTCTTCCGTCATCAGGCGAACGGGTTCTGACTGCGGAGTCGTCTGTCCCGCGGCCGACCAGCACCGCCACATGCACCACCGCACCCACCACCCCAGGCGGGATGGCGCCAACCAGCACTGCCACCCACCATGGCGGGACCATGCCCGCTGCCGCCAAGCCCTGGTGGGCTGCGTTCCCGGCGACGGTCAGGGCGAGCAATGCCCAGGTGAGTCGGCGGGCGAATCGTTCCGCGTCCGGGTTGTGCCGCCGTGATAGCCACACCGCCGTCGACACGGCGACACCCGCGTCTGTGCATACGGGGAACAGCCATGCCAGCCTGCGAGACATGCCGACCATTTCGGCGAGCTCGGCCAACGCGGAGAACGAGAGCACGGCAGCCGCGGCGAATACGACGGCTAAACCGATCCACGTAATGAAGCCTGGGTGCCCCTTCACCGGTGCTGCTCTTCCGTACGAGCCGCCTCGACGGCCGCAGCAGGGTGCTGACGCAACTTGACGTGCCCCCGGTAGCGCCGTGATTCCTGCCGAGCTTGGTCCGCGGCGGCGTGTAGTCGGAGCAGCGTGGCGAGGCGGCCCCGTTGCGCTTCGGTCAGCGGAGGTGCGTTGCCGACGATGCGTCGCACGCAATCCTCGAGATCGCCGGATTCATCGGTGCTCTCGATCGCGATGGGCTGTTGGTCGGGCTCGTCAGTGACAGCTCTGGCCGAGAGCGGGTCCAGCGGTGTTGTCGACTGGTGCCGGGTGCCGACGGCGGCGATGTCCTTGCCCGTGAGGAAGTAGGCGCGGGCGCTCTTGCCTGCGCCGGCGGCGTCGTCACTCGTCGCGCGATTCGGCCCACCTGTGATGTCGTCGCTGGTCGTCGCGGCAGGTCTGGCTATGCGCCATCGCCACTCCCGATCACGGCATGTCCATGGCTTCTGGGCGGGTGCGTGGGCGAGTGAAACGGGACCGGCGGAGTGAAATTGTTCATCCGGCCGGATCGAGCACTCTCTATGGCGTTGAGCTGCGGAAATGAAGTCAGAAGTGAAGTGAACCCAACCGCCAGCCCACTGGTCATCTCTGCCCATGAGCGGGGCCGGAGCGACGGTCGGGACGACTTCACTCACTCCTGCGGAACAGGGCGCATGCACGGGCCAGGTCATGACCGTCCCCCAGAGACGTCAGCCTGGTCGCTGGCGGGGTCGCGTGTGGCGTCGCGGCGCGTGATGGCGTCGCGGATCGCGGCCGGGTCGACCGGATACTTGTGCCCGGTCGTGGCCACCTTCACCCCGTGCTCGGCGTCCAGGTAGTGGCGGATCTGCAGCCCGTTGATCGCGCGGTAGGGCGCCCAGTCCGGGGCCAACGCGCGAAGCCGGGCCGGGATGTCCGCGGCGGGTACCTTCGGCGCGTCCCACCGCTGCGCCTGCAGGACGGTCGCGAGGTCGTCAAGCAGATCCCGCACCACCACGTCTTGCCGAGGCTGGCTATCGGTCGGTCCGGTGATGGCGGGGTGGAGGTTGGCCATAGCGCGGGCGATGAGGTCGGTCGCGGCGTCGTATCCGGTGTCGTCGTCGGCTTCGAGGTAGAACCATTTCACGATCTCGAAGCGCTCCGCGGTCGCGCCGGTGAGGATCGAGGTGCCGACGTCCTTGCCCATCCGCAACTCGGTGGCCCGGATCCCGGCCTGGAATGAGCCGTCGCCGAGGAAGCCGTCGTTGGATCGCCAGGACTTGACCGCGAAACATGCGTTCAGCTTCACCAGTTCGACGATCTTCGGCGGGATCGCATCCGCCCGCGACGATTGGGTGTCGAACGCCAGAGTGATGGCGGTCTTGCGGGCTCGCCGCATGGTTTGCACGGCCAGGTCGGCGGCTTCTCGTCCGTGGCTGGGATCGCCGAACAGTTCGTGGCACTCGGAGAACAACGCCACCAACGGCCGCAGATCGGGATGCTTCTCGGCCAACGGTCGGGTCACCTTCTTCGCCCCGAGCTCCGCGAGCCGGGCTTCGCGCCGACCGACCTCCTCATACAGCGCGTGCAGCGAATCGACCGCGGCCTCGACCGTGGCCGTCTCGACGCCCCGGTGGTAGCGGCTCAACCGCGGCCGGAAGGCGTCGAAGTCGCCGTTGTTGGCGAACACGAACACCCACAACTCGGCCAGTGGATCCAACGCGGCACCGGCCATCGTGACGCGGGCGGCGTTGGACTTGCCCTGTCCCATCACCCCGCCGAAAGCCACGTTCGCGCCCGGCAACGGCGGCGCGACCACATCACCGCGCTGCGACACCCCCAGGGGAACCCCGGCGAATACATCAGCGACACCGTCGTACAGCAGCGGATAAGCAGGGGCTGGCCGCTCGGTCGAGCCCGGGTCGGCGACCCACAGATCCACACAGCCGGCCCGCTCGGCCGCGGTGGGCCAGACCTCCAGCGGGGCGCGGACCAGGTTGCGGGCCAGCACCTCGCGCTTGTCGGCGATCATCTCTGGGGTGACCCCCATCGGCAACGAGAACGTGGCCTGGTAGCCACGCCCGTTGACCCGTACCGGCGGGGTGGCGAACTCCACCTGCCATCCGTCCTTGACCGCCCGGTTCATCGCCGGGATGCCCAGGTGCGCCAGCGCGGTGGCGATTCCACCCGGGGTCACGACCACCGTGGGGTGGTCCCGGGCACCGGACGGCGCCGCCCACCGCGGCACCTTGCCGTGCTGGCGCCCGAGCTGCCACAGCGCGCCAGCAGCAGCCCCGGCGCGACCAGCGTTGCGGGCAGCCAGACCACCCCGAGCAGCCATACCAGCCAGGCGATCGCATCCACAGCCTTCTGCGCCGGGGTGAGGAGCCACGAGGCATCCCGGTGGGCGACGGCCAGCACGACGCCCAACGCCAGCAGGAACCCGATCCCGCTCATGGCCACCACGGCAATCGCGCGAGCCAGGTCCAGCGGGGTGGTAATCCAGTCCATCCGGCGACGGTGCCGCCGCTCCCGAGCCTGCTCGGCGCGTGCCTCCCAGTCGGTCAGCCTCTCGTAGTCCCCGGCCGCCTCGGCCGAGCGCATCAACCGTTCATAGCGGGCGTTCGTGCGTGCCTCCCACCACCGCCGCGTCGCCACATACGCTCCGGTAGCGACGTAGACGATCCCGTTGCGGATAATCCAGCGGACGACATCTGCAGGCCGAGCACCAGAGGTGGACCGCCGAACGACGGCCACCGCCTCAACGACGATCCGCCTAGGCAGCCGGCCCGCCTGACCGGCAGGCGGGCGGCGAGCCGGCACTGCCGAAGCACGCGGTACCAATTCTCGACCCCGGGCCTGGTCACTGTCGGCGTCACCGTCAGCGCCAACAGGGTTATCGCCCCCTGCTCCCCAGGGCGGCACGATTCGGTGCTGAGATCCGCGGGTCATCGACCACTCCGCTCGTGGCGGACAGTCCGCGCCCTGCGACGCCGCTGACGTGAAACTTCGAGGACCAGGAGCAGCAGCCGCGTCACCGAGGCTCCTGCCAGAAAGGCCGGCGGCCCCAGCACGGCCACCCACGCCGCCGGGCCGGTCTGGCTGAGCACCGCCCACTGCATGCCGGTGATGAGTCCACCCGTCACAGCAGCGCACAACAGCGCGGTCGACAGTCGTGCGCGCGACGAAGCCGTGCGAGTACGGCGACGCCTGTGGCGTGGACCGGACGCCCACACCATCGCCACGCCCACGACCATCAACACCACCCCGGTGGTGATCAACAACCACCAACATTTGGTGCTGTAGGCGGTGCTCATCGCTGTGTTCAAAGCCGTGGTCATCGCCGGGAACCTCCCCGACGGCGGTGCGAGACGCTGCCGAGCCCGGTGCTTCCGGTGAGCGCATCCGCGAGGGTGTATCCGGCCAGCAAGGCCGGGACAGCAAGCACAACCCACACCAGGGTGGTGTTTCCGGGCCAGTAGGTGATCACCACCCACTGGGCGCCAACGATGACCGCCGCCGCGAGCAGTACCCGCCCCGCCACCGCCACTAGCACCACGACCAACAGGACCGCCAGCACCGCCAGAATTTGTCCGCCGGTCACCGTGATGAAGCCATCGATCACCGTCCACCTCCGACGCTCGGTCCGGACGGTTCTGGCGGCTTCTCTTGACCGGCTGTCGCGGGCGCAGCCGGCCGCGCTGTTGACCGACGCCAGTGCGGTACGAGCGCCCGACGGTCGTCCTCACCCAGCGCCCCCCAGACCCCCACGGTCTGCTCGCCGAGCATCCGCAGTTCTAGTTCCAAGCATTCCCACTGGACCGGGCATCCCTGGCAGAGCCGAGCGGCCACCTCGCGGTCGGTTCCGTCCTCATGCAGCCAACGCGGTGGCCCGTCGTCGTCGGCGCTGATCTCCAAGCAGGCGCCGTTCAACGCCACGATCTCGGCGAGCATGCCGGTGGGAACACGCCGTAGACGTGTCAACCGCTTCATGATCACGACCAGCCATCCCTCATCAAGCGCACTCATGGCGCACCGCCGCCCGCTGGCTGCCTATCGGCATTGCCCCGCCGCCCGTCGTCCTCGCCACCGTCCCTGGCGTCCCGAGCGCGGGCATGGCACGTCAGCCGAGTCATCGCCGCCACCGGCACCACTGCACGCCCGCGGCGCTTCACCAGCGGTAGCACCCCTCGACGGATCGCCCGACATACCACTGACTGATCAACCCCAAGAGCCCATGCAGCTTCACGAACCGACAGCAGCGACCGACCGGGAGTGATCCTTCTTGTTGCGTTCATCAGTGTGATTCCCTTCTCTTCGGCTTTCCGTCCGCGTGGATCGCGAGTCGGTGCCATCAAGTAGGGACGTTGAACAACAAGACGACTACGCCAGCACAGGAATAGATACATCCCCCGTCGGAATATGCGCAGGTCAGACGCCAAGCGCCGCGAGTCAACATTCCCGAAAAGAATATTGATGTGCAGATATTCCGGCCGAGGGATGTTGATCTATGCGGCGTGGTCGGTACTTGTCCGGCAGCTCGTGGATGGTCTGCGCTTGGCGCTCGCGTCCGCCGACGCTCCCTGCAAGCTCGGGTGCGCAAACCAGCTACTGCCGGGCGATATGCCGATCGAGACATACGGCATTCCGAAGTCGGCATAGACCGGCTGGCTCCATGGACCGACACTTCGCATCAAGGCAAGCCTGTACAACCGACGGCGCGAGACGATGACCATAACCTTGCATGGTGCGCGCGATCGCATCATTGTTACCGCGTCGCTGACGAGCGGCATAGCCTGCGTTGCCCGCGGGATGGCAGAGTCGGTGAAGCTAATCGATGAGATCTTTCGCATAGATCACGTCGAATGGGAGACGATTCTCTATGTCGGAACGGTCGAGTTTCATAGCAGTAAGGCTGGGCCGTTCCCCAATCATCAGCTCCGAATCAGTGTCCGCCCGTCGGCGGGCTTCGCGGCATTGAACTACATAGACCACGATGATCCACACTTGGCCATCGCCAACTCGTTCAACTCGATACGTCCACTCCCGGAGGTGAAACTTATTTTCAACGGTTCTACCGGCTCGGTGTTTCCGCGAAGTGCGGTCATACCGGTTGCAGATGGACGCAATGCTTTGTTGGAATGGCTTGGCACCTGGAAGCGGCCAACCTGCATCGAATGGCGCCCGTACGATGTCTACTAGACAGCGATCGGTCTCAATGAGGCCTGGAGAGAACTCGTGAAACCGCCAGACAATAGGGCCGACGCGGTCCCGTCGGACCCATTGCAGGAGTTCCTCCTCCACGGCGACCGCGCTGCGCGGCTACTCGCCGAGCACGTCGATGACGGCACGGGCCGTTGCGCGGTCTGCTCCCAAGGCGGGCAGGTCGGCCATGTGAAGTGGCCGTGCCAGCTGGCAATGGCGGCGCAGCGTGCCGCAGAACGTCTGGCTCGACGCCGAGATGTGCGAGTTGCTAAACCGCCGCACGCGCCGTGATCGAGCGGTGTATAAGCACGATATGAAGCCTCGTCGCCTTCGATGTTGAGCGGAGGGCAGTCATGAGTGGTATGGGCTAGCTCACTGGGATCGGAGCAGGGTGCGCCACTGTTCGATCGGGAACTGTCGGTATGTCGGCGACAAGATATGTAAGCAAACGTGCGTAGCTCCTGCCTCGCGATGCGCGCGGATTCGTTCCATTATGCTATTGACGCTGCCGTGAGCGACGATCGCATCAACGAGGCGGTCGCTGCCGTCGCCGTCGAAGTCAGCTTCACTGAAGCCAAGGCGACGTAGATTCCTGGTGTAGTTTTGTAGCGGTAGATAACGGCGGATGTGGGTTCGTGCCAGCCGTCGAGCTTCGCCCAAGTCTTCCTCGAGTACAACGGCCTGCTCCGGCACGAGTAAAGCGGCCGGGCCGAGAACCTTCCGCGCGAGATGTGTGTGCTCAGGCGGAACAAAGTAGGTGTGGGCGCCGTCGGCGCGTTCGGATGCCAACTCAAGCATGCGCGGCCCAAGGGCTGCCAGGACTCGCTTCGGCTTGTGATGAGGCCTTCTTGCCTTATAGCAGTCCCACGCCTCATCCATGCGATCAAGATATTCGCGCATCGCCGAAAGTGGCTTCACGTATCGGTGCCCACGGTCGTCTTCCACTAACTGGCGGTGGCTGACTCCGATTCCGAGTAGGAAGCGATCAGGATAGGCCTCGGCGAGTGTAAGTTGTGCAGCTACTGTGGCGAAGGCGTCGCGTACCCAAATATTTGTAATACCTGTCGCAACGGTCAGCGAAGTGCTCGCGGACAGCAGGATTCCGGCGAGCGTGAACGGTTCCCGGAAGAGTGCCTCGCCGACCCAGATCGACCCTAGACCTAGTTGCTCGAGTTCGGCGACCCACGCCCGAATCTGTTCCGCTTCGTGGTAGTTGAGATGAAAATCCCACATTCCGACTGGATCAGCATCGATGGGGGACATGCGAGTCAAGGTAGCAGCGACTGGCTCGGGCTCGCGGCCAGGAGCTGGTCAAAACTTCGAAGGGCAGAGCTGCCTGCCGCGACAGACATCAAGCGGCGCAGCTGATGGATGCGCTCGTCGATCGGACCGATTCGCTGCTCCGCCGGGATTGCTAAGGCAGAGGTGGCCAGGTCGACGGCCCGGTCGACGTCGTGCTGTGCGTAGGTCATCGCGATATGCAGGTTGACGACAGCGCGACCTTTCAGGTGTCCAGGTCCCTGGGCTTCGAGTGCCCTCTCAAACGCCTCGCGGGCGCCGGCGAGGTCACCTACTGCGAGCAGGGTAGTGCCCTCGTAGTAGTCAATCCTCAGCTGACCGCCGCTGGTGTCCATACCGTGCCGGTAGCTGTCGTCGGCGATTGGCTGCGAGGAGTTCTGTGCTCGCACCAGCGCTTCGCGGGCCTCTGCGACCTCACCTAGAGCGGCATGAGCGCGGGACCGCAACGCGTTCACCCATCCGCTGACGGGGGAGCCCTCGGCCCGGCCCACATGGTGATGGGCTCGGTCCAGCAGCTGCTTTGCCTGCTTTGGGTCGCCGCGGTCGAACGCAACTACGCTATGGGCGCCGAGCAACCAGGCGACGAGCGCATCGTCACCGGCCTCGGACGCTGGTTCGAGTGCAAATTCATACCACCCCTCTGCCTCGGCAACACGGCAAAGATCGAACATCAGCCAGGCTCGCTGGCCTGCGAGATGGCCTGCGATCGAGCAGAGACGTCGCCGATAGGAGATCGGCTGGCCAGCTCCCAATAGCCTGGTCACTGCTCGGATATGATCGTTGACCACCGGTAGCAGCTGGGCTGGCGCCACTGTAGCGAAATTGGTGTGTATGGAGCACACAGTTCTCTCAAAGCGATCGAGCATCGACTCTGAAATTCCGACTGGCTTCAATGCCACGTCCAGATCGGCTAGCTCACTTCCCATAATGTCGCCGAAGGCGAGGCGGGATGCAGGCCGGTCGATGGCTTCCTCGACGGAATTTGATGGAAGGTCGAGGATTGCCGAGTCGATCGGCCGATCTTCTAGCACTTCAAGCTGCTTGACAACAGTCAAGGTCACATCGGTGTCGTGGTCAGGCGGGGCTGCGGACGCAGGCGCTGTCCCAACGTTTACCGCATGCTCACGGACTACGCGCGACGAGGAACGCAGGCGACTCTGGCCGGGAAGATCAAACCAGAGATGCTGCTGGGGTAGATGCAGTATCTTGGCATAATTTCTGAGAATTTCTAGGTTCTGCTCTGGTTTGCCATTCTCCAGTTTGCTGATCTGAGCTTGCGTCAGTCCGAGCCATCGGCCAAGGAGCTCCTGATTTAGGGCTTTTCCGAAAAGCAGGAGATGGCGTGGATGATTTCGATACGCTTTGAATACCCTGCCGATGTGCTGACTTTCAAACGCTGCTCGAAAGTCGTCTGTCTCGAAGAACTCATCCCGTAATTGCGCCGGTGCGTTGAGGGAATCCCGTTGCTCTCGATGGCACTTTCCGCACAAGCGCGCCGTGTTATCGGCAGCGAGCACAGCTCCGCAGCCTTGGCAACATCGTCTCCCATTCTTGGCGCGGAGTTGCTGCGGATCACCCATTCAAATGACCCCTCCCGGCCCCCAAGAGCTGTGCCGCCAGCCTCTCCGTGTCCAGGGCATAGTACATAGAGGTGTGCTTCCGCGGAGTTCGTTTGACTCGACCGTTTGGCCTCACTGCTACGAGCGGGCGGCCCGAGGTAGTGGCGTCGCGCTCGGTCAATTGAGCGACCGCCGCCCCGGCTGGCCGTTGGGCAGGCCGATTGTCGACGCCCGTTGCTCTGCCCTGTTGCCAGACCGGGTAAGACGGGGCGGCCGCTCCACCGCTGCGGAGCGCGCTGGAGGCGGTCACCCAGCCACTACTTGTGCCTCCGCCCTGCGCGGTGATCTCAGAGGTCACTCGGTTGCGGAAGCCACGGTCGGCGGGGAAGACGGTCGCGCGACGCCCACGATGGCGGGTGCCAGCGGCAGCTCGGCGGTCACCCGGGTTCCACCGCCACGTGGGCTGTCGAGGAGGATGCGACCGCCGACGGCCTCGACGCGGTCCTTGAGGCCGAGCAGGCCGCTGCCCCGGTGAGGTCGGCGCCGCCGATGCCGTCGTCTCGGACTGAAATGCGCAGGGTTCCGTCGACACATTCCGCCTCGACCGTGACGGCCGAGGCGTTTGCGTGCTTGGCCGCGTTGGTCAGCGCTTCGGCGGCCACGTAGTAGGCGCTGATCTCGACGTGATCGGGCAGTCGTCCCAGCGCGCCGAGGTCGAGGTGGACGGGAATCGCGGCCCGGCGGGCAAGCGTCTTGAGAGCAGGCCGGAGGCCACCCTGGGCGAGCACGGCGGGGTGGATGCCCCGCGCGATCTCCTGTAGCTCCTCCATAGCCTCTTTGGTGGCGTCGACGGCGCGGCCGAGCTCCGCGCGGAGCTCGCCGAGCTCGGGCGGCACCGACGCCTGCGCGGTCCGCAGCTGCAGGCCCAGCGAGACCAGCCGCTGTTGGGCGCCGTCGTGCACGTCCCGCTCGATCCGCCGACGCGCCTGATCCGCAGCAGCCACGATCCGGGCTCGGGACGCTCGCAGCTCCTCGCGGGCCTGGGTGTTGGCGATCGCGGTGGCGAGTAGCTCGATGAAGTCGGCGAGCTCGCGTTCGATACCGGCCGGGAGTTCCGCCACGTGGACCGAGGCGACGATCATGACTCCCCAGAGCTGCCCCTCGACGTTGATCGGCGCGCCGGCCGACGAACGGGCGCCGCTCTTTCGAGCGATGGCGGTGGTCGGGCTGGCCTCGTCGCCGAGATGGTCGACACGCGCGGGCTGCCTGGTCTCGAAGACCGCGGTCGAGACGTTGTGGCCGCCGAGCGCCGTGGTCCTGCCGACCCAGTCCGCCTCGCCTACCCGGCTCCAGCCGCCGACGTACTCGACGGACTGACGGCTGGTGTAGCGGCCGATGACGGCGTGGTCGACGGCCGGGAGGACATGTGCGACCTCCTCGGCGACCGCGCCGAACACGACGTCCGGAGCGGCGCCGCGTGCCACCAGCGTGGCCACGCGGCGCAGGGCTGCCTGTTCGTCGGCGACTTCGCGAAGCTGCTCTCGAGCCGCGACGTTCCCGATCGCCGTCGCAGCGAGGTCGGTGAAGGTCGCGAGCCGACTTTCGGTGTCGGGCGGCCATGGGCGCTCGTGCTCGTGCTCGAGCCCGATCATGATCACGCCCCACAGGCGTCCCTCGGACGTGATCGGCACCCCGACCGCAGATCCGATGCCGGCGGCCTGGGACCACCGGGCGAGTTCGCCGGATGTCTGGGAATACGCCTCGATCCTGACCGGGCCACCGCTGGAGAAGACCATCGACATCACGTTCTGGCCCCCGAGCCGCACGTCCGTGCCGAGCGGGACGGCCCGGCCGTTACTGCGCCAACCGACGATCGCGGTAACGGTAGGCCCGTCTCCGTACCGGCCGATCACGACGAGGTCGGCCGAGAGCAGCTGTCCTGCCTCCTGGGCAACCGCTGCGAGCACCGTGGACGGCGGCTCTCCCTGCGCGACAATTGTCGCAACCCGGCGCAAGGCGGTCTGCTCGTCGGCGACCCGGCGGAAGTCTGCGTACACCTGCGCGTTGTCCAGTGAGACCGCGAGCTGGTCGGCGATCAGCTTGACCGTGTCCGAGCGCTCGGCGGTGAACGCGCCGCGGATGAAGTGGTTTTCGAGCAGCAGCACCGCGTGCAGCCTGCCCCGGCGAAGGATCGGCTCGGCCACCATTGAGCAGCAGCTGAGATCGGTGAAGTGCGGGTCGCGGGCGAAGCGGTCGTCGTCGGTGGCGTCAGCGACGACGAGGGGCTCACCGGTGCGCTGGACGTAGCGCAGCACGGACATCGGCGCCATATGCTCGCGGCCGGTGCGGGTGACCGGGGAAGCAGCACCCGCGGCTGCGGGGAGCATCCAGTCGTGCTGGTCATCGCTCCACAGCAGCAGGTGGACGTCCGTGGCACCGGTCAGCGCGCCGAGAACCTGAATCACGCGGGCGTGCAGCTTCTCCAGGTCGGTCTCCGAGCTCAGCGCCTGGGAGGCGGACAGGATGCCGAGGAGGTCCAGCGTCCCGGTCGTGACCGTCGAACCGTGCGCGGGGCCATCAGCGGGTTGGTCGCGGCCGAGACCGGCACTGCGGGCGACGCCCGGTCGCAATTCGGGGTGGGCCCGGTCCAGCTGGGCGACTTTGGCGGTCGCGCCCCACGCGGCGTAGTGCTGGCGGGCCTCGACGAGCAGGGCATGGCCGGCGTGGTCGAGGCCGTGGCCGAGGTGCATGCGGGCGGCGCGTTCGGCGATCAGCGCCTTGTGCCACGGGCGTCGGCGGCCGGCGACCTCGTGTTGAGCGGTGTCGAAGGCGAGGACGGCGGCACGGAAGTCGCCGACCGCCCAGGCTCGCTCGGCCTCGAGCAGCCGTTGCAGGTGCAGAAAGTTCTCCGGTGCGTCCTCGGCGCGGCCGGCCAGCCACCGGATGACGTCGTCCAGCTCGGACAACAGCTCGGCGCGCTGGGCGCTGGGGCCGGTGCGTGCCTCCTCGGCCAGGGCCAGTCCTATCAGCAGGCGGGCCACGGCGGCCGGGTAGATGCCCTGGACCGCGGGCACCAGCGGCTTCGCCGCCGCGGTGTGCCGGGCCAGACCGTCCTGGTCGCCGAGGATCGCCGTGGCGATCGCGCAGGTGAGATGCGCGTGGAAGAGCGGCAGGGGATCGCCTGCGTAGCGGTCGGTGGGGATCCCCGCCCCGGCCGAACTCTCGCCACGCAGCACGCCGGTCAGCCAGCGGTAGCTGTCGATCACCTGGCGGACGTGCTCGCTGCCGATACGGATAACGAAGGCCAGCCCCGCTTCCACCTCGGCGACGGCGACGTCCAGCGATGGCGCGCAGTCCAGCAGGTAGTAGAAGCTCAGGTAGTAGGTGTAACCGGCGTTGGTCAGGTCGCCCCCGGCGATCAGCCCGTCCCTGGCTCGCTTCCCGGCCTCGGCGGACTTCTCGACCGGCCCGAACCAGCAGGCCAGCATGCTCGCACAGGAAACGCGCCTGCGAGGTTCCGGGCTCGTAGCCGCGGGCCTCGCCCAGGGCCAAGATGCGCTGCAGCGCGCGGTGCCCGACGGCGTAGTCGCCGCGCACCATCACAGCGGCGATGGCGGCGCCGCTCGCCGGGCCGATGAGGGTTCGGCCCGGCCCCTGCTGCAGCCAGATCCGCAGTGCCTCGTTGTTCAGCCACGCGAATGCGGTGTGGTCGGCGATGTAGCAAGCCGGCTGGAGCGCGTCGATCACCTGGGTGACAGCGAGCAGGGCCGGGTCGGTGAGCTCCGGCCGAGCCAGGTCATCGGCCGCGTCGGTGGCGTCCAGCCACCGGTACAGATGCCCGAACTGGCGGTCGAGCTCGGAGGAGAGGCGGTCCGGTGCCGGGATGTCGAGGCCGAGCTCGCGCAGTGACTCGCGACCCAGAGCGATTGCCTCGCCATAACGGCTCCGGTGAGTGAGGCTGCGCACCTGGACCGCCGTCGCGCCCGCGCCCTCCAGCACCGTGCGGCCGAGCTGGTTGATCATGTCTGTACTCCGCGTCCGCCTCCTCCAGCCGCCCCAGCCCGTAGAGCGCCGAGTGTCGGCCTGTGCGCACCTCGGCCAGCGTCGCGGTCTCGCCCGGGTCGATCAGCCGCAGCGCGCCGCCCAGCAGCGCGTTCACGAGCGCGTGATCCCCGATCAACCTCGCCTGGTCGGCGGCCCGGCGCAGGAGCCGCACCGTCTGACGGCGCTCCGTGGCGTCGTCGACGGCGTCGACCACCGGGAGGTACAGCTCCGCAGCGACCGCGAACAGCTCCGGCACGCGGGCCAGCCGCCGCGCCATCGCCAGCTGCAAGCCGCGTCGCCGTTGCGGGTCCAGGTCGTGCACGAGCGCGTCGCGAAGGCGATCGTGGCGGAACCGCACCGCCTGATGCGCTCCAGGCTCCACCACCAGCAGCCCCTCCTCCAGGGCGGCCGTGAGCATCCCGTCGTCCACATCGGATGACTCACCGATGGCGGTCTGCAGCACGCCCACGTCGATCCGGCCACCCAGGCAGGCCATCGCGTCGACCACCGCCCGCGGACGCGGCGGCAGGGCCTCGACCCGCGCCATCAGCAGCCGGGCCGGCTCGGAGCGGCCGAGATGGGCGCGAAGGGCGGCAGGCTCCCACCGCCACCCCCCGACCACCGCGGTCAGGACACCGTCGCGGCGCAGCGCGTTGAGCAACTCCAGTGTGGCGTACGGATTGCCCTGCGTGTGCGGCTCGATCACCTCCACCAGATCCGCCGCCGCGGTCCGGTCGACGTGCAGCACCTCCACGACCATCGCGACCGACGCGGGCACCGGCAGGTTGTCCAGTCGCAGGTGCCGCACGCCGGCCTGGTCCGGCGTGTGGGCCAGCAGAGCCGCCAGCGGATGCGCCTCGTTCACGTCGCCCTCGCGGTAGGCGCCGACCAGCAGCAGGCCTTCGACCGGCTCCTCGCTGAGCACCAGGTCGAACAGGCCGATCGGGGTGCGCCCGGCCCACTGCATGTCGTCGACGAACACCACCACGGGGCGTTCCCGCGACGCGATCGCCCGCAGGACCTCGACCGCATTGCGCTGCGTCCGGATCTGCGCGGTCAGCGGATCCCCGGGATCCGGGGGCACCGCCAGCAGCGTGGCGAACTCCGGGATCACCGCGGTGGTCAGCCCCGCGTTGGGTCCGAGTGCCACCAGTAGCCGCTCGCGGACGGCGGCCAGCTCGTCCTCGGGCTCGGCCAGCAGCAGCCGGCCCAGCGCGCGGAGCGCCTGGGCGACCCCGTCGAACTCCAGGTCCCGCCGGTACTGGTCGAACTTGCCGGCCACGAACCAGCCGTCGCTGCCGGTTACCCCCGGCCGCAGCTGGTCGACCAGTGCGGTCTTGCCCACCCCCGGTGCGCCGCCGACCAGCACCGCCCGGCAGCGACCGGCCCGTGCGTCCTCGAACGCCGCCTGCAGCGCGGCGACCTCGGCCTCGCGACCCACCAGCCGCGCCGAGGGCAGCAGCAGGGGCGGCAGGTCGTGCTCCCCGATCCGGAGCGCGTCTGCCGCCTGCGCGTCGGCGTCCCGCAGCCGCTCCAGGTCGTGGACCAGGCCGTCGGCGCTCTGATAGCGGTGGTCCGGGTCCTTCTCCAGCAGATGCAGGATGATCCTCGACAGCGCCGCCGGTACGGCCGGGTTCACCTCGGCCGGCGGAACCGGCACCCGCGCCAGATGATCGTGCACGAGCGCCAGCGGGTCGCCGGAGCCGAACGGCGGCTGACCCGTGGCCAGCTCGTACAGGGTCGCGCCCAGCGCGTACAGGTCCGCGCGCTGGTCCACCGGCCGTGCGGTCCACCCCGGCTGCTCGGGCGCCATGTACGCGAATGTCCCGACGGTCCCGGGCTGCAGTGCGAACCCGGACCGGAGCTCGGACAGCGACGACGCCAGTTCGAAGTCGACCAGGCAGGGTGCATCGTCGGCGGAGACCACGACGTTCGCGGGGCTGATGTCGCGATGGATCACTTCGAGGCCGTGCATTCCCGCCACGGCCCGCGCGAGAGCCAGCGCCAACCCGGTCAGTTCGTCGACCGCCACCGGCTTCGTCAGCCCGGTCAGGCTCCTGCCGCCGACGTCCTCGAACACGATCGAGTCCGGGTACCGCGGCTCGTCCACCAGCTGCGCGACCCCCTCCGCTCCCCGCAGGCGCACGAGGATCGCGAGCTCGTGCTGCCGCCGGATCTCGACGTCCCGTCCCAGCAGCTGCTTGCGGATCACCGTGCCCCCGCCATGGATCAGCCGGGTCACCCGCACGCGTTCGCTCTCGTATATCAGTTCGTCGAAGAGCGGGGGATCTGCGCCGGACAGCGCCCTGTCTGCGCCCATCCGACACCTCCACGGCCCGGCCGAACCACCGAATAGTGTCTACACCCGTTGGTGGGCGACGGCGACCATCCGGCGCGGTACCGGTTCGTGCTGATCTCGCCGCGGCGGGATCGGGCCCGTGTGCCACAGCGGCCCCGGCGGGCTCGTCACAAGGTGCGGAGAGGAACTTCCCGGTCCGCGAGTGCGCGACCGGCCGCCGTGATGGCGATGTCGAGCGCGATCCGCGCGTCGCGCAGGTCCTCGGCTGCTGTTCGGGCACCACTGTCGTTGGCGCCCTGCGCAGCCGCTGACCTGACGGCGTTGGCCAGCGCATCGAGCAACGGCTCGGTGACATGGTGAACACGCGTCGCGGCGTTCGTTGCGAAGTGACGGGGATCACTCCATCCCGCCGGAAGCGGGAGGGGAGTGGCATCGGCTACGGCCCCGCGCGCCTGCGCCAACGGTTCAACGGTCACGTTCTCACCGGTTTCGGTTGATCATCGGAGGAGTCGTCGTCCGTTCCGGCCGACAGCAGAAGTCTCGGCGATCTCCACGATGAACCGAAGCCTGCTGCCCTGCAGAGGGGTGGGGGATATCCCCCGGTGACCACACCTCGGGGGTCATTGTCCGCGTCGGCGGTCGCGAGGCACAGTTTCCGGCGCCGCTACCGGCTCGTCGCGAGGTCCAGCGGCAGCTCGGCGTGCAAGACGGTTCCGGTGCCGCGCGGGCTGTCGAGGGAGAGCCGGCCGCCCAGGGCCTCGGCGCGGTCCTTCAGGCCGATCAACCCCGTACCCCTGGCCAGGCTCGCCCCGCCGGTGCCGTTGTCGCGGACGGTGAGGTGCAGGACCGCCGCGCCGGAGTCGAGGTCGACGACGACGCTGACGGCGGAGGCATGGGCGTGCTTGACGGCGTTGGTGAGCGCCTCGGCGACGATGTAGTAGGCGCTTACCTCGACCTGCTCGGGCAGTCGGTGCGGCACGCGCACGTCGAGCTCGACCGGGACCGGTGAGCGACGGGCGAGCATGGCGACGCGGAGCGGAGGCCGCCTTGGGCCAGGACGGCCGGGTGCAGGCCGCGGGAGATCCCGCGCAACTCGTCCAGGGACGGGCGCCGGAGGAAGCGTGTTCGCGGCGGTCACGGCCGAGGTCGGAGCACCGCCGGCCCAGGTGGTACATCGCACCTCCTTCGACGGCCGCAACGTGAGCGCGCAGGTGCTCGAGACCGGCCGGCCCACGCGGATTACCAGCGACCGCAGCCCCGATGCCGGTGCCGGACCGCCCCGTTCCTCGCAGCGGGGATCCAATCCGCCGCCGGGGCGCCGATCAACGTCGAGGGCCGCCTCTGGGGGGTCATGATGGTCCTCAGCAGCCAGGAGCGCCTGCCCACCGGCACCGAGGCCCGGCTCGCAGATTCACCGAGCTGGTCGCCACCGCGGTCGCCAACGCAGAAGCGCGGCGCGAGCTGACCGCATCGCGGGCGCGGATCGTCACCGCTGCGGACAATGCCCGCCGACGAATCGAGAGGAATCTGCACGACGGGGCCCAGCAACACCTCATATCGCTGGCGCTGCAGCTGCGCGCCTTGCAGGCAGTTGTGCCGCCCGACGCCGCCCTGCTCGCCGGCGCGGCTCAGTCGAAGCCGACCGCCGAGCTGACCGACGTCGTGGACGAGTTGCGCGAGTTCGCCCGCGGGATCCACCCGGCGATCCTCGCCAAGGGCGGGCTCCGTCCGGCGCTCTTGTTGGCGCTCGCCCGCCGGTCGAGTACGCGGGTGGACCTCGCCGTACGGATCGACGGGCGGCTGCCAGAGCCGGTTGAGGAGGCCGCTTACTACGTGGTGTCGGAGGCACTGACGAACGCCGCCAGGTGCTTGCCGGACGCCTTCAGCCGTGCACGTCGAGGTCGAGGCGACTGGCCGACTCCGGCACGGCGTGCCTGCGGATGTGCATCCACGACGACGGGCGCGGCGGCGCTCGACTTCACCCGCGGGTCTGGTCTGGTCGGGCTGAAGGACCCCTCGGAGGCTCTCGGCGGCCGGATCTCCGTGCAAAGCCCGGTGGGCGGCGGCACCCGGCTCGACGCCACCCTCCGCTACGGTCCGACTTCCGCCGGTGCCGAGTGAGGTCCACAACGGGAGAGCCGTCAGCGGGAGTCGAGGAACGTCAGCACGGCGAGCACACGGCGGTGGTCCTCCCGGTCTCGGGGAGGCGCATGCGCAACATGATGCTGCGGACGTGCTTCTCGACGGTGCCTTCGGTGATCCACAGCCGCCGGGCGATCCCGCGTTGGAGCGTCCCTCGGCCATCAGCGACAGGACCTCCCGCTCCCGCGGGGAGAGACTGGTCCAGCGGGTCGTCCCGGTGCCGGGCGGCCACCAGCTCCTGCACCAGGCGGGATCGACCACCGAGCCGCCCCTGCGCGATCCGCCGCAGGTTCTCCATGAACTCGGCGACGTCCATCACCCGGCTCTTCAGCAGGTAGCCCACCCGGGGCCCCGAGCCGAGCAGCTCCATCGCCTCCTCGACCTCGACGTGCGCCGACAGCAGCAGGATGCCGATCCGGGCAGCAGGCGCGGATCGCCTTGGCGGCCTCCACGCCTTCCATGGCCTGCCCGGGCGGCATCCGGATGTCCACCACCACGAGGTCGGGACGGTGCTCGCGTGCCAGGGCGATCAGCCCGGTCCGTCCCCGGCGAGGCCCGCGATCTCGAACCCGGATTCAGT
>CAWJFD010000010.1:0-228860 GCA_963841985.1 uncultured Actinomycetota bacterium
GGTGCGCCCACTCTCCCAGACGTACGGCACCCCTGCACGTGTTCCCGTTGCGCGTCGCGACGACCGTCACTTTTCGTGCGAGTCGCCGAGCGGTCATCGCGGTGGCGACGCCCCGGTGCACGTGGCTGATTCAGTTGACGTAGGTGAATGATGCGTGGACGGCTCGAGGCACCGCAAGGCGAGGATTGTTAACTCTGTCGGGCGATGGTTACGGTGGGTAGTGGGTTCGGCATGACGGCAAGCGGGCTCGCCAGCCGGGTTCCGGCCCCGGCGCTGTTCGTCGTCGGCGGCGTGTCGATGTATGTCGGCGCTGCCATCGCGGTCGGGCTGTTCGACGTGCTGTCGCCGACGGCGGTCGCGATACTGCGGTTGGTCGGCGCGGCCACGTTGCTGATCATCTGGCGCCGACCGGGTCGGGATGCGTGGCGTGGTGCCCGGCTGGTCCGCGCGAGCGCGTTCGGGGTGGCCACCGCGGGGATGAACCTCGCCTTCTACGAGGCGATCGCGCGGCTGCCGCTCGGTACCGCGGTGGCCATCGAGTTCTGTGGACCGGTGGTGGTGGCCGCCGTCGCCTCGCGTCGGCCACGCGATTTCGCGGCGGCCGGACTGGCCGCCCTCGGGGTGGCGCTCATCGCGGATGTGCGCTGGTCAGGGAGTCCGGTCGGGGTGCTGTGGGCGCTCGCCGCGGCTGCCCTGTGGGCGGCATACATCGTGCTTGGCAAACGGGTGGCCGGCTCCGGCAACGGGCTCGACGAGATGGCCGTCGGGTTCACGGTGGCCACGGTCGTGCTGTCGCCGCTGCTGCTGGTGGGCGAGCACGGGGATCTCACGGCTCTCACCGACCCGCTGCTGCTGCTGGCCGCGGTCGGGGTGGGGGCGCTGTCCAGCGTGGTGCCCTACGTACTGGATCAGATCGTGTTGCGCCGAGTCGGGCAGGGACGGTTCGCGGTGCTGCTCGCCCTGCTCCCGGTGGCCGCGTCCGTCATCGGTCTGGTGGCGCTCGCCCAGGTGCCGGGAGCGGTGGAGGCGGTGGGCATCGTCGCCGTGATCCTGGCCGTCGTGCTCCGCTCGCGAGACGGCGACGCGACGGCGCCGATCGGCTGAACGGGTCGTGGTAACTCTGCGTGTCCGCGGTTCCGGCTACCGAGGGTGATCGACAATGGCCCGGTCGGGTGACGCTGAGGCGGGTGAGTGAACTTCGTCCGATCACTGAGCGAAATCGTGGGTTGACCGGGTGTGCAAGCGAATTTCGGCGCTCCGCCCGGGGATTCCGGCCGGATCGAGCAGGTAACGATCGGTGAGCTGTCGGGTAGCGGCGTGTCAGCCCGGCTCGGCGGACGGGATGAACGCGGTAAGCGCGTGAGCGTCGATGGCGTTCACCTCGGGAGGGGTCCCGGGTGCCGATGACCAGCGGCCGGTCCTCGCTGCCCATGATCACCGTATGCGGTGCGCCAGGCTCACCCGCGAGACTCCCGCACCGCATACGGCGATCAAGATTGCTCAGCGACACCAGCCGGGCGCTATCAGACGGATGCGCGGCGCGCGCGTCGGCGCCGTCGGTGGCCCCAAAGCCCCGCGGTGGTGTGTCGCAACAAATTCGTGATCAAGTGACCGAATCGTGACCAGCGTCTCCAAGCTTTAACGATCCAGTATGCTTGGCGCCACACTGTCGTGACCCATACGTTGTCCGTCACAACATTTACGTCCCCGACGCTGTGGAAGGACGACCATGCGCAACCGGAGCACCGCGATCGCAGCCGCTGGGCTGGGGCTCGCGCTCACGCTCACCGCCTGCGGACAGAACGCCGCCGCCCCGAGCGCGCCGCCCGCGAGTGCGGCGCCCACCGGTGGCGTCAAGGTCGGCGTGATCCTCCCCGAGACCGAGAGCTCGGCCCGCTGGGAGGGCTTCGACAAGCCGTTGCTCACCGCGGCCATGCAGAACGAAGGGCTCGACGCCGACATCCAGAACGCACAGGGCGACGAGCAGAAGTTCTCCACGCTGGCCGACGGCATGATCTCCAGCGGGGTCAAGGTGCTGGTCATCGCCTCGATCAGCAGCGAGTCCGGTGCCGCCGTGGCGGCCAAGGCCAAGGCCCAGGGCATTCCGGTGATCGACTACGACCGGCTCAACCTGGGTGGCACCAGCGACTACTACGTCTCGTTCGACAACGTCAAGGTCGGCGAGCTGCAGGGGCAGGGCCTGGTGCAGGGCCTCGGCGACAAGCAGGGTGCGCAGATCATCGAGATCGAGGGCGCCCCGACCGACAACAACGCCACCCTGTTCTACAACGGGGCCGAGTCGGTGCTGAAGCCGAAGTACGACTCGGGTGAGTACAAGCTGGTCGCCAAGCAGGCCATCGAGAAGTGGGACAACCAGATCGGTGGCACCACCTTCGAGCAGCTGCTCACCGCCAACGGCGGAAAGGTCGACGGCGTGCACGCGGCCAACGACGGGCTGGCCGGGGCGATCATCACCGTCCTCACCAAGTACGGCCTCAACGGCAAGGTGATCGTGACCGGCCAGGACGCCACCCCGGACGGGCTGCAGGCCATCCTGCGCGGCGACCAGTACATGACGGTCTACAAGCCGATCAAGCAGGAGGCCGACGCCACGGCCAAGCTGGCCGCCGCCCTGTCCAAGGGCGACACCGCGGCCGCCGACGCGCTGGCCACCGACACCGAGAAGGACCCGACGGGCAACCGCGACGTCAAGTCGGTGCTGCTGGAGCCGCAGCTGATCACCAAGGACAACGTCAAGACCGTGATCGACGACGGTGCGGTCAAGGCCGACGAGGTCTGCGTCAGCGCCCTCGCGTCGGCCTGCGGCCAGCTCGGTATCCAGTAACCCCAACCGCCCGTGAGTGCGTAGCCGTGCTGGAGCACGGCTACGCACTCACAAGCACCGGAGGTGCCTCTCCTGTGGCGATCCTGCAGCTGCGCAAGGTGAACAAGAGCTTCGGCGCCGTCCAGGTGCTGCACGACGTGGATTTCACGGTCCGCGCCGGTGAGGTCACCGCGCTCGTCGGCGACAACGGCGCCGGCAAGTCCACGCTGGTGAAGTGCGTGGCCGGCATCCACCCGATCGACAGCGGCGAGGTGCTGTTCAACGACGAGCCGGTGCATATCAACGCGCCGACCGATGCGTCGCACCTCGGCATCGAGGTCGTCTACCAGGATCTCGCACTGGCCGACAACCTCGACATCGTGCAGAACATGTTCCTCGGCCGGGAGCGCGGCAAGCCGTGGCTGCTCGACGAGGCGGACATGGAGCAGGCCGCCCGCCAGACCCTCGCGTCGCTCTCGGTGCGCACCGTGACCTCGGTGCGGATGCCGGTCGCGGCGCTCTCCGGTGGTCAGCGCCAGACCGTCGCCATCGCCAAGGCCGTGCTCTGGGACTCCAAGGTGGTGCTCCTCGACGAGCCGACGGCCGCCCTCGGGGTGGCGCAGACCAGGCAGGTGCTCGACCTGGTCCGCAGGCTTGCCGAGCAAGGCCTCGGAGTCGTGCTGATCAGCCACAACATGGCTGACGTGTTCGAGGTCTCGGACCGCATCGCCTGCCTCTACCTCGGGCGCATGGTCGCCCAGTTGCCCACCAAGGAGGTCACCCATGGACAGATCGTGGAGCTGATCACTGCAGGCCGGTCCGGTGACCTGGGTCTGCAGCGCCCGGAGAGCGTGACCGTCTGATGGCCGCGCCGACCGACAAGCCGGACGCCGGCACCGACGAGCCCGGCACCGACAAGATCAGTGTCAACAAGACGAGTACCGACGAGACGAGTACCGACAAGGTCGGTGCGAACCCGACCGGCACCGGCAGGGCCGCCGCCGGCTCGACCACCGGTGCGCAGCGTGTGGACCCGGACTCGACCCGCTCCGCCGATTTCGGCATCGACACCACCGCCAAGTCGACCGGCGAGGCGATCCGCGGCTACCTCAGCGGCCTGCGCAACGGCGATCTCGGTTCGCTGCCGGCGTTGCTCGGCCTGGCCGCGCTGTTCATCCTGTTCACGGCGCTGGACACCGGCGGCACCTTCCCGAGCCTGCTCAACCTGGCCAACCTCCTGCAACAGGGCGCTGGCCGCACCATCATCGCGATGGGGCTGGTCTTCGTGCTGCTCACCGGCGAGATCGACCTGGCGGCCGGCACCGCATCCGGGCTGACGGCGTCGGTGATGGCGTTGCATCTGGTCCGCGACGGCAACCTGCTGGGTGCCATGGGCACCACGGTGTTCGTGCTGTTCGCCGTCGTGATCCTGGTGGCGATCGTGCTGGCTGTGCTGCTGCGGATCTGGGCGGCTGCGGGCGCCGCCGCGCTGGCCCTGCTGTTGCTGGTCATCGGATTCCCGCCGAACCCGTGGCTGGAGATGCTGCTCGCGGTGTGCGTCGGCGTCGTGATCGGCTGCATCACCGGCTTCCTGGTGGCCAAGGTCGGCATGCCGTCGTTCGTGGTGACGCTCGCGCTGTTCATCGCATGGCAGGGCATCATCCTGCAGCTCATCGGCGACGGCGGCACCCTCGGCCTGCGTGACCCGGTGATCAATGCGGTGGCCAACGGCAACCTCTCGACGCTGGGCAGCTGGCTGCTGTTCGTGGTTGCGGCGGGCGGCTACGCGGCGGTGCTGCTCAACCGGCAGGTGTCGCGGCGCAAGCTGGGCCTGGTGGCCCAGCCGACCGGCCTGGTCCTGATCAAGATCGCCGCCGTCGTGTTGCTGGCCGCGGTGGCGACCTTCCTGCTCACGCTGGACCGCTCGCCGGGTACGGCCCCGATCGCGGGCGTGCCCTATGTGGTGCCGGTGGTGCTGGTGCTGCTCGTGCTGGGCACCTACACGCTCGACCGGACCCGGTTCGGCCGGCACATCTACGCGGTCGGTGGTAACCGGGAGGCGGCGCGGCGGGCGGGTATCGACGTGGTCCGCATCAGGGCCACGGTGTTCGTCATCGCTTCGGCGTTCGCGGCGATCGGCGCGATCGTCTACTCGTCGAAGGTCGGTTCGGTCTCACCGAGCGCCGGTGGCGGCAACACGCTGCTGTTCGCGGTCGGGGCCGCGGTGATCGGCGGGACATCGCTGTTCGGCGGGCGCGGGCGGGTGAGCAACGCCGTGATCGGTGGTGCGGTGCTGGCCACCGTGGAGAACGGCCTCGGGCTGCTCGGACAGCCGGCCGCGGTCGTCTTCGTCGTGACCGGGCTGGTGCTGTTGCTCGCGGCTGGGGTCGACGTCCTGTCCCGACGCCGATCGGCCGTCGCCGCGCGGTGAGCCGGGGCTGGGGGGCCGAGTCCGTCGCCACGACCGGCACCGCGGGGGCCCGGCCGGACGAGGCGAGGCGTCACAACCGAGCGGCGTTGCTGCGCAGGCTGCACGTCGACGGCCCGTGCACCCGGGCCACCCTGGCCATGGAGCTCGGGTTGAACCGGAGCACGATCAAGGCGGTGGTCGACGGGTTGGCCGAGGCCGGCATGGTCACCGAGGCGGTACCGGCGCGGCGTACCGGTGCCGGCCGCCCGTCCCTGATGGTCCTGCCCGATCCGCAGGCGGCGGTTGTGCTGGCCGTGGACGTGCGCGTCGAGAAGGTGGCGATGGCCATGGTCGGCATCGGTGGCCAGATGCTCGGCCGGCACAGCTGGAACCTGCACCACCGCACCCGCACTCCGGGCGAGGTGATCACCCACGTCGCCGAGTCCGCGCAGCTGCTGGCCGAGGAGCTGGCCGTCACCGCGCAGGGCGCAGGCGTCTCGGTGCCCGGCGTGATCCGCCGGGACGACGGTCAGGTGCACGAGGCCCCCAACCTCGGGTGGCGCGACGTCGCGCTCGGCTCCCGGCTGGCCGCGGTGCTGCGGATGCCGGTACAGGTGGCCAACGACGCCGAGCTGGGTGCGCTCGCCGAACACGTCCGCGGATCGGCCCGCGATGTCGACGATCTGGTCTACATCTCCGCCGAGGTGGGTGTCGGCGGCGGCGTGATCTCCGGGGGCCGGCCGCTGCGCGGCACCCGTGGCTACGTCGGCGAGCTCGGCCATCTCATGGTGCGGCCGAGCGGCAGGTCCTGCTACTGCGGATCCCGCGGCTGTTGGGAGACCGAGGTGGGGGAGGCCGCGCTCTGCCGTGCGCTCGGCCTGGAGGCCGACACCCCGCGCGGGGTGATCGTGGCCGAGCTGCGCTCGCTGGCCACCGCGCCGACGCCGGGGCCGCTCGACGAGTACGCCGAGTGGCTGGCCGTCGGGCTGGTCAGTGTGGTGAACATGATGGCGCCCGAGCTGGTGGTGCTCGGCGACCTGTTCACCGCGCTCCCGACGTGGGTGGTCGACCGGGCGCGCTCCGTGGTGCACGAGCGCAGCCTGGTCAGCCGGGCGGTCGGAGGCACCCGCATCGAGACCAGCCCGCTGGGCCGCGACGCCACCCTCGTCGGTGCGGCCGAGGTGGCCTTCGAGCCGGTGCTCGCGGCCGTGTAGACCCTCGATCCTCAGCTCAGTGCGTCCACCCGCGACCGCTCGGCCGGGCTCGTGTCGGTCGAGCCCGTGCTGGTCCGGCGCGGGTCGGTCGGGCTCGGGGTCGGTCGGGGTCGTGTCGGTCAGGAATTCGGAAGGCGGCCCGGCCGGTGGTCCGGGCACCGACGGTGTCTGCACGGGTGTGTCGGGTCCCTTGACCGGGACGGCGCTCAGCAGGGCGTTGGCCCGGTCGTCGATCAGCCGGGTGACCACCTGTTGGGCGTAGCCCAGTACCAGGGCGTAGGCGACGATCTGCCGCTGCGAGTCCAGCTCGCTCAGGCCGGGCACGAATCCGCCGCCGAGGAGCAGAATTCCCGATACCGCGGTCAACGCGCCGGTCGGCACCTTGAGCAGGGCCAGCGCGGTGGGCACGCCGTACGGGGTCGCGCGGCCGGTCAGATTGCGCACGGCGATCGCGGAGGCCAGTGCGCCGCCGAGCAGGCCGAGTCCGGCGATGCCGTGCCCGGCGCCGGGCGAGGTCTGCTCGATCGGCCGTTCCCCCGGCCGCCGGGCCGTGCTCTGATGTCCGGCATGGATCTCGGGATCGCCGGCAGGCGGGCGGCGGTGGCCGCGGCGAGCGCCGGGCTGGGCTACGCGAGCGCTGCCGCGCTGGCTGCCGCCGGAGCCACCGTCACGATCTGCGGATCCGACGAGCATCGGGCGCGGGCGGCCGCCGAGCGCATCGGCGTCGGTCACCTGGTCGCCGACCTGACCAGGCCGGACGAGGCCGCCCGGTTCGTCGAGCGGGCGAGCGAGGCCATGGGCGGGTTGGACATCCTGGTCACGAACGGACCGGGCCCGGCCCCGGGTACCGCGTTGTCGACCCCGCCAGAGGCCTACCCGGCGGCGCTGGACCGGAGCCTGCTGGCGGTGGTGCACATGTGCCTGGCCGCGGTGCCGGGCATGCGTTCCGCCGGGTGGGGCCGGATCGTGGCGATCACCTCGCTCGGGGTCCGGCAGCCCTATCCCGACCTGGTGCTCTCCACCACCGCCCGGGCCGGTGCCACCGGTTTCCTGCGCACGCTGGCCCGCGAGGTCGCCGCCGACGGGGTGACCGTGAACTCGGTGCAGCCCGGCTACCACGCCACCGCCAGGGCCCGCGCCACCATGGGCGACAACCCGGATCTGCACGAGGTCCCGGCCGGCCGGATGGGCGACGCCGCCGACTTCGGAGCGGTGGTCGCGTTCCTCTGCTCCGAGCAGGCCAACTTCCTCACCGGCGCCGCGATCCCGGTCGACGGCGGCGCCTACCAGGGCCTGCTCTGACCGAACCTGCCTTGATCGAGTAGGCCGCCGGCCGGCACCGCACGCCCGTCGGGTCGATGCCTGGCGGGCCTCGGACCCCGCCGGCGGTCGAGGCCACTGGTCCGGCTGAGCCATCGACCGGCCCGCTGCTGCTCGACCCCGTGTCGACCGCGGCCGAACGGGCAGTCGGCGGCGTGCGCGGGGTGCCGGGCGCCGCGTAGGGTGACGGCGACCGCGGGAGCCCGCGTACCGAGGCTGAGAGGGCGGCAGGACCGGCCGTCGACCGTTCGTACCTGATCCGGTTAGCACCGGCGTAGGGAGGAACCGTCATGGCTCTCGGATTCCGACGATCGATCATCGTGCTGATCGGGTTGCTGGTGCTCGCCGGCTGTTCCGGCCCGGCCGGCGGGGGAGCGGGCGCCCCGTCGACGAGCGGCGACGCGTCGCCGCAGAAGATCCGGATCGCGCTGGACTGGACGCCGAACACCAACCACACCGGACTGTACGTCGCGCAACAGCAGGGCTGGTTCCGCGACGCCGGACTGGACGTCGAGTTCCTGCCCTACAACAACACGTCGCCGGACACACTGGTGTCCTCCGGCGCGGCCGAGTTCGGCATCAGCTTCCAGGACTCCTTCACCTTCTCCAAGGCCACCGGCGCGGACATCACGTCGGTGATGGCGGTGCTGCAGCACTGGGCCAGCGAGATCGCGGTGCGGGCGGACCGGGCCGACATCACCTCGCCCAAGGACCTCGACGGCAAGATCTACGGCGGGTTCGGCGGCCCCGGTGAGGACCCGAAGATGCGCGCGGTGATCCGGGACGCCGGTGGCGAAGGGAACTTCACCAGCGTGGTGCTGGGCACCTCGGCCTACGAGGCGCTCTATGCGGGTCAGGTCGACTTCACCGAGCCGTTCGTGGCGTGGGAGGGTATCGAGGCCCAGCTGCGAGGGCAGCCCCTGAAGACGTTCGCCTACACCGACTACGGCTTCCCCGATGCCTACAGCGTGATCCTGATCGGGAACTCACCGTGGCTGACGCAGCATCCGGATCTCGCGGCCGCGTTCGTGCGGGCCGCCCAGCGCGGCTACCAGCTCGCGGCCGACGACCCGGCACGGCGCCTCCGAGCTGCTGATGGCGGCCAACCCGGGAGTGTTCACCGAGCCCGAGTTGGTGACCCGCAGCCAGCAGCTGCTCAGCGAGCGCTACCTGCGCGACGACAGCGGCCGGGTCGGCACCCAGACGCTCCAGCAGTGGGCGGGCTATTCGGGCTTCGTGTTCGACTCCGGCGGCCTGACCGGCCCCGAGGGTGCCCCGCTTACCGCCCGACCGGATTTCGCCACCTGGTTCACCAACGACTACCTCGCCACGACCTGACCGGACCGCGACATGTCCGAGATGACAACGATCCCCACCGCTTCCCCCGCCTCGAGCCGGTCCGGGCCCGCGACCCGGCGTGGCCAGGACGTGGGTGGTGACGCCTCGTCCCTCCGCCGGCTGCTCGGCCGGATCTGGCCGCCGCTGGTGCTGGTTGCCGTCGGCCTGCTGGCGTGGCAGTGGTTCGTCACCGCCTTCGCCGTGCGGCCACAGGTACTGCCCTCGCCGGTCCGCGTGCTGCAACAGGGCTGGGCGTTCCGCGAGCAGATCTGGGCCAACACCGTGCCGACGCTGCAGGTCACCGCGGTGGGTTTCACGGTGTCGCTGGTGCTGGGGTGGGCGCTGGCCATCGCGGTGGACTTCGCGGGGTGGCTGCGTCGCGCGCTGACCCCGCTGCTCGTCGCGTCCCAGACGCTGCCGATCATCGCCATCGCACCGCTGCTGATCATCTGGTTCGGCTTCGGCCTGCTGCCCAAGGTGGTCGTGATCGCGCTGGTGACGTTCTTCCCGGTCACGGTGGGCCTGATCGAGGGCTTCGCGGCCACCGATCGGCAGGCGACCAACCTGCTGCGCAGCATGGGGGCCTCCCGCTGGCAGCAGTTCCGGTACGTGCGGCTGCCGGGCGCGATGCCCTCGTTCTTCACCGCGCTGCGTATCGGCATCACCTACGCGGTGACCGGCGCGATCTTCGCCGAGTACGCCGGCGCGACCACCGGGCTCGGGATCTTCATGAACCTGCAGAAGAACTCGTTCCGGACCGACCTCGTGCTGGCTGCAGTGCTGGTCACGGCGCTGCTGTCCGTCACCCTCTTCGGGTTGACCTACCTGGCCCAGCGGCTGCTGATCCCGTGGTTCGGCAAGGAGCGCCGTGGCCGGGCCTGAATCGACCGTCGGGCCGAAACTGGTCATCGACGAGCTGGTCAAGGCGTTCCCCGGTCCGCTGCCGGTGCTCGACGGCGTGTCCTTCGACGTGGCACCAGGGGAGTTCGTCTCGGTGATCGGTCCGAGCGGATGCGGGAAGTCCACGCTGTTCAACGTGATCGCCGGGCTGGACCGGCCGGACGCGGGGCGCGTGCTGGTCGACGGCGCCGACGCCACCGGCCGCGTCGATCCGTTCGCCTACATGCCCCAGCAGGACCTGCTGTTCCCGTGGCGGACGGTGCTGGACAACACCACCCTCGGGCTGGAGGTGGCCGGCGTCGGGCGTGCGGTCGCCCGTGAACGGGCTCGGCGGCTGTTCGAGCCGTTCGGGCTGGCCGGTTTCGAGGACGCGCACCCGTTCCAGCTGTCCGGGGGCATGCGGCAGCGCGCGGCGTTGCTGCGCACCGTGGTGCAGGACCGACCGGTGCTGCTGCTCGACGAGCCCTTCGGCGCCCTGGACTCGATGACCCGCACCGACATGCAGACCTGGCTGGCCCGGGTGCGGACCAGCTTCGACTGGACGGTGCTGCTGATCACCCACGACATCCGGGAGGCGGTGTTCCTCTCCGACCGGGTGGTGGTGCTGGGGCCGCGGCCGACCAGGGTGCACCACGAGGTGACGGTGGGCCTGCCCCAGCCCCGCGACGTCGAGATGCTCGGCTCGGCCCGGTTCGCCGCGGTCGAGCGCGAGCTGTTCACCGCCCTCCGCACGGGAACTGCCGTCTGACGTCCAGCGCGGTTGTCGGCTAGCGCACCAGCGTGGACGCCCGCACGACGAGCTCGGGGGAGAACACCTCCTGGCGGTGTCGGTGCCCGGGGTCGCCACCGGCCTCGGCCAGCAGCAGCTCGGTCGCGGCGCGCCCGAGCAGGTGCCGCGGCTGGCTGACCGAGGTCAGCGGAACGGCTGCGGCCTGCGCGAACTCGACGTCGTCGTACCCCACGATCGCGAGATCGTCCGGCACCCGGATCCCGAGTCTGGACCATCTGCTGGAGCAGGCCCAGCGCGACCAGGTCGTTGCCGCAGAACGCCGCGGTGGGGCGCCGCGACGCCGGCAACCCGGCCAGCCGTTCCCCGGCCCGGCGGCCCTCGGCGATGTTCAGCGTCTCGGTTTCCATGACGAGCAACTCTTCGGAGCCGGCGGTGCGGATGGCCTGCTCGGCGCCGGTGATGCGGTCGCGGACCTGCCGCAGCTGGCGTGGCCCGCCGATGAACGCGATCCTACGGTGCCCGGCCTCGAGCAGGTGCGCGGCGGCGATCTCGCCCCCGAGCACGTTGTCGACCGATACCGAGCACAGTTCGCGCCCGGCGACCCCGTCGACAATCACCACCGGTGTGCCGCGTTCGGCGAGTGCCCCGATCCGGGGGTCGTCGGGATCGAACGGGGTGATCAATACTCCGGACACCCGCTGCTGTTCGAGCAGGTGCAGGTATGCCGTCTGCCGGGCCTCCAGCTGCCCGCTGTCGCAGAGGTAGAGCATGAGGCCTGCTCTGTCGGCGGCGTCCTGCACACCGCGGGCGACGTCGGTGAAGAACGGGTTGGCCGCGTCCAGCACCACGTAGGCCAGGGTAGGACTGCTCGCGCCACGAAGTCGGCGGCCTGCCTCGTTGCGGACGAAGCCTAGTTCTTCGATCGCGGCCAGCACCCGGCGCCGGGTCTGCTCGCTGACCTGAGCGGGTCGGTTGAGCACGTTGGAGACGGTGCCGAGGGACACACCTGCCCGAGCCGCAACGTCCTTGACGCTCGGTGCGAGGACCGCCCCGTGGCCGTGCTCGCCGCGGGATTCGGCCGGTCCGGCGTCGTGTTCCCGCACGCTCGGTTCTCCTTCTTCGTCGCATCTGGTCGTGATCGTCGCAGGACTATCGGTGCTGGTCGGGCTAGCGGTCGGGATCGGCATGGGGATGGACACGCAGTCCCAGCGGTTACTGTGGCGCCACGTGGCCGTTGAACGCAGGTACCGGCGGGCCGAGCTGCAGGATCCGGACGGCGCGCCGCTGTGCGCTCGCTGTCCCTACCGCCGACGGACGAGGCGCTGACCCGCGGTCACGCGGGGATCGTCCGGCAGAACGCGGTGAACACGGCATCACTGAAGAGCACGAAGCGCGCTTCGCGAACGGCGGTCGGCGTGTCCCGGACCGTGGTCACCGCGATTCGTGCGGCGTCGTCGATCGGCCAGCCGTAGACCCCGGCCGACACCGCGGGGAACGCGACGGTGGCCGCACCCAGCTCGTCGGCGACCCCGAGCGACTCCCGGTAGCACGAGGCCAGCAGCCCCGACCGGTCCTCGCCTGCGGTGTACACCGGGCCGACGGTGTGGATCACCCAGCGAGCCGGGAGCCTGCCGGCTGTGGTGGACACGGCCTGGCCGGTGGGCAACCCGTCCGGATACCGGGTGGCCCGCAGCTCCCGGCACGCGGCGAGGATCTCCGGGCCGCCTCGTCGATGGATGGCCCCGTCCACGCCGCCACCGCCGAGCAGCGACGAATTGGCCGCGTTCACCACGGCATCCACCACCACGTCGGTGATGTCGCCCTGCACCAGCTCGATCCGCACCATGGCGGACATCGTGCCCGGTGTTCATCGACCGTGCGATCATTCCGCGGCCACGTCGTCCTGTTCCTCTTACGGGCTGGTCAACGGCGACAGTCGCGTGCACTGACCCGCATCTGTCCGCCGAACGCGCCGCTGTGACCGACATGGTTCGCCGCGGTCGGCGTGCTTGCTCTCGGCGGGCTGTCCGCCTTCGGTCCGCTGGCCGCTCGATTCGCCGCGGCCGTCGCGCAGACCTGCACCGCACCGATCATCGCGCGATGGCCGCAGGCAGCTCGTGAGTGCGGAGCCGCGATCTCACCCGGCTCGGCACTCACGGGGCAGCTGGTCGCGGTCGTAACATCGCCACCGTGACCGGCCTCGTCGAGAATTCCGTGCCCAGCGGGCACACCGTGCTCGCCGACGCCGACGGCACGGCCTATTCGTCGCTGCGGCACCGGCCGATCGATCGGGCCGCGCGCTACGCCCTCGGCAAGGACCTGCGCAAGCGGGTGCCGCGCCGGTCGCTGGCCGACTGGGCGCCGCCTGCGGACCGCCCCGACCCCGTGCAGCTGATCATGGTGAGCCATGAGGGTCGGGTCGGAGCGGCTGGTCCCGGTCCGGGTCGGCCGCATGATCGCCTCGCCGTACGGGTTCCTGCAGCGGCACCGCCGTGGTGATGGCGGAGGACGTCGCCCGGCTGCCGGCCACCGGCATCACCCCGGTCGTCTGCGGTGACTCCCACCTGGGCAACTTCGGCTTCTACGCCTCGCCGGAACGCGACCTGGTGATCGACCTCAACGACTTCGACGAGGCCCACCCCGGAGGCTGGGAGTGGGACCTGCGCCGGCTGGTGGCGAGCATCTGGGTGGCCGGTCGGCACAACGGCGCCACCGAGGAGCAGTGCGCCGAGTCCGTGCTGTCCTGCGTCGCGTCCTACCGCACGGAGGTGCGGCGGCTGGCCGAGCAGCCGCTGTTCTCCCGTTCCTTCCAACGCCTCGACGTCGACCGGCTGGCCGCCGAGACCGCCGGCCACCTGCAGTCGGAGGTGGCGCAGGGCGGCCAAGCGGGCCCGCAACCGGACCAGCGACCGGGCGCTGCCCCGCTTCACCCGCGAGGTGGAGGGCGTCCGGACGATCGTCGAGGAGCCGCCGCTGATCACCCGGCTGCCCGAGCGGGAGGCCGATCTGCTGGCCGCGGCGCTCGACGAGTACCTGCTCACGCTGGCGCCGCACTGGCGCCGGGTGCTCGGCGGCTACACGCTGGTCGACGTCGCGCACAAGGTGGTCGGGGTGGGCAGCGTCGGGCTGCGCGCCTACGTCGCGCTGCTGGAGGGTCCGTCCGCGGAGGACGTGGTGTTCCTGCAGCTCAAGCAGGCCCGCCGCTCGGTGCTGGCCCGCTACGTGCACGGCGAGTCGGCCTGGCACGCGCACCAGGGCCAGCGGGTGGTGGAGTACCAGCAGGCCCTGCAGACGGTGAGCGACCCGCTACTGGGCTGGACCACGATGGACGGCCGGCAGTACTACGTGCGGCAGTTCCGGAACATGAAGGGCACCATCCCGCTGGACGCGATCGACGCCGCCGCGCTCACCGACTACGCCGGAGTGGTGGGTCAGCTGCTCGCCAAGGGCCACGCCCGGACCAGCGGGGCGTCGATGATCGCCGGCTACATGGGCAGCTCGGACCGGGTCGATCAGGCGCTGCGCGTGTTCGCCCGCGCCTACGCCGACCAGACCGAGGCCGATCACGCCGCACTGGTCGCCGCCGTCGACCGCGGGATGCTGCCGGTCGAGCGCGGGGTCTGACGAGCCGCGTCAGCGCCGGCGCCAGCCGGGGGCGGCGCAGCGCGAACCGCAGCCGGCGACAGCCGCAGACGATCAGCGATGCAGCGAGCACCGCGGTGGCGGCCAGGCCACCGGGCCCACCGACGACCACGGCGAGCACGAGCAGCGCGCCGGTGACGACGATCCCGGCGAGCAGGAGCAGGCGTTGCAGCGGCTCCCGGGCGGCCGCCAGACCCGACCGGCAACCTGCGCGGGGAGGCGGCCAGGGGACCGTGAGCAGCCGCTGTTCGAGGTCGTCGAGCTGCCGCTTCTCGTCGGCGGAGAGACGACGGCCGTCCGAGCGATCTGCGAGCATGCCGCGGAGTACCCGGAAACCGTCCGGATGCACCATCGATTTCCGGTACGCAATACCGACGAAGAGGACGGAACCGGGCCATGCAGACCACAGCGGCGGGCAGCACACCAGCGGCGGGAACGGTCCGGTGTGCCGTGCATCGCGCTCGCGCGATCGGCCGCTCGGTGGGTCCGGCGATCGGCCTGGGTGTGCCACGGTTGGTGCGGCACCCGGTCTGGACGTCGGCGCACCCGGCCGGCCGCGGAGTGGGCGTCGTGGTGGTGCCCGGTTTCGCCGGCACGGACGCGAGCATGGTGGTGCTGCGCCGCTGGCTGACGCGGCTCGGTCATCGGCCGATCGGAGCCAGGCTCCGATTGAACATCGGCTGCACCAGCGAGCTGGTGGAGCGGCTCGAGCGGCGGATCGAGACCCACGTGCTGGCCACCGGTGGGCCGGTGGTGTTGCTGGGACACAGCCGCGGCGGCTGGCTCTGCCGGCTGGTCGCCGTCCGCCGTCCCGAGCTCGTGCGCGGGGTGGTGATGTTGGGCAGCCCGGTGCTCAATCCCCTCGACGCCCAGGGCTGGGTGATGATCGCGCTGCGGATGGTGGTCGGGCTCGCCGACCGCGGAGTGCGTGGCCTGCTCGCATCGGACTGCCTCGACGGGCGCTGCCGGGAACGGACCGAGCGGGCGCTCGCGGCCCCGCTGTCGGTGCCCGCGCTGGCGATCTACTCGCGCGACGACGGGGTGGTCGGTTGGCAGTCCTGCCAGGACCCGGCGGCCGAGTGGGTCGAGGTGGACAGCAGCCACAACGGCTACGGCACCGACCCGGCGGTCTACACGGCCGTCGCCGCGCGACTCGCGATATGGACGGCGAACAGCTGAGGACGATTCAGGGCCTCAAGCGGAGTAGCGATCAAGAAGGTGGATCGACGGCGGATTCGGGCTCATTGGATTTGACCGATGATTGCTCTCCGTCATTGGTGAGGTGCCCGCTTGGCCGATTGCAGATGCTGTGCATGTTTGCGATCGTTGGTATTTCCTCGGGAGAGAGGTTGGACGCTGATACCCCGAGCCGGTCCGTCGTTCGTGAGGACGTCATGCGCCTTTGCCCGAAGCCGATACCGGTGTCGTGGGTCGAGTCCGTCGGCTTCGATCGTGATCGATTAATCGTGTACGACATGAACGGCAACACAGCCAGCATGACCGTATTGGCCTTTCTGGCAACGTGCAGCATTACCCCGGACACCGAGCTTCTCACCGGTCGAGTGGGTCACGACGGCGTAGAGGAAACCCGACAGGATGAGCGACGACGACTCCCCTGCGAACCGGATCGGGCGCTCGCCGGCATTGACCCCGGTTTCGACGCCCTCGACCAGCCAGAACGACGGCACGTCGGCCGCCGCGGTCATCGAGCAAGCCGCGGCAGCGGCGGCGACGTGCCTCACCGAACTGCGCCAAGAGCGAACACCCAGGCGCCGCGCACGTCGATCCCCGCGCCCTCGAACGACTGCACGCCGCGCTGGGCGGGAGCGCTGCCGGACGTGCGGGTCGCCGGCACGTCAGGTCATCGACGACCTCACCCCGTTCATGCACCGGCGGGCCTCGTTCCGAGCGGTGGGCCCCGGTGGTTCCGTTACGTCATCGGCGGCGCGCACCCTGCAGCAACTGCGGCAGACATGCTCGTTGCCGCCTGGGATCAGTGCGCCGGCCTGCGCGCCGCCAGCCCAGGTTTATCCATCATCGAAGAAATAGCACTGGACTGGTTGATCGAGCTCTTCGGATTCGACGCTCGGTGAAGTGACCGGAGGTTTCACGACGGGAACCACGACGGCTCATATCACCACTCTGCTCGCTGCTCGTGCTGGACTACTGGCCGAACGTGGTTGGGATGTAGCCGACCCACGGCCTGTGGGGCGCTCCCCGGTTCAAGATCCTGATCTCGGCGGATGCTCACGTGTCGCCTCATCAAGTCCCTGCAATACATCGGATTGGGAACCGAGCACGGCTGTGCGCCGTGCCCACAGATCAGCAAGGCCGCATGCTGCTCCACGCCCTGAAGGCCGAGCTGGTTGAAGCAGACGGTCCGGCATTGGTCTGCACCTCCGCCGGCGAGATCCACACCGGGGGTTTCGACTGGTTCGACGACATCGCCGATCTGGCCAGAGCTGACCGCCACTGGCTGCATGTTGATGGCGCATTCGGAATCTGGGCGAGGGCCTCACCGAGGTTCGCCCACCTCACCCGAGGTCTCGAGCAGCTGACTCGTGGGCGTTCGACGGCCACAAGTTGCTTGTTCCCTTCGACTGCGGTGTCGGGATGACCAACGCGGTCGACAACTTCGAGAGACCATGTCGTCTCAGGCGCCCTACACGGTCGGCGACCCTCATCGGGGATCGCACCGGGACGCGATGGACTACGTCCTCGAGATGTCGCGCCGCGCACGGGGCGTGTCGATGTGGGCGGCGCTTCGGGCCCTCGGTCGCGCCGGCGTGGCCGAGATCGTGGAGCGCTGCCACGTCGCCGAGGATCCGGTTCTCGGTGGCCAACTACATGACGACGGCCTCGGACATCGATGTCGCAGCAGAGTCGGTCGTACGGGCCGTGACGGTGACGACCACCCACCTGGCGGGCAGCACCACGGTGACCGCCGGCTTGCCCAAGCCCGCCTGACGACCGAGCCGGACCGCGATCAGCCTCGTTCCACCAGCCCACGCAGGAACGCGGCCTGCCCCCCGTGCTGGGCGTCGTCGTCGATCACGCTCACCAGCCGCACCCCGAGCGTGACCGGCGGGTCCCACCTGCGGTCCACGACCCGGTCCAGGTCGGCGTCGGTGAGACCGGCCAGGAAGCTCAGCGTCTGCTCGTGCACCGCGTCGTAGTAGCCGACGAGCAGATCGGGGAGCTCACCCGCACGGCGGCGACCTCCGCCTCACCGTGTCCATAACCGGTCGACCCGTCCTCCAGGTCCAGGGCAAAGCGCTGCACCCAGCCCTGCGCCGTCCATACCTGCTCGCGCCCGGCCACCTCGGCCACGTGATCGTCCTGGGCCCGGGTGAGGTGCCAGACCAGCCAGCCGATGGAGTTCACGGCTCCGTCGAGACGATCGTTGACCTGCTCGGCGTTCAGGCCCTCGACGGCCGCATGCACGGTGCCCTGGATGCGGCCCAGGCCGTCGACGAGTACCTCGATTCCGTTCATGCGGCCAGTATCGCGGTCGGGTCCGACAGTCACAGGACCTTGCGCGCCGAGACGGTGAGGTGCGCCGTCAGCGACGTCCACCTCGGCCCGGAGCCCCGGGCCGAGTTCGCCGCCGATGATCAGTTTGGACAGCTTCCGGTCCAGCTCGCGGGCGATCGTCCGGCGCAGCGGCCGGGCCCCGAGCTCGGGTTGATGGCCGTGTTCGGCGAGCCAGTCGAGCGCGGCGTCGGAAACGTTCAGCGAGATGCCCTGCGCCTCCAGCCGCTGCCCGGTCTGGGCCAGCATCAGGTCGGTGATGCGGCGCAGCTCGGCAGGGGTCAGCGCGTGGAACAGGACCACCTCGTCGATGCGGTTGAGGAACTCGGGGCGGAAGTGCGTGCGGGCCAGCAGCAACAGCGGTTCGCGGACCTCCTCGACCGGCCGACCGGCCGCCGCGGCGGCCAGCAGCCGCTCCGCGCCGAGATTGCTGGTCATGATCACTACGGTGTTCGTGAAGTCGACGGTTCGACCGTGCGCGTCGGTGAGCCGGCCGGCGTCGAGCACCTGCAGCAGCGTGCCCGTGACGTCCTGGTGCGCCTTCTCGATCTCGTCGAGCAGCAGCACCGCGTAGGGCGTGCGGCGGACCGCCTCGGTGAGCTGACCGGCGTCGTCGTACCCGACGTGCCCCGGCGGCGCGCCGGTGAGCCGCAAGGCGCTGCTGCGGTCGGCGTATTCGCTCATGTCGAAGCGCAGCAACGCATCCGGAGTGCCGAACAGCGCTTCGGCCAGTGCCCGTGCCAGTTCCGTCTTGCCGACGCCGGTGGGTCCGAGGAAGAGGAACGAGCCGACCGGGCGGTCGGGATGCGCCAGCCCGGCCCGCCCGGACCGCACCGCGTCGGCCACCGCCTCGATCGCGGTGTCCTGCCCGACCACGCGCCGGTGCAACAGCTCCTCCAGATCGAGCAGGCGGTGCCGCTCGGTGGTGGTGATCCGGGCCACCGGGATGCCGGTGGCCTGCGCGACGGCCGCCGCGATGTCGTTGGCCGTGACCCGGACCTCGCCGTCGTCGGGCTCGGCCGCAGGGGCCGCCGGGGCGAGCGCGGCCAGCTCGGCTTCGGCCGCATCCAGCTCCCTGGTCAGCAGCAAGGCGCGTTCGAACTCCTCGGCGTCGACGGCCACGTCGCGGGCGCGGCGCAGCTGCACGATGCGCTCCACGAGCCGTGCCGTCTCCGGCGGCTCGACCGTGATCGGGCCCGGGATGTCGGCAGCGGCGCCCCCGGCCCGCATCCGGGCCCTGGCGCTGGCCCGGTCGATCAGGTCGATGGCCTTGTCGGGCAGGAAGCGGTCGGTGACGTAGCGGTCGGAGAGCTCCGCCGCCGAGACCAGCGCGGCGTCGTCGATCCGGACGTCGTGGTGGGTCTCGTAGCGGGGCCGCAGCCCACGCAGGATGGCGATCGTTGCGGCGACCGTGGGTTCGTTGATGCGCACCGGTTCGAAGCGCCGCTCCAGCGCCGCGTCCTTCTCGATGTGCCGGCGGTACTCGCCCGCCGTCGTTGCCCCGATCAGTCGCAGCTCGCCGCGGGCCAGCGCCGGCTTGAGCATGCTGGCCGCGTCCATCGGGGCGCCTTCGGCGGAGCCCGCGCCCACCACGGCGTGCAGCTCGTCGACGAACAGCACGATCGTCCGCTCGGCCGCCACCACCTCGTCGATCACCCCGGTGAGGCGCTGCTCGAAATCGCCGCGGTAGCGGGTTCCCGCCACCATGCCGGCCATGTCCAGCGCCACCACCCGGACGCCGCGCAGCACCTCGGGTACGTCGCCGTCGGCGACCCGCTGCGCGATGCCCTCGGCGATCGCGGTCTTGCCGACGCCCGGGTCGCCGACCAGTACCGGGTTGTTCTTCGTCCGCCTGGCCAGCACCTCCAGCACCTGCTGGATCTCGGCGTCGCGGCCGATCACCGGATCCAGCCTGCCGTGCCGGGCGTCATCGGTGAGGTCACGGCCGAAACGGTCGAGCTGGGTGGTGCGCCCCGAGCGACCCGGGCGGCGGGTCGAAGGTGGCATCCCGCCACCGAGCGTGCTGCCCAGGTCGCCGATCAACTTCTCGAACAGGTCGTCGAACGGCCCGCCGAATCCCGGTCGCTCTTCCGGCACGGTTACCTCCTGTTGCGGACCGCCCGTGTGGTGCGGATACCTTGATGCTCCTCCGAATTGCGCTGTTGCGCCGCCGGAGCCCAGCCCGGAGTCCCGGCACGGATCGACCCGCCGCATAACTCGGTAGTCGCCACCGATTCCGGTGCGCTTGCGGACACCGAAGCTGTGCGCATGAGCATTCAGATGGCGACGACCACGACCGACGTCCTCGTCGTCGGCGCCGGCCCGGCCGGACTGGCCACCGCCGTGTCCGCGCTGCGGCACGGTGCGCAGGTGCTGGTGGTCGAGCGGCGGGACGGCACCTCGACGGTCCCGCGGGCGACCGGCATCAGCACCCGCACGATGGAGATCTTCCGCGAGTGGGGGATCACGGCGCAGGTACGCGCGGGAAGCGTCGACTGCGAACCTCAGGTCGCGATCGTGCACACGCTGGCGGACGAACCGTTGCAGGTCGTGCCGTTCACGTTCCCCTCGATGCGGGAAGCGCTCGCGGTGAGCCCGGCCTACCCGGCCATCTGCCCGCAGGACCACGTCGAGCCGTTGCTGGTGGAGCAGGTACGGCAGCTCGGTGGCGTGGTCCGGTTCTCGACCGCGCTGGACGAGCTGCGCATCGACGGCGAGGCCGTGCACGGGCGGCTGGGCACGGGTGGCGACGTGCGGGCCCGGTTCGTGGTGGGGGCCGACGGCCCGCGCAGCACGGTCCGGAACGCCCTGGGTATCGGCTGGGAACGGCACGGGACCCTGGGCACCTACGTGCAACTGCTCTTCCGACCCGACCTCGCGGAGCTGCTCGGGCGGCCCCTGCACGGCCTGCACCTCGTGCAGCACCCGGACGCGCCCGGAGTGATCCTGCCGGTCGGCGGTGGCCGCTGGGCCTTCGCGCACCAGTGGTACGCGGAGCGTGGCGAGTCCCCCGGTGACTACACCGCCGAGCGGTGGACCGAGCTGCTGCGGATCGCCACCGGGCTGCCGCAGCTGCGCCCGCAGCTCCTCGGCGCCCGACCGTTCAGCATGACCGCCGAGACGGCGTCGACGTTCCGTCGCGGCCCCGGCTTCCTCGTCGGCGACGCCGCGCACCGGATGACGCCGGCAGGCGGGGTCGGGATGAACACCGCTGTCCACGACGGCCACGAGCTGGGCTGGCGGCTGGCCTGGGTGCTGCGCGGGCTGGCCGGCGACGCGTTGCTCGACAGCTACGCCGCCGAGCGCGAGCCGGTCGGGCGGGCGAACGCGCTCCGTTCGCTGCGCTTCGGGGGCGAACCCGACCCGAGCGACGGGCTGGCCGGTGATCTGGGACGGACCTACCGGTCGGTGGTGATCCCGGCCGACGGACCCGCGATCACCGCCGTCTCGCGGCACGACCGGGGTGCCCGACCCGGCGAGCGGGCGCCCCACGTGTGGGTGCAGCACCACGGGCGCCGCCGCAGCATGCTCGACCTGTTCGAGGACCGGCTCACGGTGGTCGTCGGGCGCAGCGGCAGCTGCTGGGCACGCGCGTCCGAGCGGCTCGCCGGGCTGCCGATCGAGGTGCTGGTGGCCGACCGTGATCTCATCGATCCACGCGGCACCCTCAGCCGGTCCTACCGGCTGGGTGACCGCTCGGCCGTGCTGGTCCGCCCCGACGGGGTGGTGTCGTGGCGCCACGACGGGCCCTGCGCCGATCCGGCCGCCGCGCTTGCCGCTGCCGTCGCCACGGCGCTCGGCCTGCCGGCGGCCGGGCAGCAGGCGCTCGCGGTGTGACGCGGCGGGTGTGCTGGTCGGGCACACTCCGGTGATGGTCAGGACCGGGGCGGGGGGAGTCGGTGCTCTCCGGGGCTCCGGCCTTCGTCGACCCGCGGTAGGTCGTGAGTGCGTAGCCGTGCAAGAACGCGGCTATGCACTCACGGCCCATTCGCGCGGGTCGGGGGTAGGGGCCCAGCGGCCGTCCACGACCGCGTAGGTCCAGGTCGGGCCGCGCTCGATCAGCGCGCCGAGCGCGTCGGCGAGCCGGTCGACGTCCGTGATGCTGGTGCCGATCCCCAGGCTGGCACGCACGGCGCCCTCCACGTCGGTGGTGAGGCGCTCGACCAGCGGGTGTGCACAGAACCGCCCGTCCCGGACACCGATGCCGTGCTCGGCCGACAGGTACGCCGCGACCAGTCCGGCCGGGTAGGGATCGACGGTGAACGAGACCACGCCCACCCGGTCCGGGCAGTCCGGCCAGATCCGCAGGCGCGTCACCCCGGTGATCTCGTCGAGCCGGTCGACCAGGTGGTCCAGCAGCTCCCGCTCGTGGTCGGGTGCCGCGGCGTCGATCACGGGCTCCAGCGTGCGGCACGCTGCCGCCAGCGCCGCGGCACCAGTCACGTTGGGGGTGCCGGCCTCGTGCCGTTCCGGGGAAGCGGCCCAGTCGACCTCGACCGATCCCGGTTCGGCGCCGGCGATCACGCGCCGGGTGGCCCCGCCGCCGGCGAGGTACGGGTCACCGGCGTCGAGCCAGTCCCGACGCCCGACCAGCACACCCGCGCCGAACGGCGCGTAGAGCTTGTGGCCGGACAGCGCGAGGTAGTCGATGCCGGTGCCCGCGATGTCGATGCGGCGGTGCGGGGCGAGCTGGGCGGCGTCGACGACCAGCCGGGCGCCGGCCGCGTGGGCCAGCGCGGCGATCTCGGCGAGCGGCAGCACCTCGCCGGTCACGTTGGAGGCGCCGGTCACGGCGAGCAGCGCGGTCGGTTCGGCACCGAGGGCCTCCCGCAGATCGGCGAGCGTCCGGTCCAGGGTCGGGGCCGCGGTCAGCACCCGGTGCCCCTCCCGGCGCTGCCAGGGCAGCAGGTTGGCGTGGTGCTCGACGTCGAGGGTCAGCACGCCGCCCGGCACGCAACCGGCCAGCAGGTTCAGCGCATCGGTGGTGTTGCGGGTGAACACGACGACGTCGTCGGCGCGGGCGCCGAGGAAGCCGGCGATCGTCCCGCGGGCCTGTTCGAGCACTGCCGTGCACACCCGCGAGGCGTAGCCGGCTCCACGGTGCACGCTGGCCGAGTAGGGCAACAGCTCGGCGACGTGGTCGACGACCGCGGACAGCGCTGGTGCGCTGGCCGCGAGGTCGAGGTTGGCGTAGCGGACGCGCTCGCCGGTGACGAGCGGAACCTCCAGCCGGTCACCGGCGGTGCCCGGCAGCGTGCGGGCGAGGGGAGCAGGGGAAGGCAGCACAGCGGTCATGGCGGTCCTCACTGACGTCGTGGGACCCGGATTCCTCGGGTCCGCGCTTGCCGCCGTGGGCACACGGCGGCCCGGTCGTCACCCGGAGCACCCCACCGCGGAGGAGGGTTGCCGACCAGCGAGCCGGGGCTTGACGCTGGTGCTCTTGACCTGAGCGGAGACGGTACGAACTCGACACGGCTCCCGTCAAGCCGATCCCCTGGACCGGTGACGCCGGTGCACGGGGGTTGACCTGAAGCCAGGTCGAGGTTGCACGCTGGTGCGATGAGGAACGCGAACGCGACCTTCACCGCGTCCGAGCTGGCCTACCTGCGCGGACAGCGGCTGGCCCGGCTCGGCACCATCGGCCCGGACGGGGGTCCGCAGGTGCGCCCGGTCGGCTTCATCGTCGACGCGGACTCCGGGACGATCGACGTCCCCGGCATGCGCAACCCCTCCACCCAGAAGTGGCGCAACGTCGAACGCGACGGGCGGGTCTCGTTGATCGTCGACGACGTCGTCGCCCCGCCGTGGCAGCCACGGGCGCTCGAGATCCGCGGGGTGGCCGAGGTGCTGCCGGACGTCATCCACCGCGACGCCTTCCCCGGCGTACAACCGGGGGTGATCCGCATCCGTCCGAAGCGGATCCTGGTCTTCGGGCTGAACGATCCGGACGCGCCGGGAGCGTCGAGGCGGGTGGAGTAGGTCAGATGTCCTCGATCATCCGCTGGCGAAGGCCTGAGAGGATCTGGGTGAGCAGCCGGGAAACGTGCATCTGGGAGATGCCCACTTCCTCGGCGATCTGGGTCTGGGTCCGGTTGCCGAAGAAGCGCAGCACGACGATGGACCGGTCGCGCTCGGACAGCTTGTCGAGCAGCGGGATCAAAGTCTCCCGGTACTCGACGCGGTCGAGCTCCGCATCGGCGCCGCCCAGCCGGTCGCTCAGCGGCGTGTCGCTCGACGAGGCCAGCTCGTCGAGCGAGCTGCAGCGGTAGGCCTGCTGGGCTTCGAGACCCTCCAGCACCTCATCGAGAGCAAGGCCGAGCCTGCCGGCGATCTCGCTCGGCCGCGGGGCTCGGCCGAGCTCCTGCGACAGCGGGCCGACCACGCCGTTCATGGTGCTCTGGAGCTCCTTCAGCCGGCGCGGAACCCGCATCCCCCAGGTGTGGTCGCGAAAATGGCGACGGATCTCACCGGTGATCGTCGGGACGGCGAAGGAGAGGAAGTCGACGCCGCGACCGGGTTCGAAACGGTCCACGGCACCGATCAAACCGAGCGTGCCGGCCTGCTCGATGTCGTCGAGCGGCTCGCCGCGACCGCCGAATCGCCGCGAGATGTTCTGCACCACCGGGAGGTAGCCGGCCACCAGTTCGTCCCGCAACGCGGCTCGGCGCGGCGCCCCCGGCGACAACTCGGCGAACTCCGTGAAGACGTGGCTGAGGTGGGTGTAGTCCTCCCGCGCGGCCGGGCTCACGGAGATCCGGAAGCCGGGCGGCTGATGCTGGACACTGCCTGAGGTACCCGGCGCGAACCGGTGAGGAAACGCAGGCGGCGATAGGGTCAGCGGCGATGCCTGCAGAACGGGGCGACACCGGGGATCAGCCCGAACCGTCGATCCGGAGACGAACGGGTCCGGCCGCCGAACGAGGAGAGCCGCGGGCTCCGCGCGCCCTGGCTGTGCTGCTCGCCGTCGCACTCGGCGGTGTGCTCGGCGCCGAGGCCCGGTACGGCCTGGGGGTGGCGCTGCCGCACGGTGTCGGGGGCTGGCCGTGGTCCACTCTCGTGGTCAACGTCTCGGGCTGCCTGCTGATCGGCGTGCTGATGGTGCTGATCATCGAACGGGGCCGGGTACATCCGCTGATCCGCCCGCTGCTGGGCGTCGGCGTGCTCGGCGGGTACACCACGTTCTCCAGCTACGTCGTCGACGCCATCGCCCTCACCGACGCGGGCCGGATCGGGCCCGCACTCGGTTACCTCGCGATCACCCCCGTGCTGGCTGTGCTGGCTGTGGCCGCCGGCATCGCGGCGACCCGACGGCTGGTGCCGGGAGGCCCGCCGTGATCCCGCTGTGGGTGGCGCTGGGTGCGGCGGTCGGCGCCCCTCTGCGGTACCTGACCGACCGGGCCGCGCAGGCCCGCTTCGGCTCCGCCTTCCCGTGGGGCACCCTCGCCGTGAACGTCGTGGGCTCGTTCGTCCTCGGCTTCGTGGCCGCGCTGACCGTCGCCCCCGCCCTGTCGGCGGTGGTCGGCGTGGGCTTCTGCGGAGCCCTCACGACCTACAGCACGTTCGGCTACGAGACCGTGCGGCTGGCCGAGCAGCGGCGCATCGCGGCGGCCACGGCCAACCTGATCGGGAGCGTGCTCGCCGGGCTGGCCGCGGCCGTGCTGGGGTTCCTGCTCGCTCGACTCCTGAGCTGACGGACGCGGGACCGCGATGACCGCCCGGCTCTGGAGCCGTCGTGACCGGCGGCGACATCACTGCTTTCCACGACGTCGGCCTACACGTCGTCGAGGCCGGGCAGATCGTTCCAGGAATACTGGTCGTCGTTGGCCACGGCCAGATCGTGGCGCAGTCGAGCCATCCGCTCGTCCACGTCGAGGTCCGGCAGGGACGCGTCGTTGCCAGGACGCTCCGGGTCGAGCCCATCGGCCGGACCGACCCCGTGGGGATCGCTCTGACCAGCACTGTTGTCGTCGCTGCCGTATCCCACGATCGTCCTCCTTCGATCCGCCGGCCGGCACCCCGGTAGTCGTGACGCCTCAGGTCACCACCGTGCCATCAGGCACCGCGGATGCGAACCACCGGCGACGAATTTCGACGGTGCGCGTCGCTGCCGGACGGGCTAGCGTCCGCGCCGTGCCTGACATCACCCAGCTGATCCTCGACGAGCACACCTGGTTCCGGCAGCAGTTCGCCGACCTCGACGATCTGCAGGCGCAGAGCCCGGTGGACATCGCGGCACTGAAGCAGCTGTGGGAGCGACTGGCGGGCCGGTTGGACGTGCACGCGATCGCCGAGGAGCGGATCTTCTACCCGCAGCTGCTGCGGATCGGCGAGGACCCCGAGAGCGAGACGCTGGACGCGATCGGCGACCACAACGACATCCGCGACGGGGTGCACGACGCCGCCCGGCACCCGTTGGGTACCGACGCCTGGTGGGCAGCGGTCGGCGCGGCGCGGCGAGCCAACGACGAGCACATGGGCGAGGAGGAACGGGAGGGCCTCGCCGACTTCCGTCTGAACGCGCCGTCCGGGTTGCGGGACGCGTTGGGAGTGCAGTTCGCCGAGTTCATCGAGGCGCACCCGACCGCCGAGGGCCTGGACGTGTCGGACAAGGACCCGCAGGAGTACGTGCGGGAGTCGGAACGTGCGGTCGAGCCGACCGGCGCCCGCTCGGCCGCCGACGGGTCGTTGGGCATCGGAAGCCTGAAGGGGAGATGAGCACCGTGGCCGTCACCGATCATCTGCTGCGTGATCTCGCGCCGATCCCGACCCGGGCGTGGAAGGTCATCGACGACGAGGCAAGGGAGCGGCTGACCCCGCTGCTGACCGGCCGTCGGCTGGCCGAGTGGGTGGGCAACGGCGGCTGGCGCCGCGATGCCATGAGCCTCGGTCGGAGCACCGGGCTGGCCGCGCTTCCGACGGGGGTGAGCACCGACGGAGTGCAGGCCAGGCGGCGTCAGGTGTTGCCGCTTGCCGAGTTCCGGGTGCCGTTCACCGTCGGCCGCCGGGAGATCGAGGACATCCAGCGCGGCGCCCGCGATGCGGAACTCGATGACCTGGCCCGGGCGGCCCGGCAGGCGGCCGAACTCGAGAACCGAGCGGTGTTCCACGGCTGGCCGGCCGCCGACATGATCGGCATCACCGACGCGTCGCCGTACCCGACGATCGCGCTCGGCACCGAGTGCGGGCAGTACCCCGGCATCGTGGCGCGCGCGGTGGACATGTTGCGTCGCAACGGGATCGAGGGTCCCTACACGATGGCCATCGGTCCTGAGGGTTACACCAGGATCATCGAGACCACCGAGTACGGCGGCTACCTGCTGATCGATCACCTCACCCGGGTGCTCGGTGGGCGGGTGTTGTGGGCGCCGGGGATGGACGGCGCGGCGGTGGCCAGCGAGCGTGGTGGCGACTTCCTGCTCGACGTCGGCCAGGACCTGTCCATCGGCTACGACCGGCACGACGCCGATGTGGTCCACCTGTACTTCGAGGAGTCCTTCGCATTCCGGGTGGTCGAACCGGACGCCGCCGTCGCGCTGAGCTGAACGGCCCTCATCGCATCAGCACAATCACAGATTCCCATCTGGACCTGGGAATCTGTGGTTGTGCTGATGCGATTGCGGGTAGCCGTCAGTCATGGCCGCCAACGTCGCTGAAGCCGGGGAAGCGCACGTCGGCCGGGGGGCCGACTCGGCTCCTTCGCCACTGCGTACCGGGTGCCCACGGTGACCACGCCGATCCGGCTGGGCCGGTTCGCGCTCGGCGTGATGGTCGTTGTGTTGTCGCTCATCGGGCTGGTTCAGAGCACCGTCGTGACGCTGGCGATGGGGTTGGTGGCGGCCGCGTTCGCCGCCATGAGTGCCTACGCGGTCGGCCAGCACGACGATCGGGAGAAGCCGACCCGTGCGGCGCTCGTCCGGTGCGCGGCCATCGGTCTCTTCTCGGTGCTGGCCCTGGCCGGACTGGCCACCGTGCTCGGTCCGGTGGTGGTGCCGGTCGTGCTGTTGGGGCTGGGCGCCGTCGGTTGGTACCGGTGGCGGAGGCCCGATCGGCCCGGCGACACCGGGGCCGGCCCCGCGGCCGGCGCCGAGCTCACCAACCTCTCCGATGCGCAGCTGGGGCGGGAGTGGCGACTCAGTCACGCCCTGCTGGCGCAGGCCCACACCAGCACCGAGCTCGATTGGTTGTGCGCGCTGCGGCGCCGCCAACTCGACGAGATGGAACGGCGGAACCCGACCGGATTCCAGCGGTGGATCGGCAGCGGTTGCTGGGTGACCGGAGACTCCGCGCCCTTCCTCGGGTCGTGACCGCCGGCGTTCGTGCCCGGCAACGCGGGCGGCGCCGTACGGCTGTGTAGTCAGCCCGAGGGCTGGGAGCCGTCCCGTCCTCCGATGATCTTGTTCGGCACCTGCAGCAGCCCGGGGGGCGCGGGCCGGGCGGGGCGCGGGGCCCGGCGGGGGCGGGATGAAGGCGGGGCCGGGCTACGAGTGCGGCGCGGGGGACGGGCTCGGGGTGACCGCGGCCCGGGCGGCGAGGCGGGCGCGCTGCGGGACCACCGTGTAGGACGGGTCGGCGGCCGAGACGCGGCCCGCGTCGAACACCCCGTAGCGGGTCGCCGCCGCGGCGGCGTTGAGCAGCAGGCCGCCGGTCACTGACACCCAGCGGCCTCTCCGACCGGCGATACGTCCGCCCGCGAGCACCCCGACCGCTCCGGCCGCGGTCGCCGCCCTGGCGGCGCGCAGCACCGTTCCCGCCCGGCCGCCGGTGTAGGCGCGGGCGGCGAACCCGATCCGCCGTTCCAGGACCGCGGAGGCGATGAGCTCCAGCACCGCGCCCGCCACGGCGACCCGGCGCGCCGGACCGACGTCCCGCCCCGCGAGAAGGCCGAGCCCGCCGCCGCTGGCCAGCGCGCTGCCGGCGAACACGAACGGCAGTTCCCGGTAGGCCTCGTGCCACGCGGGTATCGCGGTGTCCGCGAGGAGCACGGCCGTGTAGGTGGCCACCGCCGGGCCGAGCAGGCCGGCGCCCGCTCCCGCGGCGCGCCCGAGGCCGGGCGCGATCCCGGTCAGTTCCGACGCCGCGGCCGCGCCGGCCAGTGTGCCGAAGGGCGCGAGCAACCAGGAGCCGACCGAGAGCGGGGAGGTCGGCTTGAACACCCGCAGCATGTGCAGGAAGCGCGCCGGTCGACCGAGGTCGTGCACCAGCGCCCCGACCGACACGCTCGCGCCCCCGGCTGCGGCCAACCGCCCCACCCGGCGCAGCCCGGGCCGGCCGGTCGCGTCGGCCAGCGCGGCCAGCGACGCCGACACCCCGGCCGCGCCGCCGAGGTAGAGGTAGGCCGGCACGTCCGGGACCTTCCAGGTCGGCTGCTTGAGGATCGGCCGGCCGTAATAGGAGCGGAACTCGGCGTCGGGCACCATCAGCCGCTCGCCCCGCCCACCCCGCCGGCGACGCCGGACGGCAGGCTCGGCCGTCATCGTGATCTCCCCAGGAACGACGCCGCCACGGTGCCGGCCACGGCGAGCGCGGCGACGCCGGCGTGCCGCCACATCGAGGGCAGGTCCCGGGTGGTCACCACCGGGTCCGGCGGCAGCCCGTAGGCCTCGGGCTCGTCGAGCAGCAGGAAGAACGCGCCGTCACCGCCGACCCCGTCCTCCGGGTCGTGCCCGTAGAGCCGGGCCCCCGACTCACCGCGGTCCTGCAGCACGCGCAGCCGCTCGTCCGCCCGCTCGCGCAGCTCGTCGAGGGGCCCGAACTGGATCGACTCGGTGGGGCAGGCGGTCGCGCAGGCCGGCATCAGCCCGGCGCCGAGCCGGTCATGGCACATCGTGCACTTGAACGCCCGGCCGTCGCCCTTGCGCTGGTCGATCACGCCGTACGGGCAGGCCGGGATGCAGTAGCCGCAGCCGTTGCAGATGTCGTCCTGCACGAGCACGGTGCCGTGCTCGGTGCGGATCAGCGCGCCGGTCGGGCAGACGTCCAGGCAGGCGGCGTGCGTGCAGTGCTTGCAGACGTCCGAGGACATGAGCCAGCGCACCTCCGTGGCGTCGCCGGGGGTGGCGTCACCGGGCAGGCCGGCACCGGCCGACGGCATGCCGAGGTCGACGGTCCTGGCGGGCACCTTCTGCTCCACGAACGCCACGTGCCGGTACGTGCTCGCGCCCAGCGCGCCGGTGTTGTCGTAGCTCTGCCCGGTCAGCTCCAGCACGTCGACGTCCGGGCCGGCGCCGTCGGCCGGCAGCGCGTTCCACTCCTTGCAGGCCACCTCGCACGCCTTGCACCCGATGCACACGCTGGTGTCGGTGAAGAACCCGACCCGCGGCGGGTGATCGGCGTAGCCGGCGTCGGCGCTCGGATCCGGGAGCGGTCCGGACAGGCGGGGAGCCATCAGTCCTCCAGGCCGGCACGCCGGCGGTAATCAGCGAGGAAACGCACCAGATCGGGCCCGCGTGGACGCCGGCCCGGCCGGATGTCGCAGGTGGCGGCCTTGGTCTCCATGATGTGCACGTTCGGGTCCAGCGCGACGGAGAGCAGCTCGTTGGCCGCGTCGCCGGTGGACAGCCCGTTCGACCCCCAGTGCCAGGGAACCCCGATCTGGTGCACCACCCGGTTCCCGTGACGCAACGGAATGGCCCGCTCGGTGACCAGTACCTTGCCCTCCACCGCCGAACGGGCGGTCACCACGTGCGCCCACTCGCCGTTGCGCAGCCCGCGCTCGGCGGCCAGCTGCGGGGACACCTCGAGGAACATCTCCGGCTGCAGCTCGTTGAGCCGCGGGGTCCAGCGGCTCATCCCACCCGCCGTGTGGTGCTCGGTCACCCGGAACGTGGTGAACACGAAGGGGAACACGTCCGCCCCCGGCGCGCCGGGTTCCGGGTGGTAGCGGTTGTCGGGTCGGTCGAACCGCTCGCGCGCCGGGTTGGCCCGGTGCCGCGGGTGCAGCGCGTTGGGCAGCGGGGACTCCTGCGGCTCGTAGTGCGTGGGCATCGGCCCGTCGGCCAGCCCGGCCGGCGTGTACAGCCAGGCCCGGCCGTCGGCCTGCATGACGAACGGCTCGTTGCCGCCGATCGCCTCGGCGGCCCGGGACCCCGCGGGCGGCCGGTAGTCGGGGGCCTTGTCGGCCGGGAAGTCCGGCACGTCGCCGCCGGTCCACGCTCGCCGTCCCACCAGATCAACTTCTTGCGCTCGCTCCACGGCCGGCCCTCGGGGTCGGCGGAGGCGCGGTTGTAGAGCACGCGGCGGTTGGCCGGCCACGCCCAGCCCCACTCGTGCGCCGCGTTGTCCTGCTCGTGGCCGGGCTTGCGCCGCATGGACTGGTTGACCTCGTCGGCGTAGACGCCGCAGTAGATCCAGCAGCCGCAGGCCGTGGATCCGTCGGCCTTGAGCGCGGTGTAGGCGCTGAGCGCCTTCCCGTCCGGCCCGCTGCCGTTGACCTCGCGCAGCACAGCGGCCGCGCTCGGCTCGCCGGTGTCGTCGACGGGGTAGTCCCAGGTCAGGTCCTGCACGGGGCGGTCACGGGGCTCGGTGGAGGAGGCCAGCCGCTGCTTGATCCGGCGCCCGAGCTCGTAGTAGAACCACAGGTCGCTGCGGCAGTCCTCGGGCGGGTCGACGGCCTTGTGGTGCCACTGCAGCAGCCGCTGGGTGTTGGTGAAGGTGCCGTCCTTCTCGGTGTGCGCCGCCGCGGGCAGGAAGAACACCTCGGTGCCGATGTCCGCGGTGCGTGCCTCGCCGGTGGCGATCTCCGGGCCGTCCTTCCAGAACGTGGCCGTCTCGATCATGTGCAGGTCGCGGACCACGAGCCACTCCACTCCGGCCAGGCCGTGACGCTGCTGGCGGGCGTTCGCGGTGCCCACCGCCGGGTTCTCGCCGACCACGAAGTACCCGGGAATCTTGCCGTCGATCTGGTCACGCACCGTGTGGAAGGTGGAGTGGTCGCCGGTGAGCCGGGGGAGATGGTCGAAGCAGAAGTCGTTCTCCTCCGTTGCGGCGTCGCCGAACCAGGCCTTGAGCAGGCTCACCATGTAGGCGTCCAGGTTGCCCCAGAAGCCCTTGTCGCCGGTGTTGGCCTCGATGAACGTGTGCAGGTCCTGCTCGCGGTGCGCGTGCGGCATCGGGATGTAGCCGGGCAGCATGTCGAACAGCGTCGGGATGTCGGTGGAGCCCTGGATGCTGGCGTGCCCGCGCAGCGCGAGGATGCCGCCGCCGGGGCGGCCGATGTTGCCCAGCAACGCCTGCAGGATCGACGCGGCCCGGATGTACTGGGCGCCGACGGTGTGGTGGGTCCAGCCGACCGCGTAGCAGAACGCGCTGGTGCGCTCGCGCCCGGAATTGCGCACCAGCGCGTCGGCCACCTGCCGGAACGTCGAAGGTGGGATGCCGCAGATCTCGTGCACCAGCTCCGGGGTGTAGCGGGCGTAGTGCCGGCGGAGGATCTGGAACACGCACCGCGGGTCCGCCAAGGTGTCGTCGCGCTGCGGGTCGGTGGAGATCGGCGCGCCGCCTGAGCCGGCGAGCTGGCCGCGCTCGTGCTCGTGCACCGCGGGGCCGTCTCCTGCCGGCGGGTCAGCCGTGGAGTCACCGGTCGAGTCGTCGGCGGCCGAGTCGTCAGGGGCCCGGTCGTCGCGCGGGCCGGTGGCCGCCTCGACATGCACGTCCCGGTACTCCCACGACTGCACGTCGTACGTTCCCGACGCGGCGTCGTAGCCGGAGAACACGCCGTCCAGGTCCTCGGTGTCCACGAAGTCGTCGCTGATCAGCATCGGGGCGTTGGTGTAGGCCCGCACATAGTCGGCGAAGTAGGCGCCGGTCTCCAGCACGTGGTGGATCAGCCCGCCGAGGAACGCGATGTCGGTGCCGGCCCGGATCGGGACGTGCAGGTCGGCCACCGCGGACGTGCGGGTGAACCGCGGGTCGACGTGGATCACCGTGGCGCCGCGCCGCTTGGCCTCCATCACCCACTGGAACCCGACCGGATGGGCCTCGGCCATGTTCGAGCCCTGTATGACGATGCAGTCGGAGTTCACGAGGTCCTGCTGGTAGTTCGTGGCACCGCCGCGACCGAAGCTGGTTCCCAGACCGGGAACGGTGGAGCTGTGTCAAATACGGGCCTGGTTCTCGATCTGCACCGCGCCGAGCGCGGTGTAGAGCTTCTTCATCAGGTAGTTCTCCTCGTTGTCCAGCGTGGCCCCACCGAGGCTGGCGATGCCCAGCGTGCGGTGCAGGTGCCGGCCCTCGGCGTCGGTGTCCTGCCAGGTGCGGGCTCGGGTGTCGAGCACGCGGTCGACGATCATGTCGACGGCCGTGTCCAGGTCGAGGTCCTCCCACTCGGTCCCGTGTGGACGGCGGTAGCGGACCTTCGTGACCCGGCTGGGCGCGGTGACCAGGGACAGCGTCGAGGATCCCTTGGGGCACAGCCGGCCGCGGCTGATCGGGGAGTCCGGGTCACCCTCGACGTGGGTGACGCGACCGTCCTTGCTGTACACCCGCTGCCCACAGCCGACCGCGCAGAACGGGCAGATCGAGGCGGTGACGGTGTCGGCTTCCTCGGTGCGGGCGTGCCGCTCATCGGTCCGGGCCGATCGGGCGGCCGTGCCACGACCCAACAGATCGGATCCGGTCAGCTGCCGGACGACCGGCCAGCTCCCGATCCAGCGTGCGGATTGCCACGCAGCACGCATTCCCGTTCACCACAGCCGGCAACCGTGGTCCGGACCGTGGTTTCCGACACCGACATGGCAGGCCGGTTGATGGCCCTGTGGGCCACTCCGCCGTCCGACGACGCCGAGGTGCTCGCGGAGCTGCGCTCGCTCTACACCGATCCGGTCGAGATCAACGGGGCGTCGTTCACCGCGGACGACCTGCTCCGCCGGATCAGGGCGATGCAGGCCTCCGACAGCGGGCTGCGGCACCGGGGTCGCGATGGTCGCCGACGAGCTCGGGCAGCTGCACGGCCTGGGAGTGCTGGCCCTGGCCTGAGCGGCGAACCGGCACTGGACTCAGTCGAGATAGTCCCGCAACACCTGGGAACGCGACGGGTGCCGCAGCTTCGACATCGTCTTCGACTCGATCTGCCGGATCCGCTCCCGGGTCACCCCGTAGACCTGACCGATCTCGTCCAGTGTGCGCGGCTGGCCGTCGGTGAGGCCGAACCGCAGCCGCACCACCCCTGCCTCGCGCTCCGACAGCGTGGCCAGCACGGACTGCAGCTGGTCCTGCAGAAGCGTGAAGCTGACCGCGTCGACCGCGACGACGGCCTCGGAGTCCTCGATGAAGTCGCCGAGCTGGCTGTCGCCCTCGTCGCCGATGGTCTGGTCGAGCGAGATCGGCTCCCGGGCGTACTGCTGGATCTCCAGCACCTTCTCCGGGGTGATGTCCATTTCCTTGGCCAGCTCCTCCGGCGTGGGCTCACGGCCCAGGTCCTGGAGCAGCTCGCGCTGGATGCGGCCGAGCTTGTTGATGACCTCGACCATGTGCACCGGGATGCGGATGGTGCGGGCCTGGTCGGCCATCGCCCGGGTGATGGCCTGGCGGATCCACCACGTGGCGTAGGTGGAGAACTTGTAACCCTTCGTGTAGTCGAACTTCTCGACCGCCCGGATCAGGCCAAGGTTGCCCTCCTGGATCAGGTCGAGGAACGCCATGCCGCGGCCGGTGTAGCGCTTGGCCAGCGACACCACGAGCCGGAGGTTGGCCTCCAGCAGGTGGTTCTTGGCGCGCTCGCCGTCGCGGACGATCCAGCGCAGGTCACGCCGCAGCTGGGGGGAGACCTTCTCGCCGATGTCGATCGACCGGCGCATCCGCTCGGCGGCGTAGAGCCCGGCCTCGATCCGCTTGGCCAGCTCCACCTCCTCCTCCGCGTTGAGCAGCGCGACCTTGCCGATCTGCTTCAGGTAGGCGCGGACCGAGTCGGCGGAGGCGGTGAGCTCGGCGTCCTTGCGGGCCTGCCGCAGCGCCTCCGACTCCTCCTCGTCCCACACGAAGTCGCCGGACTTCTGCGGGGTCGACGAGCGCTCCCGTTGGGCCGGGCTGCGACGGTTGGCCCCGCTGTTGGCGGGCTCCTCGTCGTCGTCCTCGTCCTCGTCGTCCTCGTCGGCGACCACCACCTCGGGGGCGACGAGCTCGGCCTCGAGGTCCTCGTCGACGACCTCCTCGAGGTCGACGACATCGGGGGCACCCTCGAGCTCGACGTCCGCGACATCGAGCTCGGGGGCCTCGCCGTCAGGTGCGACGACGACGGCCTGCCCGGACGGGGCGCCGTTCTTCGACGCGGTCGCCCGCGTCTTGCCAGGCGCCTTCGGCCGGGGTCGGGGCTTGGGTGCGGGACTCGTCGCGTTCATGCCGGACGGGTCTCTGCGGGGTGCGGAGTCTGCGGCTGCCACTAGGCCCTCTCGCTACGGTGCGCTCGTACGGTTGCGCCGGGGGTGGGAATATAGCTCCGACGGCACAGTGAAATGTGATCGGTTAACCCGCCGGAATGCCCTCCGGCTGGTGGTGTCGGAGGCCGTCCTGCGTCGGGTACCGAGCCATTGTAACTGCGTGTGCCGTACCCGCTGACCTTCGGCGGCCCTGCGCGTCCGGGCTACGTCGGGGACACGGTGTTCGATTCACGGCATTGTGGTCCGATGGGCACCGTGAGCGAGCGCACGAGCGAACCCGCAACGACGACCAGCGACGACCTACCAACCCTCCGCCGGATCGCGGAGGACGTCGTCGTCGAGGCCGCTGAGCATCTGCGGGGGCTGCCCCGGCCGTGGGATGGGTCGTCGGATGCGGCGTTGGCTGGCGACGGAGTGCGGACCAAGAGCACGCCCACCGACGTGGTCACCGCTTCCGACCACGCGCTGGAGACCCTCATCCGCACCCGATTGGCCGAGCTGCGCCCCGGTGACACGGTGGTGGGGGAGGAGCAGGGCGGTGGCGTTCGTGCCGCGGAGGTGGTGCGGGCCGCCATCGCCGGCGTCGTCTGGGTGGTCGATCCCATCGACGGCACCGTCAACTTCCTCTACGGCATGCCGTGGTACGCGGTCTCCCTCGCGGCCGTGCGGGACGGGGTGTCGGTGGCCGGAGCGGTGATCGAGCCGGCGGCGGGCCGGCTGTGGAGCGCGGCCGCCGGTGGTGGTGCCACCTGCGACGGACGCCGGCTGCAGGTCTCCGGCGCCTCCGAGCTGGAGTTGTCCATGCTGGCCACCGGCTTCTCCTACAGCGCGGAGCGCCGGACCCGCCAGATCAAGATGATCGGCGGCATGCTCCCGCACGTACGCGACATGCGACGCGCCGGTTCGGCCGCACTCGACCTGTGCGCCGTTGCGGCCGGCTGGGTGGACGGCTACGTCGAGCACGGCTGCAACTGGTGGGACTGGGCGGCCGCGGCGCTCATCGCCTCCGAGGCCGGAGCCGTGGTCCGGGTGCCGGGGCCGACCGGCTCCACGCCACCCGACGACGGCCTGGGGCCCGATGCGATCCTGGCCGCCACCCCCGACATTGCCGGGCCGCTGGCCGCGCTGGCCAAGAGGCACGGCGCGGCCGGCGTCTGACCAGCGCCGGTCGCGTCAGCAGGTCCGGGCGCGGGCGTCCGCCAGCACCCCTGGGTCGACGGCCGGCGGCGGTCCGGGGGCCGCGGCGGCGTCACCGGAGCCGCCCGCAGGGGACGACAGCTGGTCGAGAGCGTCACGAGCCGCGCGCACCGGGTTGAGGTCGCCGAACGCGGTGCCGACCGAGATGTCGACGGTGTCGTCGGTGCGGGTGTCCCGCACCAGCTCCGCGCACGGCAGCACCAGCGCCACCGTGCTCGCCCCGGCCTCCCCTGCGGGCCCGAACCGCACCTGACCGCTGCATTCCATGTCGCCGTTGGGGAAGAACGGGTCGTTGTCCGGCGGTGCCGCCTCGGCGAACCCCAGATCGCCGAACTGGGCGGCCACCAGGTTCGCCTGACCGCGCTGGCCGCCCGCGTTGAGCACCCGGACCTTGACCGACGCGGGGGGTATCGGCGCCACCCCGTTCAGCGCGCCGGCGGGCAGGGACTGGCCGGGCGACGCACCCGCGGCCGGCGACGGGCACGTCCGGCCCCTGTCCGGGCCCGATGCGTTCACCAGTACAGCCGTCCAGGTGACGAGCGCGGCGGCGGCAAGCACGGTCACCAGCGCGAGCACCGGGCCGCGTCTGCGGCGCTGGTAGGGCCGGGTGCGGCGGCCGAGCGTTCCGGTTCTCCTCATCGCCCCAGCCCCTCGTCGAGCACGTGGTGGCCCAGCGCGACCAGCGGATCGACGCTGTCGTCGATCCCTTCGGCCATCGACTCCGGAACCATCCCGGCGCGGACCCGAGCGAGGATGCCGGCCAGCACGACAGCCAGTTTGAAGGCCCCGAACGCGACGTACCAGTGCAGTGGCGTGAGATCGAGGCCGGAGCGGTTGGCGTAGGCCTCGACGATGTCACTTCGCCGCAGGAATCCCGGCAACCGGGTCGGGCTGGACAGGTGTTGGGCGGCGCGCCAGATCGGCTCGTCGGCGTCCTCGTGCCAGTAGACGAGCAGCAGCCCGAGGTCGGCCAGCGGGTCGCCGAGCGTGGAGAGCTCCCAGTCGAGAACGGCCCGGATCGTGCCAGGATCAGCCGCGTCGTAGAGGCAGTTGTCGATGCGGAAGTCTCCGTGCACGATCGTGTTGCGCTGAGTCGGTGGAATGCCGGCGGCCAGCGCGGCGGACAGCCGGCTCAGCTCGGCGGCGGTGTCCGCGCCCGTCCCGGCCCCGTCGGCGCGAGCGGCGTCCCATTGCTTGCCCCAGCGCCGCACCTGCCGGGCCATGAAGCCGTCCGGCCGACCGAAATCAGCCAGTCCGACCGCTTCCGGGTCGACGGCGTGCAGCCGGACCAGCACATCGATCAGCACCTCGCTGGCCCGGCGCCGGTCGGCCTCGGTGGCGGCCCAGCCCGCCGGCAGCTCCGCCACCGGCACCACGCCCTCGAGGTGTTCCATGACGAAGCACGGCGCGTCCACCGGCGGCCCGCCGTCGGAATGGGCCAGCACCTGCGGCACCGGCACCGTGGTGCCGGCCAGCGCCGCGATCACGCGGCGCTCCCGCCCATGTCGTGCGCGGTGGCGGCCACCTCTCCCACCGGTGGGCGGCGCAGCACGACGGTGCCGGCGGCGCTGTCCACCCGATAGGTCAGGTTGGAACGGCCGCCACCGATCGGTGACAGCGTGCTCGTCGCCCATCTCGGATCACCCAGCTGCGCGGCCAGCCACGGTCCGACCACCGCGGGATCGGCGCCCTGCCGGGCCTCGGAACGGCGGTCGGCCGAGCGGTCCGCGGGGATAGCCACGGAGCGCACCCTAAACGGCTCCGGAAGCTCGCTCGGACCCCGCCGAGGCCAGGGTGTCGTGCGAGCGGCGGCGCCGTGAGCTACCCTCTGCGCCCCGGGGGCTGCCCCAGCGCCGATTTCCATCCGGATACCGGCTTCGGACACGGGGAGAGCTGAGATCGGCGTCACTCGAATGCCGGGCACAAAGCCCGGTGCTGCGACGTTGTCCAGCGGCACGACGACGAGAGTGTTGTTAAGAGGGTGGGAACGATGGCGACCGACTACGACGCGCCGCGGCGCAATGAAACCGACGACATGGCCGAGGATTCACTCGATGAGCTGAAGGCCAGGAGGAACGAGGCACAGTCGTCGGTGGTCGATGTCGACGAGACGGATACGGCCGAGAGCTTCGAGCTGCCTGGCGCCGATCTGTCCGGCGAGGAACTGACGGTCAAGGTGTTGCCGAAGCAGGCCGACGAGTTCACGTGCGCCAGCTGCTTCCTTGTGCATCACCGCAGCCGACTGGCCGAGCACAACGGCTCTCAGTACATCTGCCGCGACTGCGCTGCCTGAGGATCGAGCGAAGCGCGGTCTGCTCCGGCCCGGACCGGGTCACCCGTTCCGGGCGGGGTAGGCCGCGCTCCGCTTCGGAATCAGCTGCTCAGGGCACGGGTGAGTCCTTCGGGGTCGCGCACGCTGAAGACCCAGTAGGGTGTCGGATCGTCGGGATCGGTCACCTCGACCCTGACCAGCCACTTGACCCACGCCCGATGCATGAGGAACGCCGCCGGATCGAGTTGCGGCCCGAGAGCCTCCCGCATGTCGGCCTTGCCGACGATGTCCAGCCGGCCGATATGCCGAAGCGCGAGTCTCGCCGCACCGACCTGCAGCTCGTCGTCGATCACCCGGACCCGCATCCGTCCCAGGCTGATCATCACGAACAGCGCAGCCGGCACGGTGATGGCGTATCCGATCCAGGACCGGATACCGGGATATCCCATGTGCACCTCTGCGCCGAGCAGCACCGCCACAGCGATTGCCGGCAAGTACCACCACAGCGGCACCGACAACCGCTCGTCGAATCGGGCGGTGCCGGACGTCGCAGGCGGAGGGGGTGACGGCTGCTCGTCCACGATTGTGGAGGGTAGCGTCGCCTGTCGTGTCCGGCCCTGTCGACGCTCCCCGCGATGAGCCGATCAGCGCATCGCTCGTGCGGCCACCGGTAGCGGTGCTGATCACTCGGCTCGACCCGGAGTTGCCGGTGCCCGCGGTCGCTCGTCCCGGCGACGCAGGTGTCGACCTGAGCTGCGCCGCCGACGTCCTCCTCGGGCCGGGGGAGCGGGCGATGGTCGGCACCGGGATCGCCATCGCGTTGCCCGAGGGCTATGCGGGGTTCGTGCATCCGCGGTCCGGGTTGGCCGCGAGGGCCGGCCTGTCGATCGTCAACGCGCCGGGCACGATCGATGCCGGCTACCGGGGCGAGATCTCGGTCTGCTTGATCAACCTGGATCCGCGGACCGAGCTGCAGCTGCGCCGTGGTGACCGGATCGCGCAGCTGGTCGTGCAGCAGGTCGAGCGGGCGCGGTTCGTCGAGGTCACCGAGCTGCCGCCGTCCGAGCGGGGGAGCGCGGGATACGGCTCGACCGGTGGCCACCGGCGCCTCGATGCGGTGCCCGATGCGGTGGAGGTGTCCTAGTGGCGCGCCACCACGATCCCCAGGCTGCTCGGAACGGGAGTCCGGTCGCCGGCCTCGCGCTCGATCACCCGGCGCCGGCCGGACCGCTGGAAGGTGGACCGTACGACGGCGATTCCGCCGACCCGGAGATCGCTGACGCGCCCGGCACCGTCGACTTCGGGGCGATCCGCGTACCGCTCCCGGCGATCGGCACCGTGACCGTCGAGCCGCCCGGCGCCGGTGGCACCCACTCCCTGCACGTCGCGCTCCCGCAGGGGCGGCTGTCGGTGAGCGCGCTGGCCGCACCCAAGTCGTCGCGGCTCTGGCCGGAGCTGGCCAAGGAGATCGAGGTGTCGCTGCGGGAGGGCGGCGCGCGGGTGCGGTCGTTCCCGGGCGACTGGGGGCGCGAGCTGCACGCCACCACGGGCGCGGCCACCTCGGTGTTCGTCGGGATCGACGGGGTTCGCTGGATGTTGTACGGCGTGGCCACCGGCCCGACCACCGCCGCGGTGACCCTGGACGCCGAGCTGCGCCGGATGCTGCGCGGCACCGTTGTGGTGCGGGGCCGTTCTCCCTACCCGGTGCGGACGGTGCTTCCGCTGTCACTGCCCGAGCACCTCAAGCCGGCGGAGCCGGACCCGCCGGTGACGTCGGTGCTGCCCGTCGTGGAGCCTCCGGCTGCCGGGCCGGCAGGTTCGGTGCCGGTTCCCGACAGGCAGGAGCCGCCGTCGCCGGTGCTGCCGGAGAAGCCGTCGGCGCCGCTGGCCGACCGACCGGCGCCCGCGGCCGGTCGGCCGGAGCCGACCGCGCCTCGCCCGGCGGAGCTGCCGTGGACGGCGGTCGAGTACCCGTCGCGAACTCCGGTGGCCCCACCGCCTGCGGCCCCGGCCCCACCGGAACCCCAGCCGCTGGTGGCGCAGCTGCCGGCGCCGCGGCCACCGGGTATGCCGCCGACAGGTCGGCAGCTCCCTGCTGCCCAGTGGCCCGACCAGCGGCCTCCTGACCAGCGAACTCGGCCCCCCGTTCAGCGACCAGCAGGTCAGCAGCCGGCTGCTGCACCGTTGCCGGAGCCGAAGGCGCCGGTCCCACCGCTCATGCCGGCAACCCCACCGCGGGGGGCATCAGCGCCGGTCGGCGGAGCCGGTGGCGGATCCCACCGGCGCCGTTACGCCGACGAGGTGGCTGCGACACCGCCTCATGCACGGCCGGCCGTCCAGAAACGGCCGGCACCCGAGTCGGCCGAACCCACGCAGGTCGATCGGGGCCGGCGGGTCGACCGTCGGGGCACCTACTTCGAGGAAGCTCCGACGACCCCGCTCCCGGTCGTGCCGCCCCGGTTGCCGAGGCCGCCGGTCCGGTCGGAGCCGATCGGTTCGCCGTGGGCGACCGACGACGTGCGGACCGGGCCGCTGCCGGTCGCCCGACCGGAAACGCGGCCGGTCGGCTCGGCGGTCCGCGACACCCCGGTCGCGCCGGTAGCCCGGTGGGATCTTCCGGCCGGGCCCGTGACGAACGGCGACGAATCAGGTGAGGCGGACCACCACCTGCATGGTCCGGCGCCTGCGGCGTCCGTGGAGCGAGGTACCGGACGCACCGACGGCTCACCGGCACCTCTCGACCGCACCCGCGGAACACCAGGACGCCCCTGCGCCGGCGGGAGGGCGGCACCCTTCGATGCGTCCCGCGGCCCACCTGGGCGGTTCGGGAGAACCCGGGCCAGGCCGCGAGGTTCGTGCCGTGCACCGGGACGCTCCTGCGCCGAGCAGGGGCCGGTACTCCCCGATGGGCCCTGCGGAGCGCCGGGACGATCCGGTGGAACCCGAGGCAGGTCGGCAGGCGGCGGCGGTCCATCGAGACGCTCCGGTGCCGAGCCAGGGGCGGTACTCCCCGACAGGGCGCGCGGGACGCCGCGCCGGCAGCCCGGCGGCGCCCGCGACGAGCCAGGACGGTCGGGAGTCGCTGCCGACACGCCACGGCTCCTCCGAGACCCCGGCAAGCCACCGCGAGTCGCCGGCATCCGGGGTGCCGTGGTTGATGTCGGCAGGTCCGGAGCCAGTCGGGTCGCATCCGGCCGCCGCGGAGCCTCCGGTGCGGGTACCCGCACCGGAGCGGACACCCTCACCCGAGCCGGCGCCGTCAGCGGAGCCACCCCGTCGCAGCCGACGGCTCGCACCCTCGTCGCAGCAGCGCCCTGTGATCACCGATTCGACCGACGGCGCGGCCGCGGCCGATACCGGGGCGCCGGACGTCGTGCCCGCCGCGGACCAGGTCGGGCCCGACCTGCTCCCCGAAGCCGGGCCGCGGCAGCGGCGACCCCCGGCCCACGCCGCCCCGGCCCACGCCGGCCCGGCCGATCAAGCCCTCGATCCGGCACCCGATGGCGATTCCGGATGGCCCTACTCGTCGGGTGAGCAGCCGGAAGCGTCGAGCGAGGGACCGGTCGCGGCGCCGTCCGACGACGAACCGGGGCAATCCGACGACGGCGACGCCGTCTCGTTCGGATGGCCCTACAACCCGCCTCCGGGAGGCCGGTCGAAGAGGCGGACCCACGCTCGTCCTCCGTCCGTCGAACCCGCTCACCTCGACCCCGCCGGGTGGCCCTACGCCGATGCCGGTGCCGGTTCCGACCCGGCAGCCCGCCCCGACGCACCGTCCGGAGCCTCGCCGGTCGAGTTCGCTCCGCTCGACTCCGAGCGCTCGACGAATCCCGAGGCGACAGCGGCCGCCGCCGGGGAACCGGTCGCGGCCGACGGTCCCGACACCCCGTCGCCCGTCCTGACCCGGTCGAACGGCAACGGTGACCACCCGTCGGTCCCGGATCCCGACCCCCTCGAAGCGATCGGGATCCGGCGTAGCCCGCCGTTGCCCGACGCCGGTCGGGAACCGGAGCAGGTTCTGAACGTGACCACTCCGGCGGCCGCCGCCCGGACGGACGCGGACGAGCCCGGCCGGCCCAGGGCGTCCGGCCGGCACGCCACCCCGGATGAGGACGACGGCGAGCCGCGTCTCGCCCGCCATCCCGCTCCGGAGGCCGGACCGCCGGTCGGTCGCCATCATCGGCCCACCTGAACCCGGCCCAGCTGAACCCCGGCCCCTGAACCCCGGCCCCCTGAACACTGCCCGTGTTGTGCCCGAGCGGCATCGGCCGTCCGATTCTGAGACAGCGATCTGGGCCCAGCGCGAGTTACCCTGGATGCAGCGGGCCTGACGCGGTCTGCTGGATGGGCAGGGATGAGATGGCTAGCACCGACGGTGGTGCGTTTCGTCGCATGTTGCGGCGGCTGACCAGCGAAGTCGACGAGCTGGACGCCGACGACCTGTCCGAGGACTCGGAGCGCTCCGGCGCCCAGCGGGCGGCGGAGTGCGCCTGCGGGCAGGAGGTCACCGTGTTCGGTAGGCTACGGAGCGTAGAATTCTGCCCGCAGGACGCTGATGCCTCGCTGGAGGCGGAACTTTTCGACGGCACGGAGGGGGTCACCCTGATCTGGCTGGGACGTCGCCGCATCCCCGGTATCGAGCCAGGGCGGACGATGCGGGTGCGTGGACGGCTGGCCCTCCGAGAGGGCCGCAAGGTCCTCTACAACCCGTTCTACGAGATCTGTCAGGCCCAGTGACGGCTGCACCACCTCCGTCCGATCGGGAGTACCGCGACGCGACGGCGACGCCGGCTGTCGAACCTCCAGGTCGAGTCCCGACCATGCTCGAGCAGATGGGCGGGATATCCGGGATCGTGGCCTCGTCGATCCCGGTTGCCGTGTTCGTACTGACGAACCTGCTGTTGGAGCTGCAGCCGGCGCTCGTCGCGGCGCTCGTCGCCGGAGTTCTCATCGCGATCTGGCGGATCTTCCGCAAGCAGCGCCTGCAGCCGGCGGTCTCCGGGTTGCTCGGGGTGGGGCTCGCCGCGTTCATCGCGTACCGGACCGGCGAGGCCCGTGGCTTCTACCTGCCAGGCTTGATCTACAGCGCGGTCTTCGCAACGGCGTTCCTGGTGTCGGTGCTGGTCCGCTGGCCACTGGCCGGCGTGATCTGGCACGGGATCAACGGCCACGGCCACGGCTGGCGCCGCGATCCTCGGCTGCTGCGCGCCTACACCCTGGCCAGCCTGCTCTGGACCGTCGTGTTCCTGGCCCGGCTGGTGGTGCAGGGACTGCTCTACAACGCCGACGAGGAGACCTGGCTCGGCATCGCGCGGCTCGCCATGGGCTATCCGCTGGTCGGCGTGGCGTTGCTCGGGACGGTGTGGGCGGTGCGCCGAGCCGGGCGTGACCCGGATCCGTTGCCGGCCTGACTGTCCGCCCATGCGGCGATGCCGGTCGCACCGGTGATCTGGTCCAGCCCGACCGCGGCCGCGCCGTGCAGGCCGCCGTCGTCACCGTGCACACCGTCGAGCACCGGTGGCGGGAACGCGCGGCGATGGCTCATCAGGCCGGCGCGGTAGGCCGCGTCGAACGCCTCGCGAGCTGCGGCTCGCAAGGCGACGGCGAGGCCGCCGAGGGAGACCACGTCCGGATCGTGCACGTGCACCAGGCCGGCGACACCCCGACCCAGCGCCGCGGCCACGCGGTCCAGCGCACGCTGCGCACCGCTCTCCCGGCCGGCCCGTTCCAGCACGGTGTCCGCGTAACCACGCGGGTCGGGCGGAGGCGGCTCACCGAGGTGCCGGGCGAGTGCCCGCCCGTCGATCTCCAGGTCCCAGCAGCCGCGAGCCCCGCAGCTGCAGCGCAGGTCGTGATGGCCGAACGGCACGTGCCCGTACTCACCGGCCGCCCCGTCGGCGCCCGTCACGGCCCGGCCGTCGACCACCAGCGCGCCGCCGATCCCGACCTCGATGATCAGATGCAGGGCGGTTCGGGCGTCGATTGCCGCCCCGGTGCGGGCCTCGGCGACGCCGGCGAGGGTGGCGTCGTTGCCGACGAGCAGGGGTAGTTCGGTGAGCCGCCCGAGGTCGACCGACCCCCAGCCGAGGCTCGCCGCCTGCACGAGTCGTCCCGCGCGCACCGTGCCGGGCACGGCCAGCGACACGATGCGGACCTGATCCGGGTGGCGGTGCTGAACGGCCCGGATCTGCGCGGCGACGGCGTCGAGCACCCGATCGGGATCGCGACGGGCGTGGTGACCCGCGGTGACCTCCACCCGGCGGCCGTCGAGGAGCACCGCCGCGCAGCGCCAGTCCTGGTGGCGGATCTCCACCGCCAGCGCGAGCGGCCCGTCCGGATGCGCGGCCAGCACCCCGGTCGGCCGTCCGCGGCCGCGCGCCGGTGCCGGTGTCTCGATGAGCAACCGCAGCTCACGCAGCCGCGACGTGATCTCGGCGGCCGACCCGCTGCTCAGCCGGAGCCGGCGCGCCACCTCGGCCCTCGTGCTACCGGGCCGCCGCCGTACCTGGTCCAGGACGTCCGCTGCCGCGCGCCAACGCTCGGTGCGTGCCCTGCCGGATGAGACCACCGTCGCCCCTTTTGCTCGTCTGGCGAGGATAAGCTGGTTCCATGGATCCGGAAACCGTGGACGCCGTCCTGCTCGACATGGACGGCACGTTGGTCGACTCCGACGCCGCCGTGGAGCGGTCCTGGTTCGCCTGGGCCGGCGAGTACGGCGTGGACCGGCAGACGGCGCAGCGCGGGATCATGCACGGCAGCCCGGCCGAGCACACGGTGCGCCGGCTGCGACCGGACCTCGACGAGGACGCCGTGCAGGTGGCCACCGACCGTCAGCTGGCGCTGGAGTACAGCGACCTGAGCGACGTGGTGCCGACGACCGGTGCGCACGACCTGCTGGCCACCCTCGAGCGCCTCGGGCTGCCGTGGGCCGTCGTGACCAGCGCGGACACCGTGTTGGCCGACCTCAGGCTGCGAGCCGCCGGCATCCGTCCGCCGTTGTTGATCACTGTGGACGACGTCCGGTCCGGGAAGCCCGATCCAGAGGGCTATCTGATGGCCGCGCAACGGCTCGGTGTCGACCCGGCCCGCTGCCTGGTCGTCGAGGACGCCGAGCCCGGCGTGCAGGCCGGGCGTGCCGCAGGCTGCACGGTTGCGGCCCTGAAAGGCGTTGACGGGGATCTGCCGATCAGCGACCTCACGCAGCTGACCGCCACCCTCACGCCCCTGATCGGTCGAAGTCAGTAGCCCAGTGCGGCGTGGATGTCCTCCTCGACGGCGGTGGTGGCCACGAACAGCAGTTCGTCGCCGGGCTCCAGCGCGTCGTCGGGCTGCGGGACGATCACGCGTCCGCCGCGCAGGATGACCACCAGCGCCGAGTCGGCCGGCAGCCGGAGCGAGCGCACCGGACGCCCGGTCAGCGGCGTGTCGTGCGGGAGTGTCACCTCGACCAGGTTGGCCTGGCCCTGGCGGAAGGTCATCAGCCGGACCAGGTCTCCGACCGCCACCGCCTCCTCGACGAGCGCGGCCAGCAGCCGGGGGGTGGAGACGGCCACGTCGACGCCCCAGTTCTCGCCGAACAGCCACTCGTTGCGCGGGTCGTTCACCCTGGCGACCACGCGGCGCACCGCGAACTCGGTCTTGGCCAACAGCGACACCACGAGGTTGACCTTGTCGTCACCGGTGGCGGCGATCACCACGTCGCAGCTCTCCATGCCGGCCTCCTCCAACGACTGCAGCTCGCAGGCGTCGGCGTGCACCCACTCGGCCTTCTCCACGGCTTCGGGCTCGATCTGGCTGAGCTCCCGTTCGATGAGCATCACCTGATGCTTGTTGTCCACCAGCTCGAGCGCGATGGAGCGGCCGACAGCCCCGGCTCCGGCGATCGCGACCCGCATTGCTCAGCCCTCCTGCGGGGGTGCTGCGGCCGCGGCCGTGACCTCGCCGACCGTGCCGGATACCGCGGCGACGTAGACGGTGTCCTCGGCCTGCACCGCCGTGTCGGGTTTCGGCAGCACCCCTTTGGCGAAACGGACGATGAACGCCACCCTGGAGCCGGTGGCCGCCTCCAGCTCGCGGATCGGCCGTCCGATCCAGTCCTCGTGCACCGGCAGCGGCAGGATCGCCACGGTGCCGGTGGGTTCCCGCCAGGCCGAAGCCACCCCATCGGGTAGCAGCATCCGCATCAGCCGATCCGTACTCCACGGAACGGTGGCCACCGTCGGGATGCCGAGCCGCTCGTACACGGCGGCTCGCTTGGCGTCGTAGATGCGGGCCACCACGTGCTCGACGCCGAACGACTCCCGCGCGACCCTGGCGGCGATGATGTTGGAGTTGTCGCCGCTGGAGACCGCGGCGAACGCCTGCGCCTTCTGCACCCCGGCCTCGATCAGCACCTCGCGATGAAAGCCCTGGCCGATGACCTGCTTGCCGCGGAAGTCCGGGCTGAGCCGACGGAAGGCCTGGGCGTCCTTGTCGATCATCGCGACGTCGTGCCCCAGCCGCTCCAGACCCGCCGAGAGGGCGGAACCGACCCGACCGCAACCCATGATCACGACGTACACCGCGACCCTCCCCGTGTCGGTGAGAACGCTATCGCGTCGACCGCCCGAGCACCGCATAGTCTCGTCACGTGTCCAAGCTCCGCACGGCGGTGAAGCGCATCCTCGTCGGGCGGCCGCAACGCAGCGATCGCCTCGCCCACACCCTGCTCCGGAAGCGGATCGCGCTGCCCGTCTTCGCCTCCGACGCGATGTCGTCGGTCGCCTACGCGCCCGAGGAGATCTTTCTCACCCTGTCCGCAGCGGGCTTGACGGCCTACGTGTTCTCGCCGTGGGTCGGCCTCGCGATCGTGATCGTGCTGCTGACGGTGGTCGCGAGCTATCGGCAGAACGTGCACGCCTACCCTTCGGGCGGCGGCGACTACGAGGTGGCCACGGTGAACCTCGGGCGCCGGGCCGGCCTCACCGTGGCCAGCGCCCTGCTCGTGGACTACACGCTCACGGTGGCGGTGTCGATCTCGGCGGCGGCGGCGAACATCGGGGCGCTGATCCCGCTCGTGGCGGAGCACAAGGTGACCTTCGCAGTGGTCGCCATCGTGCTGCTGACGGCGGTGAACCTGCGTGGGGTGCGTGAATCCGGCGTGGCGTTCGCGATCCCGACCTACGCGTTCATGTTGGGCATCGGCACGATGATCATCTGGGGACTGACCCGCTCGTTGCTGCTCGGCGACGAGGTGCGGGCGGCCAGCGCCGACTTCGACCTGCTGGCCGAGGGCGACGGGTTCACCGGGCTCGCGTTGATGCTGCTGGTGCTCCGGTCGTTCACCCAGGGTTGCGCCGCTCTCACCGGTGTCGAGGCGATCAGCAACGGAGTGCCGGCGTTCCGCAAGCCGAAATCGCGCAATGCCGCCACCACCCTGTTGCTGCTCGGCGGCATCTCGGTGCTGATGTTCTCCGGCCTGATCGTGCTCGCCCAGGTCACGGGGGTGCGGATCGCCGCGTTCCCGGAGCGGCAGCTCATCGGCGCGCCGGACTCCTATGTGCAGCAGACGCTCGTCGCGCAGCTGGCCGACGCGGTGTTCCGGGATTTCCGGCCCGGCTTCTTCTTCGTCGTCGTGGTGACCGCCCTGATCCTTGTGCTGGCCGCGAACACCGCCTACAACGGCTTCCCGGTGCTGGGTTCGATCCTGTCGCAGGACCGCTACCTGCCCCGGCAGCTGCACACCCGCGGCGACCGGTTGGCCTTCTCCAACGGCATCCTGGTGTTGGCGAGCATCGCGATCGTGCTGGTGATCGGGTTCCGGGCCGAGGTGACCAGGCTGATCGCGCTCTACACCGTCGGTGTCTTCACCTCGTTCACGCTGAGCCAGATCGGGATGCTGCGGCACTGGAAGCGTTTGCTCGCTGTGGAGACCAACCCGGCCGAGCGGAGGCGGATGCGGCGCTCCCAGGCGATCAACGGCTTCGGTGCCGGCGATGACCGGTGTGGTGCTGGTGATCGTGCTGATCACCAAGTTCACCAGGGGAGCCTGGATCGCGATCGCCGCGATGGCGGTGTTCTACGGGCTCATGCTGGCCATCCAGAAGCACTACGACCGGGTGGCGGCCGAGCTGGTGGCCGGCGAGTACGACGGGGTGCTGCCCTCGCGCAACCACGGCGTCGTCCTGGTCTCCACGCTGCACAAACCGACCCTGCGTGCGGTGGCCTACGCCAGGGCGACCCGGCCCGACGTGCTCGAGGCGATCACCGTCAACGTCGACGACGCCGACACGAAGAAGCTGATGCGGGACTGGGCGAAGCGCAAGATCCCGGTGCCGTTGAAGGTCATCGAGTCGCCCTACCGGGAGATCACCCGGCCGGTTCTGGACTACGTGAAGCGGATCAGGACGGACAACCCGCGAGACGTGGTCACCGTGTTCATCCCGGAGTACGTCGTGGGTCACTGGTGGGAGCAGATCCTGCACAACCAGAGCGCCCTGCGGCTCAAGGGCAGGTTGCTGTTCACTCCGGGGGTGATGGTGACGAACGTGCCGTGGCAGCTGGCATCGTCGGCCCGGGTGGCGCACCGCGGCCCGGAGACGGCGCCGGGTTCGGTGCGCCGCGGCTACGAGTCCGTTCCGCAGCCGGAGTCGCCGCCGGTGCCGAAGTCCCCCGCCGCCCGGGAGCGGGCCGATCGTGACCGACCTGCCGACCCTGACCGACCAGTCGACCCCGACCGACCAGCCGACCCCGGCCGAAGGGCCGGGCCCGACCACCGGCCCACCGAGCCGGCCGGCCGGGACTGGACCGACCGCATCCTGGAGCTCGAGATCGGGCCGGTGGCGCACGGCGGGCACTGTGTCGCCCGCTCGGACGGGCGCGTGGTGTTCGTGCGGCATGCGCTTCCGGGGGAGCGCGTGCGTGCCGTCGTGAGCGAGGACGGCGGCGGCTCGTTCTGCCGGGCGGACGTGGTCACGGTGCTGGAGCCGGCGGCGCAGCGGGTGCCGGCCCCGCTGCAGCTGGGCGCGTGCCGGCGGCTGCGGGGGCTGCGACCTCCAGCACGTCGACCCGGCCGAGCAGCGAGCGCTGAAGGCGGCCGTGCTGGCGGAGCAGCTGCGGCGGCTCGCCGGGATCGACCTCGCGGTGCCCGTCGAGGAACTGCCCGGCGGGCCGCTGGGCTGGCGGCACCGGGTGCGGTTGGCCGTCGACGCCGACGGGCGGGCCGGGCTGCGCGCGCACCGCAGCCACGACATCCTGCCGATCGCCGACTGCCCGCTTGCCCCGCCCGGCGTGCTGCCACCGGTGCTCGGCCACGGCTTCGATCCGGCGGCGCAGGCCGAGGTGGAAGTGACCACCGACGCCGACGGCGTGGTCCACATCGGTGCGGACGGGCCGGTCGTGCAGCGGGCGATCGGGAGGGAGTGGCTGCTCTCGCCCGGCGTCTTCTGGCAGGTCCATCCGGCGCTACCGGACACCCTTGCGGCCGTGGTGGGCGAGTGGGCCGCCGCGCCGACCGGCGGTGTGGCGTGGGACCTCTACGGTGGCGTCGGGCTGTTCGCCGCGGTGCTGGCCGGGCAGGTCGGGCCGACGGGTGTGGTGACGGTCGTCGAGTCCGCGCGGCAGGCGGTGGCCGACGGGCAGGCGGCACTGGCCGATCTGCCGCAGGTCCACTGGCGGGCCGGTCGGGTGGAGGACCTGCTGGGCCGAGCCGGCCCGGAGCCGGACCAGCGGGTTGCGCGCCACCACGCTCCTCGCCAGATCCCGCCCCTCGACGGCTCGCCCGACGTCGTGGTCGCCGACCCGCCACGGCGCGGGCTGGGTCGCGCGCTGGTGGACGCGCTGGCCGCACGTGCCCCGGAACGGGTGGTCTACGTGGCGTGCGACCCGGCGGCGCTGGCCCGGGACCTCGCGCTGTTCGCCGATCGGGGCTACACCGTGGACCGTCTGCGGGCCTTCGACGCGTTCCCGATGACGCACCATTTCGAGAGCGTGGCGCGGCTCCGCCGCCCGTGAGTGGCGAGCCGTGCCGGAACACGGCACGCCACTCACGACCCTCGGGCATGATCGGGGCCGTGCACTCCGGACTCGAGGATGGCGCCTGCCCCCGTCGAGCACGCCGGGCGGATCGAGCGGTGGCCGGTCGAGGCGTTCGCGGCCGTCCTCGACCAGCCCTCGCCCGGTGCGCTGCCACCGCTGTGGCACGTGTTCCAACTTCTCGACCACCCCGCCAGCACCGGCCGCCTCGGCCGCTGCCCCTGCCCGACCGTCGCCGGATGTTCGCGGGACAGGTGCAGCGGCCGCTGCGGATCGGCGCGGCGGTGGCGCGACGGTCGTCATTGGTGTCGGTCACGCCAAGGACCGGCCGGAGCGGACCGATGGTGTTCGTGACAGAGCGGCACGAGTTCCTGCTGGACGGGGCGGTTGCCGTCGTCGAGGAGCAGGACTTCGCCTACCGAGCCAGCCCGCGGGGACCCCCGCGCACCCGCCCCACCCGCTCCGGCCGAAGAGGCGGGACCGCAACGGTGGCGGATCGCGCTGCGCCCTGACGAACCGATGCTGTTCCGGCTCAGCGCGCTGACCTACAACACGCACCGGATCCACTACGACCAGCCCTACGCCACCGGCGTCGAGGGGTATCCGGGGTTGGTGGTGCACGGACCGTTGCTCGCGTTGCTGCTGCTGGAGCTGCCGCGGCGCTTCGCTCCGGAGCGGACGGTCGCCGGGTTCGACTACCGGTTGCGGCGGCCCGCGTTCGGCGGTGTCCCGATCGTGGCGCGCGGTGCCGAATCGGGCGAGCTGGTGGCCGGCGTGCCGGCGAAGCGCCCGCGGTGACCGGTATCGTCAGGTCCGCCTGATCGGATCGACCGCTGGATTCCTCATGACGGCATGGCGGCGGTGTGCCCGAGGGCCCGATCCGCGCCGAAGCGGACCCTCACGGCCGGGCGGTCGGCCGGGCCGGGGACGATGGCGGAGTGGCCCGCTCGACATCGCCGAAAGACCCCGACCTGAACCGGCAACGACCCGTCCAGCAGCAGTCGATCCAGCAGCGCATCGCCGACGAGCTCGGCGTCCGACCGCACCAGGTGAGCGCCGCCGTCGACCTCCTGGACGACGGCTCGACCGTTCCGTTCATCGCCCGCTACCGCAAGGAAGCCACCGGCGCTCTGGACGACGCGCAGCTGCGCACCCTGGAGGAGCGGCTGCGCTACCTGCGGGAACTGGAGGAGCGGCGCGCGGCCGTCCTGGACGAGATCCGCAAGCAGGGCAAGCTCGACGCCGAGCTGGAGGAGCGGATCCGGGCGGCCGAGTCCAAGGCCCGGCTGGAGGACATCTACCTGCCCTTCAAGCCCAAGCGGCGGACCAAGGCCATGATCGCCGCGCGAGGCCGGGCTGGAGCCGTTGGCCGACACTCTGCTCGCCGACCCGACCCAGGATCCGACGGCGGTCGCGGCCGGTATCGTGAACGAGCAGGTCGCCGACGCCGCGGCCGCGCTGGAGGGGGCCAGGGCGATCCTGGTCGAGCGGTTCGCCGAGGACGCCGACCTGATCGGCGGCCTGCGGGAGCGGATGTGGACCCGCGGTCGGCTGGTCACCACGGTGCGGGCGGGCAAGGAGACCGGCAGGGCGCCAAGTTCGCCGACTACTTCGACTTCGCCGAGGCCTTCACCACGCTGCCCGTCGCACCGGATCCTGGCCGTGTTCCGCGGCGAGAAGGAGGAGGTGCTCGACGTCGCGCTGGAGCCGGACGCCGAGCCGGCCGAGCCCGGCGCGGTCACCGACTACGAGCGCACCATCGCCGCCGCCTTCGGCATCGCCGACCGCGGTCGCCCGGCCGACCGTGGCTGGCCGAGGTCGTGCGCTGGGCCTGGCGGACCCGGATCCTGCTGCACCTGGGCATCGACATCCGGGTCCGGCTGCGCACGGTCGCCGAGGAGGGCGCGATCGGGGTGTTCGCCACCAACCTGCGCGACCTGCTGCTGGCCGCGCCGGCCGGCAGCCGCGCGACGATGGGCCTGGACCCCGGCCTGCGCACCGGCGTGAAGGTCGCCGTGGTCGACGCCACCGGCAAGGTCGTGGCCACCGACACCATCTACCCGCACGAGCCGCGCCGGGCCTGGGACGCGGCGCTGGCCACGCTGACCAAGCTGGCCGTGGCGCACGACGTCGAGCTGGTCGCGATCGGCAACGGCACCGCGTCCCGGGAGACCGACAAGCTCGCCCGCGAGCTGGCCGCGAAGAACCCGGCGCTCAAGCTGACCACGGTGATGGTCAGCGAGGCGGGTGCCTCGGTGTACTCCGCGTCGGCCTACGCCTCGGCCGAGCTGCCGTAGCTGGACGTCTCGCTGCGCGGCGCGGTGTCCATCGCGCGCCGGCTGCAGGACCCGCTCGCCGAGCTGGTGAAGATCGATCCCAAGTCGATCGGGGTCGGGCAGTACCAGCACGACCTGGCCGAGTCGGCGCTGTCCCGCTCGCTGGACGCGGTGGTCGAGGACTGCGTGAACGCGGTCGGGGTGGACGTCAACACCGCGTCGGTGCCGCTGCTGCGCCGGGTCTCCGGGATCACCGAGGGGCTGGCCACGCAGATCGTGCTGCACCGCGACAGCGAACGGGCCCGTTCCGTACCCGCACCGCGCTGGCCGAGGTGCCGCGGCTGGGCCCGAAGGCGTTCGAGCAGTGCGCGGGCTTCCTGCGCATCCGCGGCGGCGACGACCCGCTGGACGTCTCCGGCGTGCACCCGGAGGCCTACCCGGTGGTGCGGCGGATCCTGGACGCGGCCAAGACCGACGACATCGCGACCCTGATCGGCAACGCGCCGAAGCTGAAGTCGTTGCGGGCCAAGGACTTCGTGGACGAGCGGTTCGGGCTGCCGACCGTCACCGACATCCTGGCCGAGCTGGAGAAGCCCGGCCGGGACCCGCGACCGGTGTTCCGCACCGCCACCTTCGCCGAGGGCGTGCACAAGGTCTCGGACCTGCGGCCGGGCATGCTGCTGGAAGGTGTGGTCACCAACGTGGCCGCGTTCGGGGCGTTCGTCGACGTCGGGGTGCACCAGGACGGGCTGGTGCACGTCTCGGCGATGTCCACGACGTTCGTCTCCGACCCGCGCGAGGTCGTCAGGTCCGGGGACGTGGTGCGGGTCAAGGTGCTGGAGGTCGACGAGGCGCGCAAGCGCATCTCGCTGACGCTGCGGCTGGACGACGAGCCGGGCGCCGGGCGCAAGCCCCGCTCGGATCGGGCCGGTGACCAGGGCGACCGGCCGGGGGACCGGAAGGACCGTGGTGGCACGGGTGGGGAGCGCCGCGGCGGCCAGGGACCGGGCGGGGCCGATCGCCGTGGTGGTCGCGGTGCGGATCGAAACAGCGCAGATCGAGGCAACGCGGATCGACGCGGCGCGGAACGAGGCAGCAAGGATCGGCGCGACGGGGATCGGCGCGACGGCGCACGGGGATAAGCGCGGTGCGGGTCAGGCCGGTGCCGGGCAGGGCGCGCGTGGCGGTGATCGCCGGGCCGGTTCCGGGTCCGGGTCCGGCTCCGGCGGTGGGCTGGGCAACAGCGCGATGGCGGACGCCCTGCGCCGGGCCGGCCTGGCCGGCGAGGGGGACAAGGGCAAGCGCTGAGCCCGCCGCCGCTCGTCCGATGATCAGCGTGTGCGGTTCGGGAGTCTCACCGGTGAGACTCCTGCACCGCACACGGTGATCACGGGGAGGCCGAGGCGCCGATCCCGGCTCGGGGTTCGGCATCAGGTGCGCTGCCGGCCCCCGTCCCGGCGACCGGCGTCCCGGGTCCGAGCTCGGTCTCGATCTCGGTCGGTGGCAACGGCGCACCGCAGGCCGCACAGGTCGCGCGGGCGGTGATGGCGCCGCCGCAGCCCCGGTGCCACATCAGCCGGGGTGGCCCGGCCTCCTCGGGGCGGTGCTTGTCGCCCCAGGTCAGCAGCCCGATCAGCACCGGCCACAGGTCGAGCCCTGCCGGGGTGAGCGAGTACTCGAACCGTCCCGGCCGCTCCTGGTAGCGCCGCCGCTGAAGGATCCCGTCGGCCACCAGTCGGGCCAGCCGATCGGTCAGCACGTTGCGCGCGATGCCCAGACTGCGCTGGAACTCGTCGAACCGACGCACGCCGAGGAACGCGTCGCGCACGACGAGCATCGTCCAGCGATCGCCGATCACCTCCAGCGTGCGCGCGATCGAGCACACCTGACCCTCGTAGCGAGCGGCAGCACGACGCAGAACTCTACGCGACACAGTTGCGTGAAGCTACTCACCAGCCATACAGTGAGTTTCGTCAAACAACTTACCCCTCGGGGAGGGTGTCGTGAACGATCTACCTGCGCCGATCACCGCCGGCGTGGTGCTCGGTTGTGCCGTTGTCATCGTGTCGGTGGCGGTGGTGCTGCATCGCGGCGCCGTGCTGACGGGCGCCGATCCGCGCTCAGCGAGGCGGCTTGCGCTCGCAGCCTGCGGTGCCCAGACCGCGTGGCTCGCGCTCACCGCCGGCATCGCGGCGACCGGCCTCTACAGCGCCCAGATCGAGAGACCGTGCCCTGGATCGGTGTCGGGCTGGTGGTCCCGCTCGCGTTGGGGGTGTTCGCGCTGCGCTTGCCCGCGGTGGCCGCGGCGGTGAGCCACCCCCGCGCGGTGGCCCTGCTGGTTGCGGCGCAGACCTTCCGGATCGTCGGCGGGGTGTTCCTCGTCCTGCTGGCCGCCGGACAGCTGCCGGCGGGTTTCGGGCTGCCGGCGGGCATCGGCGACGTGCTGGTCGGGGTGGCGGCGCCGTTCGTCGCCGTCGCGCTGTGGCGGCGCCCGCAGCGCCGCGCCCTCGGTCGGGCGTTCACCGCATTCGGTCTGCTGGACCTGGTGGTGGCGGTGGGCACGGGCGTGGCCCTCTCGCCCGGTCCGTTGCAGCTCGTGGCGACCGACCCGACGACGGACCTGATGGGCTGGCTGCCGATGGTGCTGGTGCCCACGTTCGCCGTTCCGATCGCGATGCTGCTGCACGTGGCGTCGTTCCGGCTGCTCCGCGCGCCGCGCCCGGCCGCGGCGCCGGTCGTGGTCTGACCCTCAATCATGGGCCGGTGCAGCGGCGATCCCCGCCACCTGGGACTATGTTCCAAGGGTGGTGCGTTGTTGCCACCAGAGACCGCACCGGCCAGGCAGAACTCGTGCAGGAGGCCCGCGGGCTCGCGCGGGGACCCAGACGGTGTTCCCGCCCGCTGCGACGAGAGATCTGATTTGACTTCGAACGAGCACGTGCTCGACCTGCCCGCCTTCTCCGACCTTCCCCTGCGCGCCGAGCTGTTGACCGTCGTCGACGAGCTCGGATACACCCAGCCCAGCCCGATTCAGGCCCAGGCCATCAGCCCGCTGGTGGAGGGCCGTGACCTGCTCGGTCAGGCCGCCACCGGCACCGGTAAGACGGCCGCCTTCGCGCTGCCCATGCTGGAGCGCCTCGCCGAGCTGCGCCCCGACCGGGCTCGCGGCAGCGCACCGTTCGGCCTGATCCTCGCCCCCACCCGCGAGCTCGCTCTGCAGGTGTCCGAGGCGGTCACCCGTTACGGGGCCGGCCTGCGGGCACGTGTCGTCACCGTCTACGGCGGTGCGCCCGCCGGCCCGCAGTGGAAGGCGCTGAAGGACGGCGTCGACATCGTGGTGGCCACCCCAGGGCGCGCGATCGACCTGATGAACCGCGGTGCGCTGCGGCTCGACGAGCTCGAGACCGTAGTGCTCGACGAGGCCGACGAGATGCTCGACATGGGCTTCGTCGAGGACATCGAGACCCTGCTCGACGCCACCCCGGACACCCGCCAGGTCGTGCTGTTCTCGGCGACCATCCCGCACCGCATCGAGGCGCTGGCCCAGAAGTACCTGCGCGAGCCGGTGACCGTCCGGATCCGGCGCGAGGTCGTGCTGGAGGGCGAGGCGCCCAAGGTGCGCCAGACCGCGTACCTGGTGCCGCGCACGCACACCACCGCCGCGCTCGGTCGCGTGCTGGAGGCCGAGCGGCCGGCGGCGGCGATCGTCTTCTGCCGCACCCGGCTCGACGTCGACGCCGTCACCGAGACCCTGACCGCCCGCGGGCTGCGGGCCGAGGCGCTGCACGGCGGCATGGACCAGGAGCACCGCACCCGCGTGGTCGATCGGCTGCGCAGCGGTCGCACCGAGCTGCTCGTGGCCACCGACGTGGCGGCCCGCGGGCTCGACATCGACCTGCTCACGCACGTGGTCAACCACGACATGCCGCAGTCGTCCGAGGCGTACGTGCACCGGATCGGCCGCGTCGGCCGGGCCGGCCGCGAGGGGGTCGCGATCACCCTGGTGCCGCCGTCGAAGGTGCATCTGCTGCGCGGCGTGGAGCGGCTCACCGGACAACACATCGAGATCGCACCGGTGCCGACCGCGGCCGACCTGCGCGCCGCCCGGCTGGAGCGCACCCGCGCATCGCTGCTGGACCAGCTCGTTGCAGAGCCCGATGACGACGGGGTGCGGGCCATGATCGAGTCGCTTGCCGCGGAGCACGACCCGGTTGCGGTGGCCGCAGCGGCGGTCCGACTGCTGCAGGCCGTCTCGGGCACGCCGGACGACGGTGCGGACATCCCGGTCGTCACCGCCGGGCGCGCCGGCGCCCCGCGGGATACCCGCGGGCGTGGTGGCCGGGCAGCAGGTACCCGCTCGCCCAAGGCCGGCACGGCACGGCTGTTCGTCAACGCAGGCCGGGCCAGCGGCGTCCGGCCGCAGGACATCGTCGGCGCGCTGGCCAACGAGTCCAACCTGTCCGGCCGTGACATCGGGGCGATCCAGATCCACGAGCGGCACGCGCTGGTGGAGATCCCCGAGCACGCCGCGGACGACCTGCTCCGCAGCCTGCGTGGCACCACGACGCTGAAGGGCCGGCGGGCCAACATCCGCCGCGACCGCGATTTCGCCACATCGGGAGCCCGCTCCCGCCGCGACTGATCTCACCGTCCTTCGCACGCACCATCCTGATTACGCGAACGGCACCCTCGCGCACACCTAGTGCGCGAGGGTGCCGTTCGCGCATGTCGGCGTGGGCGCGCAACGGGCGATGTGACGGGAGCGCGCCGGTGCGGCAGGCTGGATCGACCCACCACGAACGCCGGAGGCGACGTTGCCCGATATCGACCGCAAACCACGCAGCCGCGATGTCACCGACGGGCTGGAACGGGCCGCCGCCCGGGGCATGCTGCGCGCGGTCGGGATGCGCGACGAGGACTTCGGCAAGCCGCAGATCGGGATCGCGTCGAGCTGGAACGAGATCACCCCGTGCAACCTGTCGCTGCAGCGGCTCGGGATCGCGGCCAAGGAGGGTGTGCACCGCGCCGGGGGTTTCCCGATGGAGTTCGGCACCATCTCCGTCTCGGACGGCATCTCGATGGGGCACATCGGGATGCACTGGTCGCTGGTCTCGAGAGAGGTCATCGCCGATTCCGTGGAGACGGTGGTGCAGGCCGAGCGCCTGGACGGCACGGTGTTGCTGGCCGGCTGCGACAAGAGCCTGCCCGGGATGTTGATGGCCGCAGCCAGGCTCGATCTCGCCGCCGTGTTCCTCTACGCCGGCTCGATCATGCCCGGGTACGTGGGTGAGCGGGAGGTGACGATCGCCGACGCGTTCGAGGCGGTCGGTGCCTGCGCGCGGGGCCTGATCTCCCGGGAGGACGTCGACGCCATCGAGCGCGCGATCTGCCCCGGTGAGGGCGCTTGCGGGGGCATGTACACGGCCAACACCATGGCCAGCGCCGCCGAAGCGCTCGGCATGGCGTTGCCCGGATCAGCCAGCCCGCCTGCGGTCGACCGGCGCCGGGACGGCATCGCGCGCGCGTCCGGTGAGGCGGTGGTCCGGCTGCTGGAGAAGGGGATCACCGCGCGGCAGATCCTCACCCTGGAGGCGTTCGAGAACGCCATCGCCGTGGTGATGGCGCTGGGTGGCTCCACGAACGCGGTGCTGCACCTGCTCGCGATCGCCTGGGAGGCCGGCGTCCCTCTGGAGCTGGACGACTTCAACCGGATCGGCGACCGGGTGCCGCACCTGGCCGACATGAAGCCCTTCGGCAGCTACGTGATGTCCACCATGGACCGGGTCGGCGGCGTGCCGGTGGTGATGAAGGCGCTGCTGGACGCGGGGCTGTTGCACGGCGACGTGCTGACGGTCACCGGCGCCACCCTCGCGGAGAACCTTGCGGAGATCGACCCACCCGGTCTCGACGGCACCATCCTGCGTGCGTTGGACAACCCGATCCACCCCAGCGGCGGTCTCACGATCCTGCGTGGTTCGCTCGCGCCGGACGGCGCGGTGGTCAAGAGCGCGGGGTTCGACTCGACGAGGTTCGAGGGTACGGCGCGGGTGTTCGACGGCGAGCAGGGCGCGATGGCGGCGGTGCCCGACCTGCAGCCCGGCGACGTCGTGGTGATCCGGTACGAGGGACCGCGTGGCGGTCCGGGTATGCGCGAGATGCTGGCGGTGACCGCCGCGATCAAGGGTGCCGGCCTCGGCAAGGACGTGCTGCTGCTCACCGACGGTCGCTTCTCCGGAGCGACGACGGGCCTGTGTGTGGGCCACGTCGCGCCGGAGGCGGTGGACGGCGGACCGATCGCGTTCGTCCGCGACGGTGACCGGATCGTGCTGGACATGGACTCCCGGACGTTGCAGCTGATCGTCGACGACGCCGAGCTCGCGGAGCGACGGGCCGGTTGGTCACCGCCCGAGCCGACCCTGCGCACGGGCGTGCTCGGGAAGTACGCGAAGCTCGTAGGCTCCGCGGCCCAGGGGGCGGTATGCGGTTGACGTGCTCGACGGTGATCAGGAGGACCGGTGTCCGGCAGGCGTGAGGGGCAGCAGATTCAGCAGGTGGCCGAGGCCGTCACAGGTCTGCTCGCCGAGGCGGTGAAGGAGACGATCGAGCAACGCTCGCCGGATCCGGCCCGCGCATGCATCGGTGGGCTGCTCGACGTCGACCGGCGTGCGGCGCCCGAGGACCAGGGCGGTCCGGCCGAACTCATGGCGACGCTCGGCCTGATCCGCTGGGCCGGGCTGGCGCGTCGCGAGCTCGCGGACCGGCCGGACTGGATCGAGCAGTCGCTGGCCTGGATCGAGGATGCGCTGGGTAAGCGCTACCGGGCGAGGGCCTGGTACACCTCCGGCGCGCTGCGCAGCGAGGAGGAGGCCGGCGAGATCATGATGTACAGCCGAGCCCTCGGCGGGGACTTCCTGCCCTCCATCGTCTGGCTGATCGCTGCGACAGTGGCCGTACACGGGACGGGCGACGTCGGCTGGCTGCAGGATCTGGAGCGCAGCCAGCCGACGACCTCCTGAGGCTCAGGCCGAGCTCCTTCGCCTCGTGGGTGCTGAGCCGTGTTCTCACACGGCTCGGCACTCACAGCGCTGTGAACGCCACCGCTCGTCCGTCGACGAGCACCAGCACCGGGTCGTCGCCGTCCAACCGGGCCCGCGCCGCGGCCAGGTTCTCCCCGGCACCGACGGCGGCCGGGGGCGGACCCGCGTACCGACCGACGGCGTGGGCGGCGCACGCGGGATCGGCAGCGACGAGTTGGTGCAGCTCGGCGACCGCGACGGCGCCCAGCACCTCGGGGGCCGAGCGGGTCGGCGCGTCGGACGCGCGCGCGGTGACGACCGCGACCATTCCGGTGGCGGGTCCGGCCAGCACCTGGGCGAGGGTGTGTTCGGGGTGCGCCACGGCCAGCCCGTGCTCGGCCACCGCGTCGCGCACGAAGGGCCCGGCCGGTGCGTCCAGGAAACCGAGCCGGGTCATCCAGCCGTCGTCGAAGTACTTCGACAGGTAGTTGCGACCGGAGTCCGGCAGCACCGCGACAACGGTGTGCTCACTGCCCAGCTCCGCCGCGACCCGCACCGCCGCCGCGACCGCCATTCCGGCCGATGCCCCGACCAACAGCCCCTCCTCGCGGGCCAACCGGCGGGTGAGCAGGAGCGACTCCCGGTCCGGGATCCGCTCGAACCGGTCCACCACCCCCTGGTCGTAGGCAGCGGGCCAGCTGTCGTCGACGGTGGCCGGGTGCCGGTACTGGCCGACGCTCTCCACGTAGTACGGGCTGCCGTCGCCACCGGAGAACACCGAGGCCTCCGGGTCGGCGCCGATGATCGTGACCCCGAACTGCTTGAGGTACCGACCGGTGCCGCTGATCGTGCCGCCGGTACCGACACCGGCGACCAGGTGCGTGATCGTGCCGCCGCTCTGCTCCCAGATCTCCGGGCCGGTGGTGAGTTCGTGCACGCGCGGGTTGGCTGGGTTGTCGTACTGGTTGGCGTACCAGCCGCCGGGGGTCTCGGCGGCGATCCGCCGGGCCATGTTGTTGACGTGCTCGGGATGCTCGCGTGGCACCTTGGGCTCGGTGGGAACGACCTCGGCGCCGTAGGCGCGCAGCAGCGCGATCTTCTCCTGAGCGATCGTGTTCGGCACCACGACGATCGCCCGGTAGCCGTGTTGCGCGGCCACCATCGCCAGCCCGACACCGGTGTTGCCCGACGAGCTCTCGACGATCACGCCGCCCGGTTGCAGATCCCCGAGCCGCTCGGCCGCGCGGACCATCCCCAGCGCGGCCCGGTCCTTCACACTGCCGCCCGGATTGTTGAACTCGATCTTGACCCAGACGGCGGCGGACAGGCCTGCGGTCACCCGGTTCAGCCGGATCAGCGGTGTCCCGCCGATGGCGTCGAGCACGCTGGAGAACACGTTCACACCTCGATCCTCGACCATCCGGCCGAGATAGGCTCGCTCGTGTGACCACTCGCCCGCAGGACTGGTCCCGCTGGCGTGCCCAGATCGACATCGGTCGCTACGACGAGCAGTGGAAGCGGATGGCCGAGAGCGGCCAGAACCCGCACGGCGAGGTCGATCTGATCTTCTCTTTCGAGCCGTCGTCGGTGCTCGACGCCGGCTGCGGAACCGGACGGGTGGCCATCGAGCTGGCTCGACGCGGGGTCGCGGTGCTCGGCGTGGACGTGGATCCGGACATGATCGCGGCCGGTCGCGCCAAGGCGCCGCAGCTGGAGTGGATCGAGGCCGACCTCGTCGAGCTGGACCGACGCGAGCGGTTCGACGTGGTGGCACTGGTCGGCAACGTGGTGCCGTACGTGCCGGCCGCGCAGCGGGCCGCCGCGGTGGCGGCGTGTGCCCGGCATCTGGTGCCGGGCGGTCGGCTGGTCGCCGGCTTCCAGCTGCAGGCGGGCTGGCCGCGGCCGGAGGAGTACGACGACTGGTGCGCGGCCGCCGGGCTGGAGCCGGAGGAGCGGTTCGCGACCTGGGACCGGGCTCCGTACGAGGGGGGCGACTACGTGGTGGCCGTGCACCGGCGGCCGCTCTGATCGCCGGTGCCGCCCACCCGCGGTAGCCGCCGAGTCAGGGACGTGATCCAGGGGTGTGAGCCCTGGGGACTGCGCCGAACGTGTTCCAGCCCGGTCGACCGGGTTGGCGGACGCGCGAGCTCAGGCGCGGGCGGCCACCGCAGCGTCCAGCGCCGCCCGCATCGGCTCGACCGGACCCGGCTGGCCGGTCATCAGCTTCACCTGGTCCACCGCCTGCTGCAGCAGCACCTCCAGCCCGCTGCAGACCCGGGCCCCGGCCGCGGCCGCCGCCGCCGCGAACGGGGTGGGCCACGGCGCGTAGATCACGTCGAGCAACACGGTGGCCGGACCGGCGCCGCGCAGCGGATCAGCGGCGGCCCCCGGCAGCGTCGAGATCACGACGTCCGCCCCCCGGATCGATGCCGACGCCCGGTCGTGGTCGAGCAGGGCCTCGCTCAGGGTCGGCGTCACCCCGATCCGGTCCGCGGTCGCCCGCAGCTCGTCCGCGCGGGCCAGCGAGCGCACCAGCACGTCGATCTCGTCGACGCCCAGCTCCTGCAACGCGGCCAGTGCGGCCTGCGCGGTGCCACCGGCGCCGAGCACGACGGCCCGACCACCGGACTCGAACCCGGCCCCCCGCAGGGTGGCGACGATGCCGGCGACGTCGGTGTTGTCGGCGTAGCGCCGGCCCCCGGTGAGGACGAGCGTGTTCGCCGCGCCGGTGACCGCAGCCAGCGGCGAGATCTCGTCCGCGACCTCGAGCGCCACCCGCTTGAGCGGCATCGTCAGCGACAGACCTGCCCAGTCCGGCCCGAGACCGGCGACGAAACCGGCCAGCCCGGGCTCCGCGCACTCGTGCAGCTCGTAGTCCCAGTCGGAAAGACCGAGCGCCCGGTACGCCGCGGTGTGCAGCACGGGGGACAACGAGTGGGCGATGGGAGACCCGAGCACGGCGGCGCGCATCCGGCCAGTATTCGGCACTGTCGGCACCGGCACCGCTGCCCCCGCCTCCGTCGGTGTGCCAGGCTCCGCGGCGTGTCCGGAACAGTGCTGGTGCTCGGGGGTCGCAGCGAGATCGGGTTGGCCGTGGCGGCCCGGCTCGCGCCCGGCGCCACGGTGGTACTGGCCGCCCGGCGCAGCGCCGAGCTCGACGACGAGGAGAAGGCGCTGCTGGCCGCGGGCGCGAGCACCGTCGACCGGATCGACTTCGACGCCGACGACCTTGCATCACACGGGCCCGTGCTGCGCGAGGTCGTGCGCCGGCACGGTCGGCTGGACGTGGTCGTGGTCGCGTTCGGCGTGCTGGGCGAGCAGGCCCGCGCCGAACGGGATCCGGAGCACGCCGTGGCGATCGTGCACACCGACTACGTCGCCCACGTTGCGGTCCTCACCCACCTGGCCACCCTGCTGCGCGCCCAGCGCAGCGGCACGATCGTGGTCTTCTCCTCGGTCGCCGGAGCCAGGGTGCGCCGGGCCAACTACGTATACGGGTCGGCCAAGGCCGGACTCGACGGGTTCGCCTGCGGGCTGGCCGACGCGCTGCACGGCAGCGGCGTGCGGCTGCTGCTGGTCCGGCCGGGATTCGTGGTCGGCCGGATGACGCGGGGGATGGCGCCCGCCCCGTTCTCCTCGACACCCGATCAGGTGGCGGCGGCGACGGTGCGCGCGCTGCACAGTGGCCGCGCCGACGTGTGGGTGCCAGCTGCCCTACGGCCGGTGTTCGCTGTGTTGCGGCACGTGCCGCGAGCGTTGTGGCGTCGAATGCCCCGCTGAGCAGGCGTAGGTGGGAACGCGTCGCTAACGCTACGGTCATCAACTGCTTGCAGTATCGACTTTCTCGTCCACGGAAGCACGGTCCATGTCAGGAGCTCGCGCATGATCGTCAAGTTGCGCCCGCTGCTGGCCGGAGCGGCCGCGTTCCTGCTGCTCGTCGTGTGCTGGGAGCTGGCGAAGCTGGTACTCCCGGTCGGCGGGGTGAGCATCGGTGGCACCCGCATCCTGCCCCGCACCGACGACGGCGCGATGCCGCACGTGTGGACCGTGCTGGGCCGGCTCGACGATCCGGAGGTCGCCGGCGCCGCAGCCGCCCGTCCGGTCGGGGTGGCCGTGTTGTCCGGCGCGCTGTTCACGCTCGGGCTCGCGCTCGGCGGGCTGGTGATCGGCGGGATCCTCGGTGTGTTGTTGGCCCTGCTGATGCAGCGTTTCCGGCTGGCCGAGCGCGCGATGCTGCCCTACGTGGTCGTCTCGCAGACGGTGCCGTTGATCGCGATTGCCCCGCTGGTGGCCGGTTGGGGCGGCAAGATCTCGATCTTGGGGTGGGCCTGGCAACCGTGGGCCAGCGTGATGGTGATCTCCTCGTACCTCGCGTTCTTCCCGATCGCGGTCGGGATGCTGCGCGGGCTCACCTCGCCCGCCCGCGCCGACGTGGAGCTGTTCACGACGATGGCGGCCGACTGGTGGACAACGCTGCTGCGGCTGCGGTTGCCCGCCTCGATCCCACACGTGATCCCCGCCGTGCGGTTGGGCGCCGCGGCCGCGGTGGTCGGCGCGATCGTCGCGGAGATCTCCACCGGCACCCGCGGCGGCATCGGGCGTCTGATCATCGAATACGCGCAGTCGGCCACCGGCGACCCGTCGCGCATGTACACCGCGATCCTGGGCGCTGCGGTGCTCGGTCTGGTCGCGGCCGCGGCGGTCGGCCTGCTCGACCTGGGCCTGCGGCGATACCGGGGGAGCGTGACATGACCACCGACGTACTTCTTCCCGCGGTGGAGCTGAGCGATGTCGACAAGCGGTTCGACTCGGTGCACGCGTTGGACGGGATCGAGCTCACCGTGGCCGAGGGTGAGTTCGTCTCGCTGATCGGCCCCTCGGGTTGTGGCAAGTCGACGCTGCTGCGCGTTGTGGCCGACCTCGAACAGCCCACCGGCGGGACGGTCCGCGTGGGCGGCAAGACCCCGCACCAGGCCCGGCTCGACCAGGATTACGGCATTGCGTTCCAGCAGGCCGGGTTGCTCGAATGGCGCACCGTCGCGGAGAACGTCGAGCTTCCGCTGCATGTGCACGGGGTGGCCAAACCGCAGCGCCGGGCGCGTGCGGTCGAGCTACTGGAACTCGTCGGGCTGGCCGAGTTCGCCGGGTCCCGCCCCAGCCAGCTCTCGGGTGGCATGCAGCAGCGCGTGGCGATCGCGCGGGCACTGGCGCCGAGTCCCAAGCTGCTGCTGATGGACGAGCCGTTCGGCGCCCTCGACGAGATGACCCGGGAGCGGATGCAGGCCGAGCTGCTGCGGATCGCGCTGGAGACCGGTGCCGCGGTGCTGTTCGTGACGCACTCGATCCCGGAGGCCGTGGTGCTGTCCGACCGGGTGGTGGTCATGTCGCCCCGGCCCGGGAGGATCACCGAGATCGTCACGGGCAGCCGGCCGGGACGCGGCGAGCCGGCCGATCTCGCCCCTGACCTCGTCGAGGACGTCCGCGAGTCCGGCGCGTTCTTCGCCGCGATCACCGCGGTGCGCGAGGCGTTGCGCAAGGGCCACGAGTCGTGACCGGTCCCGCGACGAGGGGTACCCAGTGGTGGCCACCGGTGGTCTTCGGGATCGCGGTGCTCGCGATGTGGCAGGTGGTGGTGGTCGTCGGGCAGGTCCCGGCCTTCCTGCTGCCGGCCCCGAGCGCCATCGCCGCGCAGATCGGATCCCAGTTACCCGTGCTCCTCTCGACGACCCTGGTCACCGGGTCGAACGCGCTGGTCGGGCTCGTTGCCGGATTCGTGCTGGGCGTGGCGCTCGCGTTGCTCGCGGCGCGTTCCCGGCTGCTGGCGGAGCTGGCCACGCCGGTGGTGCTGGCCGCCAGCGCGGTGCCGATCGTCGCACTGGCCCCGATGTTCACCACGATGTTCGGCTCGACCACGGAGATCGCCCGCCGGCTCGTGGTGACCATCGTGGTGGTCGTGCCGGTGTTCATCTCGACGTCCCGTGGGCTGCGCCAGGTGCTGCCGGTGCACGCCGAGCTGATGGTCGCGCTCGCCGCGACCCCTGGCCAGTTCGCCCGCTTCGTCCGGCTACCCGGAGCCATCCCGTACATCATGACCGGCCTGCGTGTCGCCGCTCCTGCAGCGGTGATCGCCGCGATCGTCGCGGAATACTTCGGTGGCCTGCAGAACGGTCTGGGGAGCCGCATCTCGTCAGCGGCCGCCAACACCGCCTACGCGCGGGCGTGGGCTTACGTCGCGGCCTCGATCGTGCTCGGGCTGCTCTTCCACATGGCCGGTGTTCTTGCCGAACGCCTGGCCAGCCGCGGTCGTTCTACCTGATCCCCTCACCCCCGGAGGTTTCCTTGTCCCGACGATTCCCGCGCGTGCTCGTCGCGGCGGCCGCGCTGGCGGTGACCGTCACCGCCTGCTCGACCACACCGCAGGCCGACACCAGCGCACCGCCCGCGTCCGGCGCTGCCGGCGCGCCGACGAAGGTGACGCTGCAGCTGCAGTGGTTCACCCAGGGCCAGTTCGCAGGCTACTTCGCCGCGATCGAACAGGGCTTCTACGAGAAGCAGGGCCTGGACGTCGAGATCAAGGAGGGCGGCGTCGACATCGTCCCGCAGACGGTGCTGGCGCAGGGCCAGGCCGACTACGCGATCGCCTGGGTGCCGAAGGCACTCGCATCCCGGGAGCAGGGAGCCGGGATCACCGATGTGGCGCAGGTCTTCCAGCGCTCCGGCACCCGCCAGGTGTCGTTCAAGGACAAGGGCATCTCGACGGTCGCCGACCTGCGCGGGAAGAAGGTCGGCAACTGGGGCTTCGGCAACGAGTTCGAGCTCTTCGCCGGCATGACCGGGGCAGGCCTGAATCCGGCCTCCGACGTGACGCTGGTACAGCAGCAGTTCGACATGCAGGCGCTGCTGTCCGGGGAGATCGACGCGGCGCAGGCGATGTCCTACAACGAGTACGCGCAGGTGCTCGAGGCGAACAACCCTGCGACCGGACAGCTGTACAAGCCCGACGACTTCTCGGTGATCAGCTGGGACGACGTGGGCACCTCGATGCTGCAGGACGCGATCTGGGCCAACACCGAGCGGCTGACCTCCGACCCCGCTTACCAGGACACGACCACGAAGTTCATCGCCGCTTCGCTGCAGGGCTGGGCGTACTGCCGGGACAACGTCGAGTCCTGCCGCGACATCGTGGTCAAGAACGGGTCGACGCTGGGCGCCAGCCATCAGCTGTGGCAGATCAACGAGGTGAACAAGTTGATCTGGCCGTCCCCGGCGGCCGGTGCCGGAACCATCGTCGAGGCGGACTGGGCGCGGACCGTGGAGGTGGCCAAGACCGCGGTCAACGCGGACGGGCAGACCGTGCTGACCAAGGACCCGGACCCCGAGGCCTACACCAACGACTACGTGACCAAGGCGCTCGAGCTGCTCAAGGCCGAGAACGTCGACGTGGTCGGCAGCAGCTTCACGCCCATCGACGTCACGCTCAACCCGGGCGGCGTCTAGCCCTCGTGAGTGCCCGTGAGTGCGTAGCCGTGTTCTCGCACGGCTACGCATTCACAGGGCTGGGCAGCTCACGGGTTGATGGACAGGAACAGGAACGCGGCCAGCAGCACAAGGTGCACGCCGCCCTGCAGCCGGGTGGCCCGCCCTGGCACCACGGTCAGCACGCTGACCAGCACCGTCAGCCCGAGGAGCACCATCTGGGTCGGCCCGAGGCCGAGCGTCAACGGGCCTTCGAGCCAGATCGAGGCGACCGCGATGACCGGGATGGTCAAGCCGATGCTCGCCATCGCCGAGCCGAGGGCCAGATTGAGGCTGATCTGGATCCGGTTCCGGCGCGCGGCCCGGACCGCGGCGAGGGTCTCCGGGAGCAGCACGAGCAGCGCGATCACGACGCCGACGAACGACTGCGGGAAGCCGGCGGCCGCCACGCCTGTCTCGATCGCGGGCGACTCCACCTTGGCCAGCCCGACCACGGCGACCAGCGCCAGCACGAGCAGCCCGAGGCTGATGAGGGCGGTCCGGTTGCCGGGTGGCTCGGCGTGTTCACCGTCCTCCTCGACGATCGCGCCGTCGGGCGTGACGGGTAGGAAGAAGTCCCGGTGCCGCACGGTCTGCGTGAGCACGAACATCCCGTAGAGCGTCAGGGAGGCGATGGCCGCGAACGCCAGCTGTCCGGGGAGAAGGCCGGCCCCGGCGCCGCGGCGGTAAAGGTGGGGAGCACCAGGCTGAGGGTGGCCAGCGAGGTCACCGTGGCCAGAGCGGCGCCGGTTCCCTCGGCGTTGAAGGAGAGCAGCCCGTGCTTGATCGCCCCGAACAGCAGGGCCAGCCCCACGATGCCGTTGGTGGTGATCATCACAGCGGCGAACACCGTGTCGCGGGCGAGCGCCTCGGTGCCCGGACCCCCGGAGACCATCAGGGTGACGATCAGTGCGACCTCGATCACGGTGACCGCGACGGCCAGTACGAGGGAGCCGTAGGGCTCCCCGACCCGGTGCGCGACGACCTCGGCGTGGTGCACCGCGGCCAGCACCGCAGCCCCCAGGACCAGGGCCACGACCACGACCAGCACGGGCCCGGGATCCCGCCCCCAGGTACCGATCAACGCCAGCATGGCCAGGATCGGCACCACCGTCGGCCAGGAGAGCAGGGTCGATCGCAGCGCGGTCGCCATGGCCGCAGTCTCGCACCACGGCACGGGACGAGCGGGTCCGGTAGCGCGCCTCCGCCGGATCAGCGAGGAAACCGCAGTCGCGGACGGAAATCGGACGCGGCGAGATCGGTGGTGCCGGCCGTCTCGATGCGCCGAACCAGCGCGGCAGCCCACGCCCCCACGTCGGCCACTGCCAACCCGGCCGGCGCCGGGGCGGACCATGAGCTCAACTGCCCGGCCGCCCGGTCCAGCAACGCCACGGCCCCCCGAACGTTCCCCGCTGCGCGTGGGTGAGTCCGACCGCCAGCTGGGCCAGTGCCCGCCACAGCTCCCGCTCGTCGTCCGGCGCGGCCTTCCACGCGCCTTCCAGCACTTCGTGTGCCGCGAACGGGAGGCCGTCGTCGAGCAGCCGCTGCGCCTCCGAGACCGACTCATCGGGCGTCAGAACCAGGTCCTCGGGCACCCGCTCCACCCCGGTCGCGCCGTGGGGCAGCGGTCGCCCGGTGGCGTCCCGGGGGCGCGCGTTGCGCGGCCGCCCGGCGGCGTCCCGGTCGCGGCCGGCCTTCTCCGTGGGTGGCATGTTCCTACCGTGACACAAGGGCCGGCGACACAAGGGCCGGCGACAAGGGCGGCGACACAACGGCGACACGGGTCGCCATGACGAGCACGGTGACTCCGACATCCTCGGTCTGCTCAGACGTGCCCCCGGTGCGATTCGAACGCACACTGGATGGGTTTTGAATCCATTGCCTCTGCCGTTGGGCTACGGGGGCGGTGCGGAACACACGATAGCGGGGCCGTCCGTTGCACGTCACAGCGCGCCGCCCGAGACCCTCCCGGTATTCTGAATCCATTCCGGCAACACCGTCCCGCCGAAGGGGAGTCTCGTGACTCAGCAGGTGCCAGCAGACAGCGCTACCACCATGAACGCTCCTGCGACCGGACTCCGGGTGCTGGTGGTGGAGGACGAGGCGCTGATCCGCCTCGATCTGACCGAGATGCTGACCGAGGAGGGCTACGTCATCGCGGGCGAGGCCGCCGACGGTGAGCAGGCCGTCACGCTGGCTCGCGAGCTGCACCCGGATCTGGTGATCATGGACGTGAAGATGCCCAAGGTGGACGGCATCGCGGCTGCGGGTTCGATCGTGGACGAGCGGATCGCCCCGGTCGTCATGCTCACCGCATTCAGCCAGCGTGATCTCATCGAGCGGGCCCGCGACGCGGGCGCGATGGCGTACCTGGTGAAGCCGTTCGCGCGGCACGAACTGGTGCCGGCCATCGAGCTGGCCGTCTCCCGGTTCGCCGAGAAGCGCGCGCTCGAGGACGAGGTCGCGACGCTGACCGACCGGCTCGAGACACGCAAGATCGTCGACCGGGCGAAGGGTCTGCTGATGACCGAGCAGGCCATGTCCGAGCCGGAGGCCTTCCGCTGGATCCAGCGCACCGCCATGGACCGGCGGACGACCATGAAGGCCGTGGCCGAGGCCGTGGTCGGCGGGCTGGCCGCCCCCGCATCCTGATCGCCTGCGTCGGCACCCGATTGTGTCCGAGATGCACACGACCGGGTTGCGGTCCGGTAAAGGAGCCATGTCGGATGGTGCGGTCGGCCGTCCTGTCCTTTAGGTTCGCGGCCTCTCGACTTGTGGGAGCGGCGGTTGCGATGAGGGCCCGCCAGCGGATCCAGCGGTACGGAAGGACATCAGAATGAGTCGGAAGCGGATGGTCGCCACCGCCGCGGTGTTGGCCGGAGCACTTGTGCTCACGGCATGTGGTGGCGGGGGCAGCTCCACGTCCTCCTCTGGTGGCGGGACTGCCGGTAGCGAGACGCTGAAGATCGGCTTCATGGGGGACCTGACGGGGGAGAACTCCGGCATCGTCATCCCGCCGCGCAACGGCGCGAAGCTGGCGATCGACGAGTACAACGCCACCAACCCGGCACAGAAGCTCGAGATGGTCGAGTACGACAGCCAGGGCAGCGCGGACCAGGCGGTGCCGCTGGTCACCCAGGCCATCCAGCAGGACAAGATCGTCGGCCTGATCGGTCCGGCGTTCTCGGGTGAGTCGAAGGCCGCCGGCCCGGTGCTGGAGCAGGGCGGGATCCCGAGCATCTCGGCGTCCGCGACGAACCCGGGGCTGGCGGCGAACGGCTGGAAGTTCTGGCACCGGGTGGTGGCCAACGACAACGACCAGGGCCCGGCGATCGCCGACTTCTTCATCCGGGTGAAGTCCCCGAAGAAGGCGTACGTGATCAGCGACGACCAGGAGTACAGCGTCGGCCTGGCCGACGCGGCGCTGAAGCAGTTCGAGGCGAAGGGCATCGCCGTCGAGCGCGACCAGTTCGCGCAGGCGGCGTCCGACTACTCCTCGACCGTGGCGAAGGTCGCGGCCTACCAGCCGGACGTGATCGTCTACGGCGGGTACTACGCGCAGGCCGGCCGGCTGCTCAAGCAGCTGCGCGACGGCGGGGTGACCGCGACGTTCGCGAGCGGCGACGGGTCGTTCGACCCGCAGCTCATCCAGGGCGCCGGAGCGCCGGCCGCCGAGGGCGCCGTCCTCAGCTGCCCGTGCCTGGTTCCGGAGGAGGGGAAGGAAACCCCCGCACTGGCCGACTTCGCCAAGCGCTACAAGGCCGCCAACGGCGGCACCGCCCCGGCCATCTACTCGGGTGAGGGCTACGACGCGGCGACGCTGTTCATCAACGCGATCAAGGGTGGGGCCACCACCCCGGACGCGATCAACACCGCCCTCGCCGGGGCCACCCTGGACGGCGTCTCCAAGAAGATCAAGTTCAAGGAGAACGGCGAGCCCGACATCAACACCGTGTTCATGTACCAGGTGCAGGGTGGACAGTTGAAGTTGCTCGGCGAGTCGGGTCAAGCCGCACTGAGCTGACCCAAGACCCCTACGGGGGGCGGGACACCACGGTGCCTCGCCCCCCGTAGTCGTCTGTGGCCGACCCCCCGAGGGAGGCGATGTGATCAACGACCTGACGCAGCAGTTCCTGCCGAGCACCGTCGGTGGCCTGGGCATCGGCGCGATCTACGCGTTGGTGGCGCTGGGCTACACGATGGTCTACGGCGTGCTGCGGCTGATCAACTTTGCGCACTCCGAGATCTTCATGATCGGGTGCTACGCCTCGCTGCTGGTGGTGATCACGGTCGGGGTGAGCGCCCCGCTGACCGGGATCGCGCTGTTCGGCATGCTGTTGCTGCTGATGGTCGTGGCCGCGGCGTTCTCCGGTGGGGCGGCGATCCTGCTGGAGGTCATCGCCTACCGGCCGCTGCGCCGCCGCGGCGCGCCCCGGCTGGCCGCGCTGATCTCGGCCATCGGGGCGTCGCTGTTCCTCCAGGAACTGTTCGCCCTGTTCGTGATCCCCGAGGTGTTCGGCCGGCCCGGCCGGATCGACACCGCGGTGCCGCGCATCGTCGACCGGGATGTGCTGTTCCGGATCGGCAACGCCGACGTGCGCACCGACCAGGTGATCGTGCTGGTCTCGGCGGTCATCGTGATGGTGCTGCTGGACCAGCTGGTGGCGCGGACCCGGATCGGCCGCGGCATCCGGGCCACCGCGCAGGACCCGGAGGCCGCCGTGCTGATGGGGGTCAACATCGACACCATCGTCCGGTTGACCTTCCTGCTCGGCGGGGCGATGGCCGGCGTGGCCGGGGTGCTCTACGCCATGGAGTTCGAGAACATCCGGTTCAACATCGGGTTCGTCCTCGGCATCAAGGCGTTCACCGCGGCGGTGCTCGGCGGCATCGGCAACATCCGCGGCGCGCTGCTCGGCGGCGTGCTGCTGGGTCTGGTGGAGAACTGGGGCGCGATCTTCTTCGGCTCGCAGTGGAAAGACGTGATCGCCTTCATCATCCTGGTGGTCGTGCTGCTGTTCCGGCCGACCGGCATCCTCGGCGAATCCCTGCAGAAGGCACGCGCATGAGCACAACCGAGAGCGCCGGAAGCGGGCTCACCCGCAGCCGCGCCGCCGTCACCGGATTCTCCGACCGGGTCCGCGACTGGTGGATCGACGCCCCCGGCTGGCAGCGCTGGTCGGTCTACGTTCTGGCCCTGCTGGTGGCGATCATCGCGCCGGCCGACTTCATCGCCTCGTTCATGTCGCCCTACACCGACTGGACCTCGCTGCTGTTCAACCCGATCGGCACCTTCGTGCTGCTGGCCATCGGGCTGAACATCGTCGTCGGCCACGCCGGGCTGCTCGACCTCGGTTTCGTGGCCTTCTACGCGATCGGCGCCTACACGCTGGCTTACCTGGGCACCGAGCACGGCTGGCCGTTCTGGCCGACGCTGGTGCTCGGCGTGTTCCTGGCCATGGTGTCCGGGGTCATCCTCGGGGCGCCCACGCTGCGGTTGCGCGGCGATTACCTGGCCATCGTCACCCTCGGGTTCGGTGAGATCGTCCGGATCACGGCGATCAACACCAACGAGATCGGCGGCGCCCGCGGCATCACCCCGATCCCGCACCCGCCGCCCTTCCTGGGCGTCGAGTTCAAGCTCGATCCGCTCCCGTACTACTACTTCATCCTGGCCGTGATCGTGCTGGCCATCGTGTTCTCGCTGCGGCTGCAGCGCAGCCGGGTCGGCCGGGCCTGGACCGCGATCCGGGAGGACGAGGACGCCGCCGAGCTGATGGGCGTGCCCACGTTCAAGTTCAAGCTGCTCGCGTTCGCGATCGGCGCGATGATCGGCGGCCTGGCCGGCACCGTGTTCGCCAGCAAGGTCATCTTCATCGCGCCGACGAACTTCCCGTTCATCCTGTCCGCCACCATCCTGGCCGCGGTGCTGCTGGGCGGGGCCGGCAACCTGCCGGGGGTCATCCTCGGCGCGTTCCTCATCGCCTGGCTGCCGGAGCGGTTCCGCGGTTTCGCCGACTACCGCATCCTGGTCTTCGGCGCCGCACTGGTGCTGACGATGACGCTGCGCCCACAGGGCCTGCTGCCCTCGCGGCAGCGCAGCGCCGAGCTGAAATCGTCGGGTACCTCCGGGTTGGCCGCCGCGGTACCGGACTCCACCACGGCAATGCCCGGCGACGAGACCCCGGTGGAGGCCCGATGAACACCTACGGCAAGGGCGTCCTCGAGCCGCACGACGAACCGGCCCGCCCGGAACGGGTGATGCTCGCGCTGGACGGCGTCACCATGCGCTTCGGCGGGGTGGTGGCCCTGCGGGACGCGCGGTTCGACGTCCGTGCCGGTGAGATCTTCGCCCTCATCGGCCCGAACGGCGCCGGCAAGACCACCGTGTTCAACGTCGTCACCGGCGTCTTCCGGCCGACCGAAGGCCAGGTGATCTTCAACGGCAACCGGATCGACGGCATGAAGCGGTTCAAGGTCACCAAGTCCGGCGTGGCGCGCACGTTCCAGAACATCCGCCTGTTCCACAACATGACCGCCGTCGAGAACGTCATGGTCGGTGTGGACGCCCATCACCGCACCGGCGCGGTGGGCGCGGCGCTCGGGCTGGGCTGGCACCGCAGGGAGGAGCGCGAGGGCAGGGAGAAATCCCAGGAGCTGCTCGACTTCGTCGGGATCTCCGCTCGGGCCGGGGAGGCGGCGAAGAACCTGTCGTACGGCGACCAGCGCCGGCTCGAGATCGCCCGCGCGCTGGCCACCGACCCGCGGTTGCTGCTGCTGGACGAGCCGGCTGCCGGCATGAACCCGGCCGAGAAGAACGGCCTGCAGCAGCTCATCCGCAAGATCCGGGACAGCGGTCGCACCGTGCTGCTGATCGAGCACGACATGGGACTGGTGATGGACATCAGCGACCGGATCGCGGTGCTGGACTTCGGCGAGCTGATCGCCCAAGGGTTGCCGCGCGAGGTACAGCGCAATCCGAAGGTCATCGAGGCCTACCTGGGAGCCCCCAGTGCTACTTGAGGTAGATGGAATCGCGGTCTTCTACGGCAAGATCGCGGCGCTGAAGGACGTCACGCTGGCCGTCGACGAGGGCGAGATCGTGGCTCTGATCGGCGCGAACGGGGCCGGCAAGACCACCACCCTGAAGACGATCTCCGGTCTGCGGCCGCTGAGCGCAGGCCGGATCGTGTTCGAGGGCAACGACATCAGCAAGATGCCCGGACACAAGCGGGTCACCGCGGGCATCGGGCAGGCGCCGGAGGGCCGGGGCGTGTTCCCCGGCATGACGGTGCAGGAGAACCTGCTGATGGGCTGCTACACCCGCAAGGGCAACGTGACGAAGGAGCTCGACGAGGTCTACGGGCTCTTTCCGCGGCTGGCCGAGCGCAAGGGCCAGTTCGGCGGCACCATGTCCGGTGGCGAGCAACAGATGATCGCCATCGGCCGGGCGCTGATGACCAACCCGCGGGTGCTGCTGCTCGACGAGCCGTCGATGGGGTTGGCGCCGATTCTCGTCCAGCAGATCTTCGACATCATCAAGGAGATCAACGACCGGGGCACCACGGTGCTGCTGGTGGAGCAGAACGCTCAGCAGGCACTGCAGCTCGCGCACCGGGCCTACGTGCTGGAGACCGGACGCGTCGTGAAGAGCGCCGAGGCGAGCCTGCTCCTCGACGATCCCCAGGTGCGTGCCGCCTACCTCGGCGGCGACCTCGACGTCGGCGGCCCCGCCCACTGACCCACGGTGGCGCGAGAAGTCGTCGGAACGAACCTGGTGAGCGAGCGGGCCGTCCGCCAGGCGGGCGGCCCCGACTACGCGGGCTTGATCGGGATCACGACGCCGGTGGCGTCGCTGAAGTCGGCCAGTGACGGGCCGCCGAAGGCGTGCAGCGCGCTCGGGGACGCGTCCTTGGGGACGTCGTAGTAGAGATCGAACTCCAGGCGGTCGGTCGCCCCGAGGTCGAACTCGCCGGGCTGCCGTTTGATCAACATTGCCTGGCTGTCCGGCGGATGCTCGACGCCGTCGGCGGTGCGCAGCAGCTGCCGGTTCGCGTCGAACGGGACGCTGTTGCGGCCGCTGTTGCTGATCACCAGCCGGATCCGCGTGAACTGGCCCTTGGCCGGCCACTCGGCGTGGCTGCCGACCACCGATGCCATCCCGGTGCTCAGCCCGATCAGCTCGAAGATCGTGTCCCCCGCGGTGACGGGCGCGGGATCGAGCGGCACCTCGCCCTTGCGCACCGGGCGCGGGGCGAGCGGGTAGCTGGCGGGTGCGGGTGGCGGAGGCGGGGGAGCGGCGGCGCAGCCCGCGAGGACGATGCCGAGAGCGAGTCCCATCCCTGCCAGCCGGCCGACGACCCCGGGCGCGGTCACGGGTCCGGCCGGGTGTCGCGGTGCAGGCAGGTGAGCTTGGCCGTGCAGGTCCGGCGGCCGTCGGTGTCCGTCAGCACGATCTCGGTCGTCGAGGTGCTCCGTCCGATGTGGATCGGGCGGGCGACGCCGGTGACCAGCCCGGTCGTGGCTGCCCGGTGGTGGGTACAGGTCAACTCCAGACCGACGGGGAAGCGTTCCGGCAGCGCGTGCAGCGCCGAGAGGGTGGAGCCGAGCGTCTCAGCGAGCACCGCGTTCGCCCCGCCGTGCAGCAGCCCGAAGGGCTGCCGGTTGCCGGCGACCGGCATCGTGCCGACCACCTCGGTGAGGCTGAGCGTGACGAGCTCGATGCCCATCCGTTCCGCCAGCTGCTCGACGGTCTGCAGGGTGGGCAGCTGCTCGGGCTCGATCGGCACCGGGAGAGCCTACGACCGCCCGACGCCGGCCACCTGATCCACGGCACGGTGTCTCGCGCACCGCCATCCCGGTTCGGTCCGGCTCTTGTGATGATGTCCGGGTGGAAATCGCGTTCGGGCTCGTCGTGCTGGTTGCGGCCGTCATCGCCGTCACCGGGGTGTGCCGACGGTTCAACCTGCCCTCGCCGCTGGTGCTGATCGCGGTCGGGATCGTGGCCTCTTTCCTGCCGTTCATACCGGAGGTGCAGCTGACGTCCGAGGTGGTGCTGATCGGGTTGCTGCCACCGTTGCTGTACTCGGCCGCCCTGAACACCTCGCTGGTGGACTTCAACGCCAACCGGCGCTCGATCCTGCTGCTCTCGGTCGGCCTCGTCGTGTTCACCACGCTCGGGATCGGCGCGCTCGTCCACCTGCTGATCCCGACGCTGCCGTGGTGGGCGGCGTTCGCGATCGGCGCGGTGGTCGCGCCGCCGGACGCGGTGGCGGCCACGGCGATCGGACGCCGGATCGGGCTGCCCCGCCGCATCGTCACGGTGCTCGAGGGCGAATCGCTGCTCAACGACGCGACCGCGCTGGTCGCGCTGCGGACCGCGCTCGCCGCCACGGTGTCGGTGGCCGCGGTCGGCCTGAACTTCCTGATCGCGGCCGGGGGCGGGCTGCTGGTCGGGTTGGTGGTGACGTTCGTCGTCGGCAAGGTGCGCAGGCGGCTGACCGATCCGTTGCTGGACAGCGGGCTGTCGTTCGTCACGCCGTTCGCCGCCTACGTCGCCGCCGAGCAGATCCACGCGAGCGGAGTGATCGCGGTCGTCGTTGCGGGCCTGCTGCTCGGGCACAAGGCGCCGATCCTGCAGACCGCGCAGTCGCGTATCGCCGAGCGGACGAACTGGTCGAGCATCGCGTTCCTGCTGGAGAGCACGGTTTTCCTGCTGATCGGCCTGCAGGCGCGATGGATCATCGCCGATGTCGCAGCCGGTGCCCTGCCGTCGGGCCAGGTGTTGCTGATCTGCGCGGCTGTGCTGCTCGGTGTGATCGTGTTGCGCATGGTGTGGACCTTCACGGCCCGGTTCCTGCTGCTGCGGGGTACGCAGGCGCCGATCTCGTACACCGTGATCATCGGCTGGGCCGGCATGCGCGGTGTCGTGACGCTGGCGGCGGCGTTCGTGATCCCGGACCAGACACCACACCGCGACGTGCTGTTGCTGATCGCGTTCACGGTGACCGCGGGCACCCTGTTCCTGCAGGGCCTGACGTTGCCGTGGCTGGCCCGGAGGCTCAAGGTGCCCCCACCGGACCCGGCGGCCGACGCGTTGGCCAGGGCGAACCTGCTCAGCCAGGCGTCACAGGCCGGGCTGGCCGCGCTGGAAGCGATGGACGAGGACGATCCACACGACGTCTCGGGTCAGATCCGGGCCCGGATGGAGCGGCGCGAGTTCGCGGAATGGGAGCGCCTCGGGCCGGGTGAGACCGAGACGCCCACCGAGACCTACGCGCGGCGGCGGCGCCTGATGATCGACATCGAGCGCGGCCGGGTGCTGGAGGCCCGCAGCACCGGGACGGTTCCCCACGAGGTCGTGGCCCAGGTGCTGGCCATGCTCGACGTCGAGGAGTCGATGCTCGACTACAGCCAGCGCGAACGCTCCCGGCTGCGCGGGACGGACGCGCCGCTGGCGCTGGAAGGTGACTGCGAGCACCTGAGCGCCGCGCCGGAGGAGGTCGTCGCGAGAACACCGGGCGAGTGCGCCGCGTGCGTCCGGGAGGGAACGGCCTGGGTGCACCTGCGGCTCTGCCTCGGTTGCGGCGAGGTGGCGTGCTGCGACTCGTCGCCGCAGCGGCACGCGGCCGCCCACTACCGGGGGACCGGACATCCGGTGATGCGCTCCGCCGAACCTGGGGAGCGGTGGAGGTGGTGTTTCGTCGACCAGGTGACCGGCTGAGGTGGCGGGCGAGCTCCGAGGTGGCGGGCGAGCTCCAACGCTCGAACGAACCCACGTTCCACCTGCCTCGAGCCATCGACTCACGGGGAATCGGAATCCCAGCCGCCGACACGGTGCGCGCCGGCCGCACTGCTCTTGCCGCGGCCTCCGGAGGACGTGTGTGCGGAGCCGGAAGGAGAACACGGCTCCGCATTCACGGCCGGCGGGTGCAGAAGATCGCCGTGCCGGGGAAGAGTTCGCCCCGCAGCCGCGACCACTGGCCCCAGACCCGCTCGTGCCCCGCAGGCCACTCCGGCTCGATCAGGTCCTCCACGACCAGCCCTGCTGCCACGATGTCGCGGATCCGATCGCCCACCGTGCGGTGGTGCTCGACGTAGGTCGCCGCGCCGTCGTCGTCGACCTCCAGGTAGGGGGTGCGATCGAAGTAGGACTGCCGCACCGTCAGCCCGTCGGGGCCAGGATCGTCGGAGAACACCCAGCGCATGGGGTGATTCACCGCGAACACCCAGCGTCCGCCGGGCCGCAGTACGCGAGCCACCTCGGCCATCACCCTTCGGGGCTGCGCCACGAACGGCACCGCGCCGAAGGCGGAGCACGCCAGATCGAAGGTGGCCGACCGGAAGGGCAGCCGCTCGGCCCCGGCCTGCACCAGCGGCACCGGAAGCCGGCTCGCGGCGCCGAGCGCCGCCGCGTGCGCCAGCATCCGCCCGGACAGATCCAGCGCGACCGGATCCGCGCCCTGCGTGCGCAGCCAGCGCGAACACGGTGCGGACCCGGCACCGACCTCCAGCACCCGCGCCCCCGACACGTCACCGAGCAGTCGCGCGTCGGCCTCCCGCAACCCTTCCGGGCACCAGACGAAGTCGACGTCGCCGATGTCGCGGGAATGCTCGGCCAGGTAATCGTCGGCGTCCGCGTCCCACCACAGCCTGCTGGCCCGCTGCGACTCGGCGGAGCCGGCCTCGCGACGCGCCACCCCCGCCGTGCCCAGCACCCGTTCCGCACTTGGCCCGTCCACGACCGAATCGTGACAGTTCCGTCCCCGGCACCCGCATTGCCCTGGTCATCTGCGCCCGCGTAGCATGGTCAACGCACTGTGGTCAACGTCGCGCCCGGCTCGTCCGACGCCAGGCTGGCGCTCTCGCGCTGTGTCCGCATCCGTTCCATGCGCCCATCCGGGCGATCGCTACAGAAGGTGACAGCACCACGTCACGAGCAGTCCACAACCAGATCCGCACCACCAACCCATCCATCACCGGAGCACCCCACTACATGTCCACCGACACCACCGCCGCCCCGACCACAACACCGCAGGTCGCCGTCAACGACATCGGGTCGGAGGAGGATTTCCTCGCCGCCATCGACAAGACGATCAAGTACTTCAACGATGGTGACATCGTCGAAGGCACCATCGTCAAGGTCGACCGGGACGAGGTCCTGCTCGACATCGGCTACAAGACCGAGGGCGTCATCCCCTCGCGGGAACTCTCGATCAAGCACGATGTCGATCCGGCGGATGTCGTGTCTGTCGGGGAGTTCGTCGAGGCCCTTGTCCTCCAGAAGGAGGACAAGGAGGGCCGGCTGATCCTGTCCAAGAAGCGCGCGCAGTACGAGCGCGCCTGGGGCACGATCGAGGCCCTCAAGGAGGCCGACGAGCCGGTCGAGGGCACCGTGATCGAGGTCGTCAAGGGCGGCCTCATCCTGGACATCGGGCTCCGTGGCTTCCTGCCGGCGTCGCTGGTCGAGATGCGCCGCGTGCGCGACCTGCAGCCCTACGTCGGGCGCAAGATCGAAGCCAAGATCATCGAGCTGGACAAGAACCGCAACAACGTGGTGCTGTCCCGCCGGGCGTGGCTCGAGCAGACCCAGTCCGAGGTGCGCAGCGAGTTCCTCAACCAGCTGGCCCGCGGCCAGGTGCGCAAGGGTGTCGTCTCCAGCGTGGTCAACTTCGGTGCCTTCGTCGATCTCGGCGGTGTCGACGGTCTGGTCCACGTCTCCGAACTGTCCTGGAAGCACATCGACCACCCGAGCGAGGTCGTCGAGGTCGGCCAGGAGGTCACCGTCGAGGTGCTCGACGTCGATCTGGACCGCGAGCGTGTCTCGCTGTCGCTGAAGGCCACCCAGGAAGACCCGTGGCGGCTCTACGCCCGCACCCACGCGATCGGCCAGATCGTGCCGGGCAAGGTCACCAAGCTGGTGCCGTTCGGCGCGTTCGTCCGCGTCGAGGAGGGCATCGAGGGCCTGGTGCACATCTCCGAGCTGGCCGAGCGCCACGTGGAGATCCCGGAGCAGGTCGTGCAGGTGGGCGACGACGCGATGGTCAAGGTCATCGACATCGACCTGGACCGGCGCCGCATCTCGCTGTCGCTCAAGCAGGCCAACGAGGGCATGACGGTCGAGACCGAGTTCGACCCGACGCGCTACGGTATGGCCGCCGAGTACGACGACCAGGGGAACTACATCTACCCCGAGGGCTTCGACGTCGACACCGGCGACTGGCAGGAGGGCTTCGACGCCCAGCGCGAGGCGTGGGAGAAGGAGTACGCCGAGGCGCACACCCGCTACGAGCAGCACATCGCGCAGATCCGCAAGTCGGCGGAGGCCGACGCGGAGGCCGCTGCCGAGGGTGGCTCCGGTGGCGCCACCAACTACTCGTCGGAGGGTGCGGCCCCGGCCGCCGAGTCCGGCGGTGGCTCGCTGGCCAGTGACGAGCAGCTGGCCGCACTGCGGGAGAAGCTCTCCGGCGGGGCCTGACCGCTACGCAGTACTGCCGCCGCCGGCGGGTGGGGCTCGGGCCCGCCCAGCCGGCGGTTCGCATTCGGTAGCCAAGGTTGCCGCCAGGCGACCGACTGATCACGGTTGAGGGTGCTTTCGCCGGCCAGGCTGGCGCGTCGAGTGAGGAGTGCGGAAATTCTCCCTACCGTGGTCGGTATGCGTGGGGGGCTGGGTCGCGGCGTTCGGGCGACCTGTGCCGCCGTGGGGCTGGCCCTCCTCGTGGCCTCGTGCGGGGTCTCCAGCACCGGGCCGACCTCACTGCCGACGTTCACGGCCTCGACGTCCGCTGCGGCGGACAGTTCCACCGTGGACGAGGGTGCGATACCCGATGACTGCGAGCGGCTGCTCAAGTCGGCCGACCTGAACGCGTTGCTCGGATTGCCGCTGGACACCGTCACCGTCCGGTCCACGTTGGGGGTCGCGGAGCCCTCGGTCGGCCGCACCGAGCGAGTGGCCTGCCGCTACACCACCAAGGCCGCGGGCCCGGCGCGCGGCCGGCCGCTGCTCGATATCAACGCCGCGTCCTACACGGGCGCCGAAGCCGCGTTGCAGCAGTGGCGCCGCAACGCCGACATCGAGGACGGCGTGCATCGCGACCTGCCGATCGGCAGCGCCGGTGCGGTGCTCGTGGAGCGGGGTGGCGAGGCGTTGCTCTCGGTCGTCTACGGGCCCTCCACGCTGACCCTGATCCTGCCGGACCAGCCGCTCCCCGGCGGTCGCCCCCGGGCCGAGGCACTCGTCGATCTGGCCCTGCGGGTGCTGCCCGCGGTCGCCCCGGCGGCGTCGCCCACGGTCCCGCCCGCCACTGCCTCACCGGCGGTGGCGGCCACCACGTCACCGGCGGTCACGGCGACGCCGCCCGGCCCGTCGGACCGCCTGCCCGCCGCCGTCGGCTCCGCGCCGACATCGCCGCCGGCGCCCGCACAGGTGGCCGGCTCGCAGTAGCGTGATCACGTGCTGCGGGTGGGACTGACCGGCGGGATCGGCTCCGGCAAATCGACGGTGGCGCGCCTGCTGGTGCGGCACGGTGCGGTTCTGGTCGACTCCGACGTGCTCGCCCGCGAGGTGGTTGCGCCAGGTACCGAAGGTCTGGCGCAGATCGTCGCGACGTTCGGTACCGAGGTACTGGACGCCGCAGGCGCGCTCGACCGACCGTCCCTCGCCGCTGTGGTGTTCCAGGACCGGGACGCCAGGGAGCGCCTGAACGGCATCGTGCATCCGCTGGTCCGGCTCCGCTCGGACGAATTGATCGCTGCCGCCGAGCCGGACGCGGTGGTGCTGCAGGACATCCCGTTGCTCGTCGAGGGAGGTATGGCCGCTCACTTCCCGCTGGTCGTGGTGGTGCACGCGCCGGCAGCAGAGCGGATCGAGCGGCTCGTGCGGCACCGCGGTATGTCAGAGCCCGATGCGCGGGCCAGGGTCGACGCCCAGGTCGACGACGACGCACGGCGGGCCGCGGCCGACATCTGGCTGGACAACGGGGGGGCGCAGGGCGAGCTGGACCCCGTCGTGGCCGAGTTGTGGAGCAACCGGCTGGTGCCGTTCGAGGAGAACCTGCGACGGCACCGCGCGGTGCCGTCGGGCCGGCAGGCCACGGTCGCACCGGACCCGCAGTGGGCGGCCGATGGTGCGCGGCTGGCTGCCCGGGTCGCCGCGGCCGTGGGGGGTCGTGGCCACCGGGTGGACCACGTCGGCGGCACCGCGGTACCGGGGATGCCGGCTCCGGACGTCATCGATCTCCAGTTGGGGCTGGGCGATCCGGCCGACGGTTCCGTGCACGCCGCACTGCAGGACGCCGGCTTCCCGCCCCTGCCGGAGCGACGACCTGCGGGACGATGACCTGCGAGACGATGACCTGCCGGGCGGTGACCTGGTGCGCGACGGGTTCTCGGCCGGCCGGGCGCCGATCCGGCACGGAACGGCGGACCCGGGGCGAGCTGCCGTGGTGCACCTCCGCCGGATCGACTCGCCCGAGTGGCGCACGGCCTTGTTGATCCGGGATTGGTTGCGGGCCTGCGCGGCCACTGGAGACGATCACGGTGCGTCAGCGCTCCGGAAGACGCCGGTCCCGTTCGCGGCTACCCTTGATCGCGCCGAGGCCTGGGCGGAATCGTCGGGCTGGACTCCGGCATTCCGGTGAAGGGGACCGGCATTCGGTAACGCTTTGCGACGATGAAAGGATACGCCGAGGAGCACATTCCTCCGTTCGGGCACGCAGCGGTCGTGATGTGCTCGCGACGAGCGTCGGGGAGAGGGGTCGTGAGCGCACTGGTCGAGCAACGCGCGGACTTCGACGACGACAACTCTGCCGTGATGGCCCCGGAAGCGGAGGTCGTCCGCTCTGACGACGACGCCGCGGGATCTGCGGAGGAGTCGAGCGGGCCGCTCGAGCCACTGCCGATCTCCGAGCCTCTTGCGTCCCCTGTGTCCGGATCCATCCCCGTGCCGGTGGACCTGCGCATCGACTTCGGCGCCCACTTCGAGGCCAACTACCAGCGGCTGGTCGCCCAGCTGTACGCGATGACACTCGACGCGGGGCTGGCCCACGACGCCGTTCAGGACGCCTATTCCCGCGCCTGGCGCCGCTGGTCGGTGGTCGGCCACTCCGCTGATCCCGCCGCATGGGTGCGGGGGGTGGCGGTGCGTTCCGTCGTGCGCAGCTGGCGCACCGTGCTGAGCCGATTCGGTGTCGGCCGACCACCGGCCGAGCATCGCAACATCGAACCGCGCACCGCGGCCATGCTCTCCGCCCTGCGCAGGCTGTCCGCCCCTGATCGCCGGGCGATCGTGCTCACCTACATGTCGGGATCCTCCATCGACGAGATCGCGGCCGTCGAGCGGGTGTCCTACAACACCGTTCAGGCCCGGCTGTCCCGCGGTCGACGGCTGATCACCGAGTACCTCGCCGACGATCTGTCCGCGTTGCTCGGCGACCCGCTGCCGGCCGCCGGACCCGACGACGGGGAGCTGCGGTGAGCGAGCCGTTCCGTCGGGTGGCGGACGAGCTCAGGCGGCTCGACGACGAGCTGGCGGCCGCAGTTCCGCTGCCGCCTCCTGATTCGGTGATCCGCCGGGCGGGGGCGGCCAACCGGACCAGCACCGCGGCGGCCGTCGCCGTGGTGAGCGTCGGCGCCCTCGGCGGGATGACCGCGTTCGCATCGATGTCCGCGCCGCCGGTCGTGGCGCCGCCGATCTCGCAGCCCGCCGGAGTGTCGTCCCCGATCACGACCACCACGACCGTCGTTCCCACGACCACGGTCCCCGCCCCGGTGGTGGCGCCGCCGGAGCCTCCGAAGCAACCGGTCCGCAAGCGCACCCGCCGACCCGCCCCACCGCTGCCTCCTCCGACCACCACCACCGAGCCGTCGCCGTCGACATCGCCCACGTCCGAGAAGCCGAAGGACGAAGACGATGACAACAACAACGACAACGGTGACGACGCGGACGACACGAAGAACCAGAACGGCGCTTCGGGCGCGCCCGCTGCGCAACCGGTCCCGTAGCCGTTCCGCGTAGTGCCCGCTCGGGGATCAGCTCCGTGGCTTCCAGCTGAGGGTGATCCCCAGCGCACCGAGCCAGGCGTCCAGGTCGTGGCCGTGAGCCGCGATCCCGTTCAGCGCTCGATAGCTGCAATCCATCGCGGCCTCCGCGGTGGCGGGGTCGAGGAGCCCGAGACCCACCGCGGCGACGAACTCGTCGACGTCGACCACGGCGGCGTCACGCCGGTTCTGCACCACGATGTCGAGGTAGTGGTCGGTGAGCAGCCACCGGTCGCCGTCCCGGACGATCTCGCAGATGTCCAGGTAGAAGTCCTGGTCCCGGACGTGTCCCGGGTTCCACCACCAGTCGGTGACGCAGATGCCGAGATCCGGGAGCAGCCACGATTCCACCCAGTGCGCGGTCGGCCTGCCCACCATCGCCCGGCTCATGTACAGCCCGAACGGGGCTTCCCGGTACTCGTCGACCGGTCGTTCGACACCCTTGGTGTCGATGTTGACGCCGGCGGCGACATCGAAGATGACGGTCTTCGGCGGGTGCACGGATCGATGGTCGCAGACGGCTCGACGACGGTCGCGGACCGCAGTCCGGAGTGCGCTCCCGATCCGGCGCTGCCAGAACTGTCGGTGGGTGCTCGTACCCTGGTCCTCGTGGCATTCGCGACAGAGATCCCCGGTAGCGCCTCTCAGCCCGACGTGCCGACCGCGCATTCCGAGTTCCGGCCGGTTGGCGACATCCCCCGCGTGGGCGGCCGTTTCGAGGTGGTCAGCGAGTTCCAGCCGGCCGGCGACCAGCCGGCGGCCATCGAGGAGCTCGAGAAGCGGCTGCGCGCCGGCGAGCAGGATGTCGTGCTGCTCGGGGCCACCGGCACCGGCAAGTCGGCCACCACGGCCTGGCTGATCGAGCGGCTCCAGCGGCCCGCGCTGGTGATGGCCCCGAACAAGACCCTCGCCGCCCAGCTGGCCAACGAGCTCCGCGAGATGTTGCCGAACAACGCCGTCGAGTACTTCGTCTCCTACTACGACTACTACCAGCCCGAGGCGTACATCGCGCAGACCGACACGTACATCGAGAAGGATTCGTCGATCAACGAGGACGTCGAGCGGCTGCGGCACTCGGCCACGATGAACCTGCTGTCCCGCCGGGACGTGGTCGTGGTGGCTTCGGTGTCCTGCATCTACGGGCTGGGCACCCCGCAGTCCTACCTCGACCGGTCGGTCGAGCTGAAGGTGGGCGGCACCGTCGAGCGGGACACGCTGCTGCGGGCACTGGTCGACGTGCAGTACACGCGCAACGACATCGCGTTCAACCGCGGCACGTTCCGGGTTCGCGGCGACACCGTGGAGATCATCCCGGCGTACGAGGAGCTCGCCATCCGGATCGAGTTCTTCGGCGACGAGGTCGAGGCGCTCTACTACCTCCATCCGCTCACCGGCGATGTGCTCCGACAGGTCGACGACGTGCGGATCTTCCCGGCCACGCACTACGTCGCCGGGCCGGAGCGCATGGAGCGGGCGGTGCGCGACATCGAGAAGGAGCTGGCCGAGCGGCTGGCCGAGCTGGAGGGCCAGGGCAAGCTGCTGGAGGCGCAGCGGCTGCGGCTGCGCACCGACTACGACGTGGAGATGATCCGCCAGGTCGGGTTCTGCTCGGGCATCGAGAACTACTCGCGGCACATCGACGGGCGCGGCCCGGGCACGGCCCCGGCCACGCTGATCGACTACTTCCCGGACGACTTCCTGCTCGTGATCGACGAGTCGCACCAGACGGTGCCGCAGATCGGCGGCATGTACGAGGGCGACATGTCCCGCAAGCGCAACCTGGTCGATTTCGGTTTCCGGCTCCCGTCCGCTGTCGACAACCGGCCGCTGACCTGGGAGGAGTTCTCGGACCGAATCGGGCAGACGGTCTATCTCTCGGCCACCCCGGGGCCCTACGAGCTCACCCGCACCGGCGGTGAGTTCGTCGAGCAGGTGATCCGGCCCACCGGGCTGGTCGATCCGAAGGTGGTGGTGAAGCCGACCAAGGGCCAGATCGACGACCTGGTGCACGAGATCCGCGACCGTACCGAACGCGACGAGCGGGTGCTGGTCACCACGCTCACCAAGAAGATGTCAGAGGATCTCACCGACTACCTGCTCGAGCTGGGGGTGCGGGTGCGGTATCTGCACTCCGAGGTCGACACGTTGCGCCGGGTGGAGCTGCTGCGCCAGCTGCGGCTCGGCGAGTTCGACGTGCTGGTCGGCATCAACCTGCTCCGCGAGGGCCTCGACCTGCCCGAGGTGTCGCTGGTGGCGATACTGGACGCGGACAAGGAGGGGTTCCTGCGCTCCGGCACGTCGCTGATCCAGACCATCGGTCGGGCGGCGCGGAACGTGTCCGGCGAGGTGCACATGTACGCGGACAAGATCACCGACTCGATGCGGTACGCGATCGACGAAACCGACCGCAGGCGGGCGAAGCAGGTGGCCTACAACACCGAACTCGGACTCGACCCGCAGCCGCTGCGCAAGAAGATCGCCGACATCCTGGATCAGGTCTACCGGGAGGCCGAGGACTCCGAGGTGCCGGTCGGTGGCTCAGGGCGCAACGCCTCCCGGGGCAAGCGAGCGGCCGGCGAGCCCGGCCGCGCCAGCGCCAGCTCGGGTGTGGTCACCGGACGGGACACCTCGATGATGCCGCGGGCGGAGCTCGCCGATCTGGTGCAGCAGCTGTCCGACCAGATGCTGGCCGCGGCCCGCGACCTGCAGTTCGAGCTGGCCGCCCGGCTCCGAGACGAGATCGCGGACCTGAAGAAGGAGCTGCGGGGGATGGACGCCGCCGGCATCCGCTGAGTGGTCTCGACTGTCGCCGGTGTGATCGTGGCTGCCCACCCGACCGTGGTCGCGCAGCAGCGGCTACCGTGCTTCAGGCCGGCATTACCGAAGGACGGAGGACGGAGCGTGACGGTTACCGGCACGTCCGTCGTCCGCGCACGTCCCGAGCAGTGGTTGCTGCGGCAGCTCCGGTCCCCGCGCCGGGTGCTGCTCGTCACCGTGCCGCTGCTGGTGCTGGTCCTCGCCGGGTTGGTGGCGCACACCGGCGGGCGGCACATCGACCTCGAGGTGTACCGGTCCGGGGTGCAGGCCTGGCTCTCCGGGGGCGACCTCTACGGTCCCTTGCCGGAAACGGCCGCGCACATCGCGCTCCCGTTCATCTACCCGCCGTTCGCCGCGGTGCTGATGGTGCCGCTGGCGGTGGTGTCCTGGACGGCGGCATGGGTGGGCCTGCTCGCCCTCTCCACGCTGTCGCTGGGCGCCACGCTGTACGTCGTGGCTCGCCGGATGTGGCCCGCAGGCGGGCCAGGGGCCGCGTTGTCGGTGGCATCCATCGCGCTGCCGCTTGCGCTCGCCGTCGAGCCAGGGAAGCCGATCGACTTCAACGCGGCGAGCGACTCCGCCCTCGGCCCGCCGCTCGGCCTGGAGCCGGTGCTGCAGACCATCGAGTTCGGCCAGATCAACCTGATACTGATGGCGCTGGTGGCGTTGGACTGCCTGATCGAACGCCCGCGTTGGCCGCGCGGTCTGTTGATCGGGATCGCGGCCGCGATCAAGTTGACGCCCGCGGTGTTCCTGCTGTACTTCCTGCTCCGCCGCGACTACCGGGCCGCAGCCACCACCGTGATCGCCGGTGCGGTGGCCACGCTGATCGGCTTCCTGGTCGCGCCGGGAGCGTCGTGGACGTTCTGGCTGAACAATCCGGCGGCCGGGGTCAGCGGCTCGCCGTTCTTCACCAACCAGACCTTCCAGGCGGTGCTGGTCCGGGCCGGTGTCGACGGGCTCGCCGGCCGGCTCGCCTGGCTCGCGTTGTCCGTGGCGTTGTTGCTCCTCGCGATGCCGGCCATCCGACGAGCCCCGGCTCCGCTGGCGCTGGTGGCCACCGCGGGGGTCGGTCTGCTCGTCTCGCCGACCTCCTGGTCGCACCACTGGGTGTGGGTCGCGCCCGCGCTGCTCGTCGCGGCGGCCACCGCCTGGCAGAACCGGTCATGGGTCTGGAGCGCGGTCACGCTGGCCACGGCCGCCGTCTTCGTGATCGCCCCGCACCAGCAGGGTCTGCCGCGAGCCGGTGAGCGGGAGCTGGCCTGGACGCCGTTGCAGCAGGTGGTGGGCAGCACCTACGTGTGGTTCACGACGCTGCTGTTCGTGCTGCTCTGGCTGGCGTGGCGGCGGCGCGAAGCGGCGGTCCCACCGTGACCCACGAGGAGCTTGTCGCCTACTGCTTGGCCAAGCCGGGAGCGGTACCCGATCAACCCTGGTCGGAGGACCGCGTCGCCAAGGTCGGCGGCAAGATCTTCGCCTTCCTCGGAGACAACTCGCTCGGGATCAAGTGTGGGCGGGACGCCGACGAGGCCGCCGAGCTGCGGCACCGGTATCCCGACCACGCCACGGTCATGGCCTACATCGGCCGGCACGGGTGGAACACCGTCGTCGTGGACGGCACCGTTCCCGACGACGAGCTGCGTGAGCTGGTCGACAGCTCCTACGAGGCGGTCGTGGCGAAACTGCCGAAGCGGTTGCGACCCGAGTAGTCGATCACGACGCCGTCGGGACCCGGTATCCGGCACATCACGTGTCACGTTCCGCCACCCGCGCATCCACCTCGGCGCGCAGCGCGTCCAGCACGGCGCCCACCGCAGGTCGGGCGGCCGCGCTGGTCCGCAGCACCGCCTCCACAAGCCGTGCGGCCCGAACCCCGGCCAGCGGCTTGCGCACCAGTCGCCGCCCACCACGGTCGTCGGTCGAGTAGCGCGGCAGCAGCGCGATGCCGCGACCGGCGGCCACCAGCTCCTCGGTGACCGAGAAGTCGTTGATCCGCTGCACCACCCTGGGTGTGGTGCCGGTGCGCATGGCGATCGAGCGCAGCACATCGTCCACCGGCCAGCCCACCGCCACCCCGATCCACGGCTGCCCGGCCAGCTCGGACAGCCGCAGCCGGCGGCGCCGGGTCAGCGGGTGGCCCGGCGGCAGGAAGACGTCCAGCGGTTCGCGCAGCAACGGGATCACCTGCCAGCGTTCCCTGGACGGTGCCGGCGCGGCCTCGTCCCGATGGCAGACGACGATGTCGTAGTCGGCGGTGAGCGCCGCGACGTCGCCAGGAGTCATGTCGACGTCCCGGCACGAGAGCTCGACGCCGTCCACCCCGTCCAGCCGCCGCAACAGCCCGGCCAGCAGCATCCGGGCTCCCGACTGGAAGATCGCCATCCGTACCTGGCCCGTCGGCACGGTGCGCAGCCGCTCGATCGCGACCTCGGCCCGGGCCACCGCGGCCAGCACGTCCTCGGCCTCGACGGCGAGCGCGTGCCCGGCTTCGGTGAGCCGGAGCCCGCGGCCGGCCGGCTCGGTCAACGCCACCCCGACCTCGTGGGCCAGCGTCTTGAGCTGCTGGGAGACCGCCGACGGGGTGTAGGACAGCGCGGCGGCCACCGCCGTGACCGATCCGCGGTCCGCGAGCTCACGCAAGATCCGCAGCCGTTGCACGTCCATGAAGGAAGTCTAAACATCGCTTGCAGATTTAATCGCTGGTCTTAGTAGTGTGGAACGCGCACGGTGAAGGCGTGACCAACCGGGACCGCTTGCTCGCCGTCGTCGTCGCCGTGCTCTGGGGCGGCAACTTCCTGGCCATCCACGTCGGGCTGGAGCACTTTCCGCCACTGTTCATGGCCGCTCTGCGGTTCGCGGTGATCGCCATCCCGACGTTGCTGCTGGTGCCGCGCCCGCGGGTGCCGCTGCGCTGGTTGCTCGGCTACGGGCTCGGCTTCGGCACCGTGCAGTTCCTGTTCCTGTTCGTGGCCATGGACATCGGCATGCCCACCGGGCTCGCGTCGCTGGTGCTGCAGGCCTCGGCGCCGTTCACGGTGCTTCTCGGCGCGGCGCTGCTGCGTGAGCGGATCTCGCTGCGGCAGGGGATCGGGATCGGGCTGGCGGTGTCCGGGCTGGCCACGATCGCGGTGGCCAGGGCGCAGGCCGCCGCGGTGTTCCCGGTGCTGCTCACGCTGCTCGGGGCGGTGGGCTGGGCGTTCGGCAACCTGGCGAGCCGGTTGGCGATGCGGGACGCGGGCGAGCCGGCACCCAACCCGTTGCACCTGACGCTGTGGATGTCGGTGGTTCCACCGTTGCCGCTTCTGGGAATGTCGTGGGTGATCGAGGGTCCGGCCGCGGGCTGGGACGCCCTGCGGGCCGCGGCCACCCCTGCCGGTCTGCCCGGGGTGATCGCGCTGGGCTACGTCGCGCTGCTGGCCACCGTGGTCGGCTCGGGGATCTGGACCCTGCTGATGCGCCGGAACCCGGCGGGTGTGGTCGCGCCGTACTCGTTGCTCGTGCCCGTGGTCGGCATCACCCTGGCCGCGGTGGTGTTGGGGGAGCGGCCGAGCGTGGTGGAACTGGTGGCGGCGGCGGTGATCGTGGGTGGGGTGCTGCTCGGTTCGCCACGCCCGACCCGGGCCGCGGCCGAACCGGTGCGGCCCACCACCCCGGCCGGGGCGGGCTCTCAGCCCGCGCCCGCCGCCTGATCCCCGCCCGCCGGAGTGGCTGGCGTTGTTGATGGCAAGTACTTAGGCTGGCCCGGGATGCGGGAGGTGGCCGTGGACGACGGTGTCTGCGCGATCCGGCCGGGCATCGACGTCGGACAGCACGCCCGCATGCTCGCGCGGGTGCATGACGCGCTGCTCTCCGGTGATCGTCCGCCGGCCGATCCACGCCGGTTGGTGGCCCGCTCGTGGCGGCGGGCCCGCGCGCAGGGCGTCGATCCCGATCTCGGTGACCCACCCGATCCGATCGGTCCGATCGAGGTCGAGCAGCGACGGGTGGCCTCGATGTTGCACCGGGTGCTCCCTGAGCTGCGGGCCGCACTGACCTCGGTGGCCGAGGACGCTCGCCACATCATGGTCATCACCGACGCGGACGGCGTGCTGCTCTGGCGGGAGGGCTCGACCCACGTCCGGCGCCGGGCCGATGCGCTCGGGTTCACCGAGGGCGCCAACTGGTCCGAGGGCACGGTCGGAAGCAATGCGATCGGGACCGCGCTGGCCGAGGCCGCACCGGTGCAGATGTTCGCCGCGGAGCATTTCGTCCGCACCCACCACGTCTGGACCTGCACCGCGTGCCCCGTGCACGACCCCCGGTCCGGAGACCTGCTCGGGGTCGTGGACGTCAGCGGCCCGGCCGAGACCATCCACCCGACCACGGTTGCGTTGGTCGGAACCGCGGTGAAGCTGGCCGAGGCCAGTCTGTGGCGCCAGCACGAGAGTCGGATCGAGGCGCTGCGCGGCGTGGCGGCCCCGCTGCTCTCGGGCCTGTCCGGACCAGGGCTGGTCGTCGACGACCACGGCTGGGTGGCCGCGGTGACCGGAATGCCGAGCCTGGACCGGGTTGCGGCGCCCCGCGGTGACCGGCCGGTGGCCGTGCACGGCGTGGGCGTCTGCGTGCCGGAGCCGGTGCCCGGCGGCTGGCTGCTGCGCACCGCATCCAGCGCGCGAATGCGGCTCTCCCTCGACCTGGAGAGCAGGCCACCCCGCGCTCTGGTGGACGGTTCGAGCCGGTGGATGCACCCGCTGTCCACCCGGCACGCGGAGGTGCTGGTCCTGCTCGCGTACGCCGGTCCGGCCGGGATGGACGCGGCGGCGCTGTCCGAGGCGCTCTACGGCGATCGCGAGCACCTGGTGACCGTCCGGGCCGAGATGTCCCGGCTGCGCAAGTCCCTCGGCGGTCTGTTGCAGGCCCGGCCGTACCGGATCGCCCCCGGCGTGGACACGACGCTGCCGGAGCTCACTGGGTGCGCATTGCTGAACCGTTCGACGGCTCCAGGAGTGCGTCGCCTCTCCCACGGCTGACCTCGTGAGGTGCGCGCCGTGTTCCTACACGGAACGCCACTCACGGCGCATGGTCAGCTGGTGATGTCCTTGCGGTGGAAGTGGTACACCGCGAAACCCCCGAGGACCAGGGCGTAGCAGAGCGACGAGAAGACACCCCGGGTCATGCCGTCCCAGTCCACCTGCTGGGCGAGCAGGCCCGACCAGGCCGTGGCGTAGTGCGTGGGCAGGTAGTTCCGCAGATCCTCCAGCGCCGTGATCTGGTCGAGGATCTGGGACACGATCGACACCATCACCGCGCCGCCGACCGCGCCCAGCGGGGCGTCGGTGATCACCGACAGCAGCAGCCCCAACGCGGCCACCCAGCTGAGGTACACCGAGAGGTACAACGCCCCCAGCAGCACCCGTCCGGCTCCCGCCCAGAACGCGAGCGACTCACCGGTGGGGCTCACCAGGTTGCCGGTGCCATAGGCGAGCGAGCCGACCAGTAGCGCCACCACCGGCAACAGCACGATCGCCGTCACCGACAGCAGCGCGGCCACGACGGCTTTCTGCCGCAGCAGGCGGGCCCGCGGGATCGGTGCTGCCAGCAGGTAGCGCAGGCTCGACCACGACGCCTCGGACGCCACCGTGTCCCCGAAGAACAGCGCGACCACGACGACCAGCAGGAACGAGCCGGAGGCGAACAGCGCGAACACCGCGAAGTTCGCGGCGCTGCCCTTGGCCAGGTCGACGAGGTTGAGCGACCCGGTCGGCGGCCCGTCGTCCGCCAGCGAGAACGCCACCCAGAGGATCACCGGCAGCAGGGCCACCAGCGCGAACGTCACCTGGGTCCGGCGCCGCTTGAGCTGGCGCACCAGCTCGACGCGCACCGGAAGCGTCCGGTTCGGCAGATACCCGGTGCTGGCCTCGACGGGCAGGTCGGTGCGGATCATGTCGCCGCCTCCGTGGGAACGGTGGTCATGGCTCGAGGTCCTCTCCCACCAGCTGCAGGAACGCTTCTTCGAGTCGACGCGCCGGCCCGGCCGAGGCCACGTCGACCCCGGCCGTCACGAGAGCGCGAACGGCCGAGGCCCGCGGGGTGCCGTTCAGCTCGGCGAGCACGGCGCCGTCGACGACGTGCACCGCCTGCACGCCGCTGAGGCCTCCCAGCACCGCCGCCGCCCGCTCCGGCGTATCGACCGTGAAGGTGGCCGCCCCGCGGCCGGCGATGATGTCCTCGACGGTGCCGTCGGCCACCACCTTGCCGTGGTGCATCACCACCACGTGGGTGCAGGTCTGCTCGACCTCGGCCAGCAGGTGGCTGGAGACCACGACCGTGCGCCCACCGGACGCGTACGCGCGCAGCACCTCGCGCATCGCGTGGATCTGGGGCGGGTCGAGCCCGTTCGTCGGCTCGTCGAGCACGAGCAGCTCGGGTAGCCCGAGCATGGCCTGCGCGATCGCCAACCGCTGGCGCATGCCCTGGCTGTAGGTGCCCACCCGCCGGTGGACGGACGCGCCGAGCCCGGCGATCTGAAGGGACTCGGTGATGTGGGCCTTCTCCACCGGCCGACCGGTGGCCGCCCAGTACAGCCGCAGGTTCTCCGCGCCGGACAGGTGCGGCAGGAACCCCGGTCCCTCGACGAACGCGCCGATCCGGGCCAGTACCGGCGCTCCCGGCTCCACACTCTCCCCGAACGCCGTGATCGTTCCCGCGGTCGGGCGGATCAGGCCCATCAGCATCCGCAGCACCGTGGTCTTGCCGGCCCCGTTCGGTCCGAGCAGCCCCAGCACCATGCCTGGCTCGACGTCGAACGACACCCCCTTCACCGCGCTGAACCCGCCGCGATAGGTCTTGGCCAGGTCGCGGATCTCCAGCGGTCGTCCGACGCCGGGGCCGGGAGGTGTCGCCCGGCGGTGCTCCCACAGCCGAGCGGCGAGCCAGCCGAGCAGGGCGAGTGCGAGCACGACGCCGATCCCGATCGCGGGCGCGAGCGGCACGGTGTTCGCGGTGACCGACTCACCGGGCACCACCGGCACGGTGATCGCACCGTCCGGCAGCCCGATCCGCCACACCGCCGGATCGGTGGTCGCCGCGTAGGCCTGGTCGGTGCTGCTCACCGAGACCAGCAGCCGGTTGCCGGCCTCGATCGGGGCGACCACCCCGGGCAGCGTCACGGTGACCACCGCGGGCGCTCCGTCGGCCGGCACCGCGACCCGCATCGGCGCCACCGCGCTGCCCAGCAGCGTGCGCAGGCCGTCCGGGGTGACCTCGTAGGTCTTGGCGAACAGGATCGCCTCGGTCGGCGCCGGCTGGCCGGGGAGTCGCGACACGGAGACGGTGATCCGCGGCGCGCCCGCCACCAGCAGCGGCGTGTCCAGGGCGGCGGAGCGGAACTGCGCCGACTGGCCCGGCAGCTCGGCGGTGAACGCGGTCAGCCGGCCGCCGATGCCGCCAAGGGCGCCGCCGAGCCCGGGCAGTGAGGTGATCGCGGCCGGGTTGCCGCCCGCGGGGTTGATGACGACCTGTGGCTCGCCCGCCAGGCCGATCGTCTGCGTCATCAGCGTGGCAGCCCCGGTCAGGCCCGGGTAGTCGGCCGCGACGACGGTGCGGCCGGTCGGGGTCCGACCCGTGGTGCGGATGCCGCTCTCGACGGCGTAGGAGAAGCCGGTTCCCGGGTCGTCGCCGCGTTCGGCGAGCGCGCCGTCCCGGCCGAGGTACCAGGTGAACCAGTCACCGATCTCATCGCGGATTCTTGGCCCCGGCCGGCCGCCGTCGTGCCCGCCGGCGAACCACGCGACCTTCACCGGCGTGCCGTTCGCGGCGATCTGGCGGGCGTTGGCATCGGCCTGGTCGAGCCCGAACAGGGTGTCCTGCTCCCCCTGCACGAGGAGCGTCGGCGCGGTGATCCGGTCGGTGATGCCGGCAGGCGACGAGCGGCGCAGCAGGTCGGCGGTGGCGGGGGAGAGCCTGCCGGTGGTGGACGATTCGGTGTATGCGGCGCAGACCGCCGGGATGAACCGGCCGCAGGTGGCGGCTCCACCACCGGGATCGATGGCAGGCGCGGCGCCGGCGTCAGGCTCGGAGCCGGCGCCCCCGCCGGCCGCGCCCGATGCGCCCGCGGCCGAGGAGATGCCTCCCCCGGACGCTTCCGACCCGTCGTCGGTGCCCGTCGAGCCCGGTCCGGCGGCCGGACCCAGCCCGGCCGAGAAGAAGATCCCCGCCCAGCCCTTCTTGAACACCCCGTCGGGTGCGAAGGCTCCGTGGGCGGGAGTGTCGACGGGCGGAGCGGTCGGGGTAGCCGCGTTGGGGAAGAGCGCCTGACCCAGGTCGTTCCAGGTGATCACCGGGGCGAGCGCGTCGACGCGTCGGTCGTTGCCGGCCAGCAGCAGCGAGATCGCCCCACCGTACGAGCCGCCGGTGATGCCGACCCGGGGATCGCCGGGGCCGTCCTGGGTGACCTCGGGACGGGTGGCCAGCCAGTCGACGAGGGCACGCGCGTCGGCGACCTCGTAGTCGGGGGAGTCGAGCGCGATCTGCCCGCCGCTGGTGCCGAACCCGCGTGCCGACCAGGCCAGCACGACGAATCCGCGAGCGGCCAGCTCGCGCGCGTCGGAGTCGACGGAGGCCTTGTTGCCGCCGAAGCCGTGCGCGACCAGCACCGCGGGGGCCGGCGTGGTCTCCGGCAGGTACAGGGTGGAGTCGAGCTCGATCGGTGCGCCGATCCCGGGCCCACCGGGCACCGCGAGTCGCTGCTCCTCGGTGCGAACCCCCGGCGTCGCGGGTGCCGGCGTCGGGGTCTCCGCTGTGGACGGATCCGGGGTACTCGCCGCGGCGCTGCCGTTGACCAGCAAGAACGCGGCCAGGGCCGTCCCCAGGACGGCAGGCAACCAGGCACGCGGGCTTCGGGACACGCTATGACGCTAGGCGACCGGACGTGGAGTTCCGGTAGGCCACCCTCAGCCGGCTCTCAGTGCGGTAAACCGGATCACCCGGACACGTCGTCGAAGTGCTCGACCCGCGGTGGCCCGTCGAAGAACGGGCCGATGATCTCCCGCCACCGGGGGAAGTTCTCGGACTCGCGGAACCCGACGGTGTGCGCCTCGACGGTGTCCCACTCGATGAGCAGCACGAACCGGCTCGGCGACTCGATGCTGTGGGTGAGCCGGGCGTTGCGGAAACCCGGAGTGTCGGCGACGAAGGGCAGCCCCTTCGCCACGGCGGCGGCGAACTCGTCCTCGGTACCGGGCAGGACGGCGAAATCCGCGATCTCGAGCACCATGGCCCTCATCCTCGCACGCTGATCACCATGATCCCGGGCCAGCGGTGGCGGGCTACTGCTTGCGGGCTCGCGCCCGTCGCTTGCCCTCGTGCATGGCCTGCACCCGGGCGATCGGGATGGTGTGTCCCTCGGCGACGAGATCCTCCGGCAGCGTCTGCGGCTGCGGCATCCGCTCCCGCCACGGGTCGGTGTCGGCCAGCAGACCGGGCGCGGTGTGCACGGTGAACTCGCGCGGCGTGATCCGGTCGAGGTCGTCCCACGCCACAGGGAAGGAGACCGGGACACCCGGCCGGGCCCGCGGGCTGTAGGCCGCGACCACCGTGGCCCCGCCGGCCCGGGTCGAGTCGAGGAACACCTTGTCGCCACGGTCCTCCCGGATGAACGCCGTCGTCGCGATCTGCGGGTCGATCCGTTCGGCGCGGGCGGCCAGTGCCCGGGTCGCAGCGGCCACGTCCTCGACGTGTTTCCAGCCCTCGACGGCGGTGGGGGGCGCCAGCGGCACGAACACGTGCAGGCCCTTGGCGCCGCTGGTCTTCACCGCCGCGGCCAACCCCGTGTCGGCGAGTGCCTGCTGGACCAGCCGGGCGGCCGCGACGACGTGGTCGAACGCGTCGTCCGCCGGTGGATCCAGATCCATGATCAGGTGCGTGGGGTAGCCGACGCCGGTCTCCCCGTCGGCCTGCGACTCCGTCCGCATCAGGGTCGGGTGGTACTCGACAGCGCGCTGGTTGGCGAACCAGAGCAGCGTGCGCCGGTCGTCGCAGAGCGCGTAGTGCACCTCACGCCGGGAGGCCTCGGCCCACACCGATGTGCTCCGGATCCAGTCCGGGGCGTATTTCGGCAGGTTCTTCTGCATGAACGGCGGCTGCCCCGGCCGCACCCGGATCACCGACAGCGGCCGGTCGCGCAGCTCGGGCAGGATCCGGTCCGAGACGGCGTCGAGGTAATCCACCAGATCACGCTTGGTGGCCTCCGCGCCGTCGAACAGCGGCTGGTCGAGGTTGGTCAGCTCGACATCATCCCGGTACTCGACGGTCTTCGCCTTGCTCACCGGACCACCCCATCACCTCGGCGGTGTCCCATCACCTCGGCAGTGCGGGCCAACCCGGACCGGGACGCTCTCATTCCATCGTGGCCGGCGAGCACGTTCCCGTGGTGTCGCAGACCTCGGTGATCGAGACCTCTCCCGCGTCGTTCGTCTCGAGCACGAAGATGTCGGGCGCGTAGTTGGCGGCGGGCGCGGCGGAATCGGCGTCGACCGGATTGCTGCCCACGTAGGCCCACTTGCCCCCGGAGTTGCTGAGGGCCAGGTCCTGGCGGATCCGGTAGATCTCGTTCGGCTGCCCGGTCGCGGTGTAGGCCACGGTGGCGGTGCCGGTGGCCCCTGAGGTCGTGACGGTGGCCAGGTAGGTCACCCCGGCGAGGTCCCAGCTCACCTGCACCTCGCCCGTCGGCCCGCTCGAAGGGTCACCGGTGCCGGGTGCGGAACTCGGCGGCAGGGGGATGGCCGGCGCGGACGGGCCGGGTGCGGCGGACGTGGGCGGGGCGGCCTGCGGATCGTCGGCGACGCTCGAGCCGAACGGTGAGCTGCCGGCAGCCAGCATGATGAGCGCCCAGGCGCCGCCGGTGATCACGAGCGCGGCGAGCACGCCGAACACGATCAGGGGGATGTTCGAGCCACCGCGCGCCGGCGGTAGCGGTGGGTTCACCGGAGCGGGCATGACCTGCGTGCCGGGCCACGGCGGGGGTGGCGGCGGTTGCCAGCCGCCCATCGGCGGGCCGCCAGGAGGTCCGGCCGGGGGACCGGCCGGCGGGTACGGCGGTGGCGGGGGCGTCGGGCCCCACGGGCTGGGCGGTGCTGCCGCCGGCCGGCCGGCGCCCGACCGCGGTGCCGGCACCTCGCGGTCCACCCGCACGGTGTCCCCGTCGGACCTGGTGATCCTGACGGTCTGCTCGTCCCGCGGGGAGGGCGGGCTGTCCTTTGCGAGCGAGACCCGCTCGACCACGTCCTGATCGAGCCGCGTCGTCGTGTCGGTCCGATCGGCTGCCCGATCCGTCATCGTGCGATCCCCCGATGGTCTCCGGATGTGTCCTGGCCGGTTCCAGCCCGCTCGCATGTCGTCGAGTCCGAGAGAGGTCGGACCCTACCGTCGTCGGGACAGCCCACCGGAGCCGCACACCGTTTCGTGATGTGCCGATGCTCAACGGCGTTCGAGATGGTGCAGGATGACGGTTCGCAGAGCACCCGCGGAGATCTCCGCGGTCATGAACGTGTGGGTCGGCTGACGGCGCCGGTCGGTCGGGGAACCCGGGTTGAGCAGGCGCAGACCTGTCGGCGCCGTGGTGTCCCACGGGATGTGGCTGTGCCCGAAGACGAGTACGTCGACATCGGGGTAGGCCGCGGCGCACCGACGTTCCCGACCGGTGGCGGCGCCGGTCTCGTGCACCACGGCCAGCCGCACGCCGTCCAGCTGGAGACGAGCGACTTCGGGCAGCCGGGCCCGCAGCTCCGGTCCGTCGTTGTTCCCGAACACCCCGACCAGCCGGGCGGCCCGCGCGGCGAGTGCGTCCAGCAGGTCGACCGACACCCAGTCACCGGCGTGCACCACCAGGTCGGCGGCGTCGACGGCCGCCCACACCGGGTCCGGGAGATCGCGGCCCTGGTGCGGAAGGTGCGTGTCGGAGATCAGCAGCAGGTTCAGCCGACGGCCACCAGATCGACCACGAAGATCAGCGTCTCACCGGGCCGGATCGCGCCGCCCGCGCCGCGATCGCCGTAGCCCAGGTGCGGCGGGATGACGAGCCGGCGCCGACCGCCGACCTTCATCCCGGCCACGCCCCGGTCCCAGCCCGCGATCACGCGCCCGGTCCCGAGCGGGAACTTCAGCGGCGCGCCCCGGTTCCAGGAAGCGTCGAACTCCTCGCCGGTGGAGTGGGCGACCCCGACGTAGTGCACCTCGACGGTGCGGCCGGAGGTGGCCTCGGCGCCCTCGCCCGCCCAGATGTCCTCGACCAGCAGATCGGCCGGGGGCGGGCCGTCGATGGGATCGATCTCCGGTCGTTGCAACGCCACGCTGTCCTCCGTAGGGGAATCGGTGCCTTTTCGGCGACCGTCAGCCTGCCAGATCCGCCTGGAGGCGGAAGGACGGGCGGGCCGCGAACGGCACGTCCCAGATCGGCCGCGATCGGTGAGGGCGGGTGCTCCGGATCGAGACCGGGTTCACCCGGGCACCGGCACCCCGAGCGCGTCGCACAGGAAGCGCACCTGCAGCAGCAGCAGGTTTTCGGCCACCACCTCCTGCGGCGTCATGTGTGTGATGCCGGACAGCGGCAGCACGCTGTGCGGTCGGCCCGCCGCCAGCAGCGCCGAGCTCAGCCGCAGGGTGTGCGCGGCGACCACGTTGTCGTCGGCCATCCCGTGCACGAGCAGCAACGGGCGCTCCAGCCCGGCGGCGTCGGCGATCAGCGACGAGCGCTCGTAGGCGAGCGGATCGGTGTCCGGCCGCCCGAGGTAGCGCTCGGTGTAGTGGGTGTCGTACAGGGCCCAGTCGGTCACCGGGGCTCCGGCCACCGCGGCGTGGAAGACGTCCGGTCGGCGCAGCACCGCCAGCGCGGCCAGGTACCCACCGAACGACCAGCCCCGGATGCCGACCCGGCCCAGGTCCAGATCCGGGTACCGCTCGGCCACCGCGTGCAGGGCGTCGACCTGATCGGTGAGCACCGGTTCGGCCAGGTCGCCGTGCACGGCCCGCTCGAACTGCGGTCCCCGACCCGGCGTGCCGCGGCCGTCGACGACGACCACGGCGAATCCCTGCTCGGCGAACCACTGGCTGCTCAGGTGCGCCGCCCGGCTGGCCAGCACGCGCTGCGCGTGCGGACCGCCGTAGGGATCCATCAGGACCGGCAGCGGTGTGCCCTTCTCGTACCACGAAGGAAGCAGCACCGCGGTGCGCAGCTCCCGCTCACCTGCCGTCAGCAGCGTGACGCGGGGGAGCAGCCCGGGTGGCTCGGCGAACGAGGTGATGGTGAGCTCACCGCCACGCCTGCGGCGCACGGTCGTCGTGCTGCCGTCGGAGTCGAGGTCCTGGCTGCTGACGACGAGGGTGCCACCGCTGAGCCGGCCGCTGTGCACGCCGGTGGCCGGGGTGTGCTCGGTCAGCACGGAGCCGTCCCAGGAATGCAACCCCACCGAGCAGGGATCGGTGCTGGCGGTGAACAGCACTGTGGTGCCGTCGACGTCGAGCACGCTGCGGACCTGCAGCTCGGCCGGCGTCACCGGCACGTCGCCGACCATGAGGCGGCGGGCGCCATCGACGTCCGCGGTGACGACGAGCGCGCCGGACGAGGTGTGCGCCGGCACGCCGGGCACGATGTCCACCCAGGCCGGATCGTGCTGCTCGTACCGCGGTGAGGTGAGCCCGGTCAGCGGATCCACCCGCAACACCTGCAACGTCCGCTGGTCGCGCGGCTGCACCACGATCAGCAGCTCGAACGTGTCCCACACCGCGGACACCAGGTACTCGTACCGGTCGGCCGGCCATGCCACGCGCGTCCACGTGCCGTCCATCCCGATGATCTGCAGCGCGACCCGGGCGTTGGCGGTGCCGGCGGCCGGGTACGCGATCACGTTCGGGGGCCGTTCCGGGTGCTCGGGGTCGGCGATGTGCCAGCGCTGCACCGGGCTGTCGTCCACCCGGGCGACCAGCAACGCGTCCCCGTCCGGCGACCACCAGTAGCCGCGCATCCGGCCCATCTCCTCGGCCGCGACGAAGTCGGCGAGGCCGTAGGTGACGCCGGGCGCATCGGGCGTCGCGAGGACCGAGGTGAGGCGGCTGGTGACATCGTGGACGTACAGCGAACCGTCGGCGACGAAGGCGACGAGCTGACCGTGCGGGTCGGGCCGCGGGTCGATCACCCCACCGGCAGTGTCGACCAGCCGCGGCGTGAGCCCGGCGGCCAGCTCGGCCACGTAGAGCTGCCCGGCGAGGGCGAACGCGGCCATGGTGACCGGACGATCTGTCGCGTAGCCGACGATGCCGGCTGCCTGCTCGCGGCTGCGTTCCCGGCGGGCCCGCTCCTCCGGTGGCAGGTCGTCGCTGTGCCCGCCGCCCACGCTCAGTTGCCACGGATCGGCGACGAGGCGCTCGATCCCGGTCTGCGGGTCGAACGTCCACAGGCAGGTGACCGGATCGGTGCCACCGCGGCTGCGCAGGAACACGATCCGGTCGCCGTCCGGGGAGATGGTGATGCCGCGCGGGACGCCAAGGGTGAACCGGCGGGTTCGGGCCTGCCGGCACGGGAAACTGTCGGTCACGGGCGATCAGTCTGCCGGGTGCCCGATCAGTCCACGCAGGGTATCCCGTCCGCCGTGATCACGCGGGTGGTGCTGGGCGGCTGCTCGCCGGCCTGCCCCGTCGGAGTCGGTGTCGCCCCGGGCAGCGGAGTACTGACGGGGGCGATGCTCGTCGTGGGGAGAGCGGCCAGTGCCCCTGGATCCACGATGGATGCCACGAAGTTGCGCACCGCATCCTCGTCGATCTCGACCGCGATCCCGTCCACCGGCGTCTGCAGGTCGGTGCGACCGGTGGGGATGGTCCGGAACACCAGGTCGTTTCCGGTGAACCGACGCAGCTGGGCGATGGCCTGATCGAGATCCCAGCCCCGGTCGAGAACGACGTGCCGGGACACGACGCCCGCCAGCTCGTTCAGCGTGCTTGCGTCCGACAGCGTGCCTGCGCCCTGCAACCGTTGCGCCAGGCCCGCGGCGAAGGCCTGCTGGCGGGCGATGCGATCAAGGTCGCCCCCCTGCAGCCCGTGCCGTTGCCGGACGAACGCGAGCGCTTCCGCCCCGCTCACCGACTGCTCCCCGGCCGGCAGGTCGATGCCCGAGTACGAGTCGCGGACCGCCTTGTTGAGGCACACCGGCACCCCGCCGAGCGCCTGGGTGAGCTCGACGAAACCGGCGAGGTTGATCTCCGCGAAGTGGTCGATGGAGACCCCGGTGAGGTTCTCGACCGTCGCGATCAGCTTCTGCCGACCGGCCTCGCGGCCGCGGCGGTCCAGCTCCGGGCCGCTGACCTCCTGGGCGGACAGCATCTTCTCGGCCTCGGCCACCCCGCGCCGGTACGCAGAGTTGATCTTGTGTTTGCCGCGCTCACCGTCGATCGGGACGTACGAGTCGCGGGGGATCGAGATCGCGGTGGCCGGACCGCCGGACCGACCCGGCACCCGCAGCAGGATCATGGTGTCCGTGTGCAGCTGACCTTCGTCCGGGCCGGCGTGCAGCGCGTCGAGCAGTTGTGGCGGCAGTGGGTTGCCGGCGGCGTCGGTTCGCGCGTCCAGCCCGACCAGCAGCGCGGTGAACGGCTCGCCTTCGGGCACCGGTGCGGTTCGGGTCAGTGCGTCGCTGGCGACGGTCACCCCGCGGAATTGACGCTGCAGGGTCCACAGGTTGCCCGTGGCCACGAGAACGGCGACGGAGAGGACGGCGACGAGAACGCGGCCTGCCACGCCTGCGACTCGTTTCGTGTCCATCCGACTCCGGTCCCCTGCATCCGGACCGATGCTGCCGCCGCGCCCGGTCGATCTTCCCACGCGCCACTCTAATGACGGAGTTGACCTGCGGCTAAAAGGTAACTAAAGAGTCACATGTGAGCCCGCGGAAGCCGCCGGACGACGAACCGATCTGGCGGGCGCTTGCCGACCCGACTCGGCGCGCCATCCTGGACGCGCTGCTGGCCGGCCCTCGCACCACGGGCTCACTGGCCGAGGGCTTCCCGACCACCCGATTCGCCGTCATGAAGCACCTCGGGACGCTGGTCGAGGCCGGTCTGGTGACGGTCGAGCGGCGCGGCCGCGAGCGGTTCAACCACGTCGATCCGGCACCGCTCAGGCAGGCGTACGAGCGTTGGGTCCAGCCGTCCACAGCGCCCGTTGCGGCGGCGCCGCTGCGGCTCGGGAACACCGACCGGCAGGAGGAAACGATGGACTACGGCCTGGACGTCCGCGCGCAAACGAGGTGCACGCCGGGGTCGGGCGCACCTGGGACACGCTGTTGGAACTGGCCGACTGGTGGCCGCCGTGCTGGCCGGCGGGGCAACGGCTGGTCTTCGAGCCGCGTATCGGCGGCCGGCTCGGCACCACGACCGGGTCCGGGCTCGACCCGGGTGGCCGGACCCTCTGGGGTGTGGTCACCGGGCTCGATCCCGGCCGGGAGCTGCGGCTCGACGGCACGATGGACATCCGGGGTCCGGTGATCGGGCAGTGGCGGATACGGCTGGAAGCGGCCGGAGCGAGCACCGCGGTGAGCGTCGAGCATCGGGTGCTGGGATCGGTCGACGCCCAGACCCGAGCCGTCTTCGCCCGGCGCTGGCCCGCGACGCTGGCCCGGCTGGCCGAGCGAGCGCGGTCGTGAGCCAGGTGGCGGTGGTCACCGGTGCAGCCCGCGGAGTGGGCCGGGGGATCGCGCTCGTGCTCGGAGAAGCGGGCGCCACGGTGTACGTCACCGATCGGGAGAGTCGCGGGCGGCGGCACTCGGAGCTTCCCGGCACGGTCGAGGACACCGCGGAGCAGCTCACGGCACGCGGCGGTCGGGGTATCCCGGTGCCGCTCGACCATCGCGATGACGCCGCGGTGGCGGCGCTGTTCGAACGGATCCGCGCCGAGCACGGCGGGTTGGACCTCGTGGTGGCCAACGCTTTCGACGGCAACGCGTTGCCCTTCCGCGGTGGCCCGTTCTGGACGCTGCCGGTCGAGCACTGGTCCAACATGATCGACGCCGGGGTGCGCGGCCACCTCGTGTCGGCCTGGCACGCGGCGCCCCTGTTGATCGATCGGCACGGGCTGCTGGTGCTCACCGGCTACCGCAACCCCGGCGTCGACGTGCTCGCCGATCACGTGTTCTACGACCTCGCCATGCACGCGGTCGACCGGCTCGCCCACACGCTTGCGCACGACCTGAGCCCGCACGGCGTGACCGTGCTGGCCGTGTCGCCCGGCTTCACGCGCACCGAGGCGATCGTGGCGGAGCTCGGCGACGCACTGCCACCCGGCACCGACTCGATCGAGTTCCCGGGCCGGGCGGTGCGCGCGTTGCTCGCCGACGCCGCCGTCGCCCGCTTCGCCGGCCGCACGCTGCCGGTGGCCGAGCTGGCCGCCGAGTACGGCTTCACCGACATCTGACGGCTCGACGAGATCGATCGGACAGCCGTGTCGTCCGGATCAGCCCGTGGGTTCGGATCGGCCGGGCCGGGGTAGGCCCGGCCATGGCTGCACATGTCGACGATGCGCTGTGGAACGAGTTCCACACCCTGGTGAACATGACCTCGCGTGAGTTGCAGGACTGGTTGGCGACCGATGACGCGAAGGAAGAGTCCGAGCCCGCGGTCGGGCCGGTGGGCACTCCGACGGGACGGGCCGTGCTGGCTGTGTTGGGCAAGCGGCGAACCGACCTGACCGAGAGCGATGTGGCCACGATGCGTCGGGTTGTCGACCGGGTCCGGGCCGAGCGCGGCGCTGACCCGGAGCCGAAGGCCGGGCAGGCCGGGTGGCGGCACCGTCTCATGCGCATCGGACACGATCCGCTCAAACCCGTAGGCCGATGACCGCGCTGCCGCCTCCGACCTCCGCCCGGATCCGGCAGAACACAACGCACTGACGAAAATCTCCGATCATGTCGCTTGACATGAGTAATTCCTGCAGTCCACACTACTTGAGTGACGAGTATCGGAGCGATCGGACAACTGGATCAGCGCATCATCGCTGCGCTCCAGCTGAACGGGCGAGCCACCTGGAAACAGGTGGCAGCAGCTGTCGGAGCCACGGAGTCGACGGTGGCCCGGCGTGGACAGCAGTTGCTCGACACCGGGATCGTCGTGGTCACCGGTGTGCTGGACCACCTGCGGTGCGGGCTGGGCATCTCCCTGCAGGTGCGGCTGCGTTGCCGACCGGGTACCGCGAACGTCGTCGCCGAGGCGCTCGCCGAGCTGGACGTGACCCGGTTCGTCACCGTGGTCACCGGCAGCGCCGATGTCGCGGCCGAGTTCGTCGTGCCGCACCACCGCGACGTCGCCGCAGTGCTCGTCGACGGGCTGCCCCGGCCGGACGACATCGTCGAGACCGAGGCCATGGTCGTGGTGCGCAAGTTCTCGGCGGTGGAGGAGTGGGACACCGGACTGCTCGGGTCGGATGCCGTCGCGCTCCTGCGCCCGGACGGCGCCCGATCAGGTCACCGCGAGTGGCACGAGCCCGAGCGGCTCAGCGAGCAGGAGTTCGCGATCGCCAAGGTGCTCGCGGCCGACGGCCGAGCGTCGTACTCGCAGATCGCCGCCGCCGTCGGCGTCAGTGACTCGACCGCGGCGCGCCGGGTGGAGTCACTGATCCGACGCGGTTGCCTTCGCTTCCGGACCGTCTTCGACGCGGCCCTGATCGGCCTGGACGTGGAGTTCCTCCAGTGGTTCACGGTCGAGCCCGGCGAGCTGGAGAACGTCGGCGCGCAGCTGGCGAAGGAGAGTTCCACGCGCTACGTCAGCGCCACCACCGGCCGGTTCAACCTCTGCCTTCACGGCGTGCTGCCCGGCTACGGCGATCTCTACCACTACATGACGGCCGTCGTCGGCGCGCTTCCGGGCGTCCACACGGCGGACATGACGTTGCAGGCGCGCACGCTCAAGCGCGCCTGGGTACCCATCGGCACGGACGCCGGGAGCGCCGGGAACAAGGAGCGATCGCGATGACGGACCCGAGCATGGAGCCCTGGCAGTGGGACGAGCCCACGTGGCGCGGCCACGTGGCGCGGGTCCGTGCCGGTGCCCGACTGGTGCCGGACAGCTGGCCCGGCGGTGCCCGGGTCGCGGTGGCGATCTCATTCGACCCTGACCACGAGACGATCCCGCTGCGGGACGGTGAGACGAGGCCCGGCAAGCTCGCCCAGGGCGAGTACGGCGCGCGGGTCGCGGTACCGAAGATCCTGCGGTTGCTCGCCGAGCACGGGGTACCAGCCAGCTTCTTCATGCCGGGCGTGTCGGCCCTGCTGCACCCGGACGAGGTCGAGGCCTACGCGGCCGCCGGCCACGAGATCGGCGTGCACGGCTGGATCCACGAGCGCAACATGCTGCTCCCCCGCGAGGACGAGCTCGAGCTGACCGGGCGAGCCCTCGAGACGCTGGAGAAGCTCAGCGGCGTGCGGCCGGTGGGGATCCGCACGCCGAGCTGGGACTTCTCCGACCACACCCTGGCCATCATCGAGGAGCTCGGCCTGGCCTACGACTCGTCGTTGATGGCTGACGACGAGCCGTACGAGCTGGTCGCCGACGGCCGGCCGACCGGTGTCGTGGAGATCCCGGTCGAGTGGATCCGGGATGACGCGCCGTACCTGATGATGGAGCGCTACGGCGGGCTGCGGCCGTACACACCGCCGCGCAGCCTGCTCGACATCTGGCGCGACGAGTTCGACGCGGCCCGGGCCGAGGGCGGGCTGTTCCAGCTCACCCTGCACCCGCACATCATCGGGCACCGCTCCCGCCTCGGCGTCCTGCGCGAGCTGCTCGCGCACATCGCGAGCCACTCCGACATCTGGCTCGCCACCCATGCGCAGATCGCCGACGTGTCGCGCGCACAGCTACCTCCGAATCCGAGGAACAACCCATGAGCGAGATGACCACGGCGCCCGGTGCGCCGTCGGAGACCAGACTCACCCGGAAGCAGCGCAAGGCCATCGTCGCCGGCGCGATCGGCAACACCGTCGAGTGGGTCGACTGGGCCGTGTACGGCACGCTCGCCCCGGTCTTCGCCTCGCAGTTCTTCGCCAAGGGCGACCCGACGGCGGCCCTGCTCTCGACGCTGGCCGTGTTCGCGGTCGGGTTCGTGATGCGCCCGATCGGCGGCGCGCTGCTCGGGGCCTACGCCGACCGGCACGGCCGCAAGAAGGGACTTACCCTGACCATCGGCCTGATGGCCGCCGCGGCGTTCGTCATCGCGATCTGCCCGACCTACGAGGCGATCGGCATCGCCGCCCCGCTGGTTCTGCTGCTGGCCCGGCTGGTGCAGGGCTTCTCCGCGGGCGGCGAGTTCGGTTCGTCGTCCTCGTTCCTGGTCGAGTCGGCCGCGCCGCAACGCCGGGCGTTCGCCGGCTCGTGGCAGCAGGTCTCGGTCGGCGCGGGCGTGCTCATCGCCTCGCTGATGGGCTTCGTGCTGACCTCGACTCTCGACGAGGCCGCGATGCAGACCTGGGGCTGGCGCATCGCGTTCGGTATCGGCGGCCTGCTCGGACTGGTCGGGCTGTGGCTGCGGGTCAGCGTCGAGGAGACCGACAGCTTCCGCAACGCCGACGCCGAGGGCCGCACCCGGCGGCGCAACCCGGTGATCGGCATGTTGGCCGAGCACCCCCGGGCGGCTCTGCGCGTTGTCGGCATCACCATCGCCGGCACCCTCACCTACTACGTGTGGATCAGCTACATGCCCGGCTACGCGCACACCGCGACCGGCATCCCGCTGAGCGACGCGCTGCTGGCCAACACGATCGCCGTCGCCTACTTCCTGTGCCTGCTGCCCTTCGTCGCGCTGCTGTCCGACCGGTACGGGCGCAAGCCGACGCTGCTCGCCTTCGCCGTCGGGTTCGTCGTGATCGCCTACCCGGCGTTCCGGCTGATCGAGCTGGGCGGGTTCTGGCCGTTGCTGGTGGTCGAGCTGGTCGGGGTGACGTTCCTGGCCGGCTACTCGGCCAACTGCGCGGTGGTCATGGCCGAGCAGTTCCCGGCCGAGGTGCGCAGCACCGGGATCGGCCTGCCGTACGCGCTCGCCGTCGCCATCTTCGGTGGCACCGCTCCCTACATCACGACCTGGATGAGCACGAACGGTCTCGGCGGTTTCGTCTGGCTCTACGTGGCCGCGGCCGCACTGGTCGGGGTGGTCGTGTACGCCCTGATGCCGGAGACCAAGGGACGGCAGCTGACATGAGCCCGCGCCACGTCGTGGTCACCGGGGCGGCTGGCGGCATCGGGCTCGCCGTGGCGGAGGCGTTCGCCGCCCGGGGCGACACCGTCACCGGCGTCGACGCGCGGGGGGTCGAGCTCCGCGCCGCGATGTCCGCCATCGCCCGCGGTGGCGCCACCACCCACGCGCTGGTTGCCGATCTCGGCGACGAGCGATGCGCGGAGGTCATCGGGCAGGCGACGCGGCGGGCCGGACCCGGTCGACGTCCTCGTCAACGCGGCCGGCATCTACCCCGCGACCCCGCTCGAGGACATGACCGCGGCCGCCTGGGACCGGGTGCAGCAGGTCAACGTGCGCGCACCCGTGCTGTTGACGGTGGCGCTCGCCCGGGCCGGTCGCCCCGCGTCCGTGGTCAACATCAGTTCCGGGGCCGCGACCAGGGCGCGACCCGGGGCCGCCCACTACTGCACGTCGAAGGCCGCGCTGGAGATGGCGACGAAGGCGTGCGCGGTCGAGTTCGCCGGGCGCGGTATCCGGGTGAACGCCGTCGCGCCCGGGTTCGTCGAGGTCGACAGCCCGGTCAACCCGGTAACGGAGGCGTACGCAGCCGCCGTGTCGGTCAACCCGCTCGGACGCCGCGGCCGGCCCGGCGAGGTCGCGGCCGCCGTGGTCTGGCTGGCCGGCGACGAGGCCGGCTTCATCACCGGCGCCGTGTTGCGCGTCGACGGTGGGGCCACCGCAGGCACCGCGGAGCTGCCCCTGCACCACACCGACACGACCGCGCTGCAGGGCGCGGCCGGCTGAGCGCGAAGGAGAGCACACTGTGGCAACGTCGACACGTCCGTACGTGATCGTCGGAGCCGGGGCCATCGGCGGCACCCTCGGTCACCACCTGGCCCGCGCCGGGCATCCGGTCACCGTGGTGGACGCCGACCCGGAGCACGTGCGACGCATCGGCGCGGACGGCCTCGTCCTGGTGCGTGGCGCGGAGCGCAGCACGGCAAGGGTGGCGCGGGCCCTCACCCCGGATCCGGACGCGCCGTCGCTTCGCCTCGAGCGGGTTCTGCTCGCGGTCAAGGCGCAGGCCACCGGCCCGGCCCTGGACTGGATCGCGCCCCGGCTGGTCGACGACGGATTCGTCGTGTCGCTGCAGAACGGGCTGAACGAGGAGGAGATCGCGGACCGGATCGGTCGGGACCGCACCGTCGGGGCGTTCGTGAACCTCTTCGCCGACGTCATCGGGCCGGGGGAGATCCGGGACGGCGGGCCGGGCGCCCTCGTCGTCGGCGAACTCGACGGCCGGGACAGTCGACGCGTCCAGGAGGTCGTCGACGACCTGCAGGCGTGGGGTCCGGCCCGGGCCACCGACAACGTCGCCGGTTACCTGTGGTCCAAGCTGGGGTTCGGCGCCATGCTCGTCGCGACCGCTCTCGCCGACGCTCCGATGGCCGAGCTGATCCACCGGCACCGGCCGGTGATGCACGCGCTCGTCGCGGAGATCTACGCCGTTGCCGAGGCGGAGGGGATCACGCTGGAGCCGTTCGACGCGTTCGACCCGCTGCCCTATGCGGGCGACGACGAAGCGGCACAGGAGCGAGCCACCGATGCGCTCGTCGCCTGGCTGCGCACGCAGGCCAAGGACCGCAGCGGCATCTGGCGCGACATCGCGGTCCGGCGCCGACCCACGGAGGTCCCGACCCACTACCGCCCGGTGCTCGCCGCCGCCGCCCGGCACGGCATCCCGGTTCCCGGCCTGGAGCGGCTGGTCGCCCAGATCCGCGAGCTGGAGGCCGGCGCGCCGATGGACGAGGCCCGCATCGCCACCCTCGGCGGGGCGTTGCGGTGAGCGAGTCAGCGGTGAGCGCGGTCCCGCCGCCGTCCGCGGTCGACGGCGTCGACGTCGCCGCGCTGCGCAACTGGCTCGACGCCCAGCGCCGGCAGCTCGTGGACGACCTGGTCGGATACGCCGAGCGGGAGACGCCGAGCGACGACCTCGCGTTGCTGGCCAAGGGGCTTGCCCACGTCGAGGAGTGGCTGACCGAGCGGCTCGGCCCACCGGCGAGCCGGGTGCGCCACGAATCCGTCGAGCACGGTGACGTGGTGGTGCTGGAGTACGCCGGTTCCGGCGACCGTCCGCTGGCCATGCTGGCGCACTACGACACCGTGTGGAGCGCCGGCACCCTCGACGGCTGGCCGGTGCGGGTCGAAGGGGACCGCGTCAGCGGTCCCGGTGTGTTCGACATGAAGGCCGGGCTGGTGCAGGCGGTCTGGGCGGTGCGGGCGCTGCGCGTCGCCGGTGTGCCGCATCCGCCGCTGCGGCTGCTGCTCAACGGCGACGAGGAGATCGGCAGCCGGTTCTCCCGTCCCCTGATCGAGCAGGCCTGCGCCGACGCCGCTGCGGTACTGGTGTTCGAGGCGAGCGCGGACGGCGCGGTGAAAACCGGGCGCAAGGGGGTCGGGATCTTCGAGGTGCACGCGCGGGGAGTGGAGTCCCATGCCGGCCTCGACCCGGAATCCGGCGTCAGCGCCGTCGACGAGATCGCGCGGCTCGTCCTGCAACTGCACGCGGCAGCCGACCCGACTGCGGGGACCACCGTCAACGTCGGCGTGCTGCTCGGCGGCACCCGCTCGAACGTCGTCGCGGGCACCGCGCGGGCCGACGTCGACGTCCGGGTGCGTTCGGTCGCGGCGCAGCACCACATCGACGAGCTGCTGCGCGGGCTGGCGCCCCACGATCCCCGAGCCGAGGTGATCGTGCGCGGTGGCTGGAACCGTCCCGTCATGGAGCCGAACGCGGCCATCGAGTCGGTCTTCGCGCTGGCTCGTCGCGCCGCCGAACGTCTGGGATTCGAGCTGCGCGAGACCTCGGTCGGCGGAGCCAGTGACGGCAACTTCGCCGCCGCCATGGGCCGACCGGTCCTCGACGGACTCGGGGCCGTCGGCGGCGGGGCGCACGCCAGACACGAGTACGTGACGGTGGCGGGTCTGGTCGAGCGGGCGGCGCTCGCCGCTGCGGTGATCGCCGCCTTCCGCTGCTGACATCGCACGGGTAGGGCTCGACGATGGCCGTGGCGCTCCCCGCGTGACGTGCTGCCGGCAGCATCTCGGGCGCGTTTCCCACCGACTCGTGCAGGGCACTCGGACGCCATGACGACCGTGGTGCGCCACCACATCCCGGCTCGCATGGATCCGCTGCCATGGGCCCGCTGGCACCGGACGGAAGGGAGCCGGGCGTGAGCACCACCGGGACGGTGCGGGCGCTGCTGCGGGTGGCCGGTCGCACCTACGCCGAGGAGGCAGGGATCCGGCTGGCGGACAAGCCGGCGCCGCTCTACCGGCTGCTGGTCACCTCGGTGCTGCTGTCCACCCGCATCTCGGCCGACATCGCGGTGGCGGCCGCGGTGGAGCTTCAGCGCAGCGGCATGGGTACCCCGCGGCAGATGCGCGACGCCGAATGGCAGCAGCGCGTCGACGCGCTCGGCCGGGCGCACTACAAGCGCTACGACGAGAGCACTGCAACGGCGCTGGGGGAGGGCGCCGAGCTGATGCGCGAGGAGTACCGCGACGACCTGCGCCGGCTGCGCGAGCGGGCCGAGCGCGACCCGCGGCGAATCCGGGAGCTGCTCACCGGCTTTCCGCGACTCGGCCCGGTCGGGGCGCAGATCTTCTGCCGGGAGGCCCAGGCCGTGTGGCCGGAGCTGCGGCCCGCGCTGGACGGCAAGGCGCTCGACGGGGCACGGGCGCTGAACCTGCCGGCCGACCCGGACGTGCTCGCCGAGCAGGTCCGGCCGGCGGAGCTGGCCGCGCTGGCGGCGGCACTGGTCCGGGTCGCGCTGGACAAGGACCTGGCGGAACGGGTGCGGGCGGCATGAGCACCGGCACGCGCGCATCGTTGGCCCAGCTGCGCCGCCGAGCGGCCGAGTGCACCGACTGCGAGCTGTACCGGGACGCGTCGAGGACCGTGTTCGGCGCCGGCCCCGACACGGCCTGGCTGATGCTCGTCGGCGAGCAACCGGGTGACCAGGAGGACCGCCAGGGCGCCCCGTTCGTCGGACCGGCCGGGCGGATCCTGGACACCGCGCTGGAACGGGCCGGCATCGACCGGGACGAGGTGTACGTCACCAACGCGGTCAAGCACTTCCGGTTCGAGCGGGACGGCAACCGCCGGCTGCACAAGACACCCACCCTCGGGCACGTGCGCGCCTGCCGGCAGTGGTTGGACGGCGAGCTGGCGGCGGTCCGGCCGGCGGTGCTGGCTACGTTGGGCGCCACCGCGGCCAAGGCGTTGCTCGGCTCCGGCTTCCGGATCACCGCGGAGCGGGGTGTGCCGCGGGACTGGGAGGGGCTCCAGCTGGTGCCGACCGTGCACCCGTCGGCCATCCTGCGCGGCCCTACGGAGGCCCGCGATGCGGCGTTGGACGAGCTGGTCGCCGATCTCCGGGTGGTCGCCGCGCTGCGCCCGTGACGTCGGCCTCGGCTGCCCGGCATCTCGATCGTGACCGCCTCCCGGTGCGGCCCGAGTCAGGGGGAGCGCCGGAGCAGGCAGAACTCGTTGCCCTCCGGGTCGGCGAGCACGACGAACGGGTCGTCGTCGCGCTGGCCGACGTCGACCCGGCGGGCGCCGAGCGCGATGAGGCGCTCGACCTCGGTGTTCACATCGCCGGTCGTGGTGAGGTCGGGGTGGTTGCGGTTCTTGCCGTACTTCGGACCCGCGCCGGCCTGCAACCAGACGCAGAGTGCGTGGGGGCCGGCGTCGGGCGCGGGGTAGAGCTTGGCGCTGCCGTCGTCGCCCTCCTCGATCCGGTAGCGCAGCGCGGTGGACCAGAACCGGGCCATCAGCTGCACGTCATGGACGTCGAGTGTCCACTGGCTGATCCGGGAGGTCACAGGATGGGCCGTCCGCCGGTGACGGCCACCCGGGCGCCGGAGACGTAGCTGGCCTCGTCGGAGGCGAGTAACACGTACACCGGGGCCAGCTCGGCGGGTTGGCCGGCGCGGCCGAGCGGGGTGTTGGTGCCGAACTCGGCCACCTTTTCCGGCGGCATCGTGGACGGGATCAGCGGGGTCCACACCGGCCCGGGTGCGACGCTGTTCACCCGGATCCCGCGGGGTCCCAGCAGCTGGGCCAGCGAGGCGCACATGTTGGCTATGCCGGCCTTGGTCATCGCGTAGGGCAGCAGGGTCGGGTTGGGGCTGTCGGAGTTCACCGAGGACGAACCGATGATCGACGCTCCGGGCCGCATGTGTGGGACGGCGGCCTTGGCCAGGTGGAAGAAGGCGCTCAGGTTGGTGGCGACGGTCCGGTCCCAGTCCTCGTCGGGGATCTCCTCCAACGACTCGTAGGTCATCTGGTAGGCGGCGTTGGCCACCAGCACGTCGAGTCGACCGAATTCACGCACCGTCAGGTCGACGACCTCACGGCAGTGCGCCGGATCGGTCAGGTCTCCCGGCGCGAGGACGGCCCGGCGGCCCGCCTGCTCGATCCACTTCGCGGTCTCCCTGGCGTCGTCCTCCTCGTCGAGGTAGCTGACGACGACGTCGGCGCCCTCCCGGGCGAACGCGATGGCCACCGCACGGCCGATCCCGCTGTCGGCGCCGGTGATGACCGCGACCTTGCCGGTGAGGCGGCCGTTTCCCCGGTAGGACTCCTCGCCGTGGTCGGGCCGCGGGTCCATCTCGCGGTGTGGCCCGGCGGGTTCTGCTGCTGAGGCGGCTGGGGCGTCGACTCCGTCATAGGACACTGGTACCCGGTGTGCCGCCGGTCATTCGCCCTCGGGCGGGTTCAGCTCGCGCCGCAGGCCTGGGGGCGCTCGCCCTGGTGCGGCCTGGAGGAGGCGGGCAGGCCGATCACCGGCGGCGGGTGGCCCACCAGGCGAGTGTCGCGGCCAGCACGTCTTCCGCAACAGCGCCGGGCAGGTCGAAGCCCAGCCGCCGGGCAGCCGCGGCCCGGGCGCGCACGCCGAGCGCTGCCGTACCCAGGGCCGCGCCGAGACCGACGAGGCCCGCCAGCGTGGGGTCGTGGCCCTCCCGACGGGCGACGACGGCCGCGGTGCTGACGCCGAGGACGGCCCGGGGGACCAGCCCGGGTGCCGCGGTGCGGACCGGGGTCGACGGGCTCTTGTCGGCCAGGAGTTCGCCCACGGCCAACGCCCCGGTGATCACAGTGCCCGCCCGGCTGCCGAGCCGGGACACGACGGCGCCGGAGTCGGCGGGCGTCGAGGTCAGTGCGAGCGCGGTGACGCCGGCCGAGCTTCGTGACCCGGTGGCCGCCCCGATCGCGGCGGCCCGCAGCAGGACGCCGGCGGGTGGGTGGGCGGCCCGGCAGGGCCAACGGCCCGTCGCTCGCCGCCATCGACCACGTGCCATTCCCCGCCACGGAGTTGCCATGATCCAGGCGTACCCGTTGCGGCGACTGCGACACGGCGCCGCCGGGCAGGATGCCCGCGCCCCGCGACAAGCCTTCTGGCCTCCGCTCAGTTGCTGAGCCAACGGGTGTTCTTCGGCTTTTGCAGGCGCGCCCACCGGTCGGGCAGGGCCCGCTCAGCCCGCGCGGCACGGGCCGCCTCGATGCCGTACAGCAGCCCGAACGTGAAACCGTTGCCGCCCTCGGCATGCGCTTGGGCGCCGAAGTCACGCAGCACCGGCCGGGCGACCACGGTGTCCTGGTGATCCCCGAGCAGGCTCTGCACCGGCTTGAGCCGCTTGCGCAACCGCGTGGCCGGCGTGCCCACCGCGGGCTCGGCGACCTCGGTGGCGTAGCGCAGCCGCTTCGCCGCCTTGCGCGTCTCGTGCAGGGCGGGATCGCGGTGCTCGCCGGCCGGCGCCCGGTCGACGGCGGCCATCCGGCGGCGCAGCCGCCGGTGCGCACGACGCACGCTCGCGGGCAGCTCACGCCGGGCCGGCCGACCGGCATGCTCGGTCAGCGGGGGGCAGGCCAGCAGCGCGTCGATGCTGTCGTGCAGGGCGAGGTACCGCGCGCTGTCCAGAGCGGCCAGCGCCCGCTCCCGGGCCTGCGCCTGCTGCCGGGCGAAGCTGCGCTCCAGGGCGGCGGAGACGGGGCCGAGCACCAGTTCCGGCTGCATCCCGTCGACCAGCCCGGCGAAGCGGTCGGCCATCACCTCGGTGTCCCGGGCCGGAGCCAGCTCTCCGGAGAGCCACTTCAGCTCGTCGGTCAGTGGCCGGGTGGCCTCGCGGTCCAGCACCCGGCGGTAGGCCTGCAGCGCGCTGCGCATCCGCCGGCCGGCGACCCGCATCTTGTGCACCGAGTCCGGGGCGTCCTGCCGGACGAGCGGGTCGTAGCGGCGCAGGGTGCCGGCCTGGGTCCGCAGGTAGGCCAGCACGGCCGCGCCGGCCGTTCCCGCCCCGTCGTCGTTGGTCTCGTCGGGCAGCCGGTCCGCGAGCACCCGGCTCAGCTTGGATGCCGCACCCGACCGCTGAGCCCCCGCCTTGAGCAGCCGCTTCTCGATGCGGTCCAGCAGCTGCACCGAGCCGTGCTCGGCCAGCTCGACCTCGATCTCGCGCCAGTGGGTGGCCTCGGTGCCGCGGCCCATGGTCTGCGCGGTCACCCGATCCTCGGCCAGCTCGGCCAGCGCCCGGCCGTCACCGTCGGTGATCAACCAGCGCCGCCGCTGAGTGCGCAACCGCAGCACCGGCGACACAGCCGCGCCCCTGGTGTGCACCAGGGTCAGCGCGGTGAGCTCGGACGGCGGAGTGCGCCGGGCGCGGCCCAGCGGCACCCGCAGCTCGTCGCGGCTGTCGGTGCCGACCGGCAACTTCAGGTGCCAGCCGGGGTCGCTCCCGCCCTTGCGGCGGCGCAGGGTGACGCCGGCCCTGGCCAGTGCCAGGTCGGGGGTGTCGAAGTACACCGCGTCCAGCGTCTGGCTCTCCGGGGCCGCGTCGCTGTCGCCGGCCCAGCAGGCGGCGCGGATCGGGAAGCTGTACCTCGTCCGCGGCCTCGTACTTGCGTTCGGTCTCCCTCGTCGTGGTGACGGCTTTCGTCGATGTCACGTGGGTGGCGTACCCGAACGGGCCGCCAGCAACCGTCGGTCCGGGCGAGCGCAGCCGGGTCCGCCACCTCCGGTCGGGCCGCGTGTGACCGTTGTCGACGGATTGTCCGGATGCCGGATGGAATCGGCACCGATTCCTCGGCCAGGAGGTTTCGAGTGCGCTCAGGCCGATCCTAGAATGGCGGCACGCATGGTCGAAGTTCGCCAACCCCGGCTGATGGGGAGACCGAAGGGGAAGCCGCAGGCCTCCCCACCTAGTGCGGCGCGACCGATGGCGGCGTCGGCGCAGGACGTACTGCTGGCCACGAAGTTGCGGACGCCGCGGCCCCGGATCGGCTCGGTACCACGACCGCGGCTGGTGCAGCGGCTTCGGGCCGGAGTGGAACGCGAGCTCGTGCTGGTCTGCGCGCCGGCGGGGTTCGGCAAGACGAGCCTGCTGGCCGACTGGGTCGGCACCGACCGGCGGGCCGTCGCGTGGCTGTCGCTCGACGAGGACGACAACGACCCGGTTCGGTTCTGGCGACACGTCATCGCCGCGCTCGACGGGGTGCGCCCCGGCCTCGCGGACCGGATGGGTGCCCTCGTCACCGGCGGTGCTTCGACCTCGCTCGACACGGCCGTGACGGCGCTGGTGAACGAGCTGGCCGCCGCGTCGGAGGACGTGCTGCTCGTCGTGGACGACTACCACCTCATCACCGCGGCGGAGGTGCATCGGTCGCTGCAGTTCCTGCTGGATCACCTGCCCCCCGCATTGCACCTGGTGCTGGCCAGCCGCAGCGATCCGCCGCTTCCGCTGGCTCGGTTGCGGGCCCGCGGGCAGCTGACCGAGGTGCGTTCCGGGGAGCTGCGCTTCACCCCGACGGAATCCGCCGAGTTGCTACGGCGGGCGATCGCGCAGGATCTGCCGGACGTGGTCGTCGCGGCCCTCGGCGAGCGCACCGAGGGCTGGGCCGCCGGGCTTCAGCTGGCCGCGCTGTCGCTGCAGGGACGCGACGACATCTCCCGGTTCGTCGAGGAGTTCTCAGGGAGTCACCGGTTCGTGCTGGACTACCTGACCCAGGAGGTGCTGGAGCGCCAGTCCGAGGAGCTGCGGACGTTCCTGCTGGAGACGTCGATCCTGGAGCGGCTGTCCGGCTCGCTCTGCGATGCGGTGGTGGGGTGCACGAACAGCCAGCAGACGCTGGAGTCGGTGGAGCGGGCGAGCCTGTTCCTGATCCCGCTCGACGAGGAGCGTCACTGGTGGCGCTACCACAACCTGTTCGCCGACCTGCTGCGCGCCAACCTGCGACGGCTGTACCCGGCGCGGGTGCCCGAGCTGCACCGCGCCGCGGCGAGCTGGTACGAGGGGCACGGGCTACCGGCCGACGCCATCCGGCACGCGCTGGCGGCCGGCGACGGCGACCTGGGCGGCCCGGCTGGTCGAGAGGCACCTCGAGGAACAGATCCGGCGGCGGGCCGAGGTCGCGACACTGGTCTCCTGGCTCGCCGCGCTCCCGTCCGAGATGATCCAGCGCCGCCCGGTGCTGGCCCTCGGGCAGGCCAAGGTCACGGTGATGGCCGGCCGGCTGGACGCGGTCGAGCCGCTGCTGACGTCGGCGGAGCAGGCGTTCGACCAGGCGGATGGTGAGCCGTACCAGGCCTCGATCGACCGCAAGCACAGCCTCTTGGCCAACGTGCCGGCCGCCGTCGCGATCGCCCGCGCCGACCTGGCTCGCCTGCGCGGCGAAGCCGACCGGGAGCGGCTGTTCGCCCAGGCCGCCCTCGAGCAGCTGACCGAGCACGATGAGCTGCTCGGCGCGGTCGCCCGCTACCACGTGGCGTTCGCGGACTGGATCGCCGGGCGACTGGGCCCCGCGGAACGCGCGCTGGCCGACATCTTCGCCGAGCGGGCCGCGTCGGAACGGCGGGACCTGGCACTCCGCGCGGCCTTCGACCTCGGGGGGGTTCAGCAGGCCCAGGGGCGACTGGGCGCGGCGCAGCGCACCTACCAGCGGGGACTGGAGGTGGCGCGGAGCACCGGGTCGCCGCCGACCATCGGCATGGCGCACGTCGGGCTGGCCGAGGTGGGCTACGAGCGCGACGAGCTACCCGCGGCCGCCCGGCATGCGATGGTCGCCGTCGAGCAGTGCCGCCGGCACGCCTACGCTTTGGCGCTGGTGGCGGGCCTGGTCACGCTGGGCCGGATCCGGCAGGCGCAAGGAGATTCGGTCGGCGCGCTGGCCGCCGTCGACGAGGCCGAGGCCGCGATGCCCCAGGCGTTGGTCGACCTGCGCTATCCCGTGTCGGCCCTGCGGGCCCGGCTGATGCTGGCCGGGGGGAACCTCGCCGAGGCCGCTCAATGGGTCCGGGGCCGCGGGCTGGCCGTGGACGACGAGCCGGTCTTCCCCCGCGAGCCCGAGTACCGGGTGCTCGCGCGGCTGCTGATGGCCCAGCACGAGCCCACTGCCGCCCTCGAGCTGCTGGGGCGGTGGCGGACCCTCGCGCTCACCCAGGGCCGGGTCGGGAGCGTGCTGAAGTTGCGGGTGCTGGCGGCGCTGGCCCACGACCTCGCCGGAGACCAGCCCGCCGCGCTGATCGCGCTGGCCGACGCACTTGGGCTCGCCGCGCCGGAAGGCTATCTGCGGGTGTTCCTCGACGAGGGCGCGGCGATCGTGCCGCTGCTGCGTGAGCTCATCGTCGGTCGGCGGCTCGAGCATGTCGGCGCCGAACCCCTTCCGAAGGAGTTCCGCACCCGGCTGATGGACGCATTCGACCGCAACGGTCTGCCGATCTCGCCGCTCGTGCGGCGCGGCGCGGTGACGGCGCCGGGAATGGTGCAGCCGCTGAGCACCCGCGAGCACGAGATACTGCGGCTGCTGGCCGCCGGCCATCCCAACCGGGCGATCGCCGAGCAGTTGTTCATCACCGTCGACACCGTGAAGCGTCACGTCAGCCACGTGTTCACCAAGATGGTGGTGACCAACCGGACGCAAGCCGTCGCCAGGGCGCGTCAGCTCGGGCTGCTCGACTGACTCGACCGCCCCATCGTTCGGCGAGCGTTGCGCCTGCGCTCTCGACCAGCAGCCGGAGCAGCGCCCCGCGCAAGGCCATCCGGTCAGGTGGGCGGGGTGACTCCGCTGTCGCGGTCGCGGGCGGTGCGGCAGAGTCGCCGCGACCCCGCTCAGTGCCGCGCAGGCGTATCGCGAGGTCATGATGCTGGTGCGCGACGGTCCTGCCGTCGCCACGGTCGAGCGGACGGCGGCAGCCGAACGAACGGAGCTCGGCGACGCCACGGTCGACCACGCCGTCGAGCGCGGCCGGAGCCTGCGGCCCGAAGCGGCGCTGGCGGCCTGTCCACGATGTGGTCAGCCCGTGGCGAGCAGCAGCACGATCTTGTTGGTGAGGGGTAGCGCGGCTACCGTTGATCACCGGCTGTCGCCGCCACGGTCTGCAGGACGTGGGGGTCGTCCCCGCGCCCGAGCGTCACGGGGAACGTCCCATGCGGTCGTTGGAGGGGGTGCGCATGAACTTGGAAGCGGGAGCGATGCCGCGGCTGCGCGTCGAGCACCTGTCCAAGAGCTTCGAGGCCGTCCAGGCGCTCCGGGACGTGACGTTCGACCTCGCCCCCGGGGAGATCCACGCCCTCGTCGGTGAGAACGGTGCCGGCAAGTCCACCCTCGTGGGCATCATCACCGGTCTGTTGCGTCCGGACGCCGGTGGTGTCCGGCTCGACGGCGAGGCGGTGGAGTTCCGCAGCCCCCAGGAGGCGCGCCAGGCGGGAGTGGCGGCGGTCTACCAGGATCCTCATCTCTTCCCGCACCTGACCGTGGCCGAGAACATCTTCACCGGCCAGTACCCGACCCGCCGTGGCCTCGTCGACCGCGCTCGGATGCGGTCCGAGGCTTCTGCGCTTCTGTCCCGTCTCGGATTCGAGATCGATGTCGACGCCGTGGTCGCGGGCCTGACCGTGGCCGAGTCGCAGTTCCTCGAGATTGCCCGAGCTCTGAGCGCCCCCCTGCGGCTGCTGATCCTCGACGAACCGACCAGCGCCCTCACACCTCCGGAGGCGGAGAGGCTGTTCGACGTCGTGCGGGGACTCAAGCAGCAGGGCACCACGGTCGTCTGGATCTCCCATCGCATGGAGGAGGTCCGGCTGCTGGCGGACACGATCACGGTGCTGCGCGACGGCGGCCACGTGCGCACGGCCCCGGCCGCCGGCCTCGACGACGACGCCATGATCCGCCTGATGGTCGGGCGGTCGGTGGTGCTGGACGCGGTCCCTCGGACGGAACCGCTCGGCGCATCGCGGCTCTCGGTGCGCGGCCTGTCCGTGCCCGGTGTGTTCGACGACGTCAGCCTCGACGTGCACGAGGGCGAGATCGTGGGCGTGGCGGGGCTGGTGGGCTCCGGCCGTTCGGAGATCGCCCAGTCCATCTTCGGGCTCGGTCCGACGCCGACCGGCGAAGTGCGGATCGACGGACGCGCGGTCCGGCCCCGCAGCCCCCGTCAGATGGCCGAGCTCGGTGTCGTCTACGTCCCGGAGGACCGTGATGCCGAGGGCGTCCTCGCATCGATGTCCATCACCGACAACGTCGTCCTGCCGAGCATCCGGCGGATCGCGACCTTCGGCTTCATGCGTGCCCCCCGTGAACGTGAGCTGGCGGAGCAGCAGCGCGCCGCCCTCAGCATCAAGGGGCACATCGCAGATCCGGTCAGCTCCCTGTCCGGGGGCAACCGGCAGAAGGTCGCCCTGGCACGCTGGCTGGGAACGAACCCGAAGGTTCTGCTCCTCGACGAGCCGACCCACGGCATCGATGTCGGAACCAAAGCCCAGGTGCACGACATGATGCGCCGGCTGGCGAGGTCGAAGCGGCTGGCGATCCTCATGATCTCGTCCGACCTGCCGGAGGTGCTCGCGGTCAGCGACCGCGTGCTCGTCATCTCCAGAGGACGGCTTGTGGCTGACCTGGACATCGCGGACGCCAGCCAGGAGGCCGTGCTCGCCGCCGCAACCGGCTCGTCCACGGGAAGGCCAGCGGCATGAGCGCGTCCATGACGAGGGCCACCGAGACGACACGGCGGCTGCGGCAGGCCAGTGGCGCCACTGCGCTGCGCCTCCGCTTCCTCGGCGTCGTCCTGTTCCTCGTCCTCCTCGGCGTGGTGTTCACCGCGTTGTCCCCGCGATTCCTCACCATCGACAACGGGCGGAGCATCCTGTTCTCCGCGGCCATCCTGGCCATCGCCGCCGCGGGACAGACGCTCGTGGTACTGACGGGGAACCTGGACCTTTCGGTCGGCTCCATCATGGGCCTGAGCGCCTACGTCATCTACGACCTGGCAGGCGACGTTCCGGCGCTCGGCCCGTGGGTCGTCCTGCTCGCCGTCCTCCTTGGCGCATTCGTCGGGCTCATCAACGGTCTGCTGGTGGCCGTACTGGGGATCCCGTCCATCGTCGCGACCCTGGGGACCCTCGCGATCTACCGCGGCTTCGTCTCCGTCTACGCCGAGGCCCGCGAGGTCACCGTCGGTCAGCTCCCGAGCTGGATCCGCTCACTCGCCACCGCCGTGTGGGGCAGCGTGCCGGCGGCGGTCTGGCTGTCCGTTCTCGTGGTCACCCTGGTCGGCGTCGTACTCCAGTTCACTCCGTGGGGACGACGCGTCTACGCGTACGGCTCGAACCCCGAGGCGGCCAGGTACTTCGGGCTCGACAGCAGGACCATCGTCATGGGGGCCTACGTCGGAGCCGGGGTGATCGCCGCACTCGCAGGCCTCCTGCTCGGCGCCCAGGTCGGCAACATCAACTCGCTGCTCGCCAACGGCATCGAGCTCCAGGTCCTCGCGGCTGTCGTCGTCGGGGGCGTCAGCATCTGGGGCGGGTCGGGCAGCGTCTTCGGATCCGCCATCGGCGCGATCGTCCTGGCGACGATCAACAACGGTCTGGTTCTCCTGAGCATCAACGAGTACTACCGGCTGCTCTTCCAAGGCCTCGCCATCATCCTGGCCGTCGGCGTGGACGCGATCGTGCAGAACCGCGTGCGCACGGCGACGCGGCGTCGCCGCATCCTGGAGGTCGGCGCATGAGGCAGTTCGTGCGCCGCAACAGCGGGGAGCTGCTGCTCGTCGGCCTCATCGTGCTAGCGGCCATCTGGTCCAGCTCCCTGTCGCCCTACTTCCTCGACCCCGTCAACCTCCTGTCGTCGGCCACCTCGTTCGTCATCTTCGCGCTCATGGCGTTCGGGCTGTACCCGGTCGTGGTGCAGGGGGAGATCGACATCTCGCTGCCATCCACGCTGGCCGTCGGCAGCGTGCTGCTGGGCACGGCGTCCGTCGCCGGCATGCCCCTCGCGCTGGCGCTGCCACTGGTCCTGGCCGTGTGCGCGGGCCTGGGAGCCCTCAACGGCTACCTCGTGGCGGCCGTGGGGCTGCCGTCCCTCGCCGTGACCCTCGGCAGTCTCGGGGCGTTCCGGGGCCTCGCGTACATCATCGCCGGAGACGCCGGCGTCGTCGGGATCACCCCTGAGTACACCGCGCTCGGTTCCACCTGGATCGGCATCGTGCCGGTGTCCGTCGTGCTCGTCCTCACCGTCGCGGCAGGCTTCGCGCTCCTCATGTCGGCCACCTCCTTCGGCAGGTACAGCTTTGCCATCGGCAACAACGCTGCGGCGTCCCGCATGGGCGCGGTCCCCGTGGTCCGCACCCGCGTCGTCGCCTACGCGCTGGCCGGAGCGATGTCGGGCCTGGCGGGCCTGGTCTGGGTGGCCCAGTACCAGTCGGCCCGCGGGGACAACGCCGACGGGGCGATCCTCTTCGTGCTCACCGCCGTCGTCCTCGGTGGTGTGTCGATCAAGGGCGGCAGCGGCCGCGTCGTCGGCGTCCTTCTGTCACTGATCCTCCTGGCCACCCTCCAGACCGGGATGCAGTTGGCGAACGTGCCGGGCACCAGCCAGACCCTCGTGATCGGGTGCCTGCTCGTCGTCAGCCTCGGCGTGCCACGGGCGATCGCCCTGTTCCGCGGACGTCGTCGCACCCCGACACCCGTTCGCACCGCCCCACCCCACGGCCCCGACGACCCCACGCCGGCGGTCCTCGAGAAGCAGAGAGGCTGACCATGTTCCCCTTCGCCCGGCAGCGCCACCGGCGTGCCCGCATCGCAACCGTCCTCGCCACGGCAGCACTGGCCGTCGTCGGTTGCAGTCAGACACCACCGCAGGCTTCCGCGCCTCCCGATGGAGGCGGCCAGGCAGCCAACTCCAAGATCTTCATGGCGCCCAAGTTCACGGGTCTGGCCTACTTCGAGGTCGCCAGGGAGGGTGGCGAGAAGGCCGCAAAGGACCTCGGCGTCGACTTCCAGTACATCGGCTCGGACAAGCCCGATGCCACGGCCCAGATCGCCACGCTCACCAACGCGATCCCGCAGCGGCCCGCCGCGCTCGTTGTGAGCGCCATCGATGGAGACGCGGTGGCCCCCGCACTCAGGCAGGCCCGCCAGCAGGGCATCAAAGTGGTGACCTACGACGCCGATGCTGCGGCCGACTCCCGAGACCTGTTCGTCAACCAGCTCAGCTATGAACTGGCAGCCTCGACGATGCTGGACGCCGCGCTGCTGAACTCGCCACAGGGCGGGAAGGTCGCCTTCATCTCGGCGTCGCCGACGGCGCCCAACCACACGGCCCACGTGAAGATCATGAAGCAACTGATCGACTCGGACCCCAAGTACTCATCGCTGTCCTATGTCGACACCGTCCAGTACGCGGGGGACGACGCCCAGAAGAGCCAGGAGATCGCCCTCAACCTCATGCAGGCGAACCCCGACCTCAAGCTCATCATCTCCTCGTCGGCCGTGTCGGCGCCCGCGGCCGAGCAGGCCATCGTCAACGCCGGCAAGTCCGGACAGGTCTTCGCCACCGGGTTCGCCCTTCCCAGCTCAGCGCGCGACTTCATCAAGAACGGCAACTCCGCCGCATTCGCCCTCTGGGACCCGGCCGAGCTGGGGTACGTGGCCACCACTGCCGCCAGCCAGCTGGCTGCTGGAAAGATCACCGCAGCGGAGGGGCAGGTGATCGACGCCGGCGCAGCAGGCAAGTACACCGTCGGCAAGGACGGTGAGGTCCAGTACAACAAGCCTCTCATGTTCACCAAGGACAACATCGACAGCTTCAACTACTGACAGCCGAGATGGTCAGCTGGGGCTCGTAGCCGCTCGGCGGATCCGCACGACACCTCAGCCTCGCTGCTGCGCCTGGTGGCCACTCATCAGCCACTACGCTCTCGTTCCACCTGGGGCCTCCCGTCTCCGTGTCCTTGACACCACGGATCATGAGGCCCCAGGTCCGTGCTCGGGCCAGGCTGAAGACCGTGTTCGACAGCGGCTCACCACGCTCAGAACGTAGAGCCAGACAATGGAGGTTCGGTTCCATGACGGCTGTTGACGGCGGCGAGTCAGGCCCGCTGCGGGGTGTCCGTGTGCTCGATTTCAGCACCGTGTACGCCGCTCCCATCACCGCGATGCTGCTCGGCGACTACGGCGCGGACGTGCTGAAGGTCGAGCATCCGGCAGGCGACCCGGCGCGCACCCACGGACGTTCGGTTGACGGCCACGGCTTGTGGTGGAAGGTCATTGCCCGCAACAAGCAGACGATGACCCTCGATGTCCGTTCCGACGCCGGACGGGACATCCTGCTGCGGCTAGCAGCGGACAGCGACGTGATGGTCGAGAACTTCCGCCCTGGTGTACTGGAGAGCTGGGGTCTTGGACCGGACACGCTGCTGGCGACCAATCCACGGTTGATCCTGCTCCGCGCCACCGGCTTCGGACAGGTCGGCCCCTACGCCCGTCGGCGCGCGTTCGGATCGCTCGCCGAGGCCATGAGCGGTTTCGCCCACCAGACCGGACAGCCCGACGGCCCACCGACACTGCCACCGTTCGGGCTTGCCGATGGCGTCGCCGGGATCACCGGCGCGTTCGCCGTGATGACCGCGCTCTACCACCGTGACACGAACGACGGCCGCGGTCAGGTCATCGACCTGTCGCTGTTCGAGCCGCTGCTCGGCATCATGGGGCCGGCCCCCAGCGCGTACGACCAGCTCGGCGTCGTGCCGCACCGCCACGGCAACCGGTCGACCAACAGCGCGCCACGCAACACCTACCTCACCCGCGACGACCGCTGGGTCGCGGTCTCGTCCGGGGCAACCTCGGTCGCTGCACGGGTGATGCGCCTGGTCGGCCGCCCTGAGGTGGTCGACGAGCCGTGGTTCGCCTCGGCGGGTGAGCGGGTCAAGCGGGTCGAGATGCTCGACGGCGCCGTCGCGGACTGGATCCGCGCCCGCGACTTCGACGAGGTCTACACCGCCTTCAACGAGGTCGGCGCGGCGCTGTTCCCGGTGTACGACGTCGAGCAGCTGCTCGCCGATCCGCAGGTGCAAGCGCTCCAATCCGTGACCACGATCGACGACGAGGACCTCGGCCCATTACGCATGCAGAACGTGTGGTTCCGCATGCAGCACACGCCGGGCCGGGTGCGGTTCGGTGGCCGCCGCCTGGGTCAGAACACCGACGACGTGCTTGCGGAACGGCTCGGCTTCACCCTCGAGCAGATCTCCCAGCTGCGCGAAGATGGTGTGGTGTGATCAACCGGAGCTATCTCTTCGCCCCCGGCCACAACGCGAAGCTGGTGGACAAGGTGTTCACAGCCGGCGCGGACGCGGTGATCCTCGACCTGGAGGACGCGGTGCCGGCCGATGAGAAGGACCGGGCTCGGTCCATGGTCGCAGCCGCCATCGCCGACCGACCGGCCCTCGTCCGGGTCAACGCTCCCCGCACCGCGCTCATCGAAGCCGACATCGACGCGGTGGCGCCGCACGCCGTAGCAATCCGCATTCCCAAATGCGAATCCGCCGCCGACGTGGAATGGGTCGCCGAGCGCGCCCCAGGGGTGCCGCTCGTACCGGCGATCGAGACGGCCAGAGGCGTGCTCGCCGCGCAGGAGATCGCCTTTGCGCCGAGCGTGGTCCACCTGAGCATCGGCGGCCTCGACCTACTACGCGACCTCTACGCGGGCGATGGGAACCTCCCCATGCTCTACGTCCGATCGCATCTCGTTGTCGTCTCCCGCGCCGCCGGACTACCGCCTCCGGTCGACAGCGTCTACCCGCTCATCCATGACGATGACGGCCTTCGAGAGGAGGCTCGTTTCGTCTGCTCACTCGGATTCGGCGCGAAGTCCGCTATCCACCCACGTCAACTCCCGATCCTGCACGAGGTGTTCGCGCCTTCACCGCGCGACCTGGCATGGGCACGGCAGGTGCTGGACGCCTTCCACGCGGCGGGTCAAGCTGCATGCCAACTGCCCAACGGCGAATTCGTTGACCTCCCGGTGTCTCAGCGGGCACATCGGCTGTTGCAGCTGGCCGGCGAGCGGCCCGATGTCGAGCTGCCGCAACAGCCATCCCCTGGGCGCCGCACCGGACAAGAACGCCGCTAGAGCATGGACGTCAGGCAGGCTTTTCTCAGGTCGGCCTCGCGGAGCCGGGCGACGACGCCGACCAGCGTTCGGACAGCGCGTAGTAGAGGCGCGCGACCTCGTCCAGGGGAAGCTGCTGGGCCTGCGCGGCGACCTCGATCACGTCGAGGAGTCCCGACGCGTGCCCGAGGGCGGCCGAGCGCTCCGCCAAGTCCGCCGGGATGCCCGCCCCGGCCAGTTCAGCGGCCCGGTCGGTAGCGGCTGCCGCTTCCTGCCCGCGCAACAGCGACGGCAGGCGGGGCAGCATCGTGGCCAGCGCCGGACCGAAGCGATCCGTTTCTACCCTCACCGCCGGCGGGCGCGGGCGGTGGGTGAGCAGCCAGCGGGTCGCGCCGTCGAGCAGCCGGCGGGTCTCCAGGGTGATCCCGTCGATCACGCCGACCGGCACGGTGACCGGGAGTCCGGCCAGCCGTGACCAGAGGGCGGTCAGCTCGAAAGTCGTGCTGGCGATCCGGAACGCGAGCACGCGTGTCGGCCGGCGTTGCCGTGACGTCCTCGGCCAGCCGGTGCGCGAAGGTGATGCCGCCCCGGTTGACCAGCTGGTTGACCAGCGCGGTGGCCACGATCTCCCGGCGCAGCGGGTGGGCGGCGACCGCCTCAGGGAAGCGGCCGGCGAGCCGGTTCGGGAACTGCGCGGCCAGCAGGTCGGCCATCTCGGGGAGGTCGGGCACATCGGTGACGAGGAGCTCGGCTTTCAGGTCCAGCTTCACGTGGGCCAGCAGGACAGCCAGCTCCGGTGAGCAGAGGCCGGCTCCGGTGGCGGCCCGCTCGGCGATCTCCTGAGGGTCGGGGAGGCCTTCCATGGTTCGGTTGAGCCCGGTCCGCTCGACCAGGTCCGTGATCATCCGCGCGTGGGTGGCCAGCAGCTCAGGGGCCCGGGCGCGGGCCAGGCCGAGTACCGCGTTCTGCTCCCGGTTGTCGGCCAGCACCAGCTCGGCGACGTCGTCGGTCATCTGCAGCAGCAGCGTGTCGCGCCCGGCGCGGTCCAGCTCGCCGGCCGCGACCAGGCGGTCCAGCAGGATCTTGATGTTGACCTCGTGGTCGGAGCAGTCCACGCCTGCGGAGTTGTCGATCGCGTCCGAATTGATCCGGCCGCCGTGCCGGGCGAACTCGATCCGGCCCCGCTGGGTGGCGCCCAGGTTCCCGCCCTCGCCGACGACCCGGGCGCGCAGCCGGGCGCCGTCGACGCGAATCGCGTCGTTGGCCTTGTCGCCGACGTCCGCGTGCGTCTCCCCGGTGGCCTTGACGTAGGTTCCGATGCCGCCGTTCCACAGCAGGTCCACCGGCGCGCTCAGGGCGGCCTTGATCAGCGCCGGCGGGGTCAGCGAGCTGACCCCGGCGGGCAGCCCGAGTGCGGCGCGGATCTCCGGGCCGACCGGGACCGCCTTGGCGGTGCGCACCCAGATCCCGCCGCCCGGGCTGATCGCCGCCCGGTCGTAGTCGTCCCATGAGGAGCGTGGGAGGTCGAACAGCCGGCGACGCTCGGCGTGGCCGACCGCCGGGTCGGGGTCCGGGTCGATGAACACGTGCCGGTGGTCGAAGGCGGCGACCAGCCGGATGTGCCGCGACAGCAGCATGCCATTGCCGAACACGTCACCGGACATGTCGCCGATCCCGACCACGGTGATGTCCTGGCTCTGGACGTCCAGGTCCAGCTCCCGGAAGTGCCGGCGCACGCTCTCCCATGCGCCGCGGGCGGTGATCCCCATGGCCTTGTGGTCGTAGCCCACCGATCCCCCGGAGGCGAACGCGTCACCCAGCCAGAAGCCGTACTGGTTCGCCACGTCGTTGGCCACGTCGGAGAACCGGGCGGTGCCCTTGTCCGCCGCCACCACCAGGTACGCATCGTCGCCGTCGTGGCGCACGACGTCCCGTGGCGGCACCGTCGCCCCGTCGACCATGTTGTCCGTGACGTCCAGCAGGCCGGAGATGAACATGCGGTAGCAGGCCTCGACGTCGGCGGGGCCGGGCTGCGCTTGGCTGGACTGTGCTTGCTAGGGCCTGCACGACGAACCCGCCCTTCGCGCCAACCGGCACGATCACCGCGTTCTTCACCGCCTGCGCCTTGACCAGGCCGAGGATCTCGGTCCGGTAGTCCTGCGGGCGGTCCGACCAGCGCAGCCCACCCCGGGCCACCGGGCCGAACCGCAGGTGCACGCCCTCCATCCGCGGTGCGTAGACGAAGATCTCGAACCGCGGCCTTGGCAGCGGCATGTCCGGCACCGCGTTCGGATCGATCTTGAACGAGAAGTGCGGCCGCTGTTGGAACCAGTTGGTGCGCAGGGTCGCGGTGATCAGCGCCAGATGACCGCGCAGGATCCGGTCCGCGTCGAGGCCGCTGACCTCGTCGATCAGCGCCATCGCCGTGGCGTGCGCCGCGGCCGTGCGCCGATCCCGTTCCGCGGCGTCGGGATTCGGGTCGAACCGGGCGCGGAACAGCTCGACCAGCGCCCGGGCCGCCGCCGGATGGGCCAGCAGGATCTCCGCGACGTAGTGCCGTCCGAACGGACCGCCCAGCTGCGCCGCGTAGTGCGCGTAGGCGCGCAACAACGCCACTTCCCGCCATTCCAACCCGGCTCGCAGGACGAGGGCATTGAACCGGTCGGTGGTCGCCGCGCCGGTCCAGGTCGCACGGAACGCCGCGCAGAACAGCTCCCGGGACCGCGTCCAGCTGCGTTCGGCCATCGCGCGGCGGGTCGCCGGATCGAGCGTCAGTCGGAAGTCATAGATCCAGCACCGGCCGCCGTCCGGTCGGATGATCTCGTAAGGGCGCTCGTCGAGCACCTCGACGGCGAGGCTGTGCAGCATCGGGAGCACCGCGGACAGTGACACTCCCTCTTGGGACAACCCCACGCCGGCCAGCAGCAAGCGGAAGTGCAGCTCGTCGCCGCGGGCACCGGCCTCGTCGGACAGCTCGAGGAAGGGCTCGTCGCCCAGGTCCCCCTTGCCCCATGTCATCAGCCGCCGCATGTCGACCAGCGCGCGCACCGGGTCCACGTCGTCCTTGTAGCTCTGCGGCAGCCCGGCCAGGTGTTCGGCGAGGCCCTCCGCCTCGGCGCCGGCGGCATCCAGCACCCAGTCGTCCCAGGTGAGGATGGCCGCCGAGAGCTGGCGGCGGAGCCGGTCCTGGTCCGGTGCCGGGGCCGCCGGGTCGACCTGAACCGTGAAGTGCAGCAGGACCGGCCCCGCTTCGCCGACCGCCACGGTGTGGTCGATCCGCCATCCGTCCAGCTCGCGCAGCAACACCCGTTGCATGGCCAACCGCGCCCGGGGGGAGTACCGGTCCTGCGGCAGGTGGACCAGGCAGGAGAAGAACCGCCCGTAGGGTTCCCGGCGCAGCGACAGCCGCAGCCGTCGGCCATGGGCCAGGGTGAGCACGCCGACGGCCGTCTCGTGCAGGTACTCCGGAGTGGCCCAGAACAGCTCCTCGCGGGGCAGGCCGGAGATCACGTCGAGCAGGCGCTGGCCGCTGTAGGACTGCACCGGCACCCCGGCCAGGTGGATGGCCGCGAGGACCCGCCGCCCCACCACCGGGGTGTCCAGTACGGGCTCGTGCAACGCAGGCGCCGTGAACAGCCCGACGAACCGGTGCTCACCCCCGTCCGGGGCGCCGATGACCACCTCGTACGGGCGGTCCGCGCGCAGCACCAGGCTCGGCGCGTCGGCCCGGGTCACCACGACCAGGGGCCGGTCGTCGTCGGGGCCGTGACCCCATCCGTTGACCGGGCCGCCGCGCCGCAGGACTCCGAGCCCGGTCGTCTGCAGCGCATCGGGCGGTGCGGGCGGAACGCGTCGGTAGCCGAGGAAGGCGAACCGGCCGTCCGCCAGCCACCGCAGCAGGCTCGCCGCTTCATGCCGCTCCCCGGCCGCCGGTGTCTCGGCCGCGGACAGCGTGCCGGCCACTGCGCGGACCGTCGCAGCTATCCGTTCGGTGTCCTCGGCGACCGCGCGGACGGCGTCGAGCACGGCCCTGAACTCGGTGCCGATGTCCTCGCCCTCCTCGCCCGGCACCGGATCGAGCTCCAGGCGCATCCACACCTCGACCAGGGCATCCACGGGCCTGTCGGCGGGCGCCGTCGCCGGCAGCACCTCGACCAGCTCGCCGTCCGCGGTGCGCCGCACGACCAGCAACGCGTGGATGACCCGCTGCACCCGCCGGCCGACCCGGCCCGCTCCGGCCAGCACCGACTCCACGAGCATGGGCAGCTCGTCGCTGATCAGGTCGACGAGCGCCGCGCGGCCGTCCTGCGGGTCGCGGATATTCAGCACCGTCTCACCCGGTGGCCGGCTCGTGGCCAACCGGTGATGGGCCCGCGCCGTGTCCGCGAGGACGGTGTGCGCGTCGACCGGGTCGTCCGATCCGAGAGCCACCTCGGGGGCGTGCCGGGCGTAGCGCCGGCACAGCTCGACAAAACGGGGCACAGCGGTGGCTGAACCGTCCACGGTGCGGCTCATCGGCCTCTCCCACCTGGGACGACGGGGCCGGATCACCATACCGGGATAACCGCAGCCGAGGGCTGAGTCACGCCGGCGTCATGCCACGCCGGTTGAGGACATGCTGCTGTCTGTAAGTCCATCTCGCTCAGTGCGACGGTGGCCGGCGCTCCGCGGAGGCATTCCACACCGCGCTCGCGCTGCAGGCGATCCACGCTCTGCTCGACATCCCGACCCGACGAGGGCATGGTCCGAGCGGTGCGGCGGGGCCGCCGGTGGCTGGTCGACCACCAGCGCGCTGACGGAAGCGGGTCCCCTTCGCCGATCCTGCGCGTGCCGCGCACCGACCTGATCCGCCCGTGGGAGCAACAGGCGGCGTTCCCGCCCGAGCCGCGGACGAGCGGCCGGCGGTTTCTCGCAGACCACGTTATTGGGAGATCACAGAACTCTTTTCGTCAGACGGCAGGATCAGTGCTCATGATAGTTCGCGGAAGCGGCGCTCGGCCGCCTCGATCGATTCCCGCCGCCGGCACTGACGATCAAAGGAGCTCCTCCGTGCAGCCGCTTCGTGGACTGACCGTGGTCTCGCTGGAACAGGCGATCGCCGCCCCCTACGCCACCCGCCAGCTCGCGGACCTCGGGGCTCGTGTGATCAAGGTCGAGCGGCCGGGAGCGGGCGACTTCGCCCGCGGCTACGACCAGCGGGTGAACGGCCTGAGCTCGCACTTCGTCTGGGTCAACCGCAACAAGGAGTCGCTGACGCTCGACGTGAAGGACCCGCGTGGGCGGGAGGTGTTGCGCCGGCTGCTCGCGACGGCGGACGTGTTCGTGCAGAACCTCGCGCCCGGCGCGGCGGCCCGGATGGGGCTCGGCGCGGACGAGCTGCAGGCGGTGAATCCTGGGTTGATCGTCTGTGACATCTCCGGTTACGGCCGGGGCGGCCCGTACGAGTCGATGAAGGCCTACGACCTGATGGTGCAGAGCGAGGCGGGGCTGGTGTCGATCACCGGGACGCCGGCGGAGATGGCCAAGGTCGGCATCTCGGTCTCCGACATCGCCGCCGGCATGTACGCCTACAGCGGCGTGCTCGCGGCGCTGCTCGAGCGGGGACGGACCGGGCGCGGCTCGGTCGTCGACGTGTCCATGCTGGAGTCCACCGTGGAGTGGATGGGCTTCCCGCTGTACTACTCGTACCAGGGCGCCCCACCCGCGCCGCGGGCCGGGGCCGCGCACGCCACGATCTATCCGTACGGCCCGTTCCCGGCCGGCGACGGCAAGATCGTGATGATGGCCATCCAGAACGAGCGGGAGTGGGCGCAGTTCTGCGAGCGCTTCCTGGAGCGTCCCGAGCTGGCCGACGACCCCGACTACGCGGGCAACGCGCAGCGCAACGCCAACCGCGAGGCGCTCGGGGCGATCATCGCGGCCCGGTTCAAGGAGCTCACCGGGGCCGAGGCCGCCGCACTGCTGGCCGCCGTTCCGGTGGCGCACGCCAACGTGAACACCATGGCCGACGTGTGGGCGCACCCGCAGCTGGCCGCCCGCGGACGCTGGCACCAGGTGGACACCCCGGCCGGCCCGGTTCCGTCGCTCGCCCCGCCCGGCGTGGTCGACTCGACGCCGCGGATGGACCCGGTGCCGGCCCTCGGCGAGCACACCCGGCCCATCCTCGCCGAGCTGGGATTCGCCGAGAACGACATCGACGCGCTGCTCGACGCCCACGTTGCGTAGTTCCTGATCACGGAGGTTCCACTGTCGGTGCGCACCCTCGACCACGTGATCAGCTGTACGGGCCGGGCACTACGGGTACCTGCCTCGGCGACGGCGACCAGCTGCTTCCGCCATCGCCACTACGGGCTGTTCCACCCCGCCGCGTGGGCGACCGGACTGACGCGCGCCTCCGATGGTCGGCGATCCACCCGCCCGGCACGGGACCGACGAACGCTGGCCAAAGCCAGTACCGGGCTGTCGTGCTCGCGGGTGGTGTGCGGCGGCGCAGGAGTGCTCCGGACACCCCGTCGAAGACGCGCACGTCCGGATGTCCGCAGCGCGAACAGCTCGTCCGACGGCCGCAGCCTGGTGCGGCGGAGGACCACGGAGCCTCCGGACTGGCCGGGACGATCTCACCGACGGCGGTCGTCCAGCAGCGACCAGAAGTCCTCCGGCGAGTTGGTCTTTCCCGGCCCGCCCGGAACAGCGCGAGTGTCCGCAACGCTGAACTGTGGTCACGGCGCGAGGTGCCACAGCGCGTCGATCGGAATCGCCCTGATCTTCTCCCCGAACGGCAGCGTTTGTGGCCCGGTGTACAGCACGAAGCCAGCCACGAAACGATCGCCGACCTGGTTTGCCAGGTTCCGGAGGCCAGTCAGGTCCTCTGTGCGCACAGTGGCGCCTGCCTTCACCTCCAAGCCGACGATCCGGCCGTCCGGTGTCTCCAACACCACGTCCACTTCGATCTTGTCCTTGGTGCGGTAGTGGTACTGCCGGGCTCGGGTGTCCGACCAGGTCAACTGCCTGGCGATCTCCATGCTGACGAAGGTCTCCAGGATCGGTCCTGCGGCGCCGCCGGGCTCGCCGAGGCGGGTGGCGTCCTGGTCGATGAGGTGGGCGGCCACTCCGGTGTCGACGAACGCGAGTTTGGGCGTACCGACCGTGCGGTGCGCGTGTCCGGACGACCAGGCCGGGATGCTCTTGATGAGGAAGACCGAAGACAAGAGTTCCAGGTACCGCACGAGTGTCGTCCGGGGGATGCCGGACTGATTGGCCAAGGTGGCAGGGACCAGCAGACCGGCGGTGCGCCCGGCGAGCAATCCGAGGAGCCTCAACAGGTCTCCGCGACGTTCGATGCTGGCCAGCTCGATGACGTCGCGTTCAATGAGGGTGGACAGGTAGGAGTCGAAGAACGCGGTTCGGCGGCGGGGTGTGCGGCGTACCGCCTCCGGGAAGCCGCCGACGACGGCACGGTCGAGGTAATCGCGCCGACGGAGGGTGGAGGCGTGGTCGATCGCCGGGCCGTTGCGGAACGCGGCGTCGACGAAGAGATCGTGTGCACCCGCTGATCTCGCCCTGAGAGAACGGCCACAGCTCGATCACCTCCATCCTGCCGGGCAGCGCATCCGGGAGCGTGCGCAACGCCAACACCCGGGACGAGCCGGTCAGCAGGTAGCGGCCAGGTGTGGGATCGAGGTCGACTCGCACCTTGATCGGCCGAAGCAGTTCGGGCACGAGCTGGATCTCGTCGATGATCATGAGGCCGTCATGGTCGACGAAGTCGGTCGGGTCGTCGTGTGCGGCTCGCAGCGTCGCCGGATCGTCGAGGAGTCGGACCAGCACGTCCGGCCGGCTGCCTGCGGTCAGCCTGGTCAGGGTGCTCTTGCCGACCTGGCGGGCCCCGTTGACGAGCACGACGCGCGTGTCAGCCAGCGCCTCACGCACCAACGACTCGGCCCGCCGGGGTATCAAGCCGGGAAAGTCGACCACCGGCCGATTGTGCCCCAACGAAGATCGACGGTCACTTGGACGGTTGAGTCGTGGTCATCTAGCCGCTAATCGGTGGTCATGTAGCCGCTCCATGCGCGGTCATCTGGCCGACGCATCGGTTACCAGCCGCGGCCGCGCCACTCCGGGATCGACGGCCGCTCCTTGCCGAGCGTGGTGTCGTCGCCGTGGCCCGGATACACCCAGGTCTCGTCCGGCAGTGTGCCGAACACCCGCGCCTCCAGGTCGTCCAGCAGCGACGAGAGGTCCTCCGGCGAGTTGGTCTTTCCCGGGCCGCCCGGAAAGCGCGGGTGTCTGCAACGGTGAACTGCGTCGGAGCCGTCTGCTCGCTCGATGACGCTTCTTACGGCCGTGATCGCTGGGCAACACGGTGTTCTCGATCTCTCGGCCGATAGGCTGGGATCTCTGCGCTTGCCGTTCTGAGCGCTGCGGTGCGCTCAGCCAGGTCTCCGTCATACGCAGAACGATCGCAACAGGGCCGCAGAACTGCACCCGCTGACAGGGGTCACCCCGGAGGCCGATATCGCCATGGGAGTCAGTGCGGTGCACAGCCGCCGGCTGCCGATGTGGGTGGCCGCGCTCCTCGCGGGGGTCGCGGGGATCGGTTTCGGATTTTTCTGCGTGCCGGCGATCTGGTACTTCCTCGAGTACGAGAAGGTCTGGTACGCCTTCGGCTATCCCACTTACGGCGAGGAACCTTTCGAGCGCGTCGGCATTCCGACATCCGTTCCGCTGCTCTGCGCGTTCCTGGTGGTCTGCGCGGCGGAAGTGGTCACAGCGTGGATGCTGTGGCACCTGCAGCCATCCGGGGTGTGGACTTCCTGGCTGCTTCTGCCGTTCGAGTTCGCCTTCTGGATCGGCTTCGCGTTGCCGTTCGGCCCGGTGTTGGGGTTGGCTCGGTCGCTCGCACTCCTCCCGATCCAGCGGGGTGCGCGCGGAGCGCGCCCGTGACCTCGACCGGGCCTGTCAGGACTGGTCGTCGGCCGGTCGCCTCAGCTCTGCGGGCCCTTCGATCACCCGCATACCGAACTGCCCGGCGATCTCGCTCAACACGTCCTGAACGGTCCGTGTCGGCCAGCGGCATGATCTTGCTCTCGGCGTGATCACCGGCCACGCGTTCGGTGACCTCGATCAGCTCGTGGGTGGCTACCAGCCGCGGGCTCGCCACTCCGGCAGCGACGCGCGTTCCGTGCCGAGCGTGGTGTCGTCGCCGTGGCCGGGGTACACCCAGGTCTCGTCGGGGAGCTGGCCGAACACCCGCTCCTCCAGGTCGTCCAGCAGCGACGAGAAGTCCTCCGGCGAGTTGGTCTTTCCCGGCCCGCCCGGAAAGAGGGAGTCGCCGGTGAAGATGTGCGGCCCCGCCGCGTCCCGATAGATCAGCGCGATCGACCCGGGGGTGTGCCCGCGCAGGTGCACCACCTCGAGCTCGATCTCCCCGAACTGGACCTTGTCCCCGTGCTCCACCAGCTCGTCCATCGGGATCGGCATCTCCGGTGCGTCCAGCGGGTGCGCGATCTGGCGGGTCTCGAACATCCCGGCCACCGCGCCGAGGGCCTGCCAGTGGTCGTAGTGCCGATGTGTGGTGACCAGGTGCCGCAACTCCGGTCGGCCATCCCCGGCGCCGACGAGGTCGGCCAACCGCTCCGGCTCGTTGGCCGCGTCGATCAGCAACGCTTCGTTGCTCGCCCGGCACACGAGAAGGTAGGCGTTGTTGTCCATCGGTCCGACCGAGAGCTTGGTGATGCGCAGCGCGTCGAGGTCGCGGCGGGCGGCGGGGCCGCCAGGATCGGTGTGACCGGAGTAGTTGTCGAGGACGTCCACGGTCTGCAGCCTAGTCACGATTGGATCGCACTGGTCCGGCCGCTTCACCCGGTCGTTGACACGCCGATATCCCCTCCACGACCATCGGTCGCGCTTCCCGGCCCCGGGTGGCGTGTCGACGAGAGCGGTTCGACGATGGTGGAACATGCGGTGCTCAGCCGGCGGCAGCTGCTCGGTCTGTTCGGCTCCATGGCGGCGCTCCCGGTCCTGTCGGCCTGCGGGAACAGCGTCGGCACCGAGACCTCGACCGGGCCGCAGACGAGCTCCGGCGGCGGGGCAGGCACCGGCCCGGTGAAGATCGGCCTGGTCGTCCCCCAGTCCGGGGTCTACGCCGCGCTCGGCACCGACATGCAGCGCGGTTGGGAGCTCTGGCTCGACGACCACGGCGGCAAGTTCGGTGAGCGCTCGGTCGAGACCGTGATCGCCGACGAGGGGGAGACCCCGCAGACCGGCGTGCCCGCGGTGCAGAAGGTCCTGCAGAGCGACGGCGTCGACGTCGTCGTGGGGCTGGTCAACTCGGCCACCGCGCTGGGTGTCGGCGATCTGCTCAAGGAGTCCAAGAAGCTCCTGATCGTCACGAACGCCGGTGCTGCCGACGTCACCGGCAAGGCCCGCACGCCCTACATCTGGCGCACCTCCTTCACCAACGCCCAGGTCTCCGCGGCGATGGGCACCCACCTGGCCCAGTCCGGATTCCGGGAAGGGGTGTACGCGATCGCCCCCGACTACGCGGCGGGCAGCGAGGTGATCGCCGGCTTCAAGGCCGCGTTCGAGGCGGGCGGCGGCAGGGTCGTCGGGGAGGCCAAGCCGCCGTTCGGCAAGACGTCGGACTACCAGCCGTTCCTCACCGGCATCCAGCAGTCCGGGGCCAAGGCCACCTTCTGCTTCTTCTCCGGCTCCGAGGCCATCACGTTCGTCAAGCAGTACCAGCAGTTCGGGCTGGCCGGGACGATCCCGCTCTACGGTTCCGGGTTTCTCACCGAGGGCAACGTGCTGGCGCAGCAGGGCGACGCCGCGCTGGGTGTGCAGACAACGCTGCACTACACCGACCAGCTCGACAATCCCGCCAACAAGGCGTTCGTGGAGGCCTACAAGAGCAAGTACGGCGAGTCCCCGAGCTGCTTCTCGGTGCAGACCTACGACGCGGCCGACGTGCTGAACCGGGCCATCGGCGCCGCCACCGCGATCGACGGCGATTCCCTTGCCACCGCGCTCGGTACCGTCGGGACGGTCGACGACAGCCCACGTGGCCCGTGGACCTTCGATGGGCAGAGCCCGCGTCAGAACATGTACCTGCGTCAGGTGGACAACGTGGGCGGAACGCTGGTCAACACCGTCGTGACGGATCTCGGACCGCAGAGCCAGCCCGCCTGAGATGCTGGTCAGCGTCCTCAACGGCTGTGCGATCGGCTTCTTGCTTTTCATCCTCGCGGTCGGGTTGTCGCTGGTGTTCGGCATGATGGACGTGCTCAACCTGGCCCACGGCGCGCTGTTCCTCGGCGGGGCGTACCTGGCCGCGACGTTCGCGGACGGCGGTTGGGCCGGCTTCCTCGGCGCGGTGGGGATCGCGGCGGCCGCAGGGCTCGTCGCAGGCACGGTGCTGTCGCTGATGACGGAGCCGTTGCGCAGGCGCACGCATCTCGACCAAGCACTGCTCACCCTCGGGGTGGCGCTCGCCGGCGGCGAACTGCTGATCATCGTGTTCGGCGACGATCCGCTGGCCGTGGCGCCACCGCCCGGACTCGACGGCTCGGTCTCCGCCTTCGGCGTGGTCTACCCGAGCTACCGGCTGCTGATCATCGGCGTCGGGGCCGTGCTCGCCCTCGTGGTCTACGTGGTGGTCGAGCGGACGCGGGTGGGCGCACTCGTGCGGGCCACGGTCGCCGATCGGGAAATGGTGGCGGCGGTCGGCGTGGACAACCGGCTGATCAAGGCGGCGGTGTTCGCGGTCGGATCGATGCTCGCGACCACCGCGGGGGTGCTCGGCGGCCCGATCTACGGGGCCCGCCCTGGGCTGGACGCCACCGTGTTGATCCTGGCGCTCGTGGTGGTCGTGATCGGGGGTCTCGGCTCGATGCGCGGCGCGTTGATCGGAGCGTTGATCATCGGGCAGGTGGACACCCTGGGCCGGGTGCTGGTACCCGAGCTGGCCTCCTTCATCCTGTTCGCCGCACTGGCTCTGGTGCTGGTGGTGCGACCGCGGGGCCTGTTCGGCGGCCCGATCGCGGCGGCAGGTTCGCGATGACCGCGATCGAGGCGCCCGCCGTGCCCGGCGGTGTGCCGGCGGCGCCGCCACGCGGCTGGGCCGGCGGACTGACCGGCGTCATCGTGCTTCTGCTGCTGGCCGCGGTGCCGTTGCTGCTCGCGCCGTTCGCGACCACCACCCTCACCCGGATCCTCGTGTTCGCGCTGTTCGCCGTCAGCCTGGATCTGCTGGTCGGCGTCACCGGTCTGCCCTCGCTGGGGCACGCGGGCTACTTCGGAGCGGGTGCGTACGCCGCCGGTTGGGTGTCGATCAACGTCTCGGCCGCCGTCCCGTATCCGCTGCTCGCCGGCACCGCGGCCGGTGCCCTGGCGGCGGCGCTCACCGGCTGGATCACCGTGCGCAGCCACGGTGTCTTCTTCCTGATGCTCACGCTCGCCATCGGCGAGACGCTGGCCCAGCTGGCCGAGTCGTGGGAATCGGTGACCGGCGGCTCCAACGGCCTGACCGGGGTGCCGGCGACCCGGATCGCCGACCTGCCGCTCACCAGCACGGGCTACACCTACTGGTACGTACTGGCCGTGGGGACCATCGGGTTCGGGGTGGTGTGGCTGGTGGCGCGATCGCCGTTCGGATTCGCCCTGCGGGGCATCCGGGACAACGAACCCCGGATGCGGGCGCTGGGCTACGCCACCGCACGCCACAAGTACAAGGCCTTCGTGATCGCCGGCGGCGTTGCCGGGATGGCGGGCTCGCTGCTGATCGCCCAGCAGCGGCTGGTCACCCCGGCCGACCTGGGCTTCACGACGGCCGCCTTCGCGTTGCTCGCGGTGATCATCGGCGGCGCCGGTTCGCTGTGGGGGGCGTGCCTCGGGGCGGCGCTGGTCGTGGCGGTTCGGGACGCCATCGGGCCCAGCCTCGGCGGGCACGGCACGCTGGTGCTCGGCCTGGCGTTCGTCCTGGTGGTCTACCTGCTCCCGCGCGGGGCCGCCGGACTGCGGCTGCCGGCACCGCCGAGGTCGAGACGACCATGAGCGTGCTGCGCTGTTCCGGCGTGAGCCGGTCGTTCGGGGCGCTCAAGGCCGTGCACAACGTCGATCTCACGGTCGGCGCGGGCACGCGGCATGCCCTCATCGGGCCCAACGGGGCCGGCAAGTCGACCCTCTTCAAGCTGATCAGCGGCACGCTGCGGGCCGACGTCGGGTCCGTCTCCCTCGATGGGCGCGACGTCACGAGACTTTCCGAGGTGAAGCGGTGCCGGATCGGGATGAGCCAGACGCTGCAGCACCCCAGCCTGTTCGCGTCGATGACGGCGGCCGAAACCGTCGCGCTCGCGATCCAGCGCCATGACGGCTCCCGGCTCGCGACGCTGCCGCGGCGCCGGACCAAGCTGCGGGCCAAGGCCGAGGAGCTGCTGGTCGCCGTCGGGCTGGCCGATCGGGGCGCGATGCTCGTCCCGTCGCTCTCCCACGGGGAGCGCAAGGAACTGGAGTTGGCGCTCGCGCTGTCGTGCCGCCCGCGGGTGCTGCTGCTCGACGAGCCCGCCGCCGGGATGTCGACGGCCGAGCGGGCCCGGCTGGTCCGGCTGCTGCGCACGCTGCCGCCGCGGATCACGCTGCTGTTCGTCGAGCACGACCTGGATCTGGTCTTCGCGCTGGCCGATCGGGTCTCGGTGCTGCATCTGGGCCGCATGCTGCTCACCGGGACGCCGGACGAGGTGCGCATGAGCGAAGCCGTCCAGCAGGCCTATCTCGGCACCGGCCGCCGCGAGAAGCTGTTCCTGTCATGAGTTTCCTGCAGGTGCGCAACCTCGTCTCCGGCTACGACCGCAGCAGGGTGATCGACGGAGTCGACCTCGACATCGCCAGGGGCGCCGTCCTTGGCCTGCTCGGGCGCAACGGGGCGGGCAAGTCCACGTTGATCATGACGTTGATGGGGCTCGTGCCGCCGCGCTCCGGGTCGGTGCTCCTCGACGGGGTCGATCTGGTCGGCAAGCGCCCCGACCAGATCGCCAGAGCCGGGGTGGCCCTGGTGCCGCAGGGGAGGCGGGTGTGGGCGACGCTGACCGTCGCCGAGCACTTCGCCCTCGCCGCCCGCTCCCGGCGGCACCACCTCCGCGGCGCCGGCAGCTGGACCGTCGACGGCGTGTTCGGGTTGCTGCCGCGCCTGGCCGAACGCAGGCGGCAGTACGCGGGGCAGCTCTCGGGAGGAGAGCAGCAGATGCTCGCCGTCGCCCGCGCGCTGCTGGCCAACCCGCGGATGGTGCTGCTGGACGAGCCGTCGGAGGGTCTGGCCCCTTCGATCGTCGAGCAGATCGGTCGGGTCGTGGACACCCTGCGCGCGGACGGGGTGGCGGTGCTGCTGGTGGAGCAGGATCTGCACCTCGCGTTCGCGGTGGCCGACGAGATCGCGGTGATGGAGAAGGGCGCGATCGTGCACCGCGTACCCACCCTCGACTTCCGGCGTGACCTGATCACCGCGCACCGCCTGCTAGGAGTGGGGCCGTGAGTGCCGAGCCGGGTTAGAAACGGCTCGGCACCCACGACCCATCGGGATTGACGATGCAACGGTTCTCGCCCACGGTGTCGCCGTGGTGTTCGACGATCAGGACGTGCGTGGGCAGGCGGAGCGATTCGCCGGGCTGTTCCGGGCCATCTACCTGACCTTCCACCGCCGGGACGCCCCGCGCAGCGAGCTGCCGGGCGCATCCCGGGCCGTGCTGACCCATCTCGCCATGTCCGGCCCGCTGACGGTGGGAGAGGCGGCCTTGCATCTGAAACGGGCGCAGTCGGTGATCAGCGAGATCGTCGAAGGGCTGGTCCGCAAGGGACTGCTGGAGCGGGAATCGGACCCGGCCGATCGGCGCCGCACCCTGGTCTGGCTCACGCCGGCCGGACACGAGGCGCTGCGCCGCGACAGTGAGGTGCTCGAGGTCGACGCACTGGCTGCCGCCCTGCGCCGGATGACCGACTCCGATCGAGCAGCCCTGTTCGCCGGAGCGGCCGCACTGGTGGCCGCCGCCCCGCCGGAACTCGACGAGAAACACCCGCACCGCAAGCACCTTCATGACGAGGAGACGACATGACCACGACATCCTGCGAGAGCTGCGGCATGCCGATCGAGAGCGGCCGCTACTGCACGTACTGCACCGATGCCGACGGCGCCCTGCAGCCCTTCGACGAGCGCTTCGAACGGATGGTGGGCTGGCAGGCCCGCCGGCACCCCGAGCAGTCCCGCGAGCAGCTGGAATCGGCCACCCTCGAGTACATGGCCACCATGCCGGCCTGGCGCGAGCACCCCCGGGTGGCCCAGCGCGGCTGACCCGGCACGTCCCCGCCGGCGAGATGGCCACCAGTGCTGTCCGGACCAGGCCGGACAGCGCTGGTGGCCATCTCGAGTGACTCCGAACCGCCCGCGGGCGACCCGCTGGCGGTCGCCCGCACGATCCGTCCCGACGGCCCGGGCGCGCGAGGTTCGAACGTGAGTGCGATCCTGGCCGTCGACCGGTTCTGTCGGTGCCCGCGCCTAGCATGGAATCACCGGCCGGCAACACCGCCACCGCTGAAGATTCCCGGGAGGCTCCCCACCGTGGCCGATCGCAGTCCTGAGGCTCCACGTCTGGTGGTGCGGGGCGCCCGCGAGCACAACCTGCGCGGCGTGGATCTCGACCTGCCGCGCGACAGCATCGTGGTGTTCACCGGGCTGTCCGGCTCCGGCAAGTCCAGCCTGGCCTTCGACACGATCTTCGCCGAGGGCCAGCGCCGCTACGTCGAATCGCTCTCGGCGTACGCCCGCCAGTTCCTCGGCCAGATGGACAAGCCGGATGTCGACTTCATCGAAGGTCTGTCGCCCGCGGTCTCGATCGACCAGAAGTCCACGAACCGCAATCCGCGCTCCACGGTCGGCACCATCACCGAGGTCTACGACTACCTGCGGCTGCTGTACGCCCGAGCCGGGATCCCGCACTGTCCGGTGTGCGGGGAGGTGATCAAGAAACAGACGCCGCAGCAGATCGTCGACCAGGTGCTGGCCATGGAGGAGGGCGCCCGGTTCCAGGTGCTGGCGCCGGTCGTGCGTACCCGCAAGGGCGAGTTCGTCGACCTGTTCTCCAGCCTGCAGGCCCAGGGCTACTCGCGGGTGCTGGTCGACGGCACCGTGCACGCGCTCACCGACCCGCCCACGCTGAAGAAGCAGGAGAAGCACGACATCTCCGTCGTGGTCGATCGGCTGTCGGTGAAGGGGTCGGCGAAGCAGCGCCTCACCGATTCGGTGGAGACGGCGCTGCGGCTGGCCGACGGGCTCGTGGTGCTCGATTTCGTCGATCTGCCCGACGACGATCCGCACCGGGAGCGCCGCTTCTCCGAGCGGATGGCCTGCCCGAACGGGCATCCGCTGAGCCTCGACGACTTGGAGCCCCGCACCTTCTCGTTCAACTCGCCCTACGGCGCGTGCCCGGAGTGCCACGGCATCGGGATCAAGAAGGAGGTCGACCCGGAGCTCGTCGTACCGGATCCGGAGGCCAGCCTGGCCGACGGCGCCATCGCACCGTGGTCCGGCGGGCAGTCGGCGGAGTACTTCGGCCGGCTGCTGGAGGGACTGGCCAATGCCGTCGGGTTCCGGATGGACAGCCCGTGGCGCAAGCTCTCGGCGACGGCTCAGAAGGCCGTGCTGCACGGCAGTGCCGAGCAGGTGCACGTTCGCTACCGCAACCGGTACGGCCGCGAGCGCTCGTACTACGCCGCGTACGAGGGCGTCATCCCGTTCCTGGAGCGGCGCCTGGACGCCACCGATTCGGAGCACGCGCGGGAGAAGTACGAGGGCTACATGCGCGACGTGCCGTGCCCGGTCTGCAAGGGGGCCCGGCTCAAACCGGAGGTGCTGGCCGTCACGCTCACCCATCGCGAGCAGGGTGAGCGGTCCATCGCCGAGGTCTCGGCGATGTCGGTGGACGAGTGCTCCCAGTTCCTCGAAGGCATGCTGCTCGACGCCCGGCAGACCATGATCGCCGGTCGCATCCTCAAGGAGGTGCAGGCCCGGCTCGGGTTCCTGCTCGACGTGGGGCTGCACTACCTGTCGCTGGATCGTGCGGCCGGCTCGCTGTCCGGCGGTGAAGCCCAGCGCATCCGGCTGGCCACCCAGATCGGATCCGGTCTGGTCGGGGTGCTCTACGTACTGGACGAGCCCTCGATCGGGCTGCACCAGCGGGACAACCGACGACTCATCCAGACGCTGATCCGGCTGCGCGATCTGGGCAACAGCCTGATCGTCGTCGAGCACGACGAGGACACCATCCGCGCCGCCGACTGGGCGGTCGACATCGGCCCGGGCGCGGGGGAGCACGGCGGCGAGATCGTGCACAGCGGCACGGTCGCTGCGCTGGAATCGCACGACACCTCGCTCACCGGCGCCTACCTGTCCGGCCGCCGCTCCATCCCGGTGCCCGCGAAGCGCCGGACGCTCGATCCGAAGCGCAAGCTGACGATCGTCGGCGCCCGCGAGCACAACCTGCGCGGCATCGACGTGGACATCCCGCTCGGCTGCCTGGTCGCCGTCACCGGGGTCTCCGGATCCGGCAAGTCCTCGCTGATCAACGACATCCTGGCCACGGTGCTGGCGAACAAGCTCAACGGCGCCCGGCAGGTGCCGGGGCGACATACGCGGATCACCGGGGTCGACGGGCTGGACAAGCTGGTGCGGGTGGACCAGTCCCCGATCGGACGTACCCCGCGATCCAACCCGGCCACCTACACCGGCGTCTGGGACCAGGTGCGCAAGCTGTTCGCGGCCACGACCGAGGCCAAGGTGCGTGGCTACCAGCCCGGGAGATTCTCGTTCAACGTCAAGGGCGGTCGCTGCGAGGCCTGCTCGGGCGACGGCACGATCAAGATCGAGATGAACTTCCTCCCGGACGTCTACGTGCCGTGCGAGGTGTGCAGGGGCGCCCGCTACAACCGCGAGACGCTCGAGGTGCACTACAAGGGCAAGACGGTGGCCGATGTGCTGGACATGCCGATCGAGGAGGGCGCCGAGTTCTTCGCACCGATCAGCTCGATCAGCCGGTACCTGCGCACGCTGGTCGACGTCGGGCTGGGCTACGTGCGGCTCGGGCAGCCGGCGCCCACGCTGTCGGGCGGTGAGGCCCAGCGCGTCAAGCTGGCCTCGGAGCTGCAGAAACGTTCCAACGGCCGCACCGTCTACATCCTCGACGAGCCCACCACCGGGTTGCACTTCGAGGACATCCGCAAGTTGCTGCTCGTGATCAACGGGTTGGTCGAGAAGGGCAACACGGTGATCGTCATCGAGCACAACCTGGATGTCATCAAGACCTCGGACTGGGTGATCGACATGGGTCCGGAGGGCGGCTCGGGCGGGGGCACGGTGGTGGCCGAGGGCACGCCGGAGCAGATCGCCGCACACCCGACGAGCTACACCGGCCAGTTCCTGAAGGGCCTGGTCCCGCCCGAGGAACAGGCGAAGCCCGTGGCGACGAGCCGCCGGAAGGCAGCGGCCGCGAGCTGACGGCTGGCGATCCGCAGCGGTCGCGAGCTGACGGCCCGCGATCCGCCGCCCCGATCCATCGCGTGCCAGGGGTGCCGGCCGAACGAGACGGCGGCGTCCGACGTCGTCGGGCGAACACGCCGTTCGTTCCCGGCGACCCGGCGACGTTAGGGACGCAGGTTCAGGACGCAGGTTCAGGGACGCAGGTTCAGGGACGCAGGTTCAGGGACGCAGGGCCGCGCAGATCGTCGCGGTGTCGGTCTGCAGTGACCCGCCCGCGAACTCGAGGGTCTCCAGCGACCGATCTGCGGCCGACTGGTGCCCGGCTCCGCACGCGTCGGTGACCAGAACCGCCAGGTAGCCCAGATCCAGCGAGTGTCGAACGGTCGGCTCGATGCCGACCTCCGTGGCCACCCCGACGATGGCGAACGAGTCAAGGCCGCAGTCGCGCAGCACGATGTCGAGCGGGGTGCCCACGAACGCCGACATGGAGATCTTGTCCAGCACCAGCTCGTCGGGTCGCGGTTCGAGCTCCGGTACCAGCTCGAAGCCGGGGGAGTCGCGCAAGAGGAAGGGCTGCACGTCGGCTACCCGCTGCACCCGCTGCCAGGCCATCGCGGTGCGCAGCGCGGACACCCCCGACAGCTCCTTCGGCAGGAACATGTGCCGCAGGTAGATGATCCGGAAGCCGCCGGCGCGCGCCGCGTCGACCACCTCGGTCACCCGTTGAGTGATCGTCGCGCCGTCCGCGATCTGGCCGACCACCCCGACCTGCATGTCGTAGACCAGCAGCGCCATCCGTCGCGGATCGCAGGCCTCCGCGAGCGTGCGCGGGATGCTCAACCCGTACGCGTTCTCCATGGCCCCGCCCTTCTCAGATCCGGCTGCCGGTGGTGCGGACCAGCGGCTCCACCACGTTCGCGGTGGGATCCGTCAAGCTCATGACCTTCATCGCGTGTGCTTCCTCCGCGTTCGGATGACGACACCCACTATCTATACACCTATGTCAAGATACTCGCGTGCCGTCGAACCCCCGCGCCCGCGGACGACCCCGCGATCCCGAGCTGGACGAGCGGATACTGGCCGCGACCCGCGTGTTGCTCGCCGAACGCGGCTACCAGGGCCTGTCCATCGACGCGGTGGCCAGGGCGGCCGGCACCACCCGTCCGACCGTCTATCTGCGGTTCACGGACAAGGAGGAGCTCGCCACCAGCGCCGTCGCCGGCATGACGGTGGAAGACCCGCTGCTCGAGTCCGACGACATCCGCGCCGACCTGATCGCCGAGCTGCGGCACTTCCGCACCGCGATCACGCGGCCCTACGGCTTCTCCTTCGTGGGCACGGTGCTCGCCGAGGAACACCTCACGCCCGGCCTGATCGCCCGGTTCCGGCAGCGGCTGGTGCTGCCCCGGCGCCGCCGGCTCGCCGCCACCCTGGAGCGTGGCGTCCGGATCGGTGCGATCCGTCCCGGACTGGACGTCGACGCGCTGGTCGGGATGCTCACCGGCAGCGTGTACGCCCATCACCTGGCCTACGGCCGGCTGCCGCTGGACTGGCCGGAACGTGTGGTCGACTCCCTGTGGCCGGCCATCCGACTCGACCGGTGACAGAGCCGGCGGTCACACGGCACCCACCTCCGGTGAGCCGCACACGGTCTGCGCTCGGTCTGCGCTGTGTGCGGTCCACCGGCGGTGTGCGCGGCGCTCGGCATTCCCACGTCGCCAGGTCAGCGCAGCCGGTAGAAGCGGAAGAAGCCGTCCTCGATCGGCAGCACCTCGAGGTGGGCAAAGCCGGCTTCGGTCGCGTATCCGCGCAGCGTGTCGGGCCGCATCACGGTGCCGGTGGCCACCGAGCCCTCGTGCGCCATCCCGTCGGGCAGGCAGCACATCAGGCTGTAGCCGTACATCAGCTGCTCCACCTCGTCGCCGGGCGCGGTGAACGTCTCGGCCACCCGCTCGTCCATCACCAGCACCACCCCGTCGGACCCCGCCAGCGCGCGCATCGCGGCCAGCACGGACACCGGGTCCGGCATGTCGTGGATGCACTCGAATGCGACGACCAGGTCGTAGTGCCCGACGACATCGGCGGCGTCGGCCAGGTGGAACCGCACCCGGTCGGCGACCCCGGCCTCGATCGCGTTGCGGCGCGCCGCCTCGATCGACGGTGCATCGAGGTCGTAGCCGTCCACGGTGAGCTGCGGGTGGGCCAGCGCGAGACCGATCGCGGACCAGCCGAAGCCGCAGCCGACATCGGCCACCCGGCCGCCTCCCTTGAGCACCGACGCGATCGCCGGTACCGACGGCAGGTAGGTGCGGGGCAGCGCGCCCAGGAACAGCGGGCGGTTGGCAGCGGCCTGGGACTCGCGGGCGTCGGTGCCCAGCCGGTCCCAGCTCACGCCCCCGCCCGAGCGGTAGGCGTCGACCAGGGCGTCCAGGTGTTGGCCGACGCCGCCCATCATGCGCGCCAGCGGCAGCACGTGGTTCGGGCTGAGCACATCGGCGAGTACCTCGGCCGGTCCCGCGGGCAGGCGGAAGCGGCGTTCGCCTGCCGCGGCCGACACGTCGTCGACGGTCAACACGCCACAGACGGCCTGGTGCTCCAGCCACTCGCGGGCATAGCGCTCGGCGGTACCGGTCCAGGCCGCGAGCTCGGTGGAGGTGAGCGCATCGCCGTCGGCCAGCACGCGGTAGTAGCCGAGCCGGTCACCGAGGTAGGTGGCCTGAACCAGCTGCGCGCCGAGGACGGCGCCGAACAATCTCTCGCCGAACTCCTCGGCGGTGGGGGTGATCTGAGCTTCGGTCGTGGTCATGCCGGCGACGTTAGGAAGCCGTCCTTTCACCCGGCTGTCAGCGGGCAGTCACTGCACCCGGCGTAGCTGGCCCTTTCCGGCCGGTGGTCGAATCCGCACAATTGTCCGGGTGATCGTGGTGGGCGTGCTCGGGCCGGTGGTCCTGCGCGACGGCGACGGCGCCGACGTGCCCATCGGCGGCGGGCGGCAGCGCCGACTCCTTGCCGCTCTCGCCCTGCACGCCCGCTCCACCGTCGGCCGGGACACGCTGGCCGAGCTGGTCTGGGGTGACGAGCTGCCGGCCGATCCGGCCGCCGTCCTGCACACCTACGTCGCCCGGCTGCGCCGGGTACTGCCCGCATCGGCGACGATCGACACCGGACCGCGGTCCTACCGGCTGCTCGTCGCCGCCCGAGGCTGTCGACACCTCCCGCTTCTGCGCCCATCTCGCCGCCGCGGCCACCACGGCGGATCCCGCGTCCCGCCTCGGTGAGCTGGACGCCGCACTGGCGTTGTGGCGAGGCCGCCCGTTCGCCGAGCTCGACCACCCTGTCGCAGAACCCGAGGTCGCCCGGCTGAGCGGGCTGCACGCGGCCGCACTGGAGGATCGGGCGGAAGCGCTGCTCGACACGGGCCGCGTCGGCGAGGCGGTGGCCGCGGCCGCCGCACTGGTGGTCGCCGAACCGCTGCGGGAGCGGGCCGTCGCGGCGCTGATGCGGGCTCAGGTGGCCGCGGGCCGGCCGGCGGACGCGCTACTGACCTTCACGCGGCTGCGGAGAGAACTGGCCGAGCAGCTGGGCGCCGATCCGTCGCGGGAGCTGTCCCGGCTGCACGAGCGGGTGCTGCGCCAGGAAGTTCGGCCCGGCCCGAGCGCGCCGCGTACACCGCTGCCGATCAGCTCCTTCATCGGTCGGGACGCCGACCTGGCCCGCGCCGTGGCGATGCTGACCGAGCGGCGGGTGGTCACGCTGGTGGGACCGGGCGGCGTCGGCAAGACGCGTCTGGCCCGGCACGTCGCGGCGGCGATCACCGAGCGCTACGACGACGGTGTGATCTTCGCCGAGCTCGCGGGCGCGTCCCCGGACGCGGTGGTCGCCACCGTGGCCGCCGCGCTGCGCCGCACCGACGCCGGATCGGGCGGCTTGACGGCCCGGGTGGTGGAGGTGCTCGCGGTCCGCAACCAGCTGCTCGTGCTGGATGACTGCGAGCACGTCGCGGACGCCGTCGCGGCGCTGGTCGAGGCGATCACCGCTGGTGCGCCTGGAGTGGACGTGCTGGTCACCAGCCGGGAGGCGTTGCGGGTCGACGGCGAGCAGCTGCTGCCGGTGGCGCCACTGGAAGGCGAGCCGGCGGTCGCGTTGCTGATCGATCGCATCCGCGTGAACGACCCGAGCGCCGCGGTCCTCGGCGTCGACAAGGCAGTGCTCGAACAGATCTGCCGCCGCCTCGACGGGCTGCCCCTCGCCCTCGAGCTCGCGGCCGCCCGGCTGCCCGCGGTCGGGCTCGCCGGGCTGCTCGAGGTGCTCGACGATCCCCTCGACGGCCTCGGTCCCGGCCGGCGGACGGCCCTCCCGCGGCACCGCTCGCTGCGTGACGTCGTCGAATGGTCCTTCCGGCTGCTCCCCGACGAGGCCCGGGAGCTGTTCGTGCGGCTCGGGGTGTTCGCCGGACCGGTCGAGCCGGCCGCGGTCGCCGCGGTGTGCGGGCGCGAGCAGGCACTGCCCGACCTGGTCGACCGGTCGCTGGTGGTGCGTCACGACACCGAGCCGATCACCTACGGGGTGCTCGAGACCCTGCGCGCGTTCGGCCGGGCCCGGTTGGCCGCCGACCCGCGGTCGGTGGCGTTGCGCGTCCGGCACAGCGAGTGGGCGGTGGAGCTGGCGGTCGACACGGCGGCTGCCCGCAGTCGCGCCGACGAGGCCGCCGCGGTCCACCGATTCGACCTGCACCAAGCCGACATCGACCGGGCGCACGCCTGGTTGTGCGTGCACGGCCCACTCGAGGACCTGCTGCGGCTCGGCCTGGTCTGCGCCGAACTCGGCCACCAGCGGGTGCGTGCGGACCTGGTGCGACTGGCCGACGAGGCGCTCGCGGCGGCCGGCTGCGATCCCGACGGCCGCGACCCCGGCGGCCGGGGCATCGATGCCGGCGTGGCCGTGCACCCGCTGCTGCCGCGGCTGCTCGGGCTGTCCGCGGTCCCGCTCTGGCAGCGCGGCGACCTCGACGGGGCCGAGCGGCGGGCGCAGCGGGCACTCGCGCTGGCCGAGCGGGTCGGGGACCCGACCGCGGCCCGGGACGCCCTCGAGGTGCTGTCGAACGTGGCGATGTTCCGCGGTGACCTGCGCGTCGCGCTGGAGCGCGGCGCCCGCACGGCGCGGCTGTCCCGCGCGGCGGGGGACGACACCACGCAGCTCATGGCGCTGGTCGATTCCACGCTGGCGGCCGCGTACGCCGGTGATCAGGACACCGCGACGGCGCTGGAGGAGGCGGCCACAACGCTGGCCGAGCGGATGGGTTCCCCGCTGGCCCGCGGCTGGGCCGCGTACGCGGCGGGGGAGCGCCGCGCCGAGGCGGGTGAGCCCGACGCCGCGACCCACCTGGAGCGGGCGGTCGCGCTGGCCGAGCAGGTGGACGCGGTGTTCCTGGCCGGGGTGGCCCGACACACCCTGCTCACCACCGCGGCACGAGCCGACGAACCGGAGCAGGCGCTGTCCCGGTTCGGCCCGCTGCTGGACACCTGGCACGGGATGGGTGCCTGGACCCAGCTGTGGGCGGCGATACGGGCGCTGGCCGAAGCGTTGTCGCGCCGCGGGCGGCACGCCGACGCGGCGGTGTTGCTCGGGGCGCTGCGGGCCGGCCACCGGGCGACCGTCGAGTTCGGGGCGGACTCGGCGCGGGTGCAGGTCGTCGAGGCGGCGGCGCGGGCGGCGCTGGGTCCGCGGTTCGGGCCGCTGCGGGCCGAGGGGGCGGCGCTGGGTGACTCCGGAGCGGTGGCGCTGGCCCGCCGACTGGCTCGTCCGGGCGCGCCCGTGAGGTCGAGGACGCCGAGCGCCGATGCGGCATCGGCGCGGGGAAGCGGCTGAGTCCGGTCGACGGTCTACGCCATCCGGGCTACTGACGAACGGATGCCGGGGTACAGGACTGCCGATTCCGCCGGACACTCCCGCGGCTGCTACCCTCCGGAATGCGACCACCCTGTCGCACGTTGTTTCCTGCGTCAGTTTCGGTCACAGGAACAAGACAGGGCGATGAAGTGGAGCCCCGCTCCCACCCGCCGCCGCTTCGGCGTTCGGGTCCGGTCCGCCCGGTGAGCCGTAGGCTCGTCGGGGTCAGGCCGTATTGGGTCAAGGGGTTTCGCCTCCGTCGCATCCACGACGTCGAACGAGGAGACCCCATCAGCACAGAGACGCGCATCAACGACCGCATTCGGGTACCTGAGGTCCGCCTGGTCGGGCCGAACGGTGAGCAGGTCGGGATCGTACGCATCGAGGACGCCCTGCGGCTCGCGCAGGAGGCCGAGCTCGACCTCGTAGAGGTCGCAGCGGCGGCCCGGCCGCCGGTCTGCAAGCTCATGGACTACGGCAAGTTCAAGTACGAGAGTGCGCAGAAGGCCCGGGAATCCCGCCGCAACCAGCAGCTCACCACGATCAAGGAGCAGAAGCTCCGGCCGAAGATCGACAAGCACGACTACGAGACGAAGCGCGGCCACGTCCGGCGCTTCCTCGAGGGCGGCAACAAGGTCAAGGTCACGATCATGTTCCGGGGTCGCGAGCAGTCCCGCCCTGAGCTCGGGTTCCGGTTGCTGCAACGGCTTGCGGAGGACGTGAGCGACCTCGGCATCGTCGAGGCCACGCCGAAGCAGGACGGTCGCAACATGACCATGGTGATCGCGCCGAGCAAGAAGCCACAGGCTCGACCGCGGCCCGTCGCCGCCGATCCGGAACCGGCGGGCGCATAACCCGCACGACCAGCACGACAAGTGACCGGCGTCCTCAACACCGGGGGCGTCAGCATGGAAGTAGGAACACGTCATGCCCAAGAACAAGACGCACAGCGGGATCGCCAAGCGGGTCAAGGTGACCGGTAGCGGCAAGCTGATGCGGCAGCAGGCCGGCCTCCGGCACCGCCTCGAGGTCAAGTCCAGCAAGGAGACCCGGGACCTCTCCGGGGTCGTGCCGGTCAACAAGGCCGACGTCAAGCGCGTCAAGAAGCTGCTCGGCCGCTGACTCCGCTGCCCTCACCCGCCCACCCCGGCCAGGCGCCCCGGCCTGCCGCCCGATCCGTAAGGACATCCCATGGCACGCGTGAAGCGCGCGGTCAACGCCCACAAGAAGCGGCGTACCACCCTCGAGCTGGCCAGCGGTTACCGCGGCCAGCGCTCCCGGCTGTACCGCAAGGCCAAGGAGCAGATGCTCCACTCGCTCAACTACGCCTACCGCGATCGTCGCGCGCGCAAGGGCGACTTCCGGCAGCTCTGGATCACCCGGATCAACGCCGCCGCCCGCGCCAACGGCATGACGTACAACCGCTTCATCCAGGGTCTGAAGATCGCCGGCGTCGAGGTGGACCGCAAGGTCCTTTCCGAGATCGCGATCAGCGACCCGGCCGCCTTCGCCGCGCTCGTCGAGGTCGCCCGCGCGAACGTCCCGGCCCAGGCCGGAGCGGACGAGGGGAACGCGGCCTGAGCCGTCCCGGCGCAACCGCACCGCCCGGTTCCGAGCGCACGCCGCGTGTCGTGGCAGCCCGCAAGCTGCTGCGCCGCGCGGGTCGCGATCGAGCCGGGCGGTTCCTCGTCGAGGGAGCGAAGGCGGTGCGGGAGGCACTGGCCCAGCTCCGCCCGGGCAGCAGCTGGCGTATGCACGAGCTGTTCGTCGGCCCCTCGGCGTCGACCCGGCACGAGGAGCTCGTGGCAGCCGCCCTGGCTGCGGGCGTGCCGGTGTTTCCGATCACCGGGCCCGCGGTCGACTCGCTGTCGGACACCGTCACACCACAGGGCATCGTGGCGGTGTGCGACCTGCTGGACGTCCCGCTGGCGACCGCCCTCGGTTCGGATCCGTCGCTGGTCGTGGTCTGCGTGGGCATGGCCGACCCGGGTAATGCGGGCACCATCATCCGGGTGGCCGACGCCGCAGGTGCCGATGCCGTGCTGCTGGCGGGCGACACCGTTGATCCGCACAACGGCAAGGCGGTGCGGGCGTCCACCGGGAGCGTGTTCCACCTGCCGCTGGCCAGGGAGCGCGACGTTGGCGCGGTATTCGACGCGTGCGGGGCCGCGGGCCTCACTCTGCTGGCCGCGGACGGTGCCGGCGAGCTCGACCTGCACGACCGCGGGTCGGCCGCCCTGCTCGCCGGACCGGTGGCGTGGATCTTCGGGGCCGAGGCGCACGGCCTGCTGCCCGCGATCGCCGAGCGGGCCGACCACCGTGTCCGGGTGCCGATCCACGGCCGGGCCGAGAGCTTGAACCTGGCCACCGCCGCCGCGGTCTGCCTCTACGCGAGCGTCGCAGCCCGCCACGGGTGATCCGGGCCCATCGCTCTGCACCACGCGTACCGGGCCGGTGGTGCCGACCGCCCTACGATCCGGCTTCCGCGGCTACGACGAGCGGCGACGGCTGTGTCGAGGGCTGCGACAACGCGCGCCGGCCCGGTCATGCCGGTGGCGCCTGGTCGACGTAATCGGGTTCGACCAGCTCAAGCAACCTCGCGGTGTGGGGATGGTGCATCAGCTCGGCCACCCGACGGCCGGTGTGCCCGTCGCCGTACGGACAGTTCAGGCCGGCGATCCGCCGTTGCGCCGCCGGCTCGCTGAGGTCCAGCGCCGCCTTGAAGGCGCGGCCGGCGTCCATTCCGGTGAGCACCGCGCTGCCGTTCTGCACGCTCTCCCAGCTTGGCGTGGACCGGCGCAGCACGACGACCGGGACCCCGAGCCAGGACGCCTCCTCCTGCACGCCGCCGGAATCGGTGACCGCGACCGTCGAGGCGGCCAGCGTGTCGATCATGTTCGAGTAGGGGAGCGGTTCGACGAGTGAGATGCCCGGCCCGGCGAGCGCGTCCCACATCCGGTGCCGCTGCAGCGCCGACCTCGTGCGCGGGTGCACGGGGAACGTCACCTTTCCGATCGCGGCCGCGAGCTCCTTGACGAGCACGACCAGCTCGATCAAGCGGGCGGGATCGTCCACAGTGGTCGCTCGATGGGCGGTGACCAGCACCCCGTGGCGTTCCTCGGGCGGCCGCCGGGTCGCTCCGATGGCGCGCAGCGTGTCCAGCACCGGGTTCCCGACCACGGCGATGCGCTCCTCCGGCACGCCGTCGTCGATCAGGAACAGCCGAGCGAGCGCCGTCGGAGCCAGGTGCACCGCGCACGTGGCGGCGGCGAGCCGTCGGTTGACCTCCTCCACGGACGTGGGGTTGAACGAGCGCAGGCCGGCTTCCAGATGGATCACCGGTGTGGTCGCGTTGCGCGCGGCCAGGCAGTAGGCCGGGACGGTGTGCGCATCGCCGAGCACCAGCACCGCGTCCGGACGGACCCGGTCGACGGTCCGCACGGCGCCGCTGACGAGCGCGCCGAGCCGCTCGGCCCGGTCGCCCTCGGCCTGCAACACGATGTCCGGGGACACCCCGAGCTCCGCGTAGAACACGTCGATGAGCCCGGCGTCGTCGTGCTGGCCGGTGGCGACGACGGTGACCTGGTCGCCCGTCGCCCGCATCGCGTGGATCACGGGGCTGAGCTTGACGATCTCCGGACGGGTGCCGAACGGGATCAGGATCCGCATCGGCGGTACACCTCCGCGAGACGTCGGCGCATCGTGATGCCGGGTTGGGAAACAAGGTGTTCGGCCACGCCGCGCAGGTACCAGCCGACGAGGTCGGCACCTGCGTCGAGCGCCGGCGGCAGCCCGCCGGTGGCGCCACTCATCTGTCGCCCCGCACGAACCGGAGCTGCCCGGGCTCGGTCCGGTGCCGGGCGCCGCGGCGCGGCTCGGGCTCCGGCTCGGCGGCCGCAGCCACCGCGGCGTGCTGGGCCTGGCGGCGCTGACGGTGACGCGGCTCCTCTGTCGGTCGCCTCGACCGGAACCACGGGCGCAGGCCGCCGCGGCGATCGTCGTCGTCCGGTGCCGCGACCTCGACGGCGCTGGTCGAGGTCGGTGCGCAGGCGGGCCGGTGCAGAACGTCGCGCCAGGTCCTGCGGCGGTGCGGCGACAGGAGCGGAGGCTCGATCTGCCGACGCCGCGAGCGGGAGGGGCGCGGCATGGGTGCGTCCGGCGCAACGTCGTCGATCGGTTCGGGGAACGACTCGGCGACGGGAGGCGCGTCGGCGGCCGGGGTCACGGCGGCCAACGCTGCGGCCCGCCTTGCTGCGGCCCTGCGGGCCCGGCGGTCCACGACCGAGATCACGGGCTCCGGCCGGGACTGCCGCGGGCTGCCGAGCTCCCGGCGCGGTGCCGGGATCATCGGGCTCGGCGTCCTCGTGGGCGGCAGTACGTCGCCGTCCGACGGCACTGCGGGCCGGGGTGACGGCACGAACGTGTCACCCGCCGTGCCCGCGACCGTTGGCCTGCCCATCGCCCGCCGTGACCGGCGGTGCTGCGTTGCCGGTGGCGGAGTGAACGGTGACGGCGCTGTCCGGGGTGCGGATTCGCGGAGGACCGGTATGAGCGCAGTGGCCAGCCCGCCGTAGGGTTCGGCGCCCGACGGCATCGGCGACCACGGGGACCGCTGCCGATCGACGGCTTCCGTCTCCGGACGGGGCAGCGCGAACAGGCTTGCCGCCGGCCGCTCCTCGTGCGCCCAGAGCCGCAACCGCAGGATCGCCGGACGGTCGGCGGGTTCCCAGGAGTTGCGGAGGACACCCTCGACCAGGGCGGCCAGCACGTCCGGGTCCTGCTCCCGGTCGAGGTGCTCGGCGAGCAGGTCGGCGTGGGCCCGCAGACCCTGCCCGGTGGCCATCAGCACGCCGGCCCTCCGACGCTGCGGGTCGCCGTCGTCGAGGGCCGCGGCGATGCGGGTGTGCATCCGGGATCGGTGCGAATGACGCCAGGCCAGCGCGCCGACCAGCATCAGAGCACCGATTCCGGCGATGCTCAGCCAGCTCAACAGAAACACGGTATGCCCCTCGCCTTTTCCGGGCCGTTGCGGCCACGGTGGCTTCTCGAATCGGTCCTCGCGCCGCGCCGGCACTTGACCACGTCATGCTGCCTGCACTTGACTACGGAGCGATCCGACAGATTACGTAGAGCAACTACGACGTTCGTGTGATTGCCGGATGACGGCCGGCGTGATCCACAGCGACCGCCGCTGCCGACCGGTCGGGGCCACTGCTTTCCACCGCAAAGCTCATACCGACGGAGGAGGCGATCGCCGGTGACCCGGACGATGCTCCCGCCCATGCAGATCCGACGTGTGGTGGCGATCGATGAGCACCGGATGTTCACCGAGGCACTGGCGATGTCGCTCTCCGACGAGTCCGACGTCCGGGTGGTGGCGACCTTCTCCGGCACCGAGCCCGATCTCGCGGGCAAGGTGCGCGCGATCCGGCCGGACGTGCTCACCATCGACATCGAGCCGTTCCCGGCGTCGGAGGGCGGGAAGTTGATCGAGCAGCTCACCCGCCGGGACCCCGATCTCCGGGTTGTCGTGCTGACCGCCACCCGGGAAGCCCGGCAGGTGGTCGAGGCGGCCCGCGCCGGCGCGCAGGCCTGGCTGTCCAAGGAAGCGCCGACGATCGACCTTCTGACCACCATCAGGGCGGTCTGCGCCGGACACGCCCGCTACCCGAGCGACCACCTCGGAGCGGTGTTGCGGCAGCTGATCGGCGAGCTGCGCCGGACCGAGGGTGCGAGCACCGGCCCACTCGCCGCGCTCAGCAGCCAGGAGCGCCGGATCCTGGCCTTGATGGTCGACGGCGAGCGCGGTCCGGAGATGGCGGCCCGGCTGCACCTCTCGATGGGCACGATCCGGACGCACACCCAGAACATCTTCACCAAGTTGGGGGTACACAGCAGACTGGAGGCCGTGACGATCGCCCGCCGGGCCGGTGCGGGATCCGTCGTCGCGCTGCGTGACGGTTGACCGGATCGGGGCGGCTTGTTCGGAAACGGTGCCGCCCGCGGTGTGGACGACAATTGCGGACGGTGCCGTTCGAGGGTCCGGAGACAACCCCGTGTCGCGCGCTGCGGAATCCAGGAGAGGCGGTTCGGCGCTCATAGTATCCCGGCCATGTCGACGCACCCCTCGGACTTTCCGACAGGTCCGATCCGACGGGCCCGGCCCAGCCCGAGTCCGCGCGCGGACGACGGATCGGCCGTGCGCGGAGTCCTTCATGACGTGGGGCACGCCCTCTTCACGCTGTCGCTCCTGCTCGAATCGGGTCAGGACACACTGCGCCCGCGGCTGGGTGAGGACCTGTTCGAGCTGGTCGAGGACGAGGTAGCGCGGGTGCTGGCGATGGTGCACAGCGGTACGCGGCGCAGTGCGGAACCGGTGACGGTCGGCTTGCGCACGCTGTTGGAGCCCTTCGCCCTGATCTCCCGACGGACAACGCTGACCAAGGTACGGGTGCGGCCCGGTCCGGAGATCTTCGTGCGCACCGACCCCGGAATGGTGTGGCGCGTGGTCGCCAATCTCATCGACAATGCTGTTCGCGCGGCCGGTCCGTTGGGCAATGTGGAGATAGCGGCGAATGTTTTCTACGGCGGTGGCTATTACGCCGGTAGCGGTGGCAGGGCGACAATTGATGTGATCGACGACGGTCCCGGGTTCCAGCGTGGGCCGAGCGGGTTGGCGAACCTGGGGCTGACCGTGGTCAACCGCTTGCTCGAGGCCTGTGGCGGGCGACTGCACATCGACGACGTGCATCCGCACGGCACCAGGATGCGCGTCATCCTGCCGGTGGACCGCGCCGCCGCGGCCGATCGAGAGCTGAGGCCGAGCGCAATGGCGACCGGTGGGACGGGTCGGGCCGACCGTGGCTGATCTTGTTCTCTGCGACGACCACCCGGTCTTCGTCGACGCACTCGGAATGGTGCTGGGCCGGCACGGGTTCGTCGTCGACGCCATCGTCAACCGGACGTCCCAGATCATCGAGACCGTCAGCCGGCACCGACCCGACGGCTGCCTGATCGACCGCAACTTCGGCGACGGCGACGGGCTCGACCTGATCGGCCCGGTGCTCGCCGCCAGCCCGTCGACCAAGGTCGTGATGCTCACGGCCGACCAGGACGAGGCGACGGCCCGTCTGGCGGTGGCTTCGGGGGCGAGCGGATACCTCTGCAAGACGGCCGGCATCACCGCGTTGCTGAGCACCATCCAGAACGTGCTGGCCGGCGGGACCACGGTGCGGCTCGCGACCCGGCCGGTGTCGCGGGTGGCGCCGAAGGACGCCGAAGCGCACCGACTGGCCGGCTACCTGACGAACCGGGAATGGGAATGCCTCGCCTTGCTCGTGGACGGTCGCAGCAGCGCCGCGATCGCGGCGCGGCTCGGGGTGTCGATCACCACGGTCCGCACCCACGTCCAGTCGGTGCTGACCAAGCTCGGCGTGCACTCGCGGCTGGAAGCCGCATCGTTCGCCGTCCGACACTCGCTGGTCGCCCGCTCGGCCTGACCGGGCGCTCACCGGCCGGACGATGGCCACCGGTGAGAGCACACCCCTGGACGCCCGCATCCGAGCCGACCGGGACCGTCCGGGATCATGCCGCGATGCCACGTCGGTGGCCTGCGCCCGTCCCCGTAGGGTCGCGCACCAGTGCTCCTAGAATTCACTAGCCCCGGACCCGCCGTGGAAGGTTGCCTTCTCTGATGCCCGACAGCACCGCTGACGTTGCGCCGGCGCTCGACCCCACAGCGCTCTCCGCCGCCGTTGCCGCCGCGGAGAAGGCGTTCGCGTCGGCGCTCGACCTGGCGGCGCTCGCGGCCGTTCGGCCGGCGCACCTGGGTGACCGCGCGCCGCTGCTGCTCGCCCGGCGTGAGCTCGGATCGCTGCCCGGCCCCGACCGCGCCGAGGCCGGCAAGCGGGTGAACGCCGCCAGGGAGCAGGTGCAACGGGCCTTCGACGAGCGGCGCGCGGTGCTGGCCGTGGAGCGCGATGAACGGGTGCTGGCCGAGGAGGCCGTCGACGTGACGCTGCCGTGGGACCGCACCCCCCGCGGCGCCCGGCATCCGCTCACCCAGCTCGCGGAGCGGATCTCCGACGTGTTCGTGGCGATGGGCTGGGAGGTGGCCGAGGGGCCCGAGGTCGAGTCCTCCTGGCTGAACTTCGACGCGCTCAACTTCCGCAAGGACCACCCCGCTCGAACCATGCAGGACACCTTCTACCTGGGGGCCAGCGACACCTCGGGCACCGTGTTGCGCACCCACACCTCGCCGGTCCAGGTCAGGGCGTTGCTGGAGCGCGAGCTCCCGGTGTACGTGGTCTGCCCGGGCCGGACGTTCCGCACCGACGCGCTCGACGCCACCCACACCCCGGTGTTCCACCAGGTCGAGGGCCTCGCGGTCGATCGCGGGATCACCATGGCCCACCTCAGGGGCACTCTCGACGCGTTCGCCAGGGCGATGTTCGGCGCCCAGTCGCGGACCAGGCTGCGGCCGTCCTACTTCCCCTTCACCGAGCCGTCCGCCGAGGTGGACGTGTGGTTCCCGGAGAAGAAGGGCGGCGCGGGCTGGGTCGAATGGGGTGGCTGCGGCATGGTGAACCCCAACGTCCTGCGCTCCTGCGGCATCGACACCGACGAGTTCTCGGGCTTCGCCTTCGGGATGGGGGTGGAGCGCACGCTGCAGTTCCGCAACGGCATCCCCGACATGCGCGACATGGTCGAGGGCGACGTCCGGTTCAGCCGCGCGTTCGGCGTCTGACCCGAAAACCTCTTCCTCAGTAGCTTTGCTTCTAGGCAAGGAGTGTGCTGGTGCGGGTTCCGCAGTCGTGGTTGGCCGAGCACGTCGGCCGGGAGCTGCCGTCCGTCGACGAGATCGCCGACGCGTTCGTCCGGGTCGGCCTCGAGGTCGAGGACGTGCACCGCGGGCCGGAGCTGTCCGGCTCGCTGGTCGTCGGCCGGGTGCTGGAGATCGAGGAGCTCACCGAGTTCAAGAAGCCGATCCGCTGGTGCCAGGTGCAGGTCGGGCCGGACGGCGCTGGATCCGAGCAGGTGCGGGGCATCATCTGCGGCGCGAGCAACTTCGTCGTCGACGACCTGGTCGTCGTGGCCCTGCCCGGCGCGGTGCTGGCCGGCGGCTTCGCGATCTCGGCCCGCACGACGTACGGGCACGTCTCCGACGGCATGATCGCCTCCGCCCGCGAGCTGGGCATCGGCTCCGACCATGCCGGCATCCTGGTGCTGCCGCCGGGCAGCGCTGCTCCTGGCGACGACGCGCTGCCGCTGCTCGGGCTGGACGACACGGTCTTCGAGCTGAACGTCACCCCCGACCGGGGGTACTGCTTCTCGGTGCGCGGGCTGGCCAGGGAGCTGGCCGCGGGTGTCGACGCCGACTTCACCGACCCGGTCGCCCGCATGGCCGTCCCCGGCGCACACGGCGACGCGTGGCCGGTCACCCTCGACGATCCGGCCTGTCCGCGATTCGTCCTCCGCAAGGTCGACGGCGTCGATCCGACGGCGCCGGCCCCGTGGTGGATGCAGCGCAGGCTGCTCGCCGCAGGCATGCGGCCGATCTCGCTGGTCGTGGACGTCACCAACTACGTGATGCTGGAGCTGGGGCAGCCGCTGCACGCCTACGACGCGGCCAAGGTGCGCGGCACGATCCTGGTGCGCCGGGCGCGGTCGGGGGAGAGGCTCATCACGCTCGACGGCGTGACGCGCCCGCTCGACACGGATGACCTGCTGATCACCGACCAGTCGGGTCCGATCGGGCTGGCCGGGGTGATGGGCGGGGCCTCCACGGAGATCGCCGCGATCGAGCGGCCCGTCGGCGAGACCCCCGAACCGAGCCCGGCCGAGTCGGGCCCGGTCGAGTCGGGCCCGGTCGAGTCGGGCCCAGCCGAGTCGGGCCCGGTCGAGTCGGGTCCGGTCGAGTCGGGCCCGGCCGAGTCGGGCCCGGCCGAGCGCGCCGCGGACGAGCGGGCCGGGCGGATCGACGTGCTGATCGAGGCCGCGCATTTCGACCCCGCCGCCATCGCGCGGGCCGCCCGCCGGCACAAGCTGCCCAGCGAGGCGTCCCGACGGTTCGAGCGGACGGTCGACCCGCAGCTGCCACCGGTCGCGGCCGAGCGGGCCGCCCAGCTGCTGGTGGAGCACGGCGGAGGTCGGATCGCGGCCGGCCGCACCGACCAGGGGGCGGCGCCGACCGCCGGGGCGGTCCGGATGGCGCTGGAGCTGCCGGACCGGGTGGCCGGGGTGCCGTACCCGCCTGGTGCCACCGTCCGGCGGCTGACCCAGATCGGTTGTGGCGTCGAGCTGGTCGCGGGTGACGACGGCCGCGCCCAGGTGATCGCCACACCGCCGTCGTGGCGGCCGGACCTGGCGCAGCCGGCGGACCTCGTCGAGGAGGTGCTGCGCCTGGAGGGCTACGACGTGATCCCGTCGGTGCTGCCGCACGCACCGGCCGGGCGCGGGCTGAGCCCGGGCCAGCTGCGGCGCCGCGTCGTGTCCCGGGCCCTCGCCGAAGCCGGCTACGTCGAGGTGCTGCCGTTCCCGTTCGTCGATCCGTCGGTCTGGGACGCCTTCGGGCTGCCCGCCGACGACGTGCGGCGCAACACCGTGCACGTGCTCAACCCGATCGACGCCGACCGGGCGGAGCTGGACACCACCCTGCTGCCCGGGCTGCTGGACACGCTGGTCCGCAACCGCGCGCGCGGTGCTGTGGATCTTGCGCTGTACACGATCGAGCAGGTGGTGCTGCCGCACCACATCCCGAAGCCGATGCCGGACCCGCCCGTCGACCGGCGCCCGACCGATGCGGAGATCGCGCAGATCGAGGCCGCGTTGCCGGCGCAACCGGTGCACGTCGGTGTGGTGCTGGCCGGTGATCGGGCGACCCGGGGCTGGTGGGGAGCGGGTCGACCGGCCGCGTGGGCCGACGCCGTACAGGCCGGAGTGCTCGTCGGGCAGGCGGCCGGGGTGCAGCTGCGGGTCACCCGCGCCGAGCTGGCACCGTGGCACCCCGGCCGGTGCGCCGCGCTGCGGGTGGGGGACTGGATCATCGGGCATGCTGGCGAGCTGCACCCGAAGGTGGTGGAGGCGCTCGGGTTGCCCCCCCGGACGTGCGCGATGGAGCTCGACCTTGACGCACTCCCGCTCGGCGACGCCCGCCCCGCCCCGCAGGTGTCGCCCTACCCGCCGATCTCGGTCGACGTGGCGCTGGTCTCGCGGGCCGAGGTGTCCGCTGCCGACGTGGCCGACGCGCTCCTCGACGGCGGTGGCCGGCTGCTGGAGGACCTGCGCCTGTTCGACGTCTACACCGGGGAGCAGGTCGGCGAGGGCAAGCGGTCGCTGGCCTTCTCGCTGCGGTTCCGCGCGCCCGACCGCACGCTGACCAGCGAGGAGGCCAACGCCGCCCGGGATGCCGCGGTGGCGGTCGCGGCCCAGCGGTACGGGGCGGTGCTGCGCGGCTGATCGGTTGCGTTTCATCCAGCGGAAACCCGCCGTGTTTCCTCTGGAGATACCGTGTTTCTCCGGGTGATACTCCGACCCCGCCGAGAACACCGCCGGAGGAGCCGCATGGCCGTGGACACGTCCGATCCCGCGACCGGCGACGGCGGTGATCTGGCCGCCCGCGCCGCGGCCGACGGCGTCCGGTTCCTGATGGCGCTGTTCGTCGATCTTGCCGGCAAGCCGTGCGCCAAGCTCGTGCCGGTGGAAGCGGCCGACGAGCTGCAGCACGAGGGCGTCGGGTTCGCCGGCTACGCCGTGGGCGCGATCGGCCAGCAACCCAGCGACCCCGACCTGATCGCGATACCCGACCTCGGCTCGTACACGCCGCTGCCCGCGGTGCGCGACGGGCTGGCGCTGGTGCACTGCGATCCGCACGTCGACGGGGCGCCGTGGCCGTTCGCCCCGCGGGTGATCCTGAAGGCGCAGCTGGCCCGGCTCGCCGCGGAACGGCTGGAGCCCTTCGTCGGCGCGGAGGTCGAGTACTTCCTGGTGTCCCGCGACGAGCAGGGCCGGCTCGTCCCGGCCGACCCGTACGACGTCGCCGCGCAGCCCTGCTACGACGCGCGCGGGCTCACCCGCATGTACGACCACCTCACCGAGGTCTCGACGGCGATGAACGGCTTCGGCTGGGGCAACTACGCCAACGACCACGAGGACGGCAACGGCCAGTTCGAGCAGAACTTCGCCTTCGCCGACGCGCTCACCACCGCCGACCGGGTGATCACCGCGCGCTACCTGATCTCGACACTCGCCCAGCGGCGCGACATGACGGCGACCTTCATGCCCAAGCCGTTCGACGACCGCACCGGAACGGGGCTGCACCTGCACCTGTCGCTGTGGCGGGACGGGAACGCGCTGTTCCCCGACCCGTCCGACGGGCGCGGGCTCGGCCTGTCCTCGCTGGCCTACGCGTTCCTGGCCGGGATCCTCGGGCACGCCCCCGGCCTGCAGGCCGTGATCGCTCCCACGGTGAACTCCTACAAGCGCACCGGAGCCCGGTCCACCCGCTCCGGCGCCACCTGGTCACCCCGGCGGGCCGGCTACGGCGGCAACGACCGCACCCACTTCGTCCGGGTGCCCGACGGGCAGCGCATCGAGCTGCGCGGCGGCGACGGGTCCGCGAACCCGTACCTGGCCATCGCGGCCACGCTGGCCGCCGGCCTGGACGGGGTGCAGCGCGACCTCGATCCCGGCCCGGTGGGCGGCGGGGCGGGAAGCGGCGGCGCGGCGCCCGGCCCGGAGCTGCCGCCGACCCTGCTGCACGCGGTCGACGCGCTACAGGCCGACCCGATCGTCGGCGCCGCGCTGGATGCCGCCGGGCCCGGCGTGTGCGAGTACTTCGCCGCGCTCAAGCGCGACGAGTTCCTCGACTGGCACGGCACCGTCGGCTCCTGGGAGATCGACCGCTACCTGACGGCGTTCTGATGTGCGGCATCGTCGGGCTGCACCTGCGCGATCCCGCGCTGTACCCGTCGCTCGGCGGGTTGCTGGCGGGGATGCTGGGCCAGCTGGCCGAGCGCGGGCCGGACTCCGCAGGGGTGGCGGTCTACGGCGATCGTCGCCGCTGCCCGCCGGGGTACGCCGCGGTGTCGGTGCTCGACGCGCCGGCGGGGCTGGCCGTCGAGCTGCCGGACCCGGTCATCACGGTGGCCGGCGAAACCACGATCGTCGCCGCCCCGGTGACACCGGCGGAACTGGCGGCCGCGGTACGCACCGCGGCTCCACGGGCCCGCATCGTCGGCGCCGGCACCGACCTGACCGTCTACAAGGGAGTCGGCAACCCGCGCGAGCTGGCCGTGACCTACGACCTCGCCGGCGCGCGGGGCTGGCAGGGCCTGGCCCACACCCGGATGGCCACCGAGTCGGCCGTGACACCGGAGGGCTGCCACCCGTTCTCGGTCGGCGAGGACCAGTGCCTGGTGCACAACGGCTCGTTCGCCAACCACGCGACGATCCGCCGCGAGCTGGTCGCGGCGGGTGCGGTGTTCGACAGCGACAACGACTCCGAGGTCGGGGCCCGGTTCGTCGCCTCCCGGCTGGCGGCCGGAGAGGACCTGGACAAGGCGCTGCGGCTGCTCTGCGAACGCTTCGACGGCTTCTACACGCTGCTGGTCACCAGTTCCGCGGGATTCGCCGTCGTGCGGGACGCGATCGCGTGCAAGCCGGCGATCATCGCCGAGACCGGCTGCTGGGTGGCCATGGCGTCGGAGTTCCGCGCCCTCGCCGACCTGCCCGGCATCGAGACCGCCCGGATCTACGAGCCCGAACCGGAGCGGGTGTACGCGTGGACGCGCTGACCGTGCACCGCATCGACCTGGCCACCTCCTCGGTGCGGGCGGTGAACGGCGAGCTGCACGCGCCGACGGCCGCAGCGTACGAGGTGCTGCACCCGGCCGGCGCGCACGCGATCGCCGCCGGGCTGGCGCATCCCGTGGCCGTCGACGTCCGCGGGCATGCCGGCTACTACTGCGCCGGCATGAACGACGGCGGCACGGTCACCGTGCACGGCAGCGTCGGGGTCGGGGTGGCGGAGAACATGATGTCCGGCCTGGTCCGGGTACGCGGCGACGCTTCCCAGTCGGCCGGCGCCACGGCGCACGGCGGGCTGCTGGTGATCGAGGGCAGCGCGGCGATGCGCTGCGGGATCTCGATGAAGGGCGTCGACATCGTGGTGGGCGGCGACGTCGGCGCGATGAGCGCGTTCATGGCCCAGGCCGGACGGCTGGTGGTCTGCGGGGACGCGGGCGAGTCGCTGGGCGACTCGATCTACGAGACCCGGCTCTACGTGCGCGGCCGGGTCGCCTCGCTCGGTGCGGACTGCGTCGAGAAGCCGATGCGCGACGAGCACCGCGCCGAGCTCGCGGAGCTGCTGGCGGCGGCCGGGCTCGAGCACGATCCGGCCGGGTTCCGCCGCTACGGCTCGGCGCGGCAGCTCTACCACTTCCGAGAAGGCCACAGCTACTGATGAACGATCATTCGGCCCTGCGCGAGTCGGCGACTTTCGACCGCGCCACCATCGCCGCCATCCAGCGGGCCGCCGAGACCGGCGTCTACGACATCCGCGGCTGGGGGGCCAAGCGCCCGCTCCCGCACTTCGACGACCTGGTGTTCCTCGGGGCCAGCATGTCCCGCTACCCCTTGGAGGGCTATCGGGAGCGCTGCGGCACCGACGTCGTGCTCGGCGACCGGCACGGCGCGGTCCCCCTGCACCTCGACATCCCGGTGACCATTGCCGGGATGAGCTTCGGAGCACTGTCGGCGCAGGCCAAGGAGGCACTCGGACGCGGAGCCAGCGCCGCCGGCACGTCCACGACCACCGGCGACGGGGGTATGACCCCCGAGGAACGCGACCAGTCCAGGCACCTCGTCTACCAGTACCTGCCTTCGCGCTACGGCATGAACCCCACCGACCTGCGGCGCGCCGACGCGATCGAGATCGTGCTCGGGCAGGGCGCGAAGCCGGGCGGTGGCGGGATGCTGCTCGGGCAGAAGATCAGCGATCGGGTGGCCCGGATGCGCACCCTGCCGGCCGGCATCGACCAGCGCAGCGCCTGCCGGCACCCGGACTGGACCGGCCCCGACGACCTCACCATCAAGATACTGGAGCTGCGCGAGATCACCGACTGGACCAAGCCGGTGTACATCAAGATCGGTGCCACCCGCACCTACTACGACGTGAAGCTGGCGGTGGCGGCCGGCGCCGACGTCGTGGTGGTCGACGGCATGCAGGGCGGTACCGCGGCGACCCAGGACACGTTCATCGAACACGTCGGTATCCCGACGCTGGCCGCCGTCCCGCAGGCGGTGCAGGCCCTGCAGGAACTGGGCCTGCACCGGAAGGTCCAGCTGATCGTCTCCGGCGGCATCCGCAGCGGCGCCGACGTGGCCAAGGCGATGGCGCTGGGTGCCGACGCGGTGGCGATCGGCACCGCTGCCCTGATCGCGCTGGGCGACAACCATCCGCGCTACGAGCAGGACTACGCCGCGCTGGGATCGGCGGCCGGGTTCTACGACTCCTACCAGGACGGTCGCGATCCGACCGGCATCACCACGCAGGACCCTGAGCTGGCCGCGCGGCTGGATCCGGAGGAGGGCGGCCGCCGGCTCGCCAACTACCTGCGGGTGTTGACCATGGAGGCGCAGATGCTGGCCAGGGCGTGCGGGAAGTCGCACCTGCAGCACCTGGAGCCCGAGGATCTGGTGGCGCTGACGGTCGAGGCTGCGGCGATGGCCGGGGTGCCGCTGGCCGGCACCTCCTGGATCCCGGGCCGCGCCTGATGGCCCCGATCCGATGGCGCAGCGAGGGAATTCGGTGAGCGAGCCGCGGCCGGTGCCGGACCGGCTGGAGCGGGCCATCGCCGACCAGGTCCGGCGGCTGCGGCTGGCCGGCGGTTTCACCGTGGCCGACATGGCGGCCCGCGTGGGGATCTCGAAGGCGATGCTCTCCAAGATCGAGAACGCCCAGACCTCCTGCAGCCTGACGACCGTTGCCCGGCTCGCCGCCGCCCTCGACGTGCCACCGACGGCACTGTTCCGCGGGGCGGACACGGCACGCGACGCGGTCTTCACACCAGCCGGGGCCGGGGCCAGGATCACCGCACGCGGCACGCGAGTCGGACACGAGTACACGCTGCTCGGCGCGCTGCGCGGACCGCACAAGCGGATGGAGGCCCACCTGGTGTCGCTCACCGAGCGCAGCGAGGTCTTCCCGCTGTTCCAGCACCCTGGCACCGAGTTGCTGTACATGCTGGAGGGCGAGATGGTCTACGGCCACGGCGAGGCCGGCTACACCCTGCGGCCCGGTGATGCGCTGCAGCTCGACGGGGAGGGCGTGCACGGGCCGCTGGAGCTGGTGGCCCTGCCGATCCGGTTCCTGTCCGTCGTGGCCTACGACCAGTGAGCGGATCGGACGTCGAGCACCCGAGCTCCGAGACGAACGATGCCGAGCCCTGGGTGGAGCTGCGCGTGCACGGCGTCAGCGGCACCCCGCCGGAGAGCATGCTCGACATCGACCGCGTACGGCAGGTGGCGGGCGACGAGTTCGGGCGATTCTTCCGGCGGGCCGACCGGCGCGGAGGCGAGCTGCCCGAACCCGACGGGCACATCGTCGAGGCCTACCACTGGGGGCAGCTCACGTCCGGCTCGTGGACGCAGGCCCTCTGGCTGCTGCTCGCGCCGTTCGGGCTGGTCAACGCCGGTCAGTTCATGCTTGAGCGGCCGCGGCCCGGCGCCGCGCTGGTGGCGCACGTGGTGGCGGGCGCCATGCTGCGGCTGGTCGGGCTGGCCCTGACGATGCTGTTCGTGCTGACAGCGGCGGTCATCACGATGGACCTGTGGGCGTGGCAGCGAGCCGGTTCGACCACCGGGTTCGGAGCCGCGCTGGCCCTGTTCGGGCCGGTCGCGCTGCTCGTGGTCTACCTCGCGCTGGCCCGCTCGCAACCGGCGCTCGACCACGTGGTGAAGCCGCTGCCGGCGCCCTCGACGCCGGCCCGGCCGCCGCACCCGAGCGAGCTGGTGCGGCCCGGCTTCTTCGAGGGCGATCCGGACGCGCCCGCGCTGCGGCGGCTGCACGTCGGCGCCGGGCTGCTGCTGGTGGCGATGCTCGGTTTCGCGCCGGCCGCGGTGGGCGGTGAGCCGGCCGGACGGCTCGGGTTCTGGGCGGCCACCGGGCTGCTGGGCCTGGTGAGCCTGATCGTGGTGGTGCTGGGCGACCCCGAGCAGTCGGCCGGCATCGGATGGCAGCAGCCGCGAGCCGGATCGGCGATCGCCGTGATTCACGCGGCCGCGAATCCGATCGGGCTGGTCTCGGCGATGGTCGGTGTCGGGATGGTGGCCGTGACGGTCGGCTACGTGGGGTTGGTCGCGCCGGCGGTCACGGGCGACTCGGCTCCCCTGCATCACCCCGGCATCGACTGGGCCTGTTACCTGGTGCAGCTCACGGCGGTCGGCGCGCTGTTCGTGCTCGCCGTCGCCAACGCCACCCTCGCCGTCGCCGAACGCGGCGCTCCGGCACGCGAGCACCCCAGCTTCGCGCCCTACGCCCGCGGCATGGGATGCACGCTGATCGCTGCGGTCGGGGTGTTCCTCGGCGTCGGGTACGCCGGGGCGTTCGGGACCGTGGTCGCAGGCTGGCTCAGCACCCCGGACCGCGCCGTGCAGGTGCCGGAGCTGCTCTCACGCGTCGTCTACGCCTGGGGCGTCACCGCGGTGGGGTTGCTCCTGATGATCGCGTTCGCTGCGGTGCAGCTGGCGCGCAGGCGCGGACGGCTGGCGGAGCGGGCCCGCCTGGAGTTCACCGATGGGCAGGGCCGGTTGCATGTTCCGCACCGGTCGCTCGCGCAGATCGCCACCGCGATCTGGGTCGCGCGGCTGAAGAACTCCGTGCCCGCGGTGCTGATCACGCTGGTCGGGCTCGGCGTGCTGCTCACCGCGTTCGTCGCCTTCGAGCTGTTTCCCCAGCTCTCCGCGCTGCCGCGGTGGCCCCGGCTCAGCGGCGAGGATCCACAGCCCGGCGGCGCCGGGCTGGACTGGATCAGCCAGTCCGCCACCTGGCCACCCGGCGACCTGCCGGTACGCACCGTCCTGATGGCGCTGGGCACGCTGACCCTCACGGGCCTCGCCACTGCGCTGATCTTCCTCGGCCGTACGGCGCTACTCGGCGAGTCGGCCCGCCGCGGCGTCAACGTGGTGTGGGACGTGATCTCGTTCTGGCCGCGATCGGCGCACCCCTTCGTGCCGGCGGCCTACTCGCAGCGCGCCGTGCCGGATCTGGAGAGCCGCATCCGATGGCACCTGGACCGGGAATCCGGGACCGGGCGCCGGCTGGTCCTGTGCGGGCACAGCCAGGGCAGCCTGCTGTCGTTCGCCACGCTGCTGCGGCTCGCCGCCTCGACCGGCCCCGACGTCGCCCGCATACGAGAGGTGGGGCTGCTCACGTTCGGCTCGCAACTGCAGGTGATGTTCTCCCGCGGCTTTCCCGCCTACGTGAACCGGGCCGCGATGGCGTGGCTGTACGAGCGGCTCGACGGGGCCTGGTGCAGCCTCTATCGGGACACCGATCCGCTCGCCGGGCCGGTACTCAGCTGGGATCAACGCCTCGATCCCGGGTGGATCGGGCAGAAGTCCGCACCTCGTGGCGCCGCTCACCGATCACCGGGCGCCGTTGACAGATCAACGGCAGATCCGCCGCCGGGTTCGCGCGACGGCCGCCGGGAGTTCGGGCCCGACTGGCGCCTGCTCGACCCGCCCCGGCCGGCCGATCCCGATCTCGGTGCGGACCCGCTGCTCGGGCTGCGCCGACACGGTGAGTACTGGCTGGATCCGGCGTGGGGAGCAGCGTTGGCCCGGGTACGGACATGTCAGCCCCCTGATTCGGGCGGCTGACCGTCGCACACACCCCGCGCACTCCGCTCCCGCCGCCCAGCCGACCGGCAACGGAACGTCACCATGCACGATGCCCTGCCGTCCGAACGGGGTACCTGCCGGCGGGTCGTTTGCGCCCGACAGCTACGTTCTGCGTCGATGATCGGCCAGGTGGGCTAAAGACGGACAAACGGAGGGTCGATGACGGGAACTCCAGCCGAACTCGTGGAGGAGAGTTCGGCTACCGCGGTGGAGTCCGCCGAGAGCGGGCGCAATGTGGTGCTGTGGAGCCACGTCCCGCGCGGCAACACGCTCGGCGCGGCCGAATGGGGACGCCGCCACCGGGTTCTGCAGTGGATCCTCGCGCTGCACGTCCCGGCGTTGTTCCTGATGAGCATGTTGCTGGGGCACGGGCTGGTCTTCACGACGTACCTGCTGCTGCCGACGGTCCTGCTGGTGGTCAGCAGCCAGAGCCTGCGTCGCTGGCGGCGGATGGCCGCGGTTCTCAACACCGTCGGCCTGACCTACTGCTCCATCGCCCTGGTGGTGATCTCCAGCGGGACCATCGAGGCCCACTTCCACTTCTTCATCATGATCGGCATCATCGCGCTGTACCAGGACTGGGTGCCGCTCGGTGTCAACATCGGCCTCACCGTCATCAGCCACGGCCTGGGCTCCGCCCTGCAGGCCAACCTGATCTTCAGCCACTCCGCGGGTCAGCACAATCCCTGGCTGTGGGCCGGTATCCACGGTGTTGCCGTGCTGGTCGCCTACGCCGGTGTGGTGGCGTTCTGGGGCATCACCGAGGACGACCAGAACGAGCGCACGGAGCTCGCCCGCGGGTTGAGCGAGGCGCGGGCGGCCCAGCAGTCCGCCGCGCTCGAGGACATCAACGCCGTGTTCCTCAACATCGCGCACCGCAGCCAGGCGATCGTGCACCGTCAGCTCCAGGTGCTGGACAAGGCCGAACGCGCAGAGGAAGACCCCGACCAGCTCGGACTGCTGTTCCAGCTCGACCACCTGACCACCCGGGAGCGGCGCAACGCCGAGAACCTGATCATCCTCGGCGGTGGGCAGCCCGGCCGCCAGTGGCGAAACCCGGTGCCGTTGCTGGAGTTGGTGCGCAGCGCCGCGTCGGAGACCGAGCAGTACACGAGGGTGGCCCTCGGGCGGATGCCGCGGATGTTGGTGGCCGGCCGGGCGGTGGGCGACCTCATCCACCTGATCGCCGAGCTGCTGGACAACGCGACGTCCTTCTCCCCGCCCGACGCCCGGATCGACGTCCGCGGCAACCGGGTCGGCAAGGGTGTCGTGCTGGAGATCGAGGACCAGGGCCTTGGCATCGAGCCCGAGCGGATGGAGCAGCTCAACGCGATGCTGCGCAGCGACTCGAACATCGGGCCGAGCGCGAAGTCCCAGGACTGGCGGCTCGGGCTGTTCGTGGTCAGCAGGCTGGCGCGCCGGCACGGCATCAACGTCACGCTGGTCGAGTCCGCCTACGGCGGGGTGCGGGCGATCGCGTTGATTCCGATGGCGCTGCTCAGTGAGGGGCCCGAAGGTACCGCCGACAGCGGCGCCGACGATCTGGCGCTCACCGGCACCGCGCCGCCTGCACCCGTGGTCGTGAAAGGCAACGGCAATGGCGGCGCCAACGGCAACGGCGGCGCCAACGGGAACGAACGGCAACGGGCGCCGTCCGCGGCCGCTGCCCCGGCACGCCGCCAACGGCCGGTCCGCGGATGCCGCGGTCGTCGAGCAGGAGGAGGCATCTCCTGCCCCGCCGCCGGCTCCTCCCACACCGGCTTCGGCCCCGGCTCAGGCGAACGGATCCATGGCAGCCCCGTCTGCTGGTGGACCGGCGGCCCCCAGTCCCAGTCGGCCCGGATTGCCGACCCGGAGGCGCCAAGCCCACGTCGCCCCGCAGTTGCGGGACGCTCCGATGCCGGAAGACGAGAACGCGACGACGGCACTGAGCGTCCCCGCCGTGGAACCGGACGACGACGCCGCAGCTCAGCAAGCACGATCGCGGATGTCGGCCTTCCAGCGAGGGACCGCAGGTGGTCGAGCTGCCAACGGCAGCGGCGACCTCCACTGATGACCGCCCCCCACTTCCTGACTGAACGGGTAAGCCGATGGTGATGCAGGCAACGACGGACCTCCGCTGGCTGCTCGACGACCTCGTCGATCGGGTTCCAGGCCTGGACCGGGCAGTGGTGTTGTCGGCGGACGGGCTGCTGCTGAGCCGTTCCGCCTCGCTGACCGAGGACGACGCGGACCGCCTCGCCGCGGTCGCGTCGGCCTTCCAGGGATTGGCGAAGGGCACCGGTCGTCAGTTCGGCGGTGGCGCGGTCCGGCAGACCGTGGTGGAGATGGACGAGGCGTTCCTGTTCGTCACCGCCGCCGGGCGTGGCGCCTGCCTCGCCGTGCTCACCGCGGCCGACGCCGACCTCGGCATGGTGGCGTACGAGGTCAACCTCCTCGTGCACAAGGTCGGCGGCCGCCTGTCGGCCGCCCCGCGGCAGGCCGAAGTGCCGGCAAGGGTCTCGAGCCCATGACGGCGAGCCGCCATGGACCGTCGAACCTGGGGCCGGGGACCTGGTTCGACGAGGACGCCGGTCCGCTGGTGCGGCCCTACGCGATGACCGGTGGCCGGACGCGGGGCAGCGAACACGAACTCAACATCATCACGTTGGTGCTCACGGTCGCCCTTCCCACCGATGTCGCCATGGAGTGGGAGCGCGACGAGATCCTCCGGTTGTGTCGTACGCCGAAGTCCGTGGCAGAGGTCGCGGCAGCGCTCGATCTCCCCTTGACGGTTGTCAAAGTGCTGCTGAGCGACCTGATCGACCGCAGGTACATCGTCTGTCGGTCGCCGGTGCTCGCTCGGCACCTCCAGAACGCTTCGTTCCTCCAGGTGGTCCTTGATGGCATCGAACAGCTCTGATCTCGTGGTCTCTCCCGGAGTCGGGCAGCAGTCCACGAAGATCCTCATCGCCGGTGGATTCGGTGTCGGCAAGACCACCATGGTCGAGACGATCAGCGAGATCACCCCGTTGCGCACGGAGGAGGTACTCAGCGCGATCGGTGCCGATGTGGACGATCTGACCGGCGTGGAGCGGAAGGGTTCCACCACGGTCGCCCTCGATTTCGGGCGGATCACGGTCAGCTCCGAGGTGATCATCTACCTGTTCGGCACCCCCGGTCAGGACCGGTTCTGGTTCATGTGGGACGAACTGGCGAACGGGGCGCTCGGCGCGGTCGTGCTGGCCGACACCCGTCGCCTGGAGGCCTGCTTCCCGGCCGTGGACTTCTTCGAGCGGCGCGGCATCCCGTTCGTGCTGGCGATCAACTGCTTCGACGGCGCCGAGCGCTACGATCCGGACGAGATCCGCGGGGCCGCCGATCTGGACCCGATCGTGCCCGTGATCCTCTGTGACGTCCGGCAGCGCGAATCATGCAAGGACGTGCTGATCAACCTGCTCAAGTTCCTGATCAGGCTGAGCACGCTGGGCGGGCCCGTGCACTATGGCCAGCAGCCGGTCGGCGCCGCCGAGAACGCCTCCTGATCGAGCTCCCCGCCCGTCCGGCTGCGGCTCGCCACAACCGGACGGGCGGCCGGGTCAGGTCGCGGTCGTGCGGCCCGGCGTCGGCATCGGGTCGCCTGGCGCGCGTGGGCGGGGGGCGGCGCCGCGCTCCGGTGCGTCCCGCTCGGTCTCGGCTTCGGTCTTCACCGCTTTCAGCAGGGTCTGCGACAGGGTGCTGAGGTCGCCGTGCAGCTTGTCGCGCAGCCCGACGAGGCGTGCCACCTCGCGGGTGGCGGCGGACCGGTGCTCCTCGGCCCAGCGCTCGGCCTGAGCGCGGAGGTCGCGGATCACGATCTCCACGTTCTTGCGCGCCTGCTCCATCTCGTGACGCGCGGCCGCGCGCACGGACTCGGCCTCGGTGCGGGCCGAGGTCAGCTCGGCGGCCGCGGCCTGCTCGCGCTCACGCAGTGCGGTGGCGACCTCGTTGGCCTTCTTGTCGAGCGAGGTCGCGCGCATGATCAGGTTCTGCTCGATCTCGTGGCGGTGGATCTCGGCCTCGGCACGGGCCCGCTCCAGGAGTTCGGCGGCCTCCTTCGCGGCCGCCGTCCTGGTCTCGTGGGCCTCGGCCTCGGCCATCCGAAGGATGCGTTCGGCGCGGTAGCCGAATCCTTGTGCACCGTTACCGCTGCTGTCGCTGCTCGGCTGCGCTGCGGCGAGCTTCTCCCTGGCCTCGCGCAGCTGGCTTTCGGCGTGCTCGGCGCGACGCTGCTCGTCGGCCAGCCGCGCGGCGGTGGTCCGGTATCTGTTCGGTGGCGGCAGCAAGCTGAGCGAGGAGCTCGGCGATCCGCGCGTCGACCTGGCTGCGCTCGTATCCCCGCAGGGCGACGTCGAACCCGTCCATCGTTCCCGGCGCATGCGAAGCCGAGCCGGCGGCGTCGAGAGGGCCGCCTGGGCCTGGCTGCGCCCCCGGCCGGTTGCCCCCGGAAGCGTGACCCGGCCGCACGGGATTGGTGGTCACGTGTCCATCCATCCTGAATCTTGCACAGAACACAAGTCTCCACCGATCGGACGTGGCCTTTCTGTAGCTAACCGGCAGAACGGGCAGCTGGTCCGTGCCGTAGGATCGCGGAGTGTGGACTTGCATCAGTTTTCATCGGGGTGCATAGTCATCCGCATGGTGCGGGTCGCGGTGGCGGGAGCCAGTGGGTACGCTGGAGGCGAGCTGCTCCGGTTGCTGCTGGCTCATCCCCAGGTGGAGATCGGTGCGCTGACCGCGGGCGGGAGTGCCGGCAGCCCGCTCGCAGCACACCAGCCGCACCTGTTGCCGCTGGCCGACCGGGTGCTCGTCGATACCACACCGCACACCCTCGCCGGTCACGACGTGGTGTTCCTGGCTCTGCCGCACGGCCGTTCGGCCGAGCTGGCGAGCGCGATCGCCGAGTCGACGGTGGTCATCGACTGTGGCGCTGATCACCGATTGTCGGATCCGGAGGCGTGGAACCGTTGGTACGGCGGGCAGCACGCCGGGAACTGGCCGTACGGTTTGCCGGAACTGCCGGGCGCCAGGGACCTGCTGCGCGGTGCCGGCCGCGTCGCGGTGCCGGGGTGCTACCCGACCGCGATCAGCGTCGCTCTCTTCCCGGCGCTGGCCGCCGGGCTCGTCGCCCCCGAGCTGGTGGTCACCGCAGTGACCGGGACTTCCGGAGCGGGCAAGTCACTCAAACCGCACCTGCTGGGCGCCGAGGTCATGGGCTCCCTGTCGGCCTATGGCGTCGGCGGCGTGCACCGGCACACCCCGGAGATCGTTCAGAACCTCACGGCCGCGGCCGGCGTCCCGGTGTCGGTGAGCTTCACCCCGGTGCTGGCGCCCCTGCCGCGCGGGATCCTCGCCAGCTGCTCGGCCCCGCTGATCGGCGACGGCGGGACCGCCCGGGAGGTCTACGCCAAGGCGTTCGCCGACGAGCCGTTCGTGCACCTGCTGCCCGAGGGGGTCTGGCCCAGCACCGCTGCCACGCTCGGTTCCAACACCGTGCATCTGCAGGTCGCGGTCGATGCGGACGCGGGTCGACTGATCGTCGTGGCGGCGATCGACAACCTCACCAAGGGCACCGCAGGAGGTGCCGTGCAGTGCATGAACCTGGCCCTAGGGCTGCCGGAGACCCTGGGGTTGCCGCTGACGGGGGTGGCACCATGACCGCCGACGTACTCGTTCCCGCGGAGGCGGCAGTATGACCGTCACGACGCCGAAGGGTTTCCGGGCGGCGGGGGTGGCGGCCGGCATCAAGAGCAACGGCCGTCCGGACCTGGCCCTCGTCGTCAACGATGGGCCCTCGTTCGCGGCGGCCGGGGTGTTCACCCGCAACAAGGTGAAGGCCGCTCCGGTGCTGTGGTCGCAGCAGGTGCTCGAGTCCGCGCGGCTGCGCGCCGTGGTGCTGAACTCCGGTGGGGCCAACGCGTGTACCGGTCCGGAGGGTTTCCAGACCGCGCACGCCACTGCCGAGCAGGCCGCCAAGGAGCTCGGGTCGGGGGCGATCGACGTCGCGGTCTGCTCCACGGGCCTGATCGGCGCCCAGCTGCCGCGGGACACGCTGTTGGCCGGTGTCGTGAGCGCGGCGGCGGCTCTGGGGTCCGACCCCGAGGCAGGGCTCGCCGCGGCGACTGCGGTGATGACCACCGACACGGTGCCCAAGCAGGCCGCGCACGTCGATCCGGCCGGCTGGAGCATCGGCGGCTTCACCAAGGGCGCCGGGATGATCGCGCCCTCGATGGCGACCATGCTCACGGTGCTCACGACCGACGCCGTGCTCGATCCGTCCGCGTTGGACGCTGCGCTGCGGGCCGCGGTGCGGGTGAGTTTCGACCGCCTGGACATCGACGGCTCGATGTCCACCAACGACACCGTGTTGCTGCTGTCCTCCGGCGCTTCCGAGGTGGCAGCGGACGCCGCGGTCTTCGGCGCGGCGCTGACGGCCGTCTGCCGGGATCTGGCCCAGCAGATGCAGGCCGATGCCGAGGGGGTCACCAAGCGGATCACCGTGCGGGTCAGCGGCGCGGCGAGCGAGGACGATGCGCTCACGATCGCCCGCAGCATCGCCCGGGACAGCCTGGTCAAGACGGCGCTGTTCGGGTGCGATCCGAACTGGGGGCGGGTGGCCGCCGCGGCCGGGTACGCCGACGCCGCGCTCGACCCGGAGCGGCTGGACATCACCATCAGCGGCGCACTCCTCTGCCGCGGTGGGGTGGCCGCTGGCGATCGCCGGGCCGCCGATCTGACCGGCAGAGAGGTGCTCGTCGAGGTCGAGCTCGGATTGGGCGACGGCGGGGCGGAGATCCTCACGACCGACCTGTCCCACGCGTACGTGGAGGAGAACAGTGCCTACCCCTCCTGATGCGGCGCCTGTCCTCTCCACGGCCCAGCGCATGAAGCGGGCGGGGGACAAGGCGAGCGTGCTGGCCGAGGCGCTGCCGTGGCTGAAGCGCTTCCACGACCGGATCGTTGTGGTCAAGTACGGCGGCAACGCGATGATCGACGACGAGCTCAAGCAGGCGTTCGCGCAGGACATGGTGTTCCTGCGGCTGGCCGGCATCCATCCGGTCGTGGTGCACGGCGGCGGCCCTCAGATCACCGCGATGCTGGACCGGCTGGGGCTGCCCGCCGAGTTCCGCGGCGGTCTGCGGGTCACCACCCCCGAGACCATCGACGTCGTCCGGATGGTGCTGGTCGGGCAGGTCGGGCGCGAGCTGGTCGGCCTGATCAACCAGCACGGCCCGTACGCGGTCGGACTGTCCGGTGAGGACGCCGGGTTGTTCACGGCGGCCAAGCGCACCGCGCTCGTGAACGGTGAACCGGTCGACATCGGACTGGTCGGTGACGTGGTCGCGGTGAATCCGGACGCGGTGCTCGACATCGTTGCGGCCGGCCGGATCCCGGTGGTCGCAGGCGTGGCCCCGGACCTCGACGGCACCGTCTACAACATCAACGCCGACAGTGCGGCCGCCGCGCTGGCCGCCGCCCTGGACGCGGCCAAGCTGGTGGTGCTCACCGACGTCGAAGGCCTGTTCACGAACTACCCCGACCCGGAGTCGGTGATCAGCGAGCTGACCGTGGACGAGCTGGAGCCGATGCTGCCGGGCCTCGAGACGGGGATGGCGCCGAAGATGGAGGCCTGCCTGCGTGCCGTCCGCGGGGGCGTGGGGTCCGCGCACGTGATCGACGGGCGGCTGCCGCACTCGGTGCTGCTCGAGGTGTTCACCGGTGAGGGAGTCGGAACGATGGTGGTGCCGTGATGAGCGAGCTTGCGAGCGAATCATCAGCGCAGAAGGGTCTCGCGCAGCGCTGGCAGTCGGCGCTGATGAACAACTACGGCACCCCGCCGCTGGCGCTGGTCCGGGGCCTCGGGTCCGAGGTCTGGGACGTCGACGGCCGCCGGTACCTCGACCTGGTCTCCGGCATCGCGGTGAACGCGCTGGGGCACGCGCACCCGGCGGTCGTCGAGGCGGTCACGACCCAGCTCGGCACGCTGGGGCACGTGTCGAACCTGTTCCTGGCCGAGCCTCCGATCGTGCTGGCCGAGAAGCTGCAGGAGCTGCTGGACGCGCCGGGCCGGGTGCTGTTCTGCAACTCAGGCGCCGAGGCCAACGAGACCGCGTTCAAGATCGCCCGACGGACCGGCCGGCCGAAGATCATCGCCGCCGAGAACGCCTTCCACGGCCGCACCATGGGGGCGCTGGCGCTCACCGGCCAGCAGCCCAAGCGGGCCCCGTTCGAACCGATGACCCCCGGCGTCGTGCACGTGCCCTACGGCGACCTCGATGCCCTCGACGCGGCGATCGACTCCGACACCGCCGCGGTGTTCCTGGAGCCCATCCTGGGCGAGGCCGGCGCGGTCACCCCGCCGCCCGGCTACCTGGCGGGCGCCCGTGCGCTCACCTCCGCTCGTGGCGCGCTGCTGGTCCTGGACGAGGTGCAGACCGGAATCGGCCGCACCGGCGCGTGGTTCGCGTTCCAGCGCGACGGCAGCACCGATGCGCGTACCACCGGTGCTCCACGCTGGCTGCCCGACGTGATCACCATGGCCAAGGGGCTGGGCGGCGGACTGCCGATCGGCGCCTGCGTCGGCCTCGGTGCTGCCGCCGACCTGCTCGAACCCGGCCAGCACGGCACGACGTTCGGCGGCAATCCGGTCTGCTGTGCCGCGGCTCTCGCGGTGCTGCGCACGATCGCCGAGGAGGGTCTGCTGGAGCACGTCACGCTGGTCGGTAAGGAGATCACCGCTGGCGTCGAGGCGCTGGGGCACCCGCTGGTACGCCGGGTCGACGGGGCCGGGCTGCTGCTGGGGATCGAGCTCGCCGAGCCGGTGTCGACGCCGATCACGGTGGCCGCCCGCGAGGGTGGTTTCCTGGTCAACAACGCGGTGCCGGACCGGGTCAGGCTGGTGCCGCCGCTGGTGATCACCGAGGCGCAGGCGGCGGAGTTCCTGGCGGCGCTGCCGGCCTTCCTGGATGCGGGCCAGGAAGGATCGACGCCGCAATGACCCGCCATCTCCTGCGCGACGACGACCTGAGTCCCGATGAGCAGCTCGCGGTGCTCGACCTCGCCGCCGCGATGAAGGCCGATCCACTCGGGCAGCGCCCGCTGGCCGGGCCACGCTCGGTGGCGGTGCTGTTCGACAAGGCGTCCACCCGCACCCGGGTGTCGTTCGAGGTCGGGATCGCCCAGCTCGGCGGCCATCCGTTGATCATCGACGCGACGGTGAGCCAGCTCGGTCGCGGGGAGACCATCGGCGACACCGCGCGGGTGCTGTCGCGGTACGTGGACGCGATCGTCTGGCGGACCGGTGACCAGTCCCGGATCGCGGAGATGGCCGCGGCCGCGAGCGTGCCGGTCGTCAACGCACTCACCGACCAGTTCCATCCCTGCCAGGTGCTCGCCGATCTCCAGACGATCCGGGAACGCCGAGGTCGGCTGTCCGGGCTCACCCTGAGCTACTTCGGGGACGGTGCCAACAACATGGCGCACTCGCTGCTGCTGGGCGGGGTGACGGCGGGCCTGCACGTGCGGGTCTGCGCCCCGGACGGCTTCACCCCGAATCCGGTGTTCCTCCAGGACGCCAAGAACCGGGCCACGGAGACCGGGGGCAGCGCCGAGCTGGTCGCCGACCCGCACGCCGCGGCCGAGGGCGCCGACGTGCTGGTCACCGATACCTGGGTGTCCATGGGCCAGGAGGCCGACGGGCTCGACCGTTCCGCCCCGTTCCGACCGTTGCAGGTCAACGCCGCGCTGCTGGCACGAGCTGGGACAGACGCCATCGTGTTGCACTGCCTGCCGGCGCACCGCGGCGACGAGATCACCGATGAGGTGCTCGACGGGCCGTCCAGTGCGGTGTGGGACGAGGCCGAGAACCGGCTGCATGCGCAGAAAGCGCTGCTCACGTGGCTGCTCCTGCGAGCGATCGACACGCCGACGTGCTCCTTCCCGCGGAGGCGGCGATCGACACCGCCGACGTGCTCCTTCCCGCGGAGGCGGCGGTCGACACCGCCGACGTGCTCCTTCCCGCGGAGGCGGCGGTCGACACCGCCGACGTGCTCCTTCCCGCGGAGGTGGCGTCATGACGGTCGCCCCGGCCCGCACCCGGGCGGCTCGCCAGGCTCGGATCGTCGAGCTCATCACGCAGCGTGCGGTGCACAGCCAGAGCGAGCTGCTGGCGCTGCTGGAGGCCGAAGGCATCGGCTCCACGCAGGCCACGCTGTCGCGCGATCTCGACGAGCTGGGCGCCGTCAAGCTGCGCGGCGCCGACGGCGGCATCCCGGTCTACGTGATCCCGGACGACGGCAGCCCGGTGCGCGGGATCGAGGGCGGCACTGCCCGGCTGGCCCGCTTGCTGGGGGAGCTGCTCACGTCTGTCGACTCGAGTGGGAACCTTGCTGTCCTGCGCACTCCTCCGGGGGCCGCGCACTACCTGGCGAGCGCCTTGGACCGCGCCGCCCTGCACGATGTCGTCGGCACCATCGCCGGCGACGACACCCTCCTGGTGGTCGCCCGCGAGCCCCGCACGGGCGCCGAGCTCGCCGACCGCCTCCAGAGACTGGGAGCAGAAGGAGCACCGAGATGACGGACCCGGTCGCCCCCGCCCACCCACTTCGCGCGAACGGCACTTTCGCGCCAACCTAGTGCGCGACTGTGCCGTTCGCAGTCGCTGGAGGCTTTGTGGATCACCTGGGAGCGGTGCGATGAGCGGGCTTGCGAGCGAATCAATGTCACAGCGCCTGTGCGCAGCGCCGACCGAGCGCAGCGAGGGAGAGCGATGAGCGAGCTTGCGAGCGAATCAGTGTCACAGCGCCTGTGCGCAGCGCCGACCGAGCGCAGCGAGGGAGAGCGATGAGCGAGCTTGCGAGCGAATCAATGTCACAGCGCCTGTGCGCAGCGCCGACCGAGCGCAGCGAGGGAGAGCGATGAGCGGGCTGTGGGGTGGGCGGTTCGTGTCAGGGCCGGCCGACGCGCTGGCGGCGCTGTCGAAGTCCACGCAGTTCGACTGGCGGCTGGCGCCGTACGACCTGCGGGGTTCGATGGCGCACGCCAGGGTGCTCGCCGCGGCCGGCCTGCTTTCCCCCGACGAGCTCACCGGCATGCTCGACGCGCTGGCCAAGCTGGCGGGCGACGTCGAGTCCGGCGCGTTCGTCGCGGCCGGCGACGACGAGGACGTGCACTCCGCGCTGGAACGCGGCCTGATCGAGCGGGCGGGCAGCGAGCTGGGCGGCAAGCTGCGGGCCGGCCGGTCCCGCAACGACCAGGTCGCCACCCTGTTCCGGATGTGGCTGCGCGACGCGGCCCGGCGGGTCGGGGCCGGCGTGCTGGACGTGATCGACGCCCTGCTCGGCCAGGCCGCCGCGCATCCGAACGCCCCGATGCCCGGCCGGACCCATCTGCAGCACGCTCAGCCGGTGCTGCTGGCCCACCATCTGGCCGCGCACGCGCACGCGCTGCTGCGGGACGTGGACCGGCTGCGCGACTGGGACCGCCGGGCCGCCGTGTCGCCCTACGGCTCGGGTGCGCTCGCCGGCTCCTCGCTCGGCCTGGACCCGGAGGCCGTGGCCGCGGAGCTGGGCTTCGACTCGTCGGCGGCCAACTCGATCGACGGGACCGCGGCCCGCGACTTCGCCGCCGAGGCCGCGTTCGTGCTGGCCATGATCGCCATCGACCTGTCGAGGATCGCCGAGGAAGTGATCATCTGGGCGACCGCCGAGTTCGGCTACGTGACGCTCGACGACGCGTTCTCCACGGGCAGTTCCATCATGCCTCAGAAGAAGAACCCGGACATCGCAGAGCTGGCCCGCGGCAAGGCGGGCCGGCTGGTCGGCAACCTTACCGGCCTGCTGACGACGCTGAAGGCGATGCCGCTCGCCTACAACCGGGATCTGCAGGAGGACAAGGAGCCGCTGTTCGACTCGGTCGAGCAACTGGAGCTGCTGCTGCCCGCGATGGCCGGCATGATCGCCACGCTGCGCTTCGACACCGCGCGGCTGGCGGCGCTGGCGCCCGCCGGGTTCACGCTGGCCACCGACGTGGCCGAGTGGCTGGTGCGGCAGGGCGTGCCGTTCCGGGTGGCGCACGAGGCCGCGGGCGGCTGCGTGCGCGTGGCCGAGGCCCGCGGCGTCGACCTGGCCGACCTGACCGACGCCGAGCTCTCCGACGTCCATCCGGCGCTCACCCCGGCGGTGCGCGAGGTGCTGACGGTGGAGGGCTCGATCGCCTCCCGCAACGCCCGCGGCGGCACGGCGGGGGACCGGGTGGCCGAGCAGCTGGCCGCCTTGCGCGACATCGTCGACGCCGCCCGCGCCGCCGTCGTCACCTGAGGGTCCCGGCCGCAGTGCCGATCGGCCGGTCGGGCATGCTCGGCCCATGGGAAACCTCGTCGTGCACTTCGAGATCCACGCCTCCCAGCCCCGACAGCTGATCGACTTCTACAGCGAGTTGTTCGGCTGGACCTTCACCCCGTTCGGCGACGCCTACTGGGTGATCGAAACCGGCGAGGGCTCGGTGCAGATGGACAAGCCGGGCTTCGGCATCAACGGTGGGCTGGTCCCGCGCCAGGGTTCGGCACCCGCGCCCGGCGCACCGGTCAACGGCTGCAACTTCGTGATCGGAACCGATGACGTCGACGCCCTGTTCGCCAAGGGACTCGAGCTCGGCGCGACCGAAGCCCTGCCGTTGGGGGACATGCCGGGGGTCGGCCGGTTCGGCTACCTGCTGGACCCCGACGGCAACGTCTTCGGCCTGATCTCGCCGGTGATGAGCGATGGGACGAACGCGATGGAGCAGGCGCGCTGACGGACCTGCTCGACCGCGACGAACTGGCCGTCGACGTGCTGATGGCGGCCCGTCGACTGCTCGGCTGCACGGTCGAGGCCGACACCCAGGACGGCAGGGTCGCGGTCCGACTCGTGGAGGTGGAGGCCTACCGCGGAGCGGACGATCCGGCGTCGCACAGCTTCCGCGGCCCGACACCGCGGAACACGGTGATGTTCGGCCCGCCCGGGCACCTCTACGTCTACTTCGTCTACGGCATGCATTTCTGCGCCAACATCAGCTGTCTTGACGACGGGGAGGCGGGAGCGGTACTGCTGCGCGCCGCCGAGGTGAGCTCCGACCTGGAGATCGCCCACCGCCGTCGGCCCACGGCCCGCCGCGACCACGAGCTGGCCAGCGGCCCGGCCCGGCTCGCCTCGTTGCTGGGCCTGACCCGTGAGCTCAACGGGGTGGACGTCACCGACACCGCGTCGCAGGTGCGGCTGCTGGCCGGGCCACCTGTGGATCCGGCGTTGGTGTGCATCGGCCCGCGGGTCGGGGTAGCCGCAGCGCACGACCTGCCCTGGCGCTTCTGGATCGACGGCTCACCCGCCGTGAGCCCATACCGCCCCGGCCGCCGCCGTTCGACCGCTGCCGACGGCGCCGCGCGCAGCTAAGCGGATCCACGCGCAGGTAGGGACATGCGCGCGGCGGTAGGACGGTGCGCGCGGTGGCGCCACCCGTGACGAAACCCGCTGGCCGGGTAGGGGAGGATCACGTCGTGGGCATCGACATACTCGAGGAGCTGGAGTGGCGCGGTCTGATCGCCCAGAGCACGGATCGGGCCGCACTGCGCCGCGATCTCGACGCCGGGGTGCTCACGCTTTACTGCGGCTTCGACCCGACGGCGCCCAGCCTGCACGCCGGCAATCTGGTGCCGCTGCTCACCCTGCGCCGCTTCCAGCAGGCCGGGGCCCGGCCGATCGTGCTGGCCGGCGGCGCCACCGGCATGATCGGCGACCCGCGTGACACCGGCGAGCGCACGCTGAACACGATTGAAACGGTCTCGGAGTGGGGTGACCGGATCCGGGGCCAGCTGGAACGGTTCGTCCGGTTCGACGGTTCGCCGACCGGCGCGCTGGTGGTCAACAACCTGGACTGGACCGGCGGCCAGCGGACACTGGAGTTCCTGCGCGACGTCGGCAAGCACTTCTCGATCAACGTGATGCTCGGCCGCGAGACGGTGAAGCGGCGGCTGGCGGCCGACGGCATGTCCTACACCGAGTTCAGCTACCTGCTGCTGCAGAGCCAGGACTACCTGCACCTCTTCCGTGAGCTCGGCTGCCGGTTGCAGATCGGCGGCTCGGACCAGTGGGGCAACATCATCGGCGGAGTCGAGCTGGTCCGCCGGGTGACCGGCGAGGTGGTGCACGCCCTGACCACGCCGCTGGTCACCGACAGCGAGGGCCGCAAGTTCGGCAAGTCCACCGGCGGCGGCAACATCTGGCTCGACCCGGCTATGACCTCGCCGTACGCCTGGTACCAGTACTTCGTCAACGTCGGCGACGCGGACGTCGGCCGCTACCTGCGGTTGTTCACCTTCCTGTCCCGGGATGAGGTCGAGGAGCTGGAGAAGGCGGTGGCCGAGCGTCCACACGAGCGGGCCGGACAACGCCGGCTGGCCGCCGAGCTGACCACCCTGGTGCACGGCGCACATCACACCGAGCAGGTGATCGCCGCGAGCACGGCGCTGTTCGGCCGCGGCGACCTGCGGACCCTCGACGCCGGTACGCTCGACGCCGCCCTCGCCGAGGTGCCGACGGCGACCGTCCAGCTCGGTGAGAGGCGGTCCATTGTGGACCTGTTGGTGGCGACGGGGCTGGTCGAGAGCCGAGGCGCGGCCCGCCGCGCGGTGGGTGAGGGCGGCGCCTACGTGAACAACGTGAAGGTCTCCGACGAGGGCTGGACTCCCACCGACTCGGATCTGCTCGCGGGAGGCTGGCTCGTGGTCCGCCGCGGCAAGCGCAACCTCGCCGGCGTGCGGGGGGAGTAGCCGCCCCGACGTGGACGAGCCGGCCGTCGTTCGTGCTCGCGGATTGCTGGGTTCGGTGGCATCGGCCCGGCGGAACCTGGGTCGACCGCGACCGGTGACGGTGGGACCTGTCTTCGACATGGTCGCACCCGTCAGTTGCCGCTCGGGGGCCGCGTGCGGTGAACGTGGTGGGCTCCGCAAGCCTGCCCCGGCCCATGGTGCGATCTCACGCGCAGGATCGCGTCCCGTCCGTGCATGAATCGCAACGCTGGCCCGAAATTCGCCACGAATTGATGTTCCGACAATTCTCGGATAGCGACGAATTTTCGGGCGTTCGGTCGGACCCCAGGAATCCGCAGGTGGACGGCCGATCGAGATCGCCGAGCGCGGCTTGATGACGTCGTTGGCCCCCGACGGCCGGGCGCAGCCGACTTTTGTATCATCTGCAGGTGAGTATCGCGGATGGTTCTGACGACAACCGCCCGCGGCCAGATCATCGCGACGGCCCCCGGGAGCGTGGGGACCGCCCCGTTCGCCCCCGCAAGGACCGCGCGGAGTGGAGCGCCGCCGGAAACCAAGGAGCGGGAGCCGACCGTGGTGGTCGTCCTGGTGGTTCCGGCAGCAGCCAGGGTCGAACCGGTAGCGGCTGGTCGGGGGGCGGAGGCCGCCCGGACGCCGACCGAAAGCGCGGATCCGGTACCGACCGGCGCCGGGAACCACCGCGCGGGCAGGAACGGCGCGGCGAGCAGTCCGGTAGCCGACCGGAGGGCGTTGGCGGTGATCGGACGCCCGCAGGCCGGCGCACCTGGTCGGACCGCGGGGCGCGCGATCACCAGACGAGCGGCAGCGGCTCGTCGGAGCGGGGTTGGACCGATCGGCGCGCGGGCGAAGGCGACCGTGGGCAGCGTTCCGGTGAGCGGCGCCCTGACCGGAACGACCGTCCCGTTGCCGAAGGGGGTCGGGACCGGCCTCGCTGGACTGAGCGGCCCGGCGAGGGTGCCGAACGCGGATCGCGACCGGCGTGGCGCGATGAGCGTCGGCCGTCGTCCGCCGATCCACGCGGCGGAACCCGGCGGGACTCCGATCGCCCGACTTCCGGGGGTGCGTCGCGCGACCGTCGCGACGGAGGCTGGCAGAAGCCCGGTAGCTCGTACCAGCGTGATGACCGCGGCGGCACCCGGGAACGACCGGCGGGCGGCTGGCGCGACGATCGCGGCGGCTCGAGTCGGTATACCCGCGGTGGGAACCCAGCAGACCGCGGCGGAGCCGACCGGAGCTCCGGTGGCGGCTACAGGCGTGACGACCGTGGCGCGGCGCCCGACCGCAGTACCGGCGGCTGGGATCATCGGCGCGGCCAGCGTGACGACCGCGGTGGGGCGCGACCCCGTACCGAGGGTTATCGGTCCGACGACCGGGATCGGCGTGACGACCGTGGGAGCGCGCGGCCCCGCACCGACGGTTACCGGCGTGACGACAGGGACCGCACCGACGACCGTGGCGGCGTGCGGCCCCGTACCGAGGGCTATCAGCGTGAGGACCGCGGTCGGCGCGACGACCGGGGTGGTGAGCGGCCTCGGACCGCGGGATATCGGAGTGCGGACGGCGATCGGCGGGATGACCGCGGTTCGGCGCGGGCCGGGGGCTATCGGTCTCAGGACCGCGATCGCCGCGACGACCGGGGTGGTGAGCGGCCTCGGACCGCGGGATATCGGAGTGCGGACGGCGATCGGCGGGACGACCGCGGCTCGGCGCGGACCGAGCGCCCTCAGCGTGACGACCGTGGGAGCGCGCGGCCCCGCACCGACGGTTACCGGCGTGACGACAGGGACCGCACCGACGACCGTGGCGGCGTGCGGCCCCGTACCGAGGGCTATCAGCGTGACGACCGCGGTCGTCACGATGACCGGAGCGGCGTGCCGTCTCGGACCGAGGGTTATCGGCGTGACGACCGCGATCGGCAAGAGAGCACTGGCGGGGCGCGTGACCAGGGTGCGGACGCACTCCCACCCGACAGCGGGACGCCGGGTGATGAGGCACGCGACGGTGTTCGCCGAGACGACGACGCCCCGGTCCAGCAGAGTGACGACCGCGGCCATCGCGAAGACCGGGACCGTCGTGACGATCGCAGTCGGCCGCGAGACCACGGCGCAGGGGATCGCCGTGACCAGCGGCTCCCGGCCCGCGACCCTCGTGGCGGCAGCCGGCGCAACGAGCGGCCCCCCGCCCGGAGCGGGACTTCTCCCGGCCGGGACGGCGATCGCGGCGCGTCCTACCGCCGGTCCGCCACGACCCGCCCGACCGATGCCGACGCCCCGCCGCGGCTGCCCGAGCCGGCGCTGGACGAGGCGGTCACCGCGGGCCAGCTCGACGCCGAGGCCCGCCGGGATCTCCGTGGCCTGCAGAAGGACCTCGCCGACAGGGTGGCACGCCATCTGGTGACCGCCGGCATGCTCGTCGACGAAGATCCGCAGGAGGCGCTCGCCCACGCCCGCTACGCCCGGCAGCGGGCGTCACGGATCGCGGTTGTGCGTGAGGCGGCCGGCATCGCCGCCTATCACGCGGGCGAGTGGGCCGAGGCACTCGGCGAGCTGAGGGCGGCCCGCCGGATGGGTGGCGGACCAGGACATCTGGCCGTGATGGCGGACATCGAACGTGCCCTCGGTCGCCCGGAGCGCGCGCTTGAGCTGACGCGCGGCCCCGAGGCACGAGAGCTGGACACCGCCGATGCGATCGAGTTGGCCATCGTCGCGGCGGGCGCTCGGCGCGATCTCGGTGAGCTCGATGTCGCCGTGGTCGGCCTCCAGCTCCCGGAGCTGGACCCGGCCCGCCGGGAGCCGTGGAGTGCCCGCCTCTTCTACGCCTACGCGGACAACCTGCTGGCCGCCGGCCGGGAGGCCGAGGCCCTGCAGTGGTTCATGCACACGTCCGACGCCGACGAGGACGGTGCCACCGATGCCGCCCGGCGGATCGCCGAGCTCACCGGCGAGCCGCTGCCCGACGACGACGTCGAGTTCGGCATCGAGGACGACGAGCGGGTGACCTCGGAGGAGTCCGCGGATGCCGTTGATGCGGTGGCCGCTGAGGATGGCCTGGTCACCTCCCAGCAATCCGGCGAGGAGCTGGATGACGCACAGGTCGACGACGAGCCGACCATGATCGCCGCCACCGTCGATCCGGTAGCGACGGCAGGAGCGGTAGCGGTGCCGCCGGAAACGACAGCAATGCCGGAGGAAGCAGCGGACCTCGCGACAGACCCGGTACCAACCGTGGAGCCGGCCACCGGCCCGGCGGCCGGCGAAGCCCCGAAGCCGCCGGGAGCAGCCGCTGGCCAGCAGTCGCCCCCGGAGGCGGAAACGACGGCGGCACCCGACCGATCAGTCGCGCCGGAGGCAACCGCGGATCCAGAGCCGCCCCCGGTTGCGGAGCCGGCACCGGCCCCGGAGTTCGAGCCGCCCGCGGAGGACCCGGACCGGTGATCGACCTGCTCAGCCAGCACGACGTCCTGCTCACCGACCTCGACGGCACGCTCTACGCCGGTCCGGTGGCGGTGCCCGGCGCGGTCGAGGCGGTGCGCAACGCGGCACAGCGGGGCGTGCGCACCGCCTACATCACCAACAACGCCTCCCGGTCGCCGTCCGACGTGGCCGCTCACCTCCTGGAGCTGGGCTTCCCGGCGACCACCGAGGACGTGGTCGCCAGCTCGCAGGCCGCCGCGGCGATGCTCGCCGAGCAGCTGCCCGCCGGGGCGAAAGTGCTGGTCGTGGGTACCGCGGCGCTCGGCGCGGAGCTGACCGAGGTCGGCCTCACCCTGACCGACAGCGCGGGCGAGGCCGCGGCCGTCGTGCAGGGCCACAGCCCGGACACGGGGTGGCGGCTGCTCGCCGAGGCGACGGTGGCGCTGCGCGCCGGCGCGGTGTGGGTGGCCTGCAACCTCGATCCGACGCTGCCCACCGAGCGCGGTCCGTTGCCCGGCAACGGATCCATGGTCGCGGCCCTGCGCACCGCGTCCGGCCGGGAGCCCCAAGTGGCCGGCAAACCGGCGCCCACGCTGCTGCGCGACGCCGTCCGTCGCACCGGTGCCCGTTCGGCACTCATGATCGGCGATCGGCTGGACACCGACGTGGAGGGCGGGCGAGCCGCCGGCCTCGCCACCTTGCTGGTGCTCACCGGTGTCTCCGACGCGGCGGAGTTGCTCGCTGCTCCGGCGGCGCAACGCCCCGACTACGTCGGCGCCGACCTCGGTGCCCTCACCCTGACCGCGGCCGAACTGGCGCCGGGCCCGCGCCCGGGCTGGCAAGCGCAGGTCGAAGCCACCGCTGCGGGGACGATGACCCTGTCCGGCGCCGGCGACCCGCTCGACGCGCTGCGCGCGCTCTGCGCGGCGCACTGGGCGGGTGGCGGTGGCTCTGTGGAGGTGCGAGCGGACGGCGACGCCGCCGCGCAAGCCCTGCACGAGCTCGGACTCGACGGGTACGGCGCGGCCTCGGCTACCGTGGCGGCTGCCGACACCGCACCGGGAGCGCATCGATGACCGTCCCCCTGCCGGGCCCACCGCCTCGCCCGGCCGACCCGCGAGAGGGTGTCCACCGCGCCCTCGCGCCGCTCGATGGCCTCGACGGGCGCCCGCTCGCCGAGCACGTCGAGGTCTTCGAGGACCTCCACGCAGCGCTGAGCGACGCGCTGGCCGCCCCGTCCGGTCCTGAGTGACGGCGGTGGTCACCCGGGCCCGCCTCGACGCCGAGCTCGTCCGCCGCGGTCTGGCCCGCTCCCGCCAGCAGGCCGCGGAGCTGATCGAGCAGGGGCTGGTCGCCGTGCGCGGGGTCCCGGCAGGGAAGCCGGCCACGGTCGTCGATCGGGACACGCCGGTGACCGTGCGCGAGACCGGGGAACGGCAGTGGGCTTCCCGCGGCGCGCACAAGCTGATCGGCGCGCTGGACGCGTTCGGCGTCGACGTGGCCGGCGTCCGCTGCCTCGATGCCGGCGCATCCACCGGCGGCTTCACCGACGTCCTGCTGGACCGTGGGGCCGCCACGGTGGTCGCCGTCGACGTCGGCTACGGCCAGCTCGCGTGGCGGCTGCGCACCGACGACCGCGTCCAGATCCTCGACCGCACCAACGTGCGGACACTCGAACCGGAGGCGATCGGCGGCCCGGTCCGGATCACCGTGGCGGATCTGTCGTTCATCTCGCTGCGCACCGTGTTGCCGGCGCTCACCGCCTGCACCGCGCCCGACGGTGAACTGCTGCCCATGGTCAAACCGCAGTTCGAGGTCGGAAGGGAACGGCTGGGTGCCGGTGGCGTGGTTCGCGACCCCGGTCTGCGGGGGGCGGCGCTGGCCGAGGTGACGGCCGCGGCGCGGGACCTCGGTTGGGTGCTCGGTGGCGCCGTGGCCAGCCCGCTGCCCGGCCCGTCGGGCAACGTCGAGTACTTCCTGCGCCTCACCCGCCGCGGCGAGGACGTCGGCGATCCGGCGTTGCGGATCGCGGTCGAGGAAGGGCCGCGATGATCCGCGAGGTACAGCTCGTCCTGCACGTCGGCCGCGCCACCAATCGGCGCACCGCCACAACCGTCGCACGCCGGCTGGCCGCTTCCGGCATCCGGCTGCGGGTGCTCGCGGACGAATGGGCGGCGGTGGGCAGCGGCGGCCTGCCCAGCGGCCTGTCACCCCGCGTCGTCGACGGGCTACCGGGCTGTGCCGAGGGCGCCGACGTGGTGCTGGTGCTCGGGGGCGACGGCACGTTGTTGCGAGCCGCGGAGATGGCCCGGCCGTGCGGGGTGCCGTTGCTCGGGGTGAACCTGGGCCGCGTCGGGTTCCTGGCCGAGGCCGAGCAGGAATCGCTCGACTCCACGCTGGACGCGATCGTCGAGGGCAGCTACGAGGTCGAGGAACGGATGACCATCGACGCGGTGGCGCGCGCGAACGGTGACGTGCTGGCGCGCACCTGGGCGCTGAACGAGGCCACCGTCGAGAAGAGCATCCGGGAGCGGATGCTCGAGGTCGTGCTGGAGGTCGACGGCCGCCCGCTGTCCGCATTCGGCTGCGACGGCATCCTCTGCGCGACCCCGACCGGCTCCACCGCGTACGCCTTCTCGGCCGGCGGTCCACTGGTGTGGCCGCAGGTCAAGGCGCTGCTGCTGGTGCCGAGCAACGCGCACGCCCTGTTCGCCCGACCGATGGTGATCTCCCCGGACAGCCAGGTGGCCATCGAGGTCGACCCGACCGGCCCGCCCGCCGTGCTCGACTGTGACGGCCGCCGGACGTTCGCGCTGCCAGCAGGCGCTCGTGTCGAGCTGAGCAGGGGATCGATCCCGGTGCGCATGGTGCGGCTGGACGGCCAGCCGTTCGCCGATCGGCTGGTGCGCAAGTTCGACCTGCCGGTCCGCGGCTGGCGGGGCGCGCCACCTTACGGGGACTGACCGCGCGCGCCGGGCCGGCGCCGTACGCTGCGCCCATGTTGGCCGAGATGCGGATCCAGGGCCTCGGCGTGATCGATGACGCGACGCTGGAGCTCGATCCGGGGCTGACCGTGCTCACCGGTGAGACCGGTGCGGGCAAGACCATGGTCGTCACCGGGCTCGCGTTGCTCGGCGGTGGGCGGGCCGAGGCGTCCCGGGTCGCCGACGGCGCCGCGCGGGCGGTCGTCGAAGGCCGGTTCAGCGTCGACGCCGCAGCGCAGAAGGTCGCCGACGAGGTCGGAGCGGATGCCGACGAGGACGGCACGCTGATCGCGGCCCGCACGGTCGGCGCCGACGGGCGCTCCCGTGCGCATCTCGGCGGCCGGTCCGTGCCGGTCGGGGTGCTGAGCCGGTTGGCGGAGGCCACGCTCGCGATCCACGGTCAGAACGACCAGCTGCGGCTGCTGCGGCCGGCCGAGCAGCGGGCGTTGCTGGACCGGTTCGGCGGCGCGGGGATCGCGGACCCACTGGAGCGCTACCGCGCGGTCCGGGCCGAGTGGCAGCAGGTGGCGGTCGAGCTGATCGAGCGCCGCGACGGCGCGCGGCGGCTGGCCCAGGAGGCCGACCTGCTGCGCCACGGGCTCACCGAGATCGCCGCGGTGCAGCCGCAGCCGGGCGAGGATGTCGAGCTGGTCGCCCAGGCCCGCAGGCTCGCCGCGGCCGACGACCTGCGTGAGGTCGCACAGGAGGCACACTCCGCCCTCGCCGGCGCCGAGGACGGCGCCGGCCCGGACGTCCCTGGCGCGCTCGCCTTGATCGGCGATGCCCGGCGCCGGCTCGCCGCCGCGGGCGACGCCGAGCTCGCCGCGCTGGACGGCAGGCTGGCCGAAGCACTGGCCCTGCTCGCCGACGTCGGTGCCGAGCTGACCGGCTACCTGGACCGGCTCGACGCCGACCCGGAGCGGCTGGCCGCCGTGTTGTCCCGGCAGGCCGAGCTCAAGGCGCTCACCCGCAAGTACGCCGCCGACGTGGACGGTGTCCTGGCCTGGGCCGACGAGGCCCGCGAGCGGCTGGCGGGATTGGACACCTCGGACGAGGCGGTGGCCGCCATGGTCGCCCACCGCGACCGGCTGGCGGCCGAGCTGGCCGAGCACGCCGTCGCGGTCACCGCGGCCCGCACCGCGGCCGCCGGCCGGCTGGCCGCCGACACGACAGCCGAGCTGGTCGGACTGGCGATGCCCGACGCCCGCCTGCTGGTGACCGTCGCGCCGCGGGTGGCCGGGTCGGCGGCGGTCGACGTGCTGCCCGTCGGACGGCGGATGCTGGTCGCCGGCCCGGACGGGGTGGACGACGTGGAGTTGAGTCTGGTCGCGCACGCGGGCGCCGGGCCGCAGCCGTTGCACAAGGGTGCCTCCGGCGGCGAGCTGTCGCGGGTGATGCTGGCCCTCGAGGTGGCGCTGGCCGGCGCCGACCCGGTGCCGACCATGGTGTTCGACGAGGTCGACGCCGGGGTCGGTGGCCGCGCGGCGGTGGAGATCGGGCGGCGGCTGGCCCGGCTCGCAGCCCGCCACCAGGTGGTCGTGGTGACGCACCTGCCGCAGGTGGCCGCGTACGCCGATCGCCATCTCGTGGTCGACAAGTCGGTGCGCAACGGATCCGGCCCGACCACCAGCCGGGTCCGAACGCTCGATGACGACGACCGCATCGCCGAGCTGGCCCGGATGCTGGCCGGGCTGGAGAACACCGACACCGGCCGAGCCCACGCCGTGGAGTTGCTGGCCGCCGCCAGGGCACACCGCGAATCCGACCGGGCGCCCGCTACCCGACGACGCAAGGCCACGATCCGGGCCTGAGCAGCGCTGCTCCCGGCGCGTGATCTGAACAGGCACGCGGCGTGCCTCCCTGGCATCACGTGTCCCAGCTGTCACAGTGCGCGCCATGAAGATGCTCAGCCTGCTGCACCGCTCGCGCACTGAGCTGCCCGGGCTGTCCGGTGTCGCGCGCGTCGATCGGCGTACCGACGCCCTGCTGAAGCGCCTCAAGGTGGGCGACATCGCGGTGCTCGACCAGGTGGACCTCGATCACGCCACGGCGCACGCCCTGATCGCCGCCGGAGCGGCCGCGGTGGTGAACGCCTCGCCGTCGATCTCCGGCCGGTTCCCGAACCTCGGTCCGCAGCTGCTCGTCGCGGCCGGCATCACCCTGGTCGACGGCGTCGGCCCGGATGCGCTGCACGTCATCAAGGACGGCAGCCGGATCCGGGTGCACGAAGGTCTCGTCTTCGCGGGCGAGCGGCAGGTGGCCGAGGGCGTCGAGCAGACCGTCGACTCGGTGGCCGACGCGATGGTGGAGGCCAAATCGGGGCTGGCGCACCAGCTCGAGGCGTTCGCCGCCAACACGATCGAGTTCATGCGTCGCGAGCGCTCGATGCTGCTCGACGGGATCGGCGTCCCGGACATCGAAGTGGAGCTCACCGGCCGGCAGGTGCTCGTCGTCGCGGCAGGCTTCGACCACGAGGCCGAGCTGGCGAGCCTCAAGTCCTACATCAAGGAATACCGCCCGGTGCTGATCGGTGTGGGCGCCGGGGCGGACGCGCTGCGAGTCGCCGGGTACACCCCGGCGTTGATCGTCGGTGATCCCGCCGACGTCTCCAACGAGGCGTTGACCTGCGGCGCCGATGTGGTCGTGCCGGCGTTCGCCGACGGTCACGCGCCGGGTCTGCACCGCGTTCAGGACCTCGGCGCCGGTGCGGTGACGTTCCCCAGCTCGGCCAACGCAGAGGATCTCGCGCTGCTACTGGCGGCGCACCACGGCGCGTCGCTCGTGGTGACGGTCGGGCTCTCGGCGACGATGGCCGAGTTCCTCGATCGCGGGCGATCGGGCAGCAACGCCTCCACGTTCCTCACCCGGCTGCAGGTGGGTGGTCTGCTCGTGGACGCCCGGACGATCTCCACGCTCTACCGCAGCAGGCTCTCGCTCGGGGCGATCCTGCTGATGCTCACGGCGGTGCTGGTCGCGGTGGTGGCGGCACTGCTGGTGTCGGACGCGGGGGACGCGCTGGTGGCCTGGTTCTCCCAGCTGGGACTCGTCGAGCAGATCGAGGGCTGGTTCGGGTGATCTCCCTGCGTTACCACGTGGTGTCCATCGCCGCGGTCTTCCTGGCCTTGGCGCTCGGGGTCGTCCTCGGTTCGGGAGGGGTGTCCGAACGGCTCCTCTCGGCTTCCGCCCGCAAGGCCGACGGGCTCGACGGGCAGGTGCAGTCCCTCACCGCCGAGCGGGACTCGCTCCTGGCCGCCCAGCGTGGTGCGGACGACTTCGCGACCCGGATCGGCCCCGTCGCCGTGCGTGGGTTGCTGGCCGGGAAGAGAGTCGCGTTCGTGACGGTCGGCGCGGATCCGGCGGACCAGGCCGCGCTCACGACGCTGATCGGTGACACCGGCGCGACCGTGTCGGGTGGCCTCGTACTGACCCCCGCCGTCGGCGACCCGGCGCGGGCCGACCAGCTCCGCGAGCTCACCTCGCAGCTGCTGCCCACCGGGGCGCAACTGCCCGCGGCGTCCGACACCGGCAGCCTCGTCGGTGGCCTGCTCGGCGGCGTGTTGCTGGGCAATGTCGATCCGACCGCTGCCACTTCCGTGCTCACCGGGCTCACCTCGGCCGGCTTCGTCACGCCGGGCGACCAGCCGAAACCTGGCCGACCTCGTGCTCGTCCTCACCGGCGGGGCGCTCACCGGCGTCGACGCCGGAGACGCCGCAGCCGTCATCGCGCGGATGGCGGCGCAGCTGGACCGCGCGGGCGGCGCCGGAGCGGTGCTGGCCGGGCGGGCCGGCTCGGCCGACGCGACCGGTGCGGTGGGCGTGGCCCGAGCCGACCCGGCGATCACCGCTGATCTCTCCACCATCGACGACGTGCAGACCGGATCGGGCCGGGTGTCGGCCGTGCTGGCCCTGCGCGAGCAGGTCGACGGCCGCTCCGGCCGCTACGGCACCGCGGTCACCGCCGCTGATGGAGCGGCTCCGCCACCCGTGAGTGCGTAGCCGTGTAAGAACACGGCCACGCACTCACGACCCTTGGGGACCGGACGTTCAGGCCGGGTCGGGGAACACCCCGGCGAACCGGAAGAGGTCCTTGATCGTGACGATCAGCTCGCCGTCGGGGAGCAGTGCGCCTTGCGCCGGGCTCCACCCGCTCGGGGGCGTTGAGGAACGAGCCGTCGTCCACCCGCAGCTGCCCGATCAGCGTCTCCACCACGATCCGGCTGCCCACCGGGCCGAGCGAGTTGCCGTTCGCCTTCACCTCGGCCTCTTTGAGGACGTAGTACCAGAGCGGCGTGGCGGTGTCGAAGCCGCCGTCCTCGAGCACCTTGTTGAAGCTGGCGGTGTTCCCGGAGCGCAGCTCGTCCTGGGTCAGCGGGGTGATGCCGAGCTCCTGGGCCACGGCCTGACCCGTCGGGATGGCCAGCGAGTACCCGCGCAGCAGGTTCCGCACCGCGAGCCGGGTGAGCAGCTCGCGCAGGACGATCGGGAAGTTCCCCTCGTTCTTCGAGACCTGGTTGAGCATGTCGAACAGCGGCGGTGCGAGCTGCGTGTCGATCCTGCGGGCGAAGTGGTCGGGGCGGGTGGCTCCCTTGTCGACGAACCGGTCCCACTCGATCACCCAGTTCGACGGCAGGGTGGGTGAGCCGACTCCGTTGAACGGCGCGAGCTGTCCGGTCTCGTCCCGGGCCGATCCGGTGAAGGCGAACAGCTGCTCGAAGGTGGCGAAGTCCTGAACCCGGCCCGGCCCACCGTCCTTGCGGCCGAAGTTGCGGTTGTAGTCGTAGAAGCCGCGCACCATCGAGTGCCCGAACCGGAAGGTCGCGACCGAGAACTCGAGCGGCATGTACGCCTCGCCGTTGCGCTTGGCGTACTGCTTGTTCCCCCCGAGCAGCACCTTGTCCGCGACACCGGTCAGGGTGACGGTCTTGAGGTAGTCGTGCGCGACGAGCCACTGATAATGCCAGGTCACCAGCTGCCGCACCCGGGCGAACAGCTCCGCGGGCTCGGTCGGGCTGCCCGGCTGCGTCTGGACCCAGGCGAGGACCGCGTTGTGGAACTTCGCGAACGCGACGTGCAGCTGGGCGACGATGAGGTTCTCGTCGTTGCGGCTGTCCCCGATCACGGCCACGGTCGGATCCACGTCCGGGGTGTTCGGGTCGTCGCCGCGCAACAGGTCCCGCAGATCGTCGGCTTCGGGCGGGATCTTGTCGCTGAACGACAGGGGCACCGGTGAGACGGTGGACAGCTTGAGCCGCAGATCGGCCTCGTACATGTTCGCCGCCGCGGTGGTCGGCCCACCCGGGAAGGTCGGGCCGTCGCCGTACAGCGAGTCCAGGTTGAGCGCGGGCTGACGGCCGTTCCGCAGGTGTGTCGTGACGAACGTGGGCGACAGCTGCGCCAGGTCGGTCTGGGTGATGTCGGAGACGCTCTTGTTGTTGTCGGTGTTCAGCGTGATGTCGTGGTCGATGAACTGACCCCAGTACGTGTACACGGGCGGGATCGTCGAGTTGCCGTCGGACTGCAGCTCGGTGCCCACCGGCGGTTCGTTCTCGATCATGGCCCGGCCGAGCGCCTTGAGTTTCGGCACCATGACGGAGGCGTCGTTGGACAGGTGCCCGGTGGGAAAATCGGCCGCGAGCTTGTCGAACAGGTAGTCGAACGGAGTGGTGGGGGGCGCCTCGGCGTCCGCTGCCTCGCCGGCGAACGCGTCGCTCATCTCGACTGCTTCCGGGCTGCGGGCGCTGTCCTGCGCGTCGTCCGCCGGCCCGGCGGCCGGAGACCTGTCCGGAACGACTTCGCCGCCGTGGTGGACATTGCGTACGACACGACCGGACGGGCGGGATGGTGCAGTCATGGTGGGAAACTCCGAGGTCTCGTCGGAACGGGCAACGCGTGCTGCCCGGAAACCAGGAGTGGGAACAGACCCGGTCTGATACGGACGGGCCCGACACGCGGGGGACGGGCGGTGCGGTGGCGTTCCTATGTACGCTGAAAACCCGTGCAGCCTCGCGCGACGCGTCATCTGTTCGTCACCGGCGGGGTTGCGTCCTCGCTGGGCAAAGGTCTGACGGCTTCGAGCCTCGGGCAACTCCTCACATCCCGCGGTCTGCGGGTGATCATGCAAAAGCTCGATCCGTACCTGAACGTGGATCCGGGCACGATGAACCCGTTCCAGCACGGCGAGGTGTTCGTCACAGAGGACGGTGCCGAAACCGATCTCGACGTCGGCCACTACGAGCGTTTCCTGGACCGGAACCTGCACGGCCGGGCGAACGTCACCACCGGCCAGGTGTACTCGACCGTGATCGCCAAGGAGCGGCGCGGGGAGTACCTGGGTGACACCGTGCAGGTCATCCCGCACATCACCAACGAGATCAAGGACCGGATCCTCGCCATGGGGGAGCCGGACGACGACGGCCTGGCCCCCGATGTCGTCATCACCGAGGTCGGCGGCACGGTCGGCGACATCGAGTCGCTGCCGTTCCTGGAAGCGGTGCGCCAGGTCCGGCACGACGTCGGCCGGGACAACTGCTTCTTCCTGCACGTGTCGCTGGTGCCCTACCTTGCGCCGTCCGGGGAACTGAAGACCAAACCGACCCAGCACTCGGTGGCGGCGCTGCGCAACATCGGTATCCAGCCCGACGGGTTGGTGCTGCGGGCGGACCGCGCGATCCCGGACGAGATGAAGCGCAAGATCAGCCTGATGTGCGACGTCGACACCGACGGTGTGGTGGCAGCGCCGGACGCGCCGTCGATCTACGACATCCCGCGGGTGCTGCACCGGGAGGGGCTCGACGCCTATGTGGTGCGCCGACTGCAGCTCCCCTTCCGCGACGTCGACTGGACGGTGTGGGGGGATCTGCTGGACCGCGTGCACCACCCGGGGGAGACGACGCGCATCGCGCTGGTCGGCAAGTACGTCGATCTTCCCGACGCCTACCTGTCGGTCACCGAGGCGCTGCGGGCCGGCGGGTTCGCGCACCGGGCCCGGGTGGAGATCGTCTGGGTGCCGTCGGACCAGTGCCGCACCCCGTCGGGAGCCGCTGTCGCGCTCGACGGCGTCGACGGTGTGCTCGTACCCGGTGGTTTCGGGGTGCGCGGCATCGAGGGCAAGCTGGGTGCGATCCGACATGCCCGGACTCGTGGGATCCCCACGCTCGGGCTGTGCCTGGGCCTGCAGTGCATGGTGATCGAGGCAGCCCGGTCGCTGGCCGGGTTGGAGGACGCCAACTCGAGCGAGTTCGACCAGCGCACCCCACACCCGGTGATCTCCACGATGGCCGATCAGCGGGACGTGGTGGCCGGGGAGCGGGACATGGGCGGCACGATGCGACTCGGGGCCTATCCGGCGGCGCTGGGTACCGGCACCGTCGTCGCACAGGCGTACGGCACTCGAGAGGTGTCCGAGCGGCACCGGCACCGCTACGAGGTGAACAACACCTACCGCAAGCGGCTGGAGGACGCCGGGTTGGTGTTCGGCGGTACCTCGCCGGACGGGTCACTGGTCGAGTTCGTGGAGCTACCCGCCGACGTGCACCCGTTCTTCGTCGGTACCCAGGCGCACCCCGAGCTCAAGAGCCGCCCGACCCGGCCGCATCCGCTGTTCGCCGCGTTCATCGCCGCCGCGCTGCGATACCGCGCCGAGGATCGGCTGCCGGTGGAGCTACCGGTGCGGGAGCGGATCGCCGTTACCGGGGCAGGATCGTGACCGCCGACGTACTCTTCCCGCGGAGGCGGCATCGTGACGAACGAGCACGACTTTCCGGTCCAATCCACGAAGGACATCTACATCGGACGAGTGATGGGCCTGAGGTCCGATGAGGTCGTGATGCCCGGTGGGGGCGTGGCGACCAGGGAGATCCTCGAGCACCCCGGAGCGGTGGCGATCGCCGCGCTCGACCAGGACGACCGCTTGATGATGATCTTCCAATACCGGCACGCGGTGAGCCGCCGACTCTGGGAGCTTCCGGCCGGGCTGCTCGACGTGGCGGAGGAGGACCCGCAGCGAACGGCCGAGCGCGAGCTGGCCGAGGAGGCCGGCCTGGCGGCGTCGGACTGGGCCGTGCTGGTGGATATTGCACCGTCGCCGGGGTTCTCCGACGAGTCGGTGCGGGTCTTCCTGGCGCGTGACCTCACCGAGGTCGGCCGGCCCGACCTCGGCGACGACGAGGAGTCCGACCTGACCAGCCGCTGGATCCCGCTGACGGTTGCGGTCCGGATGGTGCTGACGGGCGGGATCGTCAACGGCGTGACGGCGGCGGCGGTACTGGCCGCGAACGCGGTCGCCGGGATGTCCTCGGCCCTGCGCCCGCTCGACACGCCGTGGCCGGACCGCCCGACCCGGTTCGCGGATCGACAGCGCCCGTCCTAGCCGGCACAGCTGCGGAGTGATCGCGGTGACTGCGCGCTCACGCTGCTGTGATCATGGCCCAACGCGCACGCGCGCGGCGATCTCTGTTCAGTGGCTGTCGGCGGCAGATGGTGATCGCTGTGAGCGTGCGTCCAGGCCGCTCGGATCATGCGCAGGTGCACGCTCGCGGCGATCACTCGGCTCGTGGACCGCGTCCCACCGGGATGGTCGCCGTTTCGGGGTCGGCCCGGCCATATATGGCCGTTTCTGCCCCGAACTGGCGATCGACCGTCTCCTCTGCCGTCGACGACGCTGCATCGACGTCCGGCTGACGCTGCGGTTGCGGCTCCGGCCGTGCGGAGCCTGCTGGCCTAGGCTGAACGACGTGACAGGAATGCGCTTCGGCATGTTTGTTCCCCAGGGCTGGCGGCATGATCTCGTCGGGATCGACCCGGCCGAGCACTGGTCGGTGATGAAGGGGCTGGCGCAGCACGCGGACGACGGGCCGTGGGAGTCGATCTGGGTCTACGACCACTTCCACACCGTCCCGGTACCCAGCGAGGAATCCACACACGAAGCGTGGTCGCTGATGTCCGCGTTCGGCGCGGTCACCGAGCGGATCCGGCTGGGACAGATGTGCACGTGCATGAGCTACCGGAACCCGGCCTACCTGGCCAAGGTGGCGGCCACCTGCGACATCATCTCCGGCGGTCGGGTGGAGATGGGCATCGGCGCCGGGTGGTACGAACACGAGTGGCGGGCCTACGGCTACGGGTTCCCGGACGCGCCGGGGCGTCTCGGCATGCTCGACGAGGGTGTGCAGATCATGCGTCAGGCATGGACCGAGGGCCGAGCCACGCTGAACGGCAAGCACTACCAGGTCGACGGCGCAATCGTCCGCCCGCTGCCGCTGCAGGACGGCGGCATTCCGCTGTGGATCGCGGGCGGCGGCGAGAAGGTCACGCTCAAGATCGCCGCCAAGTACGCCCGCTACACGAACTTCGACGGCTCGTCGCCCGCCGCGTTCCGCCACAAGTCCGAGCTGCTCAAGGGGCACTGCGCGACGGTCGGCACCGATTTCGACGCGATCGTCCGATCGGCGAACTACAACGTGATCATCGGATCCTCCGAGGCCGACGTGCGGGAGCGCCAGGCGCGGGTCCGGACCCGGCTGGAGCCGTACCTCGAGCCCCGCCGCCTCGACGGGTTCATGAAGAACCTCATCGCGTCGACCTCCGGCACGCCGGAGCAGATCGTGGAGAAGCTCGCCGCCGTGCAGCGGGAAGGCCTGGGCTACACCATCGTCAACTTCCCGGAGGCCGCCTATGACCGCTCCGGTATCGAGCTCTTCGAACACGAAGTGATCTCCCAGCTGGCCTGAGCGACACGTCCGTGAGTGAGGTGAGCACCGGAGCGGCGGCCGAGGCATTCCTGCACCACCTGACCGTGGAGCGGGGCAGCGCGGCCAACACCCTGCGCTCCTATGCCGCGGACCTCGACCGGTATCTCGAGCACCTGCGCTCCCGGGGCATCGACGACCTGTCCGCCGTCCGGGAACCCGACGTGACCTCCTTCGTCGTCGCGCTGCGCAGCGGACCGGCACCGCTCGCGGCCTCGTCGGCGGCCAGGGCGTTGGCCGCCGTCCGCGGCCTGCACCGCTTCGCGCTGCACGACGGGCTGGTCTCCGACGACGTGGCCCGCGCGGTCACACCGCCCACGCTGCCCACACGACTGCCCAAGGCGTTGTCGATCGACCAGGTCGACCAGCTGCTCGCCGGGTGTCCGGGGGACGGCCCCGGCGCGTTGCGCGACCGTGCCCTGCTGGAGCTCCTCTACTCCACCGGAGCCCGCATCTCCGAGGCCGTCGGGATCGACGTCGACGATCTCGACGTCGGGCAACGCACCGTGTTGCTGCGCGGAAAGGGCGGCAAGCACCGCATCGTGCCGGTGGGCCGGCCCGCGCTGGCCGCCGTCGACGCCTACGCGGTGCGCTCCCGACCGGCGCTGGCCACCCGCGGCCGCGGCACACCGGCCCTGCTGCTGAACGCCCGCGGCGCCCGACTCTCCCGGCAGAGCGCCTGGCACACGCTGCGGCAGGCCGCGGAAACGGCGGGCCTGGCCACCGCGGTGTCCCCCCACACCCTGCGACACTGCTTCGCCACCCACCTGCTGGCCGGGGGAGCCGACGTGCGCGTGGTCCAGGAGCTGCTCGGCCACGCGTCCGTGAGCACGACCCAGATCTACACCCACGTGACGGTGGACACCTTGCGCGAGGTGTACGCGACGTCGCACCCGCGGGCACGCGGTTGAATCCCAGCCCGTCACCAAGCTCGTTACTCTGAACGGAGTAGTACTCTCGGTCGCCGTACCCCGACGGACCTGCCGATAGGGCACCCAGTGGACGCCGCTCGGCCGCCACCGGGTACCGTCACGCGCTCATCGACCACAACTGGTAGATCGGAAGGCTGCGACACGGCGAGGCGCGTTGCCGGCGGTCCGCAGGGCCTCCTACCCTGCGCGAACCGGCCCCTCCGCGGGGTCGACCGCGACAGACCGGAGCCCGCATGGACACGCCGCGGCCCTTCGCCCGCCGTCCGCCGCCCCCCGATCGTGACCGCTCGACGGACGAGCAGGTCCCGCCGGCCACCGAATCCGTGGGGAGACACCGCTTGAAGGTGCCGGAACCGGCCCCGCTCACCGATCACGGTCCGGCGCGCATCATTGCGGTCGCGAACCAGAAGGGCGGCGTCGGCAAGACGACGTCGACCATCAACCTCGGGGCCGCCCTCGCCGAGTACGGCCGCAAGGTGCTGCTCGTCGACTTCGACCCGCAAGGTGCGTTGTCGGTCGGGCTCGGTGTGCAGGCCCACGAGCTCGAGACGACGATCTACAACCTGCTGATGGAGCGGGGGGTGGAGATCGACGAGGTGATCCGTCCGACGTCGGTCGAGGGCATGGACCTGCTGCCGAGCAACATCGACCTGTCCGCGGCCGAGGTCCAGCTCGTCACCGAGGTCGGACGCGAGCAGGCGCTGGGCCGCGCGATCAAGCCGGTGCTGGACCGCTACGACATCATCCTCATCGACTGCCAGCCGTCCCTCGGTCTGCTCACGATCAACGCCCTGGCCTGCGCCGACCAGATCCTGATCCCGCTGGCCTGCGAGTTCTTCAGCCTGCGCGGGGTCGCGTTGCTGATGGACACCGTCGACAAGGTGCAGGATCGGCTCAACCCCGATCTGAAGATCCTCGGCATCCTGGCCACGATGTTCGACCCGCGCACGCTGCACACCCGCGAGGTGCGCCAGCGCGTGATCGACGCCTTCGGCGAGCTGGTGTTCGAGGCCGTCATCAACCGCACCGTCCGCTTCCCGGAGACCACCGTCGCGGGCGAACCCATCACCACCTGGGCGCCGACGTCGAACGGCGCCGAGGCGTACCGCCTGCTGGCTCGCGAGGTCATCGCCCGGTGACGCTGGTCGAGAACGACCCGCCACTGGTCTCTGCTTCGACGAACGGGGCCCCCGCCGGGCTGCCGCCGCGCTTCACCGTTCGGCTGCACAACTTCGAGGGCCCGTTCGACCTGCTGCTGCAGCTGATCGGCTCGCGCGAGCTCGACATCACCGAGATGGCGCTGCACACGGTCACCGACGACTTCATCGCCCACCTCACCGCCCTGGGCGACGACGCCGATCTCGACGAGACCACGGAGTTCCTCGTCGTCGCGGCCACGCTGCTCGACCTGAAGGCCGCACGTCTGCTGCCCGACGCCGAGGTGGAGGACGCCGAGGACCTGGCGCTGCTGGAGGCCCGCGACCTGCTGTTCGCCAGATTGCTGCAGTACCGCGCGTACAAGCAGGTGGCGGCGCTGTTCGTCGAGATGGAGGCGGGCGCGATGCGCCGCTTCCCGCGGTCCGTCGCGCTGGAGGAGCGGTTCGCGGCGTTGCTGCCCGAGGTGCTGCTCGGCGTCGACTCGAAGGCGTTTGCGGACCTGGCCGCGTCGGTCTTCCGTCCGAAGCCGCCACCCATTGTCGAACTCGACCATCTCCACGCTGCGACCGTGTCCGTCGCCGAGCACGCGGCTCTGCTCCGCCGCCGGCTCGCCGAACTCGGGGTGGCCACCTTCGCCACGCTGACCGCGGACTGTGTGGCGCCGATGGAGGTGGTCGCCCGGTTCCTCGCGGTGCTCGACCTCTACCGTGAGCGCAGCGTGCAGCTGGAGCAGCCCGAGTCGTTCGGCGAGCTGACAGTACGCTGGGAAGCGAACGTGCCCGCTCAGCCCGACAACCATGAATGAAGCCGTGAACTCCACCGAGCTCCACCCCGACAGCCACCTCGAGGGAACGCGGCTCGATGCGGCGCTCGAGGCGTTGTTGCTGGTGGTGGACGCTCCGACCGACGACGAGACGCTCGCGGCCGCGCTCGACCAGCCGGTCGCGCAGGTCCGCGTCGCGTTGGAGCGCCTCGCCGAGAGCTACGCGAGGGACGGCCGGGGCATCGATCTTCGCCACGTGGGCGCGGGCTGGCGCTTCTACACCCGTGATGCCTACGCACCCTACGTCGAGCGGATGCTGCTCGACGGCCAGCGCGCGCGCCTCACCCGGGCGGCGCTGGAGACACTGGCGGTGGTCGCGTACCGGCAGCCGGTGACCCGGGCCAGGGTCGCCGCCGTGCGCGGTGTGAACTGCGACGGCGTGCTGCGCACACTGCTCACCCGCGGACTGGTGCAGGAGGCCGGGCTCGACGAGTCCACCCAGGGCACCCTGTTCCGCACCACCGAGCTGTTCCTGGAACGGCTCGGGTTGTCGTCGGTCGAGGAGCTGCCGCCGCTGGCGCCGCTGCTCCCCGACATCGACGCGATCGACGAGCTGTGATCTCGACGATCGCAAGCGCCGTCCGGGCGGACGGCGACGTGAAGAACGTGGGAACGATGGAGAAATGGCGAACGCCGAGATGAGTGACATGAGTGTCGGGGCTCGGCCTGACGGCATCCGTCTGCAGAAGGTACTGGCCCAGGCGGGGGTGGCGTCCCGACGCGCCGCCGAGGAGATGATCGCCGAGGGCCGGGTGAGCGTCGACGGCAAGATCGTCCGCGAGATGGGACGCCGGATCGACCCTGACACCGCGGTGGTGCACGTCGACGGCTCCCGCATCGTGGTCCGTGACGACCTGGTGCACCTGGTGCTGAACAAGCCGCGCGGGATGCTGTCGACGATGTCGGACGACCGCGGCCGTCCCTGCGTCGGGGACCTGGTCGCCGAGCGCGGCGACCGGCTGTTCCACGTGGGTCGGCTCGACGCGGAGACCGAGGGCTTGTTGTTGCTCACCAACGACGGCGATCTCGGCCACCGGCTGATGCACCCTTCGTACGAGATCGAGAAGACGTATCTGGCCGAGGTCACCGGGGTGGTGCCGCGGGATCTGGGTCGCAGGCTGCGGGACGGGATCGAACTCGACGACGGTCCGGTCACGGTCCACTCGTTCAAGCTGGTCGACAACCACGCCGGCCGTTCCATGGTCGAGCTGGTGATCCACGAAGGCCGCAAGCACGTCGTGCGTCGGTTGCTCGACGAGGTCGGCCACCCGGTGCAACGGCTGGTGCGCACCGCCATCGGCGAGGTTCGGCTGGGCAATCAGCGACCGGGCCGGATCCGCGCCCTCAACCGCACCGAGGTCGGCTCGCTCTACCGCTCGGTGGGCCTGTAGCTGCCGTCCGTATGGGCGAACGGCATGATGGCAACAGAGGGGTGACTCGAGTGACTGGGCGGCTGCAAGGCGTCGTGGCGATGGACGGGCCTTCCGGCACCGGGAAGTCGACCGTCTCCCGTCGCCTGGCCGTCGCGAGCCACGCCGCTTACCTCGATACCGGCGCCATGTACCGGGCCGTCACGTTGGCCGTACTGCGCGCCGGGCTCGAGGGCTCCGATCCTGGCGCGGAAGCGATCGCGGTGGCCGCCGTCGACGATGTCACGTCGATCACCGACCCCGTGAAGCCGGCGATCCTGCTCGGCGGCGAGGACGTGGAGTCCGAGATCCGCGGGCCCGAGGTGACCGGCGCGGTGAGCGCGGTGTCGGCCCTGCCCGCGGTCCGCAGCGCGCTGGTCGAACGGCAACGGAAGCTGATCGCGGAGGCGTTGGCGGCCGGCGGTGGCGGAATCGTCGTGGAGGGTCGGGACATCGGCAGTGTCGTGGTCCCCGACGCGCCGCTGAAGGTGTACCTCACCGCGTCCGAGCAGATCAGGGCCGCCCGCCGCGGATCGCAGGATCGCAAGGCGGGACGCAACGGCGATCTCGCCGTGGTTCTCGCCGACGTCCGACGTCGCGATCAGCTCGACTCCACCCGCAAGACATCACCGTTGCACGCTGCCCCGGACGCACTCGTCGTCGACACCGACGAACTCAGCGTCGACGCGGTGCTGACCGAGCTCCTGCGGCTTGTCGAGCAGCGAGGCCTGATCCGATGATCGCGGCCGAACTGCCGCCGGGCGCCTGGACCTGGCTGCACGACGTCGCGCGCTGGATCGGCACGTGGTGGTATCGACCCTTCTACCAGGTACATGTGCACAACCGGGTCGGCATCCCGGCGACCGGAGCGGTGGTGCTCGTGGCCAACCACAGCACGCTCGTCGAGGGCCCGCTGCTGTTCGGCCTGCTCGGCAGGCGAGCGGTGTTCCTGGTGAAGCAGGAGATGTTCGGCGGACCGGTGGGGTGGGGCCTGATGCGGATCGGGCAGCTCCCGGTGCGCCGCGGTGAGCCGGATCGCCGGCCGCTGATGGCGGCGGTCACGGTGCTTCGGGGCGGTGGGCTGATCGGTGTCTTCCCGGAAGGCACCCGGGGCGCCGGCGAGGTCGTCGCCGCGCAGCACGGTGCGGCGTGGCTGGCGCGCACGACCGGCGCCGTCGGTACTCCCAGTTGTGTGCCGCGGCACCCGCCGCCCCGAGCGGTCCGGGCGACGCTGGCGTCCACGGGTCGACGTCCTCGTGGGGGAGACGTTGCAGATTCCCGCAGATGGTGGCCGTAGCGGGCTGACCATCGCAACCGAGACCGTCCGGGCCGCGTTGGCCGAGATGGTTCGAGAACTCGATGAAGTACGGAGCAGCAGGACGTGAGCAGCATCGAAGGCCCCGAGCTGGGGCTCGAATCCCTTCCCACACCGGTGCCGGTTCTGGCCGTGGTCGGCCGCCCGAACGTCGGGAAATCGACGCTGGTCAATCGGCTGATCGGGCGCCGGGAGGCGGTGGTGCAGGACATACCGGGCGTCACCCGTGACCGGATCGCCTACGACGGGCTGTGGAACGGGCGCCGATTCACGCTCGTCGACACCGGTGGCTGGGAGCCGGACGCCACCGGACTGCAGGCCGCGGTCGCCGCGCAGGCCGAGATGGCCATGCGCACCGCCGACGCGATCCTGTTGGTGGTCGACGCGACCGTCGGCGCCACCGCCACCGACGAGGCCGCCGCCCGGGTGCTGCGCCGGTCGGACCGCCCGGTGCTGCTGGCGGCGACGAAGGTCGACGACGAGCGCCTCGTCTCCGACACGTCGGCGCTCTGGCGGCTCGGGCTGGGGGAACCGCACCCGGTGAGCGGCCTGCACGGCCGTGGCTCCGGTGACCTCCTCGACGCGGTGCTGGAGGCGTTGCCCGACAGCCCGCGGGACACGTTCACGACCGCGGTCGGGGGGCCTCGGCGGGTCGCGCTCGTCGGCAAACCGAACGTAGGCAAGTCCAGCCTGCTCAACCGGGTCGCCGGCGAGGAGCGGTCGGTGGTGCACGAGGTCGCGGGGACCACAGTGGACCCGGTCGACTCGCTCGTCGAACTCGACGGTGAGACGTGGCGTTTCGTCGACACCGCCGGCTTGCGTAAGCGGGTCCGGTCGGCGAGCGGGATGGAGTACTACGCGAGCCTGCGCACCCAGGCCGCGATCGAGGCCGCCGAGGTGGTGATCGTGTTGATCGACGCGGGTGAGCCGATCGCCGAGCAGGACCAGCGTCTGATCACGATGGTCGAGGAGACCGGCCGGGCGCTCGTGCTCGCGTTCAACAAATGGGACCTGGTCGACGAGGAACGGCGGCTCGCGATGAAGCGCGAGATGGAGCGGGACCTGGTCCGGGTTCAGTGGGCGGAACGGATCAACATCTCCGCGCTGACGGGCCGCTCCGTCGCCAAGATCGCACCGGCGCTGCGCACGGCGCTGGCGTCGTGGGACCGCAGGGTGCCGACCGGGCAGCTCAACGGCTGGCTGTCGGACGTGGTCGCGGCGACCCCGCCGCCGGTGCGTGGTGGCAAGCAGCCGAAGGTGCTCTTCGCGACGCAGGCCGCCACCCGGCCGCCGACGTTCGTGCTGTTCACCAGCGGTTTCCTGGAGGCAGGCTACCGTCGGTTCCTGGAGCGGCGGCTGCGCGAGGAGTTCGGTTTCCCCGGCTCACCGGTGCGGATCTCGGTGCGGGTGCGGGAGAAGCGGGGCCGGAAGTCCTGACCCCGAGTCGCGCCCGAGTGATGATCACCACGACCACGCCGATGGCGAAGAACGCCAGCAGGTGCGCCATCGTGGCGATGACCTGACCCGGGTAGAGGAAGACGAGCAGCCCCGCATCGAAGCCGCTGCCACCGGCGACGGCGTTGCCCATGCCGTGAACCAGGCCGACCAGGAACAGGCTGCCGGTGCGGTTGTAGACCCAGCCGGTGAGGAACCGGAACGGGGTCACCAGTACCACCAGCAGGACCAGCAGGATCGCGCCGCCGACGAGGCCGTTGGCGACCACCCCCGAGATGTGCTGCAGCGCGAACATCGGGCCCGTGAGCAACGCCGCGACCAACGGTCCGCGCCGGTCCTGCAGCCGGGCCTGGACGAAGCCCGTCCAGGCGACCTCCTCCCAGAGGTTGTTCGGCAGCAGGGTCAGCGCCAGCGGCAGCAGCAGGTGCGGAAGCAACGCGTCGACCGGGAACCGGTCGGCGGTCCGGCGACCAGCGCCGTGATGGCCGTGGCCACCAGCGGCACACCGAGCAGCGCAAGCAGGTACCAGCCGAGTCCCGCGCGCAGCGCCACCGCCCGGGCCAGCAGCGCCCGCACGGCTCCCGGGCCGTCGACGACCCGGGTGATGACCAGCGGCCGGCAGCAGCAGCCCGACCAGCGTGCTGGCGCAGATGAACAGCTGGGGCGGCCCGAGGGCGTCGCCGACCAGCACCGGGGTGAAGGCCAACACCTGCCCGACGGTGAAGAACCAGGCGAAGAATGCGGCAATCGGGTGCCGACCGATGAACTGAATCATGTGAGGACTCCGGCTCGGACGGAGCCCCGGCGGCTCCGCTGCCGGCCTGCTCAACGCTCGGGACTTCTCGCTGCTGCCCAGCGATCAGGTGATGTGCGCCGCATGACGGCCAGCGAACCGGGTGGCGTGGTCGGTCGGCGGCCGACCTCGTCGGGCGGCAGTGTGGAGTGGAGCCCGGTGATCCCGACCAGGTGCTCGCCGTCGTAGCAGCGGGCCTCGATCTGGATGACACCGTCGCCCAGGTTGACCAACCGGATCAGCCGCCCCAGGTCGAGCAGGACCCGGTGCCCGTGTCGGGGGCAGTAGAGGGCGAACATGGCCACCTCCTCCGGGCGCCCCATGTTCCTCGGGTTCCCCAGCCCGCGCCAGCACCACCCTTGACGCAGCTCGCGCCGGGGAGTGGTTCGGATCAGGGACGGTGGCAAGAAGCCGGTGGACACCGCGTTCATCGACGCCGCCGTCGCGGAACTCTGGCCGGGCCGTCTGGGATCTGGGAGGTACGCCGCCGGGGCGGCTGGGAGGCGTGAGGTAGGCTGGTTCAGCTCCCTCGGGGGTGGCCGGGACGTGGCGCAGTTTGGTAGCGCACTTGACTGGGGGTCAAGGGGTCGCAGGTTCAAATCCTGTCGTCCCGACGGCGAAAGCGCAGGTCACAGCACCTGTGCGCATCTAGATCGCATTGCGTTGGGGACCAGTTGGGACCGCGGAGCGCGCAAGTAGGTCGTGAGTGACGTCTCCGGCCGCGCTGATGGTCCCTAGATCGGGATGCAGGTAGCGCTGGGTTGTGGTGATGCGAACCGTGCCCTGCGATCTTGCGCAGGACGTGCACGGGGACACCGGCGTCGGCCATCCAGGTCAGGCCGGTGTGGCGCAGGCCGTGCCGGCGCAGGTGTTCGTAGCCGAGCTCGGCCACGACCTCGTCCCAGTGGGTCGCATCGCGCAGAACCGCGGTGGTGATCCGTCCGCCACGCGGGCCGGTGAACAGCCGGGCGTCGGCTTCGCCGCTGGTGGTGTCGATGCGGCGTTGGATCATGTCGCGGATCTCGATGATGAGCGGGACGCGGCGGGCGCGTTTGCCCTTGGTGCCCTTGTCGGCAAGGCCGCCGGGGGACGGCGTGGTTTGCCGGCGGACGGTCCAGAGCCAGGAGTCGGTGTCGATGTCGCCGATGCGGCAGCCGGAGACCTCGCCGATGCGTGCGCCGGTGCAGGCGGCGAAGGTGACGACGTCGCCCCAGCCCTGGTAGTGGTCGGCGGAGCGGTGCGACCAGGGCGTCGGCGAGTCGGTGCAGGGTCGGCCAGTCGGGTAGAGCGAGGGCGCGAGGGTTGTCCAGTTCGTCTTCGGCTTTGCGGAACTGGTGTTGCCAGCCGGTGACGCGGGCGGGGTTGCGGTCGATGACGCCGTCGCGGACGGCTTGATCGAGCACGCGGACGAGGACGGCGAGGCTGTTCTTGACGGTGGAGCGGCTGCGTTCGTCGGCGATCCAGGCGTGTACGGCGCGGTCGACGGCGCCATTGGTGATCATGCGGACGGCGAGGTGGCCGAGGGTGGGGACGACGCGGCGGCGCCAGCCGGCCAGGTAGGGGTCGAGGGTCTTCGGATTCCAGCCCGCGCAGCGCAAGGGGCATGACGGATTCGCCGTACTCGGCGAGCGTCATGGTGGCGGTGGCCGGGTTGACGCCGTCGTGAGCGAGTTGTCGCGAGGGTGTTGATCCAGTTTCGGCCGCGGCTTCGGTGGCGAAGGCTTCGGAGATCGAGCGTCGCTTCCGGGTGCTCGGGTCGATCCAGCGGACCCGGGCGCGGTACTGCTTGGCGCGGTCCGGCCGGTGCTCGATGTCGCTGCTCAGAGCGACTTCCGAGCGGAAGGAAACCAGCCGCGTGGTGCTCATGCCGCCTGCTCCGGGTCGATGCGTCGGCTGCGCAGCCAGGTCTCGACGTCACTGGCGCTGTAAATGGTGACCCTCGCCGACAGCCGGACGAACGGTGGGCCTTGCGGTGGGTTCGAGGTTCGCCATCGTCGGATGGATGAAGGGTCCACGCCGAGCAGCGAGGCTAACTCCTCGGTGGAGTACCAGAGGTCCGGCCACCAGGTTCCGGGACTGCGGCTTCGTCGTAGGTGGTCATCGATTTCTCCTTCCTGATCGAGATTCGCTGGGTCATGCGGTGGTGCGTTCTTCGCGGGCGAGGGCGCGGTGTTCGCGGGCGCGGGCGGCGGCGTCGGCGGCGAGTTGGGCGTCGGCGGTGGTGTTCCAGCCGATGCCGGCGAGGGTGAGGTCGCAGACGATCAACGTCGTCTCGTCGTGGTCGGCGTCGTGGTCGTCGTGGTGGCGTTGGCGCCAGTCCTGTTGTTGGGTGCGTCGCCAGGTGCGGCGGTCGGCGCGCAGGGTCTTGTGGGTGGTGGAGTAGCGGCGGGACTTGGTGGCGAAGTGGCCGCCGAAGCCGAGCATGTGGGTCCAGCGGCGGAGCCGTCCCCAGGTGTCGTGCCAGTCCTGTTTCTGCTGGTCGGTGTTCCAGCCGTGGGGTCGGGTGCCGAGTTGGAAGGCGTAGGCGACCAGCCGGCCGAGGTGGGTGTCGGGGTCGCTGTAGTAGCTCGGCGGCTTCGGCGGTCATGCGGGCGGTGATCGGCATCCCGGTGGGTTCGGTGGCCTTGGTGGCGTACTTGGCCAGGTAGGCGGCGACCGCTTCGGAGGTGATCTGGTCGCCGGCCAGCCCGAGCGGGCGGATGTCGATCTGGGTGCCCCAGCGCGATGGGCCAGGAGTGCGGGGTGTCGGCGTAGTCCGGTGTCCGGAAGCCGGTGGTGGCGGTGGCGTCGGCGACGAGCTCGACCAGGTCCGCGGCGGTGATCCCGTCCGGTGGGGCGAGTATCGCATCCGGATCGGCTGGGTCGACGGCGTCGAGGCGGATGAGGGCGTGGAAGTGCACGACGCCGCGGCGCTGGTATTCGGCGACCTTGCCGTAGGAGACCCGCAGTTTGACGCCGTGTCGGCGTTCGAGGGGGCGGAGGGAGCGGGTGAGGGTGATCATGGTGCGGCGCCAGAGTTCGCCGGCCCAGCCGTTCCAGACGACGTGGTGGGCGTGGTCGTAGCAGTCCAGGCAGAGCGGCCGGCCCAGGCGGGTCGCGTTCTCGGTGTGCCGCTGGGTGCAGACCAGGGTGTTGCCGTGGGGGCAGCGGGTGATGTTGCGGCGGATGCGGCAGGGCCGCACCTTCCCCGAGGTCGGGTTGACGGTGCGGGTGTGCACGGGCCCGAAGGAGGGTGCGGTCAGGGTGGCGAACACGGCCGGGTGCCCGGCCACGGTGGTGGGGACGCCTTTGCCGCCGACGAGGCCGGCTTTGATCAGTTGGTAGGTGTCGGCCCGGTAGGTTTCGGCGCACGGTGGGCAGACCGAGGCGCGGCGGTCCCCGCAGGGCACGTAGATGACGCCGTCGGGCAGGTCGGTGGTGTGCCGGGATTCGACGATGCGGCCGGTGTCGGTTTCGACGGTGTGGAGTTGGCCGGTGAGGCGGACGGGGTGGTGGCAGCCGCGGGTGCCGGCGGTGTGGGCGAGCCAGCGCTGCAGGTCGGGTGATCCGGCGCGGCGCAGCAGTTTCCGTTGGTGCAGCGACAGATCCGCGGCTCTACGGCGGGGCCGGATGCTGGAGACGTGGTGGTGGTCATGGGCGGCTACCAGGGGATGGTGGGGAAGCCGGTGCCGAAGTAGTCGCGGGCGACGGCTTCGGCGCGGGCGAGGATGGTGGCGACGTCGGTGGGGGTGCGGCCGAGGGTCCAGCCGGTGAGGTCGCCGTCGAAGCGCATGTGCGCGTCGATCGCGCGTGAGCGGGTCGACGATCTGGACGGCGAGGGTGTCGCCGAAGCGGGCCAGGTGCGCGGCCAGGCAGTGCACCAGCTGGCGGGCGGTCAGGGTGTAGCCCTCCGCGGTCAGGAACACGTCCTCGCCGCGGGCGTTGACCGGGCGCAGCGGCGTCGCGGTCGAGGCCGGGGGTGGGGTGGTGGATGGTGGCGGTCATGGCGGTTCTCGCTTCCTGTGTGGACAGTCGTGCTGGACAGCTCGAAGAGCGGGTGGGGGTTGGCGGTCACCCCGCAGCCCCGGGTAGGCCCGTCGATGGCGGGCGGCTGGTGTCCGGGGGTGCAGGGTCGCCGTCAACAACCAGAGATCGTTCGGTGCTGGTTGAGCCAGGTTCGGACCGTCGGCCGCGATGGGGCCGGTTCCGAGAGGTCCCGTTAGTCGGGTGGGGAGGTTGGCCAGCAGGGCCAGGTCGTGGTGTCCGCAGGTAGAGGCAGGCCCGGATCAGCGGGCAGCCGGTGGTGGCGTGGCCGGGGAGGTGTCCGCGGCAGGTGCAGGGTTGCCAGAGGTCGTAGAAGTGACCGAGTTGGTGGCAGAGGTGTTGGGCGCTGCAGCGTCGGCAGCGCAGGTGCCCGGTGTGGTGATGGTCCAGCCGTTGTCGGTGGCCCAGTCGAGGGCGTCGGTTTCGGTGGTGAAGTGCAGGGTGTAGCCGTCGCCGTCGTCGATCGTCTTCGCCGCCGGTGGTGGCGCAGTCGTCGCAGACGATCACCCAGCAGCGTTCCTGGTTGACGCAATGACCGCGGTTACCGGGTGGTGAGCAGGTCGTAGGCGCGCTGCTTGCGCTCGGCGACGCTGTGGCTGGTCAACACCCGGTGCGCCCGAACATCGTCGGTCTTTGGCGGGGGTGTGGTGGTCGAGGTATTCGGTGATGGCCTGCAGCCCGGCCCAGCGGGTGCCGCGCACGTTGTGCTGGGTGTCGGCGGTGGTGAACAGGTCCCGCAGCGTGGTGTTGCGGCGGTCCCGGATGCCGGCGGCCCGGGCTCCGAGCGTGCTGGTGTCGGTCGGGGGTCGGCCAGACCTTGTCGACGATCTGCTGGAACTCGTCCAGCTCCAGGGTCTGGTTGATCAGGGTCTGGGCGGCGGTTTCGAAGGCGTCGCAGTAGCGGAACACGATGCCCAGGGCGTGGCGGGCTTCGGCGATCTTCCCGGCGGCGGAGCGGGTGTGCCGGATCGAGTACGACGCCCGGGCCGCTGAGAGGGCGATGCGTTGGGTGTTGGCGCAGACGATGCGCACCGGGGTGACGATGACCCGCCACGCGGTGGTGCCGTCGTGGGAGGACATGGCGGCCAGGTAGAGGTCGATGTCGTCGTGTGGCCGTCGGTGCCGGCGAGGGTGAGGGTGTTCGGGAGTTTCATGGTCACGAAGGTCTCCCGGCCGTCGCGGAGGGAGCCGGCGGTTTCGAAGTGCGCCCCGGCCTCGTCGACGAGCAGGTTGAGCAGTTCGCAGTGTTGTTCGTTCTGCACGACGGTGTAGTTGGCGCCGACCACGCCGAGCACGTCGGGTTTGCCCGGTGGTGGGGTGGGTGCGGATGGTGGCGTAGTGGTCGGTGACCGGGATGGTGGTCGACCCCGTCGACGGTGATCTCCGAGCCGGTCAGCGGGATCGTGCGGACGTTCCAGCCGCCGAGGTGGGCGGTGGTCATGACTTGTTCGGCGGTGAGGCAGTCGCGGGTGACGGTGCCGAGCTGGTGCCAGGCGTCGGTGCGGGCGGTGAAGAAGGCGGCGGTGCCGTCGTCGAAGGTTTCGATCTCGTGCGGCATGTCAGAGGTTTCCTTCCTGCGAGGGGGTTTCTGCGGGTGGTGGTTCCAGGCGGTGGGTAGGTGCCCGTGGTGGCGCAGCCAGTTGTCGAGGGCGTCGACGTGTTCGATCAGCTCGTTGAGTTGGGTGGCGAGCTCGTCCGGGAGGTAGGAGTCCGGGTCGTCGATGTAGACCAGCAGCTTCCGGATCGCGGCCAGCGTGGCGTTCGGGTCCACGACGTCACCGCCGATAGATCGAGTGGTCGGGTTCGATGAATGTGGGGCTGAGGCTGGCGAGGTAGCGGGTGAGTTGTTGGGCGTTGTCGCGGAGTTCGTCGCAGCAGCAGCCGCCGCATGTGCAGTTGGACCGTTCCCGATCTTGTAGACAACGCGGTCGTAGACTGCCGCTGAACGTAGCGGAGGACATCGCGTGGCGACACGCCGCAACTTCACCCAGGAGTACAAGGACCAGGCCGTTAGCCTCGTCCTCGATTCGGGCCGATCCATCGCCGAAGTGGCGAAGAGTATCGGCGTCCACGAGATGACGTTAGGCAAATGGGTGAAGAAAGCCAGGGAATCCGGACGGGTTCCCGACAAGGATCTGTCCGAGCCCGAACGGGCCGAGCTGGAACGGCTCCGCAAGGAGAATCGCCACGCTGCGAGATGGAGCGTGACTTCGCAAAAAAAGTGGCGGCCTGGTTCGCGAAAGAACAGCCGTGAAGTACGCGGCGATCGCGGACTGGGCCGCCGACAAGCAGTACTCGGTCACGTTCATGTGCGCCCAGCTCGGTGTGGTCCGCCAGGGCTACTACCGGTGGCTGGCCGAGGGTCCATGCCAGCGCGAACGCACCGACGCCGAGCTCACCGAGACGATCCGAGAGATCCACACCCAGCTGCACGGCCACCCCGGCGTGCGCCGGGTGTGGGCCGAGCTTGTCGTGCGCGGCGTGCGGGTCGCCCGCAAGCGGGTGTGGCGCCTGATGAGCGCCGCCGGCCTGCGCGGACGTCACCCCGGGCCTGGAAACGCACCACCGTCGCCGGTCAGCGGCCCATCGACGCTCCGGACCTGATCGGGCAGGATTTCACCGCCGAAGCAGCCCGACACCCGGTGGTGTGGCGACATCACCTATTCGGCTCAGCTGCCGGTTATGTGCAGCTGATGGGCGTGATCGGGACTGATCGCCTCTCGGGCAGGGGTGGCGCGCTACTCGACGGCTCGGCGCGGCTGCACATAATCGCGACCCTTCTTGTCTCTGATCGTTTCGAGAGACGAGGAGCCGCTCATGTCGGTTCGGGATGGCTGGACGGTGCAGGAGGCGTTGGTCGCCTTCGATGAGCATCTGCGTCGTGTCCGGGGCGTGTGCGCGGGGACGCGGCGCAACTATGCCCGGTTCGCCGGTGCGTTCTTGCTGGCGGTGTTTCCTGACGGCCTGGTGGTGGTCGAGCGGGTCGTGCGTGAACGACGTCATCGTCTTCATCACCGTGGCGGGGCGCCGCTATCAGCCGGCGACGGTGGAGTTGGCGGCGACGTCGTTGCGGTCGTTGTTCCGGTTCTGGCGGGTCGCGGGTCTGCGGATCGATCGTCTGGAGGATGCGGTGCCGATGGTGCCGCACCGTCGCGGCGGTCTTGTTCGGCACCTGGATCCGGATGCCGTTGAGCGGTTGATCGCCTCGCTGGATACCGCCTCGCCGCGTGGTCTGCGGGATCGGGCGATCATCTTGTGCCTGGCCCGGTTGGGGCTGCGGGCCAGCGAGATCACCCGGTTGCGGCTCGATGACGTTGACTGGCGCAAGCGGTGGTGCGGGTTGGGGCGCGTAAGACCGGGCACGGTGCGCTGCTGCCGTTGACCGGCGAGGTGGGGGCGGCGCTGGCCGACTATCTGCAGCATGGCCGTCCGGACACGACTGCCCGGCAGGTGTTCGTGTTGCATCGGCTGCGGGTCGGGGCGCCGATCAGCGACAGCATCGTGGGCCGCGCGGTGGACAACGCGCTGCGTCGGGCGGGGATGGCCGCGCCAATCCGGGGCGCGAACCTGATGCGTCATTCGCTGGCCACCGGGCTCCTTGCCCGCGGCGCGGGGTTGCGGGAGATCGCCGACCTGCTCGGGCACGGGTCGCTGGCCACCACCCGGATCTACGCCGCGGTCGATGTCGCGGCGCTGCGCGAGGTCGCGCTGCCCTGGCCACAAGCGAGGACATCATGACCGGCCATCGGCCACCAGCCACCGTTGCGGGGCTGGTGGGCGACTACATCGCGCTGCGCCGCGGGTTGGGCTACCGCTCGCCGGTCCGCGAACGCGCGCTGCGAGCCTTCGCCCGATACCTGGATGAGGCCGGGCACGACGGACCGATCCCGTTGGAGGCGAGCCTGGACTGGGCGGCCGCGACCACCTCGATTGATCCGTGCAACCCGGCGCGGCGGTTGGCGTCGGTGCGTGGTTTCCTGCGTCACCTGTCTGCCCTGGACGGCCGCACCGAGGTCCCGGCGGCGGGCCTGCTCGGCTCGACCGGGCACCGCAGGCCGCCGCACGTGTATTCCGACGGCGAGATCGCCGAGCTGCTGGCAGGCCGCCGCCGGGCTGGCGCCGCCCGGCGGGTTGCGGCCGCGCTGCTACGCCACGCTGTTCGGGCTGCTGGCCTGCACCGGGCTGCGGATCTGCGAGGCCCTGGCACTGACCTGCGGCGATGTCGATCTGCTCGGCGGTGTGCTCACCGTGCGGGCCGGCAAACGCGGCCGGACGAGGCTGGTGCCGCTGCACCCCAGCGCGCTCACACCGTTGGCGGGCTACGCCGCCGACCGGGCACGCCGCTACGGCCCACCCGATGCCGGTGCGGCGTTCTTCCGCACCGACCGCAGCGACCGGATCAGCTACACCACCGCCAACCACGCCTTCGGCCTGCTGCGCCGGCAGCTGGGCTGGACCGCGGCCGGACGCACCGGCGCGCCACGGGTGCACGATCTACGGCACCGGATGGTGGTGCGACGCATCCAGGCCTGGCACGTCGCGGGCGTGGACGTCGACGCCAAGATCGCCGCGCTGGCCACCTACCTCGGACACGCGGAAGTGCGTGACATCTACTGGTACCTGTCGGCCGTCCCGGAGCTGATGAGCATCATCGGCGCCCGCTTCGAAACCTTCGCCGCCCAGCCCCGGCAGGCCTGTCGTGAGGGCACCGCAGATCGGCTTCCCGCAGCTGGTGCAGGACTTCTTCCTGCGGCGCCTGATCGCCCAGCGCGGCGCCAGCGCTCGCACCGTCGAGGCCTACCGCGACGCGTTCGAACTGCTGCTCGGCTTCGCCGAGCAACGCATCGGCAAACCAGCCTCGGCGCTAGTGCTGGCCGACTTGGACGCGCCGCTCGTGCTGGACTTCCTCGATCACCTCGAGACCGTCCGCGGCAACAGCACCCGCACCCGAAACGCTCGACTGGCCGCGATCCACTCCTTCATGCGCTACGCCGCCATCCGTGACCCGGCCTCGCTGCCGATCACCACCCGGGTGCTGGCCATCCCGGCCAAACGGTTCGACCGGCCGGTGCTGGGCTACCTGTCCCGCGAACAGATCGCCGCGATCCTCGCCGCCCCCGATCGCGGCACCTGGAGCGGACAGCGTGACGCGGTGCTGCTCGCCACCGCCTACAACACCGGCGCCCGCGTCTCCGAACTGATCGACCTGCAGGTCGGTGACGTGCTACTCGACGGCCAGCGCGCGGTGCACCTGCACGGCAAGGGCCGCAAGCAACGTGTCATCCCGCTCTGGCCCAACACCGCCGCCGAACTCCGCACCTGGCTCCAAGGTGATCAGCACCGGGCCGGAAGCTCCGGTGTTCCCGAACCGACACGGCGCGCCGCTGACCCGCTCCGGGGTCCGGGACCGGCTCAACCGTGCCGTTGCCATCGCCGAACAGCAACTGCCCATCGCTGCGCGGCCGGCACGTCTCGCCGCACACGCTGCGGCACACCACCGCAATGCACCTGCTGGAATCAGGCACCGACCTCGCCGTCATCGCCTTATGGCTCGGGCACTCCAGCCCCGCCGTCACGCACCAATACCTCGAAGCCGACCTCGCCGCCAAGGAAGCCGTCCTGCAACGGCTGACCAACCCAACCCAGGCGCCAGCACGGTTCCACCCCAGCGACCAACTCCTCGCCTTCCTGCAAGGCCTCTGATTATGCGCAGTCCAGCCCGACCACATCACCGCGCCACACGAGCGCCGCCAGCCGAACTGCACATAACCGGGAGCTGAGCCGAATAGGTGTTATGGCGAGCTCGCCATAACACCTACGTGCAAGACCGTCGAGGGCTGGGTCTACACGGCCACCGTGATCGACCTGCACACGCGCAAGGTCGTTGGCTACGCGATGGCCGATCACATGCGCACCAGCCTGATCGTCGAGGCCCTGGCCGCCGCACTGCGTCACACGCAAGACCACCACGCGGGGTGATCTTCCACAGCGACCGCGGCTGCCAATACACGTCAGGAGAGTTCGCGGACTTCTGCGCCGAAAACGGTGTGGTCAGCTCGATGGGTCGGCGCGCCACATGCTTCGATAACGCAGTCGCGGAGTCGTTCTTCGCGACCTACAAGAAGGAGCTCATCCACACCCGCCCGTGGAACGATGTCATGGAAGTTCGGCAACACACGTTCCTCTGGATCGAGGGCTACTACAACCGGCGTCGACGACACTCCACGCTGGACTACTTGACATCCACTCGAATACGAGCTAGGATTCAGGAAACTCACCGACCTGGTAGCCTAAATCGGTGTCAATAAAATCGGGAACACTCCAAGTGGCATTCGCCGGAGTTCAGCGCGGACGCGATGGCCTGCAGTGCGGTCACGACGAGATTGTCGGGTCCATGACGGGTGTATCTCCTTTCAGAACAGGGCGGTTTGGTCGGTGCAGGAGTCGCACAGCGGGTTTCCGTCCGCGGTGTTGGTGATGTGGGCGCGGCAGGTGCGGCAGCGGCGCCGATGCTGGATCCGGCAGGCGGGGCAGTAGGTGAGGCCGGTGTGGTCGTCGATCCAGGGTTCGTCGCAGTCCGGGCAGCGGCGGATGCCGGGTGCCCGGGATTTCACCCCGGAGCGGACCAGCTGCAGGTTCTGCAGCAGCGTGAACCGTGGATCGGTCGGGTCGGTGCGGGAGATGCGGTCACAGTCCGCGAGGCTCACGACAGCGGCCCTGTCGGTGTCGACTCCCGTCGGGCTGGTCGACTCGTCGACGTCGTCGAAGTCGTGTCGGCTGATGTGGCGGGTTTCCACCGGGCCGAACCAGTCGGCGACGAAGAACATGAGCCCGGGGATGGCCATCACAACCAGCAGGCCGAGCAGCAGGATCAAGAACGGGTCCATGACAGTTCCTTTCCAGATGGGTTTTGGGCATGGCGGTAGTGCTCCACGAACAGCCGGGAATGGTGTTCGCGGTGAGGAAATTGCGTGTGTTGTGTGCGTGCCGGTTTATGCGGTGGGGCGTCGCCGCCGGGTGTCGAGGATCAGTTCGATCTCGTCGTCGGTGAGGTAGGCGGCTTTGAACCGGCGGGGTAGTCCGCCTTCGGCCAGGATCCAGCCGACGCCGATGTGGTCCAGGTCGATGTCGCGGGCCGAATAGCCCTCGTGGGCCCAGCCGACGGACAGGATCATGTCGCTAGCTGGAGTCGGTGGTGCAGCGGAACGCCACCCGGTACGAGAACAGGTCCCGCAGGCAGGTGGGGATGATGTCCGCCGAGGGGCGTTGGGTGGCGGCGATGACGATGACGCCGGCGGCCCTACCGCGGGCGACGAGGTCCCGGACCAGGGTTTTGAAGTCGTCTTGTTCTTGGGGGGTGCCGACGGTGACGGAGAAGTAGGCGAGTTCGTCGATGACGCAGACGATGGCGGGGAGCCCGTCCCCGGGGGTGATCTTGCGTCGGCGGTTGCGTTCGAGCAGGTGGTAGCGGTCGTTCATGACCTGCTGCAGGTTCCGCAGCGCGGTGAGGGCGTCGGCGGGGTTGTTGCCGACGAACACTTGGGCGGCTTCGCGCCACAGCCCGAACTCGACAACCTTCCCGTCGATCAGGACGAGGCGGGCGTCGGGGCAGAACGCGGTGTGCGCGATGATCGTGTTCAACAGGCTGAGATTTGCCGGAGCCGGGTTCGCCTCCGACCAGCAGGTTGCGGTACATGAGGGTGACCTCGACCCGTTGGCCGTCCTCGTCGATCCCGAGCGGGATCGGGTCGTAGATCGAGTAGGGGTGTCGCCGGCGGCGAGGGTTGCGGTTCGGAACATGGCGGGTGTCTCGTCTCTGGTTTCGTGATCAACAGTGGTGGGGTGCGTCCCTCCCTTCGTGGAGGGGGAGTGGCGGGAGAGGCAGGACAGAGCCCGTCCCGGTGTCTCCGGTTGTCCCGGTGAACACCACGGCAGAACAGCCGGGACTTCGGGGTGGGCTCTGTCCTGGCTCCCGCTGGGGGCGGGCCTGACGTCGAAGTGCAGCGAAGGGTTAGACGTAGTCGCTGACGTCGAGGCCGCCGTAGCCGGTCACCGCAGGTCGTCGTCCTCATCCGAGGTGCGGGCGGTGGTGGGCTTGCCGGTAGAGGCCTGTCGGGCTGGGCCGGCGGTCTTGCCGGTGGTGCTGGATGTGCCGTTTGCAGGGATGTCGTCGTTCGACGGTGCGTCGGCGATGCCGGCGGTGGCGGGTGGCCGGTTGATGGACGGGGTGAGCGCGGCGAGTCCTGCTCGTTCCTGTTCCGGGTCGCGGACCAGGTACGGGTAGGCGGGCCGAGCTGTCGGCGTGCCGGGTGTCGGTGGTGCGGTGGGCTGGTCGTTGTCGAGTTCGTCGATGACCTCGGGTGAGAGGTCGACGGTGCCGAGGGTGTCGCGGCGGATCACATGGATGTGGGCGAAGAAAGCCCGGCGTCGGGAGGGGATGATGCGGGTGTCTTTGGCCCAGCAGGCGGCGGCGAGTTCGTTGGTGATGCGGTCGAGGTCCTTGACCGCCATGCCGGCGGGTAGCCACACTAGGACGTGTTCCCCGACCGGGGATGGTCGCGCCCAGAGCAGGAACGGCAGTCGTCCGTTGGCGCGGGCCATCGTGAAGGTTTGCACCATGCAGGCTCGTAGCCTGCGCCTGGTGATCACACACCACATGCGTCGCCACACGTAGCGGCGGGTCACGGGTATCGCGAAGACCGCGATCGTGACGACACCGGTGCCGATGAGGATGGTGTTCGGGTCGTAGTGGTCGTCGGAGTTGGATGTAGAGGGTCACCGTGACGGTGATCAGGGTGAGTTCCGCGCGGGCGCGGATGAGCAGGCCGAGCAGCCGGAACAACCAGTGCTGTTCGGGTCGAGAGAAGATCAGCCAGCCGTTGTGCGGCAGTGTTGCCGGGGCGGCGGGCACGGCCACGTGAACGTGCATGTGCCATCATCAAAGCTCCCGTATCCAGTGCATGGGAATTGCGGGGATTGAAGGAACGGACGCGGGGCCGACCGCATAAAGGTCTGCCAGAGACTTGGTCGGTCCCGTGTCCACTCCCAGCGGGTTCAGCTCACGGTGGAGCTGACGTCATCCAGTGCGGTGCAGTCGGCGCCGTCGGTGCAGAAGATGTACGCGGCGTAGTGCAGGTCCTTCCACGAGGCGAGGACCCGGTACTCGCGGGCGGCGGCCTCATAGACGGCCCATAGTTGATCCCGGGCTTCGGGATCGGTGGCTTCCTTCCAGCGGTCACAGGCCGCGGTCATGTCCTTGCCGAGCTCGTCGAGCAGTTCCCGCAGGAACTCCCAGCGCTCCCACAGCTGGTCGGCCGTGGCGTTCGTGTGCAGACACAGTTGCTGCATCTCATCCATGTCGATGTCGATCATCACGTGATCACCTTCCGTATTCTCAGTTGTGGGCCGGTGCGGGTGCCGGCTTGCCGCCGGACACGGTGGTGGCACCGTTCGGAGCGGGAAGAATGGACTTGGCGCGAAACGCCACCCGTGAATTGCCGTTCTGCACCCACGGCATCGCCTCCAGACGCTCGACGACACATGTACTGACCCTGGGAAACCTTCGGAGGGTCGGAGACCGCGACGGTCACCAGGATCGTTTCGGCGTCGGCGTCGAACCAGGCAACGAGCTTCACGGCCCACAAGGGCAGGTTCGTGCCGCCACTCTTGTCCCGACGCTGCACACCGTCCTTGTCCAGCCGCGGCTCGAACTCGCCACTGGCCTGAAACTTCATCGGACGCGGTGTCAATAATCAGCTTCATAACTGCTGTGCTCCCTGATCGGATCAACTTGCAGGATGTACGCCCGGACGGGCGTGCCAGACAAGGAAACAAGAAGGTTCGAGTCGATCTCTACGTTCGACTAGGTAATGCCGAGGTAAGGGGTTACCCCATAACGTATGGCAGGTTCAGTGCAGTTCTGGCAGGATGGAGCCGCTATCGGCATCCGTCGGCGGGGGAGGTGGCGTTCGCAATGGCGAATTTGATTCGACAGGCGCGCGACACACGCGGCTGGACGTCGGCAAAGCTCAACGCAGAGATCCGTCGGGCCGCTCAGCGGGCGGGTGTTTCAACGGCCAGCCCGTCGAGTCTGCGCGTGTTGATCTCGTGCTGGGAGAACGACCGGCAGAAGCCGGACACGACATACCAGATGCTGCTGCAGTCAGTTCTTGATCTTCCCGCTGCCGCGCTCGGCTTCCATGACGACGGTCATGATCCCGAGAACGAAGGACTCCAACCTCTCGTCGAGCGAGGCTCCAAGCTGCTCACCGCCTCCAACGAGGTCCTCAGCTTCTACAGCCGCCAGCTGCTCGAACAGGTCCGTCTGGACAACGCGGTCGGCGCTGGCCTGCTTCTCGATGTTGTCCAGTGCCAGGTCAAGCAGCTACGCGATATCGCCACCCAGGGGCCAGCGGAAGCCGTCGAACTGGCGGCTCGCTTCTTGGAGCATGCCGGTTGGCTGCACCAGGATTCCGGCAACCTGGAGAAGGCTCTGACTTACTCGGACGAGGCAGTCGATCTGGCAGATCACGCCGGAAACGCGGCATTGACCGCGTACAACATGATGCGCAAGAGCAACGTCCTCACCGCGCGGGGTGATCGTCAGCGAGCTGTAGCGACCGCGCACCGTGCAGCCAGCCTTGCGGCACGACAGGCTCCCGAGCACGAGGCTGTGTGCTTGCGGCAGGTCGCGTTGTCCGAGGCGCACCTGCGAAACGAAGTTGCCGCTCGCCGCGCGCTGGAGCGGGCGCTGGACCTCGCCGCGGATGACGACAGTCCCAAGGACTGGCTGTCGTCGTACTGCACGCCGTCCTATGTGGAGATGGAGGGCGGGTTGTGCCTGCTGATGCTGGGCAGCCCGGCAGCGGCAGCGCAGTCCTGCATCCGAGCCCTGGAGGTGTGGCCGGTCGGGTTCGCGCGTGATGAAGCCATGTGCCTGCTGCGGCTGTCATTGGCCAGGCTCGACATGAACGAGGTCGAGGAGGCGTGCGCGGTCGCGAGCAGAGCGATCTCGCTTGTCCAGCAGGCCCCGTCGGCACGCGCGCTGCACATGCTCAGGGCGGTCAGCAGGCGAGTTCATCCGTTCCGGCAAGCTCCCTACGTCCGCCGGCTGCGCGAGGAGCTGGCCGCGGTGGCATGAGAGCGGGATGATGGGCCGTGATGCTGCCGCTCACGACATCCCACGACGCTGCCCAAGCCGACACCGACACCGCGGTACTGCCGGTCGGTAGTTTCGAGCAGCACGGTCGCCATCTCCCGTTGACCACCGATTCGCTCGTCGCCACCGCGATCGCGGAGCGAATCGCCGAGGACTATCGCTTGCTTCTGCCTGCCCGCGGTGACGTTCGGGTGCTCGCACGAGCACGCCGGCTTCGCCGGCACAGTCAGCATCTCGCCCCCCACCCTGTACGCGGTGGTGAACGATGTCGCGGTGTCTCTGGCCAACGCTGGGATCCCTCGGCTGGTGGTCATCAACGGGCACGGTGGGAACTACCTGCTGGCGAACGTCGTGCAGGAGGCGAACGTCACCGCGAAGCGGATGCTGCTGTTTCCCCAAGCTGAAGACTGGAACGACGCTCGGGCCGATGCCCAACTGGTGACCTCGAACCATGCAGACATGCACGGTGGCGAGGCCGAGACCTCGATCCTTCTGCACCGGTACCCGGACGCTGTTCGATCCGGGTACGAGGGCGCTGATCACACGGTCGACGATCGCCGTCATCTACTCACCGAAGGCATGCAGTCGTACGCACCCGAAGGCATCATCGGATCCCCGTCGCTCGCGAGCGCTGACAAGGGACGTCGGTTGCTGGACGCCTTCTCCAACCTCTTCAAGAGCCACCTAGCGGTACTCCGCGATAACCGGTAAGGCGTGTCGAGGCCGTCGCAGCAACCTCAGCGCCGGGGGTCCCGCCAACCCGGAGTCGGACCCGACAGCAGCCGTGCCAGCCGGCCTCAACGGGTACAACGCGCCCCATCCGGAGTGGCCTGTCGCCGATGTCCTGAAGCCAACCTGTAACCCTGTCCCGAAGTCGGACACGAGGTCACTGGCCAGGACCGGCTGATGCTTGGCGTTTCGGTTCCGGACCGTTCAGGGCCGATGTCAAGCATCAGGTGACACCGCAACGTCAAGCATCAGCCGAGAGACGACACCGAGGCCAGGTCACGAGGCAAAGTCACGAGCCGACGCGTCGCGCGAGGTCCCATACCCGTATCGATGAGTCGTAGCTGCCGGAGACGATTACCGGGCGGCCGTTGAGCTGCGCGGTCGCGACTGATTGCACGAAGTTAGTGTGGCCGGTGAGGGGTTGTCCGATCGGGGCGCCGGTGGCCAGATCCCACACCCGCACCGTTTTGTCGTCGCTGCCGGAGACGATCACCGGGCGGCCGTTGAGCTGCGCGGTCGCGACTGACTTCACGAAGCTGGTGTGGCCGGTGAGGGGTTGTCCGATCGGGGCGCCGGTGGCCAGGTCCCACACCCGCACCGTCTTGTCGCGCTGCCGGAGATGATCACCGGGCGGCCGTCGAGCTGGGCGGTCGCCACTGACTACACCTCGCTGGTGTGTCCGGTGAGGGTTGTCCGATCGGGGCGCCGGTGGCCAGGTCCCACACCCGCACCGTCTTGTCGCGACTGCCGGAGATGATCACCGGGCGGCCGTCGAGCTGGGCGGTCGCCACTGACCACACGTCGCTGGTGTGTCCGGTGAGGGGTTGTCCGATCGGGGCGCCGGTGGCCAGGTCCCACACCCGCACCGTCTTGTCGCCACCGCCGGAGACGATCACCGGCCGGCCATCGAGCTGGGCGGTCGCCACCGAGTACGCCTCGCTGGTGTGTCCGGTGATGGGTCGTCCGATCGGGGCGCCGGTGGCCAGGTCCCACACCCGCACCGTCTTGTCGTCGCTACCGCCGGAGATGATCACCGGGCGACCGTCGAGCTGGGCCGTCGCCACCGACGACACGGGGTAGGTGTGGCCGGTGAGGGGTTGCCCGATCGGGGCGCCGGTGGCCAGGTCCCACACCCGCACCGTCCTGTCGTCACTGCCGGAGACAATCACCGGGCGACCGTCCAGCTGCGTGGTAGATACCGACCACACGGTGTCGGTGTGGCCAGCGAGCACGTTCTCTGCGATCGCAGGCGGTGGGCTCGGTGCGTTCACCAGTGGCACGATCACGACCACACCGAGCACGGCGAGCAGCCCCAACGCGACGGCCGACGCGCCGACAATCCACCTACGTCGGGCACGGTTTGGCGATGAACCCACACGTGCACCAGCGGGTTGAGGCGTCGTCATGTCCGTAAGCACAGCACACACCCCGACATTCCTGAATGAGCGAGCCGGTCAAGGCCTTGTTCCGGCCCCCGTCCCTGTGGTTGAGGCATCACCCCAGCCGCTGTCAGGGCTGGCCATAGGCCACCCCGAAGCATGATGATCGCAAAGGTGTTGGACGGCACCCGGCATACACACGTCCCGTCACTCGCCGTGCAGACGATCTGTGGATAACTCCGTTGGCCGCGAACGCTCATGGGCGGCGACAACGTGCACATCAGGCCTACTCAGGTCGACCCAGATGGCCGAGGGCAAGCCGACCCGCACCGCAGGCGCGCCAGCGCCGAGGAGCGGAAGCGGAGCGGCGGCGACTCTTGGAGAGGGGAGGTTGACGGCCCCGCAGGCGTCGTACGCCGCGACGTCGTGACGATCAGGCCGCCGACATTGACGATGTCGATGGTCGCGGACCGCCGGTCCGTGGTCATCATCGTGTCGTCGTTCGTGTGCAAAACGAGCGTCGGTCAACAGCAAAGGGCGCCGGACGATCTTCGCTAGTCTCATCCGCTACCGTTCACGCAGGTTCGGAACGCGCAAGGCGAGACCGGAGGCGCAGGACGAGGTGCAGATGGTCGGGGCTGGACGCTGCCTCGACAGACCTCGAAAACTGGGCCCCAGTCGTGCGGTGGTGAGGACTTTCAATACGTCTTCAAGCCGCGCCCCGACGGGCGCGGGCCGGACCAGGGCCGGACGGCACACGCCCCCGCCTGCCGGCCTGGGGGCCTCTGGCGGGGGCGTACCTATGGGCCGCCGGCTACCCGCCGGCAGGGACACGAACAGCGGACGTAGTTGAAGGACCATCCTCGCTGGCCGCAGATCGTCTTAGCGTGCCCGGACGGCGTCAACCCCGCTGCGCGCCCCGATCCCGCCGATGGTCGTGTCGAGCGAACCCGGCAGCGACAAGCTGGTCAAGTAGCGGGATCGGGGGTACCGGGTTGACCCCGCCCGGTCTCGCCGAGTGCCGGCCAGGACGCGAGGATGGGCCCGGACGGTCGGATCGCGACGGACGCTTGGGAAGGAGATACGGGACCCTCAATGTGTCTCGGCCAGCTGGTCAACGATCTTCACTGTTTTAGCTCAGGGTCAGAAAAATCAACAGAATCGTCTAAGAGTCGAGTAATTGCTGATCTATCGAGGAGGCGCATTGACATCATTCGAATAGCGTAGACTTCAGACGCTAACACGGGATCTGCTCGTTCAACCGGTACCGCTCCGTCGAAGCCAAAGGCGGGTGGCGTGTCTCGGGATGTCACAGACTAACCCAACGTAATCGTCCAAGTGCGGGCCAGCGGGTTGCGGCGTGTCGCTGCAACAACCAGGCATATTCGATGCGCCGACCATGTGCAGTGTCGGCTCCGTGTGGTCAGGTCTCCGACCAGACATCGGACCTGGCCGTACTGAGCTGAGTGGCAACAAGCCGGTGACGTATGTGCGTGGCCGCTTCGGGATTTGCCCGACCGGCCACGGTTTCGGCCATGGCCTCGTGAAGATGGGCCAGACGGCCTGGCGTCTGGGCCTACCGCGCTTCCCCTCTTCCCTCGCGGTCCAGCACATCCAGGACCACCGAGGGAGAGCCGTGCAGCCCCAGGACCCCGTCCCGATCAACTACGGCAACGCCGGTTGCCCGGCCATGGTGCGGCATGTCGTCGGCCAGTTCACGTCCTGTTAGGCGCCCCTCCGACTCATGCCGGCTACGTCGGCCGGCCACCGAAGCGGGGATACCGGGTGTTCCCGTGCGACCAGCACGCCGTCCAGGTGGAGGAGCGCCGGGCCCATGACCGAGGCAGGACCGTGCGGGACTGGAGTGGGCGGACCGGGAGCAGGCTCAGCGCGCGCTGGGCGGCCAGTCGTACGAGCGGGTGCGGCCGGTGGTCGATGGGCTCAGCGGCGACGGACGCGGTTGATCAGGTGCGTGATGAGGGCACCGCCCCCGATGACAGCGCCACTGCTGGCGACGGCGGCCACCGGACCGACCTGCAACGCCGCAGCGATCACGAAGGCGCCTAGCACGAGCGCGACGATGAGCACGGTGCGCAGGATCGGCGTGAGCAGCACGGCCGTGTTCCTGGCGTGCTCCGAGTTGCTCACCACGGCCAGCAGCACGGCGTAACTGTTGCGGTGGATGCGACGAAGTCCTCGTCGACGCCTGCTTCCGCCGCACCCAGCACGAACCAGCTTTCCGGCCAGCCTGTCCACTGTTGGTCCGTCCCAGGCGCTCTAGGGCTGCATCGTCCTCGTGCTGAAGCAGACGATGATCCAGAGTGCACAGCAATACATAGCGTC
>CAWJFD010000011.1:0-65762 GCA_963841985.1 uncultured Actinomycetota bacterium
CCGACGTCCCGTCCACGCTGATCGGGGCGGGCGCGCCCGTCACCGCGACGGTCACCGGCGCCAGCGCCAGCAGGTGCAGCCCGCCGAGGACACACTCGATCCCCGCCGCGTCGTCATCGTTGCCGACCAGACGATTCGCCAACCGCAGCGAATCGGTGTCGGCGGCCCCGGAGACGCCGACACCGGCGGAGAACCAGCCGGGCCGCCCGAGATCCTGAATCGTGGCGTTCGGCCCAGGCGCCACGACCCGCAAGCCCGCCGCCATCAGCGTCCCACCGCCACGAACCGGACCAGGGTGCCGGGTGAAAGCAGTGCAGGCCGCGCACGGTCGAGGTCCCACATCGGTACATCGGTGGAGCCGGTCAGCTGCCGCCCCTCCCGGCGCCCGGCGCGGATAGACGCGCTGTAGCCGTCGGCGAGGCCCACGGAGCCGGGGGGCACCGAGGTTCGCGACTGCTGGCGCCGCGGCACTGACAAACCCCAACCTGGCGAGGCCAGATATCCGAAGCCCGCGGTGAAACCGACGAAGCGGCGACGGCAAATCCGGGCGGTGTGCCGGGCGACCAACTCCTCGACGCTGATGTCGAGGAGTCGGGCGACGTCGTCGAGGTCGGCTCCGTCGTAGCGCACCGGGATGGTCAGCGGGTCGCCTGCGTCCTCGGACCCGGATCGGGTGGTCGGTGCCGTAGCCAGTAGTTGCCGCAGCTCGCGCTCGACAGTTTCGGCGTCGGCACCGGCCGCAAGGGTGAGGAGCACCGTCTGCGCTGCCGGGAGAAGATCCTGCATCCCAGGGAGATCGGCGCCACTCAACAGGTCGACCAGCCCGTCGAGATCTTCGCGGTCGCCCGGGGTGAGCAGCAGCGCTCGGTCGCCGGCAGGCAGAACCCGCAACTTCGACGGGTCGCAACTCATGCGAATGCCTCGAGGGTGATCCCCCGATCGAGGATCGCCTCGCGGATCCTGCGAGCCATCCCGACCGCGTCGGGCGAGTCGCCGTGGACGCACACCGATTGAGCCGCCACGTCGACATCGGATCCGTCGACCGACTGGACCACACCATCGGTAATCATGCGAAGCACCCGCTTGGCAACCACGTCGGCCTCGGTGATCAACGCCCCCGGCTGCGACCGCGGCACCAGGGTTGCCGAAGAGGTGTAGCCGCGGTCGGCGAAGGCCTCCCTGACCGTGGTCAGCCCGGCCCCGGCTGCCAGCCGGAGCCAGGCAGACCCCGGTAGACCGAGCACCGGAAGCGAGGGGTCGTAGGCCTGCACCGCGGCGACCACCGCGGCGGCCTGGGCCTCGTCCTGGACGATGCGGTTGTAGAGGGCACCATGCGGCTTGACATAGCGCACTCGCGTGCCGGCCAACCGGGCGAACGCGTCGAGTGCCCCGATCTGATAGATGACCTCGTTGGTCAAGCTCGACGGCGGGACGTCGATGGCCCGCCGGCCGAACCCGGCCAGATCCCGATAACCCACCTGCGCGCCGATCGCCACGCCCCGCTCGGCCGCCTTTGCATACACCCGACGGAGGGTGTCCGGGTCCCCGGCATGGAATCCGCAGGCCACGTTGGCGCTCGTGACGATCTCGAGCAGAGCTTCGTCGTCGCCCAGCACCCAGACGCCGAAACCTTCGCCGAGATCGCTGTTGAGATCGACCCGCGTCGGATTCATGACTTTGCGCGCGCAACGTCCGCGGCATGCAGGTCGACCTTGGATGTCTCCGGAGCGAAGAACACGCTAATGATCGTCACAAGCAGCATCGCCCCGGCGTAGACCGAGACGGCCACTGAGGTGTCGAACCGGTCGAGCAGCGCAACCGAGATGATCGGCGCCAGGGCACCGCCGACGATGCCCGCCAGCTGGTAGCCCATCGAGGCGCCAGTGTAACGGACCTTGGTCGGGAACATCTCGGCGATGAAGGCCGCCTGCGGACCGTACATCGCCGCGTGGAAGATCAGCGCGATGACCGCGGCCATGACGATCAGCGCGAACTGGCCCGTGTCCAACAGGGCGAAGAAGACGAAGACCCAGATAGCCGACCCGATGGCACCGACCAGGTAGATGGGCCGGCGCGCGGACCGGTCGGACAGATGGCCGAAGTAGGGGATCGCGATCACCTGGACGGCCGCCGCGATCAGCACGGCGTTGAGGGCGTAGTGCCGGGGCAGGCCCAGATAGGTGACGACATAGGTGGTGATGAAGAGCACGAAGGTGTAGAAGGCCACGTCGACCCCGATCCGGGCACCGATCGCGAGCAACACCTTCGTCCAGTAGCTTCGGAGCACCTCGACGACCGGCGCCGCCTCCTCGTGGCCTACGTCCTCGGCCTCACGGAAGAGCGGGCTCTCCGCGAGCGTCATCCGGATCCACAGACCGACGATCACCAGCAGCCCACTGAGCAGGAACGGCACCCGCCAACCCCAGGACAGGAACGCCTCGTCCGAGCTCAGCACAGCCATCAGGGACAACACACCGTTCGCGAGCAGCAACCCGATCGGAACACCGACCTGCGGCCAGCTGGCGTTCAGCCCGCGGCGCTGGGCGTCGCCGGACTCCATGGTCATCAACACGGCGCCGCCCCACTCTCCACCCAGGCCCAAGCCTTGGAGGAATCGAAGCAGCACCAGCAGGACCGGAGCCCAGACTCCGATCAGCGCGTGCGTCGGCAGGACGCCGATGAGGAACGTGGCGATGCCCATCAGCAACAGGGTCACGACCAGCACATTCTTGCGGCCGAGCCGGTCGCCGTAGTGCCCGAACACCACGCCCCCGAGCGGTCGGGACACGAAACCCACGGCGAAGGTGGCGAAGGCCAGCAGCGTGCCGACCAGGGGTTCGAAGCTGGGGAAGAACAACTTGTTGAAGACCAGAGCGGCAGCGGTCCCGTAGATGAAGAAGTCGTACCACTCCAGCGAGGTACCGATCACGCTGGCGACTATGACCTTGCGGACGGACGACGGCTGTAGCGAGCTCTCGCCGGAGGATTGGCTGTGTAGCGGATCGGACATGCCCGACCTCCTGCTCGGGGTGTGGCCACCTCGGGCCGTTAATCATGCCTTGAGGCTCAGCCCCGGTCCAGGTCGGTGGCAATGTCGGTGGCCCGCTGGCAGCTTCGCCCACGCCGTACTGCGCAACGTCACGCCGTACTGCGCAACGTGCTGTCCAGGCTCCTCTGAAGACACGATCAGTTCGCTCGCGATCGTCTTGCTCCACACCTGACGCGCTCACGGCGCGCCCTTTCCGCATCGCTTCCCACCCCGGCTCTTACCGTACGTACACACTTCAGTAGAACCCGGTTGCATCGGTTTCTGCTTTCCGTGCTCGCTGCGCACGGTCATGGGTGGGGTGCAGGTTGCCCTGGGGCTCCGGTGGTGTTGGCCGTAGCGCGGGCTCACCGGCTGCCCCGCGCGCGCAGCAGGTTCGGGCGAGGCCTCGGCCGGTGTCGTGTGCCCGCGACGCGGAGACCCCGGCGGGCTGGTGGTGGGGCTGGACCGGGCGGGTGGTGCACAACGCCGTGTCGCAGCGAGACGCCGACTTCGAGCGCGACCTGACGCCGCGGTGGACGACGCACCACGGTACGGCTGCCTGGGGTCAGGTGATCGACCGGCCGTGCCGCACCGCGGGCGAAGATCGCCCGACTGCTCCGGCGACGAGGCTGGACCGGCCGCCCCCGCCCGTGCTCTCCCGCCTGCCCGATTCCCGATCAAGGCGGTTGATCCGACGCACCAGATCCGACAAGTCAACCGCACACGTCAGAGTGGTCGGGTGGTCGCCCGCGGGACAGCACCGATCTAGGCTCTGGGGACGACGCTGGCCACCGCGGGATCGGCGCGTCCGGAACGTTCCCGATCGACCGGAAGCCGAGGCGTCGTAGATGACCACCAGCCGCAAGAGCCGTACCGATCGCGACAACGAGCGCCCGGCCGAGCTGGGCCGGCGCGAGCGGGCCGAGCCCGGTCCGGGCCAGTGCCTGGTCCGGGTCACGGCGGCCCCGTGGAACCCGCTGGACCTGCTTAGGGCTCGCGAAGAAATAATCTAGGTTGATGTCGGCGTGTCGGCTGGTGGGGGGGCGACGGTGTAGTTCCACTCGCCGTGGAAGTCGTGGCGGGTGATGGGGAGGGCGTCGACCTGCTTTTTGGTGTACCTGATGCCGATGGGGTAGGTGCCGGTGTCGAGTTCGGCGCGGACGGTGAGCCCGGTGGCGGTGCTGGTGGCGCCGATCAGGTCGACGATGATCTGGTGGCTGGTCAGCGGCCGGCCGCGCCAGTTCAGGGTGATCTGGGAGAACAGCCGGTGCTCGATCTTGTTCCACTTGCTGGTGCCCGGCGGCAGGTGGCAGACGGTGATCGTCAGGCCGGTCTCGGCGGCGAGGCGGGCGAGTTCGATCTTCCAGGCGCGGACCCGGTAGCCGTTGGAGCCGCCGCCGTCGGCGCAGATCAGCAACCGGTCGGTGTCGGGGTAGCGGTGCCGGCCCACGGTGTCCCACCAGCGGCGCAGGGTCTCCACGGCGAACGCGGAGGTGTCGTGGTCGGCGCCGACCGACACCCAGCCGGTGTTCGCGGCGACGTCGTAGATGCCGTAGGGGATCGCCTTGCCCAGCTCCTGGTCGGGGAAGTCGTGCACGTTGACCTTGCACCGGCGAGCCCGTGGGCTGGTATTCGCGGCCGCCGTTGTGGAACTCGCCCACCAGCTCCTTCTTCTTGGTGTCCACGCTGACCACCGGCGCCCCGACCGCCAGGTGCTCGATGACCTGGGCGTTGAGGTAGCCGAACTGGGCGTCGCGGTCGGCGTGCTGGCGGCCCTCGGTGACCTTGGCGTTGGCCTGCAGGCTGAACCCCTGCGCGCGCAGCATCCGCGCCACCGTCCGGTCCGAGACCCGATGCCCGCCGCCGGTCAGCGCGTCGGCCAGGTTCCGGGTCGACTTCGTCGTCCACACCAGCGGCGATTCCGGATCCCCGCGCGTGTCCGGGTCGACCAGCGCCGTCAACGCCGGCCCGAGCCCCGGATCGGTCTCGGTGGCCGGCTTGCGGCCACCGCCGGGCGCCCGCACCCGGCCCGCGGGCTCGGCGCCGCCCTCGAGTTCCCGCACCCCCTTGGCGACCGTGTCGGGATGCACCCCGGTCGCCGGGGCCACCGCCGTGATCCCGCCCCGGCCCAGCTCGGCCGCCTCCGCCGCCGAGCACCAGGCGGCGCTGCCGCTCGTCCAGATGCGGACGCAGCACCGCATACCTGCGCGCCACCGACTCCCCGGCCTGCCCATCGCTCGCCATAGCACAGACGGTAGGTCCCCCGGACCCCGAAACCTACGTTATTTCGTCGCGCGTCCTTAGCGCGTCCGACACGTCATACTTCGGGCCGCCGGTCCGGGGCGTCGGAGTGGTGCTGCGCCGGCTCCCGGCCGGCGCGCGGATGCCCGGCCGCCTGGCTGACGGGGAGGGGGTGCTGGTGCTCGCTGCCTCCGGGTGGTCGGCCAGGTCGCCGTGCGGGCGGCCCGGCTGCTCGGCGCCGGGCGGGTGGTGGCAGCGGCCCGCTCCGAGGGCGCCGCCGTGCAGGATCTGGGTGACCGGCAGCGCGCCGGCGAGCTCCCGGCCGATCTCGAGCCGGCCCAGCTCTTGCTCGCGTTGTTCGCCGCGGGCTGCGCCCCGGTGATGCTGCCGCAAAATCGCCCACCAGCTCGGCCTCGACCCCACCCACCGACCAGTTCGGACGCTCCTATCCGGGGCAGCTGACGGGGCTGGCCGACTTGCTGGGCCGACCCGGCTGAACGGTCGCTTAGCGGATCTCGTCGAGGGTGAACGCCTCGATGTCCAGCACGAAGCCACGCGACCACCGTCTCCGGGCAGCAGGAACTGGTCGTGGCGCAACTGGGCCAGATCGCGCCGCACGCTCACCGCCGGGCTCACGAAGGCGTGTGTGCGCCACGGCGGGCGCATGCCGACGTGCTCGGCACAGCTCCTCGGAGAAATCCTCGTCGGTGAACGTGGCCAGCCCGCAACCGGTGTGCTGGACCACGAGGATCTCCCGGGTGCCGAGCTTGCGCTGGCTGATGGTCAGCGAGCGCACCACGTCGTCGGTGACCACGCCGCCGGCGTTGCGCAGCACGTGCACCTCGCCCATGCGTCAGCCCGAAAAGCGCGAACACGTCGATCCGGGAGTCCATGCAGGTGAGGACGATGGTGCTGCGCAGCGCGGGCGCGACCGCGGCGCCCTCCGCCTTGACTCGCGGCAAGCCGGCCGCCGCCCGCCTGGTAGCGACACAGCAACTCCTCGTTGGTCACGGAGTGAACGCTACGTGTCAACGCCGGGTTGGGCCTCGTCGACGCCGCGAACCGGCCCGCGCCGTCTGCCTGAACCATCGTCCTCCCAACCTGGTAAGGAACATCCTGGCCGGAAGTCGTTGCCGAGTTTCTACCGTCGCGCGGCCATCCCGATGGGTGATTCAACAAATGGGTGAAACCCCGCGCACGTCCGGACGTGCGCGCGGCGTACACCCCGTCGCGCGCCGTGCTCAGCATCGGCCGTGCCCACAGTCAGCGTCCCGGGATGGCGGTCGCGATGCGCACGTTGAGTACGCCACGCGCACGTCCGGTTGCTCACCCGGTCAGCAGCGCCGGATCTCGGCCATCGCCGCCACCCCGCGTGCGTCGAGGATCTGGGCTGACGGGCGCAGACCCGGCGCTCACGAGTAGGACCGAGTGCGCAAGGAGCGGGCAGGAAACTGGTCTTGGGGGCTGCAGACCAGGGAGGCGCCAGGGTGTCTCCCTGGCGCGACGGAGTGGTGAACTCGCGACGGTCATCCTTTGACACCCTGGGAGGCGGCGATGAGCACGACGGATGTCCAGGGCAAGGACGCGACCGGGATCGCGACGGTCAAGACCGTCGACCTCAAGCTCGAAGTGGTGGTCATCCCCGTCTCGGACGTCGACCGCGCGAAGGAGTTCTACGGGAGCCTCGGGTGGCGGCTCGACGCCGACTTTCCCTTCGACAACGGTTTCCGCGTCGTCCAGCTCACCCCGCCCGGCTCGCCGGCTTCGGTTCAGTTCGGCACGAACATGACCTCGGCAGCGTCCGGCTCGGCCCAGGGCAACTACCTGGTCGTCTCCGATGTCGAGGCGGCGCGCGACGAGCTCGCCGCCCGTGGCGTCGACGTCAGCGAGGCCTTCCACCCCGGTACGCCGGGCGCTCAGTTCCAGCCCGACGGCAGCAGCGGCCGCGTCAGCGCGCCCGCGCCCGACCACGCCAGCTACGGCTCCTTCGCGACGTTCCGCGACCCGGACGGCAACAGCTGGCTGCTGCAGGAGATCACGACGCGGTTGCCCGGCCGGATCGACGTCGCCGAGACGGCCTTCGCCTCCACGCCGGCCCTGGCCGGCGCGCTGCGGCGGGCGAAGGCCGCCCACGGCGAGCACGAGAAACGCACCGGGCAGCGCGACGAGGACTGGCCAGACTGGGTACGCCGCGTACATCGTGGCGGAGCGGGCTGGAACGGAGCTGCCGAGATGAGCGAGCTTGCGAGCTCACCATCGGACACAGCAGTGCCGCGAACGCGGCCGACGAGCGACAGCGAGGAGGACACGTGAGCGAGCTTGCGAGCTCACCATCGGACACAGCAGTGCCGCGAACGCGGCCGACGAGCGACAGCGAGGAGGACACGTGAGCGAGCTTGCGAGCTCACCATCGGACACAGCAGTGCCGCGAACGCGGCCGACGAGCGACAGCGAGGAGGACACGTGAGCGACTACGACGTCATCGTGCTCGGCGGCGGGGCGCCCGGCGAGCACTGCGCCGCGGCTCTGGTCGCGCGCGGACTGCGGGTCGCGCTGGTCGAGCGGGAGCTGGTCGGCGGCGAGTGTTCCTACTGGGCGTGTATTCCGTCGAAGTCGTTGCTGCGCCCGGGCGAAGCGGTGCAGGGTGCCCGCGAGGCGGGAGCGAGCGCGCAGGTCGACATCGCGGCGACGCTGGCCTGGCGGGACTTCATGGTCTCGGGCTATTCCGACGCCGGCCAGGAGCGCTGGCTGGCCGACCACGGCATCGACCTGCTGCGCGGCACGGGCCGATTGGCCGGCACCGGGGTGGTCGAGGTCGAGGGCGTCCGCCACACCGCGGAGCACATCGTGGTGGCGACCGGCGCAGATCCGATCGTGCCTCCGATCCCGGGCCTGCGTGAGCTGGACGGCGTGTGGACCAACCGCGAGGCCACCGGGATGAAGGCGATTCCCCGCCGTCTGCTGATCCTCGGTGGCGGACCGGTGGGTGTGGAGATGGCCCAGATCGTGCGGCGCCTCGGCGGTGAAGTCGCCCTCGTCGAAGGCGCCGAGCACGTGCTCGCCCGCGAGCCCGCGCCGCTGGGCGAGGCGCTCGGCGAGGTCCTGCGCCGGGACGGCATCGAGCTGATGCTCGGGATGCACGCCAGCGCCGCACGGCGGGACGGCGACGACTACGTCCTCCAGTTCGACCGTGCCGCAGACCTGCGGGGCGACCGGCTGCTCGTGGCCACCGGTCGGCGCCCACGCGTCGCGGGGATCGGCCTGGATACGGTCGGTGTGGAGGCCGACCCCCGCGGGATCCCGGTTGACGAGTACCTGCGCGCGGGCGAGCGGCTCTGGGCGATCGGCGACGTCACCGGCATCTGGCCGCTGACCCACGTCGGCGAGTACGAGGGCGACGTGGTCGCGGCGAACATCGCCGGCGACACTCGTCCGGCCAACTACGAAGCCGTTCCCCGGGTGACCTACACCGATCCGCAGGCCGCGGCGGTGGGCGCGGTCGAAGCGCCCTACAGCGCCACCACGCCGCTGTCCGAGGTGCCGAAGACCGCCACCTACACCCACGCCTACGCCGAGTCCACCGGTTTCCTGACGCTGCTCAGCGACGGCGAGCGACTGACCGGCGCCTACGCTCTCGGGCCCGAAGCCGGCGAGTGGCTGCAGCAGGCGACGCTGGCCATCCGCGCACACGTCCCGCTCGAGGTGCTCGGCGACACCATCCAGCCCTTCCCCAGCTTCTCGGGGATTTACGAGGCAGCGGTGAAGGCGTTGCGCATGCAGATCGCGGACATGCCCCGTCCGGTCGGACCGATGGACGCACAGGTGGCGAGACTGTCGAGCTGAGGAGGACAGATGACCACCAGCACACCCGCTTCCGCGTCCGCCCGGCGCGGACCAGAACTGGCCGGACAGACCGTCGTGTTGATCGGCGGCAGCGCCGGCATCGGGCTCGAGACGGCTCGACGCGCCCGCAGTGAGGGCGCCGACGTCGTTCTCGTCGGCCGTGATCCCGAACGGCTCGAACGAGCAGCACGCGACGTCGACGCGCGCAGCACCGCGGCATTCGACGCCAACGACGCGGCCGCGCTCAAGCGATTCTTCGACGGGCTACCTGACCTGATCGACCATGTGCTCATCACGGCCGGCGGGCCGCACTACGTGCCGCTCCTCGAGATGGACCCGAACCAGGTGCGCGAGGCGCTCGGCGAGCACGCGGTGCTGGCGCTCGAGGTCGCGCGCAACGCCGCCGGCACGATGCGGCCCGGGGGCACGCTGCTGCTCATGGGCGGCACCGGCGGCCGGCGGATCAGGCCCGACCTCGGGATCGTCTCCGCCGCCACCGCCGTACTGCCTCCCCTCACGGCAGCCCTCGCGCTCGAGCTCGCCCCGGTTCGGGTCAACCTCATCGCCGCCGGCTTCGTCGACACGCCCCTGTCGGCATCGCTGCTCGGAGATCGACTCGAGGAGCGCCGGACTGAGCTGCGGGCGACGCTCCCGATCGGCCGCGTGGTCGGTCCCGCCGACGTCGCCGCCCTAGCCGTTCACATCATGAGCAACACCGCGCTCACCGGGGCCACGTTCGACATCGACGGTGGGCAGCAGTTCGTCTCCTGAAACAGGTTCGGGTCAGCGCCGCAGGAAGTCGAGGAAGGCGGCGTTGACCTCCTCGGGGTGGGTCCACCCGATGTTGTGCGGCCCGTCGGCGACCTCGACGAGGGTGAGATCGGCGATGAGGCGCTCGTCGCGCAGGCGCGCGGCCGTGGCCTCGAAGGGCAGGATGCGGTCGGCCGTGCCGTGGACCACAAGGGTGGGCACGTCGATCTTGGGCAGGTCGTCGCGGAAGTCGGTCAGCCACGCATCGACGCACGCGTAGGTGGCGTAGGGCCCGGCGCCGGCCGCGACCTGGAAGCTCGCCCGTAGCGCGGCATCACCGATCCGCTCAGGCGCGAGGACGTCGGTGTTGTAGAAGTTGGCGAAAAAGTCGTCGAAATAGGCGTAGCGATCGGCGACGATCGCCGCCTTGATGCCGTCGAACACCTCGCCCGGCACGCCCTCGGGGTTGTCGTCGGTCTTCAGCAGGAACGGCGGGATCACCCCGAAGAGCGCGGCCTTGCGCACGCCGCCCGACCCGTAGGTCCCGAGGTAGCGGGTCACCTCGCCGGTCCCCATCGAGAACCCCGCCAGGACGACGTCGTCCAGCGCGAGGTGGTCGAGCAGCGCCTTGAGGTCGGCGGCGAACGTGTCGTAGTCGTAGCCGACTGTCGGCTGGCTGGAGAGGCCGAAGCCGCGCCGGTCATAGCTGATGCAGCGGTAGCCCTCCGCGAGCAGCACCCGCTCCTGGCGCTCCCACGAGTTCCCGTCCAGCGGGTAGCCGTGGATGAGCACGATCGGCTGGCCGGACCCGTGGTCGTTGAAGTGGATCCGGATGTCGGCGCCGTTCTCTTCTCCGACGGTCACGAAGGGCATGGTGATCCTTTCTCACGGGTGTTGGTCGCGCCTGTGTCTACCCGAACGTGAACACGTACGCCTCGGCACCTGGCTCGACGGCCTGCCGCCCCAGGCGGGAATCGGCATCTACGAACGCACCCCGGACGGACTGCTGGCCGCGGCCCGCGTCTACGACGACGTCGAAGTACCTGCAGCGGCCGGGAACCACGGATGAACCAGGTCAACCCATCAGCTCATGGGTGTGAGCGCAGAAATTTTCGAACGGCGTCGTTGAACCCGACAGGAGCTTCCATATTGCAGACGTGGCCTGTCTCGGGCAGGACGACGAGCGTGGAGCCCGCGATCGCTGCTTCGAGGTCCCGCGCCACGGGCATACCTGCGCGCTCGTCCTTCTCGCCGTAGACCAACAACGTCGGCACGTTGACCTTGGGCAGCGCGTGGCGAAGATTCTCCGCGGCGGCACGAGCCATCGCTCGGAAACCGACGGGATGGAACTGCGACATGCTGACGCGGAACGCCGCGACCGCGTCCGCGGCTGCCGCTGGGCTGAACATCGTCGGGAGTAGCGCGTTCACGAACTCATCCGACGACAGGTCCGCGAGCACGATGGCTTGCCGAAGCCGTGCCTCGGCGACCTCGGCGGGCAGGGAGCCACCCCATCCGGCGTAGGCGGAGGCCAGCAGGAGCGTTCGTGGGATCGAAGGGTGTCGGTCGTGAAGTGACAGCGCGAGCGCGCCCCCGAACGACAACCCCATAACGCTCGGTGTCGTGAGGCGGAGCGCACCGACGAAGCCGGCCAGGCAGTCGGCGTAGCCGGCCATGCCGAACGATTCCGGCGGATCGGACGAGCCGCCGGCGCCGGGTGCGTCCCATGCGACGACCGTGAACTCATCGCAGAGATCGTCGAGCTGCTGCCGCCACGTCGTCGGGCCATCCCCCACGTAGCCGTGGAGGAGGACGAGCGCCGGACCGGAGCCGGCGCGTTCGTAGGCGATGCGGAGGCCGTCGACCTCGACCATCTCCATGGCAGCCCCTTCTCGGCCGGGCAAGCATGCTACGGCGGACCCGACGGCTCACGCCAGGCGTTGGCCAGGGCCCGGAAGTACGTGTCGGACCAGGTGCGGAACTCGGCGGCGGTACCGACCCAGCCCAGGTATCCGTCGGGGCGGACGAGCAGCAGCCGACCGGCCTCGAGCATCGGTTGGGCCGTGGTCGCGCGGTCCACCTGAGTCGGGCATCCGCAGGAGTGCCGGGGCGATCGTGTTGCGGGCAACCCGAGCCCACCTGGGCCGGACGAGAGCCAGCCGAACCAGCAGCCCACTGCTGCGCAGCACCTGGCGACCCACCGGGTGTCGCTCGGCATGGTAGGAGTCCAGCAGCGCTTCGCCGCCCCATCCGGCCGAGGCAGCGACCAGCTTCCACCCGAGGTTGGCCGCGTCCTGGATTCCGGTGTTCATCCCCTGCCCGCCCGCCGGGGAGTGGCAGTGTGCCGCGTCGCCGGCCAGGAACACCCGCCCTACCCGGTAGGTGGGCACCTGACGTTCGTCGCTGTGGAACCGCGACAGCCAGCGCGGATCGTGCATCCCGAAGTCGCTGCCCAGCGCTCGGCGGGTGGTCTCGCGGACCTCGGCCAGATCCAGCGGTGCGGAGTCCTCCACCTGGTTGTCCCGGTTCCACGCGAACACCCGGTACCAACCGTCGCCGAACGGGGCCACGAGCGCGAACCCGTCGCCCACCCCGTTCACCGCGAGCGCGTCGTCGGGGGGTGAGCTCAGCCGCACGTCGGCCAACATGATCGACTTGACCACCGAACGGCCGGGGAACGGCAGCCCGATCGCGGTGCGCACCGTGCTGTGCACCCCGTCCGCACCGACCACATAGGACGCGCGGTGTGCTGGCTTCCGTGCCGTCGCCGGCGCGTGTCCGCACGTCGACCCCGTCCGCGTCCTGGTTGAGGCCCACCACCTGCACGTCGTGGACGATCGACACCCAGTTCGTCGAGGCGCCTGGCGAGCACCTGCTCGGTCCGGAACTGGGGAGTGATCAACAGTGAGGCGAAACTCGCTGGGCAGTCTGGCCAGGTCGATCCCGGTCCTGCCGAAGAGGCGTAGCTCTCGGATCGTGGTGCCGGTCTTGGAGAGCTGGTCGGCCACGCCGCGGATCTCCAGCTCCTCCATGGTGCGCGCGTGCACGGCGAACGCCCTGGTCACGTTCGACTCGTCGATGCGCCGTTCGAGCACCGTGACGTGCACCCCGGCCTCTGCCAGGTCTCCGGCCAGCATCAAGCCGTGGGGCCCGCTCCGACGACGATCACGTCGGATCGATTCGGTGGTCCTATCCACGATTCCGTTGAACTCATCTTCGCCTCCCGACTCGAGGACCGATCTCCGTCGCCACCCCAACGACGTCGGATCATGCGGTTGCCGCCACGCTAGGGAGGCCGCAAGGAGGCGGCGTCCCACCGAAGTGCGCACCGGGGTGGGACCCGACGGGCGCGCAGGATGTCGGCTGGAACGTCGACCTGTCAGGGCGGCAGCCCGAGCTGTCGTGCCCGGGCGACGGCTTCGGTGCGGTTGGCGACGCCCAGCTTCCCGAAGACGTGACTGACGTGCCGCTTCACCGTATCCAGGGTGATGAACAGCTCGTCGGCGATCGTTCGGTTCGGGTGGCCGATGGCCAGCAACGCCAGCACCTCCTGCTCCCGGAGGCTGAGCGGCTCGACCATTCCCGGCACCGCGACCGCGCCGCGTCGCGCGGGCGGGAGGACGGGCATCCCGTGTCGCTCGAAACTCGACGCCAGGCGGTGCAGGTACTCGCGGTGCACCGCCTCCACGCCGGCCAGTTGCTCCAGCTTCCTGCCCAGCAGCAACGTCCGCAGCAGCACGGCGAGCGCGGATCCCTCGTCGACGAACACCCGGATGTAGCCCTCGGGCGCGGCGAGCGTGAGCGCTTCCGCCAGCGCTACCGACGCAGCGGACTCGTCGCCGTTCGCCGCGTGCGCGAGCGCGGCCAGGACCCGCAACGTCAGCACGCTTCCGAGGCGTCCCTGGGCGAGTGCCAGCGAGTGCCAGGGCGCCAGCATCTCCAATGCCTGTGCAGCGTTCCGTTCGGCAAGCAGCACCCGCGCGAGCAGCAGATACTCCTGCTCGCGCGGATACGCGGGCTCATCGTCTGCGGTGAGCCCGCGGGCCCGGACCCAGCGGGCGGCCTCGGCGACGTGCCCGTCGGCCAACCCCAGTCGCCCACCGATCGCACGCATCCGGTTGCGCAGCTCGACCGCCTGGGGCATCACCTCCTCGGCCTCGTCGATCGCGACGGCCGCGGCGAGCGGGTCACCCTCGGCGTGCCGGATCCGGGCAAGTGTCAGCAGGCCGTCAACCAGCGGTGGGGTGTAGGAAAGCCGACGGCAGTGCTCGATCCCGACCGTGGCGTGCTCGCGGGCGGCGCTGAGCTCGTCACGCTCGTAGAGCACCTTGGCCATGCCTACGTGCGCCATCCCGATCGAGGACGGCGCCCCGCCGGTCGCGGCCGCCTCGAGCAGCCGCTGGTGGGTGCGCAGCGCCGCGCTCAGCCGTCCCTGAGCCTGCTGCACGCCGCCGAGGTCGTAGCCGGCGCGCAGAACCACGTGGCGCTCGCCGGACGCGGATCGCCGGGAGACGACCTCGGCGAACGCCTGCTCGGCCTGATCGAGCCGCCCGGCCAGCCAGTCCGCGACCCCGAGGTGGTAGCGAACGATCACGCCGAGCAGCTCGTCCTGATCGGTCAGGTGCCGCAGTGCCACCCGGCCGTACTCCGCTCCCCGCTCGGCATCACCGCGCAGACAGGCCAGATCGGCGCGGCCGACGGCGACGCCGGCCGGCACGTTGGCCACGATGCTGTCCTTGCGATCGATCGACGCCCGGTACGGAGAGTCGCCCGTCTGCGCGAGCGTCCGCTCCGCGAGCGCCAGCAGCGGTTCGACCTCGTTCAGCCGTCCCTCCAGTAGCGCCACGACGGCTTGCCCCAGCGTCAGCCGGGGCCGGCTGTGGATGACGTCGGGCGGCAGTACGGACAGCCACCGGATGAGCGTCGCGCCCTGTCCGAGCAGCAGGATCTGATCCTCCAGATGCCCTTCGATCAGCCGGGCGGCCCAGGCCGGATCGCCGGCCGCCAGCGCGTGCCGGACGGCGTCGTCGACCAGCCCGTGCCGCTCGTGCCACTCGGCGGCCGCGTGGTGCAGTTGCGGAACCTGGGCCGGGTGCTGCCGGATGAGGCGAGCTCGCAGCAGGTCGGCGAACAGATGGTGGTAGCGCCACCAACGGCGCTCCTCGTCGAGGGGGAGCAGGAACAGGTTGGCGCGTTCAGCCGACTCCAGCAGTTCCTGGCCGTCGGTGCGACCGGTGAGGGCATCACACAGCGGCCCGGACAGCCGGTCCAGCACCGATGTCTCCAGCAGGAATGTCCGCAACTGCTCCGATTGACGGTCGAGCACCTCCTCCGCCAGATAGTCCAGCACGTACCGGTGACTGCCGGAGAACTCCGCGACGAACCGGGCGACGTCCGCGTGCCCCCGCAGCGACAGCGCGGCCAGTTGCAGCCCGGCGACCCAGCCTTCGGTGCGTTCCTCCAAGGCAGCGACGACCTGGTCGGGCAGGTCGTGTCCGACGGCCGCCCGCAGCAGCTCACCGGCTTCGCCCAAGGTGAAGCGCAGGTCCGTGACCCGCAACTCGGCCAGCTGCCCGCGGGCCCGCAGCCTGGCCAGCGGCAATGGTGGATCGCTTCGACTGGCCAGCACCACGCGAAGCGAAACGGGCAGCTGATCCAGCAGGAACTCCAGCGAGCCGTGCACCTCCGGCGCCTGTATCAGGTGGTAGTCGTCGACCACGAGCAGAGCTTCACCGCGCGCCTCGACGACATCATCCACCAGCGCCGTCACGGCTCTCCGGATCGAGGTCGGCGTACCTCCCCCGACCAGCGCGCTCGCCCGTTCGGCGACCCCGGGCAGCACCCCGTCCAGCGCGGCCGTGACGTGCCGCCAGAACCGCACCGGGTCGTTGTCGCCCTCGTCGAGCGAGAGCCAGGCGACCGACCGCCGGTCGTCGCCGACCCAGTCGGCCAGCAGGCTCGACTTGCCGAACCCGGCCGGGCCACAGACGAGGACGAGCTCGCGCGCCGTGCCGGCCCGCAGGTGGTCCACCAGGCGAGGACGCGGCACCCAGCCGGGCCGTGGCTGGGGCACGCGCAGCTTGGACGCCAACAACACGTCCCGCTCCCCGGCGCTCACATACGCCGATGTCACGCGCGCCTCCACCATCGGGTCATCCGCCCAACCCCGGTCGGGCGATGCTCCCTCGGATGGTCCCACCACTCACGGATTCAAGCGATGCGCCCGACATGGTCGACGGGCCGGATCGTCGCCGTGGTCATCGGGTCGCTGCTGGTGCTCGGCGACATCGACGCAGCCGCGGCGCACCGCCGTGCTCACGGACGACCGCGCGGGACGCGTCCCTGCCTCGACCGGGCCTTCGGCTCAGGCGGCTCGGGGTAGTGCCCGTGCACCGGTGGGTCGGCCGCTCACCGAGCCCGCCGGCTACGAGGCGAGGGACGCGGTGGCGGCGGCGACGGAGAGGGGCTGGTGACGGCCGTGATGCACCCGGCGGCGGTCGTGGCTGCGCCGAAGCCGCTCCTCCAGCTTCTCGACAGCGGCTCCCAGCGCAGTGTGAAAATCAGGTCCGTACGCCTCGCCGCGCACCGTCGGACCCTTGCCCCGGCCGGTGATCTCCACCCGCTGGCACGCCTTCGACTGACGAGGGTTCTTCTCGTGGTCGAGCACGACGTCATAACGGACGACGTGGCTGCTGTAGCGCTCGAGGCGGGCCAATTTCTCCGCCACGTACACCCGGTAATGGGCGGACACATCGACATTCCGCCCTGTCACAACAATCTCCGCTGCGAGGCTGACCTGCGTATCCACTATGGCCTCCATAAACTGTTCGACTGCTCTCTGCGTCATTCCGGGCAAATTGCTGACGACCAACTCTTCAACTCATTTGGTCTTCAGGCGCGGAATGGTTTGGCGCGGATTGGATTGGCGCGAGGGAACGTGGGTGTCGGGAAGGCTGCAGCGCTGGATCGGGCTGAGCCAGTCGCCATGCGAGTCATGACCGGCGTGCGCTCCTGCCTCCAGGCTCCCGAAGGAGCCTGTAACCGCTATGCGCTGACGACGACGCCGCGTGGACGCTGACGCTCGAAGAGTCCCCAGTCACATGATCCTACTCCCGTTTCCCGCGCCCGGGGCGGAAAATGGAGCGGTATTCGTACTCCGCTGCAGCAATGATGGATCAGCGGACGGCGCAGCACCTGGCCCAAGCGCCGGGGCTCTTGTGGCGGACGACAATGGGGAGTAGACATCAGGTGGAGAGCGTCGACAGGCCAAGGGTGGACCGGTGGAGAAGGTCCCTCCTCCCGGCCGATGTTCCCTGCACGAGCACACTGGGCACCCACGCGGAGCATGCCGCGATAAGGCTGAGCGCCGCGGGCCTGCGTCGACACACGACTGTCGTGTGTTGACGCCGAGACCGAGCGATACACGGCGCATTGAGCACGCCTGGTAACCCGCTAGCTTGTGCGGTTCGGACGTCGCCCCGATTGCTCGGGGCGACGTCCGATTTCCCGAGCCCAGGATGCTCCGTTCGGCAACCGAGCGAGGCTCGCGTCGGCGGGCTGACTCAGAAGTCCATGCCGCCCATGCCGCCGGACGGGTCGCCGGAGGCCGAGTTCCTTTCCGGTTTGTCGACGATCACGACCGCGGTGGTGAGGAACAGTGCCGCGATCGAGGCGGCGTTCTGCAGGGCCGAGCGGGTGACCTTGGCCGGGTCGATGATCCCGGCCGCGATCAGGTCCACGTACTCGCCGGTGGAGGCGTTGAGGCCCCAGCCGGCGTTGAGCCCGCGTACCTTCTCCGCGACCACGCCACCCTCGAGGCCGGCGTTGATGGCGATCTGCTTGAGCGGAGCCTCCAACGCGACCTTGACGATGTTCGCGCCGGTGGCCTCGTCACCGTCCAGCCCGAGCCCGGCGAACACACCCGCACCGGCCTGGATGAGGGCCACCCCGCCACCGGCGACGATGCCCTCCTCGACGGCCGCCTTCGCGTTGCGCACGGCGTCCTCGATGCGGTGCTTGCGCTCCTTGAGCTCCACCTCGGTGGCCGCCCCCGCCTTGATCACCGCAACCCCGCCGGCCAGCTTGGCCAGCCGCTCCTGCAGCTTCTCCCGGTCGTAGTCGGAGTCGGTCTTCTCGATCTCGTTGCGGATCTGGACACCCGACCGGCGATCTGGTCGGCGTCACCCGCCCCGTCCACGATGGTCGTCTCGTCCTTGGACACCACGACCTTGCGGGCGCTGCCCAACAGCGACAGGTCGGCGTTCTCCAGCTTCAGCCCGACCTTCTCCGAGATGACCTCACCACCGGTGAGGATGGCCATGTCGGCCAGCATCGCCTCACGGCGGTCCCCGAACCCCGGCGCCTTGACCGCGACCGACTTGAAGGTGCCACGGATCTTGTTGACCACCAGGGTGGCCAGCGCCTCACCCTCGACGTCCTCGGCGATGATCGCCAACGGCTTACCGCCCTGCATGACCTTCTCCAGCAGCGGCAGCAGGTCCTTCACCGTCGAGATCTTGGAGGAGACCAGCAGGATGTAGGGGTCCTCCAGCTCGGCCTCCATCCGCTCCGCGTCGGTCACGAAATACGGGGAGATGTAGCCCTTGTCGAACCGCATGCCCTCGGTCAGCTCCAGCTCCAACCCGAAGGTCTGGCTCTCCTCGACCGTGATCACGCCTTCCTTACCGACCTTGTCCATCGCCTCGGCGATCAACTCACCGATCGAGGAATCGGCCGCGGAGATCGACGCGGTGGCCGCGATCTGCTCCTTGGTCTCCACCTCCTTCGCGCTCTTCAGCAACGCCTCCGAGACGGCCTCGACGGCCTTCTCGATACCCCGCTTGAGCGCCATCGGGTTCGCACCCGCGGCCACGTTGCGCAGACCCTCACGGACCAGCGCCTGGGCCAGCACGGTGGCGGTGGTGGTGCCATCACCCGCGATGTCGTCGGTCTTCTTGGCAACTTCCTTGACCAGCTCGGCCCCGATCTTCTCCCACGGGTCCTCGAGCTCGATCTCCTTGGCGATGCTCACACCATCATTGGTGATGGTGGGCGCGCCCCACTTCTTCTCCAGCACGACGTTGCGGCCGCGCGGGCCGAGCGTCACTCTGACAGCGTCGGCGAGGACGTTCATGCCGCGCTCGAGCCCGCGGCGCGCCTCCTCGTCGAAAGCGATCATCTTCGCCATGCCATGTCCTCTCCGGCATGCATTAGCACTCTCATGCCTCGAGTGCTAATCGCCACCCTACACGGAAGTGCGGACACGCAGTTATGCGTGCGCGCAAGTTTTCGCGTAGGCTGGGAGGCATGGGCACCAACGACAACGGCGGCATACGCGAGCGCAAGAAGCTCGCGACCAGGGAGGCCCTCAGCGCCGCCGCGCTTCGGCTCGCGCGCGAACACGGACCACAGAACGTTCGGGTCGACGACATCGCCGAGGCCGCCGGGGTGTCGCCACGCACCTACAACAACTACTTCTCCAGCCGCGAGCAAGCGATCATCGTCGCCCTCGACGCGGAACGCGGTCAGGGAATCGCGGCCGCGCTGCGCAGGCGCCCCATCGACGAACCACTCGAGCACGCCGTGGTCGGCGCCCTCATCGAGCAGTACTCCGATGCCGGCGAACCCGACCGCGACGCGCTCGCCCTGATCACCTCCGCACCCGCCCTCCAAGCGGAGTTCCTCGACACCATCGCCGCGATCGAGCGTCCCCTCGCCGAAGCGATCGCGGCCCGTACCGGCGTCGACGGCCAGGGCGAGCTCGGGCCCGAGGTGCTTGCCGCCGCCGTCTCCGCCGCAGCCCGGGTCGCCGCCGAGCGCTGGCTCCAACCCGAGCCGGACACCGAGTTCTCGGCCGAGCTGCACGACGCCCTCACCTGGATCGCCCCCGCCCTGCGCTCGGCCGACCGATGACGGGCGGTCGTCGACTCAGTGACGCACAAGGCTCCCGACACCGCCTGCGACGACTACGAGGCCGTCGCGGATCCGGCTTCGAGGTGCTCCCGCAGTCCCGCGAGGATGACATCGAGGCCCTCGTCGAGTTCACGCTCGCCGTCGTAGGCCGCGAGCTCACCGGCCAGCGCGCGCAGCCGCGGGAACTCGCGGGCGGGCAGCCGGTAGAGGCCCAGCCGCAGTAGTTCGTCGGTCTCGTCCGGATTCTGCACGTTCTCCTGCAGCTCGTTGAGCACGTGCCCGTACAGGAAGCCGATGTAGAGCCGGCAGGCGTGCAACGCGCCCCGACCGTCGAAACCGGCCTCGACGAACAGCTCCAGCAGGCTCTCCAGCAGGCGCAAGGCGCCCAGCGGCCGCATCGCCAGTGGGGTGGCCAACGGTCGCGTGACCAACAGCGGCACCACGTGCGGGTGGGCGAGGGCGAGCGCGCGGAAAGCGTGCGCGCTGCGCCGCAACACCGCCTCCCAATCGCCGTTGACGGTCGGCGGAACGACAAGCTCGGACAGCACGACTTCGACCACCCCGTCGAGCAGGGCGTTCTTGCTGGCAGCGTGCCGGTACAGGCGCATCGGATCGCGGTCGAGCGCCTTGCCCAGCCTGCGCATGGACAGCGCTTCGACACCCTCGGCGTCGATGAGGGCCAGCGCGGCCGTGAGCACCTGGGTCCGCGACAGCGCAGTGCGGCGCCCGGTCCGGGGCCCGCCGCGTCGGGGCGCCCGTCTCGATCTCCTCGACCATCGTGTGCTGCCCCACCTCGGATTGAGCAATCGTTCGCTACACCGTAGACTCTACAGCGTAGCGCTACGCAAACTCACGACTTGAGGAGCATCAGCTTGACCACTTCGACCGCCCGCGGGCCGACCCGCGTCGACTACCGGCACCAACGCGGAACCCCGCCCGGGAAAGCCCGTCCTCGACGGACGGCGGCCCCGCGGCGAGAGCGTGTTGGTCTACGTCTTCACCATCGTCCCCACCCTCGCGCTGGCCGCGGCCGTCACGATGGCCTGGGGCTGGGGTCTGAGCTGGGTGGACGCCGGCCTCGCCGTCGGTTTCTATCTGGTCAGCGCGCTCGGAGTCACCGTCGGCTTCCACCGCTACTTCACGCACCGCGCGTTCAAGGCGAACCGAGCGCTGCGGAACGCGCTGGCGATCGCGGGCAGCCTGGCCGGTCAGGGTGACGTGATCACCTGGACCGCCGACCACCGCCGCCACCACGCGTTCGCCGACAAGGAGGGCGATCCGCACTCCCCGTGGCTGTTCGGCACCGGCCCCATCGCGCTGGCCAGAGGCTTTTTCCACGCCCACCTCGGGTGGCTGTTCGGGCGCGACCGCACCAACGCCGCCCGCTTCACCCCCGACCTGCTCGCCGACCGGGACATCGCTCGGATCAGCCGGCAGTTCCCGCTGTGGACCGCGGTCAGCCTGCTCGCACCGGCCGTCCTCGGCGGTCTGATCACCATGTCGTTCTGGGGTGCGCTGACCGCATTCTTCTGGGCCGGCCTCGTGCGGATCGCCGTGCTGCACCACATCACCTGGTCGATCAACTCGATCTGCCACATGATCGGCGAACGGCCGTTCCGGGCCCAGGGCAAGGCCACGAACTTCTGGCCGCTCGCCGTGCTGTCCATGGGCGAGTCCTGGCACAACCTGCACCATGCCGATCCCACCTGCGCCCGTCACGGTGTGCAGCGCGGACAGCTCGACATCTCCGCGCGCGTCATCTGGATGCTGGAGAAACTGGGCTGGGCACACGACGTTCGCTGGCCCACCACGGCCGGGTCGCCCGACTCATGGCCACCACGACCGGGTGAACCGGTCAGGAGCCGTGACCCGTCACCCGGACGACCGCCACCGGGCACGGGGCGGTGCGGGAGGGCGTTGCTGAAGTCATCCGGACTCCTTGCGCACAGCGACGGTGAGCAGTACGGCGGAATCCTCGACCGCCTCGAGTGCGTGCCGGGTCGGGGGCACGGTGATCAGATCACCGGGTGACCCGTCCCAGCTGGTGTCGCCCGCGACCAGGCGAACGCGACCGTGCAGGACGTGCACGGTCGCCTCGCCGGGGCTGTCGTGCTCGGCCAACCCGCTGCCGGCCACGAGCGCGATGAGGGTCTGCCGGAGCACGTGTTCATGGCCGCCGTACACCGTGTGTGCGCTGCGTCCGCTCGATGCCTCCCGTGCGATCTTCAGCTGTTGACCGACCAGCGCGGTCAGTGATGCCTTCTGCACGGTCCACCCACTTTCATCAGTCGTGATCACGAGAGACCCTCCGGCCAGGTCCAATCGGAGATCGCCGGGTCGTCCTCGCCGTGTTCCCGGGTGTGGGCGCGGGCCAGCAAGCGGGCGGCGACCATCTCCTCGCGAAGCGACACAGCCTCGCCGCGCAGGCCGGGTACGCGGTCGATGACGTCCATGACCAGGTGGAAACGGTCCAGGTCGTTCATCATCACCATGTCGAACGGGGTGGTCGTGGTGCCCTCCTCGTTGAACCCCCGCACGTGGATGTTGCGGTGGTTGGTGCGTCGGTAGGTCAGTCGGTGGATCAGCGACGGGTAGCCGTGGTAGGCGAAGATCACCGGCTTGTCCACTGTGAACAGCGCGTCGAACTCCGCGTCGGACAGTCCGTGCGGGTGCTCGGTGTCGGGCTGCAGCCGCATCAGGTCCACGACGTTGATCACCCGGACCTTCAGCGCCGGCCGGTGGGTGCGCAGCAGGTCCGCGGCGGCCAGGGTCTCAAGGGTGGGGACGTCGCCTGCACAGGCCAGTACGACGTCCGGCTCCCCGTCGGTCGTGCTGGCCCAGCGCCAGATCCCCAGGCCGCGGGCGCAGTGGATGATGGCCTCGTCCATGGTCAGGTAGTTCAGTGCCGGCTGTTTCCCGGCAACGATGACGTTGACGTACTGCGTGCTGCGCAGGCAGTGGTCGGCCACCGACAGCAGGGTGTTGCTGTCCGGTGGCAGGTAGACCCGGACGACCTCGGCCTTCTTGTTCACCACGTGATCGATGAATCCTGGGTCCTGATGGGACAGTCCGTTGTGGTCCTGGCGCCAGACGTGGCTGGTCAGCAAGTAGTTGAGCGACGCGATCGGGGCCCGCCACGGGATGTGGTTGGTGGTCTTGAGCCACTTCGCGTGCTGGTTGACCATCGAGTCGACGATGTGGATGAACGCCTCGTAGCAGTTGAACAGCCCGTGCCGGCCGGTGAGCAGGTAGCCCTCCAGCCAGCCCTGACACAGGTGCTCCGACAGCACCTCCATGACCCGGCCGCCCGGGGCGAGGTGATCGTCGCCGGGGACGATCTGCGCGTCCCAGGCGCGGTCGGTCGTCTCGAAGAGTGCCGAGAGCCGGTTGGAGGCCGTCTCGTCCGGGCCCATGATCCGGAACGTGTCCGGGTTGCGGGTGACGATGTCGCGCAGGAACGTCCCCAGCACTCCGGTGGCCGAGCTGGATCCGACTGCGGGCCGCTCCACCGGCACGGCGTAGTCGCGGAAGTCGGGCATCAGCAGGTCCTTGCGGAGCCGGCCGCCGTTGGCGTGTGGGTTGGCGCTCATCCGCCGGTCGCCCCGCGGCGCGAGTGCCTGCAGGTGCGGCACCAGACCCCCGGTCGTGTCGAACAGCTCCTCGGGCCGGTAGCTGCGCAGCCACTCCTCGAGCTGCCTCCGGTGCTCCGGGTTGGCGCGGGTGTCGGCCACCGGGACCTGGTGGGCCCGGAACGTGCCCTCGACCGGGAGGCCGTCGACCACCTTCGGGCCGGTCCAGCCCTTCGGGGTGCGCAACACGATCATCGGCCAGGCCGGACGCGTGATCGGCGGACCTCCCTTGCGGGCCGCCAGCTGGATCGCGGCGATGTCGTCGAGCACCTCGTCGAGCGTGGCCGCGAGATGCTGGTGGACCGAGAACGGATCGTCGCCCCCTTCGTCATCTTCACCCACGAAGTGCGGCTCGTAGCCGTAGCCGCGCATCAGCTCGGCGAGCTCGTGCTCGGGGATGCGGGCCAGCAGCGTCGGGTTGGCGATCTTGTAGCCGTTGAGGTGCAGCACCGGCAGCACCGCGCCGTCGGTCACGGGGTTGAGGAACTTGTTGGAATGCCAGCTCGCGGCCAGCGGGCCGGTCTCGGCCTCGCCGTCGCCCACCACGGCCAGCACCAGCAGGTCGGGGTTGTCGAACGCGGCACCGAAGGCGTGCACCAGTGCGTAGCCCAGCTCGCCGCCCTCGTGGATCGACCCGGGTGTCTCCGGCGCGACATGGCTGGGGATGCCGCCGGGGAAGGAGAACTGCCGGAACAGCGCCCGCATCCCGTCCTCGTCGCGGCCGATCGAGGGATAGACCTCGGTGTAGGTGCCCTCCAGGTAGGCGTTGGCCACCAGGCCGGGGCCGCCGTGGCCGGGACCGGTCACGTAGAGCGCGTCGAGATCGCGCTGCCGGATCACCCGGTTCAGGTGCGCGTAGAGCAGGTTCAGCCCCGGCGTCGTTCCCCAGTGTCCGAGCAGGCGCGGCTTCACGTGCCTGGCGAGCAGCGGTTCGCGCAGCAGCGGATTGTCCAGCAGGTAGATCTGACCCACCGACAGGAAGTTCGCGGCCCGCCAGTACGCGTCGATCAGCTCGAGGTCCTCACGAGTGCAGCGCGGAGTCGGGGGGGCGTCGGTGAGTGACACGGGGTGTTGCTCCTCCTCAAGCCAGCACAGGCAGCGCGCGCTGCCCCGGCCCATCCTCACGCGTGTGCAGGGCGTCCGGTAGCGACCAAGGTCCCGCGCGTCCGGGTCGAGAGGTCCTACCTACGGCGATGGACGCCGCGCACGATCACCACATGACGGCTCTCGGCGCGCGCGGATGACGATCACCGCCCAGATCCGCCCGCCCGGCTCTCCGTCGGGGATCCTCTCCGCGGCCGCCGAGTCGGCGGCCGCGGTACTGCGCGACCTCGGCGCCACGGTGGAGGGCGGGCTGTCCGGCGACCAGGTCGTGCGCAGGCAGGCGCACTACGGCCCGAACGCCGTGGCGTCGCACCGCGCCCGGTTGCTGCCGGTGCTGTGGCACCAGCTGCGGTCCCCGCTGCTCGGACTGCTGCTGGCCGCCGCACTCGTGTCCTACCTCGTCGGGGAGCAGGGCTCAGCAGTCATCATCGGGGTGATCGTCGGGCTGTCGATCGCGCTCGGGTTCGCCAACGAGTACCGCGCCGAGAAGGCCGCCGAGGCGCTGCACTCGGAGATCCACCATCGAACGGTCGTCGTGCGGGACGGGCGGCCGGCCACCGTGGACGTCACAGCCCTCGTGCCCGGCGACGTGGTCGAGCTGAAGCTCGGCGACGTGGTGCCGGCCGACATCCGGCTGGTGCGGGCGACGGGCCTGGAGTGCGACGAGTCGGTGCTGACCGGCGAGTCGCTGCCCGTCGACAAGAGCACCGCGGCCGTACCCGCCGGCGCTCCCCTGGCCGAGCTGCACGGGTGCGCGCTGATGGGCACCGTGGTGCACGCCGGCAGCGCTCGCGGGGTCGTGGTGGCCACCGGGGCCGGCACCGAGTTCGGCGGCATCGCGGCCGGGCTGAGCACGCACCAGCTCGACACCGAGTTCCAGGTCGGGCTGCGCCGGTTCTCCATGCTGCTGGTGTACGTGGCCGGCGCCCTGACCGTCTCGATCTTCGTGATCAACGTGGTGCTGCAGAAGCCGATCCTCGACGCGCTGCTGTTCTCGCTGGCCATCGCGGTCGGCATCACCCCGCAGCTGTTGCCCGCCGTCGTGTCCACGAGCCTCGCCGCAGGATCGAAGCGGATGCGGCAGCGCAAGGTGCTGGTCAAACGGCTGGTGTGCATCGAGGATCTCGGCGACGTGGATGTGCTGTTCACCGACAAGACCGGCACGCTGACCCGCGGGCGCATCGACTACATGCGGGCCGTACCGGCTGGCGGCGACGAGCCCGTCCTGCGGTGGGGCCTGCTGTGTACAGAAGGGCTGCGCACCGAGGGGACAGGGGTCGGCGGGAACCCACTCGACCAGGCGCTCTGGGATTCCCCGGCCGCCACCGCCGAGCGGGCGTCGCTCGGCTCCTACCAGCGGCTCGGGGTGCTGCCGTTCGACCACGAACGCCAGCTGGTCTCGGTCGTCGTCCGCGACGCCGCCGGTACCGCAACCCTGGTGACGAAGGGTGCACCCGAAACCGTGCTGGCCCGTTGCGTCGACGTCCCGACCGCGGCCCGGGACGCGCTGGCGGCGGAGTTCGCCGCCGGCAACCGGGTCGTCGCGGTGGCCATCCGCCCGGCCGCCGGGTCCGCCGTCGGAGGCACAGCACCGACCGCCGCCGACGAGCACGGCCTGACGCTCGTCGGCCTGCTCGTCTTCCTGGACCCGCCGAAGGAGGATGCGGCCACAGCACTGCGCCGGCTCGCCGGGCTCGGGATCGCCGTGAAGGTCGTGACCGGGGACAACGCCGCCGTCGCGGCGAAGGTCTGCCGCGACCTCGGGCTCGGCGACGCCGACGCGCTGAGTCACGCGTTGACCGGGGCGGACATCGACGCCATGGACGACGACCGGCTCGCGACGGCGATCGCGGACACGACGGTCTTCGCCCGGGTCAGCCCCGAACACAAGGCCCGCATCGTGCGCGTGCAGCGCCTGGGCGGCGGTGGGGTCGCCTTTCTCGGCGACGGGGTCAACGACGCGCTGGCGCTGCACGCGGCCGACGTCGGCATCTCGGTCGATTCGGCCACCGACGTGGCCAAGGACGCCGCCGACGTGATCCTGCTGGTGAAGGACCTCGGCGTGCTCGCCGACGGTGTGGTGGAGGGGCGGCGGATCTTCGCCAACACGATGAAGTACGTGCTGATGGGGACGTCCAGCAACTTCGGCAACATGTTCTCCGCCGCGGGGGCGTCGCTGTTCCTGCCGTTCCTCCCGATGCTGCCCTCGCAGATACTGCTCAACAACCTGCTCTACGACACCAGCCAGCTGGCCATCCCCACCGACAACGCCGACGAGGAGCAGCTGCGGCGCCCGTCGCACTGGGACATCGCGTTCATCCGTCGGTTCATGCTGTTCTTCGGGCCGTTGAGCTCGGTGTTCGACTTCGTGACGTTCGGCGTGATGTTGTGGGTCTTCCACGCCGGCGCGGACCTGTTCCGCTCCGGTTGGTTCGTGGAGTCCCTGGCCACCCAGGTGCTGGTGATCTTCGCGATCCGCACGCGGCGGGTCCCGTTCTTCCGCAGCCACCCGAGCCTGCCGCTGACCCTGGCCGCCTTCGGGGTGGTGACGGTCGGTGTGCTGCTGCCCGCCACCCCGCTCGCGGCCACCCTCGGTTTCGCACCGCTGCCGCTCGACTACTTCGCCGCGCTGGCCGGCATGGTCGTCGGATACCTGATCCTGATCGAGATCGGCAAGCGGATCTTCTACCGCACCGCCGCGCCCCCGGTTCGTCCGGTCCGCCGCAGCAACATCCCGCTACGCCACCTCCGCCGCCGGGCCGCCAGGTTCAGCACGAGCCGCTGACCGGGCCGCTCACCGCAGCCCGGGCCGGGCTCAGGCCGGCGGCGGCTCGACCCGCACGCGGCGCTCGTCCAGGTCGGTCAGGCGTTGGGCGGCGGTGGTGAAGTCATTGTCGTCGTGCAGCACCACCAGGCCGCGCAGGGCAGCCGTCGCGCAGATCATCAGGTCGACCGCCGAAAGGGCGCGATGCGCTCCCCCGCGCAGCATCCGACGTTGAGCGGCGTCGGCCCACGACCACGCGTTCTTGGGTACCGGAACATCAGGAAACAGGTCGTCGAACATCGCCGACATCTGCTCGTACTCATCCGTGTCACGCGCCGAGCGGCGGAACTCGAGGCGCTGCGGATGACACGAACCGATCGCCGCAACGGTAATCACCTCTGTCCACGCCATGCGCAGCTGATCTTCTCGCAGAATCCGCCAGAGCGCGGACGAATCGACCAGATACCGGATCAAGCAGCTGGGTCCTTGTCCGCGTGACGCTGCTTCTGCCAGCCTGGGTAGTCCCACTCACCGGCCACTGCCGCGTGCCGTTCCAAGGCCTCGACCCTGCGGTGACGAGCCGCGTACTCGCGCAGAGCCAAGTTCACCGTCTCCTTCTTGGTCTTCGCGCCGGACAGCCGCATCGCCTCGTTCAGCGCATCGTCATCGAGATCGACCTGAGTTACCGTCATCCCCGCCTCCATGTTGGCAATCAACAGGATCTATGGATACTACCAACATCACGAAACGCTGCGGGTCCCGTGACGCGCCCCGAGCAGGTTGAAGGCCTGGAAGAACACGCGGGCGGGGACGGCGGTGGCGCTCACGGGCCCTGGCCGTCCCCGACAACCGTGTCCACAGTGGAATTCGACCGCACCACGGCGACGGGGCACGGGGCACGGTGGAACACCGCGTGGCTGACCGATCCCAGGAGCAACCCGGTGAACTCACCGCGGCCGCCCGCCCCGACGACGACGAGCTGCGACCGCGCGGCTTGCTGGAGCAGTCCCGATGCGGGGCGGTCGCGGGTGATCACCAGTTCCACGTGGACGTCCGGGTACTTCTGCGTCCAGCTTTCCAGGCACCTGGACAACGTCCGTCGGGCGTCGGCCTCGATCGCGTCCCAGTCGAGCTGAGCGGCGATCTCCGGCTCGACGATCACGTCCGACCAGGTGTGCACCGCCACCAGCGCCACCCGGCGGGACGCGGCAGCGTCGAACGCGAATGCGATCGCCGCGTCGCTGCCACTCGACCCGTCGATCCCGACCACCACCGGCAGGGAATCCGACACCGACTGCGGCGGACCATGCACGACCACCACTGCGCACGGCGCCCGCACGGCCAGCCCGACGGCGACCGAACCGGCCGGCAGCCCCAGGCCCGTGCCGCGGTCACCGATCACGACGAGCCTCGCCCCCCGCCCCTCGGCGCAGAGCACCGAGAGGGGGTGGCCCACGACGAGCTGCTGATCGAGATCGACGTCCGGGGCCTCCCGCACCGCGACGGCCACCGCCACGGCAAGCCGCTGCCGGGCCCGATCCAACAGCACCGCCCCCAATCCCTCCCCCGCCGCATCGGCGCGCGTCCGCTCGAACGCGATCACCACGCGAAGACGCACCCGGTGCCGAACGGCCTCGGCCGTACCCCAGCGCACGGCCTGCAACGCGCTGTCCGACCCGTCGATCCCGACGACCACCGGCCTGTGTTGCGACAGCATCTGTTATCCCTTCACGAACGGCGCCTGCGGAGAGCATGGAGATTTCGTCGATACAGCACAGCCGCGAGGAGCAGCACTGGCACATGGATGGCGGGCATGTTGCGGGCGAACCATGCCGGCAGGTAAAGATCGGTGACCGAGCCGTGCTCGGTCCCCAAGCGTTCGGCGAGGTCGCTCAGCGGGCAGTGGAAGCCGTTGCCCACGAACACCAGGCACTCCCCCGCGACCACCGCCCCGGCCAGGGCGGCCCGTCCTCCGGTTCGTCCCGTGCACCCCGCGTACAGCAGGTATCCGACGCTCGACTCGATCGACAGCCAGATCAGTGTGTGCGCGACCCGCAGGCCGACAAGCGCGCGCGGACGGAGGTGCCCACACCGCCCGGCCGCACCGTTGCGTTTCACGACGTGACGGGAGGGGCGACCGTTCCGTTGGACGCCACCGCCGGAATCGGCGCGCTGATGGGCGGAGAGGGCGGAGCCTGCCGGCTCGCGGCGGCGTTCTCCCGGGCCAGGAAGGAGCCGAGCTCACCGATCGTGCTCATCAGCGGAGCGGGGAACACGACCGTGGTGTTCTTGTCCACGCCGATGTCGACCAGGCTCTGCAGGTTGCGCAGCTGCAGCGCCAACGGGTGGGCCATCATGATGTCCGAGGCGTCGCCCAGCGCCGTGGCCGCGAGCGACTCGCCCTCGGCGCTGATGATCTTTGCCCGCTTCTCCCGCTCGGCCTCGGCCTGCCGGGCCATCGCCCGCTTCATGCTGTCGGGCAGCTGGATGTCCTTCAGCTCCACCAGCGTCACCTCCACGCCCCAGTCCAATGTGGAGACATCGAGGATCTCGCGGATGTCCTTGTTGATGCTGTCGGTCTCGGACAGCGTCTCGTCGAGCGTGTGCTGGCCGACCACCTTGCGCAGTGTCGTCTGCGCGATCTGGTCAATTGCGGCGTAGACGTCCTCGATGGCCACGACGGACTTGACCGCGTCGATGACCCGGAAGTAGGCGACCGCCGACACGTCGACGCTCACGTTGTCCCGGGTGATGATGCCCTGGGACTGGATCGGCATCGTGACGATGCGCAGCGACACCCGGCGCATGATGTCGACGAACGGGATGATCAGGCGCAGCCCGGGTTGGCGCAGCCCCAGTACGCGGCCCAGACGGAACAGCACGCCCAGCTCGTACTGCTTGACGATCCGCACCGCCAGCACCAGCACCAGCACGAACAGGACGCCGATGACGATGAGGATGGTGAGGACAGTGCTCATGTCTGACGCTCCGCTGTCTCGGTTCGGACCACGGCGACCGGGCACGGTGCGCGGTGCACCAGCGCGTTGCTGACCGACCCCAGCACCATTCCGACGAACTGGCCATGCCCTCGGGACCCGACCACCACCAGCTGGGCCCGGGCGGCCTGCGCGAGCAGGCTGTGCGCCGGCTGGTCACGGCGGACGAGCAACTCGACGGAGGTGTCCGGGAACTTGTCCGCCCAGCCGCTCACCTGCTCCGACAACACCCTGCGCTCCTCGGACTCCACGACGTCCCAGTCGACGACGACTCCCGCGAGCGACGGGTCGAACATCATGTCCGACCAGGTGTGCACGGCCACCAACGACACCTTCCTGGCTGCGGCAGCCGCGAACGCGAACCCGATCGCGGCGTCGCTGGTCGATGACCCGTCGACGCCGACCAGAACCGGAAGCGACGCCACTTCCGACGGGTCCCGCTCGTCCCCGCGCACGACGACGACCGGGCACGAGGCATGGGCCGCGAGGCCGATGGCGACCGAGCCGACGAGCAGCCCTTCGACCGAGGTCAGGCCGCGGTCACCGATCACCAGTAGCTGCGCGCGGTCGGCCTCGGCCGCGAGGACCTGGATCGGCTTGCCGTCAACGAGCTGCATTTCGATCTCGATCCCGGCGTCCTCGCGTTCGGCGACCCGGCCCGCCTCGGCGAGCTGCTCCCGGGCGCGGGCCAGCAAGGTGTCCCGGTAGCTCCCCTCGATCCCCGGCCGGGCCGCGACGTGGTGGACCATCCAGCCGAAGGCGATCACCAGACGCAGTGGTGTCCGCCGCCGTGCCGCTTCTGCGGCCCCCCAACGCACCGCCCGCAGCGCGCTGTCGGAACCGTCGACCCCGACCACCACGGCCTGTCGGATGTTCTGCTCGTCCATCGCCCTGCTCCTGAGGTTGGTTGGTGGCAACGCTGCCAGCCCACGGTCGGCCGCGGCAGCGGCGCTCGACCCTAGTCGGCGTGCCTTTCGGCCCCATCAGCCTCGATCTGGCGGGCGGGTGCTGTCGTCGGCCGGCAGGGTCGGACGGCCCGGGCCTGCTGGGTTGAGTCCCGGCGAACACGGGCCGCCCGCCCCTGCCGGGCACACCCTGACCGGGGGGACGCTGGTGGCTGGCCGGAGATCTCCGGTCGCGATGCCACGCGGAGGTAGCGATGAACGGTGATCTCGCAACCCTGACGACACCACCGGCTTCCGACGATCCGCCAGTCACGGACCTCATGACCACGCATCTGGTGGGGATCACCCCTGATGCCGCGGTCGCCACGGCGCTGCGCCTGATGGCGCGAACCGGGTTGAGCCACCTGCTCGTCATGGGCGGCCAGAGGTGCCTCGGCCTACTCGCGGAGGTGGATCTCGTGCGCTGCATGGCGGAGGGCGGAGCGCTCACGGCGGGGTGGTCGCACGTCGTCCGAGAGATCGCCAGGCCGGTCGAGGCGATGCCGATCACGTCACTCCGGTCCGATGCGGCCCGGCGGATGGTGAACGGAGCCGAGGCCGTACTGGTCACCCGCGGCGACCGCCTGCTGGGCATCGTGACCACGAGCGACCTGATCCGGTCACTCGCGGCCATAACAAGGACCAACGCCTCTGACCATTCCGCCGCACCGACGACACACTGATCCCCATCAACCGCCCATTACGCGGAGCTCGGATTCGGGCACCACGAGGGAGTACTGATCATGAGTTTGTCAGAGCACGATGCCATCAGTGTTGCTGAGCGTGAGTTGCAGCGCGCTGGTGGAACCGTCGACCCCGACCACCACGGTCCGTCGGATGTGCTGCGCGTCCATGGTGATGCTCCTGAAGTTGGGTTAGCTGCCACGCTGGCAGCTCACGGTCGGCCGCGGCAGCGGCACTCGACCCTGGTTTGCGTGCCGTTCGGCCCCACCTCCTCGATCCATCGATGGCCCCGTCGTCGGGCCGGAAGGGCCGGGACGGCCCGGCGTGCTGCTCGGGTCCCGGCGAGCATGGGCCACACGCCTCTACCGAGCACGCGCTGAGTGGCGGACGCTGGACGTTGACCGGCGATCTCCGGTCGCGATGCCATACGGAGGTGACGATGAACCGTGATCTCGCCGCGGCGACGTCACCGGATTCCGAGGATCCACCGGTCACGGACGTCATGAGCACACACCTGTTGGGGATCACCCCTGATGCCGAGGTGGCCACGGCTCTGCGCCTGATGGCGCGAACCGGGCTGCGCCACCTGCTCGTCATGGACGGCCAGAAGTGCCTCGGCATGCTCGCGGAGATCGATCTCGTGCGCTGCATGGCGCAGGGCGGAGCATTCACGCCGGGGTGGTCGCACGTCGTCGGAGAGATGGCCCGGCCGGTCGAAGCCATGCCGATCACGGGCCGCCGGTCCGACGCGGCCCAGCGGATGGCGAACGGCGCCGACGCCGTGCTCGTCACCCGCGGCGACCGCCTGCTGGGCATCGTCACCGCGAGCGACCTCATCCGGTCCCTCGCTGCCGTGTCCACGTCGCGCAGACGCGCGGTGAGCCGGGCAACGCGATCGGTGATGGTCGAAGAACGTCACGGCATGGACCAACGCCGTCTGACCGTTCGGCCGCGCCGCCCCATGCTGATTTCTCCGACCGTCCGCACGCGGCGCTCGGATTCTGCAGTACCACCAAGGAGTATCGATAATGAGTGTGTCAGAGCACGATTCCATCAGTCAGGTCGAGCGTGCCCTGAGCTTCATCCCCGACACCAACGACCCCACCGCGGGTCGGATCGCGATATCCCGTGAGATGGCGTCCGAACAGGTCCGACTGATAGCGGACCCGGCCCCGCTCGGCCTCGGCGCTTTCGCCCTCACGACTTTTCTGTTGAGCCTGGCCAACGCGGGCATCATGCCCGCGAAGGCCGAGCCGGTCGTCTTCGGCGTGGCGCTGGCCTACGGCGGGATCGCGCAGATACTCGCCGGCATGTGGGAGTTCCGTAAGAGCAATGTCTTCGGCGCCACCGTGTTCACCTCGTACGGCGCCTTCTGGTTGTCGTTCTGGGCCTATGTCACGTTCTATGCACCCGAGGTCCCGGCCGAGCTGCACGGGACCGCCGCCGGCTGGTTCCTGATCTCCTGGGGCATCTTCACGGCGCTCATGCTGATCGCCGCCCTCCGGACGACCGCGGTACTCGCGCTCCTGTTCGCCGTCGTGACGGTCGTGTTCTTCCTGCTCGGCTTCGGCGCGTTGAGCGCCAGCCCGGTGCTGACCGTGACCGGTGGCTTCCTGGGCATCGTCGCCGCGGGCCTGGCGTGGTACCTGTGCCTCGCGGGCATCGCCGCATCGACATTCGGCCGGCCGATCCTGCCCAATCCCCCGCTGTTCACATCCTGATAGAACAACATCCTGATCGATCACATACTGAAATAGCGCGGAGGTACGGCTCATGCCGGTAAACTCTTTCACCCATTTGACCCCATTGGCATTCCTGGAACGTGCGGCGGACGTGTTCGCCGACAAGACCGCGATCGCGTACGGCGATCGCCGGACCAGCTACAGCGAGTTCGGCGCGGAGGCGACGCGGCTCGCGCACGCTATTCGGGCGTCCGGCGTGCAGCGGGGTGATCGGGTGGCCTACATGTGCCCGAACATTCCCGAGATGCTGGTGGCCAACTTCGGCGTGCCGCTCTCCGGCGCGGTTCTGGTGCCCATCAACACCCGGCTGTCCGCGGAGGAGGTCCGCTACATCTGTGACCACTCCGGCGCGAAGCTGCTGGTGGTCGACACGGAGTACCTGCCCGCGCTGGCCCCGGTGCTGGACACGCTGCAGACCGTCATGGAGGTCGTGGCGATCAACGATCCGCTCGGGCCGGCCCCGCCCGACGCCGCCCAGCACGCGAGCATCTCCTACGACGAGTTCATGGAGCGCGGCTCCGCGGAGGCGCTTCCCTGGTCGACCGACGACGAGTCGAGCCTGATCTCGATCAACTACACGTCGGGGACGACGGGCACCCCCAAGGGCGTGATGTACGCGCACCGCGGCGCCTACCTGAACTCGCTGGGCGAGATCATCCACCAGCGGTTCGACCCGGAGAGCGTCTACCTGTGGACGCTGCCGATGTTCCACTGCAACGGCTGGTGCACGCCGTGGGCGGTCACCGCGATCGGCGGGACCCACGTGTGCCTGCGGGCCGTGCGCGCGGACCTGATCTGGCAGCTCTTCGACGAGGAGCGGGTGACGCATCTCGACGGTGCCCCCACCGTGCTGGTGACGATCGCCAACGCCCCGCAGGCACACAAGCTCGACCGCGAGCTGGTGGCGACCGTGGCCGGCGCCCCGCCCGGCCCCACGGTGATCACGCGGATGCGCGAGCTGGGCGCTCGGATCGTGCACGTCTACGGCATGACCGAGGTGTACGGCCCGTACGCGCTCAACGAGTGGCAGGCGGGTTGGTCGGCTCTGCCCTCCGGGGACCAGGCCCGCCGGCAGGCGCGCCAGGGGGTGGCCATGATCCAGGCCGATCCCATCCGGGTCGTCGACGAGCACATGGTCGACGTGCCACGCGACGGTCGCACCATGGGCGAGATCGTGATGCGCGGCAACAACGTGATGGTCGGGTACTTCCGCGACGAGGAGGCCACCGAGCAGGCATTCCGCGGCGGCTGGCTGCACTCCGGAGACCTGGGCGTGCAGCACTCGGACGGCTACGTCGAGCTGCGCGACCGGGCCAAGGACATCATCATCTCGGGCGGGGAGAACATCTCGACGGTCGAGATCGAGCACGCCATCGAGACGCATCCGGCGGTGCTCGAGGTCGCGGTCATCGGAATCCCGGACGAGAAGTGGGGCGAGCGGCCGAAGGCCTTCGTCCTGCGCAAGCCGGGCGCCGAGCTCAACGAGGCCGAGCTGATCGGCTACCTGCAGACGCACATCGCCCGCTACAAGGTGCCGAAGGCCGTCGAGTTCATCGACGAGCTGCCGCGCACGGCGACCGGCAAACCACAGAAGTTCGCGCTTCGCGAGAAGGAATGGGCTGGACACAGCAGCCGGATCCAGGGATGAGTACCGACACCGAATGAGTACGACACCATGAACACGCCGATGCTGGCCGACGCAGACCTACGACGAGAGACGTGCATCACCACCACCGTCGATCGGCCGGTCGCTCGGCACCGACTACTTCGGCCTGCGCGACGAGCTGACCGATGCCGAGCGGGACTACCTCAAGCGCACCAGGACTTTCGTCGACACCGAGGTGCTGCCCGTCATCAACGGCTACTGGGAACGGGCGGAGTTCCCGTGGGAGCTCATCAAGAAGATGAGCGTGCTGGGCATCATCGGCGACGGCATCGAGGGATACGGCTGCCCACCCATGAGCCCGGTCGCCGCCGGACTGATCCACATGGAGCTGAACCGGGGTGACGGCAGCATCGGCACGATCCTCGCCGTGCAGGCCGGGCTGGCCATGCGGTCGATCTGGATGCTGGGCTCCGAGGAGCAGAAGCAACGCTGGCTGCCCGGTATGGCCCGGTTGGACCTGCTCGGAGCGTTCGCGCTGACCGAGCCGGAACACGGCTCGGACGCCGTGGCGCTGGAAACCACCGCCCGCCGCGACGGTGACGGCTACATCATCGACGGCGAGAAGCGCTGGATCGGCAACGGCTCCATGGCCGACGTGATCGTGGTCTGGGCGCGCGACACCACCGACGGTCAGGTCAAGGGGTTCCTCGTCGAGAAGGACGCGCCCGGCTACGACGCGCGCGTCATCGAGGGCAAGGCCTCGGTGCGAGCCGTGCTGCAGGCCGACATCACCCTCACCGGGGTCCGGGTACCGGCCGGCAACGTCCTGCCCGGTGCGCGCAGCTTCAAAGACGCCGCCCGGGTGCTCGCGTCGACCCGGATCGCCGTCGCCTGGGGCGCGCTCGGCCACGCGGTGGCGGCCTACGAGGCAGCGCTGAGCTACACCAAGCAGCGCGCCCAGTTCGGCAAGCCCCTGGTGCGCTTCCAGCTGGTCCAGGACCAGCTCGTGAAGATGCTCGCCGAGGTGACCGCCATGCAGCTGTACTGCCTGCGGGTGAGTCGACTCGACGAGCAGGGCAAGCTCACCGACACGATCGCCGCACTGGCCAAGATGAACAACACCCTCAAGGCCCGCCAGGTGATCGCCGAGGCGCGTGATCTGTTGGGCGGCAACGGCATCCTGCTCGAGTACCACGTCATGCGGCACATGGTCGACATCGAGGCGATCTACACCTATGAGGGCACCGAGCACATCCAGACCCTGATCGTCGGGCGCGACATCACCGGGGTGAGTGCGTTCTCCTGAACCGGGCCGGGGACAGGGGTCGAAGGGCTGGGATTCGGGGACCATCGCCTCTGCCGTTCTCCGACGAGATCGCCGATCCTGGTTCGACCGGTCGCCCTTACGGGACGCTCGGTCCTGGAGGCACCATGAGCCGCACGGTTCTGATGACGGCGATCGAGCACGCACTGCGCGCGCCGTCGGTCCACAACACCCAGCCCTGGCGCTGGCGGACGCGTCTCGACGCCGTCGAGTTGCACGCCGACTGGAACCGGCATCTGGTCGCGACCGACCCGGATCGCCGCGATCTGATCCTCAGCTGCGGTGCCGCCCTGCATCACCTGCAGGTCGCGCTCGCGGCCCGCGGGCTGGCGGTGCAGGTGCGCCGCATGCCCGATGCCGAGGACCGCGGCCACCTCGCCACCGTCGCGGTCCGACCCGCTCGCCCCGACGCCGCCGACGCCGCCCAGTTCCGGGCGATTCAGCAGCCGGCGGACCGATCGGCGACGGATGAGCCACCGGCCCGTGCCGGCGGACCACCTGCAGGCACTGGTGGGGCAGGCCCGCCGGACCGGCGCGCTGCTGCTCCCGATGACCGACCCGGCGATGCGGCAGCGGCTCACCGCGACCCTCACCGACGCCGGTCACCGCCAGGAGTTCGCACCGGGTTACGCCGCCGAGCTGCAGCAGTGGACCCACCGCTACGCGGCCGGCCACGATGGCGTGTCCGCCACCACCGTCACGGCTGCTCCGGTCGGGCTCACCGGTGTCTCGCTGCTGCGCCGGTTCCCGCGCGGGACCCTCACCCAGCCAGCGCAGTTGCCCGGAGCCGGTCCGGCCGACGATGCCGCGGAGCTGCTCGTGATCGTCACCGCGCACGACGACCCGCTGGACTGGCTGCGCGCCGGGGAGGCCACCAGCGCCGTGCTGCTGGCCGCCACCGGGCTCGGGCTGGCGACCACGCCATTGAGTCAGGCCCTCGAGGTCGAGGCGACCCGGCACGCTCTCCGGTGGGACGTGCTGCGCGTCCCCGAACACCCCCAGCTCGTCGTCCGGGTGGGCTGGCCGGCCACCGGAGCCGCCGAGCTGCCGAGCACACCCCGCCGCGACCTGCGGTCGGTCCTGCTCCAGCCCTGACGGTGTCGGCGCGAGCCCGTCCGTCAGCGATAGACAGCCCGGTCGAGGGTGAACCGGATGAACTCCTCGCTCGCGCAGCGGTCCGGGCAGTGCCACCACCCGGCCCGACAACCGAGCGGGATGGTGAACCCGTCGAAAGTCCCCTCTGCTCCGTGCTGTCTCTGCGCCGTCCATCAGGGCGGTGAACGTGTGCTCGCGGAACTCCTGCCCGTCGGGGTTTCCCCAGCGCGGAAGGTCGAGGCGCTCGAGCCGCCCGGACTCCGCGACTGTCAGGGTCACCCGATGCGTCCGGCCACCGGCGTCGACGCAGGCCACGCTGCGCCGGTCGTCGAGGTGCTCCCAGCGGACCAGCGGCGACAACGCGGCGGCGGGCACGAAGAACAGCTCACCGACCAGGCGGCCCAGGGCACTGCGGTCTACGTCCGGCCCCTCGGCGGAGAGGACCGGGATGCGGCCGAGGAAACGCCATGCCGTCTGCCCGGATCCGCGGGTGTATCGGTCGAACCCGCGGATGAACAGCGGGCCGAGATGTGTGGTGGCCGCCCAGATGAACCCCGCCGGAGGCGCGAGCGCCCAGTCGGCCTCGAATCGCTGCCAGCGACCGACCTTGATCTCCCCACGCTGGTGCAGCACTGCCGCACGCCGCAACGGCGTGCCGGGCGCTATCGCGTGTTCGAGCCACCGGCGAGCCGGGGCGGGCAGGCCGTCGAGCAAGTCCAGCGTGAACGGCGCCGGGTCGATGGTCGCGCGGCCAGTCCGTCGCCAGTCGAGGCGCAACGGTCCCGGCAGCGCCGTCGGTGCCTCAACGGCGGTCGCCACCACGGTCACCGCGCCGATCCCGCCCGTCGGGCGGTCGGGGCCGGCCCGGCGGGCACCGCGGCCGGGCTGATCACCACGACCGGACACGGCGCGAACTCCACCAGGGTCCGGCTGGTGGAGCCGTGCAGCATGCCCGAATCGGTGTCGCCCCGATGCCCGACGACGAGAACCCGCGCGTCACCGGCTCGGGCGAGGAGAGCCCGAACGGGCGTGCCGCCGACCACCTCCCGCTGCATCGGCAGCTCAGGATGTGACCGGGCCACGGCGTCGAGCTCCGCTTCCAACAGGGCGCCGGCTTCGGCCTCGAGCGTCGCCGGGGCCTCGGTGCGGCGGACTCCGCCGTGGATCCCGGCGACGACGTCGGCCCACGTGTGTACGGCGACCAGCGGCGCGGCCCACGAGTCGGGCCAGGCCGGCGGCGAAGGTGAGCGCCGCGCGTCCGGCCGGGGAACCGTCAACGCCGACGACGACCGGGCCGCTACCGGGCGGCGGCACCTGCGGCGTCGTTCCCCTGATGACGGCGACCGGGCACCTGACGCGGTCGAGGAGCGCGAGGGCGAGGGAGCCGGCGAGCATCCCCGAGCTGGCCCCTTCCCCGTAGCTCCCGAGCACGAGCATCCGGGCGCCGACGGCCCGTCCGGCGAGCTGGTCGGCGGGCACACCCCAGAGGATGTCGGCGCGCGATGCCAGGGCACCGGCCCGCCGTGCCGCATCCTGCAGCTCGCCCAGCCACGGCGGCAACTCTGTGAGCATCGGCAGTTCCGGAACGACATGCACCAGATCCAGCGGCACTCCCCAGGCCGCGGCCAGGTCGGCGGCCCACGCCGCGGCCTCGCGCGCACAGTTCGAGGGGTCGACCCCGACCACGACCGGAGCCAGATCCTGGCTGCTGGCGTCCGGATGCTGTCAGCGTGCCTCCGTCCGGACCGCGACGGGCCCCAGGGTCAAGTGTCACGGTTCGACACGCCGCGTCCTAGGGGCGCGGGTCCGTCAGGACCGGGACCAACGGCCCCGGTCGGCGAGCGCAGCGGCCCGGCTCGGCCGCTCGGGCGTCCTGTGGACAGGGCGTCGGCCCCGGTTGGGGTCATTCGCCGGTCGCGGGCGCGCCCGCGGCAGTACCGTCGACCTCGACCCCGAGCGACGAGGAGCAGGCCTGCCCATGAGCATCTCCGTGTTCCTGCTCGACGACCACGAGATCGTCCGGCGCGGCATCGCGCAGTTGCTCGAGACCGAAGACGACATCGAGGTCATCGGCGAGGCCGCCACGGCCGCGCAGGCCATGGCCCGCATCCCGGCGCTGCGCCCTGACGTCGCGATCCTCGACGTGCGGCTGCCCGACGGCGAGGGTGTGTCGGTGTGTCGTGAGGTGCGGTCCGCCGTCTCACCGCCCCCGGCGTGCCTGATCCTCACCTCCTACCTCGACGACGAGGCCCTGTTCGGCGCGATCATCGCCGGCGCGTCGGGCTACCTGCTCAAACAGGTAGCGGGCGTCGACCTCGTCGGCGCCATTCGCACCGTCGCCGCCGGGGGTTCGCTGCTGGATCCGCAGGCCACCGCGGTGGTGCTGAAGCGGCTGCGCACCGGCGATGAGCCCACCGATGCCCGGTATGTCTCGCTCAGCCCACAGGAGCGACGGATCCTTCGGCTCATCGCCGATGGGCTCACCAACCGGCAGATCGGTGCCGAGATGTTCCTGGCCGAGAAGACCGTCAAGAACTACGTGTCCTCGCTGCTGCACAAGCTCGGCTTCGCCCGCCGAACCGAGGCGGCCGTGTTTGCCACCGAGCTGCGCCGTTCCGATGACACCGGTCCCCACTGATCCCGATCGCGGAACCGATGATCACCGCACCGGCACCCGCCAGCTCAGCCGGGTACCGCCGAGCGGCTCGGGGTGCACCACCAGCTCGCCTCCGCACTCCTGCGCCCGCTCCTCGAGGTTCCGCAGGCCGCTGCGCGCCGCCGACAGAGCCGTGCCGATCCCGTTGTCGACCACGTCGATCAGGAGATCGTCACCCGCCTCCACCGTGACCGTCACCGCCGTCGCGCCGCTGTGCCGCACCGCGTTGCTGACCGCCTCCCGGACCACGGCCAGCGCATGCACTCCAACCTCGGGTCGCACCAGGGTATCGACCGCGCCGACAAACCGGACCGACGGTGAAAGGCCGCTGCCCGCCGCGGCCTCCGCGGCCGTGTCCAGCAATCGGCGCCGCAACCCGCCGTCGGTCCCGTCACCGGTGGTGTGCAGGTCGAAGATGGCCGACCGGATCTGCCGCACAGTCTCGTCGAGCTCCGCCACGGACTGCTGGATGCGGCGTTGGACGACCGGGTCCGCACTGCGGCGCAGCGTGCTCTGCAGCTGCAGACCGGTGGCGAACAACCGCTGAATGACCTGGTCGTGCAGATCGCGGGCGATCCGGTCCCGGTCGGCGAACACATCGAGCTGGCGCTGAGCCCGGTTCTTCTCCCCCAGCTCCAGCGCGAGCGTGGCCTGCTCGGCGAACGAGGTCAGCAGCGGCACCTCGGCCGGTTCGAACGCGGCCCTGTCGTCGCGCCGCAGCGCGACCAGGACACCGATCACGTTGTCGTGGGAGTAGAGCGGGACGGCGACGGTCGACCCGTACGCCGGCTGACCCGGACCGGTCAGGAGGTCTCCCGACGATGCCGCCAGCACCGCCGTGCGGCTCTCCACGACCTCGCGCAGGAGCGCGTCGCGGCCAGGCAGGCGGCGGAGACCGGGCTCCTCGGTCCCGGCTTGAGCGCGGATCACGAAGGCGCCGTCGTGCGGGTCGGGGCCCAGCACGATCACCGTCGCATCCGAGGACGTGAGCTCCAGCGTGCGCTGGGCGATCAAGCCCAGGGCATCCTCCTCGCTCGCCCCGGACAGCAACTCGTTGCGGATCTCCGCCGAGGCCTCCAGCCACTGCTGCCGCAACCGGCTCTGCTCGAACAGATCCGCGTTGTGCACGGCGATCCCGGCCGCCGCGGCGAGGGCCTCGACGAGGACCTCGTCGTCGGCGGTGAACTCAGCAGTGCCCACCTTCTCGGGACCGTACTTCTCGGTGAGGTACAGGTTGCCGAACACCGCGTCACCCACCCGGACCGGGACACCGAGGAAGGTCCGCATCGGCGGATGATGCGGCGGGAAACCGACCGACGCCTCGTGCCGGCTGAGGTCGGGCAGCCGCAGCGGGTGCTCGCCGAGGATGAGCTGGCCGAGCAGCCCCTTGCCCTCGGGAAGCGGGCCCATCTTCGCCCGCGTCTGCTCGTCCAGCCCGATGTAGATGAACCGCGAGATGCCGCCGGTCGGGGCGAGCACACCCAACGCCCCATACCGGGCGTCCACGAGGTCCACCGCGGCCTGCACGATGCGGCGAAGGGTCGCCTCCAGCTCCAGACCCGAAGCGACGGCGAGGACCGCGTCCAGCAGGCCCTGCATCCGGCCCCGCGTCGCGACGACCTCGGCGAGCCGCTCCTGCACCTCGCGCAGCAGCGCGTCGGGTCGCAGGCCGGACTGCACGCTGGACATCACGAGCGACGACGGGTCGTCCACCGCTGGGTCGGGGTCCCCCGGTTCGAGACGCGCAGAGCCGCCGGGAGCTGCGCCGTGCTCCTCGTCCGGCACGTCGATCCCCTGTCCTGCTGCTGGTCCGCTACTACCGCCCGCGAACTCCGGCTCAGCGTGGCACGACCGGCGGCCCCGGACAACAAGCCGTCGGACAACAGCTCGGCCGACAACGATGGAGGTCCACGGCGGATCGACCGGGGACTTTCGGCCGTAGCCGGGCCGGACGGGACGCGGCAACGTTGTCCCGGTCCGGCGCTACCCGGCGTCGAACGTCGACAGCATCACGATGGACGTGCTTGATGACCCAGATCCCGGGGGCGTTGGGCCTGACTGCGCAGCAGGTCGAAGGCCTGCTGGTGACAGCGGGCCGGGCGCCGTCCCTGCACAACAGTCAACCCTGGCGGTTCCGCGTCACATCGCGCGCGATCGAGCTGTACGCCGATCCCGAGCGCACCCTGCCGGTCGCCGACCCCGACGGCCGCGAGCAGCGGTTGGCCTGCGGCGCCGCCCTGTTCAACCTGCGCCTCGCCCTGCACGGCCACGGGATCCGACCGACCGTCACGCTCCTCCCGGACCGCGCTCGCCCCGAACTGCTCGCGGTCATCCGGCATGGTGGCGCGAAGGAACCCACGCCGGAGCAGACGCGGTTGCTGCGCGCCGTCCCGTTGTGGAGGACCAACCGGCGCCCGTTCAGCGCCGAGGCGGTGGCACCGCCCGAGCAGCACGCCCTGCGGCGGGCCGCGCTCGACGAAGGGGCATGGCTGCACGTCGTCGACGGACCGTGATCAGCGAGCTGCGCTGCACACGCTGCTGGTGCAGGCGCATCGCCGGCAGACGGCGGACCCGGACTTCCGGGCCGAGCTCGACGCGTGGACCACCCGCCCGACCGAACAGCGCGACGGGGTGTCGGCCGAGGCCGGTAGGCCGACGCCGGAGCCGTACGACACGGTGGGTCATGCGCGACTTCACCGGTGGCACGGGCCGGCCCCGCGTGCCGGGCAAGGACTTCGAGGAGGAGCCACTGATCGCGGTGCTGACCTCACACCTGTCCGGCACGACAGCCGAGGTCCAGGTGGGCCAGGCCCTGCAGCGGGTCCTGCTCACGGCCACCGCAGGCGGGCTCGCCACATCGTTCCTGTCCCAGGTCGTCGAGGTTCCGCAGACCCGGGAGGAGCTGCGCCGCCTGATCGGCGGGACCCGGCCGCCGCAGGCCGTGCTGCGCTTCGGGCACGGCTGGCCCGTGGTCGCGTCACCGCGGCGCGAGTCCGTGGACCTGCTCGCGCCCGGAGCCGCCAACCCGACATGACCTGCAGGTAGGGCCGAAGACCCGCAGGCCCAAAGGCCCGGCAGGCAAGGCCGACCGGACCTGCCCGTCCGCCCCGTCCAGCACCCATGATCGTCCGATCGGACCGACATGCCCGTCACCGCCGACACCCGGGAACCCTCACATGATCCAGATCGCCGTGTTCCAACAGGTGCCAGCCCCGCTGGGCAGCCTCGCCCTGTCCGCCCTCGTCGCGCTGCTGCCGCTCGTCACGATCTTCGTGCTGCTCGGCGTGCTGAAGTGGAAGGCGCACTTCGCCGCGCTGGGCTCGCTCGCCGTGGCGATCGTGGTGGCCATGTTCTTCGGGATGTCACCCGGGCTGGCCCTGCTCTCGGCCACCGAGGGCGCGGTGTTCGGGCTGTTCCCGATCATGTGGATCGTCTTCACCGCGATCTGGCTGTACCAGGTGACGGTGGTCAGCGGCCGCTTCGAGGACCTCCGCGGCGCCTTCCACCTCATCTCCGACGACCCCCGCGTGCAGGCGATCATCATCGCCTTCTGCTTCGGCGGCCTGCTCGAGGCGCTGGCCGGGTTCGGGGCGCCGGTGGCGATCACCGGCGTGATGCTGATGGCGCTGGGCTTCTCCCCGGTCCGGGCCGCGATCGTCGTGCTGCTGGCCAACACCGCGCCGGTGGCGTTCGGCGCGATCGGCACCCCGATCATCACCGCGGGCACCCTCACCGGCATCCCGTACGCCGAGATCGGCGCCTACGTCGGGCGGCAGACCCCGTTGCTGGCCTTCATCGTGCCGATGCTGCTGGTGTTCCTGGTCGACGGGCGGCGCGGCGTGCGCCAGACCTGGCCGGTGGCGCTGTCGGTCGGCCTCACGTTCGCCGTCGCCCAGTTCGTGGCGTCGAACTACCTGTCCGTCGAGCTCACCGACATCGTCGCCGCGCTCGCCGGCCTGGTCGCCGCGGTGGTCACGCTCAAGGTGTGGACGCCGCAGGGTGGAACCGAGGCCGCCGAACGGCTGGCCGGCGAGTACCAGGCCGACATGCCGGACGGCCCGAGCATCACGGGCGGATCCGGCAGGTCCGGCGGCACCGGCGAGTCCGGCGACGCGTCCGGCGGCGGCGTGCAGACGCGGACCGCGCAGGAGGAGCTGACGCTGCACGCGGACGGCCTGACCCGCGGCAAGTTGCTGATGGCGTTCTTCCCGTACCTGCTGATCATCGCGGTCTTCTCGCTGGCGAAGCTGTTGACCCCGCTCAAGGACTTCCTCGGCAGCCCGCGACGTCAAGATCGGGTGGCCGGGCCTGGACGGGAACGTCCTGAGCGCCGCGGGCAAGCCGGTGACCTCCACCGTCTACACGTTCCCGTGGCTGTCCTCGCCGGGCACGCTGCTGCTGATCTGCGGGTTCGTCACGGCCCTGGTCTACCGGGTGCCGATCCGGAAGGCGCTGGGCGAGCTCGCCGCGACCGCGGTGAAGCTGCGCTGGGCGTTCCTCACCGTGGCGACCGTGCTCGCGTTGGCCTACGTCATGAACCTGTCCGGCCAGACGATCACCATCGGCATGTGGATCGCCGGCACCGGGGCGGCGTTCGCCTTCCTCTCCCCCATCCTCGGCTGGCTGGGCACCGCGGTGACCGGGTCCGACACCTCGGCCAACGCCCTGTTCGCCACCCTGCAGCAGACCGCGGCCCAGCAGGCCGGGCTGGACCCGACGCTGCTCGTCGCGGCCAACACCTCGGGCGGGGTGGTCGGCAAGATGATCAGCCCGCAGAACCTGACGATCGCGGCCACCGCGGTGGGGATCGTGGGCCGCGAGTCCGAGCTGTTCCGCAAGGTCGTGCTGTGGAGCGTCGGCCTGCTGTTCGTGCTGTGCGTGCTGATCTACCTGCAGTCCACGCCGGTGCTGGGCTGGATGCTGCCGTGAGGGTCGCCCTGTTCGTGACCTGCTTCAACGACACCATGTTCCCCGACACCGGGCGGGCCACCGTGGAGCTGCTCGAGCGGCTCGGCGTCGAGGTGGACTTCCCGCAGGCCCAGACCTGCTGCGGGCAGATGCACATCAACACCGGCTACCGCACCGAGGCGGTGCCGCTGGTGCGCCGGTTCGTCGAGACCTTCGACGGCTACGACGCGGTGGTCACCCCGTCGGCGTCCTGCGCCGGGACGATCGTGCACCACCACGCCAAGATCGCCGCGGAACGCGGGGACGCCGCGCTGCGCGCCGGCGTCGCCCGGGTCGTGCCGCGGGTGTACGAGCTGACCCAGTTCCTGCTCGACGTGCTCGGCAAGGACGACGTGGGCGCGTACTTCCCGCACCGGGTCGCCTACCACCCGACCTGCCACTCGTTGCGCGCGCTCGGCCTCGGCGACCGGCCCTACCGGCTGCTCCGCGCCGTGCGCGGGCTGACGCTGGTCGACCTGCCCGCGTCCGAGGAGTGCTGCGGCTTCGGCGGCACGTTCGCGGTCAAGAACGCCGACGTCTCGGTCGCGATGGGCGCGGACAAGGCGCGACACGTCCGGGAGACCGGCGCCGAGGTGCTGGTGTCGGCGGACAACTCCTGCCTGATGCAGATCGGCGGCCTGCTCTCGCGCGGGCAGTCCGGGGTGCGCGTCCTGCACATCGCCGAGGTGCTCGCCGCCGCCGAGAGAAGGCGCCGGACGAAGCGCGCCGGAGAAGACGGCGGTCCTGCTGTGACCACGTTCGTCGGGATGCCCGCGTTCCCCGAGGCGGCCAAGATCGCGCTGGCCGACACCCAGCTGCGGCGCAACCTCGCCCACGCCACGTCGGTGATCCGCGCCAAGCGCGCCTCCGTGGTCGGTGAGCTGGACGACTGGGAGGAGCTGCGGCTGGCCGCCGCGGCGATCAAGGAGCAGTCGCTGCGCCACCTCGACCGCTACCTCGAGCAGTTCGAGGCGGCCGTCACCGCGGCCGGCGCGCAGGTGCACTGGGCGCGCGACGCGGCCGAGGCCAACCGGATCGTCGTCGAGCTGGTGCGCGCCGAGGGCGCCGACGAGGTGGTCAAGGTCAAGTCCATGGCCACCCAGGAGATCGGGCTCAACGAGGCGCTCGCCGAGGCCGGGATCGTCGCGCTGGAGACCGACCTGGCCGAGCTGATCGTCCAGCTCAACGACGACCTGCCCAGCCACATCCTGGTGCCCGCGATCCACCTCAACCGCTCCGAGATCCGCGAGGTGTTCCTGCGCGAGATGGCCGATGTCCCGCCGGACCTCACCGACGAGCCCCGGGCCCTCGCCGACGCCGCCCGGACGCATCTGCGGCGCAAGTTCCTGTCCGCCCGCGTCGCCATCTCGGGGGCGAACTTCGCCGTCGCGGAGACCGGAACGCTCGTGGTCGTCGAGTCCGAGGGCAACGGCCGCATGTGCCTGACCCTGCCCGAGACCCTGATCAGCGTGGTCGGGGTCGAGAAGATCGTGCCGACGTGGGCCGACCTGGAGGTGTTCCTGCAGGTGCTGCCCCGCTCGTCGACCGGGGAGCGGATGAACCCCTACACGACCACCTGGACCGGGGTGACCGACGGCGACGGCCCGCGGACCGTGCACGTGGTGCTCGTGGACAACGGCCGCACCCGGGCGCTCGCCGACCCGGTGGGCCGCCAGGCGCTGCGCTGCATCCGCTGCTCGGCCTGCCTCAACGTCTGCCCGGTGTACGAGCGCACCGGCGGGCACGCCTACGGCTCGGTCTACCCGGGCCCGATCGGCGCGATCCTGAACCCCCTGCTGAACGGGGTGGAGTCGGGGCCGGTGGAGAAGTCGTTGCCCTACGCCTCGTCGCTGTGCGGGTACTGCTTCGAGGTCTGCCCGGTGCGCATCGACATCCCGGACGTGCTGGTGCACCTGCGCGGCAAGGTCGTCGACGCCGGCCGCGAGCACCGGGTGCCCGGCGCCGAGGCCCTCGGGATGCGCGCCGCCGGCTGGACGTTCGATCGACCCGGCCGCCTCGCCGCGATCCAGCGGCTGGCCGGCGTCGGGCGCCGGCTGCTGGGCGACCGGGCGACGCTGGGGCCGATCCCGCTGCTCGGGCCGGCGGCGAAGTGGAGCCGGGCCCGGGACGTTCCGCTCCCGCCGCGCGAGTCCTTCCGGGCCTGGTGGCGCCGCACCCGAGGAGGTTCGTCGTGACGGCCCGCGCAGTGAGGTGCTGGCCCGGATCCGCAGCGCGCTGGCCGACGTGCCCGACCACGACGAGACCCCCATCCCGCGCCACTACGCGCGCAGCAGGGTGCAACCGGAGGGCGCCGTCGAGCGGTTCTGCGAGCGGGCCGCGGACTACCAGGCCACGGTCGAGCGGGTCGGCGCCGACCAGCTCGCCGCCACCATCGGCCGAGCCCTGGAGGGGCGGGTCCGGGTGGCCGTTCCATCCGGGTTGCCGGACCGCTGGACGGCCGAGCTCGGCCCCGACGTGACCCTCGTTCCCGACGGCCGCGGAGGCACCGCTGTCGGTGGCCGACCTGGACGCGGTCGACGCCGTGCTCACCGGCTGCGTGGTCGGCGTGGCCGAGACCGGCACGATCGTGCTGGAGAGCGGCCCGCTGTGCGGGCGGCGCGCGCTCACGCTGGTGCCCGACGTGCACGTCTGCGTGGTGCGCGCCGAGGACATCGTCGACGACGTGCCGGCCGCCGTCGCGCGGCTGCGCCCGGACCGCCCGCTCACCTGGGTCTCCGGGCCCTCGGCGACCAGCGACATCGAGCTCGACCGCGTCGAGGGCGTACACGGGCCACGCACGCTGCACATACTCGTCGTCGAGGCCGACGTACGGGAGAGCGAGCGACAAGCCTGACCGCGCCGGTGGCCGACACCGATCGCCGCTCCGGTAGCCGTGGGACTCCTGCCACCGCCCGCGGGACTTTCGGCCCTACCGCCGGGCGGGAGCATCCGGCCGATGTCAGCTGGCAGCGCCTGGTCGATGACGACCGCCGATGGAGGAGGACGACATGCCGATCGCGGTGAGAAGTCCACGGTCCTCTCCGGCGCGCACCCTCGGTCCGAACTCGATGCTCGCGCTGGCGACCGTCGGGTTCCTCGTCAACTTCTGGGCCTGGGCGCTGCTGAGCCCGCTCGGCGCCCGGTTCGCCACCGAGCTCGCGCTGTCGCCGTTCCAGCAGGCGCTGCTCGTCGCGGTGCCCGTCGTGGTCGGCTCGGTGGGCCGCATCCCGGTCGGCGCCCTCACCGACCGGTACGGCGCCCGGATCATGTTCCCGGCGGTCTCGTTCGCGACGATCGTCCCGGTGCTGTTCCTCGGGGTGCTGGGGCACAGCTCCTATGCGGCGCTGCTCGTCGGCGGGTTCTTCCTGGGCATCGGCGGGACGGCCTTCGCCGTCGGGGTGCCGTTCGTCAACGCGTGGTTCCCGCCGGGCCGGCGCGGCTTCGCCATCGGCGTGTTCGGGGCCGGCATGGGCGGCACCGCCATCAGCGCGCTGACCACGCTCAATCTCGCGTCCTCGTTCGGCATCGCCGCACCGTTCCTGCTCGCCGCGGCGGCTCTCGGGCTGTACGGGGTGGTCGCGGCCCTGCTCGTGCGCGACGCTCCCGGCCGGGAGATCTCCAGCGAGCCGGCCATCCGGCGGCTGGCCGAGACCCTCCGGCTCTCGGTGACGTGGCAGACGTCCGCGCTCTACGCGGTCGGCTTCGGCGGCTACGTCGCCTTCTCGGTGTACCTGCCGACGTACCTCAAGACCGCGTACGAGCTCACCCAGACCGACGCGGCGAACAAGATGGCCGGCTTCGTGGTCATCGCGGTACTCCTGCGCCCCATCGGCGGCTGGCTGTCGGACCGGATGCGCCCCACCACCGTGCTCGGCGGGGCGTTCGCGGTGGTCTCGGTGCTCGCCGCCGTCCAGTCCGCCACCCCGGCACTGGCACCCGGTCGGCACGCTCGCCTTCTTCGGAATGGCCGGAGCGCTCGGTGCCGCCAGCGGCGCGGTGTTCGCCGTGGTCGCCCGGCTCGCGCCGGCGGGCAAGGTCGGGTCGGTCACCGGGGTGGTCGGCGCCGCCGGAGGTCTCGGCGGCTTCGTGCCGCCGCTGGTGATGGGGTCGGTCTACGGCGCCACCGGGTCCTACGCGATCGGCCTGCTGCTGCTCGCCGGCGTCGCGGCCCTCGCCGCGCTGTTCTCGATGACCGCGGTGCGCCGCGGCGGGACGGTGTGAGCGCCGTGTGCCAGTACTGCGGCTGCCAGTCCATTCCGGCCATCAAGGAGCTGACCGACGAACACGACCGGGCGCTCGACCACGTCCGCGACGCCGAGTTCGCGGCGAGGGCACTGGACGCACCGGCCGCCCGGAACGCCGCCGCGGCGCTCGGCGCCCTCCTCGCGCCGCACCTCGCGGTGGAGGAGCAAGCCCTGTTCCCCGCGCTCGCGGACGAGTTCCCCGAGCACGTCTCGGCCCTGCTGGCCGACCACGAGGTGATCGAACACGTGGTGCACGAGGTCGCCAGCGCACGGCCGCCGGCCGCCGGCTGGGACACCCGCCTGCTGGCGGCGATGGACCTGTTGCGCGGCCACATCCTGCGGGAGCAGGACGGGGTGTTCCCGGCCGCCCTGATCAGCCTGAGCCCGGAGCAGTGGGACCGGCTGGACGAGGTACGGGCGCGCGTCACCGAAGCCGGCGCGGGCCGCACGCCGGATGCACCCGAGACGGAGACCGTCCATGGCTGATCAGCGCACCTCCGGGCTGGACGGCCGGATCGCCGAGGCGCTCGTCACGCGCCGGCCGGCACTTCCGCAGCGGCGAGGTGTCGGCCGACCAGCGGACCCTGCACCAGATCGGCGGCCGCGAGGCCGACAGCTTCTACCGGGACCGGTGGAGCCACGACAAGGTCGTGCGCTCCACCCACGGGGTGAACTGCACGGGCTCGTGCTCGTGGAAGGTGTACGTCAAGGACGGCATCATCACCTGGGAGTCGCAGCAGACCGACTACCCGTCCGTCGGCCCCGACAAGCCGGAGTACGAGCCGCGCGGCTGCCCCCGCGGCGCCGCGTTCTCCTGGTACACCTACTCCCCGACCCGGGTGCGCTACCCGTACGTGCGCGGCGTGCTGCTGCAGATGTTCCGCGAGCCGAAGGCGCGCCACGGCGGCGACCCGGTCCGGGCGTGGGCCGCGATCGTGTCCGATCCGGAGCTGGCCGGCCGGTACAAGAGGGCCCGGGGCAAGGGCGGGCTGGTGCGGGCCAGCTGGGCGGAGGCCGTCGAGATCGCCGCGGCCGCGCACGTGCACACGATCGAAGCGTTCGGCCCGGACCGCGTCGCCGGGTTCAGCCCCATCCCGGCGATGAGCATGGTCAGCCACGCCGCGGGCGCGCGCTTCTACGCGCTGTCTGGGCGCGCCGATGCTGAGCTTCTACGACTGGTACGCCGACCTGCCCGTGGCCTCGCCGCAGGTGTTCGGCGACCAGACCGACGTGCCCGAGTCCGGCGACTGGTGGGACGCGACCTACCTGATGCTGTGGGGCTCCAACGTGCCGGTGACCAGAACCCCGGACGCGCACTGGATGACCGAGGCCCGCTACCGCGGGCAGAAGGTCGTGGTCTGCTCCCCCGACTACTCCGACGCCACCAAGTTCGCCGACGAGTGGCTCGCGCCCTCCCCCGGCACCGACGGCGCGCTGGCGATGGCGATGGGGCACGTCGCTGCTCCGCGAGTTCTTCGTCGACCGGCACCACGCCCTACTTCGACTCCTACGTCAAGCGGTTCACCGACCTGCCGTTCCTGGTCGGGCTGGACGAGCGCGCCGACGGTGCGCACGTGCCCGGCAAGTTCCTCACCGCGCACGATCTCGGGCCGCGACGACGAGCACGCCGCGTTCAAGACGGTGCTGCTCGACAGCGCGACCGGAGAAGCCGGTCGTGCCGAACGGCACGCTCGGCGACCGGTTCGGCCCGCGCGGCGCGGGCCGGTGGAACCTCGACCTGGCCGGCGTCGACCCGCTCCTCACGCTGTACGCCGACGACAGCGAGAACGTCCGGGTCGCGCTGCCCCGCTTCGACTCCCCCGACGGCGCCGGGACGCGTCGTCGAGCGCGGCGTGCCGGCCCGGCGGGTCGCGGGCCGGCTCGTCACCACCGTCTACGACCTGCTGCTCGCCAGCTACGGCGTCGGCCGGGACGGCCTGCCCGGCGTCTGGCCCACCGGCTACGACGACCCGACGTCACCCGCCACCCCGGCCTGGCAGGAGGAGATCACCGGCGTCCCCGCGCACAAGGCCGAGCGGATCGGCCGGGAGTTCGCGCAGAACGCCGTCGACTCGAAGGGCCGGTCCATGATCATCATGGGCGCCGGCACCAACCACTACTTCCATTCCGACACGATCTACCGCGCGTTCCTGGCCCTCACCACGCTCACCGGCTGCCAGGGCGTGAACGGCGGCGGGTGGGCGCACTACGTCGGGCAGGAGAAGGTCCGGCCGCTCACCGGGCACGGCGTCATGGCGACCGCGCAACGACTGGAGCCGGCCGCCCCGGACGATGATCGGAACCGCGTACTGGTACCTCGCCACCGGGCAGTGGCGCTACGACCCGTTCCAGGTCGACGTGTTCGCCTCGCCGACCGCCCCGCCCGACTTCGCCGGGATGACGACCGCGGACGTGCTGGCCCAGTCGGCGCGGCTCGGCTGGATGCCGTCCTACCCGACGTTCGACCGGAACCCGCTCGACCTCGGGGACGAGATCGTGGCGCTCCGGGGGGACGCCCGCGGCGTTCGTCACCGACGAGCTCGCGGCCGGCCGGTTGCGGTTCGCCGCGGAGGACCCCGACGCGCCGGAGAACTTCCCCCGGGTGCTGACGGTGTGGCGGGCCAACCTGCTCGGCTCCTCCGGCAAGGGCAACGAGTACTTCCTGCGCCACCTGCTCGGCGCGGAGAGCTCGCTGCGGGCCGCAGGAGGCGCCGGCGGGCCTGCGCCCGCGGGACGTCCGGTGGCGGGAGCAGGCCCCCGAGGGCAAGCTCGACCTGCTGCTCGCCCTGGACTTCCGGATGACCTCGACGACGCTGTTCGCCGACGTGGTGCTGCCCGCGGCCACCTGGTACGAGAAGCACGACCTGTCCAGCACGGACATGCACCCGTTCGTGCACGCGTTCACGCCGGCGATCGCTCCGCCGTGGCAGACCCGCACCGACTTCGATGCGTTCACCGCGCTCGCCGAGGAGGTGAGCCGGCTCTCCGCCGGGCACCTCGACACCCGCACCGACCTGGTGGCGGTGCCGCTCACCCACGACACCGCCGACGAGATGTCGATGCCCTCGGGCATCGTCCGGGACTGGCGCGCCGACGGGACCACCCCGGTGCCGGGCGTCAACTTCCCCAAGCTGGTGCTCGTCGAGCGGGACTACACGCAGGTCGCCGCCGAAGATGAAGGCCCTCGGCCCGCTCGCCGACACCCTCGGCGCGACGACCAAGGGCGTGACCTACGACCTGACCGAGCCGGTGCACTACCTGGGCATGAAGAACGGGACGGTCCGCGGCGGCGTGGCCGACGGCCGTCCGCGTCTGGACCGGGACGACCGCATGTGCGAGGCGATCCTGGCGCTGGCCGCCACCACCAACGGGCACCTCGCGGTGCAGGGCTTCCGGACGCTCGAGCGCCGGACCGGCACCCGGCTCGCGGACCTCGCCGCGGAGCACGAGGGCAAGCAGATCACCTTCGCCGACACCCAGGCCCGGCCCACGCCCGTGATCACCTCGCCGGAGTGGTCGGGGTCCGAGCACGGCGGGCGCCGGTACTCGCCGTTCGTCATCAACGTCGAGCGCCTCAAGCCGTGGCACACCCTGACCGGGCGGCAGCACTTCTTCGTCGAGCACGACTGGATGACCGCGTTCGGCGAGCAGCTCAACGTCTACCGGCCGCCGCTGGACATGCAGGGCCTGTTCGCCGAACCCCGGCTCGGCGACATCGACGAGCTCGGCGTCACCGTCCGCTACCTGACTCCGCATTCCAAGTGGTCGATCCACTCCGAGTACCAGGACAACCTGTTCATGCTCAGCCTGTCCCGCGGCGGCCCGACGATCTGGATGAGCAACCGGGACGCGGCCAAGGTGGGCATCGCCGACAACGACTGGATCGAGGCGGTGAACCGCAACGGCGTGGTCGTCGCCCGCGCGGTGGTCAGCCACCGCATGCCCGAGGGCACGGTCTACATGTACCACGCCCAGGAGCGCACGATCGACGTGCCGATCGCGGAGACCAGCGGCAAGCGCGGCGGCATCCACAACTCCCTGACCCGGCTGCTGATGAAGCCCACGCACCTCGCCGGCGGCTACGCCCAGATCAGCTACGCGTTCAACTACCTGGGCCCGACCGGGAACCAGCGCGACGAGGTCACCCGGATCCGCCGCCGCAGCCAGGAGGTCGTACTGATGCCACTGAACAGCGCAGCCTGCATGCGGTCATGGCCCAGATGGCGATGGTGATGAACCTCGACAAGTGCATCGGCTGCCACACCTGCTCGGTCACCTGCAAGCAGGCCTGGACCAACCGCAGCGGCGTCGAGTACGCGTGGTTCAACAACGTCGAGACCCGGCCCGGGCAGGGCTACCCGCGCACCTACGAGGACCAGGACCGCTGGCAGGGCGGCTGGAGCCTGAACCGCCGCGGGCGGCTCACGCTCAAGGCCGGCGGGCGGATCAAGAAGCTGCTCAGCATCTTCTCCAACCCGCTGATGCCCTCGATCCACGACTACTACGAGCCCTGGACCTACGACTACGAGACGCTCACCAACGCCCCGGCGCAGCGGCACACCCCGGTGGCGCGCCCCAAGTCGCTGCTCACCGGCAAGGACATGAAGGTGCAGTGGTCGGCCAACTGGGACGACGACCTCGGCGGCGGCCCGGACCTCACCGAGGCCGACCCGATCCTCAAGAAGGTCAGCGAGAAGATCACCCTCGACTTCGAGCAGACGTTCATGTTCTACCTGCCCCGCATCTGCGAGCACTGCCTCAACCCGGCGTGCGCCGCCTCCTGCCCGTCCGGCGCGATCTACAAGCGCAGCGAGGACGGGATCGTGCTGGTGGATCAGGACCGCTGCCGGGGCTGGCGGATGTGCGTCACCGGCTGCCCGTACAAGAAGATCTACTTCAACCACCGCACCGGCAAGGCCGAGAAGTGCACCTTCTGCTACCCGCGGATCGAGGTGGGCCTGCCGACCATCTGCGCCGAGACCTGCGTCGGGCGGCTGCGCTACATCGGGGCGGTCCTGTACGACGCCGACCGGGTGCTCGACGCCGCGAGCGTCCCCGACGAACACGACCTGTACCGGGCGCAGCGCGCGGTGTTCCTGGACCCGGCCGACCCCGCGGTGCAGGCCGCCGCGGAGGAGGCCGGCATCCCGCGGGACTGGGTCGACGCCGCGCAGCGCTCGCCGGTCTGGGCGCTGATCAACCGGTTCGAGGTCGCGCTGCCGCTGCACCCGGAGTACCGCACGCTGCCGATGGTCTGGTACATCCCGCCGCTGTCACCCGTCGTCGACACGCTGCGCGACACCGGGCACGACGGCGAGTCGGCCGGCAACCTGTTCGGCGCCATCGACACGCTGCGCATCCCGGTGGAGTACCTGGCCGAGCTGTTCACCGCCGGGGACCCCGCACCGGTGCGCGACGTCCTCGCGCGGCTCGCCGCGATGCGGTCGTTCATGCGCGACGTCAACCTGGGCCGCGAGCCCGACCTCACGATCCCGGACGCCGTCGGGATGACCGCCGAGGACATCGTGGACATGCACCGGCTGCTCGCGATCGCCAAGTACGAGGAGCGCTACGTCATCCCGACGGCGCACGCCGAGGACCGGGACCCGCAGCGGCTGGCGCACTCCCTGGAGGAGCTCGCGACCGAGTGCTCGCTCGACTACGACGGTGGGCCCGGGCATGGGCGGCTCCGGGCCGCTGGGCGAAGGATCCGGCGTGGTCACGCCGGTCGCGCTGGAGAACTTCCACATGCTCAAGCAGCGCCAGCGCTCCGACACGTTCATCGACCAGGCCGACGGGCGCGAACGGGTCAACCTGCTGAACTGGGACGGCCGGGGCGGCGCCGGCCCGCTCCTGACGCCGGCCGACGCCCCGGAACCGGACGAGGCCCGGCCATGACCGCGGCTGCGCCGGCGCCGCCGGGCCACCACCGACGTCCAGCAGGTGATCGCGCTGCAGGCCGCCTCGCTGCTGCTCGGCTACCCGGACGCGGAGCTCTACGACCGCCTCCCGCTGCTGCGCGACGCCGCCGCCCGGCTGCCCGACGCCGCCGCGGCGCCCCTGCTGCGCATCGTCGGGCACCTGCAGCGGACCGACCGGAACGAGGCCGAACGCACCTACGTCGACCTGTTCGACCTGCGCCGGCGCAACTGCCTCTACCTCACCTACTACGCGTTCGGCGACACCCGCAAGCGCGGCATGGCGCTGCTGCGGTTCCTGCACGCGTACAAGACCGCCGGTTTCGCGCTGGTGGGTGACGAGCTGCCCGACCACCTGTCGGTCGTCTGCGAGTTCGCGGCCCGCGGGGACATGGCCGCCGGGCTCGCGCTGCTCACGGAGCACCGCGCCGGGCTGGAGCTCATCCGGCTCGCCCTGGGCGACACGGACTCGCCGTACGCGGACGCCCTGGACCTCGTCCGCGCGGTCCTGCCCGACCTGGGCCCCGGCGATCTCGACCGGGCGCGGGAACTCGCCCGCACCGGTCCCCCCGCGGAGGAGGTCGGGCTCGAACCGTTCGCCCCGCCCGAGTACATGGGAGCCACCCGCCGATGAACGCCCTCGATCTGCTGCTGTGGGTGGTCGTCCCGTACCTGAGCATCGCCGTGTTCATCGGCGGCCACGTCTGGCGCTACCGCTACGACAAGTTCGGCTGGACCACCCGCTCCAGCCAGCTGTACGAGAAGCGGCTGCTCCGGCTCGGTTCGCCGCTGTTCCACTTCGGAATCCTCGGCGTGCTCGCCGGGCACGTCGGGGGCCTGCTGGTGCCCAGTTCCTGGACCGCGGCCGCCGGCCTGCCCGAGGGCGTCTACCACGCGCTGTCGCTGGGCCTCGGGACCGTCGCCGGCCTGGCGACGGTGCTCGGGCTGGCCATCCTCATCTACCGCAGGCGGACCGTCGGGCCCGTCTTCAGCGCCACCACCAGGAACGACAAGGCGATGTACGTCGTGCTCGGCGCGACCATCCTGGCCGGGCTGCTCACGACCGTGTTGACGAACCTGCTGGGGCACCCGCACGACTACCGCGAAACGGTCGCCCCGTGGTTCCGCTCGGTGTTCTCCCTGCAACCGGATACCGCCCTCATCCTGGAGGCGCCGTTCGGGTTCCAGCTGCACGCCCAGCTCGCCTGGCTGCTGATCGCGATCTGGCCCTTCACCCGCCTGGTGCACGTGTTCTCCGCACCGCTGGGCTACCTCACCCGGCCCTACGTGCCCTACCGGTCGCGGGGCGGCGCCCAGCTCGGCCTGCGGGCCACCCGCCGCGGCTGGGATCGGGTCGGCACCGGCAAGCGCTGAGCGACGGCGGCACCTGCAGCTGTGCCGATACGGGCCCGCTGATCAGGGTGGCCGTTCGGCCCGACGGGGCGCCGGAGCGGCCGGCGGCTACGGTGTGAAGGTGGAACCTTCGCTCACCACCGAACGGTTGCGGGTCCGGCCCTGGACGGTGGACGACGCGGACGCGGCACTGGCCACGTACGGGGTGGCCGAGGTGACCGGATGGCTGACCCCGGAGACCGAACAGATCGGGGACCGGCCGGCGATGCGCTCGGTGTTGCACGCCTGGGTGGAGGCGCAGGCGAACCTGCAGCCACCGCGGGGCCGTTGGGCGATCGAGCGCCTCGCCGACGGCGCCGTCATCGGTGGCCTGGCTATCCGGTTGCTCCCGCCGCGGCTGGTGGACCTGGAGATCAGCTACCAGCTGCGGCCCGAGGAGTGGGGCAACGGGTACGCCACCGAGGCCGCCGGGGCACTCATTCGCTGGGCGTTCACGCAGAACATCGGCGAGCTGTACGCGGTCGCCCTCCCGAGCAACACCCGAGCGATCGCGACCTCCGAGCGGCTGGGCATGCAATGGGTCGGTGAGACCACCAAGTACTACGACGGCCGCACACTGCAGGTACACCGGATCCGGCCGGGCGACCTGGCCGATTCCCCCGACCTCTGACCCCCGCGCCTCGGGGCTTCCGGCCCTGTCGACGGGGCCCTGCCGGTTCCACTCTGTGAGGTATGCAGGCTGAGGCTCATCGGACCAGGCCCGTGTCCCGGGACGTGCTCATGCGGGCCACGGAGCGCGCGTTGCGTGCACCGTCGGTGCACAACAGCCAGCCGTGGCAGTGGCAGATCGTCGATGACCTCGTGCGGCTCTACGGGGACCCGGACCGCCACCTGGTCGGGACCGATCCTGAGCGCCGCGACCTGGTGATCAGCTGCGGTGCCGCACTGCACCACCTCCGGGTCGCCCTCGCCGACCTCGACGTGCCGACCACGACCCAACGGCTACCCGATCCGGGGGACAGCACGCACCTCGCGGTAGTGTGCACCGTCGACGGGAAGATCAACATTCACGACGCGGCATTGGCCGACGCGATCGACGAGCGCAGAAGCGACCGACGCGCCTTCCGGGAGGAACCCGCACAGCCCGCGCAGCTCGACCTTCTCGTCGAGCACGCCGCGGCCCAGGGCGTAAGACTGGTGCCGGTTCTGAGCAAGGGCGCCCGTACCCGGCTGGCCACGGTCCTCGGTGAGGCCGCGAGGCGTGAACGTGTGGTTCCCGGTTACGCCTCCGAGCTCGCGCTCTGGAACAGCCGCTTCCACGGGAGCCACGACGGAATCCCTGCCGGCTCGCGCACCGGCCACCACGTCGGTCCCGAAAGTGCCGGGCTACGACAGTTCCCCACGGGCGGGCTACGGCAGACGCCGCACCCGCTGACGGCAGGACTCGACGGCGCAACGCTCATGGTGATCACGACCGTGGGCGATGGCGCCGCCGACTGGCTGCGAGCGGGCGAGGCCACCAGCGCCGTGCTCCTCGCCGCCACCCAGATCGGACTGGCCACCACCGTGCTGAGCCAGGCCGCCGAAGTCGCCGACACCCGACGGCAGCTGGCCGACACCGTGTTGCGGGTACCAGAGCATGCACAACTGGTTCTGCGGGTCGGACGAGCCCTGGCCGGAGCGGCAGCCCTGCCCACGACTCCACGCCGACCCCTTCGCTCTGTGCTGAGGTCATGAACCGGACCAGGGCCGGGCGGCACGACAAATCCTCTCCAGGGGTGCGGATCGAGTTCAGTCACCGCACCAAACGCCGCTCCGGTCCATCCCGTCTCACCGACGGACCGGAAGCCGACCGACCCGACCGACCCAGTGCCTGTTCATTCAACAACCGAAGCCCGACCCACAACTCCGCTCGCACCGCAGCCACCTCCAGATCCCGGTCGAGCAAACCCGCCGCCCGGCGAATGCGGTTGCGCAACGTATGCCGGTGAATACCCAGAGCCGCAGCCGCCGCATCCCACTCACCGTTGTGGTCGAGCCAGGTTGCGAGCGAGCGGACGAGGTCACCCCGTCCGGAAGCGTCGTGCTCAACCAACGGCCGCAGCATCGATTCGGCGAACGCGGTCGCCGTCGGCCCGGCCAGGAGGCTGAGCAGACCGGACGCGCCGATATCGGTGAAGGACGTCAGCCGCCGATTCGCCCGGACCCCTGCGGCGAGCGCCTGCTCGGCCTCCCGGTGGGCCCGGGCCATGGCGGTGGACGTCGCCTCGGTCGATTCTCCTGCGGTGAGCCCGGCCGGTCCGGCCACCGCGGCCAGCACACGGCTCCGCAACCGGCCGCGAGCCGGATACACCACGGCCAACCGGTCGTCGACCTCCGCGTAGAACAACCGCTCGCCGGACGCGACCCCGCTCCGCCCGCGGGCACCGGCGGTGCGCTCGAAGTTCTCGGCGAGGTCATCCCGGCCCCGCGTCGACCCCGCCACCAGCAGCAACCGCACCGGATCGGCCGGCAGCCCACCCCACAGTCCACCCGCGAGTTTCGCCGCCCGACCGACCTCGCCGCCCACCAGGAGCTCGAAGATCGCCGTCCGCAGGTGCGATTCCGCCTGCCGCAGGGTGCTGGCCTGGGCCAACATCAGCGTCAGCAACGACACCGCGGTGTTCAGCACCGTGCGCTGCTCCCGGCTGAGCCGCTGCGGGCTGCCCACTGCGAGGAAGCCACCGGTACGCCGGCCGAGACGCAGTGACTGCACGGCAATCTGGTCGTTCTCCACGGAAAGCGTGGCGCTGACCGGGCTGGACAGGTCACGGAAGCGTTCGAGCTCGGTGCCCAACCAGGCGGCCCGACGGTCCGCGCCGGTCGGGGCGGCGTGCTGAACAGCGCCGCCGACGTCGAGCAACAGAGCCCACCCGTCCAGGCGTTCCGCCAGCCGACGGATCAACCCGGACGCGCCACCGGCGACGGCCGCTCTGGTGAGATCCTGCTGGGCGGTGGAGGTTCGGGTCATCTCCGCGTTCTGGTCGGCGGCGAGCGCCTCCCAGACGCTGCGTCCGATCGCCACGAACGCGGTGTGCTCGGGTACCTGGATCAGCGGCAGCCCGCGGGCGTCGGCCGCGTCGACCAGCCCGACCGGCATCTCGGCGTGCTGCAACCCGACGCCGAAGCCGAGGCCGACCACACCGGCGTCGACCAACCGATCGACGTAGGCCACGACCTGTGCCCGCTGCGCGGACCGGTCGGCGACCGGATCCAGCCACATCCCGACCGAGAGCAGAAGCTCACCGCCGTCGAGATAGGGCGTCGGGTCGACCAGCTCGCTCGCGTGTACCCAGCTGATCTCGCGCCGCAGCGCGTCCGCACCGGTCAGCGCGGTCAGCCCGAGCGCGGGCTGCTGCAGCAGGGCGGCGAGGGTCATCGGCATGTGTCCCCCTCGGGCGGCGCCGCTCGGATGCGACCTCCATCAGCTGCGATCGACATCGTGCCCCAACCGGACATGTGCGTCACCGGGGAGAGGTCCGAGCTGCACCGGTGGCGGCGACGCCTCCGTGAGAAGATCGCCTCCACAACGGTCCCGCCCTGGCTGGACAGAGGGAGCGAAACGTTCCGCAGCACAGGGTCTGTGTGGGGGTGACTGTCCCGATGAGTGGTCTCGAGTACCACCGCACGGTCTACGGGATCAACGAGCCTGTCCCCGGCCCGCGCTGGCGCGCGTTGTTCGACGCCACCTGGCCGCACTACCGTGCCTGGTACCTTGGCCACGACCCGCAGGACCGACCGGAGCTGTCGGTCGCGGTCCGAATGCTGGCCCGCCATATGCCCGAACTGCTGCCGACCTACCAGCGAATGGTCGAGTTGGTGGGCGGCGACGAGACAGCCGCCCGGATGCTCACGCTGTGGAGTGCGCCGCGCTTCTCCCCCGGCTGCTCACAGCTGGCGGTTCCGTGGCCGGCCCCGATGCTGTGCCGCAACTACGACTACAGTCCCGAGCTTTTCGAGTACACCGTTTACTCCAGCCGGTTCACCGGCCGCCGGGTGATCGGCACGGGCGACTGCCTGTGGGGGCTGCTGGACGGGATGAACGACGCGGGGCTGGCGATGTCGCTGGCGTTCGGTGGCCGGCCGGGTTCAGGTCGAGGCTTCGCGATCCCGCTGGTGCTGCGGTACCTGTTGGAGGTCTGCACCACCGTCGACGACGTTCGCGAGGTCCTGCGCGGGATGCCCGTGGCCATGTCGTACAACGTCACCGCCATCGATTCCGGTGGGACGGTGCTCACCGCCTACCTCGATCCGGATACGCCGGCCGAGTTCAGCTCGACCCCGGCCGCGACGAACCACCGCGGCGAGATCCCCGAGTTCCCCGAGGCCGCACGGGCACTGCACAGCGTGGAACGCCGCCAGACCCTGCTCCAGCTCAGCAACGGACATCCCGGACCGACCGATCTGGTCACGTCGTTCCTGGCCGAGCCCCTCTACAACACCGGCTTCTCGCGTGCGTTCGGCACGATCTACACGGCGCTCTACCAGCCGGCAGCCGGATTCGTCGACTACTGCTGGCCTGGTCAGACCTGGCGCCGTCACTTCGACGACCCGGACGCCACGACGCAGGTGACGTTCCACGAATCCGAGCGCGCCCGGATCCGCTGACGTCGTGGGTGCGCTGACGTCGTGAGTGCGGAGCCGTGTTCTCACCCGGCTACGCACTCACAGGTTCAGGACTCGGCCAGGGCGGACTCGAAGATGTCCAGACCCTCGTTCAACAGCTCCTCGCTGATCACCAGCGGCGGCAGGAAGCGGAAGACGTTGCCGAAGCTGCCGCAGGTCAGGGTGAGCAGTCCGGCGCGGTGGCAGGCAGCGGTCACCGCGGCGGTGGTCGCCGGATCCGGGGTCTTGCGGTCGCGGTCGCTGACCAGCTCGACGGCCTGCATCAGTCCCCGGCCGCGGACGTCTCCGATGACCTCGTACTTGTCGGCCAGTGCGGTCAACCGCCGGGTGAGCACCTCGCCGAGCGCGGCGGCCCGGCCGGTCAGGTCGTCGGCCCGCATGGTCTCGATGGCGCCGAGGGCAGCCGCGCAGGAGACCGGGTTCCCCCCGTAGGTGCCGCCGAGCCCGCCGGCGTGCACCGCATCCATGAGATCGGCCCGGCCGGTCACACCGGCCAGCGGCAGCCCGCCCGCGATCGCCTTGCCGGTCGTGATCAGATCCGGCTGCACGTCCTCGAACTCGCTGGCGAACCAGTTTCCCGTGCGGCAGAAACCCGTCTGGATCTCATCGGCGATGAACACGATGCCGTTGTCGGAGCACCAGTTCGCGACCTTGGCCATGAATCCCGGCGCCGGGACGATGAACCCGCCCTCGCCCTGGATCGGCTCCAGGATCACCGCTGCCGTGCGCTGCTCCCCGACCTGGGTGTGCACCTGCGACACGAAGGTGTCGAACGCCTCGTCGGCGCAGTTCTCGGGGCCGGTCGGCCAGCGGTACGGGTAGGCCATCGGTACCCGGTAGATCTCGCCGGCGAACGGCGCGAAGCCCGCCTTGTAGGGCATCGACTTCGCCGTCAGCGCCATGGTGAGGTTGGTGCGCCCGTGATAGGCATGATCGAACGCGACGACGGCCTGCCGCCCGGTGGCGTAGCGCGCGACCTTGATGGCGTTCTCCACCGCCTCCGCCCCGGAGTTGAACAGGGCGGAGCGCTTCTCCCCCACCCCCGGGGTCAGCTCGTTGAGCTGCTCGCACACCTCGACGTAGGGCTCGTAGGCGGAGATCATGAAGCAGGTGTGGGTGAACTTCGCCACCTGCTCCTGCACCCGCGCGACCACCCGGGGATCGGCGTTGCCGACGCTGGTCACCGCGATCCCGGACCCGAAGTCGATCAGCTGGTTGCCGTCGACGTCACGCAGGATCCCACCGGATGCCTCCTCGATGTAAACCGGCAGCACGGTGCCGACGGCATGGCTGACCGCCTTGACCCGCCGCTCCTGCAGCGCCTGCGAACCAGGCCCGGGAAGCGCCGTTGCAACCTGGGAGATCTGATCGACCATCGGATGGACCCTGCCTCTTCCTCGTCGGTGCCGAGCTGTCGTGGACGAGATACACGCTAGCCCGATGCGGCCGCCGCCGACCTCGCCGATATGGAGTGCCTGCGGTATCAACTTCACCATTCTGGCGAGCTGTGCCGGCACGCCCACCGCAGCAGACTGCCGTCATGACCCTCGCCGACCCACCCGAGCATCCCTTGCTGCGCGCGTCGGCAACCGAGCTGGCGGCGATGCTTCGCGGGGGCGAGGCCACGGCCACCGAGCTGCTGGAGACGGTGCTGCGCCGGGCCGACGAGATCAGCGAGCCGGTGAACCCGTTCGCGATCCGGCTGGACGACCGGGCTCGCGAGGCCGCCGCGGAATCCGACCGGCGGCTCGCCGACGGCACCGCACGCCCCCTCGAAGGGCTGCCGATCTCGGCCAAGGACTCGCAGTGGCTGGCCGGCGTCCCCACCACGTCGGGCAGCCACGCCCGTGCCGACTTCGTCCCGCATCGCACCGTCGGCGCCCTGACGCGGGTGCTGGACGCCGGTGCGGTGATCTTCGCCAAGACCACGACCTCCGAGTTCTGCTACACGGGCGTGTCCACCGCACCGGGCTTCGGCGCCACCGCCAATCCGCACGACCTGACGCGGACGGCGGGAGGGTCGTCGGGCGGCGCCGCCGCCGCCACGGCCGCCTGGGCCGGCCCGGTCGGGCTGGGCGGGGACGGCGGCGGCTCGATCCGCATCCCGGCGGCGTTCTGCGGGCTGGTCGGGCACAAACCGACCTTCGGGCTCGTGCCGCACGAGCCGTCCGGGCCCGGCTGGAAGACCCTCGTCGCGGTCGGACCGCTGAGTCGAACCGTCGCCGATGCCGAGCTGCTGCTGGACGTGATGGGCGGCTTCTACGAGCCCGACCGCCATTCCGTGCCGGCTCCGGCGCCCCGATCGCGGGCAGCCACGACCCCGGTCCCCTTCGCGTGGCCGTGAGCGAGGACCTCGGCTTCGCCGCGGTGGACGACGAGGTCTCGGCAGCGTTCGGGCACGCCGTCGCCGCGCTCGCCGATGCCGGGGTGCAGATCGTGCGGGCCGTTCCCGGGCTGACCAGCTCCGTGGCCACCTGGGCCACCATCGCCACCGCCGAGGCACGCTGGTCCGAGGCCACCGAGTACGAGCAGCATCCCGAGCGGCTGTCCGCGTCCGTACGCGAGTACCTGGGCTTCGGTGAGCAGGTCAGCGCCGAGCGTTACATCCGGGCCCAGTTCGAGCGGGAGCGGATCCACGCGACCTATGCCGAGTTCTTCGCCAGCACCGGTACCAGCGCGCTGTTCACGCCGACCGTCGGCTGCGTCGCGTTCGACAACACGCTGCCCTACCCGCCACGGATCGGCGGCGTCGAGGTGGACGAGGTGTGGCGGGACTGGGCGCCGATGCTCTACGACGCCAACCTGGCCGGGCTGCCGGCGTGCTCCGTCCCGATCGGAACCGGATCCGGCGGCCTGCCGATCGGCGGGCAGTTCATCGGACCACGGCTGTCCGACCACCGGTTACTCCGGGTGGCCGCCATCCTCAGCGATGTATTGAGTCTCCCCACCGCTACTCGATGAAGGCTAGTTTCGATCACCACAGACAGTGATCGTCACCGCACGTCGAACCCGCAGACGGAAAGGGACAGCGATGACCGGCACGAAGCCCACCTCGACCACAGCGGACGGCGCCCGGGAGGCAAACGCCCGGGAGCGGGGCGCGAAGAAGGCGGTCTCCTCGGTGAAGGCCAGCGCCGCGGAAGCGCCGGCCACTGTCGGGTCGAGCGCACCGGAGGCTGCGACGCCGGCACCGGCCGCCACCGGGCGCAAGCCACTGCGTGGCGTATCGGCGATCCGGGCCTTCTTCCGGCGCAACAGGACGCCGATCTACTTCGTCTCCCCGACCTCGTTCAACCTGCTCGGGGTGGATCGCTGGATCTCGAACTTCACCTACGTCAACTACTACGACTCCTTCGGCGGCGCGCACCCGCGGGTCTTCGTCCCGGAGAACCGCGGTGACGACACCTTCAGCTCCATGGAGGAGATGAACAACTACCTGCTGGCCCATCCCGAGTTCTACGACCTGGTGCGGGAGAAGGGCGGCGGCGGCAAGGCCGTGCTGGTGATGTTCGACGCCGAGACCGAACGGCTGGCGGGCGAGCTCGGCATCCAGGTCGCGCTGCCGTCGGCCGAGCTGCGGCACCGGATGGACTCCAAGCTGGTCACCACGAGGATGGGCAACGAGGCGGGGGTGCCGAGCGTGCCCAACATGCTGGGCACCGTCGAGAGCTACGACGAGCTGCTCGAGAAGGCCCGGGCGACCGGTCTGGGTGACGACCTCGTCGTGCAGCTGCCATGGGGTGACTCGGGCAAGACCACGTTCTTCATCTCCGACCGGGACGGCTGGGACGGCGCCGCCAAGGACCATGAGCTCACCGGCGTCGAGCTCAAGGTCATGAAGCGGATCAACTGCCGGGCGGTCGCTGTCGAGGCCGTGCTGACCCGGCACGGCACGCTGGTCGGGCCGATCATGGCCGACATCACCGGCTACGAGGAGCTCACCCCGTACAAGGGCGGCTGGGCCGGCAACGACGTCTATCTCGACGTGCTCACCGAGTCGCAGCGGACCCGGGCCAGGGTGCTCACCCAGAACCTCGGGGCACGGCTGGCCACCGAGGGCTACCGCGGCTTCTTCGAGGTCGACTACCTGGTCGACACCGACACGGGCGAGCTCTACCTGGGTGAGATCAACCCTCGGCTGTCCGGCATCAGCTCGATGACCAACGTGACCGCGGGCGCCTACGCCGAGCTGCCGCTGTTCCTGTTCCACCTGCTGGAATACCTCGACGTGGACTACGTGATCGACGTCGACGAGATCAACGACCGGTGGGCCGACCCGGACAGCGTCGATGTGTGGAGCCAGGTCGTGATCAAGCA